>NZ_MQUS01000075.1 GCF_001953885.1 Streptomyces sp. IMTB 2501 | reverse complement strand
CACAGCCGTCCCCCGATCGGTGGCCAGGCTGAAGAAGCTCACTGGAGGCGGCCTTCATGGAACTCACCGCCGACAGCACCGAATACCTGGCAGGACAGCCCCGATGAGCACACTCGCCTCCGCCCCCCAGGCCACCCCCGCCGCCGGGGTGCCCGCCCGCTTCCGCGACCTCCTCGCCTCCGAGTGGATCAAGACGCGGTCCCTGCGCTCCACCCCGTGGACACTCACGCTCACCGTCCTGTTCGTCATCGGCTCCGCCGCCGTGGCCTCGCTTGCGGACAAGGGCGCGGGCTCCGGCCCCGCTGAGTTCCTGCCCTTCGACGCCTACCCGGCGGCCGGCTACTGGACGCTGATGCTCGTCGCCAGCAGCATGGGCGCCCTCACCGTCGTGAGCGAGTACAGCAGCGGCCTGATCCGCACCACCACCGTGGCCGTCCCGGCCCGCGGCTCGGTTGTGCTGGCCAAGGCGGCCGTCACCGCCGCGCTGTGGACCGCGGTCGGCACGGCCGCCTCCACCGGTTCTTTCCTGGTCTCCCAGGCCATCCTGGACGGGCACCACGCCGACGTTTCGATCACCCATCCCGGGGTGTTGCGGGCGCTGGTGGCCTCCACGTTGCTGGCCCCGGTCTGCGCCCTGGTCGGTCTGGGCCTCGGCGTTCTGCTCCGGCATGCCGCCGGGACCATGGTCACCGCCGTCTTCACCCTGCTGATGCTGCCCCCCATGTTTTCGGAGGGCAACCGCTGGTCGGCGGACATCAAGCACACACTGGTGGCGGCCGCCTGGAATCGCCTGGTCCAACCCTGGGAGCCGGATCCCGGATCCCTGGGCTACACAGCCACGGTCCCCGGCTCCTGGCTCGTGTACACGCTCTGGCCGCTGATCACGGTCGCACTCGCCGTGCTCGTCGTGGGGCGCCGCGACGTGTGAGTGTTGCCTCCAGGGGCGAGGTCCCGGTAGCTCGTCGCAGCCTTGATGCCATTATAAATGACCATCTGTGAGAGTTCTGCGACAGCGACCGAATCGACTCTGTTTCCGCAGGTCGCCGTTCGCAAAAGTCCTCTCGAAACCCGCATGTTGTGCGAGGTACTTCTGAGAGACTGCCGCCATGGAGTTGACGCCCGATGAGGCAGCATTGGCGGTAGAACGTCACGACTGCCCGAACTGTGACGCGCCCGTCGGCAGTGCCTGCCGCACCCGGGGCGGGAAGACCGCTTCCAAATATCACACCCCGCGCTTCCTCCTCGTACCCGCGCTGCGCGAGGAACTCGAAGTCCCGGTGCCCGCCGACCGCGGCCCCGGCCGCGCGTGGAAGCAGGGCCCGGCGCTCGCCGCCGTGCCCGCGCCCCGCACCGAGCGCCCGGTGAGAATCGGGTACGCCCGCACCTCGACGGCCCGCCAGGAGCTGGCGAGCCAGATCGAAGCTCTCCGCCGGGCGGAGTGCCACAAGATCTTCCAGGAGCAGATCAGCACACGCGTCAAGGTGCGGCCCGAGCTGGAGAAAGCGCTCACGCTGGCCCACCAGTTCAAGGAGGCCGCGCCCGAGACCCCGGTCATCTTCACGGTGCACGAGCTGAAACGTCTGGCCAGGAACGCCGCCGAGCTGATGACGCTGTCCGCCGACCTCCAGGCCGGCGGCATCCAGCTCGAACTCCTCACCGGCCCCCTCACCGGCGTCTACGACCCCAACGGCATGGGCGCCATGTTCTTCGCCGTACTCGCCGTCGCCGGGCAGATCGAGCGCAACTACATCCGGGAAAAGACCCTCGAAGGCCAGGCCGTCGCCGCCTCCAAAGGCAACCACGGCGGACGGCCGAAGGTCATCGACGACGACATGCTCACCTTCGCCGTCGCACTCAAGGACAAGGGCGTCCCCGTCCCGGAGATCGCGAAGAAGCTCACCATCAAGACCGGGAAGAACGCGGGCACGTCCCCGTCGGTCGCCTCCCTCTACCGGGCCCTCGCCGAAGCCGAGCAGGCCGCCGCCGACGGCCTGCCGCTCAGGCCCAAGCCCGTCCGCATCCTCCGGCCCGAGGATCCGCTCACCCCCGAAGAGACCGACCTACGCGAACGGCCCCAGGCCCAGCCCCACCCGAACGCCGAAGGCGCCACCCGTGGATAACCTCCAAGCCGTACGCGCGCAGGAATACGCGAAGGTGTACGAGGACCTTCTCAGTGCAGCTGCCCAGCTCGATACGCTGTGCCGCCTGGAGGCAGGCGGAGCCGTGGACGCCCACGCCACCGCGGCGATACACGCGGTCCGGTTCGCTGCCACGATCCTGTGGCCAACTGTCCCCAACACCCCGCCACCCGGCTTCCGCCACGACAGCGAACGCCTGCTCCAACTGGCCGCCAACTGGCGCGAGGCAGCACTGGAACTCGGCGAGTTCGCCCAACCACGCCCCGCCCTGCGGCTCGTAACCGCATGCGAACCCGCCGAGGAACATCCGACCGGAAACCGGCTCTAAGCCGCTCGCCAGTCGGGCGTTAGCGGCTGCACCGATGTTCCCCACGGCCGGAGACCCGTGCGTATGACGGCTCTATGTCACGCTACGGAAGCCCTCACCGGCCAAGATCATCCCGTGGCGGCTTTTGGGCTCACCTTGGCTGGACCCCTACAAAGCAGGCGGCGCGGCGACGAGCACCAGGAGCACGGTCTCCGCACGGTGATGGCACGCCGCGGTACTACGCGGTCTCCACGGGCGCGTCTCCAGCAGCGCCCAGCGTGAAGACCTCCACAGCGTGCCCGCCGCCAGCCAGGGCACCGACGCAGCCAAGAAGATCGTGGGGCGCAAGCGGAGCATCGTCACCGACACCCTCGGACTGCTGCTCGCAGTGCTGGTCACGGCCGCGAGCCTGCAGGATTCCGCCGCCGCTCCCCACCTCGTCGATCGGTGGCTGCCGCCCTCCCGGCCAGCGCAAGGTGTGGGTCGACGGCCGCTGTCGACCGACGTGGCAGCCGATCCGATGGCCGGGCGCACCGCTTCAAGAGTCTCAGGGATGGACGTTGACGGTGGCTGGCGAAGAACCGTCAGCACGCGGTGTGGCAGGGGCTGACGGACGGGCAGCGTGAACGCCTGAAACTGCTCGGCATCACGCCGCTTCTCCCGGAGCAGGAGGCGCCCACGAAGCCGTCCAAGAGCAGCTCTGGAGCCTTCGAGCGCGGCGTTGCAGCCCTCGTGACGGCGGCCATGACAAGCGGCTCTGATCAACATTTCGGGATGACCGTGCGTGATCGGTTCAC
>NZ_MQUS01000092.1 GCF_001953885.1 Streptomyces sp. IMTB 2501 | reverse complement strand
TGAGCTGGTACTTCTCGGAGTCGAGGTACTCCTCGCTGCCCTCTCGCAGCGGGGTGTTCTCGCACAGTTCGTAGCCGCTGTAGATGCCCCAGGCGGGGGAGAGGGTCGCGGCGAGCACGGCACGGACCTCGAAGGCGGGCCGGCCGCCGTGCTGGAGGTAGGCGTGCAGGATGTCCGGGGTGTTGGTGAAGAGGTTCGGCCGCATGTAGGCCGCCGCCTCACCCGCCAACTCACTGAGATACTCGGTGAGTTCCCGCTTGCTGTTGCGCCAGGTGAAATAGGTGTACGACTGCTGGAAGCCGATCTGGGCCAGGGTGTGCATCATCGCCGGGCGGGTGAACGCCTCGGCCAGGAAGATCACGTCCGGGTCCGGGCCGTTGACCTCGGCGATGACCCGCTCCCAGAAGACGACCGGCTTGGTGTGCGGGTTGTCGACCCGGAAGATCCGCACCCCGTGGCCCATCCAGTGCCGCAGGACCCGTACCGTCTCGGCGACCAGTGCGTCCATGTCCGCGTCGAAGGCGACCGGGTAGATGTCCTGGTACTTCTTCGGCGGGTTCTCGGCGTGGGCGATCGTGCCGTCGGGCCGGTGGTGGAACCACTCGGGGTGTTTGTGCACCCAGGGATGGTCGGGCGAGCACTGCAGCGCGAAGTCGAGGGCCACTTCCAGGCCGAGTTCACGGGCCCTGGCGACGAAGAAGTCGAAGTCCTCGATCGTGCCCAGGCCGGGGTGGACGGCGTCGTGGCCGCCCTCGGGGGAGCCGATCGCCCAGGGCACGCCGACGTCGTCCGGGCCGGCGGTGAGGGTGTTGTTGCGGCCCTTGCGGAAGGTGGTACCGATCGGGTGGACGGGCGGGAGGTAGACGACGTCGAAGCCCATGTCCGCGATGGGCTCCAGCCGGCGCGCGGCCGTGCGGAACGTGCCGTGCGGCTGCTCGGCGGTGCCCTCGGAGCGCGGGAAGAACTCGTACCAGGAGCCGTACAGGGCGCGTTCGCGTTCCACCAGCAGCGGCATCGGGTCGGAAGTGGTGACCAGGTCCCGCAGCGGGTGGCGGGCCAGCAACTCGCCCACCTCGGGCGACAGGGCTGCC
>NZ_MQUS01000088.1 GCF_001953885.1 Streptomyces sp. IMTB 2501 | reverse complement strand
CCACCCGGGAACCGGCACGCCATACCCACCACCGCGATCGGCTCACGTGCCGCCTCGGCCATCCGGCGGTTCTCCCGCTGCAAACGGTCACGTTCCTTCAATGAGGCCCGCAGCGCCCGGACAACGTCATCTGTGGATGCAGCCATGATGAAACCTGCTTTCCGAGTCGAATCAGGAATTGTCGCCGAGAGCGGACTGGATGAGGTCGTCGACAGCCATCTGATCGATGGCGTCCTCTTCGGTCCCGGTGTCCGTTTCCGTGGCTCCAACTGTCGCGGCCGCCAAACCAATGACCTGCAGCAGAGGCTTCATCAAGCCGGCCTCCCTGAGCTGGGCCAACGGAATTCTGGCGAGTGCCTGGCGAATCTCGGCCTCCCCTGCCTCGACTTCCGCTGTGTCTGTTGTGGTTTGGGTTGTGGTGGGGGTGAGTTGGTCGTTGAGGTATTGGGTGAGTGCGGTGGGGGTGGGGTGGTCGAAGACGGTGGTGGCGGGGAGTCGTATTCCGGTGGCGGTGAAGAGGCGGTTGCGGAGTTCGACGGCGGTGAGTGAGTCCAGGCCTTGGTCGAGGAATCCCCGGTTGGGTTCGATGGTGTGGGGGGTGTCTTGGGTGAGGACGACGGCGGTGTGCCGGCGGACGAGGGTGAGGATGTGTTCGTGGCGTTCGGTGGGTGTGAGGGTGGCGAGTTGTTCGGTGAGGGCAGGTCCGTGTTGGTGGGTGGTGGCGGTGGGTCGTACGGCTTTGAGCCGTGACCAGAGGGGGTGGGTGGGGATGTGGTCGAGGTTGAGTGCGGAGGCGAGGTGCAGTGGCCGGTGGCTGTGGTTGTGGGCGTCGAAGATCTGCAGTCCCTGCTGGGAGCTGAGCGGCTTGATGGCGCTGCGTGACATGCGGGCGAGGTCCTGGTCGCTGAGGTGGCCTGTCATGCCGCTGGTTTGGGCCCACAGTCCCCAGGCGAGGCTGGTGGCGGGCAGGCCGTGGGCGTGGCGGTGGCCTGCGAGGGCGTCCAGGAACGCGTTGGCCGCACTGTAGTTGGCCTGACCGGGGCTCCCCAGCAGACCCGCGACCGAGGAGAACAGGACGAAGGCGCCCAGCTCACGGTCGCTCGTCAACTCGTGCAGGTTGACTGCTGAATCGGCCTTCGAGGCCAGAATCGTCCGCAGCTGCTTGGGGGTCAAAGCTGTCAATGTCGCGTCGTCGAGCGCGCCTGTGGTGTGGATGACGGCGGTGAGGGGGTGGTCGTGGGGGATGGTGTTGATGGCCTTGGTGAGTGCGGGTTTGTTCGCGGCGTCGCAGGCGGTGATGGT
>NZ_MQUS01000083.1 GCF_001953885.1 Streptomyces sp. IMTB 2501 | reverse complement strand
GATGCGCGCCGACATCGAGGCCTGCCTCGACGGCCAGCCGGTCGCCGCCACGGCCGCGCTCGGCGCCGTCGGATACGGGTACGACGGCTACACAGACAGCGCACCGACCGCCCGGCCGACGCTACAGCCGCCGCATCCCACATTTGCCCAGCAGCCCCCGCAACAGTCTGGCCACGGCGACGACGGCGGCCGCCCGGGCGGCGCCGGCTTCGACGCCGAGTACGCCGATCCGGCTCCCGCAGGAGGCCGACGTCTGTCGCTGGGCGCGCTCATCGGCATCGGCGTGGCCGGCCTCGCTCTGATCGGCATTGCCGTGGGCACCGTGCTCGGCGTCGGCGGCAACGACCAGCAGCCAGCCGCCGACGCCTCCGCCATCTCGGACAGCGGGCAGTCGGGGACGGAGACCGCGCAAGCCCAAGCGAAATCGCTCGACGCGCTGCTGCAGTCGAGCAACAGCAGCCGCACCACGGTGATCAACGCGGTCGCCTCCGTCAAACAATGCAGCAACCTCGCTGGTTCGGCGACCGACCTGCGCACCGCCGCGAGCCGGCGCGACGACCTGGTCAGCAAACTCTCCCAGCTCACCATCGACAAACTACCCAACCACGGCGACCTGGTGGCCCAACTCACCACAGCCTGGAAGGCGTCCGCCGCCGCCGACAACCACTACGCCGCCTGGGCCGACCAGGTCGCCGCCACCACGGGCTGCCATAAAGGCCACGCGAAGAACACCACGCAGACCATCCAGGGCAACACGGCCAGCGAGCAGGCGACCCTCGCCAAGAAGAAAGCCGCCGCCCTGTGGAACCCCATAGCACACCAATACGATCTCCCCCAGCGCCGGTTCACCCAGCTCTGAGCGAAATCCCGCGCCGATCACTACATTCCGAGACGGTCACTGGACCTGAACTCCAGGACCCCTCCAGCTTCCACAGCTCCACGAAACCCCCGGCCCGGCGCCACACCACACACCACACACCACAGCCAAGAATCCTGAAACGATCGCTGGATCCCGAGGTCGGTGCTTCACTCCTCCAGCGATCATTCACGGATTTGCCACAGGGGTCGCGTGGAATGGCGGGAGGACGGCACGAAGGTCAAGGCCGGTGCGGGGCCGACCAACACCAAAACCAGGCGCAAAGCCCGCCGTCGACAAGCTCCAACAGCTCCCCCACTCGGCGTTCACCGGCCGGTCTCCGCCCCGGGACATACGGGGCGAACCGTTCACAAGAGGAGAGTCCCAGCAGTCCAGTCCGGGCCGGCGGCGCCCGTGCCCCGCACAGGAGGCTGCCCGTTCACCGGGCAGTGAACGCTGCGGGGGAAACACCACCTGCTGATACTTCAACGCCGGGCATCGCCGCGCATCCGCCCGCACGCCGCCGATGCCAACGGCACGCCGCCACTCACGATTGCCTGAACGACACCGATCGCGATCCCGTCCAGTCGACCGGCAAAGGATCGGGCAGGGACGCGTGCCACTGCATGGTTTTCCTGGCTGACGGCACCGGCTCCCCCGGGGCAGCTGACGCGCCGCCATTTTTCGGATCTCCTGCCGGGCCGACTTCGGCGCAGGCGTTCCTGTAACACGGGTCAGCTCATGGATTTCGCAGCGACACGCGGTCGGCATGGGGTGAGCGAGCGTCAGCAGATCATCCGGACGGACTAATAGTCATTCAATACGCCTTTTTCT
>NZ_MQUS01000091.1 GCF_001953885.1 Streptomyces sp. IMTB 2501 | reverse complement strand
CTTGCGTGGCCGGCTGTTGAGTTCGGCAGCGACCGTCTCCAGCTCCTCGCGGGTGTGGCTGGAGAGGTCGGTGCCCTTTGGGAAGTACTGCCGCAGCAGGCCGTTGGTGTTCTCGTTCGAGCCGCGCTGCCAGGGGCTGGCCGGGTTGCAGAAGTAGACCGGGACGTTGGTGGCGATGGTGAACGCGCGGTGGGCGGCCATCTCGGATCCCTGGTCCCAGGTGAGTGATCTCCGCAGATGCGGCGGGAGCGTCTGAACGGTCTCAACGAGGGCGTTTCTGGTGGCGGCCGCGGTGTGGCCGGCGGGCAGGTGAAGCAGCATCACGTAGCGGGTGGAGCGTTCCACCAGCGTGCCGATCGCCGATTTGCCGTCCTTGCCGATGATCAAGTCGCCTTCCCAGTGGCCGGGAACAGCGCGGTCAGCGGCCTCGGCAGGCCGGTCGCTGATCATGACCATGTTCCGGATCGCGCGCGGCAGGCGCTTGTAAGCGTGGCGGTGCGGGCGCCGACGTGCGCGTCCCGTCCGCAGGGCACGAGCCAGTTCCCGGCGGAGTTCACCGCGGCCCTGGACGTAGAGGGCCTGATAGATCGTCTCGTGGGTCACGCGCATCTCCGGCCGGTCGGGGAACCGTCTGCGAAGAGCGTGGCAGATCTGCTCGGGGCTCCACCGCATCGTGAGGTGGTGCTGGATGAAGTCCCGCAGTTCAGGGCTCTGGCCGATCTTGCCGGGCTTGGGGCGGGGCTTGCGCTGATCCGCTCGGCGCTGGGCGGCGTGCGGCCGGTAGTACCAGTTGCCGCCTGGCAGGACGGTCCGGTTGCGGCGGATCTCCCGGCTGATGGTGGAGGGTCTGCGGCCCAGCTCGGCCGCGATCGCGCGGACCGTGGCCTTCTCCCGCAGTCGGTCGGCTATGTGGATCCGGTCCGCTTCGCGCAGATACCTGGACGGCCCGTCCAGGGGCGTCACCGAAGGTTTCGGCGACGCCCCTGACGGGTCGATCGGCAGTGCCGCGACGGTGCCGCCGGACGCGGCCCGCCCGTTACGCCACCGCTTGCCCGTCCGCACGTTGATGCCCACGATCCGGGCTGCCTCTGCGTATCCCACACCTTGATCCACCAGCTGAAGGTAGACCCGGCGTTCTTCCGTCAGAGCACGGATCCCCCGGTTGACCGAGCGGTCCCGGACCTTGAATTCCATCGCATCCCCTGAGCTGGGGTGTTGCGACGATCACTAGAACTCAAG
>NZ_MQUS01000012.1 GCF_001953885.1 Streptomyces sp. IMTB 2501 | reverse complement strand
GGCAAGATGCTCGACGAGCGCCTCGGCAAGATCACCTTCTGGACGCTGTTCATCGGCTTCCACGGCACCTTCCTGGTCCAGCACTGGCTGGGTGCCGAGGGCATGCCCCGCCGTTACGCCGACTACCTGGCCGCCGACGGCTTCACCGCCCTGAACACGGTCTCGACCATCAGCTCCTTCCTGCTCGGCCTGTCGATCCTGCCGTTCCTCTACAACGTGTGGAAGACGGCCAAGTACGGCAAGCCGGTCGGCGTGGACGACCCCTGGGGCTACGGCCGTTCCCTGGAGTGGGCGACCTCCTGCCCGCCCCCGCGCCACAACTTCACCACCCTGCCGCGGATCCGCAGTGAATCCCCGGCGTTCGACCTGCACCACCCCGAGATCGCCGCGCTCGAGCAGCTTGAGTACGCCGGTCACGGCACCGCCGTTGAGGGCAGCAAGGAGGCCGGCAAGTGAAGATCCAGGGTCGGATGTTCATCTGGCTGAGCGTCTTCATCCTGATCATGGCCATCGTGTATGGCGTGTGGTCGAAGGAGCCGGCCGGTACCACCGCGCTCTTCCTGGCCTTCGGCCTGAGCGTCATGATCGGCTTCTACCTGGGCTTCACCGCCCGGCGGGTCGACGCGGGCGCCCAGGACGACAAGGAGGCCGATGTCGCGGACGACGCGGGCGAGCTGGGCTTCTTCAGCCCGCACAGCTGGCAGCCGCTCATGCTGGGCTTCGGCGGTGCGATCGCCTTCCTCAGCATCGCGGTCGGCTGGTGGCTGATCTACTTCTCGGCCCCGTTCATCGTGGTCGGCCTGTTCGGCTGGGTGTTCGAGTACTACCACGGTGAGAACCGCACCCAGTAACACACGAGCACATGCACCGGAAGCCCGGACACTCCATCAGGGGGGTCCGGGCTTCCGGCCTTTCGGGTGACCCACCTGCCGGGTCACCCGTCCGCTGTCCTCCCTCTGCCGTAGTGTCGATCACTCGAACGGATTACCTGCCGCGCCGGTGAGGTCTGCGCCTCATAGCGTGATCGTATGAACCACACACCGCGGACCCGTACCGTCGTCGGCTGCACCCTGCTGGTGACCGCACTCGGCGCGGGCGTCGCCGCCTGCGGCTCGGACGGCAACCCCCTGTCGGCCAAGCCGTACGACGCAGCGGGCCTGATCTCGTTCAACGGCCCCACCGACGCGGGGAAGCGGGCCGACCCGGACAAGCCCCTGGAGATCACCGCCAACAGCGACGACGACCGGATCACCGACGTCACCACCCAGGACTCCGCAGGGCGCTATGTGGCGGGCGAACTCGCCGCCGACGGCAGTCGATGGCACAGCACCGCCCCGCTGGCCGCCAACGCCCACTACACGGTCACGGTGAGCACCGAGGACGAGGACGGCGCGCCCGGCCGCAAGGTCCTCACGTTCGACACCAGCACGCCCACGAACAGGAAGCGACTGAACGTCACCTTCGGGCCGGACGCCGGCGAGTACGGCGTCGGACAGCCCATCACCGCCCAACTCGACCAGGAGGTCAAGGACAAGGCGCAGCGCGCCGTCGTGGAGAACGCCCTCCGCGTGCAGTCCACGCCGGCCGTGCAGGGCTCCTGGTACTGGGTGGACGACAAGGAACTCCACTTCCGGCCCAAGGACTACTGGCCGACCCACGCCACCATCACGGTGCACAGCAACCTGGACGGCATCAAGATCGGCGACCGGCTGTGGGGCGGCAGCTCCCAGCCGCTCACCATCACCACGGGGGACCGGGTCGAGGCCGTCACGGACGCCGCGGCGCACCAGATGACGGTCTACAAGAACGGCGCGGCGATCAGACAGCTCCCCGTCACCACCGGCAGGCCCGGCTGGGAGACCCGCAACGGCGTCAAGGTCATCCTGGCCAAGCAGTACTTCGTACGTATGCGTGGTACCACGGTCGGCATCGCCGCGGGCACCTCCGACTCCTACGACCTGATGGTGTACTGGGCCACCCGGGTGACCTGGTCCGGCGAGTTCGTCCACGCGGCGCCCTGGTCCGTGGGCTCACAGGGCTCCGCGAACGTCAGCCATGGCTGTACCGGCATGAGCACGGCGAACGCCGAGTGGTTCTTCAAGGCCGTCCGTGAGGGCGACATCGTCAAGGTCGTCAACTCCAACGGCCGGCAGATGGAACCCTTCGGCAACGGCTTCGGCGACTGGAACGTGGACTGGAAGAAATGGCGCACGGGCAGCGCCCTGACAACCGCCCCGTCGGCCACTTCCGCAGCGGCGAACACGGTACGCCTCCGGCCGGCAGCGCTCTGACCGGCCTCAGGGGCGCGGGGCCGTATCGATCGCGGCTCCGCCGGGTGGGCGCGAGAACGCCACCGGCCCGTACCCGCGCACGAAGCCCCACGCCCCGGGCCACTAGGCGCTCAGCAACCTCTTCTGACGGAGCAGAGAGGCAAGGGCCGAGGCGAACTCCACGGGATCCACCGGCAACGTCACGGCAGCGTCGGCCCGGCTCCACGTGGCCAGCCACGCATCCTGGGGCCGCCCCATCAGCAGCAGCACCGGCGGACAGTTGAACACCTCGTCCTTGATCTGCCGGCACACCCCCATACCCCCCATCGGCACGGCCTCGCCGTCGAGTACGCAGACGTCGATACCGCCCCGGCCCAACTCCCGGACGACCGCCTCAGGAGTAGCGCACTCCACAAACTCGACAAGGGGAACATCGGGAGCCGGTTTACGGCCGGTGGCCAGCCGTACTTGCTCGCGGGTGTTGGAGTCGTCGCTGTAGACCAGCACCGTGGCGGTCGGCTGCATGGTTCCTCCGGGACGTCAGCGTCGTACGGACGGGAAGGACAGGGCCGTTCGGGGCGGATGTTACTCCCGTCGAAGTCCCCATGAACACCACGTCAACACCGGTTCGGCGGGCAGCAACACTCCGAACGGCACCCCCCGGAGTGAGGGCGGGATAAGCGACCGACATAATGTCGGTCGTGGCGACAGCAACGACAGTAGAAACCGGGCACGCGCACCCGTCGGTCAACCGGCCGAACCTCACCAGCGTCGGAACCATCATCTGGCTGAGTTCCGAGCTGATGTTCTTCGCGGCCCTCTTCGCGATGTACTTCACCCTGCGATCGGTGACGGGTCCGGCGCACTGGAAGCACATGGCCGAGGCGCTCAATGTGCCCTTCTCGGCGACGAACACCACGATCCTGGTGCTCTCCTCGCTCACCTGCCAGCTCGGCGTGTTCGCGGCCGAGCGCGGTGACGTGAAGAAGCTCCGTGGCTGGTTCATCCTCACCTTCATCATGGGTGCGATCTTCATCGGCGGTCAGATCTACGAGTACACGGAGCTGGTGAAGAAGGACGGCATCTCGCTGTCCTCCGACCCGTACGGCTCGGTGTTCTACCTGACCACCGGCTTCCACGGCATGCACGTGACGGGTGGCCTCATCGCCTTCCTGTTCGTCCTCGGCCGCACCTACATGGCCAAGAGGTTCACCCACGAGCAGGCGACCGCCGCCATCGTCGTGTCCTACTACTGGCACTTCGTCGATGTGGTCTGGATCGGCCTTTTCGCCACGATCTACCTGATCAAGTAGCCGGGACCGGCTCCCGCACATCCAGAAGCACCGACGCAGAAGATCCTGACACCGGGGTAATCCGTGAAAAAGCTCTCCGCACGACGACGCCATCCGCTGGCGGCGGTCGTCGTCCTACTCCTCGCGCTGGCGGCCACTGGGGGGCTGTACGCCGCGTTCGCGCCCGCGAGCAAGGCGCAGGCCGATGATTCCGCCCAGTCCCTGACCATCAAGGAGGGCAAGAAGCTCTACGAGGTCGGCTGCGCCAGCTGCCACGGCACCGGTGGCCAGGGCTCCTCCGACGGGCCCAGCCTGGTCGGCGTGGGTGCCGCGGCCGTTGACTTCCAGGTCGGCACCGGCCGTATGCCCGCGGCCACCATGCAGGGCGCCCAGGTCCCGCGCAAGAAGGTCGTCTACAACCAGACGCAGATCGACCAGCTCGCCGCCTACATCGCCTCGCTGGGCGCCGGCCCGAGCGTGCCCACCAAGGACCAGTACGGCCCCGACGGCGCGGACATCGCCAAGGGTGGCGAGCTGTTCCGCACCAACTGCGCGCAGTGCCACAACTTCACCGGCAAGGGCGGCGCCCTGACCCAGGGCAAGTTCGCTCCGAGCCTGGAGGGTGTCGCTCCGAAGCACATCTACGAGGCCATGCAGACGGGCCCGCAGAACATGCCGTCCTTCCCCGACACCACGCTGTCTTCGAAGAACAAGAAGGACATCATCGCGTACCTGAACGCGGTCAACGGCGACAAGACGGAGAACCCGGGCGGTCTGGAGCTGGGCGGCCTCGGGCCGGTCAGTGAGGGTCTGTTCGGCTGGATCTTCGGCCTCGGCGCGCTGATCGTGGTCGCCGTCTGGGTCGCCGCTCGGACCGCAAAGGCCAAGAAGTCATGAGTAGCCAAGACATTCCAGAAGAGAACCTGCCCGCTGAGCAGGACCACGCGCACGGCGCGGTGACGGTCGCGGACGAGGAGAACCCGTTCTCCGACCCGGGGCTGCCGCCGCACGAGCACCGGATCCAGGACATCGACGAGCGGGCCGCCAAGCGGTCCGAGCGCATGGTTGCCCTGCTGTTCACGGTGTCGATGCTGGCCACCGTCGCCTTCATCGTCGCCTACCTGGTGATCCCGAACGACAAGTCGATCTTCGTCTTCCCGATCGGGCACCTCAGCGCGATGAACTTCGCGCTGGGCCTGACCCTCGGTGTGGCGCTGTTCTGCATCGGCGCGGGCGCGGTCCACTGGGCCCGCACCCTGATGTCCGACGTGGAGGTCGCCGACGACCGTCACCCCATCGAGGCCTCGCCCGAGGTCCGTGCGAAGGTCCACGCGGACTTCCGCCAGGGGGCCAAGGAGTCGGCGCTCGGCCGCCGCAAGCTGATCCGCACCACGATGTTCGGCGCGCTGGCCCTGGTGCCGCTCTCCGGCGTCATGCTGCTCGGCGGGCTCGGCCCGGCGCCCGGGACCAAGCTGCGTCACACGATGTGGGCCAAGGGCAAGCGCCTGGTCAACATGAACACCAACCAGCCGCTGCGTCCCGAGGACGTCGCCGTCGGCTCCCTCACCTTCGCCAAGCCCGACGGGCTGGAGGAGACGGACGAGGAGTTCCAGACGGAGATCGCCAAGGCCGCGCTGATGATCGTCCGGCTGCAGCCGGACAACATCAAGGACAAGCGCGAGCTCGACTGGTCGCACGAAGGCATCGTCGCCTTCTCCAAGATCTGCACCCACGTCGGCTGCCCGATCTCGCTGTACGAGCAGCAGACGCACCACGTGCTGTGCCCGTGCCACCAGTCCACCTTCGACCTCTCCGACGGCGCCCGAGTGATCTTCGGCCCCGCCGGCCACGCCCTGCCGCAGCTGCACATCGGCGTGGACAGTGAGGGTTACCTCCAGGCGCTCGGCGACTTCGAGGAGCCCGTCGGTCCTGCATTCTGGGAGCGCGGATGAGTACTGCAGCGAACGAGACGCCCCGCTCTCGCGGGAAGGCACCGGCCGGCGAGCGTATCGCCGACTGGGCCGACGGACGGCTCGGGATCTACTCCCTGGCCAAGTCCAACATGCGCAAGATCTTCCCCGACCACTGGTCGTTCATGTTGGGCGAAGTGTGCATGTACAGCTTCGTCATCATCATCCTGACGGGTGTCTATCTGACGCTGTTCTTCCACCCGTCGATGAACGAGGTGGCGTACCACGGCAGCTATGTCCCGCTGCAGGGACAGCTGATGTCCGAGGCGTTCAACTCGACCCTGCACATCTCCTTCGACGTGCGCGGTGGCCTGCTCATGCGGCAGATCCACCACTGGGCCGCGCTGATCTTCCTCGCCGGCATGTTCGTGCACATGATGCGCGTGTTCTTCACCGGCGCGTTCCGCAAGCCGCGTGAGATCAACTGGCTGTTCGGCTTCCTGCTGTTCGTCCTCGGCATGTTCACCGGCTTCACCGGTTACTCGCTCCCGGACGACCTGCTCTCCGGCACCGGTGTCCGCTTCATGGAGGGCGCGATCCTGTCCGTGCCGATCGTCGGCACGTACCTGTCGTTCTTCCTCTTCGGCGGCGAGTTCCCCGGCCACGACTTCGTCGCCCGGTTCTACTCGATCCACATCCTGCTGCTGCCGGGCATCATGCTGGGCCTGATGGTGGGGCACCTGATCCTGGTCTTCTACCACAAGCACACGCAGTTCGCGGGTCCCGGAAAGACCGAGAAGAACGTCGTCGGCATGCCGCTGCTGCCGGTCTACATGGCCAAGGCCGGAGGCTTCTTCTTCCTGGTCTTCGGTGTCATCGCGGCCATCGCGGCGGTCGCCCAGATCAACCCGATCTGGGCCATGGGCCCCTACCGTCCGGACCAGGTGTCCACCGGCGCCCAGCCCGACTGGTACATGGGCTTCTCCGAGGGCCTGATCCGCTTCATGCCGGGCTGGGAGATCAACCTGTGGGGTCACACGCTCGTCCTGGGCGTGTTCATCCCGCTGGTGATCTTCCCGCTGGTCCTCGTGGCGATCGCGGTCTACCCGTTCATCGAGTCCTGGGTCACCGGCGACAAGAGCGAGCACCACATCCTGGACCGCCCGCGCAACGCCCCGACGCGCACCGGTCTGGGCGTCGCCTGGATGACGCTGTACCTGACGCTGCTGATCGGCGGCGGCAACGACCTGTGGGCCACGCACTTCCACCTGTCGATCAACGCCGTCACCTACTTCGTGCGGATCTTCTTCTTCGTCGGTCCGGTCCTCGCGTTCCTCATCACCAAGCGGATCTGCCTGGGCCTGCAGCGCCGCGACCGCGAGAAGGTGCTGCACGGTCGCGAGACCGGCATCATCAAGCGTCTGCCGCACGGTGAGTTCATCGAGGTGCACGAGCCGCTCAGCCAGGAGCAGCTGCACACCCTCACCACGCACCACCAGTACGAGCCGGCCGAGATCGGCCCGACGGTCGACGAGAACGGTGTCGAGCGCAAGGTGCCGGCCACCGAGAAGCTCCGGGCGAAGCTGTCCAACGCCTACTACGGCGAGGACAACCAGATCCCGAAGCCGACCGTCGAGGAGTACAAGGAGATCACGAGCGGCCACGGCCACCACTGATCCCCGCGTCGCCACGCCACGCTGAAGGGCCCCGTCCGACTCCCGGACGGGGCCCTTCGCTGTGCCTGGCGGCCGATAGGGTGGGATCCATCACCTGATTTCGCAGGTACGACACCCAGGAGCGGCTATGAGCGCTGTGACCCCCGCTGGAGGCGACACCGCGGCGGGCCGCTCCTGGCCCGCCCTGCTGAACGGCCTGCTGAACGGCCAGGACCTGTCCGCCGACGACACCGCGTGGGCGATGGACCGGATCATGAGCGGCGAGGCGACCGACGCGCAGATCGCCGGGTTCATGGTGGCCCTCAGAGCCAAGGGCGAGACGGTCGAGGAGATCAGCGGGCTCGTCCGCACGATGTATGAGCACGCGAACGTGATCGAGGTGCCGGGTCCGGCCGTCGACATCGTCGGCACCGGCGGCGACGGCGCCAAGACGGTGAACATCTCCACGATGTCGTCGATCGTCGTGGCGGGCACGGGCACCAAGGTCGTCAAGCACGGCAACCGCGCCGCGTCCTCCGCCTCCGGGTCCTCCGACGTCCTGGAGAAGCTCGGGATCAATCTGAACCTGACCCCGAAGCGGGTCGCGGAGGTCGCCGAAGAAGCCGGCATCACCATCTGCTTCGCGGTGAAGTTCCACCCGTCGCTGCGCCATGTGGCCCCGGCCCGCGGCCAGCTGGGCATCCGTACGACCTTCAACGTGCTGGGCCCGCTGACCAACCCGGCCAAGGTGCGCTCCCAGGCCGTTGGCGTGGCCGACCCCCGGATGGCGCCGATCGTGGCCGGAGTCCTCGCCGAGCGGGGCAACTCCTCGCTGGTCTTCCGGGGCGACGACGGGCTGGACGAGCTGACCGTCACCACCACCTCGCGGGTGTGGGTAGTCCGCGACGGCAAGGTCACCGAGGAGACCTTCGACCCACGGGACGTCGGTATCGACCTCGTCCCCGTGGAGGCCCTGCGCGGCGCCGACGCGGCGTACAACGCGGAGGTGGCCCGGCGCCTGCTGGACGGCGAGACCGGCGCGGTGCGTGATGCGGTGCTGCTGAACTCGGCGGCGGCGCTGGTCGCGCTGCAGCCGACGGACGCGTCCCTGACGGAGCAGCTCCGCGCGGGCATGATCCGGGCCGCCGAGTCCATCGACTCGGGCGCCGCCAAGCGGACGCTGGAGCGCTGGGTGGCCGCCACCAACCGCTGACACCGGCACGGTGTGACGCAAGGCGCGGTCCAGATGGCGGACTGCGCCTTGCGCGTCGAAGATCGTATGGCAGGATACGTGCCAGGTCATGAGCGACAGTCATTCGGCCCCGGCCGGCTGTCCGGCAACCCTCCGTCCGTGGCGGGGTGCCCCGGGTGAAGACCAGGTCGTAGGCAGCGAGGTCTACGGCAAGCGCGGACCCCTCGCGCGCTGCTGATGGAGCGCGGGACCAGGGGTCCTGGTCGTCGAGGGAGCCTTCCGTGAGCAAGCGAATGCGATAGGGCCGCAGAGCCCCGCCTCCGCATCCCCTTTTCTCTTTGTCTCCGTGCTTGAGCCATGCCCGCTCGCACGGCGATTCCGTCTTGCCCTACGGGAGTTCACCCATGTCCGTCTTCACCGCTGCCGCCGACCAGTCCGTTTGTGCCCCGTTGCCTGTTCTGGGCCGGGATGTCACCGTCCCGCTCGTCACCGGCGGCGAGGTCACCTACGCGGCCCTCGACTACGCGGCCAGCGCCCCCGCCCTGCAGCGCGTCTGGGACGACGTGGCCGCCTACGCGCCGTACTACGGCAGCGTCCACCGCGGCGCCGGCTACCTCTCGCAGCTCTCCACCGACCTGTTCGAGAACGCCCGCAGGGCGGTCGCCGAGTTCCTCGGCTGCCGCGCCGACGACCAGGTGGTCTTCACCCGCTCGACCACGGACTCCCTGAACCTGCTGGCCCGCACCCTCCCCGCGGACTGCCAGGTCTTCGTCTTCGAGACCGAGCACCACGCCTCCCTGCTGCCCTGGCAGAACGCGCACGTCACCTACCTCAACGCCCCCCGCACCCCGCGGCAGGCGGTGGCGACCCTGGAGCGGGCCCTCGCCGACCGGGACCCCCACGGCCCGGCCCTGGTCTGCGTCACCGGCGCCTCCAACGTCACCGGCGAGCTGTGGCCGGTGCGCGAGCTGGCCGCCGCGGCGCACGCGCACGGGGCCCGGATCGTCCTCGACGCCGCCCAGCTGGCCCCGCACCACCCGGTCGACATCCGCGACCTGGACGTCGACTGGGTCGCCTTCTCGGGCCACAAGCTGTACGCCCCCTTCGGCTCCGGCGTCCTGGCCGGCCGCGCCGACTGGCTGCGCACGGCCGAGCCGTACCTCGCGGGCGGCGGCGCCAGCCGCAAGGTGACCCGGCGTCAGGACGGCGGTGTGGACGTGGAGTGGCACGAGAGCGCCGCGCGGCACGAAGCGGGGTCGCCCAATGTGATCGGCGCCTACTCCATCGCGTCCGCCTGCAAGGCGCTCACCGAGGCCGGCTGGGACACCCTGGTCGCCCGCGAGCAGCATCTGATCGCCGAGGTCCGCGCGGGCCTGGCTGCCGTCCCCCAGGTGAAGGTGCTGTCCCTCTTCGGTGACGACGCCCCGCGCGTGGGCGTGATCTCCTTCGTGGTGGAGGGCTGGAACAGCTCCCACTTCGCCGCGGCGCTCTCCGCCGAGTACGGCATCGGCGTCCGCGACGGCCTCTTCTGCGCCCACCCCCTGGTCCGTACCCTGCTCGGCAGCGACCCCCAGAGCCAGGGCGAATGCGGCGCCCCCGAGGCGGCCCCCGGCGAGAAGTCCCTCAACGCCATCCGTGTGAGCTTCGGCGCGGGCACCCCCGACGAGCACGTGGAACGCTTCGTCGACGCCGTGAAGGAACTGGTGACCGAGGGTGCGAAGTGGACGTACAGGACGGAGGACGGCCGCTGCGTCCCGGCGGTGTGATCCGGACCGGCCTCGGGGGCGGCGCCCCGCAGACGTAGGGGCGCCGCTACGACTCCAGCCCGATGGAGAACGCCGCCTCCAGGTCGTGCTGGGAGTACGTCCGGAACGCCACGTGCGTGTCCGTTCCCTCCACCCCGGGAATCTTGCTGATGCGCCCGGGGATGACATCGGCGAGATCGTCGTGCTGCCGCACCCTGACCATCGCGATCAAGTCATACGTACCCGTGACGGAGAAAACCTCGCTCACCGATTCCAGCGAAGCGATCTGCTCCGCGATCTCGGGGATCCGGTCCACGCTGGTCTTGATGAGGACGATCGCGGTGATCACGGCTGGTTCTCTCCCTCGGGTGCCGGAGCTGGGGCGCACTTCACTCTAGTCGCACGGCCGTATCGCACCCACGCGTAGCCGAAGCCCAGCCCGAAGCCGACCAGGTGGGCCAGATACGCCACCCCGGGGCCGTCGGAGGTCTGCTCGGCCGCCGCCCACTGCAGGGCCGCCCAGAACGGCAGCACGATCCACGCGGGAAACCTGAGCGGCAGGAAGAACAGGAACGGCAGAAGACTGGTGACGCGGGCGCGGGGGAACAGGTAGAGGAACGCTCCGAGGACCGCCGAGATCGCCCCGGAGGCGCCGACCAGCGACTGCTCGGAGGTGGCGTTGGCGGCCGCGTAGCCCAGCAGGGCCAGATATCCGCAGCCGACGTAGAAGAGGGTGAACTCGACCCGGCCCATCCGTTCCTCGGTCATCGCGCCGAAGACGAAGAGGAAGAGCATGTTGCCGAGCAGATGCACCCAGCTGCCGTGCACGAACAGGGCCGTGGCGGGGGTCAGGGCCTCGCGCACCGGCCGGGCGAACAGCTCGGCCGGGACCACACCCCAGCGCCGGAAGTACGCGCGCTGCGCGGTGAGCAGGGC
This sequence comes from Streptomyces sp. IMTB 2501, assembly GCF_001953885.1. Classification (GTDB taxonomy): domain Bacteria; phylum Actinomycetota; class Actinomycetes; order Streptomycetales; family Streptomycetaceae; genus Streptomyces. The sequence goes on along the minus strand of NZ_MQUS01000012.1, from coordinate 259,257 downwards.
GTCCCCGGTGCCGTATCCGGGCGTGAGACCCGAGGCCGGGCCCAGGACGAAGAGCAGACAGCACAGGGCGATGAGGCCGTATGTCAGGGGTGCCGATGTGCTCCGGACCGCTCTGAGGGCCCTGCCGGTCGCCGTGCTCCACGCGCTGATCATGAACACAGAGCATGACGTAACGGGACGCAGGCTGACAGACCGCCTCGCCGCCAGGGACTGTCCGGCGGTTCCGGACGCAAGGCGGTACGGCGCCTTATCGGTGCAGGTGAGCGGGGTATGGTGCGGGCAGCCGCACGGCGGAACAGGGAATCGACGCGATGGGGTCCCCGGCGCGGGCGAAGCAGGGTGTGGGGGAGTGGAAGCCGGGCGTGGGGGAGTGGGCGAGTGACGACAACACCGCATATATGCGTGCCGTACCCCGCGTCCGCGACAGGATCCGCCGCACAGGCTCCGGGGACGGGCCAGCGGCGAGTCCCCGCCAGGCCGTAGGGTTACGGCCACACGCGTCGGCCGGCGGCGCGGACGCGAGCACGAGCCACACCGAGCTACACCGAGCGACAACGACAAGGAAGCGGACAGCCACGATGACGGTTCCCCTGCCGACCGCGACGACCCGATGGCGCTGCACCCTGTGCGGCAACCTCACCCGGTTCGACGTGACCCGTTCCTCGAAGGTCGTCGAGTACGTCCATCTCGATCTCGCCGGTGAGCCGAAGGTGGAGGAGCGCGAGGTGGTCAGTGAGACCATCGAGTCGGTGCGCTGCCGCTGGTGCAACGCGGTGGACCAGGTGGAACTCGTGGACAGGCCGGGTGCCGACTCCTGAGCGGAGCGGCCCCGAAGAAGTGACGTAGTGGGGTGTGACGGATGGTGGAGACCACAGGCGGGGGGCCGGGCGACGGCACCGCTGAGGTGCTTGACCGTCCGCTGCCCGACGGCGTGCGCCGACGGGTCGTGCAGATCGTCTCGGACGGCTTCGGCGGCCTGACCGTGACGGAACTGCCCGCACAGCTGAGGCAGTACGCCCGCTTCGCCCCCAATCGCCGGGCGAAGTTCGCCGGCAACGCGATGGCGGCGGCGCTGGAGACCGATCCGCTGTTCCGGCAGCGGATCGGGGAGAAGCTCAGAGAGGCCCAGCCGGAACTCACCGGCGCTCTCGACTCCGGCCCCCCGCCCCCGGCCGCGGACCCGCTCGACGTGGCGGCCGCGGCCTACGTACTGCGCCCGGCGGGCTGGGTGAAGCTGGTCACCGCGGCCGGCGAGGAGGCCCAGCGCGCGGACGCCGAGCGCGCGGACGAGGAGAGCCGGGCCGAGCTGGAGCGGCTGCGCGCCGAGCTGGACCAGGCCCGCGACCACACCCGCGCCGAGACCGAACGGCTGCGCGCGGAGCTGGAGTCGGCGAAGAAGGAAGCGGAATCGCTTCACCGCAAGCTCCGTGCGGCCCTCAGCGACGTCAAGCGGGGCGAGGCCGCGCTGCGCAAGGCGCACGGCGAGACCGACGCCGTACGGGCCGAGGCGCAGGCCCAGGTGTCGGCCGCCGAGAGTGAGTCGCGGCGGCTCAAGGCGCGCCTGGGTGAGGCCGAGGCGGCTCTTGAGGCCACCCGCCGGGCGGCCCGCGAGGGCCGCAGCGTGGAGGACATGCGGGTACGGCTGCTGCTGGACACCCTGCTGGACGCGACCCAGGGGCTGCGCCGTGAACTCGCCCTGCCGCCCGTGTCCGTGCGCCCTGCCGAGACCGTGGACGCGGTCGAACCGGGACGAATGACACCGAAGGACATCGCGGCCCGCGCCCTGTCCGAAAACGATCCGGCCATCCTCGACCAGTTGCTCGCGCTGCCCCAGGCGCACCTGGTGGTCGACGGCTACAACGTCACCAAGACCGGCTATCCGCAGATGCCGCTGGAGAAGCAGCGCCTGAGGCTGCTGGGTCAGCTCTCGGCGCTCGCCGCGCAGACCGGCGCCGAGGTGACATGTGTCTTCGACGGCGCCGAACTGGCCGCGCCGGTGCTGCTCGCGCCTCCGCGCGGGGTGCGGGTGCTGTTCTCCAAGCCGGGTGTCACGGCGGACGAGCTGATCCGCCAGCTCGTGCGCGCGGAGCCGCCGGGCCGTCCGGTCATCGTCGCCTCCACCGACCGCGAGGTGGCCGACGGGGTCGCCAAGGCGGGCGCCCGTCCGGTCGCGTCTGCGGTGCTTCTCAAGCGACTGTCCTGAAGGCCCAACGGGCATAGGCAATGCCCGAATTGGCCGGATCGTCACGCAACGTAGCGTCAACCATGCGTTACCGCATGTGGGTTGTGTGCAAAGAATGCATTGTGTGATGGGATTTTTTAGTGTGAGGATTTGAACTGATCACAGTCGGGTCACTAGGGTCTGGCTCGAACCTCCGAACGGGTGATTGCTCACTCACTCACGAGAAGGAGTTCGTCCTCCGTGGCGTCCCACCGTCGACCCAAGCAGCAGAGTCGCGCCCGCGTGACCGTGCTGACCACCGCAGCCGCCGCAGCCGTCGTGCTGAGCGCGAATGCCGCCAATGCCGCGCCGAGCCAGAAGCTCAGCAAGGACCAGGTCAAGGCCAAGGTCGACGATCTCTACCAGCAGGCGGAGCAGGCCACCGAGAAGTTCGACGGGGCCCAGTCGAAGCAGCAGAAGCTGCAGAAGGACATATCCACCATCCAGGACAACGTCGCGCGGGGTCAGCAGGACCTCAACAAGCTGCGCGACGGCCTGGGCTCGCTGGCCACCTCGCAGTACCGCTCCGGTGGCATCGACCCCTCGGTCCAGCTCTTCCTGTCCTCCAACCCGAACGACTTCCTCGACAAGGCGTCCACGCTCGACCAGTTGAGCGCCCAGCAGGTCGACGCGCTGAAGAAGATTCAGGACAAACAGCGCGAACTGGCCCAGGAGCGCGCCGAGGCCACCGAGAAGCTCAAGGACCTCTCCGCCACCCGCGCCCAGCTGGAGCAGAACAAGAAGGACGTCCAGGGCAAGCTCGCCGACGCGCAGAGGCTGCTCAACACCCTGACGGCCAAGGAGAAGCAGCAGCTGGCCGACGAGCAGCAGCGCGCCGACCGCTCCTCCAGCTCGCGGGTCGACCTCGGCAACACGCCGCCCGCCTCCGGCCGTGCCGCGGCTGCCTTCGCGGCCGCCCAGTCGCAGATCGGCAAGCCGTATGTCTACGGCGCCACCGGCACCGCCTCCTACGACTGCTCGGGCCTGACCTCCTGGGCCTACGCCCAGGCCGGCATCTCCATCCCGCGCACCTCCCAGGAGCAGGCGACCATAGGGACCCGGATCAGCTCGGTGAACGACCTGCAGGTCGGCGACCTGGTGTTCTTCTACGGCGACATCCACCACGTCGGTCTGTACGCCGGCAACGGCCAGGTGCTGCACGCCCCGCACACCGGTGCCGATGTCCGCTACGAGGCGATGTCCGACATGCCGTTCCAGTTCGGCGTCCGGGTCTGACGTCCCCGCGAAACCCGGTCCGGCACCCTCGCGAAACCCGGTCTGCTACCCCTGCGGCTGCGTGAGAAACACTGCAACGGGGGCGCCCGAACGGGCGAATCCCGTGGACCGGAACTGACCCCACGCCCCGCCAGTTACCTGCGTAACCGGCGGGGCGTCACTGTCTGTTGCCATCGCGGCCTTTGGTCGCGGCCCTTCCGCCCGGCTACTGTCTGCCGCGTTTCCCCGGCGCCGGGGCCTCCCCGTCCCCAGGCGCCGGGGGAGCGGTCCGTGTCCGCCAGCAGAAGGACTGCCGTGGGGTCTCATCGCCGCCTTGCCTCGTCCGGGTTCGACCGGGGAGCCGTCGCCCTGTGCATGCTGTCGGCCGCGGCCGCCGCGCTCGGCGCCGTACCCGCGCACGCGGCCCCGCACAGCGACACCCGTGCCGAGGTGGACCGGCTCTACCAGGAGGCCGAGCAGGCGACCCAGGCCTTCGACAAGGCCCAGGAACGGGCGGACACGCTGCGTCACGAGGTGCAGGGCGCCCAGGACCTCATCGCCCGGCAGCAGCAGCACATCAACACCCTGCGCGAGCAGCTCGGTTCGCTGGCCGGCGCCCAGTACCGCTCGGGGGCCATCGACCCGACCGTCGCGCTGCTCTTCTCCGCGGACCCCGCCGGCTACCTCGACAAGGCGACCACCCTCGACCGCATCAGCGTCCAGCAGGCAAGTCAGCTGCGGGAGTTGCAGTCGGCGCTGCGGGAGCTGGCCCAGGAGCGCGCGGAGACGGCCGGGAAGCTCGCCGCGCTGGACAAGAGCCGCAAGGCCGTGGCCGCGCACAAGCGGACCGTGGAGAAGAAACTGGCCACGGCACGGCAGGTGCTCAACGCGATGCCGGCCCACGATCGCGCCGCATTCGACCGGGCCTCGCGCGACGACGGCTCCGGCCGCCTCGACCTGCCCGACCTGACCGGCGTCTTCGGCTCCGAAGCCCCCGACGCCCGCGCCGCCGCCGCGGTGGCCGCCGCCCGCTCCGCCCTCGGCCGCCCGTACATGTGGGGTGCCAGCGGCCCCGCCGGCTTCGACTGCTCGGGCCTGATGCAGTGGTCGTACGCGCACGCCGGGATGGAGCTGCCGCGCACCTCGCAGGAGCAGCGCTTCGCCGGCCGGCAGATCCCGCTCTCCGAGGCCCGCCCCGGCGACCTGGTGGTCTACCGCTCCGACGCCAGCCATGTGGGGATGTACGTGGGCCACGGACAGGTCATCCACGCGCCCTATCCGGGAGCGGCGGTGCGCTACGACCCGGTCGGGATGATGCCGATCTCGTCGGTCACCAGGCCCTGATCGCCCCGCTCGCCGTCAGAGCCTGTGTGACAATGCCCGTCGTCCGCCCGGAGCGCGGCAGACGGGAATTGTCACACAGGCCCTAGGATCGGGAAGTGGCTGGTCGCAGACGGGCGTGGAGCATCGGGGCCGTGGGGCTCGGGCTGCTGCTGCCCCTGGCCGGGTGTGGTGGCACGCCGGCCGACTCCGCCCGCAGCGAGGTGCAGCACCTGCTCGACCGGCGCTCCGCCGCCCTCCTCGACCACGACGAGACGGCGTACGGGGCGACGGGCACCCGCACCGAGTACACCCGGCTGCGCGCCCTCCCGCTGGCCTCCTGGACCTACCGGGTCACCGACGTGCGCACCAGCTCCTCCGGCGCCACCGCCGACGCCGACCTGAGCTACCGCGTCGCCGGGTACGACAGGGCCCCGGTCGACGCCCGCCGCACCCTCACCCTCGGCCGTACCGCCGACGGGGGGTGGTACGTCAGCTCCGACAAGCCAGCCGAGCAGGCCGGGCAGCAGCTGTGGGACCAGGGTCCGGTGACCGCCGTCGAGGGCGCGCACAGCCTGGTGCTGGGCGCCGGCCGTACCGCCGCCGAGCTGCGCCGGTACGCCACACTGGCCGACCATGCCGTACCGGCTGTCTCCCGGGCCTGGGGGACCCGCTGGAGCCGCCATGTCGTCGTCCTCGTCCCGCGCTCCCTGGCGGACATGGCGGGGCTCCTCGGCTCACCGGCCGCGAACTACCGCGGCATCGCCGCCGTCACCACCGGTGAGGCGGGCGGATCCGGCCAGGCGCCCGCGGACCGGGTGGTCGTCAACCCGGAGGCGTACGCCGTCCTCGGCGACCTCGGCAAGCAGGTGGTGCTCACCCACGAGACCACGCATGTGGCCACCCGCGCGGACACCACCGCCGCGACTCCGCTGTGGCTCTCCGAGGGCTACGCGGACTGGATCGGCTACCTCGGCACCGGCCGCACCCCCACCGAGGCCGCGCCGGAGCTGACCCGCGCCGTCCGGGACGGCCACGCCCCGGCCTCGCTCCCCACCGACAAGGACTTCGGCTTCACCAGCGACCCCACCGAGCTGGCCCAGGCCTACGAGGGCGGCTGGCTGGCCTGCCGGATGATCGCCGACCACTGGGGCGCGGCCCGGCTCGACGCCTTCTACCGCGCCGTCGGCGCCCACGAGCAGCGGCGGGGCGCGGTCGAGGACGCGCTGAAGAAGGTCCTCGGCACCACCGTGCGGGCGTTCACCGAGCGCTGGCAGGAGTACGTCAGGACGCAGCTCGCCTGAACGCCCCGGGGGAAGACCAGGGGAAGATCAGGGGGAGACCGGGGCCTTGCGCCGCCGGGACGGCTGCGGCGGCAGCGGCGCGGCGGGGGCCGGGGGCACGGTCGAGCGCCACAGCCGGCGGGCCGCCGTCAGCGAGGCCGCGACCAGCAGGCCGTTGCGCACCGCCAGCAGCAGAACGCCGTACCGGTCGCTCGTCACCACGTGCGCGAAGCCGAACGGGAACTCCAGGACCGTCGCGAGGGACGCGGCCACCACCATCAGCGCGGGCGCCCCCATCCGGCTCGCCCGGTACGACACACAGACCGCCGCCAGTCCGACCAGCCACACCAGGTACTGCGGGCTGATCACCCGGCTGGTGACCGTGAACATCAGGACGGCGGTGAAGGCCGCCTCCGCGAGCGTGTGCGGCGCCCTTCGGGCGGCGCGCAGCCGCCACAGCAGCAGCCAGCCGAACGCGGCCCCGGTCAGTGCCAGCGCCGCCGTACTGACCAGGTCCACATGCGGGCCCAGGAACTCGACCGACCCGTAGTTCAGCAGCACCTGACCCTGCCAGCCGAAGTGCCGGGCCACATGGAAGACCAGGGCGCCCAGCGACTCCACCTCGGTGCCCCGGTCCCGCTGGAAGGTCAGAAAGGCGAAGGCACCCGGCATGGACACCGCGAACAGCGCCGCGATCCCGGACGTCGTCACCGCCGCCGACGCCCACGCCCGCCGCCGGAAGCAGCCCACCAGCAGCAGCACCGGCCACACCTTCAGCAGCGCCCCCAGCGCGGTCAGCGCGCCCATCACCCGCGGATGCCGGACCCCGGCGACCACCGCCGCCACGGCCACCGCGGTCACCATCACGTCGTAGCGGGCGTACACGGTCGGGCCGAGCAGCGGCACGCCGGCCACCCACACCCAGGCGCCGCGCAGGGACCGGTCGGGGCGCCGCCCCGGATAGACCAGCAGCGCCATGACCAGCACGTCCGCGAGGAATGCCAGCAGGAAGAAGGCGTGCGCGTACGACAGGAAGGGCAGGGCGGCGGGGGAGAGTATCGCGAGGGCGGCGGCCGGCGGGTACTGCCAGGTCACGTCGTCCAGCGGAAACGTCCCCTGGCGCAGTACCTCGTACCAGCCCCGGTAGATCACCGACACATCGGAAGTGACGTCCAGGTCCGAGAAGGCGTACACCCCGAAGACGAACAGCAGCAGCACCGCACGGGTGACCACCCAGGTCGCGAGCAGCCATGCCAGGGACCGCCCGGCGCCTTTGGTCTCCACGTGATCCCCTTGCCGTTCGATGCCCGCTTCGGTGTTCGCCTCGGTGTCCGGTTCCGCGCGACCATGATGTCCTGACCGGCTGTGCCCCTGCCACAGACTCGGCCGCGCCCGGTCGTGGACGCCCCATTCGGTCCGGCCGCCCGGAGCCCGTCCGATCCGGTCGGCGACAGCCCGTTCGGTAGGGTCGGCGGCGATGCACAAGACCCTGATCGTCACCAACGACTTCCCGCCCCGGCCGGGCGGTATCCAGGCCTTCCTGCACAACATGGCGCTCCGCCTGGACCCCGGCCGGCTGGTCGTCTACGCCTCCACCTGGAAGCGCGGCCGGGAGGGCACCGAGGCCACGGCCGCCTTCGACGCCGAGCAGCCCTTCACCGTCGTACGCGATCGTACGACCATGCTGCTGCCCACCCCGCAGGCGACCCGGCGGGCGGTCGGGCTGCTGCGCGAGCACGGGTGCACCTCCGTGTGGTTCGGCGCGGCGGCCCCGCTCGGCCTCATGGCGCCGGCCCTGCGCAAGGCCGGCGCCGAGCGGCTGGTGGCCACCACCCACGGCCACGAGGCCGGCTGGGCCCAGCTGCCTGCCGCCCGGCAGCTGCTGCGCCGGATCGGTGAATCGACGGACACGATCACCTATCTGGGTGAGTACACCCGCTCCCGCATCGCCACCGCGCTCACCCCGGCGGCGGCCGCTCGCATGGTCCAGCTGCCGCCCGGCGTCGACGAGAAGACCTTCCACCCCGGCTCCGGTGGCGACGAGGTCCGCGCCCGCCTCGGCCTCACCGACCGCGCGGTCGTGGTCTGCGTCTCCCGGCTGGTCCCGCGCAAGGGCCAGGACACCCTGATCCAGGCCATGCCCCGTATCCTCGCGGCCGAGCCCGACACCGTCCTGCTCGTCGTCGGCGGCGGTCCCTACGAACAGGACCTGCGCCGCCTCGCCCGCGAGACCGGCGTAGAGTCCTCCGTCCGCTTCACCGGGGCCGTCCCCTGGTCCGAGCTCCCGGCCCACTACGGCGCAGGCGACGTCTTCGCCATGCCCTGCCGCACGCGGCGAGGCGGCCTGGACGTGGAGGGCCTGGGGATCGTCTACCTGGAAGCGTCGGCGACGGGCCTGCCCGTCGTGGCCGGCGACTCCGGCGGCGCCCCGGACGCGGTCCTGGACGGGGAGACCGGCTGGGTCGTCAGGGGAGGCTCTCCCGAGGAGACGGCCGACCGCATCCTGCCCCTGCTGGCGGACCCCGGCCTGCGCCGCCGCATGGGCGAGCGAGGCCGCCAGTGGGTCGAGGAGAGATGGCGCTGGGACCTGCTCGCCGAGAGGCTCAAAGACGTGCTGTAGGACAAACACCCTTGGAGCCTGTGCCACCTCCCCGGCCGGACGCGCGACGTCCGGCCCCCCGCCGCGCGAGCGAAGCCGAGCCGGCGCGGGGCTGTGTCGGTATGCGGGTCCGCCGCGTGGGTGCGACAGGCCACGATGGATCCGCGGTCGCCGACGAAGCGCACCCCTCGCCCCAGAACGCGCCATTTCCCTTGGCGGAACCGAAAAATCCGCCCATGCTGCGCCCATGACAGCAAACCTGATGAGACGTCAGCTGACAAGACGTCACATACTCGGTATGGCCGCCCTGCAGACCGCGGCCACCCTCGGATTCGCCCGCATCGGACTCCAGTCCGCCCACGCCGCCGAGCCCGACGCAGTCGAATCGGCCCCGGCGATAGTCATCGGCTCCGGCTACGGCGGCGCGGTCGCCGCCCTCCGTCTCGGCCAGGCCGGCATCCGTACCGTCGTCCTCGAAATGGGCCGGCTGTGGAACACCGCCGGCAGTGACGGCAAGGTGTTCTGTTCCACCTCCGCCCCCGACCAGCGCTCCATGTGGTTCCGCACCCGCACCGAGGCCCCGCTCGCCGCCTTCCTCTGGCTGGACGTGGTCAACAAGGACATCAGCCCCTATCCCGGCGTCCTGGACCGCGTCCACTACGACAACATGTCCGTCTACGTCGGCCGCGGCGTCGGCGGCGGCTCCCTCGTCAACGGCGGCATGGCGGTCACGCCCGTGAAGTCGTACTTCACCGAGCAGTTCCCGACCGTGGACGCCGACGAGATGTACGGCACGTACTACCCACGCGCCCGCGCCATGCTGGGCGTCAACAGCATCGACCCGGCGTGGTTCGAGTCCACCGACTGGTACCGGTTCGCCCGCACCTCCCGGAAGGCCGCCGGCAACGCGGGCCTGAAGACCACCTTCGTGCCGAACGTCTACGACTTCGGCTACATGCAGCAGGAGGCCGCCGGCACGGCCACGAAGTCCGCGCTCGCCGGAGAGGTCATCTACGGCAACAACTACGGCAAGCGCAGCCTCGACAGGACCTACTGGGCCGCCGCCCTGGGCACCGGCAACGTCACCATCCACACCCTGGAGAAGGTCAAGGCGGTCACCAGGGCGGACGACGGCTCGTACGTCCTGACCGCCGACCGGATCGACATCACCGGCGCGGTGGTCGAGACCAAGCAGTACAGCTGCACCTACCTCTTCCTCGGCGGCGGCAGCCTCGGTACGACCGAACTCCTCGTCCGTGCCCGGGACACCGGCACCCTGCCCGACCTGAACTCCGACGTGGGCGCGGGCTGGGGAACCAACGGCAACACCATGCTCGGCCGCGCCAACCACATCTGGGACACCGTGGGCGCGGGCGAGGCCACCATGCCCGTGATGGGCATCGACGACTGGGCCAACACCGACAACCCGGTCTTCGCCGAGATCGCCCCGCTGCCCATGGGGTTCGAGCACTGGATCAGCCTCTACCTGGCCATCACCAAGAACCCCGAACGGGCCTCCTTCACCTACGACTCCGCCTCCGGCGCGGTGAAGCTCGGCTGGAGCCCCGCCCAGAGCGCGGTGTCGGTGAGCATGGCCAAGAAGCTGTTCGACCGGATCAACCTGGCCAACGCGACCATCTACCGCTACGACCTGTTCGGCCCGACCAGCAAGGTCTTCGCCGACGACTTCACCTACCACCCGCTGGGCGGCTGTGTCCTCGGGAAGGCGACGGACGACTACGGCCGGGTGAAGGGGTACGACCGGCTGTATGTCACCGACGGCTCGCTCGTGCCCGGCAACATCGGCGTGAACCCCTTCGTCACCATCACGGCGCTCGCCGAACGCACGATGGCGCGGGTCCTCGCCGAGGACACCGCGCCATGAGCCAACTGCCGCACGTGGCCCGCTACTTCTGGTAGATGGCCTCGATCTCGGCCGTGTAGTCCTTCGCCACCACGCTCCGCTTGAGCTTCAGCGACGGGGTGAGATGGCCCGACTCCTCCGTGAACTGGGAGGGCAGAATGCGGAACTTCCGCACCGATTCCGCCTTCGACACCGCGGCGTTGCCGTCGTCGACCGCCGCCTGGATCGCCTCGATCAGATCCGGGTCGTCCTTCAGCGACGCCGCGGTGGAACCCGCCGGCTTGCCGTGCTCCTCGGCCCAACGGCCCAGGAACTCCTCGTCGATGGTGACCAGCGCGCCCACGAACGGCCGCCCGTCGCCCACCACCATGCACTCCGCCACCAGCGCGTGCGCCCGGATCCGGTCCTCGATCACCGCCGGCGCCACGTTCTTGCCGCCCGCTGTGACGATGATCTCCTTCTTGCGGCCGGTGATCCTGAGGTAGCCGTCCTCGTCCAGGGTGCCGATGTCGCCCGTGTGGAACCAGCCGTCGGCCAGCGCCTCCGCCGTGGCGCCCGGGTTGTTCCAGTACTCCTTGAACAGGTGCTCGCCGTGCAGCAGCACCTCGCCGTCGTCCGCTATCCGGATCACCGAGCCGGGCAGCGGCTGGCCGACCGTGCCGATCTTCTGCCGGTCCCAGGGGTTGAACGCGGTCGCCGCGCAGGACTCGGTCAGGCCGTAGCCCTCCAGCACCGTGAAGCCGATGCCCCGGAAGAAGTGGCCGAGCCGCTCGCCCAGCGGGGCGCCGCCGGAGATGGCGTACTCGCCCCGGCCGCCGAGGACCGCGCGCAGCTTGCTGTAGACCAGCCTGTCGAAGACCTTGTGTTTGACCTTCAGGCCGAGCGACGGGCCGGAGGCGCTGTCCAGCGCCTTGCTGTAGGCGATCGCGGTGTCCGCGGCCTTGTCGAAGATCGCGCCCTTGCCGTCCGCCTGCGCCTTGGCGCGCGCCGAGTTGTAGACCTTCTCGAAGACCCGCGGGACACCGAGGACCAGCGTCGGCCGGAAGGCGGCCAGCTCGTCGGTGAGGTGCTTGATGTCCGGGACACAGCCCAGCTTGATCGGCGCCATCATCGGGGCGATCTGCACGAGCCGGCCGAAGACGTGCGCGAGCGGCAGGAAGAGCAGCACCGAGCACTCACCGGTACGGAACAGCGGGCGCAGCCGCTCCACGATGTTCCCGCACTCGGCGAAGAAGCTGCGGTGGGTGAGCACACAGCCCTTGGGCCGGCCGGTCGTCCCGCTCGTGTAGACGATGGTCGCCGGGTCGTCGGCACAGGCGAGCGAGCTGCGCTCCTCGACCGTCTCGTCCGACACGTCCTGCCCGAGCCGCGCCAGCTCCTCCAGGCCGCCGGCCTCGATCTGCCAGACGTGCTTGAGGGCGGGCAGCGTCTCGCGCACCGACTCCACGGCCGCAGCGTGGCCAGGAAGTTCCACGACGCACGCGGTCGCGCCGGAGTCGGACAGGATCCACTGCACCTGCTCCGGCGAGCTGGTCTCGTACACCGGCACGGTGACCGCGCCCGCGCACCAGATCGCGAAGTCGATGAGCGTCCACTCGTAACGGGTGCGGGACATCAGGCCCACCCGGTCGCCCGGCTGCACACCGGCGGCGATGAGGCCCTTGGCGGCGGTGTGCACCTCGGCCAGAAACTCCCGGGCGGTCACGTCCTGCCAGGTGCCGCCGGCCTTGCGGGCGATGACGGCGACGTCCGGATGCTGCGCGGCGTTTCTGCGGACGATGTCGGTCAGATTGCCGTCCGCGGGGACCTCGTACAAAGCCGGAAGGCTGAACTCGCGCAAGACTGCTGCTCCTCATAGGGCGCCGGCGCCACGACACTGTGTGATGCGACGGTGCGGTCCAAGGCTCGGGCTGGTGCTCGGGTCTTCGGTGGTTGAAATCCAGAGCACGACTGGACTGCCCGGACGTTACCCGTCGGTATGGCGTTCCCGACAGGGGGTCCGAGCGAGATGTTCGCTGCGTCACACACGTTGGCGTTCCTTCGCGCACAGTAGTCCACGGCTGAACCGACCGGCGAGTAACCGCAGGCCGGGCCGACACTGTTCACGTACACCGCACACGCCTACCCTTGATCGTCATGGCATCCACACCCTCCGGTAACCGCAGGACGCGCGTTCACGTGGTCAGTGACGTGCACGGCAATGCCCGGGACCTGGCCCGGGCCGGAGACGGTGCCGACGCCCTGATCTGCCTCGGCGACCTTGTGCTCTTCCTCGACTACGCCGACCACTCGCGCGGGATCTTCCCCGACCTGTTCGGCAAGGAGAACGCGGACCGGATCGTCGAGCTGCGCACCGCCCGCCGCTTCGAGGAGGCCAGGGAGTTCGGCGGCCGGCTGTGGGCCGGGATCGGCACGGACCGGGCCGGGGCCATCGAGAAGGCGGTGCGCAAGCAGTACGCCGAGATGTTCGCCGCGTTCCCCACCCCGACGTACGCCACATACGGAAATGTCGACATGCCGCCACTGTGGAGCGAGTACGCCCGCTCCGGTACCACGGTCCTCGACGGCCAGCGGGTCGAGATCGGCGGCTGGACCTTCGGGTTCGTCGGCGGTGGCCTGAAAACGCCCATGCGCACGCCGTACGAGATCGGCGACGAGGAGTACGCGGCGAAGATCGAGGCGGTCGGCGAGGTCGACGTGCTGTGCACGCACATCCCGCCGGACGTCCCCGAGCTGGTCTACGACACCGTCGCCCGCCGCTTCGAACGCGGCAGCCGCGCGCTCCTGGACGCCATCCGCCGTACGAAACCCCGCTATTCGCTCTTCGGGCATGTGCACCAGCCGCTCGCCCGCCGCATGCGGATCGGCGCGACCGAGTGCGTCAACGTGGGCCACTTCGCGGGCACGGGCCGCCCCTGGGCGCTCGAATGGTGACCGGCCGATGGCCGGTTTGACATGGGGTGAAGGCGGCCGGTCGGCGGCGCGGTAGCCTTCACGCTGCACACACGTGCGCACGACGACCTCAGTACCGGCCCGCATCTGGAGGAGCCACGGCGATGGCGGAACACACCAGCTCGAGCATCACGATCGAGGCGGCACCGGCCGACGTCATGGGGGTGATCGCCGACTTCGCCCGCTACCCGGACTGGACGGGCGAGGTGAAGGAGGCGGAGGTCCTCAAGACCGACGACCACGGCCGCGCCGAGCAGGTCCGCCTCGTCATGGACGCGGGGGCGATCAAGGACGACCAGACGCTGGCCTACACCTGGACCGGCGACAACGAGGTCTCCTGGACCCTGGTCAAGTCCCAGATGCTCCGCTCCCTGGACGGCTCGTACGTCCTCAAGCCCACCGGCCCCGGCTACACAGAGGTCACCTACCTCCTGACGGTCGACGTCAAGATCCCCATGCTCGGCATGATCAAGCGCAAGGCGGAGAAGGTCATCATCGACCGGGCTCTGGCCGGTCTGAAGAAGAGGGTGGAAGAAAAGAGCCCGTCCGGGGGCGCCCCCTCTGAGGGAGAGTGAGGACGAGGCCGTCAGGCCGAAGCGGGGGTCTGGGGGCGCAGCCCCCGGTAACGCGGGCGGAGCTGCCGGCCAGGCACCGGTACCGTTCACCTCCATGCGCACCATCCTGATCACGGGTCCCGGCGGCAGCGGTCGTACCACGATCGCCGCCGCGACCGCGCTCGCCGCCGCCCGCGAGGGCACCCGCACCCTCCTCCTCAGCGCCGACCGCACCGACACCCCCGGTGCCGCGCTGGGCTCCGCGACAGGACCGGCCCCCAGGGAAGCCGCCGCGAACCTCACCACCTGGCGCCCCGACGCGGCCGCCCGGTTCCGCGAGGACCTCACCGCCTTCCAGACCCGCGCCGCGAACGTCCTCGACCTCCTCGGCGCCGCCCGTCTGGACGCCGAGGAGGTCACCCCGCTCCCCGGCGCCGAGGAACTGTCCTTCCTGCGCGCGCTCAGGGACGCCGCCCTCTGCGAGCGCTACGACCTCCTCGTCGTCGACCTCCCGCCCCTCCCGCAGGCCCTCGCCCTGCTGGCACTCGCCGAGGAGCTGCGCCGTTATCTGCGCCGTCTGTTCCCGCCCGAGCGGCAGGCGGCCCGCGCCCTGCGCCCGGTCCTCGGCCGGCTGGCCGGCGTGCCCATGCCCGCCGACTGGCTGTACGAGACGGCCGCCCGCTGGGACGTCGAACTGGCCGCCGTCGAGGCCGTCCTCACCGACCGGAACACCGCCGTACGCCTGGTCGCCGAACCCGGCCCGGCCGGCGCCGACGCCGTACCCGCCGCCCGCCTCGGTCTCGCCCTGCGCGGCCTGCGCACCGAGGCCCTGATCGCCAACCGCACCCTGCCCGAGGCCACCCCCGACAGCTGGTTCTCCTCCCTGCTCGCCCAGCAGCGCAAGACGCTCGCCGACTGGCAGCAGCAGCCGTACGACGTCCACCCCGTACCGCACCTCGGCCGCGACCCGCGCGGCGCCGACGACCTCGCCGCCCTCGCCGTGCCCGCCGTCAATCCGGCACCCGCCCCGGTCGAGTGGCCCGTGGCCGACCGGATCGCCGAGGACGGCGTGCTGGTCTGGCACATCCCGCTGCCCGGCGCGATACGGGACGAGCTGGACCTGATCCGGCGCGGCGACGAACTCGTCATCACCGTGGGATCTTTCCGGCGCATCGTCGCGCTGCCCTCCGCCCTGCGCCGCTGCACCGTCGCGGGGGCCGGTCTGTGCGAGGGCGAGCTGCGCGTGCGGTTCGCCCCGGACCCCGACCTGTGGCCCACCGGCGGACGATGAACCGGGTACGCCCGTTCGGGTAACGTCGTAGAGGCGAACCGTAGTCAGGAGTCCGCCATGAGCGAAGAGCGCCCCGCAACCGACTCGTCCAAGGAGTCGTCCGAGGAGCAGGGCCGGGCGACCGACGCCGACGCCTGGGCCACGGCCTGCGCCGAGGACCTCGCCGCCGAGAAGGCCCGCCGCCGCGCCGAGCACGGCCCGCAGCCGGGCTCGGCCGCCGAGGAACTGAAGAAGCTCGTGGACACGGTGGCCGAGAAGCTGTCCGGCCTCCCGTCACCGCTCCTCGGCGGCCTGGCCGGACCCGCCGCCCAGCAGGTGGTGCGCCAGGTCGTCCAGCAGGCCAAGGCCGCCGTCGAGCCCGTCATGGAGCGCAACCCGGACGTCTTCGACCACCTCGCCGCGGCCGGCGGCGAGCTGCTGGCCGCCTACCGCTCCGCCGTCCAGGCCCAGGAGCACCGCTGGACCGCCCGCTCGTCCGACCTGGCGGACGAGTGGCGCGACGACCGGCGCGACCGGGGCGAGGGCAGCGGCCCGGGAGAGCGCATCGACCTGGACTGAAGCCGTCCCCCGGCAGGGCCTCGGGTACGGTTGGCCGTAGCGGGGCTCGACCGAAACTGAGGGATTCATGGGACTCACCATCGGCGTCGACATCGGCGGCACCAAGATCGCGGCCGGTGTGGTCGACGAGGAAGGCAACATCCTCTCGACCCACCAGGTGCCGACCCCGGGCACGCCCGAGGGCATCGTGGACGCCATCGCCGCCGCTGTCGAGGGCGCGCGCGTGGGGCACGACATCGTCGGCGTGGGCATCGGTGCCGCCGGCTATGTGAACCGGCAGCGCTCGACGGTGTACTTCGCGCCGAACATCGACTGGCGCCAGGAGCCGCTGAAGGAGAAGGTCGAGGCCCGCGTGGGCCTCCCGGTCGTGGTCGAGAACGACGCCAACGCCGCCGCCTGGGGCGAGTACAAGTTCGGCGCCGGCAAGGGCCACCGCAATGTCATCTGCATCACCCTCGGCACCGGCCTCGGCGGCGGCATCATCATCGGCAACAAGCTGCGCCGCGGCCACTTCGGGGTGGCCGCCGAGTTCGGTCACATCCGGATGGTCCCGGACGGCCTGCTGTGCGGCTGCGGCAGCCAGGGCTGCTGGGAGCAGTACGCGTCGGGGCGGGCGCTGGTGAGGTACGCCAAGCAGCGTGCCAACGCCACCCCCGAGCACGCGGAGCTGCTGCTCTCGCTCGGCGACGGCACCCCCGAGGGCATCGAGGGCAAGCACATCTCCATGGCCGCCCGCCAGGGCGACCCGGTCGCCGTCGACTCCTACCGTGAGCTGGCCCGCTGGGCGGGCGCGGGCCTGGCCGACCTGGCCTCCCTCTTCGACCCGTCCGCGTTCATCGTCGGCGGCGGTCTCTCCGACGAGGGCGAGCTGGTCCTCGACCCGATCCGCAAGTCCTACAAGCGCTGGCTGGTCGGCGGCAACTGGCGCCCGGTGGCCGACGTGATCGCGGCCCAGCTGGGCAACAAGGCGGGCCTGGTGGGCGCGGCGGACCTGGCCCGGGAGCCCGACCCGATCATGTGACAGACATGGGCTGTACTTGTCCAGGGGCGCGGGGCGGTATAAACATGCGGCTCCGCCGCGTGGGCGCGACAAGCCGCGACGACGCGGCAGTCGCACACGAACCTCGCGCCCCGAGTCATGAGGCGCCCCAACCCCGCCCGCGTCGTAAATTGACGGCATGGCAACCCCTCTGCTCCCCAACTCCCGCACGGAGCCTGACGGTTCACCCCTCCTCCGCGTCCTGAGCTACAACATCCGCTCGATGCGCGACGACACGGATGCCCTGGCCAGAGTCATCTCCGCCTGCGCTCCCGACCTGGTCCTCGTCCAGGAAGCCCCCCGCTTCTTCCGCTGGCGCAAGAAGCTCGCCCGCCTGGCCGCGGACTCCGGCCAGGTGATCCTCACCGGCGGAGCCACCGCTGCGGGGCCCGCGATCCTCTGCTCGCTCCGCGCCACCGTCGAACGCACGGAAGACGTCCTCCTCCCGCTCACCCCTGGCCACCACCGCCGCGGCTTCGCCACGGCAGTGGTCCGATTCGGCGGCGCCCGCGTCGGCGTACTCAGCTGCCACCTGAGCCTGCAGAAGGGCGAACGCCGCGAGCAGGCCGGGATGCTCCTCGACCGACTCGCCGGCATGGGTGTGGAGCACGCCATCGCCGGCGGCGACCTCAATGAGGGCCCCGACGGCCCCGCCTTCCGGCTGCTCTCCGGCGCCCTTCAGGACTGCCGGGCCGTGGCCCCCTGGGGCGGCGAGGAGACCTGGAGGTACGGCGAGCCCCACCGCCGTATCGACGCCGTCTTCGCCACGAAGGGCATCGAGGTGCTCGGGTGCGGGGTCCCGCTGGACCAGCCGGGCGTCAGCAGTGCCGACCTGATCGCGGCCACGGACCACCTCCCCGTCCTCGCGGCGCTCCGTGTACCGGTGGCCTAGCTTCCACTTGGCCTGAATACAGGAGACTCGGCTCAAGTGCCCAAGGGGGCCTGGCGTCGGAGAAGCAGGAGTCAACTGAGCGACCGTGAGGGCCTGTTGCCGGCGCGGACGCCGGCCGGCCTGAAGCGGTCCATGGCCGAACCGCGCGGCAGCACCGGCGTCGACTTGGCCGGGCACCTCTTCAGCCGGGTCCGACTGTCCGTTCGCGGCAGCGCCGTCGGCTTCGAGACGCCGCGGCTCCTCTCAGCGAGCAGCGCCATCCGCGTACCCGCTTCCTCCGGCGCACATCCCGCCGGGGTCGCCGCGGCCCCAGCCGCTTGCCCGGACCGCGCATCTTCAGACCACCGCGCCCCGCCCCGGATCGTCGCCGTCCTCCTCGTCGTCCGTGCGCATCCGCATCACCAGCGCGGCGAAGCCGCCGAGGAAGCCGCCGATGCCGAGGGTGGTCAGCCACCAGGTCATGTCCCAGCCGAGCAGCACCGCCAGGAGAAGGAGAATCGGTCCGCCCACGACTCCCAGCCAGGCGAACTTCGCGGTGGTGTCGGCGGTCGGCAGCGGCGGCGGCTCGGGCGGGACGAAGTGGCCCTCGTCGTCCTCGTCGAAGTCGTCCTCGGCGGGCTGGGAGGTCGTGTAGTCGCGTGGGCCGACGCCGGGCGCGAACGAGACCGAGCTGCCCAGCGGCCGCACCGGCGCCTTGTCGGTGTCGCTCTCGGCGTCCTTCCCGGGCTCCGGCAGTGCCAGATCCTCGACCGGCCTGAAGGGCCTGGCGCCCGGCGGATCCGGCGGCTCCTCGCCGTACCCGGCGACGATGGCGCGCCAGGCGGCGTCCTCGTCGAAGGACACGCCCTGCTCGTCCGGCTCGCGACCCTCGCGGTCCTCGCGGTCGGACTCGTGCTCAGCCACCTGTGGCCGTCCCTTCCTTGCCGAGACTGGGTGCGAGCCGGCCGACGAAGGCGAGGCTCTCCTCGAAGATCCGGTCCGCATCCTCGTCCAACGTCGCCACGTGGTAGCTGTGTTCCAGCACGATCTCCGTCACGTCCGTGGACGACACCCGGCTCAGCACGCGGGCCGAGTCGGCCGCCGGGACGACATGGTCCTGGGCGCTGCGCAGCAGCAGCAACGGCTGGGTGACCTGGGGCAGCTCGCCGTCCAGCCGGCGCAGGAACTGGCGCAGCGAGTGCGCCGCGTGCAGCGGCACCCGGTCGTACCCGAGCTCGGCCGCGCACTCCTTCGCGATGTCGCTGGCGATGCCCTTCGTCGTCCGCACGAGATGCCGGGCCACCGGAAGGGCGTACGCCGACAGGCCGTGCACCTTGTTCGCCGGGTTGACGACCACCGCGCCCGCGACCCGCTCGCCGTGCCGGGCCGCGAGCCGGAGCGCCAGGGCGCCGCCCATGGACAGGCCCGCCACGAACACCCGGGAACAGCGCTCGGAGAGCTCGGCCAGCTCGCGGTCCACCTCCGCATACCAGTCCTGCCAGCCCGTGACCTGCATGTCCTCCCAGCGGGTGCCATGGCCGGGCAGCAGCGGCAGCGACACGGTCAGGCCGTGCGCCGCATGGTGCTCCGCCCAGGGGCGCAGCGACTGGGGCGAGCCGGTGAAGCCGTGGCAGAGGAGGACCCCCACTTCCCCGCCCTCGTGGCGGTACGGCTCGGCTCCGGGGAGGACCGGCACCTTCGACGCTCCTGTTCCTGAAGGGGCCCCACCGGTGGCCGGCGGAGGCGAGGGGAAAAATGCGCGGATGTGCTTCACCGTACGCGAGCGCACTGACACCGACCAGGGTCGTCGGGCCCATTGACGGTCCTCCGGGTTAAGGTCTGTTCGACGGAAACAGGAGGCACACGGGTGTTGTACGGCACGATGAAGGTCGCCATCGGAGGGCCGCTGAAGGTCGCCTTCAGGCCCTGGGTGGAAGGCCTGGAGAACGTACCGGACGAGGGGGCCGCCATCCTGGCGAGCAATCACCTGTCCTTCTCGGACTCGTTCTTCCTGCCAGCGGTCCTGGACCGCAAGGTCACCTTCATCGCGAAGGCGGAGTACTTCACCACTCCGGGCGTGAAGGGCCGGCTCACCGCGGCCTTCTTCAAGGGCGTCGGACAGCTCCCGGTGGACCGCTCCGGGGCGCGCGGCGCCGGCGAGGCCGCGATCAAGAGCGGCATAGAGGTGCTGGAGCGCGGCGAGTTGTTCGGGATCTATCCCGAAGGCACCCGTTCACCCGACGGGCGGCTCTACCGGGGCAAGCCCGGTGGCCTCGCGCGCGTGGCGCTCGCCACCGGCGCGCCGGTCATCCCGGTGGCGATGATCGACACCGAGAAGATCCAGCCGCCCGGCAAGGTGATGCCGAAGCTGATGCGGCCCGGCATCCGCATCGGCAAGCCGATGGACTTCAGCCGCTACGCCGGCATGGAGCACGACCGCTTCGTCCTGCGCGCCCTGACCGACGAGGTCATGTACGAGATCATGAAGCTTTCCGGCCAGGAGTACGTCGACATGTACGCGACCGCCGCCAAGCGGCAGATCGCGGAGGCGGCGAAGGCGGCCAAGGAGGCCCGGGAAGCCGAGAAGGCCAAGGGGAAGGAAGCCGAGAAGGCGGAGAAGGCCGAGAGGGAAGCGGAGAAGAAGACGGAGGCCTGACGGAGGGGCCGGGGAAGCAAGGGGGGCCGGGGGACATGCCCAAGCGCGAGCGCGTCATGCGGATGTCGGTCGAGCTGCCGCTGTGGCGTGCGCTCGCCGGCTACCGCGTACTGACCATGCTGTACGCCATCGCCCTCTGCGCCACCAGGTACGGCCTCTATGCGCGCCCCTGGACCGCCGTCTGCTACTTCGCCGTCCTGTTCGTCTGGACCCTCGCCACCCTGCCGAAGGTGCGGAACGCGGCGAGCTGCACCAGGCGTTTCCTGATCGCCGATCTGGCCATCGCGCTCGCCGGCATCCTGCTCACCCCGCTCGCCGACAGCCACCAGCCGCTCGACGGCGGCCCGACGCTGCCGACGATATGGACCGGCGGCGCGGTGCTGGCCTTCGCGATCAAGGGCGGCTGGCGCTGGGCCGCCGTCGCCTCCACGGCGGTGGCCGTCGCCAACCTGGTCGAGCGCGGCCATCCCGCCCGGGACACCGTGCACAGCCTGATCCTCGTCTGGGTGGCCTCGATCGCCATCGGCTACGTCGTGGAGGTCGCCCGCGCCTCCGAGCGCACCCTCGCCCGCGCTCTGGAGATCGAGGCGGCGACCCGGGAGCGGGAGCGGCTGGCCCGGGACATCCACGACGGCGTGCTGCAGGTGCTGGCGATGGTGCAGCGGCGCGGCGCGGTCATCGGCGGCGAGGCGGCGGAGCTGGGGCGGCTCGCGGGGGAGCAGGAGGTGGCGCTGCGCACGCTGGTCTCCGGCGGTCTGGTGCCGGTCTCCCGGGTCTCGGAGGACGCTTCCGCCGGAGCGGTCGTACGAGCGGTGGACGAGCCCGATGACGAGGGTCCGGTCGATCTGCGGGCGCTGCTGGCGTCCTGTGTGGGTGCCCGGGTGAGCCTGGCCGAGCCCGGGGCGCCGGTCGAGCTGCCCCGGCCGGCCGCGCGGGAGCTGGCCGCAGCGGTCGGTGCCGCCCTGGACAACGTGCGCAAGCACGCGGGCGGCGAGGCCCGGGCCTGGATCCTGGTCGAGGACGAGCCGGACGAGATCATCGTGACCGTCCGGGACGACGGCCCCGGCATCCCCGAGGGCCGGCTCGCCCAGGCCGAGGGCGAGGGCCGGCTCGGCGTGGCCCAGTCGATCCGGGGGCGGCTGCGCGATCTCGGCGGCAGCGCCGAGCTGATCTCCGTCCCCGGACAGGGCACGGAAGTCGAACTGAAAGTACCGAAGAACGCGAAGGCGGAGCGTCGATGAGCGATCAGCAGGACCCGATCAAGGTCATGGTGGTGGACGATCACCCCATGTGGCGCGACGCGGTCGCCCGGGACCTGGCCGAGTCCGGTTTCGCGGTGGTCGCGACCGCCGGCGACGGCGAGCAGGCGGTCCGCCGCGCCAGGGCCGCCGCCCCCGACGTCCTCGTGCTGGACCTCAACCTGCCCGCCAAGCCCGGAGTCCAGGTGTGCAAGGAACTGGTCGGCCACAACCCGGCGTTGCGCGTCCTGGTCCTCTCCGCGAGCGGTGAGCACGCCGACGTGCTGGAGGCCGTGAAGTCCGGCGCGACCGGCTATCTGCTGAAGTCGGCCTCCACCGAGGAGTTGCTCGACGCCGTGCGCCGTACCGCTGTCGGCGACCCGGTGTTCACACCGGGCCTCGCCGGACTGGTCCTCGGCGAGTACCGCCGCCTGGCCTCCGAGCCCGCGCCCGCCCCCGACACCGACGAGCCCGGCGCGCCCCGCCTGACGGACCGCGAGACGGAGGTGCTGCGGCTGGTCGCCAAGGGCCTGAGCTACAAGCAGATCGCCGAACGCCTCGTCATCTCCCACCGCACGGTCCAGAACCATGTGCAGAACACCCTCGGCAAGCTCCAACTGCACAACAGGGTCGAGCTGGTGAGGTACGCCATAGAGCGCGGCCTCGACGAGGAGTAGCCGCGAGCGCGGCCCTGAAGCCCCCGCGCATACCCCGAAATCACCCATCCCGCCCCTCCCGTTGTGACTTGGGTCACCGTTAATGTGACCGAGTGTCAGGGAACCGCGGTGAAGGGACATTTCCATGCGCGTCGGAGTACTGACCGGAGGCGGCGACTGCCCCGGGCTCAACGCCGTCATCCGGGGCATCGTCCGCAAGGGCGTGCAGGAATACGGCTATGACTTCGTCGGTTTCCGGGACGGCTGGCGCGGTCCTCTCGAAGGCGACACCGTCCGTCTCGACATCCCCGCGGTGCGCGGCATCCTGCCCCGCGGCGGCACCATTCTCGGCTCCTCGCGCACCAACCCGCTCAAGGCGGAGAACGGCATCCGCCGGATCAAGGACAACCTGGTCAAGCTGGACGTCCAGGCCCTCATCGCGATCGGCGGCGAGGACACCCTGGGCGTCGCCGCGCGGCTGTCCGACGAGTACGCGGTGCCCTGCGTCGGGGTGCCCAAGACGATCGACAACGATCTGTCGGCCACCGACTACACCTTCGGCTTCGACACCGCCGTCAACATCGCCACCGAGGCCATCGACCGGCTGCACACCACCGCCGAGTCCCATATGCGGGTCCTGGTCGTGGAGGTGATGGGCCGGCACGCCGGCTGGATCGCCATCCACTCGGGGCTGGCCGGCGGTGCCAACGCCATCCTCATCCCCGAGCAGCGCTTCGACGTCGAGCAGGTCTGCGCCTGGGTGACCTCCCGCTTCCGGGCGTCGTACGCGCCGATCGTGGTCGTCGCCGAGGGCGCCATGCCCAAGGACGGCGACATGGTGCTCAAGGACGGCTCGCTGGACTCCTTCGGGCACGTCCGGCTCTCCGGGGTCGGTGAGTGGCTGGCCAAGGAGATCGAGAGCCGCACCGGAAAGGAGGCGCGGACCACGGTCCTCGGCCATGTCCAGCGCGGCGGCACGCCCAGCGCCTTCGACCGCTGGCTCGCCACCCGCTTCGGCCTGCACGCCATCGACTGCGTCCACGACGGCGACTTCGGCAAGATGGTCGCCCTGCGCGCCACCGACATCGTCCGCGTCCCTCTGGCCGAGGCCACGGCCAAGCTGAAGACGGTGGACCCGAAGCTGTATCAGGAGGTCGGGGTCTTCTTCGGCTGACCGCCACTTACCGGCACTGACCGGCACCCCAGGGCTGTGGGCCGTATGTCTCGGCCCACAGCCCAGACAACCAGGAGCAACCGTGGAAGTCCTGGCCTTCGGCGTGCAGGCGGACGAGCGGCCGTTGATCGAGCGTGCCTTCGCCGGTCACCACGACGTCCGCTGCCTCGAC
The DNA here is from genome assembly GCF_001953885.1 of Streptomyces sp. IMTB 2501. Lineage (GTDB taxonomy): Bacteria > Actinomycetota > Actinomycetes > Streptomycetales > Streptomycetaceae > Streptomyces. Next base: position 235,594 of record NZ_MQUS01000012.1, on the reverse strand, counting down.
GTCTTCCTCAACGCGGACACCGCCCCCATCGCCACCGGCCACGAGGTGATCTCCACCAGCGTCAACGCCGACCTCGGCCCCCACGTCCTGGAAACCCTCGCCGCGGGCGGCACCCGGATGGTCGCCCAGCGCTCCACCGGCTACAACAACATCGACCTCGACGCCGCCGAACGCCTCGGCATGACCGTCGCCCGCGTCTCGTCCTACTCGCCCCACTCGGTGGCCGAGTTCGCCTGGACCCTGGCCATGGCCGTCAACCGCCGTATCGTCCGCGCGGCGACCCGCACCCGCGACTTCGACTTCCGCCTCGACGGGCTCATGGGCCGCGACATGCACGGCCGCACCGTCGGCGTCCTCGGCACCGGCAAGATCGGCGCGGCGTTCACCCGGATCGCCCACGGCCACGGGATGCGCCTGCTCGGCTGGGACATGGCCGAGAACCCGGCCTGCCTCAGGCTCGGCATGACGTACGTCCCGAAGGACCAGCTGCTCGCCGAGTCCGACCTGGTCAGCCTGCACGTCCCACTGATGCCCGAGACCCAGCACCTGATCGACGCCGCCGCCCTGAAGGCGATGAAGGACGACGCGATCCTGGTCAACTCCAGCCGCGGCGGCCTCGTCGACACCGCGGCCCTCGTCGCCGAGCTGCGCGGGGGCCGCTTCACGGGTGTCGGCCTGGACGTCTACGAGTCCGAGGCGGGCCTGTTCTTCCTCGACAAGTCCCTGGAGGCCATCGAGGACGACACCCTGGCCCGCCTGGTCACCTTCCCGAACGTCCTGGTCACCTCGCACCAGGCGTACTACACCGAGGACGCCGTCGGGCAGATCGTCGACGCCACCGTGCGCAACGTCCTGGACTACACGGCGGGCCGGCCTTCGGAGAACGTGCTCGTGCCGCGCAGCTGACCCACCAGCTCCCGCACCACCGCGGCCCCGTTCAGGCTGAGGACCGACTCCGGGTGGAACTGGACGCCCGCGAAGCCGGGGCCGCGCAGCGCATGCACCTCGCCGCCCGCCGCCCGGCTCACCGCCACCCCGTGCGCGGCCAGTTCCCGGGCCGCCTCGTCGTCGCAGCGGGCCACGAAGCTGTTGTAGAAGCCGACGGTCTCGGCCCGCCCGAACAGGTCGATCGTGGTCTGCGCCCCCTGGTGCGGCACCTCCTTGCGGACGATGTCCAGCCCCAGCTCGGCCGCGATCAGCTCGTGGCCGAGGCAGACCCCCAGCACCCCGTGCCGGTGCTCCCGGATCACCGTGGCGGTCAGCCCCCGCAGGAACCGCATCTTCGGGTCGGCGAGATCCGCCGGGTCGCCCGGTCCGGGGCCGAGCACCACCGGGCCCTCGTGCCCGAGCACGGCGGCCCGCAGCCCCGGCTCGTCGTACCGCCGTACCGTCACCTCCAGACCGGCCGAGCGCAGTACATGCGCCAGCATCGCGGTGAAGGTGTCCTCACCGTCGACGACCAGGGCATGGCCCTGAAGCGCCTCCTGCCGCTCCTGCATCCGCAGCCAGAAGGGCGCGAGCGCCGCCCTGCGGCCGTCCAGCGCCGCCCGCACCCGCGGGTCGTCGGCCAGCCGGAGCCGCTCCCGCTCCGCCCGCGGCCGGGACGGCCGTACCCCGAGGGCCGCGAGCACGCCCGCCGCCTTCGCGTGGGTCTCCGCGACCTCGCTCGCCGGATCCGAGCCGCGCACCAGCGTCGCGCCGACCGGGACGCGCAGATGTCCGTCGGTGCCGATGTCGGCGGTGCGGATCAGGATGGGGGAGTCCAGGGTCTGGGCGCCCCCGGAGTCCCGGCCCAGGAGCGCCAGGGCACCGGCGTAGTACCCGCGTCCCCCCACCTCGTGCCGCTCGATGACCCGGCACGCGTTCTGCACCGGCGACCCGGTCACCGTCGCGGCGAACATGGTCTCCCTCAGCACCTCCCGCACATCCAGGGAGGACTTCCCGCGCAGTTCGTACTCGGTGTGCGCGAGGTGCGCCATCTCCTTCAGCCGCGGCCCGACGACGACCCCGCCCATGTCGCCGACGGTGCACATCATCTTCAGTTCCTCGTCGACGACCATCGACAGCTCCTCGATCTCCTTCCCGTCGGCGAGGAAGTCGAGCAGATGCTCCGGCGTCGGCCCCTCGGCGGGATACCGGTACGTCCCGCTGATCGGATTCATCACGACCGTCCCGCCGGACATCCGCACATGCACCTCGGGGCTGGCCCCCACCAGCGTGCGCTCCCCGGTGTGCACGACGAACGTCCAGTACGCGCCCCGCTCGCCCTCCAGCAGCCGCCGGAACAGCGCGAGCGCGTCGGCCCGGCCGAACCCGGGGATCTCGCCCTCGTACGTCCGCCGGATCACGAAGTTCGCGCCCTCGCCCCGGCCGATCTCCTCCGCCAGCACCCGCCCGACGATCTCGCCGTACGCCACGTCGTCGACGTCGAAGCCACCGCCCTCGACCCGCACTTCGTGTGCCGGGAGCCGGGACAGGGCCACGTCGAGCGGGATCTCGTACGACTCCTCAGGCGTCAGCACCAGCAGCGGGGTGCCGTCGTCGCGGACGTCGAAGCCGCGCTCGCGGATCTGCCGGAACGGGACCAGCGCGAGGCCCTCCTCGGGCAGGTCGGCGAGCCGGTCGCGGCCGGTCACCGGGCCGATCAGCAGCTCCACCAGGTGCTCGTCGCGGCCCGGGGTGCGGCGGCGGAGCAGGGCGAAGGGGCGGTCGTCGTGCAGGAGCTGTGACAGGTCCATGGTCCTCGGTTCCTCTTCCGGCGATGTCGGCCGATGCCGGTCGATGTATGTCGACGTCGGCCGATGCGATCGATATCGGTGAGGAACGACCCCGGACACACCGAAGGCCGCCCCTCGGGCGGCCTTCGCGAAGTCTGGGTACGCGCGATCAGTGGGCCGCCGGAGAAGCGGTCCACCACCAGTTCTGGGTCGAAAGCGCGAACATGGCAGAAACCCTACCGCACCCGTCCGCCGCCCGGCGGCGTCCACGGAACAGTCATCGCGTCTCACTCTTCGAGCCAGAAGAGGGGTCATACGACACGACCCCGTAATGTTTACGAGGTGACCGTGAACGCTAAGACCAGCCCGAGCGCTGGCAACACCTGGCGAAACCTGCCCGCGGCGCAGCAGCCCGAGTACCCCGACACCGAGGCTCTGCGCGCAGTGATCGCGGACCTCGAGTCGTATCCGCCGCTCGTCTTCGCGGGCGAGTGCGACCAGCTGCGCGCCCGGATGGCGGCCGTCGCCAGGGGTGAGGCGTTCCTCCTCCAGGGCGGCGACTGCGCCGAGGCCTTCGACGCGGTGTCCGCCGACCACATCCGCAACAAGCTGAAGACGCTGCTCCAGATGGGTGCCGTCCTCACCTACGCGGCCGCCGTGCCCGTGGTGAAGGTCGGCCGTATCGCGGGGCAGTACTCCAAGCCGCGCTCCAAGCCGATGGAGACCCGCGACGGCGTGACGCTCCCGGTGTACCGGGGCGACTCCGTCAACGGCTTCGACTTCACCGAGGCGTCCCGCATCCCGGACCCCGAGCGGCTGAAGCGCATGTACCACGCCTCGGCGTCCACGCTGAACCTGGTGCGCGCCTTCACCACCGGCGGTTACGCGGACCTGCGCCAGGTGCACGCCTGGAACCAGGACTTCGTGAAGACCTCGCCGTCGGGCCAGCGTTACGAGCAGCTCGCCCGCGAGATCGACAACGCGCTGAACTTCATGCGGGCCTGTGGCACGGACCCGGAGGAGTTCAAGACCGTCGAGCTGTACTCCTCGCACGAGGCGCTGCTGCTGGACTACGAGTCCGCGCTGACCCGGGTCGACTCGCGCACCGGCAAGCTGTACGACGTCTCCGCGCACATGGTGTGGGTCGGTGAGCGCACCCGGCAGCTGGACGGCGCGCACATCGAGTTCGCCTCGCAGATCCGCAACCCGATCGGCATCAAGCTCGGCCCGGCCACGACGGCCGAGGACGCGCTGAAGTACATCGACCGCCTCGACCCCGAGCGGGAGCCGGGCCGGCTGACCTTCATCGTCCGGATGGGCGCCGACAAGATCCGTGACAAGCTTCCTGAGCTGGTGGAGAAGGTCACGGCGTCCGGTGCGACGGTGGCCTGGGTGACCGACCCGATGCACGGCAACACCTTCGAGGCGGCCTCCGGGCACAAGACCCGCCGCTTCGACGACGTGCTCGACGAGGTCAAGGGCTTCTTCGAGGTCCACAAGGCGCTCGGCACCCACCCGGGCGGCATCCACGTGGAGCTGACCGGCGACGACGTCACCGAGTGCGTGGGCGGCGGCGACGAGATCTTCGTCGACGACCTGCACCAGCGCTACGAGACGGCCTGCGACCCCCGGCTGAACCGCAGCCAGTCGCTGGACCTGGCCTTCCTGGTCGCGGAGATGTACCGGGACCAGTAGCGGCGTCGGCTGGACCACAGGGCATCTGGGGCGCGGATCACATGGGATCCGCGCCCCTGACCACTTTTGCGGACCCTGTGCGACGGGTAAGGTTAGGTTTGCCTCACCGATCAAGGGGATGGCACCAAGACAGCGATCCCGTCGGGAGGTGAATCCGCGTGTACGTCTGCAGCTGCTTCGGCATCACCGAGGCCCAGGTCAAGCAGCACGCGGAGGACGGCGCCTGCACCCCCCGCCAGATCGCCTCCGCCTGCAAGGCGGGCACGGACTGCGGTTCGTGTGTCCGCCGGATCCAGGCGCTGCTGGGCCGGGGCGCCTGCCCGCGCCGCGAGCTGGCCGACCAGGGCAAGCCCGTGCTCACGGCGCTGCCGGGCGAGCTCTCCGAAGGGGCGCGAGGAACTGCGCGACCAGCCGCGACAGGCTCGCAGGCGATCGACGGCTTGCCTCGGCCCCTCCCGCGGAGCGCCTAGCTGCTCTCGGGCTGCTCGATGATCTGCGAGATGTAGAGCGCCTCGCCGAGCTTCTCCACCAGCTCCAGCTGGGTGTCGAGATAGTCGATGTGCTGCTCCTCGTCGGCGAGGATGTCCTCGAAGATGTTCGCGGACGTGACGTCGCCCTTGTCGCGCATCACCTTGATGCCGCGCCGCAGCCGGTCGATCGCCTCCACCTCGATCTGCCGGTCGGCCTCGAACATCTCCTTCACCGTCTGTCCGACACGGACGTGGAAGAGCCGCTGGTAGTTGGGCAGCCCCTCCAGGAACAGGATCCGGTCGGTGAGCACCTCCGCGTGCTTCATCTCGTCGAACGACTCGTGCCGCGTGTACTTGGCGAGCTTGTACCAGCCGAAGTTCTCCTGCATCTTCGCGTGCAGGAAGTACTGGTTGATCGCGGTCAGCTCGCCGGTGAGCTGCTCGTTGAGGAACTCGATGACCTCGGGGTCGCCCTGCATCGCAGAGGCTCCTTCCACGGGAAACGGGGAGGCGTGTATGCGGCCGCATGATTGCATCGGCAACGAAGATCGTCCAGTAAGTGGATGCTTAGTAAGTTCGCCCTGTCTTGGTGGCTGTTGTCCGGTTCATGGGTAAGGGTGGACGGGTGGTCAAGGGCACTGCCCGAGGTCTGTCAGGATGGATACATGGGTCATCCGGTGGAGCGAGAGTCTGGGGCAGCGGCAGGGTCCGAGCTTCCGCCGGGTCAGCGGCTCCAGCGCGGCTGGCCGGTCACGCACTACGGGCCCGTCCCGAAGTTCCGGCCCGAGCGCTGGGAGTTCCGGGTCTTCGGCGCCACCGCCGACGGCGACAAGCACACCTGGGGCCACGAGGAGTTCACGGCCCTGCCGTACACCACCGTGGTCGCCGATCTGCACTGCGTGACGAAGTTCAGCATGACCGGCGCGGAGTGGGGCGGCATCCCCGCCCGCGCCATCCTCGACCTGGCCCCGCCGGCGCCGGACGTCACCCATGTGATGGTCTGGGCGGAGTACGGCTTCAGCTCGAACCTCCGCCTGTCCGACTTCACCTCGGACCGCACGATCTTCGCCACCCACAAGGACGGCGAACTCCTCACCGCCGAGCACGGCTTCCCGGTCCGCCTGATCGTGCCCCACCTGTACGCCTGGAAGGGCCCCAAATGGGTCCGCGGCGTCGAGTACATGACCGCCGATCGCCGCGGTTTCTGGGAGGAACGCGGCTACCACAACATCGGCGACCCCTGGAAGGAACAGCGCTACTCCTACCAGGAGGAACCGGGAGACGGCCCGGAGCTGTAGTCCTCAGCGGTGGTACCGGGGTATTCCCGGGGTCATCCGTCGCGCAGTTTCTTCAGCCGCTCCACGTCCGCCGCGTGCCCTTCCTTGCCGCCCGGCGTCTCGATGATCAGGGGTACGCCCTCGGTCGCGGGGTGGGTCATCAGGGCGCGGAACGGGTCCTCGCCGATATGGCCGGCGCCGATGTTCTCGTGCCGGTCCTTGTGCGCGCCGGCCACGTCCTTGGAGTCGTTGGCGTGGATCAGCTTCAGCCGGCCCTCGCCGACGGTGTCCACCAGCAGGTCCAGGGTCTGGTGCATGCCGCTCGGGCCGGTCAGATCGTGCCCGGCGGCGAAGACATGGCAGGTGTCCAGGCACACACCGAGCTTCGGATGGGCGTCCAGAACCTCGAAGTACGGCCCGAAGTCCCAGGTGCGGGCACAGAGCGAGGCCCCTTGCCCCGCGGTCGACTCCAGCAGCAGGAACGGGTCGTCGTCGTGGGTCAGCTCGTCCAGCAGCGGCAGCAGATGCGCGCCCACCTGCTTCAGCGCCACCTCCCGGGCCCGCCCGCCGGTCGCGCTCCCGGTGTGCACGACCACGCCCAGCGCGCCGATCTCCCGCCCGCGCCGCAGCGAGTGCCGCAGTGACTCCACCGACCGCTCCACGGTCGCCTCGGTGTGCGAGCCGAAGTTGATCAGATAGGGGGCGTGCACATACGCGGGGATCGACTCCTCGGCGCACGCCTGACGGAACGCCTCGTCCTGCCGGGGGTTTCCCGCGGGCGTCGCCCACCCGCGCGGATTGGCGACGAAGACCTGCACGGTCTCCGCCTTCAGATCATGGGCGTACGACAGCCCCACCGAGTGCAGGCCCCCGGCCACGGGGACATGACCGCCGACGGGATTGCGCGGAAGGGACGACGGCTGGGGGGACGACGACTGAACCGGACTCACACCTTCAGGGTGTCATGCCCTGCACCGGCCGCCGGACCGCGGTCCCCGGTGACTCCCGTCAGCGGATCGTGATCGTGATGGTCGACCCCTTGGGCGCCGTGTCGCCGCCCTTCACCGACTGCTGCTTCACGGTGTCGCCGAACAGCCCGAGCAGCCCGCGGTCGTCCTCCACCTTGAAGCCCGCGTCCTGCAGCGCCTTGTGGGCGTCGTCGACACTGTCGCCGACCACGTCCGGCACCTGGACCATCTGCGGGCCCTTGGACAGCGTCAGTGTCACCGTGTCGCCCGCGGCGGCCTGGCTGCCGTTACCGGGGCTCTGCTGCGCCACCTTGCCCTTGTCGTATGCGGAGTTGACCTGCGTGGAGGCGATCGTCACCTTCAGCCCGGCGTCCGTCAGTTGCTGCCTGGCGGCGTTCGGATCGTCACCGGTGACGTCCGGCACATCGATCGGGCTGCCCTTGCTGACAGTCAGCGCGATCGCCGAACCGGAGTGCCGCCTGGTGCCCGCCTGCGGTGTCGTGCTGATCACCTTGCCCTGGCCGACGTCCTCGCTGAACTCCTGGGTGACCATGCCCGGCTCCAGCCCGTCCGCCTTCAGCCGCGAGCGCGCCTCGGCCAGGGTGCGGCCCGTCACATCCGGTACGTTCACCGTGTCCGGGCCCAGCGAGATGGTCAGCGTGACCGAGTCGTGGTCACGAATCCTGGCGCCGGCGGTCGGATCGGTCCCGATGACCGTGCCCCGCTTGACGGTGTCGTTGTACTCGCGCTTGACCTGCCCGACGTCGAGCCCGGCCGCCCTGAGCCGGTCCCGGGCCTGCGCCTCGGTCTTCGACAGCAGCGGCGGGACCTTCGTGAACTGGCCGGAGTTGATGTACCAGATGCCCGCGCCCACGCCGAACACCGCCAGCACGGCGGCGACGATCGTCAGCACCAGGCGCGGGGAGCGCCCGGACCGCCGGGACCGCCGCGGCGACGGGGCGGGCGGTGCCTGCAGCCGGCTGGTGCGCTGGACGCCACCCTCCGCCGGCTCGTCCTCATTGACCGGCAGCGGCCTGGGCACGGTCAGCGAGCGCGGGATCACGCTCGTACGGTCCCCGGCGTTGTCGTGCTCCGCCGACAGCGCCTGCGGCGGCACCGTGTCCAGCTGCTCGGCGCTCAGCCCCTGACGCGCCTCGCGCACCTGGGCGAGCAGCGCCACGGCATCCTGGGGCCGGGCGTCCGGGATGCGCGCGGTCGCCGACGCGACGAGCTGGTCCAGCGCGTACGGCAGCCCCGGCACCAGCGCGGAGGGGGGCGGCACGTCCTCGTGGATGTGCTTGTAGAGCACCTGGGCGGGAGAGTCGCCCGAGTGCGGCTTTCCGCCGGTCAGCATCTCGTAGAGCACGACACCGCACGCGTACACGTCGACGCGCGGTTCGGCGGTGCCCTGCTCTATCTGCTCGGGCGCGAGATACGACACGGTGCCGAGCACGGCGCCGGTGGTGCTGGTCACGGTGTCGACAGACCTGACCAGCCCGAAGTCGGCGACCTTGACCCGCCCGTCGTCGCCTATCAGCACGTTCTCGGGCTTCATGTCCCGGTGCACGAACCCGGCCCGGTGCGCGGCGCCGAGCGCGGCGAGGACGGGTTCGAGGATGTCCAGGGCCGCGCGGGGCTGCAGCGCCCCGCGCTCGCGCAGCACGTCCCGCAGCGTGCACCCGGCGACGTACTCCATCGCCAGGTACACATACGACCCGTCGGTTCCCTGATCGAAGACCTGGACGACATTCGGGTGGGCCAGCCGGGCGACGGACTTCGCCTCCCGGATGAACCGCTCCACGAAGGATCCGTCCGCCGCGAGCGCCGGGTGCATCACCTTCAGCGCGAGCACACGGTCCAGACGGGTGTCCAGGGCCCGGTAGACCGTGGCCATCCCGCCGACCGCGATCCGCGCGTCGACGCGATAACGGCCGTCGAGCACCTGCCCGACGAGGGGGTCCTGAAGGGTCGTATCCACGCAGGGGAGTCTACGAGGGCCGACGGACACTCCCTCCGCCGAGACCGCTTTCCCCACCCCACTGAAGCCGACCTGTAACGCTTCCCACACACCAAGCCCCACCGCTACCCCCCACGCCCCGGGGCCGCCGACGGTGAGGATGCCGCACGGGGAAGTCCGGCCCTCCAGCCGACAGCCACGGGCAGTGCGTGGGCGGGGGAGCAAGGGGTGCCCGCGGAGCGGGGTCAGAACGCAGGGCGCTCGGGATCCAGCACGGCCAGGCCCTCCGCGGGAGACGACGCCTCGGCGAAGTGCCTGCGCGGAATCCGCCCGGCCAGCCGGGCCAGCCGACCCCCCTCCACGGCGTGCCGCATCGCCGCCGCCATGAGTTCCGGCTCCTGCGCCCGCGTCACGGCAGAGGCGAGCATCACTCCCGCACACCCCAGCTCCATCGCCAGGGCCACGTCGGACGCCGTACCGGCGCCCGCGTCCAGAATCACCGGCACCCCGGCCCGTTCGACGATCAACTGGAAATTATGGGGATTGCGAATCCCGAGCCCGGACCCGATCGGCGACCCCAGCGGCATCACCGCCGCACACCCGGCATCCTCCAGCTTCCGTGCCAGCACAGGATCGTCATTGGTGTACGGCAGCACCGTGAACCCGTCGTCGACCAGCGTCTCCGCCGCCTCCAGCAGCTCCACCGGATCCGGCAGCAGTGTCCGCTCGTCGGCGATGACCTCCAGCTTGATCAGATCCGTACCCAGCGCCTCCCGCGCCAGCCGCGCGGTCAGCACGGCCTCGCCGGCCGTGAAACAGCCCGCCGTGTTCGGCAGCACCCGGATGCCCAGCTTGTCCAGCACCGACAGCACCGAACCGTGCACGGACGGGTCCACCCGCCGCATCGCGACCGTCGTCAGCTCCGTACCGGAGGCGACCAGCGCCCGCTCCAGCACCTCCAGGCTGGGCGCACCGCCCGTACCCATGATCAGCCGCGACGAGAAGGCCGTACCCCCGAGGACGAAGGAATCGTCGGCCATGGCTCAGCCCCCCTGGACCGCGGTGAGGATCTCCACGCGATCACCCTCGCTCAGCGTCGTGCCCGCCCACTGCGCGCGCGGCACGACGGTCTCGTTGACGGCCGCGGCCACCCCGGAGGGCGCGGGGACCAGGGACCGTACGACGGCGTCGAGCGAGGTGCCCGGGGCGACCTTGCGGCGCTCGCCGTTGACGGAGACGGAAAACGTCACGGAGATGCTCATGCGGGCTGCTCCAGGAGTACGGCGCCGAAGCGCTGCGGCGTGAACGGACGGGCCTCGTCCGGGAGTTGACCACTCGTCAGCACCTCGGCCAGCGCATCCCCGGTGACCGGCGTCAGCAGCACCCCGTTGCGGAAGTGCCCGGTGGCCAGCAGCAGCCCTTCCAGCCCGGAAGGCCCGAGCAGCGGAGCGTTGTCGGGGGAGCCGGGGCGCAGTCCGGCCCGGGTCTCGGTGAGCGGCAGCTCGGTGATGCCCGGCACCAGCTCATGGGCGTCGCGCAGCAGCTCGTACACGCCGCCGGCGGTCACCGTCGTGTCCCAGCCCAGCTCCTCGCTGGTCGCGCCGACGACCAGTTCGCCGTTCTCCCGCGGCACCAGATAGACGTGGCCGCCGCGCACCACGGCCCGCACGGTGCGGCTGAGGAACGGCGCGTAGGGGCGCGGCACCGTCAGCCGCAGCACCTGCCCCTTGACCGGCCGTACCGGCGGCAGCAGCGCCTGAGGCACGCCGGCCAGCCGTCCGCTCAGACTGCCGGCCGCGAGCACCACCTGCCCGGCGCGCAGCCCGGTGCCGTCCGCCGTGGTGACGCCGACGGCCCGGTCGCCCGCGACGTCCAGCCGCTCGGCCCACACCCGGTGGAACGTGACACCGGTCCGCTCGCACGCGGCCACCAGGGCCGCGGCCAGCCGCCGCGGGTCGATCTGGTGGTCGCCGTCGACCCGCAGCCCGCCGCGCACCCCGGGAGCCAGCATCGGCTCCAGGCGCCGGCACTCCCGCCCGGACTGCCATTCCGACTCCAGGCCGCAGCGCCGCTGCAGCGCGTGCAGCTCGCGCAGATGGGCACGGTCGTCGGCGTCGAGCGCGACCTGGAGGGTGCCACAGCGGCGATAGCCCAGGTCGTGACCGGTCAGCTCGGTCAGCTCGGCCGCGAACTCCGGGTAGCGGCGCGCCGATTCCAGATTGAGGGCGAGCAGGGTCTCCTCGCCGTAGTGCAGTTCGGTGACCGCGGCCAGCATCCCGGCCGCGACCTGCGCGGCCCCGCCGCCGGGCTCGGGGTCCACGACGGCCGTGGCGAGCCCGCGCTGCGCCGCGCGCCAGGCCGTGACCAGGCCGATGATTCCGCCCCCGATGACGAGGACGTCGGACGTACGTGACGACATGGGCGTCCAGCCCCTCCCTTCGCCGGCATGACCCGGATCAGGTTCGTACGGTCGGAGGCCGCCAGCCTCCCTCTCAGCCCGGTGCGTCCGGGCTCCCGCGAGTGCTTGTACGGTGGCCACCCTAGCCCGCCGCGCTCGTCACTCGTAAGGGAGCCCCTGCCCATGGCCCGCTCGCTGGACGGTCTGACCTTCGCCCCCGTGGCGGACCAAGCCCCAGGTCAGGTGGGTACCCGCACCCGGTTCGCGTACCACGAGAAGAACGGCGGGATCTGGGCCGAGTACGCGGGCGGCGATGTCGTGCGCGGCCATCTGGTCGGCACCCGCGAGGGGGACCGGCTGGACTTCCGGTACGTCCAGCTGAGGACCGACGGGACGACCGCCTCCGGGCACTGTGTGTCCACGGTCGTCCAGCTGCCGGACGGGCGGGTGAGGCTGGAGGAGACCTGGGAGTGGGAGTCCCGGACGGGCGCCGGTACGAGCGTTGTGGAACAGGTCACCGAGCACGCCCGCTGACTGACGCGTTGTCACGTGTCTATGGTGATCGGGTGAGCGAGCAGACAGCGCAAGGGGGCACGTCAGGGGGGCGACGCGTGGTCGTCGTCGGCGCGGGCATGGCGGGGGTGCAGACCGCCGTCGCCCTGCGGGAACACGGCTTCAAGGGCGCCGTCACCGTGTTCGGCGCGGAGCCGCACCAGCCGTACGACCGGCCGCCGCTGTCGAAGGCCGTGCTGCTCGGCAAGGCCGAGGGCTCCGCCTTCGACGTGGACTTCGAGACGCTCGGCGTCGAGCTGCGGCTCGGCTGCGAGGTGCTGGGCCTGCGCCCCGCCGCGCACGAACTGGACACCGAGGCGGGCCCGGTGCCGTACGACGTCCTGGTCATCGCCACCGGCGCCGAACCGATCACCCTGCCCGGCACCGAGGGCGTGCCCGGCGTGCATCTGCTGCGCACCCTGGACGACGCCGAACGGCTGCGGCCGGTGCTGACCGAGCAGCACGACATCGTGGTCGTCGGGGCCGGCTGGATCGGCGCCGAGTTCGCCACGGCCGCCCGTGAGGCCGGCTGCGCGGTGACCGTCGTGGAGGCCGCCGACCGGCCGCTGCCCGGCGCCCTGCCCGCCGAGGTCGCGGCCCCCATGGCCGCCTGGTACGCCGACGCCGGGGCCGAACTGCGCACCCACGCGCGCGTGGATCGCGTCGAGCCCGGCGCGGTGGTCCTCGCCGACGGCACCCGGCTTCCCGCGGGCGCCGTCGTCGTCGGTATCGGCGCCCGCCCCGCCACGGCCTGGCTGGCCGGCTCCGGCATCGCGCTCGGCCCGCACGGGGACGTCCTCGCCGACGCGCACCTGCGCACTTCCGTCGCGGACGTGTACGCCGTCGGCGACTGCGCCTCCTTCCCCTCCGCCCGCTACGGCGAACGGCTGCTCGTCCACCACTGGGACAACGCCCTGCAGGGCCCGCGCACGGTCGCCGCGAACATCCTCGGCGAGACCCTCGCGGTCTACGACCCGGTGCCGTACTTCTGGTCCGAGCAGTTCGGCCGCTTCGTCCAGTACGCGGGCCACCACGCCGCGGCCGACGACATGGTGTGGCGCGGCGACCCGACAGGCCCGTCCTGGTCGGTGTGCTGGCTGCGCGAGAACCGCCTGGTCGCCCTGCTGGCCGTCGGCCGCCCGCGTGACCTGGCCCAGGGCCGCCGCCTGATCGAAGCGGGCCGGGCGATGGACCCGCAGGCCATGTCCGACCCAGGCAGACCGCTGAAGGATGCCACGGTCGACTGACGGGCGCGCTGATGGCAGCTTGCCCGAGGGGCGCGGGGCTGTATCGATATGCGGCTCCGCCGCGTGGGCGCGACCAGCCACAACGGACCCGCAGACGAACAACGACACATCCCGGCACCGTCCATCGCGGCCACCCCGGCGGAGCGCCTACGCTAGATCCCGTGACCGAGATTGACGCAAAGATCGATGCTCTCGTCCCCGCCTGGCTCACCCTCCCCGACATCGCAGAGATGCTCGACGTTGAGGTGACGCGCGTGCGGCAGCTGGTCAAGGAGGGCCAGCTCATCGCCGTACGCCGAGGTGAGAACCGTGCGCTGCACGTCCCCGCCGCCTTCATCGACGGGGACAAGGTCGTCAAGGGCCTGACCGGGACCCTGACGCTCCTGCGGGACGACGGCTTCACGGATGAAGAGATGCTCGAATGGCTCTTCACCCCCGACCCGACCCTGCCCGGCACCCCCGCGCAGGCCCTGAGCGAGAATCGCGGCACGGAGGTGAAGCGCCGCGCCCAGGCGCTCGCCGTCTGAGCGACCCGCACCACGAGGGGTGGTGTGCGGGCCGCCGCAGCCCGTACACCACCCGCCGAAGCCGTCAGGGACACCGACCAGGGGGACCTACGTATGTCCGACACCGCACGCACCGCGCTCGCCGACGCCCGTCTGTACCTGTGCACGGACGCGCGCACCCGCCAGGGTGACCTTCCCGAGTTCCTGGACGCGGTCCTGGCCGGCGGTGTCGACATCGTGCAGCTGCGCGACAAGGGCATGGAGGCCGCCGAGGAGCTGTCGCACCTGGAGGTCTTCGCGGACGCCTGCGCCCGGCACGGCAAGCTCCTCGCGGTGAACGACCGCGCGGACGTCGCCCACGCCGCCCGCGCCGATGTGCTGCACCTCGGCCAGGGCGACCTGCCGGTCCCCGCGGCCCGCGCCGTCCTCGGCGACCACGTGCTGATCGGCCGCTCCACGCACGCCGAGTCCGAGGCCGCCGCTGCCGCCGTGCAGGACGGCGTGGACTACTTCTGCACCGGCCCCTGCTGGCCCACCCCCACCAAGCCCGGCCGTCACGCCCCCGGCCTCGACCTGGTCCGGTACACGACCGGCCTGGGCACCGAACGCCCCTGGTTCGCGATCGGCGGCATCGACCTCGCGCACCTCGACGAGGTGCTGGACGCGGGCGCCCGCCGGGTGGTCGTCGTCCGTGCGATCACCGAGGCCGACGATCCGGGGGCCGCGGCGGCCGAGTTCGCCAAGCGGCTGCGGCAGGCCTGAGGGGGGGTCGGTCCGGCGGAGTGTCCAAGGGGTGGACAGTAAGTCGACAATTCGGGCAAATTATCGGCGTTCGGTTGGGTGACCGCCCACCCCTGGCTAACCTGCCCGTATGGCCCTCGGAACCCCATCCACCAGGACTGATCGCGCACGCACCGTGCGCGACATTCTCGCCACCGGCAAGACCACGTACTCGTTCGAGTTCTCGGCGCCGAAGACCCCCAAGGGCGAGCGGAACCTGTGGAGCGCGCTCCGGCGGGTCGAGGCGGTCGCGCCCGACTTCGTCTCCGTGACCTACGGCGCGGGCGGTTCCACCCGCGCCGGCACGGTCAAGGAGACCGAGCAGATCGTCGCCGACACCACGCTCACCCCGGTCGCCCACCTCACCGCGGTCGACCACTCCATCGCCGAGCTGCGCAACATCATCGGCCAGTACGCGGACGCCGGGATCCGCAACATGCTCGCCGTGCGCGGCGACCCGCCCGGCGACCCCATGGGCGACTGGGTCCCGCACCCGCGGGGCCTCACCTACGCCGCCGAACTCGTCCAGCTCATCAAGGAGTCGGGAGACTTCTGCGTGGGTGTCGCCGCGTTCCCCGAGATGCACCCCCGCTCCGCGGACTGGGACACCGATGTGAGCCACTTCGTGGACAAGTGCCGTGCGGGTGCCGACTACGCCATCACACAGATGTTCTTCCAGCCGGAGTCGTATCTCCGGCTGCGCGACCGCGTGGCCGCCGCCGGCTGCGGCACCCCGGTGATTCCCGAGGTGCTGCCTGTCACCAGCGTGAAGATGCTGGAACGGTTGCCCAAACTCAGCAACGCCGTCTTCCCGGACGTCCTGAAAGAGCGGATCCTCACAGCGAAGGACGATCCGGCGGCGGTACGCTCCATCGGTATCGACTTCGCCACGGAGTTCTGCGCTCGGCTGCTCGCCGAGGGAGTGCCCGGACTGCACTTCATCACGCTGAACAACTCCACGGCGACCCTGGAAATCTACGAGAACCTGGGCCTGCACCACCCCCCGCAGGCCTAGACCGGCCGCACCGCGATACGACACACTGCGTAGCGGTCACTGGGAGAGGGGCGTACATGGGCTGGACGGTCCTCTACATCGCGTTCGGAGCCGTCGCACTGTGGTTGCTCGGCGAGGTGCTGCTGCAGTACAAGGCGCGCCTGCGCTGGCGGCTGCTCGCCTTCGCCGGTTTCCTCGGTGTCGTGGTCGGTGTGCTGATGCCGTCCGTGATCGTGATCGGTGTCGGAGCGATCGCCTTCGCCGTCGGCCAGACCTACGTCACCCTGTCGTTCCGCCGCGGCTTCGCCGCCGGCTGGGCGGTCAAGCGTCCCGAAGCCGAGACCGGTGGTGGCAGCAAGCGCCGCCGCGGCAAGGCGGACCGGCACGACCCGGAGCTGGACGCCGCCGACCCGGAGCACGGAGGCACCGTGGACGACCGGGACGCCGACCAGGCCGACCAGGCCGTCTACGGCCAGGCGCGCGCTGACTACGACGACTACGACCGCGACGACGTCTTCACCCCGGCCCGGCCCGCCGCCCCCACCGCCGCCGAGAGCACCGCCGTCTACGAGCCGCAGCCCATGCCCGAGGACACCGGCTCCTACGGTGTCTACGGCGACACCGCCACCCACGCGGCCGCAGCCCAGCAGCAGGGCACCGGCCAGCAGGCATACGCCTACGACTACTCGGGCTACGGCCAGCAGGGCTACGGCTATGACGCCGGGGGCCAGCAGGCCTACGCCAACTACTCCGACCCCTACATCGGCAACCAGTCCTACGGCGGCGGCGCGTACGACACCGGCTACGCCGGGCAGTACGGCCAGCAGGGCTACGCCCAGGACCCGTACGCCGGCGGCTACGGCGAGACGACCCCGGCGGGCGGGGTGTGGGTCCCGCAGCAGCGCACCGACGAGGGCTACGGCGGCGAACTCCCGCAGGAGCAGCCCTACCCGTACCAGGGCCAGGGGCACGGCCACGCCCAGCAGCCGCAGCCCGGCGCCGGATACGACGAGCAGTACCGCTTCTGACCTGAGCAGTACCGTTTCTCGGGGCTCGGCCCTGCTCACTGGGAGCCGCGGAACCCCGGGCCCTCCACGATCAGCCCCGCCACCAGCGCGCCCGACATGCCCGCGTGCGGCAGGCCGCCCCCGGGATGGGACCAGCCGCCGACCCGGTACAGACCGGGCAGCCGCGTGGTGTTCGCCGGGTGGAGGAAACGGCCCCGCCCGGCGGCGAGAGCGGGGGCCGGCACCGCGCCGAGGAACGCACTCGTCTCGTCGTCGGAGTCGTCGGGTGTGCGCACCTCGTGCCACAGGACGCGGTCCCGCAGGCCCGGTATCGCGGCCTCGGCGGCGTCGAGGAGATGGTCCGTGTACTGCCGGACCATGCCCTCCTCGTCCCAGTCGGCGGCGCTCGGCACCACCGCGGACAGCACCATGGACTCGTGCCCGTCGTCCGGTCTGAGCGCCGGGTCGTCGGGGCGCAGCACGGTCACCATGGGCGCCGGCGGACGGTCTCCGTCCGCCGAGTCCAGGAAGTCCAGCTCGGCCTCCGGGTCCGGCGCATGGACGACCGTGCGATGCGCGGCGCCGGCCTCGCGCCCGCCGCGCAGGGCCAGCAGCACGGTGAACCGCCCAGGACGGGTCATGAACGGATCGGCCCGCACATCCCCGGCCTTGTCCAGCGCACGGTCCGTCATCGCCTTCAGCCGCGCCGGGTCCACGTCCGCCACGACATGGTCGGCCTCGGCCACCGTGCCGTCTCTCAACTCCACGCCCACGGCCCGGCCGTCCTTGTCCAGGATGCGCATGACCTCCGCGTCGAAGACGAACTCGACCCGCCGCTTCAGGCACCGCTCGTACACCGCGCGCGCCAACTCCCGCATGCCGCCGCGCACATACCAGGTGCCGAAGGCGTGCTCCATGTAGGGCAGCACGGCCGCGCTCGCCGGAGCGGTCCGCGGATCGAGGCCGTGGGCGAGTGCGGAGCTCTCCAGCAGGGCCGCGAGGCGCTCGTCGCGCAGCTCCCAGGCGCCGATCTCGGACAGGGTACGTGCCTGCCGGGCGCGCAGCAGGCGCCGCTGCGGGACGCCCGGATACGGCTCCTTCTCGGCCAGCACCCGCCAGTTGGGCCACAGCGGCTCCTCCAGCAGCGGCCTGCGGGTGCGGTCCCAGGCCTCCCGGGCCCGCACCAGGAACTCGCCCCAGCGTTCGCCCGCGCCCGCACCCAGCGCCTCGTCCAGAGCCGCGACCACACCAGCGCGCGAGGCGTTCGGCAGCGCCACCTCGGTGCCGTCCGCGAAGACGTGCCGCGCGGACGGGTCGACCTGGACCAGCTCGACGCAGTCCTCCAGCGGCTCCTTGCCGGTCTTGACGAACAGATCGCGGTACACCGCGGGCAGCGTCAGCAGTCCCGGGCCGGTGTCGAAGGCGAACCCGTCCCGCTCGAAGCGGCGCACCCCGCCGCCGTACGTGTCCGTACGCTCGTACACCACTACCCGGTGGCCCGCGACGGCCAGCCGTGCAGCGGCCGCCATCGCGCCCATCCCGGCGCCGATCACCGCAATCCGTGCCATGCCTGCGACTTTATCGACCGCCACTGACAATCCGGCCCGCGGGCGGGTCAGGGGGACCGCGAAGCCGGCCGCCGCTCCTCGTGGCGCTGCGCCCGGCGCCGCAGGAAGCGCCGGACGCGGGAGACGAGGAACAGCGGCGCTGGCAGACCGCCGGCCGGCAGCACGGCCGCGATGATCGCCGCCGTCTCCGGATGAACATCGCGAACGAGACGACGCGCACGGCGACGATCAGCACGTACCCCCGGACCGCCGGCCAGGGGGGAGAGCGGACACGGACGCGATCGTAGCCAGGCGGCGGGCCGTAGGTGTGGGCACGGGCGCGGACGCCTGAGTATCCGTACCTAGGCCGCGAGATGAGTAGCTGCGCGGATGGGCCGCGACCCGCGGGAACGGGAGAGTGGAGACACGGCAAGGGGCACGGCCCGGCACCGCCGACACGGGGCGGCGGAACGGGGCCAGCCACCTGGCCGCTCCTTCCGCCGATCCGTCGGCGGAAGCGAGTCGGGGGACCCGGGGGAACGACCACCCACGGGGGACCATCGGGGGAGGACCGTACGGGGGAGTACGGGGAACAAGGGGAACGGGAAGGCGCCGGTCCGGCAGCGGACCGGCGCCTTTCCCCTGCCCGAAGGGTGCTCAGCCCCGGCCGCTGACCCGCCCCTGCAACAGCCGGGACAGGGCCGAGTGGACGTCGTCCAGGGAGCGCTCCGGCTGGAAGGACTTCCAGTCCAGCGCGGCCACCAGGACCATGCCGACCAGTGCGGCCGCCGTCAGCTGCACATCGATCTCGTCGCTGAACTCGCCGGCCGCCACGCCCTCGCGCAGCACCCCCTCGACCACGGCGACGGCCTCCTGCCGGACCACCATCAGCGTGGACTGCCATGCCCGGTTGGTGCGCCACAGCTCCGCGACGTACAGCTGGGTGAAGGCCGGGTAGCGGTCGATGAAGACCAGACCCGCGCGGACCATCGCGTCCAGCGCGTCCACCTTGCTGCCGCCCGCACGCGCGGTCTGCTCCGCCGCCTCCTTGAGCGAGGCGGTGAGCAGGCCCACACCATGCCGCAGCAGCTCCTCGAAGAGGACCGACTTGCTCGCGAAGTTGTAGTAGACCGTGCCCTTCGCGACTCCTGCCCGCTCGGCGATCTCGTCCACGGTGGTCGCGGAGAAGCCCTGCTCGGCGATGAGCGTGACGGCCGCCTCGTAGAGCTTCTGCCGGGTGGCCTCACGGCGCGTGCCGCCCCCGGACCTGGCGCTGCTGCTTTCCATGGCCCTGATTCTCACAGGTACGCGCGCGTGCGGCGGCCGCCCGGGGGTCACAGACTCAGCTCCGGGTGCAACCGGTCCAGCGTCCACACCTGGCGGCGCCGGGCCGCGAGGGCGGTCAGGGCCAGCGCGCCCGCGGTGAACGCAGCGAGCACGGCGCACGCCTGCCAGACCGGGCCGAGCCCGCCGCCGGTGATCAGCCGGCGCAGCGCCGCCACGACGTAACTCATCGGCAGGAACGGGTGGATCGCGTTGAAGAAGCCCGGGCTGGTCTGCACGGGGTACGTGCCGCCCGCCGAGGTCAGCTGGAGCATCAGCAGCGCGAGCACCAGGATCCGGCCCGCCGCGCCGAAGCGGGCGTTCAGCCACTGCACGATCGCTGCGAAACAGGCCGTGACCAGGCACAGGAAGCCGATCGTGCCGGCCGCGTGCAGCATCTGCAGACCGATCACCCAGTGCAGTACGGCCATCAGGGCGCCAACCTGGAGCACGCCCACCGCGACCACCGGCAGCCAGCCCGCGAGCGCGATCCGCCAGGCCGGCGAACCGGCCGCCAGGGCACGCCGGTTGAGCGGCGCGATCAGCATGTAGGCGACCATCGCGCCCACCCACAGGGACAGCGGTATGAAGTACGGGGCGAAGCCGGTGCCGTAGTTCGGCGCCTTGTGCAGGTCGTGGGAGGCCAGCTGGACCGGGTCGGCCATCACGCCGGTGCGCTGGTCGCGGTCCTTCTTGTCGTAGTCCGGGATCTTCCCGGCGCCGTCGTGCAGTCCGCCGGCGAGCTTCCCGGAGCCGTCGGACAGCTTGTACAGGCCGCCGTTCAGGGTCTCGGCGCCCGACGCCGCCGTCCCGATGCCCTGGTCCAGCGCGGTGGCGCCGGCCTGGGCGGTGCCGAGCCCGGCGTGCAGCTTCTTGGCACCGGCGGCGACCTCCTGGGCTCCGGTGTTGAGCTTGTTGATCTTGTTGACCGCGTCGTCGACGTCCTCGTACAGATGCGGCGCGCGCTCCTTGAGGGCCGTGGCCTGCTTCTGAAGGGTGCCGAGGTTGTCCCGCATCGTCTTCAGGTCGCCGTCCTGGTCGGCGATCAGCGTGTTGAGGTCGTCGGCCACGCCGGCCACCTCGTCGGTGGCCGTCCTGGCCCGCTTGAGGTCGGGGCAGTTCGGGTCGGGGATCGTGGCGGTCTCGCAGCGCGCCTTGTAGACCTCGTCCATGATGGCGGCGTTCGCATGAGCGAGCTTCGCGGCCTCCGGGGCGTGCTTCACCAGGACGTCGAGGTTGTCCTCGACGGTCTTGGCCGAGTCGCCGACCAGCCGGGCGGTGTCCCCGATGGTCTTCTCGTTGTCCTTCAGGAACGGTCCGGCCTTGCCGTAGACGCCGTTGACCTTGTCGGCGAGCTCCTGGGTACCGTCGGCCACCTGCCGGGAACCGGCCTGAAGGTCACCGGCGCCCGAGTTCAGCCTCTTCATGCCCTTGGCCAGCTCGCCGCTGCCGCTCCGGGCGTCCTTCAGTCCGTCGGCGAGGTCCTTCGAGCCCTTCTCCGCCTTCCCGATACCGGTGTTCAGCCTGTCGGCGCCCTTGGCGGCCGTGACGGTCTTGTCGTGGATGCCGGAGAACGAGACGAAGATCTTGTCGAGGAAGGTGCGGGAGGCCTTGGTGGAGGCGGCCGAGCGGACCTCGTTGAAGACCGTGCGGGAGATCTGGCCGACGATGTAGTTGTTCGCGTCGTTGGTGCGCACCTGGAGGGCGCCGGTCTCCGGGGCGCCGCCCGAGCTGGAGGCGATCCGCCGGCTGAAGTCGGCCGGCATGGTCAGCGACAGGTAGTAGGTGCCGTCCTCGACGCCCTTGCGGGCCTCCTCGTCGCTCACCTCGTGCCACGCGAAGGTCCGGCTGTCGCGCAGCCCGCCGACGATGTCGTCACCGGCGGTGATCTTCTTGCCGGCCGCGGTGGCGCCCTTGTCGTCGTTCACCAGGGCCACCGGGATGCGGTCCAGCCGGCCGTACGGGTCCCAGAACGACCACAGGTACAGGGCGCCGTAGAGCAGCGGGAGCACGAGCAGCGCGACCAGGGCGGCGCGCGGCAGTTTCCCGCGCCCGAAGCGCCTCAGTTCGAGCGCGGCCAGCCTAGGCGAGCGCATCGACGTCCTCCTTCGGGTCGCTGTTCGCGACGCTCGTGTCGTCCCTGCCGTCCCTGCCGTCCCTGTCGTCCGTGTCGTCCCTGTCGTCCCTGTCGTTCTCGCTCTTGTCGTACTCCTCGGTGGAGACGATCACGCAATCGCCGGGGGCGGTCCGGCAGACCACCGCCACCGTCGTCCCCGCGCGCGTGAGTGAGCGCAGCAGGTCCCACACCTCGGTGCGCTCGGCGTCCGAGAGCTTGAGGTCGATGTCGTCGACGCCGAGCAGTCCGGGCCGGCCGAGCAGGGCCAGGGCGATGGACAGGCGCAGTTCCTGCGGCCGTTCCAGGTCACGTACGGCCGTCCGGGAGCCCTTCGGCAGCGTTTCGAGGTCCAGTCCGGCCGCGGCCAGGGCCGCGTCGACGCGCAGCCGCGCCTCGTGCAGGCGCTGGGTGCGGGGGCGCAGCAGGTCGCGCAGGGAGTCGCCGAAGTGGCTCTGCAGCAGGGCGCGTTCGCGCAGGTGCTCGCCGACGGTGAGGGCCGGCTCCAGGTCGGTCACCCCGGCCACGTTGGCCACAGCGCTGACGCGGCGCAGCCGGGCCATGTGTCGTGGGAGCCGGAATCCGCCGACGGCGGCTGTTCCCTCGGTGGGCCTCATCCGTCCTGTGAGCGCGAGCAGCAGACAGGTGCGGCCGGAGCCGGACGGTCCCTCGATCGCGATGAGTGAGCCGGGCTCCGCGTCGAGGGTGATGCCCCGGAAGGCCCACCCCCGTGGCCCCTTGAGCCCGAGGCCCTCGGCCTTGACGTGCATGCCGTCCACAAGCCCCCCTGCCGTTGCGACAGTTTTTGAACTGACTGGTCAGTGCAAAAATACGCCCGAACCTTCGATCGAAGCAAAGGCCCAGGTCAGAACGGATTGTCAGTGCCATACCCCACGATGGGCACATACGGCATCCGTGCCGTCACCCAGACGACAGGAGGTTCGTCATGGCCAACCCGTCCGCAGCCGCCGCCCGCCGGCGCCGCGCCACCGGCCCTGCCCCCTCACTGACCGGCCCGGCGAGCGATGTGCACCCCGTGCTCCGCCGGGCCACGGCCCCGCCCGCCGCCCTCGACCTGCTCGCCCAGGCCCGCGCCGGACTGGAGGAGGCCGCCGTCCTGGACACGTCGAACGAACGCTATGCGACGGCCCACCTCGCCGCGCTGCGCACCGCCGCCGCCGTGCTCGCCGCCCTGGGCCGCCCCGAGACCTCCCCGCGCCGCCGCGCCCGGATCCGCAGCGCCTGGGAAGTGCTGCCCGAGATCGCACCCGAACTGACCGAGTGGAGCGCCCTGTTCGCCTCCGGCGCCGCCCGCCGTGCCCGCGCAGAGGCCGGCATACAGGGCGCGGCGAGCCGGCGGGACGCCGACGACCTGATACGGGACGTGGCGATGTTCCTGCGCATCGTCGAGCGGATGCTCGTCCTTCAGCCCGTCCTTCCCCAGCCCCGCAGGGACGCGGGGGAGACCGGGGAGGTGACCGGACCGAGAGCGCGCGGTGACCTTCCGGACGCGGGCTGACCACCGAGAAGTCCGCCGGACGAGACGCACCGCGGCCCACCCGGCCGCGGTGACCGGCGGGGCGCCGGAGGCAATAGGCTGGAGTCGCCTGAAGCCTTTCAGCTCTGCCGAGGAGTCAACTGCCGTGTCGGACCCGCTGCGCCCGCCCGTCTCCCACCACGACCCTCAGTGGGCGTCGCTGCGCTCCGACACCCCTGGATCCCGCGCCTCCCTGCGTACCGCCGTGGTCTGGGAGGTCCTCCAGGACGCCCTCGACCGCCGGGTCAAGGCCACGGGACGGGACTCACTCGACGTCCTCGACACCGGAGGCGGCAGCGGCAAGTTCGCCGTGCCCCTCGCCCGGCTCGGCCACCGCGTCACCGTGGTCGACCCCAGCCCGAACGCGCTGTTCGCGCTCGAGCGCCGGACCACCGAGGCCGGTGTCGCCGACCGGGTCCGGGGCGTCCAGGGCGATGCGCACGGCCTGTTCGACGTGGTCGAGCGCGGGGGCTACGACGCCGTGCTGTGCCATGGCGTCCTGGAGTACGTGGACGACCCGGCCGAGGGCGTCCGCAACGCCGTCGCCGCGCTGCGCTCCGAGGGCGTCCTCAGCCTGCTCGCCGCAGGCCTCGGCGGGGCGGTCCTCGCCCGCGCCCTCGCCGGTCACTTCACGGAGGCCCGGCAGGCGCTGCAGGACCCCGAGGGCCGCTGGGGCGCCGGCGATCCGATGCCACGCCGGTTCACCGCCGAACAGCTCACCGCGCTGGTCGAGGGCGCGGGCCTCAGGGTCGGCGCCGTGCACGGCGTGCGGGTCTTCGCCGACCTCGTGCCCGGCGTCCTCGTGGACACCGAGCCCGGCGCCCTCGACGCGCTCCTGAAGCTGGAGGCGGCCGCGGCCGAACTGCCCGCCTTCCACTCCGTCGCCACCCAGCTGCATGTGCTCGGTGAGACCCGGGGTGCCGCCGAGGCCTGAGCGCACCACCGGGACCCGTCCCTGATCAGGGCCTTGGCAGCGGATGGAGTACGCCACAAGACCTCCGATCGAGGGGTTTGCGCCGTATGATCGAGGTACACCGCCCGGCATGACGGGTCGGCCGCAGGGGAATGGAAGCCTCAGCGAGCCGGGACTGTCATGGCGGGTTCCGGTTGGCCAATTGGCGTAGAGGGGCGGGTTTCACGGGGGCGATTCCCTGCCTATCCTGAAGGGACCCCCCGGGTCGCCCCGGCGACTGCACGATGAGGAGGACTCCGTGCCGCTCTCGGAGCACGAGCAGCGCATGCTCGAGCAGATGGAGCGAGCGCTGTACGCCGAAGATCCCAAGTTCGCGTCAGCGCTTGAGGGAAGCGGACTGCGTACGTACACCCGGCGGCGGGTCTACCAGGCGGTCGCAGGTTTCCTCGTAGGTATCGCGCTCCTCATGGCCGGAATGGTCGCGCAGCTGATCTGGGTCAGTGTGGTGGGTTTTCTCGTCATGCTGGGCTGCGCCGTACTCGCCGTCACCGGCTGGCGCAAGGGCCCGAAGCCGGGCGAGCAGCCCGCGGGCGCGGGCGCCGTCCGCCGTCAGGCGCGGCCGAAACGCTCCATGATGGACCGGATCGAGGAGCGCTGGCAGCGCCGCCGCGACGAACAGGGCCAGTAGCCGTCCGGCGGTTTCCGCGGACGCCGACAGACAACGTGTGAGGGGCGACCACCCAAGGTGGTCGCCCCTCACACGTTGTCTGTCTCAGCCCTGCTGCTGCGACGGCCGGCGCAGGCTGGGCTTCGCCGCGGCCACCCGGGTCCGCAGGGCCGTCCAGCGTGCCGACACCGCCCACAGCACCCGCACCGACGAGCGCGGCAGGAACAGCGCCCGAGCCCGGGTGCCGGTGCTCACCGTGCCCCGCAGCCCCTCGATCACCCGGCGTACGTCCTCCGCCGCACCCGCCGCCGGGCGCGGCCGGGGGGCGTACAGCACCTGCTCCACCGAGTCCGCCACCCGGTGCACCGCGGCACCGGTCGCCGGATCCAGCTCACCGAGTTCGACGATCCGGGCGGCCGCCCTGCGCGGCGTCAGCGACTCGTCCGACGGGATGCCATGGTCCCAGGCGCTGTCCGTCAGCTCCTGCCAGGCCGCCAGGGTGTGCTCCACCGCGCCCTCCTCGGTCCTGGCGTGCCCGCCCAGCCGCACCGACCGCACCCGCATCCGCCACAGCAGCGGCGACAGCGGAACCGCCGCCACGACCAGCGCGCCCAGGCCGATCAGCAGATACCACCACGGGCCCGTGCCCCCGCCGCCGCTGTTCGGGGCCGCCGCCGCGGACGGGGTGTCGCAGCCCTGCAGCTTGACCAGCTCGGGCGTGCAGCTCTGACTCGGCGAGGCCGCGGCCGAGGGCGCCGTGGACGACTGGTGCGACGGCAGGTCCTGGTCGGGCAGCGAGGTACCGGGTGTGTCCGACAGGGTGTACGAGGGCGTGGTGCCACGGGTCGGGGTCGGCTCGAAGCGGGTCCAGCCCACGCCCGCGAAGTACAGCTCGGGCCAGGCGTGCGCGTCCTTCTGGTTCACCGTGACCGAGCCGTCGGCCTGCGGGGTGCCGGGCGCGAAACCCACCGCGACCCGGGCCGGGATACCGAGGGTGCGGGCCATCGCCGCCATCGCGAAGGAGAAGTGGACGCAGAATCCCTGCTTCTTCTTCAGGAAGTTGGCTATGGCGTCGGGACCGCGGCCGACCTCCACCTGCGTGTCGTACTGGAAGCCGCCCGAGACCGCGAAGTAGTCCTGGAGTTTGACGGCTTCCTCGTAGTGGTTCCGCGCGCCCGCCGTGATCTGCCTGGCGGTCTGGGCCACCACCTTCGGCACCGAGGACGGCACCCTCGTGTACTCGCGCTTCAGGGTCGCCGGCGGCTCCGGCGCCCCGGCCAGCTGCTCGGCGGTCGGCTGCACGTCCAGGCTGGTCACCTGGTAGGTCGCCCCCCGGGTGGTCTGGCCGTGGTCGCCGACGAGAGTCATGCCCACGGGCTCATAGCGCCAGCGGCCGCCGATCCTCACGTCGCTGGGCGGGTACGGCATCGGCAGCCAGTCCTGGGCGTACCAGCTCGCCGCCGAGACGGCGGTCGTCACCATGCCGCGCTTGACGCCCGCGTCGAGGCCGATCGGTGTGGGGAACCTGTCCGGGACGCCGACGATGTGCCGCTGGGCCGGCTTCCAGGTGGTGCCGTCGAAGTCGTCCAGGGAGACGATCCGCAGATACAGGTCGGAGATGTCGTTCGCGCTGGTCCTCAGGGACAGCACCTGGCGGTCGTCGTCCGTGTTCAGGCTGTCGCGCAGCGACACCAGCGGGTTGACCGCGGAGATCGTCCCCCCGTTGCCGTTGCCCGCTCCCACGCCCGTGCCGGCGGCGTCCAGCAGGCCTCCCTGCATCGCGGGCAGGGCGAGCGGCACCACCAGGGCCGCGCCGAGCGCGACCGCGCCGATCCGGCGCCCGGTGCGCACCGGGGCCACCGCGCCGCCCTCCGGTGAGCCGGGGGAACGAGGAGAACCCCCGAAGACCCGGCCCCACTGCGCCAGCCGGTCCCGGCCCTCCGCGAGCAGCAGCATCAGATAGCCGGCCGCCGCCACCAGGAACCACAGCCAGTCGGCCCCGCCGTCGGACAGCCCGCCGGCCACCGAGTACAGCGCGAGCAGCGGCAGCCCGGCCGGGGCCGCGCTGCGGAAGGTCACCGCGAGCGTGTCCACCAGCAGACCGATGAGCAGGACGCCGCCGATCAGCATCAGTTTGATGCCGTCGGTGAGCGGCGCGGGTATCGCGTACTCGCTGACGTCGTTGGAGCCCTGCTGAAGCAGGCCGGCGATGTGCCGGAAGGCGTCCGGGCCGGGGATCAGCCCGATGATCGCGTGCTCCCGCGCGAAGACCAGGGTCAGCAGGACCAGGGTGACCAGCGCCTGTACCACCACGGTCAGCGGTCGGCCCAGCGGCACCCGGCGGGCCGCCGCGCCCACCCCGGTCTGCACGGCCACCAGCGGGATCAGCTGCAGCAGCCAGGTCGGCTCGGCCACCAGGGGCAGCAGCGCGCAGGAGGCCATCAGCGTGGCCGCGGCCGCGCACAGCGCCAGTCGTGCCCGCCCGCTCATCGCGCCGCCTCCCCGCCCATGGCGGCCAGGCCCGAGCGCTCCCGGTCCGCCTGCTGCCACAGCGCGCTCAGCGCGGCGCCGCGCGGCACGCTCAGCGCCGTCCAGCCCGCCTCGCGCAGCAGCCGCAGCCGCTCGGCGTGCCGGTCACCGGGCCGCGGCACATCGGTCGCCTCCCGCACCCAGGTGTCCGGATCCAGCACGAAGGCGACGGCACCGCCGCGCCGGCTCATCTTGGCGACCGTCGTGGCCTGTTCCTCGTCCAGGTCGCCCAGGAAGGCCACCAGCAGCCCCTCGTTCCCGCCGCGCAGGACCTCGTACGCCCGGGACAGGCCCGTCCCGTCGGAGTGGTCGATCACCGCGAGGGTGTCCATCATCAGCCCGGCCGCCTCCGCGGTCTCCTGGCCGCTGCCCGCGAACCCGTCGGCGCCCTCGCCGGGCACCATGCTGCCGCTGTCGGTCAGCAGCCGTATCGAGAAGCCCCGTTCGAGCATGTGCACCAGCACCGAGGCGGCGGCGGAGACCGCCCACTCGAAGGCCGAGTCGGGGCCCGCGCCCTCGTAGGCGCCGCCCCGGGTGTCCAGCAGGACGGTGCACCGGGAGCGCCGGGGCTGCTCCTCGCGCCGCACCATCAGCTCGCCGTAGCGCGCGGTGGACCGCCAGTGCACCCGGCGCAGGTCGTCGCCGTAGCGGTAGCCGCGCGGGATCACGTCGTCCTCGCCCGCGAGGGCCAGCGAGCGCTGCCGCCCGTCGCCGTACCCCTGGGCCTCGCCGCTGAAGCGGACCGGTGCCAGCGGCTCCACGCGCGGGATGACCGTGAGGGTGTCGTACGTCGAGAAGGAGCGGGTCAGTTCGCACATCCCGAAGGGGTCCGTCAGGCGCAGCTGCAGCGGGCCCAGCGGGTAGCGGCCGCGCAGGTCGGAGCGGACCCGGTAGGACACCTCGCGGCGGCCGCCCGGCTCCACCCGGTCCAGCACGAACCGGGGGCGCGGCCCGAGGACGTAGGGCACCCGGTCCTGGAGCATCAGCAGGCCGGTGGGCAGCCGGGAGACGTTGTCCATCCGCAGATGCACCCGGGCCTCGCTGCCGGCCGGCACGCGCGCGGGGGCGAGCCGACGGGTACCGGTCACCCGGTAGCGCGTGC
Organism: Streptomyces sp. IMTB 2501; assembly: GCF_001953885.1. Classification (GTDB taxonomy): domain Bacteria; phylum Actinomycetota; class Actinomycetes; order Streptomycetales; family Streptomycetaceae; genus Streptomyces. The sequence continues at coordinate 207,295 of NZ_MQUS01000012.1, read as the reverse complement.
GGTACACCACGGTCGCACAGATCAGGGGCAGCGAGGCCAGCAGCAGGCCGACCCGCAGCAGATCGCTCTGGCCCAGGACGTATGCGCAGATCGCGGCCGCGATCCCGGCCGCCAGGAAGGAACGGCCACGGGTCGTGAGGCCCGCGAGGGCCGTACGGACGCCGCCCGTCTCCTCGCGGTCGGCCTCCGACTGCCCGGTCCCCCCGGCGCTCATCACAGACTCCGCGGAGGCTGCTGGGGATACGCCGGAACACCCCGCCCGAGGCCGCCGAAGCCGCTCTGCTGTCCGGGCGCCGCGGGCACCGCGGTGCGATGGAGGATCTCCTGCACGACCTGCTCGGCCGTACGGCGGTTCAGCTGGGCCTGGGCGGTGGGGAGCAGGCGGTGTGCGAGGACGGCGACGGCGAGCGCCTGGACGTCGTCCGGCAGGGCGTACTCCCGGCCGGCGAGGGCCGCGGACGCCTTCGCCGCGCGCAGCAGATGCAGCGTCGCGCGCGGGGAGGCACCGAGTCTGAGGTCGGGGTGCGTGCGCGTGGCGGCGACCAGCTCCACCGCGTATCGCCGGACGGGCTCGGAGACGTGCACCCCGCGAACCGCCTCGATCAGCTTCACGATCTCGTGGGCGTGCGCCACCGGCTGCATGTCCTCCAGCGGGCTCACCCCGCCGTGGACGTCGAGCATCTGCAGCTCGGCCTCCACGCTCGGGTAGCCGACGGAGACGCGGGCCATGAAGCGGTCGCGCTGGGCCTCGGGCAGCGGGTAGGTGCCCTCCATCTCGACCGGGTTCTGCGTGGCCACCACCATGAAGGGGCTGGGCAGTTCGTACGTCTGCCCGTCGATGGTGACCTGGCGCTCCTCCAGGGACTCCAGCAGCGCCGACTGGGTCTTGGGCGAGGCGCGGTTGATCTCGTCGCCGATCACGATCTGCGCGAAGATGGCACCCGGCTTGAACTCGAAGTCCCGGCGCTGCTGGTCCCAGATGGACACCCCGGTGATGTCCGAGGGCAGCAGGTCGGGCGTGAACTGGATGCGCCGCACCGAGCAGTCGATGGACCGCGCCAGCGCCTTGGCCAGCATCGTCTTGCCCACGCCGGGGACGTCCTCGATCAGCAGGTGGCCCTCGGCGAGCAGCACGGTCAGTGCGAGCCGTACGACCTCGGGCTTGCCCTCGATCACGCCCTCCACCGAACCGCGCACCCGCTCCACCGTGGCGGTCAGCTCAGTGAGGTTCGCTCGATCGTCATAGGTCGTCACCCGGCCCTCCTCGGCCCGTTCTTACTCGGGCCGACGCTCTGCGATGCGAAACCGGCCCACCCCGGAACACGGACACCACGCGGAAATAGTTCCGTGCGATGCCACACCCCGCATTCTTGCTGCCGTTACCGATTCGTGTCACTCGACTGTGGACAACTGCCCGCACGATGTCGGTCTTACGGCCATTTCGACCATCGTTTTCGAGGCCGGGCGGCGGAATGCGTGTGTACGGCGGGATGTTCGGGCGGGCCGGTGCGCCGGCCGGGCTCAGGCCGGGTCGATCTCGCGCAGCAGGCCCGTGTGCACGTCGAAGACGAAGCCACGCACGTCGTCGGTGTGCAGCAGGAACGGCGAGGTGCGCACGCGCTGCATGGACTGCCGTACGTCCTGCTCGACGTCCCGGAAGGACTCCACCGCCCAGGCCGGGCGCTGGCCGACCTCCATCTCCAGCTCGTGCCGGAACTCCTCGGTGAGGGACTCCAGGCCGCAGCCGGTGTGGTGGATCAGGACGATGCTGCGGGTGCCGAGTGCCCGCTGGCTGATGGTCAGGGAGCGGATCACGTCGTCGGTGACGACTCCGCCCGCGTTGCGGATGGTGTGACAGTCGCCGAGCTCCAGGCCGAGCGCGGCGTGCAGGTCGAGTCGGGCGTCCATGCAGGCCACCACGGCCACGTGCAGGACGGGACGGGCATCCATGCCTGGGTCGGTGAAGGCGGAGGCGTACCGCTCGTTGGCCTCCACCAGGCGGTCCGTCACGGCGCCGTCGCTGGGTATGGCGCCTTCGGATCCAGTGGGAACTGCTGCGGAAGTCGTCATACTCATGACGTTACTGGTCACCTCCGGTCCGGGCCTGCTGTGAGAGTGGGACAAAAAACGTCATCGTGGCTTGTTGTGAGCTACCCCATACGGAGGGCAAACATGGACCGCACGGGTGAATCCGTTCGAATTGCGGCCCCGGCCGGGATGCGGTACGCGACGCGCAGGCCGGTTGATTGACCGCGAGACAGGGTGGACTAAAGTGACGCGAAGCGGGAGACGCGGCTCTCCCTGCTGGTGAAACCCCCGGAGGCACCGGCTCACCCCGGACCGTCTCCCCACGTGCGCGGCGCGTACGTACGGCTCGGCCTCCTCCCGCTCCCGGTCCGGCTGACGCTTCCGGCGCCGGCAGGCCTTCCCTACACGAGCTGGCGGGGACCCGGCGGTGCGTGCGGCGCCTCGCCGGAAGATGAGAGGCCCCCTTGAGCCAGAGTCGACACGTCCCGGTGATGCTCCAGCGGTGCCTGGATCTGCTGGCGCCCGCCCTGGAGCGGCCGGAAGCGGTGGTCGTCGACTGCACCCTCGGCCTCGGCGGACACAGTGAGGCACTGCTGGCCCGGTTCCCGGAGGTGCGGCTGATCGGCCTCGACCGGGACAAGGAGGCGCTGCGGCTGTCCGGCGAGCGACTCGCGCCCTTCGGAGAGCGTGCCACCCTCGTGCACGCCGTCTACGACGAACTGCCCGACGTGCTGCGCCGGCTGCGTATCGCGCGCGTGCAGGGTGTCCTGTTCGACCTCGGGGTCTCCTCCATGCAGCTGGACGAGGCCGACCGCGGCTTCGCCTACGCCCAGGACGCGCCGCTGGACATGCGCATGGACCAGACGGCCGGCATCAGCGCCGCCGAGGTGCTCAACACCTACCCGGCGGGCGAACTCGTGCGCATCCTGCGCGCGTACGGCGAGGAGAAGCAGGCCAAGCGGATCGTGTCCGCGATCGTGCGAGAGCGGGAGAAGGAGCCGTTCAGTACGAGCGCGCGGCTCGTGGAGCTGATCCGGGACGCCCTGCCGCAGGCCGCCAAGCGCACCGGCGGCAACCCCGCCAAGCGCACCTTCCAGGCGCTGCGCATCGAGGTCAACGGCGAACTGTCCGTCCTGGAGCGGGCGATCCCGGCCGCGGTGCAGGCCCTCGACGTCGGCGGGCGCATCGCCGTGCTGTCGTACCACTCGCTCGAAGACCGGTTGGTCAAGCAGGTGTTCGCGGCCGGTGCCGCGTCGACCGCGCCGCCCGGGCTGCCGGTCGTGCCGGAGCGATATCAGCCGCGGCTCAAGCTGCTCACGCGGGGTGCCGAACTTCCCACCGAGGAAGAGGTCGCCGAGAACCGCCGGGCCGCGCCGGCCAGGCTGCGCGGCGCAGAGCGCATCAGGGAGGACGCCGAGTGAGCGAGACGAGTCGGTTGGATTCCCGAACTCACCGGGGGAGCCGTGGGTAGGAAACCCCAACTGAGAGGGCGGGCCGCGCGACTCGCCCGGCTCTTCCCGGCCGGCCGGGCCCAGGCCGCCCGCACCCCGTTCGTCCTCCTCGTCGTCCTGCTCCTCGGCGGCGGTCTCATCGGGCTGCTGGTGCTGAACTCCGCGCTCAGCGAGGGCTCGTTCAAGCTGGCCGACCTGCAGAAGCAGACCAGGAGCCTCACCGACGAGGAACAGGCCCTCCAGCGGGACATCGACGCCTACTCGTCCCCCGACGCCCTCCAGCGCCGGGCCCACGAACTCGGCATGGTCCCGGGCGGCGACCCGGCCTTCCTCGGCCCCGACGGCAAGGTCATGGGCGTCCCGAGCGCCGTCCCCCGATCCGCCGCCTTCACCGCCCCGGTCGCCCCCGAGGCCCCGACCCCGTCCCCCGCCCTCTCCGCGACAGGGCCCACCCTCCCCTCCACCGCCCCGGCCCAGGGGGCGACTCCGGCTCAGGGGGCCACCCCCGCCCAGGGACAGCCCGCCCCCGCCGGCCCCCAGCCCACTCCCGCGCTCCCCGCCCCGGCGGCGGCCGTCCCCCCGCCGCCCGCCATCCCCCAGCCCACCCCCACCCCGACCCCCGGCAGGTGACGGAAGTGTCCGACAGGGAAGCGCCGCGTCGTCGTGTGCCCGGGCCTGCCAGGCCACCGAGGCCCGGGAGCGGCGCCGTGCGGCGGCAGCCCGGGTCCGGGGCGCGTCCGGTGCGGCGGCCGAGCGGCGCGCGGTTCTCGGCCCAGGCCACCCTCCGGCTCGGCAGCCCGCGGCCCCGGCTGCGCATGGTCAGCCTCATGCTGACCCTGGTGCTGCTCGCCTTCGTCGTACGGCTGCTCCAGGTGCAGGCCGTCGACGCCAGCGCGTACGCAGCGCGGGCCGAGCAGAACAGGTATGTCGCACACACGCTGGCCGCCTCGCGCGGCGGGATCACCGACCGCAACGGCGTGGCCCTCGCCATCAGCGAGGACGCGTACGACATCACGGCCGACCCCACGATGTTCAGCAGGAAGCAGCTGAAGATCGACGACGGGCCCGAGCAGGCCGCCGCGCTGCTCTCCCCGATCCTCGGGCAGGACCAGGCCACGCTCGTGAACAAACTGCGGCCCAAGAACAAGAACTCCCGGTACGCCCGGCTCGCCAACCGGCAGACCCCGCAGGTCTGGAAGCAGATCAAGGACCTGAGGAACGCGCTGGCCGCGAAGGCGGCGACGGACAACAACACCGCCAACGTGCTGGCCGGCGTCTTCGCCGACCCCAGCAGCCAGCGCGTGTACCCCAACGGCGACCTCGCCGCCGGGACTCTGGGCTGGGTCAACGCCGACGGCCGGGGCGGCGGAGGCATCGAGCAGGAGCTGAACAAGCAGCTGTCGGGCAAGGACGGCAAGATCCGCTATGCCCAGTCCGGCGGCCGTGAGGTGCCCACGGTCGGATCCAACGAGACCCCCGCCGTGCCCGGCTCCGACGTCGAGCTGACCATCGACCGCGACATCCAGTGGGCCGCGCAGAAGGCCATCAGCGAGCAGGTGCAGAAATCCAACGCGGACCGCGGGTACGTCGTCGTCCAGGACACCCGTACCGGCCAGATCCTGGCCATGGCCGACGCGCCCGGCTTCGACCCGAACAACCTGTCCAAGGCGGACGCGGACGCCATGGGCAACGCGGCCCTGCAGGACGCCTACGAGCCCGGCTCCACCGCCAAGGTGATGTCCATGGCGGCCGTGCTGCAGGAGAACGCAGCGACCCCGCTCACCCACGTCGTCGTACCCAACCGGCTGCACCGCGGCGACCGGCTCTTCCAGGACGACGTCGACCACGACACCTGGTACCTCACGCTGAACGGCGTGCTCGCCAAGTCCAGCAACATCGGGACCATCCTGGCCACCGGCCAGCTCGGCAGGACACAGGCCGAGGCGAACAGGGTCCTCTACTCCTACCTGCGCAAGTTCGGCATCGGCAGCCCGACCGGACTCGGCTTCCCCGGCGAGACCCCCGGCATCCTCGCGCCGTTCCAGAAGTGGTCCACGTCGCAGCAGTACACGATTCCTTTCGGCCAGGGTTTCTCCATCAACGCCGTGCAGGCCGCCTCCGTGTACTCGACCATCGCCAACGGCGGGGTCCGGATCGAGCCGACCCTGGTGCGCGGCACCAAGGGCGCCGACGGCCGCTTCACCCCCTCCCTGAAGCCCAAGGAGACGCGGGTGGTCAGCGACAGGACCGCCAGGACGCTCGCCCAGATGCTGGAGTCCGTCGTGGACGACGAGCAGGGCACCGGCATCAAGGCCCGCATCCCCGGCTACAACGTCGCCGGCAAGACCGGTACGGCCAACCGCGTGGATCCGGCCACCGGCAAGTACCGCGGCTACACCTCGTCCTTCGCCGGCTTCGCCCCCGCCGACAACCCCCGGATCACCGTCTACTGCGCCATCCAGAACGCCACCTCCGGCAGCTACTACGGCGGCCAGATCTGCGGTCCCATCTACAAGCAGGTGATGGAGTTCGCCCTGAAGACCCTCCAGGTCCCGCCGACCGGGGCGCCGGCCGCCAACCTGCCCGTCGACTACAAGCCCTGATCAGCCCCGATCAGCACACCGGAACACCAGGAACGAACTCGTGACAACGATCACCCCGGAACCCGGGAACCACGGTGCCCCCCGCCCCTCACTTCGCTCCGGAGCGGGTGCGCCCGGTACGCTCACCGCCGTGCCACACGCTGATCAGTCCCAAACCACCCAGAAGGGCGCTTCCGTGACATATCCGGGACCGCCGCGACCGGTTCACGTCTCCGCCACACCCCTCGCGGAACTGGCCGATCAGCTGGGTGCCGCCGCTCCGGACACCGCCGCAGAGGTCACGGGGATCACCCACGACTCGCGCGCCGTCCGCCCCGGCGACCTGTACGCCGCCCTGCCGGGCGCCCGCCTGCACGGCGCCGACTTCGTCACCCAGGCCGCCGGCCTCGGCGCGGTCGCCGTGCTCACCGATCCGAGGGGCGCCGAGCGCGCCGCGGCGACCGGACTGCCGGTCCTCGTCGTGGCCGACCCGCGCGCGCGGATGGGCGAACTCGCGGCGACGATCTACGGCCACCCCGGCCGCGACCTGCTCCAGATCGGCATCACCGGCACCTCCGGCAAGACCACCACGGCCTACCTGGTCGAGGGCGGGCTGCGGACCGCGAAGTCCACCGGTCTCATCGGCACGGTCGAGATGCGCATCGGTGACGAGCGCATCAAGTCCGAGCGCACCACCCCCGAAGCAACCGACCTCCAGGCCCTGTTCGCCGTCATGCGCGAGCGCGGCGTCGAGGCGGTCGCCATGGAGGTCTCCAGCCACGCCCTGGTCCTCGGCCGGGTCGATGCCTGTGTCTTCGACATCGCCGTGTTCACCAACCTCAGCCCGGAACACATGGAGTTCCACTCCGACATGGAGGACTACTTCGGGGCCAAGGCACAGCTGTTCACCCCGGAACGCAGCAAACTCGGCGTGATCAACGCCGACGACGAGTACGGCCGCCGGCTCGCCCAGGAGGCCACGGTCCCGGTCGTCACCTTCTCCGCCGAGGGCCACCCCGACGCCGACTGGCGCGCCGAGGACGTCCAGGTCGGCCCCATGGACTCGACGTTCACCGCCGTCGGCCCGAACGGCGAGCGGATCCACGCCAGGTCGCCGATCGCCGGTCCCTTCAACGTGGCGAACACCCTCGCCGCCGTCGTCGCCCTCGCCGCCGCCGGTCTCGACCCGCAGACCGCCGCCGACGGCATCTCCGCCGTACCCGGTGTCCCCGGCCGTCTGGAGCGCGTGGACGCCGGGCAGCCCTATCTCGCGGTCGTCGACTACGCGCACAAGACCGACGCCGTCGAATCGGTGCTCAAGGCGCTGCGCAAGGTCACCAAGGGCCGGCTGCACGTGGTCCTCGGCTGCGGCGGCGACCGCGACCAGACCAAGCGCGCCCCGATGGGCGCCGCCGCGGCCCGGCTCGCCGACACGGCCGTACTGACCTCCGACAACCCCCGCTCCGAGGACCCGCTCGCGATCCTCGCGACCATGCTCCAGGGAGCGGCCTCCGTGCCCGCGCACGAGCGTGGCGAGGTACTCCTCTTCGAGGACCGGGCCGCGGCGATCAGCGCGGCCGTGGGCCGCGCCCAGGCCGGTGACACCGTGCTGGTCGCGGGCAAGGGCCATGAGCAGGGCCAGGACATCGCCGGCGTGATCCGTCCCTTCGACGACCGCCAGGTGCTCCGCGAAGCCATCCAGAAGACCCAGGGATGAAAATCCAGAAGACCCAGGGGATGAACTTGTGATCGCCCTCTCCCTCGCCGAGATCGCAGCAGTCGTCGGCGGGCAGACGCACGACATACCGGATCCGTCCGTCCAGGTCACCGGTCCGGTCGTCCGTGACTCCCGTGAGGTGGTGCCCGGCAGCCTGTTCGCCGCCTTCGTCGGCGAGCACGTGGACGGCCACGACTTCGCACCACAGGTCGCCGAGGCGGGCGCGGTCGCCGTACTGGCGTCCCGCCCGGTCGGCGTGCCCGCGATCGTGGTCGAGGACGTCACCAAGGCGCTCGGTGCTCTCGCTCGCCATGTCGTGGCCCGGGCCGGTGCGAACCTCGTCGCGCTCACCGGCTCGGCCGGCAAGACCAGCACCAAGGACCTGATCGCCCAGGTGCTCAGCAGCAAGGCGCCCACGATCTGGCCGGAAGGCAATCTCAACAACGAGATCGGCCTTCCCCTGACCGCCCTCCGCGTCACGCACGACACCCAGTACCTCGTGCTGGAGATGGGCGCCCGCTACATCGGCGACATCCGCTACCTCACGAGCCTCACCCCGCCCAAGATCGGCCTCGTCCTCAACGTCGGCACCGCCCACATCGGCGAGTTCGGCGGCCGGGAGCAGATCGCGCAGGCCAAGGGCGAGATCATCGAGGGCCTTCCGGAGGACGGCGCGGCGATTCTCAACGCCGACGACCCGCTGGTGAGAGCCATGGCCCCGCGTACCAAGGCGAAGGTGGTCCTTTTCGGAGAGTCGGCCGAAGCGGACGTACGCGCCGAGAACGTGCGACTCACGGACAGTGGACAACCTTCCTTCAGGCTTCACACACCCTCCGGTGCATGTGATGTGACCATGCGCCTGTACGGTGAGCACCACGTGTCGAACGCGCTCGCCGCGGCCGCCGTCGCCCATGAGCTGGGCATGTCCGCGGAAGAGATCGCCACCGCGCTCTCCGAGGCGGGCACCCTCTCCCGCTGGCGCATGGAGGTCACCGAGCGCCCGGACGGCGTGACCATCGTCAACGACGCCTACAACGCCAACCCCGAGTCCATGCGGGCCGCCCTTCGGGCGCTCGCGGCCATGGGCAAGGGGCGCCGCACGTGGGCGGTGCTCGGCAAGATGGCCGAGCTGGGGGACGAGGCGCTCGCCGAGCACGACGCCGTCGGACGGCTCGCCGTCCGGCTCAACGTCAGCAAGCTCGTCGCGGTCGGGGGGATTGAGGCCTCCTGGCTGCAACTGGGCGCATATAACGAGGGTTCGTGGGGTGAGGAGTCGGTGCACGTGTCCGACGCACAGGCGGCGATCGACCTGTTGCGCAGCGAGTTGCGCCCGGGGGACGTCGTCCTCGTGAAGGCGTCCCGTTCGGTGGGTCTGGAGAACGTCGCCCAGGCGCTCGTCGAGGGCGAGGTCGCCGCCCGATGATGAAGCAGATCCTGTTCTCGGGAGTCATTGGCCTCTTCCTGACGCTGATCGGCACCCCGCTGCTGATCAAGCTCCTCGCCCGCAAGGGCTACGGCCAGTACATCCGTGACGACGGACCGCGCGAGCACGCCAGCAAGCGCGGTACGCCGACCATGGGCGGCATCGCCTTCATCCTGGCGACGATCGCCGCGTACTTCCTGAGCAAGCTCATCACCGGCTACCCGCCCACCTACTCCGGCGTACTGGTCCTCGGCCTGATGTTCGGCATGGGCCTGGTCGGCTTCCTCGACGACTACATCAAGATCGTCAAGCGCCGTTCGCTGGGCCTGCGGGCCAAGGCGAAGATGGCCGGCCAGCTGATCGTCGGCATCTCCTTCGCCGTGCTGTCGCTGATGTTCGCCGACGCGCGCGGCAACACCCCGGCCTCCACCAAGCTGTCGTTCATCACCGACTTCGGCTGGACGATCGGCCCGGTGCTGTTCGTCGTCTGGGCGCTGTTCATGATCCTCGCGATGTCGAACGGCGTGAACCTCACCGACGGTCTGGACGGTCTGGCCACCGGCGCCTCCGTGCTCGTCTTCGGCGCCTACACGTTCATCGGCGTCTGGCAGTTCCAGGAGTCCTGCGCCAACGCGCAGACCCTGACCAACCCGGCCGCCTGCTACGAGGTGCGCGACCCGCTCGACCTCGCGGTGATCGCCTCCGCGCTGATGGGTGCCTGCCTGGGCTTCCTGTGGTGGAACACCTCGCCGGCGAAGATCTTCATGGGCGACACCGGCTCGCTCGCCCTCGGCGGTGTCCTCACCGGTCTGGCCATCCTCTCCCGTACGGAGCTGCTGCTGGCCATCATGGGCGGCCTGTTCGTCCTCATCACCATGTCGGTCGTCATCCAGGTCGGCTCCTTCCGGCTCACCGGCAAGCGCGTCTTCCGGATGGCGCCACTCCAGCACCACTTCGAACTCAAGGGCTGGTCCGAGGTCCTGGTGGTGGTCCGATTCTGGATCATCCAGGGCATCTGTGTGATTGTCGGACTGGGCCTCTTCTATGCGGGATGGGCAGCGGAAAAGTGACCTCCACCTCGGAGCTCTTCGACTTCCAGGGCAAGCACGTCACCGTCGCCGGCCTCGGTGTCTCCGGCGTCCCGGCGGCCAAGGTGCTGCACGCGCGCGGGGCGACCGTCACGGTCGTCAACGACGGCGACGACGCACGCGCGCGTGAGCAGGCCGCCGAACTGGAGGCGCTCGGCATCACCGTGCGCCTCGGCGACGGGGCGACCCTGCCGGAGGGCACCGAGCTGATCGTCACCGCGCCCGGCTGGAAGCCGGACAAGCCGCTGTTCCTGGCGGCGGAGAAGGCGGGCGTGCCCGTCTGGGGCGACGTCGAGCTGGCCTGGCGCCTGCGCGGCCCCGAAGCGGCACCCTGGCTCGCCGTCACCGGTACCAACGGCAAGACGACGACCGTGCAGATGCTGGCGTCGATCCTGAAGGCCGCGGGCCTGCGCACGGCCGCCGTCGGCAACATCGGTGTCTCCCTGCTGGACGCGGTCCTCGGCGAGGAGCGTTACGACGTCCTCGCCGTGGAACTGTCCAGCTACCAGCTGCACTGGGCGCCCTCGTTGCGTGCCCACTCGGCGGCCGTCCTCAACCTCGCCCCGGACCACCTCGACTGGCACGGCTCCATGGAGGCCTACGCGCACGACAAGGGCCGTATCTACGAGGGCAATCGGGTCGCCTGTGTCTACAACGTCGAGGACAAGGCCACCGAGGACCTGGTCCGCGAGGCCGACGTCGAGGAAGGCTGCCGGGCCATCGGGTTCACCCTGGGCGCCCCCGCGCCCTCCCAATTCGGCGTCGTCGACGGCATTCTGGTCGACCGCGCCTTCGTCGAGAACCGGCAGAAGAACGCGCAGGAGCTGGCCGAGGTCTCGGACGTCAACCCGTCGGCCCCGCACAACATCGCCAACGCCCTTGCCGCGGCGGCCCTCGCGCGCGCCTTCGGGGTGCCCGCCCAGGCCGTCCGCGACGGCCTCAGGTCCTTCCGGCCGGACGCCCACCGCATCGCGCACGTCGCCGACATCGACTCGGTGGCGTATGTGGACGACTCCAAGGCCACCAACACGCATGCCGCCGAAGCCTCGTTGGCGTCATATGAGTCGATTGTATGGATTGCGGGTGGCCTGGCGAAGGGTGCGACCTTCGACGAGCTGGTCGCCAAGTCGGCAAAGCGACTTCGTGGTGCCGTCCTGATCGGCGCCGATCGTGCCCTGATCCGCGACGCCCTCGCGCGACACGCCCCCGAAGTACCCGTCGTCGACCTCGACCGGACCGACACTGAGGCGATGCTCCAGGCGGTGAGGGAAGCGAAGCGGCTCGCGCAGCCCGGTGACACGGTGCTGCTGGCCCCGGCCTGCGCCTCCATGGACATGTTCACCAACTACAACCAGCGCGGTGACGCGTTCGCGGCGGCGGTCCGCGAACTCGGAGCCTGACCCCGGCCGCCCGCCGGGCGGATCTTGGGAGGGACGCGTGGGACGGTCGACGTTCAGTGGAGGCGTTGATGCCCAGTAGCCGTACCGGTCGGCCGCCCGTACAAGGGGCGTCCCGCCGTCCCGCCGTCCCCGGACCCCGGCGCGACAGTCCCGTGCAACGGTTCTACGCGCGCGCCAAGAAGGCCTGGGACCGTCCGCTGACCGCCTACTACCTGATCCTCGGCGGCAGCGTGCTGATCACCGTGCTGGGCCTGGTCATGGTCTACTCGGCCTCCCAGGTCACCGCGCTGCAGATGGCGCTGCCGGGGTCGTACTTCTTCCGCAAGCAGCTGCTGGCCGCCGTGCTGGGCGGGGTACTGATGTTCGTGGCCTCCCGCATGCCGGTGAAGCTGCACCGGGCGCTGGCCTACCCGATCCTGGCCTGCGCCGTCTTCCTGATGGCTCTCGTGCAGGTGCCGGGGATAGGGAAGACGGTCAACGGCAACCAGAACTGGATCGCCCTCGGTGGCTCCTTCCAGATCCAGCCGAGCGAGTTCGGCAAGCTGGCCCTGGTGCTGTGGGGCGCGGACCTGATCGCCCGCAAGCAGGAGAAGAAGCTGCTGACCCAGTGGAAGCACATGCTGGTGCCGCTGGTACCGGTCACCTTCCTGCTGCTCGGGCTGATCATGCTCGGCGGCGACATGGGTACGACGATCATCCTCACGGCGGTCCTGTTCGGCCTGCTGTGGCTCGCGGGGGCGCCGACCAGGCTGTTCGCCATGGTGCTGCAGATCGCCGCTCTGCTCGCCTTCGTCGCCATCAAGACCAGCCCCAACCGGATGGCCCGGCTCGCCTGCATCGGCGCCACCGAGCCCAAGACGGGCGTAGCCGACTGCTGGCAGGCCGTGCACGGGATCTACGCGCTCGCCTCCGGCGGACTCTTCGGCTCCGGTCTCGGTGCGAGTGTGGAAAAATGGGGCCAACTGCCGGAAGCCCACACCGACTTCATCTTCGCGGTCACCGGTGAGGAGCTGGGCCTGGCGGGGACACTGTCGGTACTCGCCCTGTTCGCGGCTCTAGGCTATGCGGGTATCCGCGTGGCCGGACGCACGGAGGACCCCTTCGTGAGGTATGCCGCGGGAGGTGTGACCACCTGGATCATGGCGCAGGCGGTGATCAACATCGGTGCGGTGCTCGGTCTGCTGCCGATCGCCGGCGTCCCCCTCCCGCTGTTCTCCTACGGAGGGTCCGCCCTGCTGCCGACCATGTTCGCCATCGGGTTGCTGATCGCCTTCGCGCGCGACGATCCCGCTGCGCGGGCGGCGCTTGCGATGCGGCAACCTCGCTTTGGTAGAAAGCGGGGAGCCGGGGGCTCTGCTCGGTCGGGAAGGCCGGCCGGTGCCTCCCGGAGATGGAACACGATGCGACGGCGTGCCTCAAGGGCGCGCTCGTCCGGAGAGCGGTGAATTTCGGTGCATGTCGTACTCGCCGGTGGGGGGACCGCCGGCCACATCGAGCCCGCGCTCGCCCTCGCGGACGCCCTGCGCAGGCAGGACCCGGCCGTGGGGATCACGGCCCTGGGCACGGAGCGCGGCCTGGAGACCCGACTCGTCCCGGAGCGCGGCTATGAGCTGGCGCTGATCCCGGCGGTGCCGCTGCCCCGTAAGCCCACCCCTGAGCTGATCACCGTCCCGGGCCGGCTGCGCGGAACCATCAAGGCCGCCGAGCAGATCCTGGAGCGCACCAAGGCGGACGTCGTGGTCGGTTTCGGCGGCTATGTCGCCCTGCCCGCCTATCTGGCCGCCAAGCGGCTCGGTGTGCCGATCGTGATCCACGAGGCCAACGCCCGCCCGGGCCTGGCCAACAAGATCGGCTCGCGGTACGCCGCCCGGGTCGCCGTCTCCACGCCGGACAGCAAGCTGCGCGACGCCCGCTACATCGGCATCCCGCTGCGCCGCTCGATCGCCGTCCTGGACCGGGCCGCTTCCCGCCCCGAGGGGCGCCACCGCTTCGGCCTCGACCCGAATCTGCCCACACTGCTCGTCTCCGGCGGGTCCCAGGGTGCCCGGCGCCTCAACGAGGTGACCCAGCAGGTCGCCCCGTGGCTGCAGCAGGCCGGTATCCAGATCCTGCACGCGGTCGGCCCGAAGAACGAACTGCCGCAGGTGCATCAGATGCCGGGAATGCCCCCCTATGTCCCGGTAAGTTACCTGGACCGGATGGACCTCGCGTACGCCGCGGCCGACATGATGCTCTGCCGCGCGGGCGCGATGACCGTAGCCGAACTCTCCGCCGTCGGGCTTCCGGCCGCCTACGTCCCGCTGCCCATCGGCAACGGCGAACAGCGGCTGAACGCCCAGCCGGTGGTGAAGGCCGGCGGCGGACTCCTCGTCGACGACGCGGAACTGACGCCCGAGTGGGTGCAGCAGAACGTGCTGCCCGTGCTCGCCGACCCGCACCGGCTGTACGAGATGTCCCGCGCGGCAAGTGAGTTCGGTCGCCGGGACGCCGACGAGCTGCTCGTCGGCATGGTGTACGAGGCGATCGCCTCGCGCCGTTAGGACCGTATGACGAAAGGGCAGTGAGCGTGGCCGGACCGACCACCGCCGAGCGCGGTGAACGCCAGCAGAAGCCGTCCGGCCCGCCGCTCGCCCGCAGGCCGAGAAGACCGCGCCTTCGTATGATCGTCATTCTGGCGGTGGCCGCCGTGCTCCTCGGGGCCGGTGGCACCTGGGTGTTGTACGGCTCCGCGTGGCTGCGCGTCGGGCATGTCTCGGTGTCCGGCACGGATGTCCTGACCCCCGCCGAGGTGCGCGACGCGGCGGACGTGCCGGTCGGGGCCCCGATGATTTCCGTCGACATCAACGCCATCGAAGCCAGACTTCGCCAGAAATTGCCCCGAATTGACACTGTTGATGTGGTCCGCTCCTGGCCCCATGGAATCGGACTGAAAGTGACCGAGCGCACTCCGGTTCTGCTTCTCCGAAAGGACGGGAACTTCGTCGAAGTCGATGACGAAGGTGTCCGTTTCGCCACGGTTTCTGAGGCGCCGAAAGCCGTTCCGGCACTGGAATTGTCCGTCTCCCGCACGGGCCCCGGCGCCGCAGGCTTCCGCCGGTTCGGCGTCGACCGGCTGGTGCGCGAGGCGGTCCGGGTCGCCGGCGCGCTGCCGGCCGCAGTGGCACAGCAGACCCGGACCGTCCAAGTCCGTTCCTACGACAACATCTCGCTGCAGTTGGCCGACGGTCGCACCGTGGGATGGGGCAGCAGTGAGAACGGCCGGGCCAAGGCACGCATCCTCACGGCTCTCATGAAAGCAGCTCCCGGCGCGCGGCACTTCGACGTCAGCGTTCCCACCGCCCCTGCGTCATCGGGGAGTTGACGCACATCAGCGCAGGCCAGCACCCTGGTTGGGCACTGCTACGGCTGATCACATAGGGTGAAAAGAAAAACGGGAGGTTCGGCGTGTTCGTTGAACGTGCGCCACTTGTCGACTTAGTGTCCTGTTCAGAAGACTTCAGGGAACACACACACTGGTAACCCTAAACTTCAGGGTTAGGGTTCGGGTCGGCGCTACGGACCGTCCCATTCGGCATCCGTCGTCCCGGCGCGGGACACCGCACGGCGGCGACAACGTAATTCGAGGCGAGAGGCCTTCGACGTGGCAGCACCGCAGAACTACCTCGCAGTCATCAAGGTCATCGGTGTCGGCGGCGGTGGTGTCAATGCCATCAACCGGATGATCGAGGTCGGTCTCAAGGGTGTCGAGTTCATCGCCATCAACACCGACGCGCAGGCGCTGTTGATGAGCGACGCCGACGTCAAGCTCGACGTCGGCCGTGAACTCACCCGCGGACTCGGCGCCGGGGCCAACCCGGCCGTCGGCCGCAAGGCCGCCGAGGACCACCGCGAGGAGATCGAGGAGGTCCTCAAGGGGGCCGACATGGTCTTCGTGACGGCCGGTGAAGGCGGCGGCACCGGCACCGGCGGCGCGCCCGTGGTGGCCAACATCGCACGCTCACTCGGCGCCCTCACCATCGGCGTGGTCACGCGCCCGTTCACCTTCGAGGGGCGGCGCCGGGCGAACCAGGCCGAGGACGGCATCGCCGAGTTGCGCGAAGAGGTCGACACCCTCATCGTCATCCCGAACGACCGGCTGCTGTCCATCTCGGACCGCCAGGTCTCGGTCCTGGACGCCTTCAAGTCCGCCGACCAGGTCCTGCTCTCCGGTGTCCAGGGCATCACCGACCTCATCACCACCCCCGGCCTCATCAACCTCGACTTCGCCGACGTGAAGTCGGTCATGTCCGAGGCCGGTTCGGCCCTCATGGGCATCGGCTCGGCCCGCGGTGACGACCGTGCGGTGGCCGCGGCCGAGATGGCGATCTCCTCGCCGCTCCTGGAGGCGTCCATCGACGGCGCCCGGGGCGTGCTGCTCTCCATCTCCGGCGGCTCCGACCTCGGTCTGTTCGAGATCAACGAGGCCGCCCAGCTGGTCAGCGAGGCCGCCCACCCCGAGGCGAACATCATCTTCGGCGCGGTCATCGACGACGCCCTCGGCGACGAGGTCCGGGTCACCGTGATCGCGGCCGGCTTCGACGGCGGCCAGCCGCCCGCCCGCCGGGACAACGTCCTCGGCTCGTCCTCGACTTCTGCCTCCCCCCGGCGCGAGGAGCCCGCTCCGGCCCGGCCGAGCGAGCCCAGCCGTCCGTCCTTCGGCTCGCTGGGCAGCGTCAAGCCGAAGGAGGAGCCGGAGCAGGTGCCCGAGCCGGTGGCCGAGATCCCGGTCGCCCCGCCGGTGCCGCCGGCGCCCCGGACCTACTCGGACAGCGCGGCCGAGGAGCTGGACGTGCCGGACTTCCTGAAGTGATAGGACAGCGCGAGAGCGTGAGCGGCGCGCACTTCGCCTTCACCGACCGGTGGGGCGGGGTGAGCGCCGCTCCGTATGAGGAGCTCAACCTCGGCGGCGCGGTCGGCGACGCCCCCGAGGCCGTACGAGCCAACCGGGACGTCGCCGCCAAGTCGCTCGGCGTCGACCCGGGCCGGGTCGTCTGGATGAACCAGGTGCACGGCGCCGACGTGGCCGTGGTGACGGAGCCCTGGGGCATGGGGGTCGTCCCCCCGCTCATGGGGGTCCCCCCGCTCAAGCGAAGCCGAGAGTGGGGGAGGCCGGCGCCTGAGGTCGACGCCGTCGTCACCGCCCGCCGCGGACTCGCCCTCGCCGTCCTCACCGCCGACTGTGTGCCGGTGCTGCTGGCCGACCCCGTCGCCGGCGTCGTGGCGGCGGCGCACGCGGGCCGGCCCGGCATGGTCAAGGGGGTCGTCCCCGCCGCCGTGCGGGCCATGGTCGAACTCGGCGCCGAGCCGGACCGGATCGTCGCCCGCACCGGCCCGGCCGTGTGCGGACGGTGCTACGAGGTACCGGAGCAGATGCGCGCCGAAGTGGCCGCCGTCGAGCCGGCGGCGCACGCTGAGACGAGCTGGGGTACGCCGGCGGTCGATGTGGCCGCCGGGGTGCACGCGCAGCTCGACCGGCTCGGGGTGTGCGACCGGGCGCAGTCGCCGGTGTGCACGCTGGAGTCGGGCGACCACTTCTCGTACCGCCGCGACCGCACCACCGGGCGGCTCGCGAGCTATGTGTGGCTGGACTGATGGGGCATGACGGACCGTAAGACCGAACTCGCCGGAAATCTGGCGAATGTGGAGCAGCGCATCGCCGCCGCGTGTGTGGCGGCGGGGCGCGAGCGGGAGGAGGTGACCCTGATCGTGGTCACCAAGACCTATCCCGCGAGCGATGTGCGGATCCTGTCCGAACTCGGTGTGCGCCATGTCGCCGAGAACCGCGACCAGGACGCGGCGCCGAAGGCCGCCGCGTGCGCGGATCTGCCACTGACATGGCACTTCGTCGGTCAGTTGCAGACCAATAAGGTCCGTTCCGTGGTTGGTTATGCCGATGTGGTGCAGTCCGTCGACCGTACCCGGCTCGTCACCGCGCTGTCCAAGGAGGCGGTGCGGCTGGAGCGTGAGGTCGGCTGTCTGCTCCAGGTGGCGCTGGACGTGGGCGAGAGCGAGCGGGAATCAGAAGGAGCGCGAAGCTCGTCGCAAGAGCGGTGGCGGGAGACGGGCGGGCGCGGCGGCGTCGCGCCCGGCGGAATCGAAGAGTTGGCCGACCTCGTGGCCCGGTCTCCGGGGCTGCGGCTCGACGGGCTGATGACCGTCGCTCCGCTCACCGGGGAGTACGCGGGACGCGAACGGGCGGCGTTCGAGCGGCTCATGGATTTGTCGACTGACCTGCGCCGGACTCATCCGGCTGCAACCATGGTGTCGGCAGGGATGAGCGCGGACCTCGAACAGGCCGTGGCCGCCGGAGCGACACATGTGCGCGTCGGCACTGCGGTACTCGGAGTCCGCCCCAAGCTCGGGTAACGTCGCCAAGAAGTCGGACCACAGCAGAAAATATGGTCAATGCTCGCGAATGCGGGCGCAACGACCCCGTGGATCGCGGGCACTTGGCAGTCGTCAGCCGATCCACCACAGAGCGGAGGACTCAGAGCATGGCCGGCGCGATGCGCAAGATGGCGGTCTACCTCGGCCTCGTGGAGGACGATGGGTACGACGGCCGAGGATTCGACCCTGACGACGACTTCGAGCCCGAACTGGACCCGGAGCCCGAGCGGGACCATCGACGGCATGAATCTTCACACCAGTCGCACAGTGCACATCAGTCCCAAAGGGACGAAGAGGTGCGAATCGTGCAACCGCCCGCGCCCCGCGAGCCGGTGGCGCGTTCGACTTCGCTCGCCGCGGAATCCGGACGCCCGGCGCGCATCGCGCCCGTGGCATCCATCACACAAGAACGCCAGTCCCTGGAGAAGAACGCACCGGTGATCATGCCCAAGGTCGTGTCGGAACGAGAGCCGTACCGGATCACCACGCTTCACCCCCGGACCTACAACGAGGCCCGTACCATCGGGGAACACTTCCGTGAGGGCACCCCGGTGATCATGAATCTGACTGAGATGGATGACACAGACGCGAAGCGACTTGTCGACTTTGCGGCCGGTTTGGTGTTTGGTCTTCACGGCAGCATCGAGCGGGTGACGCAGAAGGTGTTCCTGTTGTCTCCTGCTAACGTCGATGTCACGGCGGAGGACAAGGCCCGCATCGCAGAGGGCGGGTTCTTCAACCAGAGCTGAGACGCACAACCGGATCGAAGTTCGGAAGAGCACGGAGCAGGGGAGAGGGAAGCGCAGGCCATGAGCGTGTTCGTCACGGTGGTCCACACCGCGCTACTGGTGTTCCTCGTCGTGCTCATTTTCCGGCTCGTCATGGATTATGTGTTCCAGTTCGCCCGCTCGTGGCAACCCGGCAAGGCGATGGTGGTCGTACTGGAGGCCACCTACACTGTCACCGATCCACCGCTGAAGCTTCTGCGGCGGTTCATCCCGCCGCTGCGTCTCGGGGGCGTGGCGCTCGACCTGTCCTTCTTCGTACTGATGATCATCGTCTACATCCTCCTCTCCATCACGGGGAGCTTCATGTGATGAGTGTGGACGATACGGTCTTGCCGACTGCCGATGACTACGTTGAGGTGAAGAGATGCCGTTGACCCCCGAGGACGTGCGGAACAAGCAGTTCACGACCGTCCGCCTCCGAGAAGGCTATGACGAGGACGAGGTCGATGCCTTCCTCGACGAGGTCGAAGCCGAACTGACCCGTCTGCTCCGCGAGAACGAGGACCTGCGCGCCAAGCTGGCCGCGGCGACCCGTGCCGCCGCGCAGAACCAGCAGAACATGCGCAAGGGTCCGCCGGAGCAGGACCAGCAGCAGCATCCGCAGCAGCAGGGCATGCCTCAGCAGGGGATGCGAGGTCCCGGCGCGCCGGTGCCCGCCGGCATATCGGGCCCGCCGCAGCAGCAGATGGGTGGCCCCATGGGTGGCCCGCCCCAGCTGCCGAGCGGCGCCCCGCAGCTGCCCGCCGGTCCCGGCGGTCAGGGCGGCCCGCAGGGTCCCGGTCCGATGGGCCAGGGTCCGATGGGCCAGGGTCCGATGGGTCAGGGCCCGATGGGCGGACAGCCGCCCATGCAGCAGCAGATGGGCATGGGCGGTCCCATGGGTGGACCCGGCATGCCCGGTCAGGGCCCTGGTGGCGACAGCGCCGCCCGAGTCCTCTCGCTGGCCCAGCAGACCGCCGACCAGGCGATCGCCGAGGCCCGCTCCGAGGCCAACAAGATCGTCGGCGAGGCCCGCAGCCGCGCCGAGGGTCTGGAGCGTGACGCCCGTGCCAAGGCCGACGCCCTGGAGCGGGACGCGCAGGAGAAGCACCGCGTCGCGATGGGCTCCCTGGAGTCCGCCCGCGCCACGCTGGAGCGCAAGGTCGAGGACCTGCGTGGCTTCGAACGCGAGTACCGCACGCGGCTGAAGTCGTACCTCGAGTCCCAGCTGCGCCAGCTGGAGACCCAGGCCGACGACTCGCTCGCTCCGCCGCGCACCCCGGCCACCGCGTCTCTGCCGCCGTCCCCGGCGCCCTCCATGGCCCCGGCCGGCGCGAGCGCCCCGTCCTACGGCGGCAACCAGACGATGGGCGGCAACCCCGCTCCGTCCGCCCCGTCCTACGGCGGTCAGCAGCAGATGACCCCGGCCATGACGCAGCCCATGGCTCCGGTCCGCCCGCAGGGCCCGTCCCCGATGGGCCAGGCACCCTCGCCGATGCGCGGGTTCCTGATCGACGAGGACGACAACTGAGCACCGGGCACGGTGAGTAGTACGCCTTAGGCGTCGGCAGCGTTCAGGGCGGGACCCCGGATCACACGATCCGGGGTCCCGCCCTTTTTACGCGCGTTGCGGAAGGCAACCCAGGGGCTCGGGGCTGCATCGATGTGCGGCACCGCCGCGTGGGCGTACGGCGACGACTCCAGCCCGCACGCACAAGAAGGGCCCGGCCTGCCCAAGGGAGGCCGGGCCCTTCTCGAACCGCTCGGCGCTTACGCCTTGCGCAGGCGGAAGCTGAGGGACAGGCCTTCGTCGGTGAACGGCTCGCCGTAGCCGGCGTCGGCCTCACCCTGGCCGAAGTCGGTAGCCAGGACTTCGTCAGAGATCAGCTCACTGTGCTCGCCGAGCGCGGCGACCACCGCCGGGTCGGTCGAGGTCCAGCGCAGGGCGATCCGGTCGGCGACGTCCAGTCCGCTGTTCTTGCGGGCCTCCTGGATCAGCCGGATCGCGTCACGGGCCAGGCCCGCCTGTCGCAGCTCCTCGGTGATCTCCAGGTCCAGCGCGACGGTGGCACCCGAGTCGGAGGCCACCGACCAGCCCTCGCGCGGGGTCTCGGTGATGATCACCTCGTCCGGGGCAAGCGTGACCGTCTCACCGTCGACCTCCACCGACGCCGTGCCCTCGCGCAGCGCCAGCGACAGCGCGGCCGCGTCGGCGGTCGCGATCGCCTTCGCCACGTCCTGGACCCGCTTGCCGAACCGCTTGCCCAGCGCACGGAAGTTGGCCTTGGCGGTGGTGTCCACCAGGCTGCCGCCCACCTCGGACAGCGAAGCCAGCGAGGAGACGTTCAGCTCCTCGGTGATCTGGGCGTGCAGCTCCGGGTCCAGGGACTCGAAGCCGGTCGCGGCGATCAGCGCGCGGGACAGCGGCTGACGCGTCTTGACGCCGGACTCCGCGCGAGTGGCACGGCCCAGCTCCACCAGGCGGCGGACCAGGACCATCTGCTTCGACAGCTGCGGGTCGATCGCCGACAGGTCCGCCTTGGGCCAGGCCGCCAGGTGCACGGACTCCGGGGCGCCCGGGGTCACCGGCACGACCAGGTCCTGCCAGACCCGCTCGGTGATGAACGGGACGATCGGCGCCATCAGCTTCGTGACCGTCTCCAGCACCTCGTGCAGCGTGCGCAGCGCGGCCTTGTCGCCCTGCCAGAAGCGGCGGCGCGAGCGACGGACGTACCAGTTGGACAGGTCGTCGACGAACGCGGACAGCAGCTTGCCGGCGCGCTGGGTGTCGTACGCCTCCAGTGACTGGGTCACCTGGTCGGTGAGGGCGTGCAGTTCGGACAGCAGCCAGCGGTCGATCAGCGGGCGCTCGGCCGGGGCCGGGTCCGCCGCGCTGGGCGCCCACGCGGACGTGCGGGCGTACAGCGCCTGGAAGGCGACCGTGTTCCAGTAGGTCAGCAGGGTCTTGCGGACGACCTCCTGGATGGTGCCGTGGCCGACCCGGCGGGCCGCCCACGGGGAGCCGCCGGCCGCCATGAACCAGCGCACCGCGTCGGCGCCGTTGGCGTCCATGAGCGGGATCGGCTGCAGGATGTTGCCCAGGTGCTTGGACATCTTGCGGCCGTCCTCGGCGAGGATGTGGCCCAGGCAGACGACGTTTTCGTACGACGACCTGTCGAAGACGAGGGTGCCGACGGCCATCAGCGTGTAGAACCAGCCGCGGGTCTGGTCGATCGCCTCGGAGATGAACTGCGCCGGGTACCGGCTCTCGAACAGTTCCTTGTTCTTGTACGGGTAGCCCCACTGCGCGAACGGCATCGAGCCCGAGTCGTACCAGGCGTCGATGACCTCGGGCACGCGCGTGGCCGTCTTTGCGCAGCCCTCGTGCGGGCAGGCGAAGGTGACCTCGTCGATGTACGGGCGGTGCGGGTCGAGGTTCGACTGGTCGGCGCCGGACAGCTCGGTCAGCTCCGCGCGGGAGCCGACGCAGGTGAGGTGCTCGTCCTCGCAGCGCCAGATCGGCAGCGGGGTGCCCCAGTAGCGGTTGCGGGACAGCGCCCAGTCGATGTTGTTGTTCAGCCAGTCGCCGTACCGGCCGTGCTTGACCGTCCCGGGGTACCAGTTGGTCTTCTCGTTCTCCTGGACGAGGCGGTCCTTGATCGCCGTCGTGCGGATGTACCAGGACGGCTGTGCGTAGTAGAGCAGCGCGGTGTGGCAGCGCCAGCAGTGCGGGTAGCTGTGCTCGTACGGGATGTGCTTGAAGAGCAGGCCGCGCTGCTGGAGGTCCTCGGTGAGCTTTTCGTCCGCCTTCTTGAAGAAGACGCCGCCGACCAGCGGCACGTCCTCCTCGAAGGTGCCGTCCGGGCGGACCGGGTTCACGACCGGCAGGCCGTAGGAACGGCAGACCCTGAGGTCGTCCTCACCGAAGGCGGGAGACTGGTGCACCAGACCCGTACCGTCCTCGGTGGTGACGTAGTCGGCGTTGACCACGTAGTGCGCCGGCTCCGGGAACTCGACCAGCTCGAACGGACGTTGATACGTCCAGCGCTCCATCTCGGCGCCGGTGAAGGTCTGCCCCGTGGGCTCCCAGCCGTCGCCGAGCGCCTTGGCGACGAGCTGCTCGGCGACGACGAGCTTCTCCTCGCCGTCGGTCGCGACGACGTAGGTGACCTCCGGGTGCGCGGCGACCGCCGTGTTGGACACCAGGGTCCAGGGGGTCGTCGTCCACACCAGGAGCGCGGCCTCGCCGGCGAGCGGACCGGAGGTGAGCGGGAAACGGACGTACACGGACGGGTCGACGACCGTCTCGTAGCCCTGCGCCAGCTCGTGGTCGGACAGGCCGGTGCCGCAGCGCGGGCACCAGGGGGCGACGCGGTGGTCCTGGACCAACAGGCCCTTGTTGAAGATCTCCTTCAGCGACCACCACACGGACTCCACGTACTCGGGGTCCATGGTGCGGTAGGCGTCGTCCAGGTCGACCCAGTAGCCCATGCGGGTCGTCAGCTCGGCGAAGGCGTCGGTGTGCCGGGTCACGGACTCACGGCACTTGGCGTTGAACTCGGCGATGCCGTAGGCCTCGATGTCCTGCTTGCCGGAGAAGCCCAGCTCCTTCTCGACCGCCAGCTCCACCGGCAGGCCGTGGCAGTCCCAGCCGGCCTTGCGGGCCACGTGGTAGCCGCGCATGGTGCGGAAGCGGGGGAAGACGTCCTTGAAGACGCGCGCCTCGATGTGGTGGGCGCCGGGCATGCCGTTCGCGGTGGGCGGGCCCTCGTAGAACACCCACTCCGGGCGGCCCTCGGACTGCTCCAGGCTCTGGGCGAAGATCTTCTGCTCGCGCCAGAAGTCGAGCACGGCGTGCTCAAGAGCGGGCAGGTCGACCTGTGCGGGCACCTGGCGGTACGTCGGCGCTGTCATCTGCGAGCATCCTCCAACGGACTTGCTGCCTTCCGTCGGAGGGACGAGAGCCTTCGATCCTGTCTACGCCGTGTGCGGCGCGCTCCCGCGGTACCACCCTCCTTGGCCCTCCGTCGCGCCGTACACGCCGGTGAGCCCCCTCATTGGGGTCGCGAAGCCGGTTCTACACGCCTCAGCGCTCTGGCTGCGGCTTTCTTCCGGCGGCTCCGGGGTGATCTTCACGTCGCGCTCACCCCCGGGCTCACACCGTCCCCGGGTCGCTCTGGGCTGCGTACGCCGCTACTCGTCCCCATCCATGCTTCTCGCTCCGCCCAGTGTACGGCGCCGCGCGGACAGCGGCTGACCGGTTTTCCGCGCGCTACGGCCGCGGGCGGCGTGACCGGCCCGGATGACCCGAATGGCGCGAGGCGGGCGCCCGGGTCCGGGGAGGCCGGGCCAGTCGGATTACCCGCCGGGGAGCTGGGCACAACGGATGCAGGCCCGCTGCGTGGGGGTGCGGGCGGGCGAATCGGGCGGTGTGCCCCGTTGCCGCGGGACTCAAGTCGATTTATCGTCCCAGCACGATTCGCGAACACGATCACAATATGTGAAGGGGTCGCGGCCATGGTGGCGAAAAAGACCGCCGTACAGCAGCCGGCGACCGGTCGGCGCAGGGGCGCGGCCGCCTCCGGCGCTGCGGCTGCGCCTGGTGGCGAGGCCAAGACAGCGCCCGGCAAGAAGAGGGCGACCGGGGGGAGGGGCGCGGAGCCGACCGCCAAGAAGCCGGCACTGAGAGAAGCGGCCGCGAAGGAGCCCGCCGCCGGGAAGACGACCACGAAGACGGCCGCGACGGCTGCCGCCGGGAAGACGGCCGAGAAGACCGCGTCGAAGGAGCCGGTTGCGCGGGAGACGGCCGCCACGGACATGGCTGTCAAGGAGACGGCTGCGAAGAGGGCCGAGGCGAGGACAGCCGCGACGGCTGCCGCCGGGGCGACGACCGAGAAGAAGACCGCGTCGAAGGAGTCGGCCGCACGGAAGGCGGTCGCCAAGGACGCGGCCGCCACGGACACGGCTGTCAAGGAGACGGCTGCTGCCAAGAAGGCCGAGGCTAAGAAGACCGAGGTCAGGAAGGCTGGGGGCAAGAGAGCTGCAGTCGAGAAGACCGAGGCCGAGGAGACGGTCGCCAAGGCCGCCGGGAAGACCGGCGACAAGAAGGCCGGTGTCAAGAAGACCCCTGTGAAGGAGGCGTCGGCCAAGAAAACCGCGGCGAAGAAGGCACCGGCCACGAAAGCCGTCGGCAAGCAGGCCGTCGGTGACAAGACCGTTGGCAAGAAGGTCGCCGGGAAGAAGACGGTGGCGAAGGGGGTGGCGGAGGCGGAGGAGACGGCCGTCAGGAAGCCGGCGGCGAAGAAAGCCGGCGGCAGGAAGGCGGCCGCCGAGGGCGTCTCCACGGAGACGGCCGACACGAGCACGGCCAAGAAAGCGGGCGCGGCGCGGGCCGCGAAGCAGACGGGAGCCACGACAGTGGTTGCGAAGAAGACTCCTGGCACGGCCACGGCGGAGAGCGCCGTTCCCAAGGCGCGGGTCGCCGCGGCGGAACCCGGCGAGCTGGCGGTGCGCCCCGGCGAGGACCCCTGGACCTCGGAAGAGGTCGCCGAGGCCCGTGCCGAACTGCTGTCCGAGGTGGAGCGGCTGCGCGCCGAGATCAGCAACTCCGAGGCCTCCCTCGTGGGCCTGATGCGGGACTCCGGGGACGGTGCGGGAGACGACCAGGCCGACACCGGAACCAAGAACATCACGCGTGAGCACGAGATGGCGCTGGCCGCCAACGCGCGCGAGATGCTGGTCCAGAACGAGCACGCCCTGGAGCGGCTGGACGCGGGCACCTACGGCCTCTGCGAGAACTGCGGCAACCCCATCGGCAAGGCCCGGATGCAGGCCTTCCCCAGGGCCACGCTGTGCGTCGAGTGCAAGCAGAAGCAGGAACGCCGCTCCTGAGCGAGCCGGGCCGTGCCGTAGTCTCGTCCTCAGTCAGGCACCTAGGTTGAGGGACTCACGTGGCAGAGGCGGAGCGCATCATCGGTACGCCGAACACCCCGGACGACAGCGGCGAGCAGCCGGTGGCAGGAGCGTCCGCCGGCTCCGGCGCGTTCGCCGCGCCCGGTGTGTCCGGAGCGGGCGAGCGACAGGCCCCGGCGGACGCGCGGGGCCCCCGCGGGCGCCGGATCGCCCTGCTGTTCGCGGTGGCCGCGTTCGCGTACGCCCTCGACCTGATCAGCAAGACGCTCGTGGTCGCCAAGCTGGAGGGCCACGCGCCGATCAAGGTCATCGGGGACTGGCTGGAACTGAACGCCATCCGCAACCCGGGCGCCGCCTTCGGCTTCGGCGCGGCCTTCACGATCATCTTCACCCTGATCGCCGCGGCCGTGATCGTGGTGATCATGCGTCTGGCCCGCAAGCTCTACAGCTACCCGTGGGCCATCGCGCTCGGTCTGCTGCTCGGCGGCGCCCTCGGCAACCTCACCGACCGGATCTTCCGCTCGCCGGGCGTCTTCGAGGGCAAGGTCGTCGACTTCATCGCGCCCAAGGGCTTCGCGGTGTTCAACCTCGCGGACTCGGCGATCGTGTGCGGCGGCATCCTGATCGTGCTGCTGTCCTTCCGGGGCCTCGACCCGGACGGCACGGTCCACAAGGACTGAGACCGCGGCACGGTCCACAAGGACCAGAGCCAGGGCTCTCGACAGCCGGTTTTCCACAGGCTCGTTCGGGCTGGTTCCGCCCGTCCGGCATACTCGACGGGTGAGCACGATTCCCGAGATCCGTACCCTGCCCGTGCCCGACGGCCTGGAGGGCGAGCGCGTCGACGCCGCCATCTCCCGCATGTTCGGCTTCTCCCGCACGAAGGCGGCCGAGCTGGCCGCGGCCGGCAAGGTGCAGGTCGACGGCACGGTGGTCGGCAAGTCCGAGCGGGTGAGCGGCGGCGCCTGGCTTGAGGTCGAGATGCCGCAGGCGCCCGCGCCGGTGCAGGTGGTCGCCGAGCCGGTCGAGGGCATGGAGATCGTGCACGACGACGAGGACGTGGTCGTGATCGTCAAGCCGGTCGGCGTGGCCGCGCACCCGTCGCCGGGCTGGAGCGGCCCCACCGTCATCGGCGGCCTCGCCGCCGCCGGGTACCGGATCTCCACCTCCGGCGCCGCCGAGCGCCAGGGCATCGTGCACCGCCTGGACGTCGGCACCTCGGGCCTCATGGTCGTCGCCAAGTCGGAGCGGGCGTACACGTCGCTCAAGCGCCAGTTCAAGGAGCGCACGGTCGACAAGCGCTACCACACCCTCGTCCAGGGCCACCCGGACCCGACGAGCGGCACGATCGACGCGCCGATCGGCCGCCACCCGAACCACGACTACAAGTGGGCGGTCACGGCCGACGGCAAGCCCTCCGTGACGCACTACGACCTCATCGAGGCGTTCCGCGCCGCCTCCCTGCTGGACGTGAAGCTGGAGACCGGCCGCACCCACCAGATCCGGGTGCACATGTCCGCCCACCGCCACCCCTGCGTCGGCGACCTCACCTACGGCGCCGACCCCACCCTCGCCAAGCGGCTGCGGCTGAACCGCCAGTGGCTGCACGCGGTGCGCCTCGGCTTCGAGCACCCCGGGGACGGCCAGTGGGTGGAGTTCGAGAGCGAGTATCCCGAGGACCTGCAGAAGGCCCTCGACCAGGTCCGCGAGGAGACGTACGCGTGAGCGTGCCGTACCGCGTCCGGATCGCCGAGGACCCCGCCGACCGCGAGGCCTGCTTCGCGGTCCGCAAGGAGGTCTTCGTCCAGGAGCAGGGCGTCGCCGAGGACATCGAGTACGACGCCTACGACGCGGTGGCCGTGCATGTCCTGGCGGTCCGCGAGGACGGAGTGCCGCTCGGCACCGGGCGGCTGCTGCACGGCGCGGTCGCGGCTGAGAAGACCGGCGGCGACGCCTCGGTGGGCTCCCTGGGCCGGCTCGCCGTCTCCCGCGAGGCCCGCGGGCTCGGAGTCGGCGTGGCTCTGGTCCGGGCCATCGAGGACGCGGCACGCGCGCGTGGTCTCACCGCCGTGGACCTGCACGCGCAGACCCACGCCCTGGGCTTCTACGAGCGCCTCGGCTACGCGCCGTACGGTCCGGAGTTCCCGGACGCCGGCATCCCGCACCGCGCGATGCGCCGCGTCCTGTAGGCGGTGCCCCGCGCCTTGTCGGCGCTGCGTCGCGCCTGGCGGCGGCAGGCGTTCCCGCCGGTCGGATGGCAGGCTTGAGGCCTGCCGCGTGATCGTCGAACCCCGGAGCGCCGGCCGTGGATCAATTGGCTCTGCTGTTCGTCCTGCTGCTCGGGGCCCTGGTGAGCGTCCCGGTGGGGGACCGGTTCGGGGTGCCGGCGCCGGTGCTGATGACGGTGTTCGGCGGGGCTCTCGCGGTGGCCGACTTCGTGCCCAATGTCGACATCCCGCCGGACCTGATCCTGCCCGGTCTGCTTCCGCCGCTGCTCTACGCCGCCGTACGGCGCACCTCCTGGCGGCAGTTCGCGGCCAACCTCCGCCCGATCTTCCTGCTGGCCGTCGCCCTGGTGTTCGTGACGACGGTGTGCGTCGCGTTCGTCGCCAACGCCATCGTGCCGGGGCTGCCGATCGCCGCTGCCGTCGCGCTCGGCGCGCTGATCGCCCCGCCCGACCCGGTCGCCGCGACCAGCGTCGCCGGGCAGCTCGGGCTGCCGCGCCGTCTGGTGTCGATCCTGGAGGGCGAGGGGCTCTTCAACGACGTCACGGCCATCGTGCTGTACCACGTGGCGATCGCCGCGGCCGTGAGCGGCTCGTTCTCGCCGTGGCGGGCGGGCCTGGACCTCGTGCTGTCCGCCGTCGTCGCGGTGGCCGTGGGCCTGGTGCTCGGCTGGGGTGCGAACAGGCTGATGGATCTGCTGGGTGATCCGACGCTGCAGATCGGCATGACCCTGCTGGTGCCGTACGCCTCCTACGTCCTCGCGGAGAAGCTGCACGGCTCCGGGGTGCTCGCGGTGCTCACCACGGCGCTCTTCCTCGCCGAGTACGCCACCGGCGCCGACGACGTGATGACCCGGCTGGCCGGGCACACCTTCTGGGACATCATCGACACCCTCGTCACGGGCGTCGCCTTCGGGCTGATCGGTCTCGAGCTGCACAACGCCATCCGCACGGCCCAGGGGCGCTGGGGCGAACTCCTCGGCTGGGCCGCCGCCGTGGTGGGTGTGGTGATCGTCGTACGGCTGGTGTGGCTGCTGCCCGCGACCTGGCTGACCAAGCTGCTGCACGCGCGGCAGGACTACGACGAGGAGATCCCGGTCAGCTGGCGGGAGACCGTCGTGATGTGGTGGTCCGGAATGCGCGGGGTGGCCTCGGTGGCGCTGGCGCTGGCCATCCCGCTGAAGACCGACGCCGGCTCGCCGTTTCCCGACCGGGACGAGATCGTCTTCATCGCCTTCGGGGTCATCATCGTCACCCTGGTCCTTCAGGGGCTGACGCTGCCGTGGCTGGTGAAGCGGCTGGGGGTGCGGGCCGACTCCGAGCGGGAGAAGGAGTTCGAGAAGGAGCTGGCGGTGCGGGCCGCGAAGGCCGCCAAGCGCAGATTGCGGGAGATCGAGCAGGTGGAGGACCTGCCCGAGGAGCTGTCCGAGCAGATGCTGCGGCGCGCCTTCGACATCGGGATCCGCATCAGTCCCGACATGGGCGAGGAGGAGCGGCGGGAGGCGCAGCACCAGCGGGTCAAGCGGATCAAGCGGATCCGCAACATCCAGAACGAGATGCTGAGCGCGGCCCGGCACGAGGTGCTGGCGGCACGGAGCGAGCCGGGGGCTGACCCGGAGATCGTGGACCGGGTGCTCCGGCATCTCGACGTGCGCAGTCTGCGGTGACCCCTGTGGATGACGCCCCTGCGCACGGCACCCCTGTGGGTGAATAGTCATATAAATATGCCGACCTGTGGATAAATCCCGGCATCATCCGCCGTTCGCTCCTACTCTCGGATCATGACTTCTCGCAACATCGTGATCAGTGGTGGCGGTACGGGGATCGGACTGGCGACGGCACGGGCGTTCGCGGCGGACGGGGACCGGGTGCTGTTGCTCGGGCGGCGCGCGGAGGTACTGGAGAAGGCGGGGGTGCCGGGGGCGCTGACCCACGCGGCGGACCTCTCCGAGCCCGAGCAGGTGCGCGGGGTGGCCCGGTTCGTCGCCGCGGAGCTGGGCACCGTCGACGTCCTGGTGCACGGCGCCGGCGGCGCCGGGTACCGGGAGCCCTCCTTCGAGAGCGAAGACCCGCTGGACCGGGTGGCCCACAACTGGACCGTCAACTTCCGGCAGAACGTCCTGACCGCCGCGCTCCTCACCGAAGCGCTCAAGGACCGGCTCGCCGAGCCCGGCGGCCGTGTGCTCTTCATCAGTTCCATCGCCGCCTACCGCGGTTCGGGCACCGGCGCCTACGCGGCGGCCAAGGCCGGGCTGCATCCGTACGCGCACGACCTGGCCCGGGAGTTGGGCCCGCGCGGCATCACCGTGAACGTGGTCGCGCCGGGGTACATCGAGGACACCGAGTTCTTCGGCGACACCATGGACGAGGCCCGGCGGGCGCGGCTCATCGCCGACACGGTGACCGGTCGCGCCGGGATACCAGGGGACGTGGCCGCGACCCTGCACTGGCTGGCCTCGCCCGGCGCCGGGCATGTCACCTCGCAGGTGATCCAGGTCAACGGCGGTGCGGAGCGCGGAAACTGACCGACTCCGGGAGCCCGTCGTCCGTACGGAGGCGGGCGCGGTCGGGGGAGGGGAGTGGCTGCGGCGGGAGCACCGCCTCGGCGGTGTTGACGCGGGGGAGCGCATAGGGGTGCTCCGCCACCAGCCAGGTGAGCATCCGCTCGCGGACCGCGACCCGTACCGCCCAGATGTCGTCGGCGTCCTTCGCGGTCATCAGGGCCCGCACCTGGATGGTGTTCGGCGTGCTGTCCGTCACCACCAGGCCGTGGGCACGGCCGTCCCAGGCCGGGATCTCGCGCAGGATGTCGTGCAGCTTCTCGCGCATCGCCTCGACGGGCGCGCTGTGGTCGAGGTGCCAGAAGACGGTGCCGGTCATCTGCGCGGTGCCCCGCGACCAGTTCTCGAAGGGTTTGGAGGTGAAGTACGACACCGGCATGGTGAACCGGCGTTCGTCCCAGGTCCGTACCGTCAGATAGGTCAGGGTGATCTCCTCGACCGTGCCCCACTGGCTGTCCACGACGACCGTGTCGCCGATCCGTACCATGTCGCCGAAGGCGATCTGCAGCCCGGCGAACAGATTGGACAGGGTCGACTGCGCGGCGACGCCGGCGACGATGCCGAGGATGCCCGCCGAGGCCAGCAGTGAGGCGCCGGCCGTGCGCATCGCGGGGAAGGTCAGCAGCATGGCCGCGATCGCCACGACGCTGACGATCGCGGACACCACCCGCATGATCAGCTCCACCTGGGTGCGCACCCTGCGCACCCGGGCCGCGTCCCGGTGCGCCCGGGCGTAGCGGCTGTAGGTCGTCTCGAGGATCGCCCCGGCGATCCGGATCACCAGCCAGGCGGCGGAGCCGATCAGCACCAGCGTCAGCATCCGGCCGACGCCGACCTGGTGCCCCTCCAGCAGCTTCGCCCGGCCGTACGACCCGCGCAGCAGGGCGGCGCACAGCAGGAGCTGGTAGGGGACGCCGCCGCGGCGCAGCAGCCCCCACAGCGGTGTGTCGCGGTGGCGCTCGTCGGCCTTGCGCAGCAGCCGGTCGGTGACCCAGCCGATGGCCAGGGTGAGCAGCACCGAGCCACCGATCACGATCATGGGACGCAGTACGTTCTCCATGCCTGAGCTCCTAACCGGTGCTCGCTGGGCATGAACATGGGAGTTCGGCGCGTTCCCGGGGACGGCGGCTCCGGCGGCGTCGCACCGGCTGGCACCATGGCCTCATGAACATCATGCTTTTTCACTCGACCTACGGCCTGCGGCCCGCGGTGCGCGAGGCCGCGGACCGGCTGCGCGCGGCCGGCCACGAGGTGTGGACGCCGGACCTCTTCGAGGGGCGCACGTTCGACACCGTCGAGGAGGGCATGGAATTCAAGGAGCGGATCGGCAAGGAGGAACTGCTCAAGCGGGCCGTGCTGGCGGCGGCTCCGTACTCGGACCGCGGGCTGGTGTACGCCGGGTTCTCGCTCGGCGCCTCCATCGCCCAGACCCTCGCCCTCGGCGATGCCAGGGCGCGCGGACTGCTGCTTCTGCACGGCACGTCGGACATCGCGCCGAACACGCAGGTGGACGAGCTGCCGGTGCAGCTGCATGTGGCCGAGCCGGACCCGTTCGAGACGGACGACTGGCTGACCGCCTGGTATCTGCAGATGGGCCGGGCGGGCGCCGATGTGGAGGTCTACCGGTACGCCGGCGCCGGGCATCTGTACACCGATCCCGAGCTGCCGGACTACGACGCCGAGGCCGCCGAGGCCACCTGGCGGGTGGCACTCGGCTTCCTCGACGGCCTGGAGAACGCGTAGGCGTACGCCCTGCAGCGGGCTACACCGGGTCGTAGGTGCGCTCGACCTTCTGTGTGCCGCTGCGGGTGCGGTACGAGCGCTCCCACTTCGAGGCGGCGTTCGCGTCGGTGCGGTCGGACAGGACGTAGTAGTCCATCTGGGCGCGGTCGGCGGTGATGTCCAGCACGCCGTAGCCGTGCCGGTCGGTGTCCACCCAGTGGACGTGCCGGTTGGCGGCCTTGATGAGCGGCGCGGCGACCGCGGAGACGGTGCCCTCGGGGACCTTGACGATGTCGTCGAGGTTGTCGGAGGTCATCGAGGTGATCACGAACTCGGTGGCCGCCGACGGCGACAGCGGGTAGGTGCCCGCGTCCACCGGCACGTCGTTGGCCCAGGACATGTGGATGTCACCGGTCAGGAAGACGGTGTTGCCGATGGCGTTCGAGCGCAGATGGCCGAGGAGTTCACGGCGGTCGTGGGTGTAGCCGTCCCACTGGTCGGTGTTGACGCCGATGCCGCCCTGCGGCAGGTCGAGCAGCTTGGCGAGCGGCTTGAGCAGATCGGCGGTGAGGGAGCCGATGACGAACGGCGCGATCATCACCGAGTTGCCGACCAGCCGCCACTTGGTGTCGGAGGCCTTCAGACCCGCCTTCAGCCAGTCGAGCTGGGCGC
Organism: Streptomyces sp. IMTB 2501; assembly: GCF_001953885.1. Lineage (GTDB taxonomy): Bacteria > Actinomycetota > Actinomycetes > Streptomycetales > Streptomycetaceae > Streptomyces. The sequence continues at coordinate 174,321 of NZ_MQUS01000012.1, read as the reverse complement.
GGCCGGTCATCGTCCGGTTCGGGTCGTCCACCGAGCCGCTGCCGGCGGACGCCTGCTGGGAGCGGAAGGAGCGCAGGTCCAGCAGGGACAGATCGGCGAGCTTGCCGAAGCGCAGCCGCCGGTAGGTGGTGCCCTCGATGGCGGGCCGGACCGGCATCCACTCGAAGTAGGCCTGCTTGGCGGCCGCCTTGCGGGCGGTCCAGGTGCCCTCGGCGCCCTCGGTGTGGTTGACCGCTCCGCCCGACCAGGCGTTGTCGGCGAACTCGTGGTCGTCCCAGATCGCTACGACCGGCGCCTTCAGGTGCAGGGCCTGGAGGTCGGGGTCGGTCTTGTACTCGCCGTGCCGGGTCCGGTAGTCGGCGAGCGTGATGATCTCGTTGGCGGGCGCATGCGGGCGGACGACCGTGCCGCGGGCCGCGTACTCGCCGGTCTTGTACTCGTAGATGTAGTCGCCGAGGTGCAGCCACGCGTCCAGGTCGTTGCGGTTCGCGAGGTGACGGTAGGCGGCGAAGTAGCCGGCCTCCCAGTTGGCGCAGGTGACGACGCCGAAGCGCAGGCCGGACACGGACGCGTCCGCCGCCGGGGCGGTACGGGTGCGGGCCACCGGGGAGTCGGTGCCGCCGGCCGAGAACCGGAACCAGTAGTCGGTCGCCGGCTGCAGGCCGCGGACGTCGGCCTTCACGGTGTGGTCGCCGGCGGCGGTCGCGGTCACGGAGCCCTTGGCGACGATGCCGGTGAACGCCTTGTCCCTGGCGACGACCCAGCTCACCTCGGTGTCCGCGCCGAGCCCGGAGCCGGGTACGGCCTCCGGGGCCGGGGTCACCCGGGTCCACAGCAGGATGCCGTCGGGCAACGGGTCACCGGAGGCGACACCGTGCAGGAAGGCGGGGGCCTGGCCGGCAGCGCGTGCCGGAAGGGCGGCGGCGAGCGGGGCGGCCAGCACAGCGGTCGCAGCCGCGGCCTTGACGACCGTACGGCGGCGGGGCGAGAGGGAGTTGAGGCCTTCGGCGGCCGAAAGTGATCTTTTTCGACTGGTCACGACCGATCAGGTTACTGACCGGTAGGCACAAAAGAGCGGGCGAACTCTCAATGTTCGCCCGCTCTTCACGGGAAGGTCGGATTCCGCCGGGGCGTCAGCCCTTGAGGGCCGTGTCGATGGCCTTGTTGAAGTCGGCCACGCTCATGGGCGGGTTCTTGCCGTCGGGGCCCGTCAGCGTCTTGCCGTCCATCTTCAGGGTCGGGGTGCCCTGGATGCGGTCCTTGTCGAAGATCTTGGACTCCTCGAGCGCCCACCTGTCGAAGGTGCCGCTCTTCACGTCCTTCTGGAACGCCGCGTTGCCCTTCAGGGCGGGGACCGTGTCGGCGATCTGTATCAGATAGGAGTCGTCCTTGAACTTGTCGTCGCTCTCTTCGGGGTGCCACTTCGTCGAGTACATCGCGGACCGGTACTGGAGGAACGCCTCGGGGCTGACGTTGAGCGCGGCGCCGAGGGCGCTGAGCGCGTTCTTGGAGCCCACACCGGGCAGGTTGTTGTCGAGGAACGTGGCGCCGACGTAGTGGAGCTTGAACTTGCCCTCGTCGATGCCCTTCTTCACGGTCGAGCCGACGGTCTCCTCGAACTGCGCGCAGATCGGGCAGCGCGGGTCCTCGTAGATCGTGAGGGTCTTCTTGGCGCTGGCCTTGCCGATGACGACGGTCGTGCCGTCCGCGCCCGTGGTGTTGGCCGGCTTCACGAGCGTCTGGCTCTTCGCAGCCTCCCACCCGGTGGGCTTGTTCGCCTGGACGACGGCATAGCCGATACCGCCGGCCGCGGCCAGCACGGCCACGACCGAGGCGGCCACTATGACCTGACGCCTGGTCTTGTCACGCTTGGCCTGCCGCTCGCGCTCCTGGCGCAGCCGCTCCCGGGCCGCCGTCTTCGCCGACTGGCTGTTCCGCTTGCTCATACTGGTGATCTCCGTGTGGGACGCGCACATGCCGTACGCGGAATACGTGTGGGGGACTGGATGTGCTCAGGCCCTGCCGCTCAGACGGCGGCGAGGGCGGGCGAGCACGGCGGTCCACGCCGTCCCAGGGAGTGCACGAAAAGCGGGTCGCGGGCGGCGGTCCGGCGCGGAGCCGGGCGGGGCAGCCGGTGGACCGGGGGCAGCCGGACGGCGACCGCGGCCACCGCGAGCAGCAGCGGCCGGAAGGTGGTGGCGGCGACCGCGCGCAGCAGCTGCACCAGTGCCCGCTCGCCCCGGCGCAGCCAGGCGGCGGCGAGCAGGCCCACGCCGACGTGCGCGGCGAGCAGCAGCCAGGCGGCCGCCGGGCTGGCGTGCGTGAGCAGTGCCTCGGGGCGGCCGTGGGCGCCGGTCATCTGGGCCAGCGGGGTGCCGACGGCGCCGCTTCCGCACAGCACCTTGAAGCCGAACAGGTGCAGAGGGCCGGCGACCGGGCCGCCCGCCCGGCCGTAGCAGGCGTGCTGGCCGGTGGTGAACACCGTGTCGGCGGCCAGTTCCAGCGGGACCAGCAGGGCCGCGATCCGGCCGAAGCCACGCTCGCGGCCCGCCAGTGCGTACGCGGTGCCGAACACGCCGGCGGAGACCGCCAGGACCGTCGGCACCGGCAGCGGGGCCCGGGACAGCAGCACGTGCGACGCGGTGCTGAGCGTCACGACGACAGCCGTGAACAGCGCCGCGCGCACGGCTCTGAGCTGGGTCCCGGATATGTCCATAGAGAGAAGAGTCTGTCACGTACGCGGTTAAGGGACCCCTAAAGACTGCCTGTGAGCGCGCGAAGGTTACAGCCCCGGGATCCGGCCGTTGCGGAACAGGTCGACGAAGATCTGGTGGTCGGCACGCGCGCGTGCGCCGTAGCTGTGCGCGAAGTCCACCAGGAGGGGCGCGAAGCCCTCCTCGTCGGCCGCGAGCGCCGCGTCGATGGCCCGCTCGGTGGAGAACGGCACCAGGGACTCGCCGGAGGTGTCGTCGGCGGCCGCGTGCATCGTCGCCGTGGCCCGGCCCAGGTCGGCGACGACCTGCGCGATCTCCTCCGGGTCGTCGATGTCGCCCCAGTCCAGGTCGACGGCGTACGGCGAGACCTCGGCCACCAGCTGGCCCGCGCCGTCCAACTCGGTCCAGCCCAGCCACGGGTCGGCGTGCGCCTGCAAGGCACGCTGGGAGATCACCGTGCGGTGACCCTCGTGCTGGAAGTAGTCGGCGATGGCCGGATCCGTGATGTGCCGGGAGACAGCCGGGGTCTGGGCCTGCTTGATGTAGATCACGACGTCGTTCTCCAGGGCGTCGCTGTGGCCCTCCAGGAGGATGTTGTACGACGGCAGGCCGGCCGAGCCGATACCGATGCCCCGGCGGCCGACGACGTCCTTCACGCGGTAGGAGTCCGGGCGGGCCAGGGAGGAGTCCGGCAGCGTCTCCAGATAGCCGTCGAAGGCCGCGAGGACCTTGTAGCGGGTGGCCGCGTCCAGCTCGATGGAGCCGCCGCCCGGCGCGAAGCGGCGCTCGAAGTCACGGATCTCGGTCATCGACTCCAGCAGCTCGAAGCGGGTCAGCGAACGGGCGGCCCGCAGGGCGCCCAGCAGCGGGCCCTCGGCGGTGTCCAGGGTGAACGGCGGCACCTCGTCGCTCTTGGCGCCCGTGGCCAGGGCGTGGATGCGCTCACGGTAGGCGGCCGCGTAGATCGAGACCAGCTCGGTGATCTGGTCGTCGCCGAGCGCCTTCGCGTACCCGATCAGCGCGATCGACGCCGAGAAGCGCTTCAGGTCCCAGGTGAACGGGCCGACGTAGGCCTCGTCGAAGTCGTTGACGTTGAAGACCAGGCGGCCGTTGGAGTCCATGTACGTGCCGAAGTTCTCCGCGTGCAGATCGCCGTGGATCCACACGCGCGAGGTGCGGTCGTCCAGGTACGGGCCGCCGCGCCTCTCCGCGTCGAGGTCGCGGTAGAAGAGGCACGCCGTGCCCCGGTAGAACGCGAAGGCCGAGGCCGCCATCTTCCGGAACTTCACCCGGAACGCGGCCGGGTCGGCGGCCAGGAGCCGGCCGAAGGCGGTGTCGAAGACGGCGAGGATCTCCTCGCCGCGCTGCTCGTCGCTGAGCTGGGGGACCGACATCGCGGAGTGCCTCCTGGTGCTTTTTCCGTACGACAGCGTCTCTGCCGTACCCAACGGGCGACGCCACGCGGGAGTGCCCGGTTCCCGCATGAAGGTACGCACGGATCACCCATCCGTCTCGCGGCCGCCCTCCCTCATCGAGGCGCTTCGTGCCACGGAACCACTTCCGGTGTCAGTGCCGGGGCATAGACTTCGACGCTGACCCCAGAACTGTCCGTCCGCCTGTCGCCTACTGTTTTCGCCGGAGGCCATACCGTGTCAAAGCCGCCCTTCACGCACCTGCACGTCCACACCCAGTACTCGCTGCTGGACGGTGCCGCGCGGCTCAAGGACATGTTCAATGCCTGCAATGAGATGGGCATGACGCACATCGCCATGTCCGACCACGGCAACCTCCACGGGGCTTACGACTTCTTCCACTCCGCGAAGAAGGCCGGAATCACCCCGATCATCGGGATCGAGGCATATGTCGCCCCCGAGTCCCGGCGGAACAAGCGCAAGATCCAGTGGGGTCAGCCGCACCAGAAGCGGGACGACGTCTCCGGTTCCGGTGGTTACACCCACAAGACGATGTGGGCCACCAACAAGACCGGCCTGCACAACATCTTCCGGCTCTCCTCCGACGCCTACGCCGAGGGCTGGCTGCAGAAGTGGCCCCGGATGGACAAGGAGACGATCTCCCAGTGGTCCGAGGGGATCGTGGCCTCCACCGGCTGCCCCTCCGGAGAGGTCCAGACCAGGCTGCGCCTGGGGCAGTTCGACGAGGCCCTGAAGGCGGCCGCCGACTACCAGGACATCTTCGGCAAGGACCGCTACTTCATGGAGTTGATGGACCACGGGATCGAGATCGAGCACCGGGTCCGTGACGGCCTCCTGGAGATCGGCAAGAAGCTCGGCATCCCCCCGCTGGTCACCAACGACTCGCACTACACGTACGCGCACGAGGCGGGCGCCCACGACGCCCTGCTCTGCATCCAGACCGGCAAGAACCTCTCCGACCCGGACCGCTTCAAGTTCGACGGCACCGGCTACTACCTGAAGTCCACGGACGAGATGTACGCCATCGACTCCTCGGACGCCTGGCAGGAGGGCTGCGCCAACACGCTCCTCGTCGCCGAGATGGTGGACACCGAGGGCATGTTCGAGAAGCGCGACCTCATGCCGAAGTTCGACATCCCGGACGGCTTCACCGAGGTCACCTGGTTCAAGGAGGAGGTCCGCCGCGGCATGGAGCGCCGCTTCCCCGGCGGCGTCCCCGAGGACCGCCAGAAGCAGGCCGAGTACGAGATGGACGTCATCATCTCGATGGGCTTCCCCGGCTACTTCCTCGTGGTCGCCGACTTCATCATGTGGGCGAAGAACAACGGCATCGCCGTCGGCCCCGGCCGAGGCTCCGCCGCGGGCTCGATCGTCGCCTACGCCATGGGCATCACCGACCTCGACCCGATCCCGCACGGCCTGATCTTCGAGCGGTTCCTCAACCCCGAGCGCATCTCGATGCCCGATGTCGACATCGACTTCGACGAGCGCCGGCGCGTCGAGGTGATCCGGTACGTCACGGAGAAGTACGGCGCCGACAAGGTCGCCATGATCGGCACGTACGGCACCATCAAGGCCAAGAACGCGATCAAGGACTCCGCGCGCGTGCTGGGCTATCCGTACGCGATGGGCGACCGCATCACCAAGGCCATGCCCGCCGACGTCCTCGGCAAGGGCATCCCGCTCTCCGGCATCACCGACTCCAGCCACCCGCGCTACTCGGAGGCGGGCGAGGTCCGCGGGATGTACGAGAACGAGCCGGACGTGAAGAAGGTCATCGACACCGCGCGCGGTGTGGAGGGCCTGGTCCGGCAGATGGGCGTGCACGCCGCCGGCGTCATCATGTCCAGCGAGACCATCACGGAGCACGTCCCGGTGTGGGTGAGGCACACCGACGGCGTGACGATCACGCAGTGGGACTATCCGAGCTGTGAGTCGCTCGGCCTGCTGAAGATGGACTTCCTGGGCCTGCGCAACCTCACGATCATGGACGACGCGGTCAAGATGGTGAAGGCCAACAAGGGCCTCGACATCGACCTGCTGTCGCTTCCGCTGGACGACCCCACGACCTTCGAACTGCTCCAGCGCGGCGACACCCTCGGCGTCTTCCAGTTCGACGGCGGCCCCATGCGCTCGCTGCTGCGGCTGATGAAGCCCGACAACTTCGAAGACATCTCCGCCGTGTCGGCCCTGTACCGCCCGGGCCCGATGGGCATGAACTCCCACACGAACTACGCGCTGCGCAAGAACGGGCAGCAGGAGATCACGCCGATCCACAAGGAGCTCGAAGCGCCCCTGAAGGAGGTCCTGGACGTCACCTACGGCCTGATCGTCTATCAGGAGCAGGTGCAGAAGGCCGCCCAGATCATCGCGGGCTACTCGCTCGGCGAGGCCGACATCCTCCGCCGGGTGATGGGCAAGAAGAAGCCCGAGGAGCTGGCGAAGAACTTCACCATCTTCCAGGCCGGCGCCCGCAAGAACGACTTCAGCGACGAGGCCATCCAGGCCCTGTGGGACGTGCTGGTCCCGTTCGCCGGCTACGCGTTCAACAAGGCGCACTCCGCCGCGTACGGCCTGGTGTCGTACTGGACGGCGTATCTGAAGGCGAACTACCCGGCCGAGTACATGGCCGCGCTGCTGACCTCCGTCAAGGACGACAAGGACAAGTCGGCGATCTACCTCAACGAGTGCCGCCGCATGGGCATCAAGGTGCTCCCGCCGAACGTCAACGAGTCGGTGCACAACTTCGCCGCCCAGGGCGACGACGTGATTCTGTTCGGTCTCGAGGCCGTGCGCAACGTCGGCACCAACGTGGTGGAGTCGATCATCAAGTGCCGCAAGGCGAAGGGGAAGTACGCCTCCTTCCCCGACTATCTCGACAAGGTCGACGCGGTCGCGTGCAACAAGCGCACCACGGAATCGCTGATCAAGGCCGGCGCCTTCGACACCATGGGCCACACCCGCAAGGGGCTCACCGCGCAGTACGAGCCGATGATCGACAACGTGGTCGCGGTCAAGCGCAAGGAGGCCGAGGGGCAGTTCGACCTCTTCGGCGGCATGGGCGAGGAGAGCAGCAGCGAGCCCGGTTTCGGACTCGACGTGCAGTTCACCGAGGACGAGTGGGACAAGACCTATCTGCTCGCCCAGGAGCGGGAGATGCTCGGTCTGTACGTCTCCGACCACCCGCTGTTCGGTCTCGAACACGTGCTGTCCGACAAGGCGGACGCGGGTATCGCGCAGCTGACGGGCGGCGAGCACGCCGACGGCGCCGTGGTGACGATCGGCGGCATCATCTCCGGTCTCCAGCGCAAGATGACCAAGCAGGGCAACGCCTGGGCGATCGCCACCGTCGAGGACCTCGCCGGCTCCATCGAGTGCATGTTCTTCCCGGCCACCTACCAGCTGGTGTCGACCCAACTCGTCGAGGACGCCGTGGTGTTCGTCAAGGGCCGCCTCGACAAGCGCGAGGACGTGCCGCGGCTCGTCGCCATGGAGCTGATGGTCCCGGACCTGTCCAACGCGGGTACCAACGCGCCGGTGATCCTCACCATCCCGGCCACCAGGGTCACCCCGCCCATGGTCAGCCGCCTCGGTGAGATCCTCAGCCACCACAAGGGCGACAGCGAGGTCCGTATCAAGCTGCAGGGCCCGCGCAAGACCACCGTGCTGCGCCTGGACCGGCACCGGGTCAAGCCCGACCCGGCGCTCTTCGGCGACTTGAAGGTACTGCTCGGCCCGTCCTGCCTGGCCGGCTGACCCGGACACGATCCCGGACATGGACAAAGGGGCGCACCCGCCACGGGTGCGCCCCTCCTGTGTGCCTGGGCTTCAACTGCCCTTTAGTTGTGGCCGAAGCTCTTCTGCTTCCTACGAGCAACATCCGAGGGGTTGCCCTGGATGTGCGACACGGGAGACTCGGGGGTCTCCTGCGGCCGCTGCGCGTGCTGCTGAGACTGCTCGGTCTGGGACGCGCGGGCCTGTGGGCCACCCTGCTTACGGTTCTTGTTCTTGGCCATGGTGATCTGCCTCCTGTGGGGGATCTAGGGGCCAGGGCCGGGACCAGATTCACATACGCTGACATCACGCGCATGTCGGATAATTACCGTGTGTGACAGGGTTGGTGGGCGCGCGGGATCCGCAAACGCCACGCCGAAGATCGAGTTCGGGCCGTTAACCTCTGCGCCGTCGGGCAGACTCGAAGGAAGTCCGAAGCAAAACCTCCCGGGAAGAGGGTGAGTCGCGTGGACCGCTGCATCGTCCTGGTGGACGCCGGGTACCTGCTGGGAGCCGCCGCCAGCCTCCTCGCCGGTGAGCCCTCACGGTCCCGGATCACCGTCGACCACACCGCGCTGATCCAGGCGCTGCGCGAACGCGCCGAGTCGGAGACCGAGCGCCCGCTGCTGCGCATCTACTGGTTCGACGGCGCCCCCGACCGCGTCCCCCAACCGGAGCATCGCCGGCTGCGCGTGATGCCCCGCGTCACGGTCCGGCTCGGCGCCCTCACCCGCAGTGACGGACGCTGGGCGCAGAAGGGCGTCGACGCCGCCATGCACGCCGAGCTGACCGAGCTGGCCCGCAACCGCGCCTGCTCCGACGTCGTCCTCGTCACCGGCGACGGCGATCTGCTGCCCGGCATGATGGCCGCAAAGGAGCACGGCGTCGCCGTCCACCTGTGGGCCGTCCAGGCCGCCGACGGCGACTACAACCAGTCCGAGGACCTGGTCGCCGAGGCCGACGAGCGGCGCGTCCTGGACCGCGCCTGGATCACCCAGGCCGTCCGCGCCAAGGAGCTGACCGGCGTCTGCGCCCCGCCGCCCGTGCCCCGGCCCGAGATCGCCGCGATCCTGTCCGCGCCGCTGCCCGATTCCGCGCTCGCCGCGGCGGCCGAGCGGCCGGCCGAGCAGGGCGCGCCCCCGGCGGCCGCCGAGACGGGGAACGGCACCCAGGAGCGGGCTGCCGCCAAGGGCGTCCCCACCCCCAAGGACCTTGCCGCGCTGCGCGCGCCCGGCACCCAGCCGGTGCAGCACCCCGCGACCGCGACCCTGCGCTGGTCCTCCGACAAGGGCTGGGTGGACCGGCCGGGCGCTGTCACGGAGCCGCCCGATGTCGCCTCCATGCCGACGCTCGCCCAGCTCACCACCGCCGAGCAGCGATGGGCCGACCGCGAGGAGGACATCACCACCGTCGGCGGCGACCCGTACGAGGTGGGACAGGTCTTCGCCCGCCGCTGGATGTCCCGGCTCGGTGACCAGGGCCATCTGCAGAAGCTGTCGCAGCTGTATCCGCGCATCCCGCACCGCATCGACGGGGAGCTGCTGCGGTACGCCGCGCGGTTCGGGCTGCTCGCCCACAAGGACGACCAGATCGACGAACACGACCGCTACGCCATTCGGGCGGGGTTCTGGCGGGAGGTCGATGTACCGGCGGCGTCGGAGAGCGCGTCTGCGGGGGAGTGAGCGGCCGGGCACACCGTGCCGGGGGTGCTTACGGTTCGCGGACGGACGTGGCCCCAAGGGCGAGTAAAGCGCCACTACCCCGTAGTCTCGTCCCTTGTGAGTACGCGCGCGGCACAGGCACCTCGGCATGACGAGGTCGTACGCGTGCGCGGGCTCGGCAAGACCTATCCGGCCGTGAGAGGACGGCGCGGTGCGCCCGGCACGCCCGAGGTGCGGGCCACCGACGGGGTCGAGCTGGACGTGCGGCGCGGCGAGGTCTTCGGGCTGCTCGGGCCGAACGGCGCCGGCAAGTCCACCCTCGTACGACAGCTCACCGGGCTGCTCCGGCCGGACAGCGGCAGCGTCGAGATCCTCGGGCACGACATCGTCCGGCACCCCGAACGGGCCGCGCGCCTTCTCGCCTACCTCGGTCAGGAGTCCTCCGCGCTGGACGAGCTGACCGTCTCCCTCGCCGCCGAGACCACCGGACGCCTGCGCGGCCTGGACGTACGGCGGGCACGGGCCGAGCGGGACGCCGTACTGGACGAGCTGGGGCTCACGCCGATCGCCGGGCGGGCGCTGAAGAAGCTGTCCGGCGGGCAGCGGCGGCTCGCCTGTCTCGCCGCCGCCCTCGTCGGTGAGCGGCCGCTGCTCGTGCTGGACGAGCCGACCACCGGCATGGACCCGGTGGCCCGGCGCGCGGTCTGGGCGGCCGTGGACCGGCGGCGCGCCGAGCGCGGTACGACCGTGCTGCTGGTCACCCACAACGTCATCGAGGCCGAGACCGTGCTCGACCGGGTCGCCGTGCTCGACCAGGGGCGGGTCATCGCCTGCGACACCCCCGCCGGGCTGAAGGAACAGGTCGCCGACGAGGTGCGGGTCGAGCTGGTGTGGCGGGAGCGGGCGCCGCTGGAGGTGCCCGAGGTCGCCGCGCTGCGCGAGCGTGCGACGGAGTCCGGGCGGCGCTGGACGCTGCGGCTCGCCCCCGAGGAGGCCCGCGCTGTCGTCGCCACCGTGACCGGCGGGGCCGCCTTCGCCGCCCTGGACGACTTCACGCTCGCCACTCCCAGCCTGGAGGACGTCTACCTGGCGTTGGGCGGCGCGGCCCGGCAGGGGCTGGTGAAGGCGTGAGCGCGGCGGCCGTGCGATGCGTATGGGTCTACGCGACTGTCGTAGGGAGCTACGCGACCGCCGTAGGGAAGAGGAGCAGCTCGACGTGAGTGTCGTACCCGCGGAGGTTCTGCCGGGCGGTGCCCCGGCCGTGCCGGAGACGGCACGGGGCGCGGCCGAACTCGGGCCGCCCGCACGGCTGTGGCCGTCGCTGGCGGCCGTCTACCGGGCGCAGCTGTCCCGGGCCCGGGTGGCCCGGATCCCGCTGCTGTTCGTGGCCACCTTCCAGTCCGTCGGCATCGCCGTGATGATGCGGGGCGTCGTCGACAGCGGCAGCGAGGCCGAGTCCGTGGTGGCGGGCTCGTCGGTGCTGGTCGTCGCCTATGTGGCCCTGAACCTGCTCTCGCAGTACTTCGGTCAGCTACGGGCCAGCGGGGGGCTCGATCACTACGCCACCCTGCCGGTGCCGCCGGCCGCCGTGGTGCTGGGCGCGGCGGCGGCGTACGCCTCCTTCACCGTGCCGGGGACGCTGGTGACGGCCGTCTTCGGGTGCGCGCTGTTCGGGCTGCCGCTGTCCAACCTGTGGATCCTGGTGGCCGTGATCCCGCTCGCCGGGGCCGCGCTGTCCGGGCTCGGCGCCGCCTGCGGGCTGCTCGCGCCGCGGCCCGAACTGGCCACGCTGCTCGGGCAGCTGGGCATGTCGGCGGCGCTGCTGCTGGGGGTGCTGCCGGCCGACCGGATGCCGGAGATCGTACGGCTGGCGCGGGATCTGCTGCCGTCGACCTATGGCGTGGAGGCCTACGCCCGGACCTTCGGGGCCCACCCGGACTGGGCCGTCGTCCTGGTCGACCTGGGGGTGTGCGCGGGTGTCGGGGTGGTCTCGCTGGCCGTGGCGACCTGGGCGTACCGCCGGGCGGCCGTCCGGTGACGCGGCGCACAGCGCGACCTGGCACGATGTCAGGATGACCGCACCGCTGACTCCGCCACCGCACGACGACTCCCCGCACCAGGTCTGGCAGGCGCCGCCGTCTGCCGGGGCGCAGGATGGGGGCAGCTACGAACAGGACGGCCCCGGGATGAAGACCGAACTGCGGGAGGCCGCCGTGATCACGGTGGCCGTGACCTTGGTCGGGGCGCTGCTGGGGCTGCTGTGGTGGTGGCTGGCGCCGCATGTGCCGCTGGTCGGCGACGAGGTCGACAAGAGCTGGGTCGTCTACCTCAAGGACAGCGAGGGGGAGCAGGCGATAGGCGTGGACGGTACGTTCACCCTGCTGGCGCTTGCCTTCGGTGTCGTCACCGCGGTGGTCGTCTTTCTGCTGCGGCGGCGTGGGGGTGTGCCGGTCGTGGTGGCGCTGGGGCTCGGTGCGCTGCTCGGGTCGGTGCTGGCGTGGCGGCTGGGGGTGTATCTGGGTCCCGAGTCCGACGTGCTCGCGCATGCGAAGGCTGTGGGCAAGGGGGTCACCTTCTCGGCGCCGCTGAAGCTTTCGGCCAAGGGGGCGCTGCTGGCTTGGCCGTTGGGCGCGTTGATGGTGCATCTGGGGCTCACGGCGTTGTTCGGGCCCCGTGACCCCGAGTTGCCGTAACCCCGGGGCCGCCCCTCAGCCTCGCCCGATCGGTGCCAGTACCGCTTCTGTCAGCTTCGCCAAGTCTCCCGGGGACAGTTCCACCTCCAGCCCCCGCCGCCCCGCCGACACGCAGATCGTCTCGTGAGTCTCCGCCGAGTCGTCCAGGACCGTCGGGAGCTTCTTGCGCTGGCCCAGGGGGGAGATGCCGCCCCGCACGTACCCGGTGGTGCGTTCCGCCAGTGTCGGGTCCGCCATGGCCGCTCGTTTGCCGCCGACCGCCGCCGCCAGGGCCTTCAGGTCCAGGGAGCCGGCGACCGGGACCACGGCCACGGTCAGGGTGCCGTCGACGTCGGCCACCAGGGTCTTGAAGACGCGGTCGGGGGAGACGCCCATCGCCTCCGCGGCCTCCTCGCCGTAGGAAGGGTGGGCGGGGTCGTGGTCGTAGGCGTGGACCGTGAAGTCCACGCCCGCCGATGAGAGGGCGACCGTCGCGGGGGTGCCCCCGGACTGCTGCAGTTTCTTCGACTTCTTCGCCATCCGTCTGTCCACCGCCGTCTTTCTCAGTTCAGGCTCGTCGGCGCCCGGGTCAGCTCGAACGCGGGCAGCGACGGCAGACTACGGATGATCGCCGTCTCGGAGCGAAGGAGTTTCAGCTCGTCACGGAGCCGGGACGCGGTGTCGGGCGCCTGCAGCAGCCGCTGCTTGGTCGGGGTGTCGTGCACCATCGCCGCCGCCACCAGGTAGGAGACCACCGAAGGATCGTCCGGGAGGTCCGCGCCCGTCGACAGCGAACGCTCGCGGGCGCCCGCCAGGCGCTTCTGGTACTGGCGGAAAGAGCGCAGCACCCCTTCGGCCAGCGCGCCCGCCTCGTCGCCCGGCTCCTCCGGCAGTTCCTCCAGCTCCGCCGTCAGGAACGGGCCGGACGCGTCGACGGAGAGCAGCCGTACCCGGGTCGTGCCCGTCGCCAGCACCTCGAACGTGCCGTCGGCCCGCTCCCGGACGGTCGCCGCGTCGGCCACACAGCCCACCCCGTGGAAGGCCTTGAGCGGCTCCGGGCCGAAGCCCGCGGCAGGTCCCCGCGCGGGCTGTGCCGTGGGATCCGGCATACCGGGGGCGCTCGGCGCCACCTCGAGGCCGTCGCGGATGGCCACGACGACGAACCGGCGCGGCTCGTCCTCCGGTGTCTTGAGCAACTCGCGCATCATCGCGCGATAGCGCTCCTCGAAGACGTTCAGCGGCAGCACGAGCCCCGGGAACAGCACTGTGTTCAGCGGGAAGAGCGGGAGACGGACGGTGGTCACGACGCCTCAGCCTAGTGGTCGTCGGCGCGGGCGTGTCCGCCATGCCCGCCGAGCGGGGCCGGGGACCAGGTCAGCAGACCCGCGGGGACCGGCCCGGGACCGGCCGTCAGCAGGTGCTCGCGCAGTCGCAGGAAGTGGCCGAGCGGGTCGTCGGAGAACCGGTCCCACGGGAAGGACGTGGCGTACGGGCCGATCAGGCGCAGTTCGGCGCGGGCGTCCTCCCAGCGGTCCAGGCGCAGCAGGACGTACAGGAGTTTGTTGCGGATCTCGGCGGGCCACGGGTCGGCCACCGGGAAGCGGGCGGACAGCGCGAGCGCCCGGTCGGCGGCGGCGTCCAGCCGCGCACGCGGGATCTCGGGGCCGCAGCTGTCGGTCAGGTAGCCGAAGGCCGCCCGGGCCGGCAGGGCCTGGACGAGCGAGTCGGCCGGGGCGTCCTGCGCGGCCCGGTCGGCGAAGTCGAAGCACTCGCGGTGCGAGGCGCGGGGGGTGTGCGGGGTGTCCTTCCCCAGGACGCAGCAGGAGGCGGCCAGATAGCGCAGCGCGGCCACATGGCAGCCGTAGTGGTGCGGGGCGCGCCGCACGGCCGCCTCCCACAGCTCCTCGAAGTACCGGTGGCCGGCCCGGGAGCCGCGCGCGTGGTCCAGCGCGATCCGCCAGGGCACCGGGTCCCGGTCGTCGGCGCGGGCGGCGGCGGTGATGAGCGGGCTCGCCTCGCGCAGCAGCTCGGCGCGGGCCGGCGAGGGCCACACGCGGTCCACCGCCAGCTGTGCCCCGACCAGCAGGGCACCGGGGTCCTGCGGGGCGGCCGTGCGCCAGGCCTCGAACCACTCGGGGCGCGAGCGGGCGAAGGCGGCGAGGTGTCGTACGTACCGGTCGTGGCTCTCCCAGGCCGCCGTGGCGCGGGTGGTGGTCAACAGGGCGGCCGCGGCCTCGTACTCGCCCCGGCCGGCCGCGACCAGCGCGGGCGAGAGCCGGTCGTCGGGCGCGTCGAGCACGGCCTCGTCCCCGGCCGGAGTCCGGCCGGGGACGAGGTGCGCGGAGCGCTTGGCCATCCGCGTGGGGCGGATGAACGAGGGCAGCAGAGCCATGGTGCCGACCATTGAAAGACCGCAGGTCGGCAGTGCGCCAGAGGCTTTTGAGAAGTCGCGGAAAGTTGTACGGCCAGGAGTCAAGGACCGGCAAAAGGTGACTGTTCGGCTTTTGTGCGGTCGCTGTACGGAAAAAGCGACCGATATACGGAAAAGAGGGTAGCCGTAACCCTTCGGTCACGGCACCTCAGCCCCGCCGCAGCAGCCGCGTCGCCCCCGCCGCCACCGTCGTCGCCAAAATCCAGCCCAGCAGGATCATCACGGCCGCCAGCCACTGCCAGACCCCGCGCAGCTGCCACTGGCCGACCTGGCCCAGGTCGATGACCGGCAGCAGCAGGTCCAGTGTGAACAGGGCGGGGCTCCAGTACGGATGGCCGTCGTGGTTCATCGGCGGATGGTCCGCGTGCGCGAACGCCAGTGTGCCCGCCGCCCACAGCACCGCCATCCACACCGCGGCCCGGCCCGGCCGATAGCCGTAGGCCACCGTCCAGTCCTGGACGTACCCCCAGAACTTGCCGGCCAGCGGCAGCGTCTCGCGGCGCCGGCGCTGCTTGGCGAGCAGCACCTCGCGCGCGTCCTCGTCCTCCCCGGCCGCGCGCAGCACCGCCGCCAGCCGCTCGTACGGCTCCGGGGCGTACTCGGCGGTGGCCGCCGCCACCCAGTCCAGCCGGCCGGTCAGCGGGAACGGACCGCGCGGGACGAGGATCTCGTACACGAAGCCGCCCATGTGCAGATTGCCGGGGCCGGGCCAGCTCGCCGCCCGGTCCACCAGACTGACGATCCGCGCGCCGGACAGCACCACCTTGCCGCGCTGCGGCCTGTCCCCGAGGAAGCGCAACTCCGAGGCGTGCACCCGGCGCAGCGACAGCTCCTGGTCGTCGCCGAGGGTGAACCGGGCCCGCTCGCAGTCGACGGCGTCCCCGAACCGCCCGTCGTCCAGGCGCAGCCCGCCCCGGCACTCGAACCGCTGGATCCGCGTCCCGCGCGCCGGTGTCGTGCCGCTCAGCAGTGGGCTGCCCACGCCGGCCGGGGTCAGGTACAGGGTGCGCTCGACCGTCAGCTGGGGTGCGTTCAGGGCGTAGCGGGAGTACGGGTTGTCCAGCATCGCGCCGCGCAGGCTGAGCGACACGCCGACCTTGGCGCCGCGCAGCCGCAGCTCGCCGTGCGACTCCAGCATCTCCGCCTGCAGGTCCTGGCCGACGGTCAGGCCGTCCCCGGCGATCGACCGCCCGCTGCGGTCCCGGTACACGACCGCCTGGTTGAGCATGAGATCGGTGCCGATGTGGGCGTCCGTCAGCCGCACCCCGTTCTGGAAGCGGCAGCGCGGCAGATGCAGATCGCCCTCGGTGTGCACCCGGGCCGCCTCCAGCCGGGGCACCGCGCAGTCCACCATCCGCAGGGTCGTGAACCGGGCCTCCGGCACCAGCACCTGGTCGTCGAAGCGGCAGTCGCGCAGCTCGACGTACGGCTGCACCGTGCCGCCGGAGAGGTCCAGCGTGCCGGTGATCCGCACGCCGGTCAGCTTCAGCGAGGACACCCGGCCCGCGAGCGCGGGCGGGCCGTCAAGCAGCAGCCAGGCCACGATCCGGGCCCGCACGGCGCGTTCCGGACCCCAGGGGTGGCCGCCGTGCGGATCGTCCACGACGGTGTCCCCGCTGCTCAGGTCGTACACACTGCCGTTGCGGAAGGCCTGCCACATGCCCGCCTCGGCCGCGGTCAGCTCGTCCGGCAGGTCCCCGGCGACGACACCGGCCCCCTCGGTCACCGCTGTTCCTTCTCCTCCGCTGGTCAGGGGTCTCGTACAACCGTTCATGCCCGCTCAGTGACTGCTGGAACACTAGAGGTGAAGGAGATCTTCCGAGTTCGGCCACGTTCTGTATCAGCCATTGATACGCGCCGACGATTCGAGACGGCGGTCTGCGAGAATTGGGACTGTGATCTCCCGAATCGATCTGCGCGGCGACGCCCTTCCCGAGGGCCCGGCCCTGCGCGACCTGCTGCCCCGAGCCGACTTCGACGTTCAGGCCGCCCTGGAGAAGGTGCGTCCGATCTGCGAGGCCGTGCATCATCGTGGCGACGCGGCGCTGATCGACTTCGCCGAGAAGTTCGACGGAGTACGGCTGGAATCCGTCCGTGTACCGGCCCAGGCGCTCACCGACGCGCTGGCGGCCCTCGACCCGGCCGTGCGCGCCGCGCTGGAGGAGTCCATCCGCCGCGCCCGCCTGGTCCACCGTGAGCAGCGCCGAGACACGCACACCACCCAGGTGGTGGCGGGCGGCTCGGTCACCGAGAAGTGGGTGCCGGTCGAGCGCGTCGGGCTGTACGCGCCGGGCGGCCGCTCCGTCTACCCCTCGTCCGTGATCATGAACGCCGTACCGGCGCAGGAGGCCGGCGTCGAGTCGATCGCGCTCGCCTCGCCGCCGCAGGCCGAATTCGGGGGGCTCCCGCACCCGACGATCCTCGCCGCCTGCGCGCTGCTCGGCGTGGACGAGGTCTACGCGGCCGGCGGCGCCACGGCGGTCGCGATGTTCGCGTACGGCACCGAGTCCTGCCCGCCCGCCAACATGGTCACCGGCCCGGGCAACATCTGGGTCGCGGCCGCCAAGCGCTTCTTCACCGGCCGGATCGGCATCGACGCCGAGGCCGGTCCGACCGAGATCGCGATCCTCGCGGACGACACCGCCGACCCGGTGCACGTCGCCTCGGACCTGATCAGCCAGGCCGAGCACGACCCGCTCGCGGCGGCGGTGCTGGTCACCGACTCCGTCGAACTGGCGGACGCGGTGGAGAAGGAGCTGGAGCCGCAGGTCGCGGCGACCAGGCACATCGAGGACCGGATCGTGCCCGCGCTGAAGGGCCGGCAGTCCGCGATCGTCCTCGTGGACGGCCTGGAGGAGGGCCTGCGGGTGGTCGACGCGTACGGCGCCGAGCACCTGGAGATCCAGACCGCCGACGCGGCCGCCGTGGCCGACCGGGTGCGCAACGCGGGCGCGATCTTCATCGGTCCCTGGGCCCCCGTCTCGCTCGGCGACTACGCGGCCGGGTCCAACCACGTCCTGCCCACCGGCGGCTGCGCCTGCCACTCCTCGGGCCTGTCCGTCCAGTCCTTCCTGCGCGGCATCCACATCGTGGACTACACGAAGGACGCGCTCGCCGACGTCGCCCATCACGTGGTGACGCTGGCGGAGGCGGAGGACCTGCCGGCGCACGGCGCGGCGATCAAGGCGAGGTTCGGCTGGAAGGTACCGACGAGCAAGTGACCGGCATCGACGATCTCCCCGTACGGGACGAGCTGCGCGGCAAGTCCCCCTACGGCGCGCCCCAGTTGGACGTCCCCGTACGGCTGAACACCAACGAGAACCCCTACCCGCTGCCCGAGCCGCTGGTCGAGCGGATCGCGGAGCGGGTCCGGGAGGCCGCCCGCGACCTGAACCGCTACCCCGACCGGGACGCGGTCCAGCTGCGCACGGAGCTGGCCGCATACCTGACGAAGACCGGCAAGCACCCCCTCGGCATCGAGAACGTGTGGGCCGCCAACGGCTCCAACGAGGTCATCCAGCAGCTGCTGCAGACCTTCGGCGGACCGGGCCGCACCGCGATCGGCTTCGAGCCGTCGTACTCGATGCACGCCCTCATCGCGCGCGGCACGGGCACCGGATGGATCTCGGGTCCGCGCAACGAGGACTTCACGATCGACCTCGCGGCGGCCGTCGAGGCGATCGCCGAGCACAAGCCGGACGTCGTCTTCATCACCACCCCCAACAACCCCACGGGCAACGCGGTCCCGCCCGGGACCGTCCTCGCGCTGTACGAGGCGGCGCAGGCGGCCAAGCCGTCGATGGTGATCGTGGACGAGGCGTACATCGAGTTCAGCCACGGCGACTCGCTGCTGCCGCTGCTCGAAGGCCGCCCGCACCTGGTGATCTCGCGCACGATGTCGAAGGCCTTCGGCGCGGCGGGCCTGCGTCTGGGCTATCTCGCCGCCGACCCGGCGGTCGTCGACGCCGTCCAGCTGGTCCGGCTGCCGTACCACCTGTCGGCCATCACCCAGGCGACCGCGCTGGCCGCCCTGGAGCACACCGACACACTGCTGAAGTACGTCGAGCAGCTGAAGGCGGAGCGGGACCGGCTGGTCGCCGAGCTGCGCGCGATCGGCTACGACGTCATCGAGTCCGACGCCAACTTCGTGCAGTTCGGGCGGTTCGCGGACGCCCACACCGCCTGGCAGAAGATCCTCGACCGGGGCGTCCTGGTCCGGGACAACGGCGTACCGGGGTGGCTGCGGGTGTCCGCCGGAACCCCGGAGGAGAACGACGCGTTCCTCGACGCGGTCCGTGAACTGAAGAAGGAGCTTGAGGCATGAGCCGCGTAGGGCGCGTCGAGCGCACCACCAAGGAGACCTCGGTCCTGGTCGAGATCGATCTCGACGGCACCGGCAGAACCGACATCGCCACCGGCGTCGGCTTCTACGACCACATGCTCGACCAGCTCGGCCGGCACGGCCTGTTCGACCTGACCGTGAAGACCGACGGCGATCTGCACATCGACTCCCAC
Organism: Streptomyces sp. IMTB 2501; assembly: GCF_001953885.1. Taxonomy (GTDB): domain Bacteria; phylum Actinomycetota; class Actinomycetes; order Streptomycetales; family Streptomycetaceae; genus Streptomyces. Next base: position 155,121 of record NZ_MQUS01000012.1, on the reverse strand, counting down.
CACACCATCGAGGACACCGCCCTCGCGCTCGGCGCCGCCTTCAAGCAGGCGCTCGGCGACAAGGTGGGGATCTATCGATTCGGCAACTGCACGGTCCCGCTGGACGAGTCCCTCGCCCAGGTCACGGTGGACCTGTCCGGCCGCCCGTACCTCGTGCACACCGAGCCGGAGAACATGGCGCCGATGATCGGCGAGTACGACACGACGATGACCCGGCACATCCTGGAGTCCTTCGTCGCCCAGGCGCAGATCGCGCTGCACGTGCACGTGCCGTACGGGCGCAACGCGCACCACATCGTGGAGTGCCAGTTCAAGGCGCTGGCCCGGGCGCTGCGCTACGCCTCCGAGCGTGACCCGCGCGCGGCCGGCATCCTCCCCTCCACGAAGGGCGCGCTGTAAACCCATGAACGGTCTGTCCACGATCCTGATCGTCGTCGGCCTCTTCCTCGTCGGCGGCATCATCTCCTTCGTGAAGCAGAAGATGCCCACGAGTCTCATCGTGCTGCTCTCCATCGGTGCGGCCATGTGCCTGGTCGCGGGCATCATGCGGCTGGGGGTGTGGAATTGAGCGCTGCCCAGACACAGCAGAAGAAAGTCGTCGTCTTCGACTACGGCTTCGGCAACGTCCGGTCCGCCGAGCGCGCCCTCGCGCGCGTGGGCGCCGATGTCGAGATCACGCGTGACTTCGACAAGGCCATGAACGCCGACGGATTGCTGGTGCCGGGCGTCGGCGCGTTCGCGGCCTGTATGCGGGGCCTGCGCGCCGCGCGCGGTGACTGGGTGGTCGACCGCCGGCTGTCCGGAGGCCGGCCCGTGATGGGTATCTGCGTCGGCATGCAGATCCTGTTCGCGCGCGGCATCGAGCACGGCGTGGAGGCCGAGGGCCTGGACGAGTGGCCCGGCACGGTCGCGCCGCTGCAGGCCGACGTCGTGCCCCACATGGGCTGGAACACCGTCGACGCCCCGCCCGACTCGGAGCTGTTCGCCGGCCTCGACGCCGACGCCCGCTTCTACTTCGTGCACTCCTACGCCGTCCACGACTGGGCCCTGGAGACGCACAACCCGCTGATCGCGGCCCCCAAGGTGACCTGGTCGACGCACGGCAAGCCGTTCGTGGCCGCCGTGGAGAACGGCGCCCTGTGGGCCACGCAGTTCCACCCCGAGAAGTCCGGCGACGCCGGCGCCCAGCTCCTCACCAACTGGATCGGAACCCTGTAGACCATGGCCAAGCTCGAACTCCTCCCCGCCGTCGACGTCCGTGACGGCCAGGCCGTCCGACTCGTGCACGGCGAGTCCGGCACGGAGACTTCGTACGGCTCCCCGCTTGAGGCCGCGCTCGCCTGGCAGCGGTCCGGCGCCGAGTGGCTGCACCTGGTCGATCTGGACGCCGCGTTCGGCACCGGTGACAACCGGGAGCTGATCGCCGAGGTCGCGAAGGCGATGGACATCAAGGTGGAGCTGTCCGGCGGCATCCGCGACGACGCCTCGCTGGCGGCCGCCCTGGCCACCGGCTGCACCCGCGTCAACCTCGGCACCGCCGCCCTGGAGACCCCCGAGTGGGTCGCCAAGGTCATCGCCGAGCACGGCGACAAGATCGCGGTCGGCCTGGACGTGCGCGGCACGACCCTGCGCGGCCGCGGCTGGACCCGCGACGGCGGCGACCTCTACGAGACGCTGGAGCGCCTGAACAAGGAGGGCTGCGCCCGCTACGTCGTCACCGACATCGCCAAGGACGGCACGCTCCAGGGCCCGAACCTGGAACTGCTGCGCAATGTGTGTGCCGCCACCGACCGCCCGGTCGTGGCCTCCGGCGGCGTGTCGTCCCTGGAGGACCTCCGCGCCATCGCCGAGCTGGTACCCCTCGGTGTCGAGGGTTCCATCGTCGGGAAGGCCCTGTACGCGAAGGCGTTCACCCTGGAAGAGGCCTTGGAGGCTGTGTCGTCATGACGTCCGAAGCCGTGCGGCGCGTGCAGAGCGGAAGTCCCTGGGAAGAGAGCTTCGGATTCGCGCGCGCCGTCGCGGCGGGGGACCGGGTGTCCGTGGGCGGCACCACGTCCTTCAAGGGCACGGTGCTGTACGGCGAGGGCGACCCGTACGAGCAGACCAAGGTCGCCTTCGGCAACGCCCTGGGGGCGCTGAAGGAGTTCGGGCTCGGCATCGAGTCCGTGATCCGCACCCGTATGTATCTGAGCCATGTGCGCGACGTCGACGAGGCGGGACGGGCCCACAAGGACCTGTTCGACTCCGTGCGCCCGTGTACGACCCTGCTGGTGGTCGAGGGCTTCGTCGATCCGCGCATCCTGGTCGAAGTAGAGCTTGAAGCATTCAGAGGAGCCTGAACAGTCATGACCCTGGCGGTCCGAGTCATCCCCTGCCTGGACGTGGACAACGGACGGGTCGTCAAGGGCGTCAACTTCCAGAACCTGCGCGACGCGGGCGACCCGGTCGAGATGGCCAAGGTGTACGACGCCGAGGGCGCCGACGAGCTGACGTTCCTGGACATCACCGCGTCCTCGGGCAACCGGGAGACGACGTACGACGTGGTGCGCCGCACCGCGGAGCAGGTGTTCATCCCGCTGACGGTCGGCGGCGGCGTCCGTACGGCCGAGGACGTGGACAAGCTGCTGCGGGCGGGTGCCGACAAGGTGGGCGTGAACACGGCGGCGATCGCTCGCCCCGACCTGATCCGCGAGATCGCGGAACGTTTCGGCCGTCAGGTCCTGGTCCTGTCGGTCGACGCCCGCCGCACCGAGTCGGGCTCCTTCGAGGTCACGACCCACGGCGGGCGCAAGGGCACGGGCATCGACGCGGTGGAGTGGGCACACCGGGCCGCCGAGCTGGGCGCGGGCGAGATCCTGCTGAACTCCATGGACGCCGACGGCACGAAGGACGGCTACGACCTGGAGATGATCGCCGCCGTCCGCAAGCACGTCACCGTCCCGGTCATCGCCTCGGGCGGCGCCGGCAAACTCTCCGACTTCCCCCCGGCCATCGCGGCGGGCGCGGACGCGGTCCTGGCGGCCTCCGTCTTCCACTTCGGGGATCTGCGGATCGGCGAGGTGAAGCAGACCCTGCGGGAGGCGGGCCACCCCGTCCGCTAGCGCGCACACGGGCCCCGGCGGGTTGCCGCCGGGGCTTCTTCCTGACGGATTACGAAAGAGAAGTTGCGCAAAATCTGTTGTGCAACTTTTCTTTTGTATCTAGCCTGAAGGCATGCCGGACAAGGAAAGAGACCGCCGGATCAAGGATCTGGGTACGCTGAAGGCGCTCGCGCATCCGCTGCGTTCACAGCTGTACCGAGCCCTGTCCATCGCCCGTACCGCGACCGCGTCACAGCTTGCCGAGCAGGTGGACGAGGCCGTCTCGCTGGTCAGCTACCACCTGCGCAAACTGGCCGAGCACGGGCTGATCGAGGCGGCCGAGCCGCAGAGCGGGGACGGCCGGGAGCGCTGGTGGCAGCCGGCCTCCGACGGCGTGAGCATCCGCGACGAGGACTTCCGGGACGCTCCCGAGAAGGCGGCCGCGCACACCGCCGCCAGCAGGCTGTTCTTCGACCAGCGCGCCGACCTGTACCGGCGCTTCCTCGACGAGCGGACGCACTGGGGCGAGGAGTGGAACGACGCCGCAGAGTCCTCCGAGGCGGTGCTGCGGCTGACGGCGGGTGAACTGGCCGAGCTGAACAAGGAGTTGCTCGCCCTCGTCCGCAGGTACGACGAGCGGGGCCGGGCCGCCGAGACCGCCGGCGACACCGAGGGCCGCGAGAACGTCGCGGTGCACATGTACGGCTTCCCGTTCCGGACCTGAGAGGACCCCCTCCCGTGACCGCCACGCTGACCACGCCGCCGGCCACCACGCCCGCCCACCGCGACGCGAACGTCCGGCGCTGGCTCGCCGCCTACACGTCCTCGATGCTCGGTGACAACGTCTACTACATCGCCCTGTCCTGGGCCGCCGTCCGCTCCGGAACCCCGGCTGAGGTCGGGCTCGTGATGTCGACGAGCGCGCTGCCCCGGGCCGTACTGATGCTGGGCGGAGGAGTCGTCGCCGACCGGTTCGGGCCGCGCCGGGTCGTCATCGGCAGCGACGCCGTACGCTGCGCGGCCGTCCTCGCCGTGGCCGCCCTGCTCTTCCTCGCCCGCCCAGGACTCTGGCTGCTCGCTCTGCTGGCGCTGGTCTTCGGCGCCGTCGACGCCGTCTTCGTGCCCGCCGTGGGCGCCCTGCCGGCCCGGCTCACCGGGAAGGACCAGCTCGGCCGGGTCCAGGGCATGCGGAGCCTTGCGATCCGCTTCGCCGCCGTGGCGGGTGCCCCGCTCGGCGGGCTCGGCGTGGCCATGGGCGGCGCCCCGGCCGCGTTCGCCCTGGCCGGGCTGCTCATCGCCGTGTCCGTGCCGCTGCTGGTCTCCGTGCGGGTACGGCACCTGCCCGCAGACCGTGCGGACGCGCCGAAGGGCACGGCTTGGGGCGACCTGAAGGCAGGGCTGCGCCACCTCCGCGGCCACCGCGTCCTCGCCCCGCTGATGCTGTGCATAGCCCTCGGTGACCTGGGATTCGTCGGTCCGCTGAACGTCGGCCTGACCCTGCTGTCCGACCGGCGCGGCTGGGGCGCGGCCGGCATGGGCTGGGTGCTCGCCGGGTTCGGCACGGGCGCGGGCGCCGCCTCCCTGCTGCTGGCCGTGCGGGGGCGGTTGCCCCGCGCCGGGCTCGTCGCCGGATGCACGATCATCGTCGGCTCGGTGGCCGTCGGCGCCCTCGCCTACGTTCCCACCCTCCCGGCGGCCGTCGGCACGGCCGTGCTCGTGGGCCTGCTCACCGGGCTGAGCGGGGTCATGTGCGGCGCGCTGCTCCAGACCCTGACCGACCCCGCCCACCTCGGCCGGGTCACCGCCGTCTCCAGCCTGATCAGCCTCGGTCTCACCCCGCTGAGCATGCCGTTCGCGGCCGCCGCCGTCGGGGCCTGGGGGCTCGCGCCGGTCTACGTCGTCAGCGCCGCCGTCTGCGGCCTCGGCGGGGTCGTCGCCCTCGCCGTACCGGCGCTGCGCCGCGCGGAACTGCCCCGCTGAAGTTCACGCCCTCGGCTGAACGAGCTGCACCAGATTGCCGCAGGTGTCGTCGAACACCGCCGCCAGCACCGGCCCCTGCCGCTGCGGCTCGTGCGTGAACCGGACACCCCGGCCGGTCAGCCGTTCGTACTCCGCCGCGAGGTCGTCCACGGAGAAGACGATGCACGGGATGCCCGCCTCGTAAAGCGCCCGGCGATACGGCTCGGCGACGGGGCCCTGACCCGGCTCCAGCAACAGCTGGAGGTCCGGCTGGCCCCCGTCGGGCGCCCCGACGGTGACGAACAGCGTGTCGTCGCCCAGGTCCATGTGCAGGCGCGTCTCGAAGCCCAGGACCTCCGTGTAGAAGGCATGCGCCCGGGCCACGTCGTCCACGTACACCCCGGTCATGGCCACCTTGATCATGGGTGGCCCTTCTCAGATGCCCAGCTGCCGGGACTCGTGCAGCTTGGTGATCGCGTCCGCCTCGCCGTCCACGTCCACCTTGGCCGCGTCCTGCCGGCCGAACGCGAACATCACCAGCTCCGAGGGCTCGCCGGTCACCGTCACCACCGGGGCACCCCGGTGCGCCACCGCCGTCTGCCCGTCCGGGCGGCGCAGCACCAGACCCGTCGGCACACCCCGGGCCACCAGCCGCGCCGTGCGCTCCAGCCGGGACCACAGGGCGTCCTGGAAGACCGGGTCCAGCTCGCGCGGGCTCCAGTCCGGCTGGGCCCGGCGGACGTCCTCGGTGTGGACGTAGAACTCGACCACGTTGGCCGCCTCGTCGACCTGCTTGAGCTGGAACGGCGAAAAGCGCGGCGGGCCGGTACGGATCAGCTGGATCAGCTCCTCGTACGGCTTCGCGGTGTACTCCGCCATCACCTTCTCCAGGCGCGGCACGAGCTGCTTGATCAGCGTGCCCCCAGCCGCGTCCGGCCGGCGCTCGCGCACGATCACATGCGCGGCCAGGTCCCGGGTCCGCCAGCCCTCGCAGAGGGTCTCGGCATCAGGACCGACGGTTTCCAAGAGGTCGGCGAGCAGCAGCCGTTCACGCTGGGCGAAGGTCGACATGGAGTCAGCCTACGACCCGCCGCCGAGTCCGCGCAGTGGACACGGCACCGGCACTGTCGTACCCGCGCGGCACAATGGCACCCATGACCAGTACGACCGGGACGCCCCGGGCCAGCAGCCTCGACCCGGAGATCGCCGCCCGCCTCAAGCGCAGCGCCGACGGCCTCCTCCCCGCCATCGCCCAGCAGTACGACACCGGTGAGGTGCTCATGCTCGGCTGGATGGACGACGAGGCGCTGCACCGCACGCTGACCACCGGCCGCTGCACCTACTGGTCCCGCAGCCGCCAGGAGTACTGGGTCAAGGGCGACACCTCCGGCCACTTCCAGTGGGTGAAGTCCGTCGCGCTCGACTGCGACGCCGACACCGTGCTCGTCAAGGTCGACCAGGTGGGCGCCGCCTGCCACACCGGAGCGCGCACCTGCTTCGACGAGGACGTGCTCCTCAAGGACGCCGATTCCGCCCCCACCGGCTCCCGTCAGTAAGGTCGGCCGCCATGGACCTCGAGACCTTCCGCAAGCTCGCCGCCGACCGGCGCGTCATCCCGGTCACGCGCAAGCTCCTCGCCGACGGCGACACCCCGGTCGCGCTCTACCGCAAACTGGCCGCCGAGCGCCCCGGCACCTTCCTGCTGGAGTCCGCCGAGAACGGCCGCTCCTGGTCCCGTTACTCCTTCGTCGGCGTCCGCTCCGCCGGCACGCTGACGGAACGCGACGGTCAGGCCCACTGGCTCGGCACCCCGCCGGTCGGCGTCCCCGTGGCCGGCGACCCCCTCAAGGCCCTGCGCGCCACCCTCCAGGCCCTGCACACCCCGCACCAGGAGGACCTGCCGCCCTTCACCGGCGGCATGGTCGGCTACCTCGGCTACGACATCGTCCGCCGCCTGGAGAAGATCGGCCCCGGCGAGCGCGACGACCTGCGGCTCCCCGAGCTGACCATGCTCCTGACCAGCGACCTCGCCGTCATGGACCACTGGGAGGGCTCGGTCCTGCTGATCGCCAACGCGATCAACCACAACGACCTCGACACCGGGGTGGACGAGGCCTACGCCGACGCCGTGGCCCGCCTCGACGCCATGGAGGCCGACCTCACGCGCGCGGTGCCCCAGCCCCCGGCCGTGCTGCCGCCCTCCGAACTGCCCGAGTACACCGCGCTGTGGGGCGGCTCCGACTTCCAGGTGGCCGTAGAGGACATCAAGGAGCGCATCCGTGCGGGCGAGGCCTTCCAGGTCGTGCCCTCCCAGCGCTTCGAGACCCCGTGCACGGCGAGCGCCCTGGACGTCTACCGCGTCCTGCGGGCGACCAACCCCTCGCCGTACATGTATCTCTTCCGCTTCGACGGGTTCGACGTCGTCGGCTCGTCCCCCGAGGCCCTGGTGAAGGTCGAGGAGGGGCGCGCGATGGTCCACCCCATCGCCGGCACCCGGCCCCGCGGGACCACCCCGCGGGAGGACCAGGCCCTCGCCGAGGAACTGCTCGCCGACCCCAAGGAGCGCGCCGAGCACCTCATGCTCGTCGACCTCGGCCGCAACGACCTCGGCCGGGTCTGCGAGCCCGGCTCGGTCGAGGTGGTCGACTTCATGTCCATCGAGCGGTACTCGCACGTGATGCACATCGTCTCGACCGTCACCGGCCAGGTGGCCGAGGGCCGTACGGCCTTCGACGTGCTCACCGCCTGCTTCCCGGCGGGCACCCTCTCCGGCGCCCCCAAACCCCGCGCGATGCAGATCATCGACGAACTGGAGCCGTCCCGACGCGGCCTGTACGGCGGCTGCGTCGGCTATCTGGACTTCGCCGGCGACTCCGACACCGCGATCGCCATCCGTACGGCCCTGCTGCGCGAGGGCACGGCCTACGTCCAGGCCGGCGCGGGCATCGTCGCCGACTCGAACCCGGTCGCGGAGGACCAGGAGTGCCGCAACAAGGCGGCGGCCGTCCTCCGCGCGGTGCACACCGCCAACCGGCTGGGCAAGTAGGGCCCTTCCGGCGTGTGGGGCGCTTCTCATACGAACCCCGGGTGACGGTTCGCCCGGGGTTCAGGCGATAGTGGAGTACGTGACTGCCGTACCTCACCCCCGTACCGAAGCCGCCGCTCTCGCCCGGTCCGGCCGGCGGAGCCTCGCCGTGGCCCTCCTGTGCGGTGCGCTCGGCGCGGCCGTGACGCTGCTCGCGACCCGGCAGCGCTGGGCGGAGGGCACCGCGACGGTGGCCGGCGGCGCGTTCCCGCTCACCGTCAAGGGCAGCGACGTCACGGGCGTCCCCGCGGCCCTCGCCATAGTGGGCCTCGCCGCGCTCGTCGCCGTCTTCGCCGTCCGCAGGGCCGGCCGGCTGGTCGTCGCCGCACTGCTCGCGCTCTCCGGCGCCGGGATCGTGGCCGCCGCCCTCGTGGCCGCCTCCGACAACTCCGCGCTGGACGACAAGGCCGCCCAGGCCAGCGGCGACACCTCCGCCACCGTCGCCGCGCTCAGCCACACCGGCTGGCCCTACGGCGCGGCCGTCGGCGGTGCGCTGATCCTGCTGGCCGGTCTGCTGGCGCTGCGCTACGGCGCCCTGTGGCCCGCCATGTCCGGCCGCTACGAGCGCGGCACCGACCGTCCGCGCCGCAAGGCCCGGCCGGTCGACCCGGAGCGGCCCGAGGAGATGTGGAAGGCCCTGGACCGGGGCGAGGACCCGACCGGAGCCTGAGCCTCCGGTCAAGGGCCGGCCGAGCGCCGGTCAAGGCGAGGCGGGTGTGGCGAACCAGACGCCACCCCCGCGCCCGGCGCGCGCGGGCGTACGGGACAATGGGTGACGAGCGTCCGGCTCGGACAGTGACGGGCGGGCTCGGAACCGTACGACACGTACGACGCCAACTGGACACGTACACAGCAACGAGGAGCAAGTCATGGCGGGCAGCAGCCACGGCCACGGTCACACCCCGGCCGCCTGGACCGGTGTCATCATTTCCTTCATCGGTTTCTGCGTCGCGGGCGCCTTCATGGTGATGGCCCAGCCCGTCGGCTTCTGGGCCGGCATGGTGCTCATCCTGCTGGGTGCGGTGGTCGGCGGCATCATGCGCGCCATGGGTCTCGGCCAGCCGCAGCAGGCCCCCCTCAAGATGACGGCCACCCCGGTCGCCACCCGCGAGCCGGTCGCCGCCGAGAGCTGAGCCCACAGCCTTCCCCCGAGGGGCGGCCCACCACCTGAAGAGGGTGGGGGCCGCCCCTCGCCGTGTGCGGAGGGGTATCGCCGGTCCAGCGCGCGCCGTGCCGGACCGGAGGGGGACAATGCTCGGGTGAACGCCGTCAGCCGCCCGGCCCCGCAGACCGTCCCGTACCCGGCCGTGCCCGCCGCCCCCGTGTGGCGCCGGCTCGCCGTCCCGGGCGGGCTGTTCGCGGCCGTCGCCGGAGCCTTCGCGTACGTCGGTGCCGTCGACCCGAACCAGCCCGGCCACTACCCCGTCTGCCCGCTGTACCGGATCACCGGCCTGTACTGCCCCGGCTGCGGCGGCCTGCGCAGCGCTCACGCCTTCGTCCACGGCGATCTGCTCACCGCACTGCAGGACAACGCGCTGGCCGTGGCCGGCTATCTGGGCTTCGCGGTGCTGTGGACCGTCTGGGTGGTCCACGCGGCGCGCGGCCGGCCGCTGCGGATCGAGCCGGGGCCGGTGCATCTGTGGGGGATCGGGGTCCTGCTGTTGCTGTTCACGACTGTCCGGAACCTGCCCTCGGGAGGCTGGTTGCATCCTTGATCGTTTGGGGAACGTCCAGGTAGTGGGACCGGCGTCCATCGGATGCGAGACCTCCGCGTTCCTCCGGATACCATCGCAATGACCACGGGTTTTCAAAACCTGAAGGAAACACCGTCTGAAAGGGGGCCGCTCGCGTGAGTGTGCTCGACGAGATCATCGACGGCGTCCGTGCCGACCTCGCGGAGCGGCAGGCACGCGTCAGCCTCGACGAGCTCAAGGAGCGCGCGGCCAAGGCTCCCGCCGCCAAGGACGGGGTGGCCGCGCTCAAGGGCGACGGCGTCAAGGTGATCTGCGAGGTCAAGCGCTCCAGCCCCTCCAAGGGCGCGCTGGCCGCGATCGCCGACCCGGCCGGGCTGGCCGCGGACTACGAGGCAGGCGGCGCGGCCGTCATCTCCGTCCTCACCGAACAGCGCCGCTTCGGCGGCTCGCTGGCCGACCTGGAGGCCGTCCGCGCCCGCGTGGACATCCCGGTGCTCCGCAAGGACTTCATCGTCACGTCGTACCAGCTGTGGGAGGCCCGGGCGTACGGCGCCGACCTCGCGCTGCTGATCGTGGCCGCCCTGGACCAGCCGGCCCTGGAGTCGCTGATCGAGCGGGCCGTGTCCATCGGACTGACCCCGATCGTCGAGGTCCACGACGAGGACGAGGTCGAGCGGGCGGTGGACGCGGGCGCCAAGATCATCGGCGTCAACGCGCGCGATCTGAAGACCCTGGAGGTCGACCGCACCACGTTCGAACGGGTCGCCCCGGAGATCCCGGACCACATCGTGAAGGTGGCCGAATCCGGTGTCCGAGGCCCGCACGACCTGATCGCCTACGCCAACGCGGGCGCCGACGCGGTCCTGGTCGGCGAGTCCCTGGTCACCGGCCGCGACCCGAAGTCAGCCGTCTCCGACCTGGTCGCCGCAGGCGAACACCCCGCTCTGCGGCACGGCCGAAGCTGATCACCCGATAGGCTGCCCCCGATGACTCTCACCGTGACCGCCGTGGACCGCTACGCCCGTCTGGCGCGCGGCTGCCGCCCCCGGGGCTGCCGAGCCCCGGCGAGGCGCGTCCACGGCCGTCGCGTGCGTTATGTCATCGGTGACGAGCCCGGGCAGGTAAACGGACGTCGATGGCAGCGCCCCGTCAGGGGCGCGGGGCTCTGTTTGATTTGCGGCTACCGCCGCGCGGGCGCGAGAAACCACTGACGGCCCGCAGTCATCGGTCACATCCCCGCCCCCACGGCGAATAGTGTCTTTTCACGCACTCACCGTGAGGTTTCGGCATGCCCAGCAACTTCTTCTTCCCTGACCCGGAGGGTCAAGTCCCCAGCGCCGAAGGCTACTTCGGCGCGTTCGGCGGCAAGTTCATCCCGGAGGCCCTCGTGGCCGCCGTCGACGAGGTCGCCGTCGAGTACGACAAGGCCAAGCACGACCCCGAGTTCGCCCGAGAGCTCGACGGCCTGATGGTCAACTACACCGGCCGCCCGTCGGCGCTCACCGAGGTCCCTCGTTTCGCCGCGGAAGCCGGTGGCGCGCGCGTGTTCCTCAAGCGCGAGGACCTCAACCACACCGGCTCCCACAAGATCAACAACGTGCTCGGCCAGGCCCTGCTCACCAAGCGGATGGGCAAGACCCGGGTCATCGCCGAGACCGGCGCGGGCCAGCACGGTGTCGCCACCGCCACCGCCTGCGCGCTGTTCGGCCTCGACTGCACCATCTACATGGGCGAGGTCGACACCAGGCGCCAGGCTCTGAACGTGGCCCGCATGCGGATGCTCGGCGCCGAGGTCGTCTCTGTGAAGTCCGGCAGCCGCACCCTGAAGGACGCCATCAACGAGGCGTTCCGCGACTGGGTGGCCAACGTCGACCACACCCACTACCTCTTCGGTACGGTGGCCGGCCCGCACCCCTTCCCGGCGATGGTCCGCGACTTCCACCGGGTCATCGGCGTCGAGGCCCGCCGCCAGTTGCTGGAGCGCGCCGGCCGCCTCCCCGACGCCGCCGTCGCCTGCGTCGGTGGCGGCTCCAACGCCATCGGCCTCTTCCACGCCTTCATCCCCGACGCGGGCGTCCGCCTCATCGGCTGTGAACCGGCAGGTCACGGTATCGAGACCGGCGAACACGCGGCCACCCTCACCGCCGGTGAGCCCGGCATCCTGCACGGCTCCCGGTCGTACGTCCTGCAGGACGAGGAAGGCCAGATCACCGAGCCGTACTCGATCTCGGCGGGCCTGGACTACCCGGGCATCGGACCCGAGCACTCGTACCTCAAGGACTCGGGCCGCGGCGAGTACCGTGCGATCACCGACGACGCCGCCATGCAGGCCCTGCGCCTGCTGTCCCGTACCGAGGGCATCATCCCGGCGATCGAGAGCGCCCACGCCCTGGCCGGCGCCCTGGAGGTCGGCAGGGAGCTGGGCAAGGACGGCCTGATCGTCGTCAACCTCTCCGGCCGCGGCGACAAGGACATGGACACCGCCGCCCGCTACTTCGGCCTCTACGACACCGACGCCGAGGTCGCCGCCGACGCCACCGACACCGCCGAGATCGAGGGGGACGCCAAGTGAGCGGGAACATTCAGCTGCTGGGCGACACCCTCGCCGCCGCCAAGGCCGAGGGCCGATCCGCGCTCATCGCCTACCTCCCGGCCGGGTTCCCGACCGTGGACGGCGGCATCGACGCGATCAAGGCCGCCTTCGACGGCGGGGCGGACGTCGTCGAGGTCGGTCTGCCGCACAGCGACCCCGTCCTCGACGGCCCGGTCATCCAGACGGCCGACGACATCGCCCTGCGCGGCGGGGTCAAGATCGCCGACGTGATGCGCACGGTCCGCGAGGCGTACGAGGCGACCGGCAAGCCCGTGCTCGTCATGACGTACTGGAACCCCATCGACCGCTACGGCGTCGAGCGGTTCACCGCCGAGCTGGCGGAGGCGGGCGGCGCGGGCTGCATCCTGCCCGACCTGCCCGTCCAGGAGTCGGCGCTGTGGCGGGAACACGCCGAGAAGCACGGCCTCGCGACAGTCTTCGTCGTGGCGCCGAGCAGCAAGGACGCGCGGCTCGCCCAGATCACCGCGGCGGGCAGCGGCTTCGTCTACGCCGCCTCGCTGATGGGCGTCACCGGCACCCGTGAATCCGTCGGCGCGCAGGCCCAGAACCTGGTCGAGCGCACCCGCGCCACCGGCACCGGGCTGCCCGTCTGCGTCGGACTCGGCGTCTCCAACGCCGCTCAGGCCGCCGAGGTCGCCGGCTTCGCCGACGGCGTCATCGTCGGCTCGGCCTTCGTCAAGCGGATGCTCGACGCCCCCGACGACGCGTCGGGTGTCGCGGCGGTGCGGGAGCTGGCCGGGGAGCTGGCGCAGGGCGTGCGCGGACAACAGCAGTAACTGTCCGTAGTCGTTCGGTAGCTTTCGTTCGTCATTCGTATCTGTCCGTAACGGAATATTCGGTCACTCGAACGGGTGGACCTCTGGCCGGGGAGGCGCGCTGCGCCTCCCCGGTTCGTTCTGGGGGTGTGAGCGAGAAGAACCGTGACGGAAAGCGCACCGCCCGGGAGCGGCTGGCGGTCGAGCGCGACAAGCAGAAGGCCGCTGACAAGCGACGACGCACTCTGATCGTGGGCGCCAGCATCGTCTGCGTCCTCGGCCTCGCGGCGGTGATCGGCGTTCTGGCCGCGAACGCCGGCAAACACAGCAGCGAGAAGGCGGGCCCGGTCGTGGCGCCCTCGGGCGCGCAGGGCAAGGACAGCCTCGCCATCCCGGTCGGCAAGGACGGCGCCAAGTCGACGCTCACCGTCTGGGAGGACATGCGCTGCCCGGCCTGCCAGGCCTTCGAGGTCGCCTACCGCCCGACGCTCCATGGACTGGCCGACTCCGGCAAACTCAGAATCGAGTACCACCTGGTCCGCCTGATCGACGGCAACCTCGGCGGCACCGGTTCCCTGCGCGCGGCCAACGCCGTGGCCTGCGCCCAGGACACCGGAAAGTTCCGCGACTACCACGACGCGCTGTACGCCAACCAGCCCAAGGAAACCAACGACGCGTTCGCGGACAACGCCAAGCTGATCGAGCTGGCCGGCAAGGTCAGCGGTCTGAACACGCCGGCCTTCCAGAAGTGCGTCAACGACGGTACTCACGACAGCTGGGTGAACAAGTCCCAGAAGGCATTCCAGGGCGGCGGCTTCACCGGCACGCCCACGGTCCTGCTCGGCGGGAAGAACATCTACCAGGACCAGACCATGACCCCGGCCAAGCTCAAGCAGATGGTGGAGGAGGCCGACCGCGGGTAGGGGATTTCCCTCCGGCCCGTCTGCATTTTTCACGTCCCCGTTATGGAGCCGTAGCCGGGCTGCTTGCCGTCCCCACGGCCCGGCACGGTAGCGTCGGACTTGCCATGGAACTTTCCTACATTCCCAGCCCGTCGCGCGGGGTGCTCTATCTCGGCCCCATCCCGCTGCGCGGCTACGCCTTCTGCATCATCATCGGCGTCTTCGTCGCCGTCTGGCTCGGCAACAAGCGGTGGATCGCTCGTGGCGGGCGGACCGGCACGGTCGCCGACATCGCTGTCTGGGCTGTGCCGTTCGGCCTGGTCGGTGGCCGGCTGTACCACGTGATCACGGACTACGAGCTGTACTTCAGCCCGGGCCGTGACTGGGTGGACGCCTTCAAGGTGTGGCAGGGCGGCCTGGGCATCTGGGGCGCGATCGCGCTGGGTGCGCTCGGCGCGTGGATCGGCGCGCGACGCCGGGGCATCCCGATGCCGGCATACGCCGACGCCGTCGCGCCCGGCATCGCCTTCGCCCAGGCCATCGGCCGCTGGGGCAACTGGTTCAACCAGGAGCTGTACGGCCGGGAGACGCATGTTCCGTGGGCCCTGCACATCACCTCCTCCGAGGGCGGCCGGGTGCCGGGCTACTACCACCCGACCTTCCTGTACGAGTCCCTGTGGTGCATCGGTGTCGGTTTCCTGGTCCTCTGGGCCGACCGCCGCTTCAACATGGGCCATGGCCGCGCCTTCGCCCTGTACGTCGCGGCGTACTGCGTGGGCCGCGGCTGGATCGAGTACATGCGCGTGGACGACGCACACCACATCCTGGGCCTCCGCCTGAACGACTGGACCGCGATCATCGTGTTCCTGCTGGCGGTGACGTACATCGTGGTGTCGTCGAAGAAGCGGCCGGGACGGGAGGCCGTGGTTGAGCCGGGCGTCTCCGACGGTTCGGCCGACGGCACGGAAGCTGCTGCCGAGGCGCAGGACAAGGCCGAGGCGGAGGCCGAGGCGGAGGCCGAGCCCGATGCCGTCGAGGCCAAGGACGAGGCCGGGTCGGCGACGAAGAAGAGCTGACAGCTGGTTGTACGACGACGAGGGCGCCCGGGGTTTCCCGGGCGCCCTCGTCGTGCGGTGAAGAGCCAGCCGCTGCCTGCCGGAGACAGGGCGCGCCGGGCCGGTGCCACCATCGCCGCGCCGATGACGTGGCCGTCGGGGAGGGCCTGGGCGCAGGACGCGGTGAGGCCGGCCAGGTCGCGGATGTCCGGGTGGACCGACCGGGGCGACGAGGCGAGGCCCGCGTCGGCCCGTACCCCCAGGTCGGCCCGCAGGTCCGCCTCGCCGAGGGGGATGCCCCGCAGGGCGGGGTCGCTGGGGCCGAGGGCCGGCAGGATCGGCTCGGTGATCGCCATGTCGACGACCTGCCCGGCGCCGGTGCGCTCCCGGGCGGCATGCGCGGTGAGCACGGCGTAGGCGGTCCCCAGGCCCGCGACCGAGTCCGTGAGTCCGAACGGCGGGAGCGTGGGCGGTGCGTCCGGCTCGCCGGTGATCGCGGCGGAGCCGCTCATCGCCTCGGCGAGCGTGCCGAAGCCGGGGCGGTGCGCGCCGGGCCGAACTGGACGAAGGCGGTGACCCGGGCGAGGACCGGCCGAGGGCCGGCGGCCGTCAGTTCCTCCCAGCCCAGATCCCACTTCTCCAAGGTTCCCGGGCGGAAGTTCTCGATCACCCCGGTGCCGAAGCCACCGATCAGCGTGGTGGCCGGCGGTCCGGCGAACAGCGTCGCCAGGTCCAGCACGCGCGGACCCGACAGGGGCGGAGCCGTCGTACTCATGCGACGTACCTCATGCGTCGGTCCTCACGCGGTGCACTGGGCGTCGATCTCGGGGCGGTACGGCATCGACGCCGACGCCCCGGCCCGCTGGACGGAGATCGCCGCGGCGGCCGCCGCCCAGGACAGGGCCTCCCGCACCGGCTTCTCCTCGGCGAGGGCCACCGCGAGCGCGCCGACGAAGGTGTCACCGGCGCCCGTGGAGTCGACGGTGGTCACCTTCGGCGCCGGGATCACGAGCGGCTCGGTGCCCCGGGCCAGGTAGAGGCTGCCGGTCGCGCCCAGGGTGACGACGACCTCCGGCACCAGGTCCAGCAGGGCGGCGGCGGCCTCTCGCGGGTCGGTGCGGCCGGTGAGGGTGACCGCCTCGTACTCGTTGGGCACCAACAGGCCGGTCGCGGCGAGGAGTTCGGGCGGCAGCGGCTGGGCGGGCGAGGGGGTGAGCACCGTACGGACCCCGTGCCGGCGCGCCGCCTCCGCGCCCGCGACGACCGCGGCCAGCGGGATCTCCAGCTGCAGTAGCAGCGCGTCGGCGGAGGCGATCACCCCCTCGTCGCCGGGGGAGAGATGGTCGACGGTGCCGTTCGCGCCGGGGATGACGACGATCGAGTTGGCGCCCTCGTCGTCCACCACGATGTGCGCGGTGCCGGACGGCCCCTCGACCGTACGCAGGAAGTCCGTGTCCACGCCGGAGTGTTCGAGGGCGTCGCGCAGCCGCAGGCCGAAGGCGTCGTTGCCGACCGCGCCGATCATCGAGACCGTGGCACCGGCGCGGGCCGCGGCGATGGCCTGGTTGGACCCCTTGCCGCCGGGGATCGTATGGAACTCCCGTCCCGTCACGGTCTCGCCGCGCTGCGGGGCCTTGGTGACATAGGTGACGAGGTCCATGTTCGTGCTGCCGAGGACGACGATGTGGGTCATGAGCGGGTCGCCTCCAGATGGGTGAGGTGGGCGAGGGTGTCGAAGCCGGCGCCGTCGAAGTCGGCGACGGTGGTGGCGAGCCGGTTCTTCAGCGGGGCGCGCCAGCGGTCGGGGAGGGCGGCGGGGTCGCCCGCGAGCAGTCCGGTGATGCTGCCGGCCGTGGCGCCGACCGAGTCGGTGTCCAGGCCGCCGGATACAGCACGGCAGATGGAGCCGGTGAAGTCGCCGTCCGCGTGGGTGAGGGCGGCGGTGAGCAGGGCGGTGTTGGGGAGGGCGTGGGCCCAGTGGTGGGCGGGGGAGTAGCGGGCGTGGAGCTGGTCGACGACGTCGGCGAAGTCCTCGTGGGACTCGGCCAGCCGGACGGCGTGGTCGATCGCCCGCGCGAGCCGGGAGCGGGGCGGGACCACCCGGCGGCCGGTGCGCAGACAGGCATGGACGTCGTGGCCGCCGGTGGCGGCGGTGGCGATGACGGCGGCCGTGAACATCGCCGCGTAGACGCCGTTGACGGTGTGGGTGAGGACCGCGTCGCGGTACGCCTGTCCGGCTGCGGCGCCCGGGTCGCCGGGGTTGGTCCAGCCGTGCACGTCGGCGCGGATCAGGGCGCCGGTCCACTCGCGGAAGGGGTTGCGGTGGCGGGCGGTGTACGGGGGTTCGATGCCGGTGAGGAGGTTGCGGCAGGCGACGCGTTCGGCGGTGGAGGTACGGCCGGGCGGGAGTTCGTCCAGCCAGAGCCGTGCCACGTCGGCGGTGGTGAAGGCCTTTCCGTACCGGCGCAGCAGCAGGAGGTTCAGGAGGGGGTAGTCGAGGTCGTCGTCCTCGGGCATGCCGTCGATGTTCTCGGCGAGGGAGGTGGCGGCGGAGCGGCGGTTCCAGGGGTGCGCGGCGAGGAGGTCATCCGGGACTCCTAGGGCGGTGAAGTAGCCGGCGAGGGGCCAGTTGCCGGTTGCGCGGGCGAGGGCGCGGATGCCGTCGAGAGGGAGCTTTTCGACGGGCTTGCCGAGGAGACAGCCGATGGCCCGGCCCAGCCAGGCGGCTTCGAGGGCGGCGGGGTAGCGCCCCGAAGGGGCGCGGGGCTCCGTTTGATGTGCGGCTGCCGCCGTGCGGGCACCATCGGCCGCGCACTGCCCGCAGGCGCACGACGACGGGTGAGCGCAGCTCTCCGGCACCGGCCGGTCCGCGCACAGGGACTTGATCCGCTCCAGGTCCGTCGGCTCGTCCTCGGCCAACGCGCTGGGCAGGTCGGCCAGTTCGTCGAGCAGATCCTCCGCGAGGAGACGCAGATAGCGGGATGCCCGGTGCGGGGACGCCCCCGCACGGGCCGGGGCATCCGGGCCGCCCGCCGCTCGCCAGCGCGCCTCGATCGCCGACGGCGACCGGCCGTCCAGGCGGGCCTGGCGGAGTTCGTGGCCCAGCAGGTCCTCCGGCTGGACCCAGGTCAGTCGGAGCATGCGGTGCCTCCGAGCGCCGTGCATGCGCGCTCGTGCGCCCGGCGCCGGCGTACGTCGCGCGCGAAGATCTCCCGGGTGACCTCGGTGAGCGACCGGGCCGGCGCCCACAGGCCCAGGCGGCTCGCCTCCGCCACCGTCTTGGCCCAGTCCTCCGGGAACGGCGAGCCGAGGGCGCCCGCGAGGGCACCGGCGATCGTGGCGATCGAGTCGCAGTCGCGGCCGTAGTTCACCGCGCCGAGGACGGCGTGCCGGTGGTTCCCGCCGGAGACCAGCAACATGCCGAGCGCGATGGGTAGTTCCTCGATCGCGTGCAGCCGGGAGGGGCGGCGCGCGACCAGGGAGGACGCGCGGTAGTCCGGGCCGACGGTGTCGTACGGGGCCACCGCCGCGCGCAGGGGCCGTAGCGCCGACTCGAAGACGCGGTGACCGCGGGCCACTTCGCAGACCTTCTCGATCGCCTCGCGCGTGCCGTCCTTCGCCGGCGGCGGACAGGCGGTGACGACCGAGTCCGCGCTCGCGCCGGGTGACATCGCGGCGGCGACGGCCGCGGCGAGGACACCGGCCGCCTCACGGCCGTACGACGCCTGGTGCGCACCGGCGACGTCCAGCGCCTCGGCGTAGGCGGCGGCAGGGTCGGCCGCGTTGACCAGGCCGACGGGGGCCATGTACATCGCCGCGCCGCAGTTGACGATGTTGCCGACGCCCGCCTCCCGGGGGTCGGCGTGGTCGTACGCGAGCCGCGCCACGAGCCACTTCTCGGCGGGGAAGAGGCGGTGCGGGGGGAGGGTCTCGGCTTCCAGCTCCGGGATCCAGCGCGGGTTCGTCATCAGGTCCGGGACCAGGTGGCCGGCGATCGCGTACGCGTCCAGGTGGTCGCGGACCTGGGCGTAGACCCGTACCAGCGCGTGGGTCATCAGGGTGTCGTCGGTGACGTGGCCGTCGCCCTTGTGGTACCGGGTGAGGGGGCCTGCGGTGCGCCAGGCGTCGCCGTGCCAGGGGCCGACGATGCCGTGGACGCGGCCGCCGAGGGCGTCGCCGACGGCGGCTCCGACGAGGGCGCCGGTGATCCGTTCGGCGAGGCCGTAACGGGTTGTCCCGCCGTTTTGTTGCTCTTCGGGCCCTGCGGGGCATTCGGGCTCTGTGGGCGTCATGCCCCGAATCATCCTCCTGGGTGGGCCGGTTGTACGGCTTCCAGGAGTCCGGCGAGTTCCACCAGGTCGGTGCCGGCGAGGCGGGGCAGGGCGCAGCCGGACAGGGTGCGGCAGGCGTCCCGCCAGGTCCGCGGGATGGCCGCGCCGCCGCCGAGGGCTCCGGTGAGGGCGCCCGCGAGGGCGGGTGCGGAGTCGGCCACCCGGGACAGACAGGCGGCGGCGGGAACGGCCTCGGCGATACGGCCGCCTGCCGCCGCGGCCAGTGCCAGGGCGACCGGGACGGTCTCGGCGGCGGCGATGCCGTAGCTGTAGACATGGTCGACGATCTGGTGCTCCAGGAGCGGGACGAGGGCGAAGGCGGACTCGCTGTCCTCGGCGAGAGCGAGCGCGTGACGGGCGTTGCGGCCGATCTCCGTGCCGGCGGGGAGTTCGGCGAGCGCGGCGGTCACGCAGGTGTCCGGGGCGGCGTCGGCGAGGGCCAGCGCGATCGCCGCGGCCATGGCGCGGGCGCCGTGCACGCCGTCGCCGTCCTGCGTGTAGCGGGCGTCGAACTCGGCGAGCGCTGCGGCGCGTTCGGGGTCGCCGGAGTGGGCGACGGCGAGCACGCAGGCGCGGACACAGGCGGCGTCGTCGAAGTAGTGCGGGTTGTCGTGGCCGGTGGCGGGCGGGCGCAGACCGGTGGCGAGGTTGCCGAGCCCGGCCCGGACGGAGATGCGGGCACGCAGGGGGAGCACGGCGGACTCGATCTCGGGCGCGCGGTCCGCCGCCGCGGCGACCTCCGCGGCCACGGCGGTCCAGGTGAGGTCGATGGCGGCACGGGTACGGCGCTCTCGGCTGAGGTCGCCGAGGACGTCGTCGTCGCCGGCCCGCAGCACCGCCTCCGCGGCGAAGGCCGCCCACTCGGCGTCGTCGGAAGGGCCGAGGTGGAGGGGTTCCGGGGGCTGGTTGAGGGCGATCGGCACCGGGAGGGTGGTGGTGTCGTTCTGCTCGGCGAAGGTGTCCAGCTCGCGGGTGAGGCGCCGGGTCCACTCGGGCATACGGGCAGCACGGTGCCGGGCGGCGGGCCAGCCGGCGGCATCGCCCGCGGCCAGGCCCAGCAGGAGCCCCTCAATACGCCGGGGTGTCATGGCCGACCCTCACTGTGGCGGCTTGAGGGGTGGCCGGGAGGGGCGGGGGTGGGGCGGTCACCGTCCCCTCCGGCCGTACCCCCGGAAGCACTGCCCCCGCCCCCCCACTTCCCGCCCTCCCCCGGGACGAGGAGTTCTGCCATGTCCAGGACGTGATGGCCCGCCATGGACGGCAGACAGCGGCCCCGGGCCGGGCCGATGGCGCAGGCCGTCGGCGATCCACTCGTGCCGGGCCGCCTCCGCACGGGCCGGGGTGAGCGCCGAGCCGTGCCGGGTCAGCAGCAGGACGGAGAAGATCGCGTACTCCGTGTCGTCCGTGCCGCGGGGGTGGTCCGTGACGTACCCCGTGATACGGCCCCAGCGGGCGCGGATCTCGGACGGCCTGAGATTCTCCGCGGGCGCTCCCAGCGCGTCTCCGGCCGCCGGGCCGAGCAGCGCGCCACGGGCCCTTTCACGCAGTCCGGTGGCGTCCTCGGGCGCCGGGACCGGGGGAGTGCGGGCGATCGATGCCATGGGCGGCCTCCTTCGGCGGGACCACAAGGACAGCGAAACCACAAAGACGGCGAAGACAGCGGGATCACGACCACGAACTGCTTTGCGGATGTGTGCCACGGGTTCCCACCGCATGAGCCTCCCAGGCGTTCTCATCACCCGCTTGGTATCTGAGCAAGATCATGCACGGATGAGCAAAGTCAGGTAAAGCCGCAGGTTAGCCCAGCCTTCCCTTGGTGGCGGGCGAGCATGAATGGGCGTACCTTCTGTGGTGTCGAAAAGTAGAACTCGTCCAAAGTTAGCTTTGGCTAAGCTATCCAGGGGTCCGCATGGCCGTCATCGAAACCCAGGCCGCGCTGCACGAGGCGCATCGGGACAACCACACGCACCGCGACGTCAACGGCGGCTGGCTGCGCCCCGCCGTCTTCGGTGCCATGGACGGTCTCGTCTCCAACCTCGCGCTGATGACCGGTGTGGCCGGTGGGGCCGTGAGCCAGCAGACCATTGTGATCACCGGCCTGGCGGGGCTCGCCGCCGGTGCCTTCTCGATGGCGGCAGGTGAGTACACTTCCGTCGCCTCCCAGCGGGAGCTGGTCGAGGCCGAGCTGGATGTCGAGCGTCGTGAGCTGCGCAAGCACCCGCAGGACGAGGAGGACGAGCTGGCCGCGCTGTACGTCGCGCGCGGCGTGGAGCCCGACCTGGCCCGCGAGGTGGCGCGACAGCTGTCCCAGGACCCCGAGCAGGCGCTGGAGATACACGCCCGAGAGGAGCTGGGGATCGACCCCGGCGACCTGCCCTCGCCGCTGGTCGCCGCCGTGTCGTCGTTCGGCTCCTTCGCCCTCGGCGCGCTGCTGCCCGTGCTGCCGTATCTGCTCGGCGCGACGGTGCTGTGGCCCGCCGTGCTGCTCGCCCTCGCCGGGCTCTTCGGGTGCGGTGCCGTCGTGGCCAAGGTGACCGCGCGGAGCTGGTGGTACAGCGGCCTCAGGCAGCTCGTGCTGGGCGGTGCCGCAGCCGGTGTGACGTACGCCCTGGGCAGTCTGTTCGGAACGGCCGTAGGATAGCGCAGCCGCTACTTATGCGACGGGCCGTATAAGTAGCCGCCATCGCTCGTTACTCGCTGGTTTCGACCGCGTGACCACCGGGCATGAGCCGTAAGCGCCGCAGGCAATGACGCCTGCCGCACCCCCGCGGGGTGAGTGAAGACGCTCCCCCCGCCACCCTCGGGCCGCCGGACGCCGATCCGATCGATCTTGTCCGCAACGGTCCCTTTGACGCTTCGCCGCCACGCGCGGCACCCCCGCCGTCATCGTGCGGCATCCGCCGTCACCGCGCGGCACCCTGGCCACGGACCGTACGGACCCTGTGGCGTCCGCATGTTGGAACGGAGTATCCGCTTCCCGAGAACCGCTCCATCATGTAACCTGCACGAAATTTTGATACTCACGCAGAGGGCCAACGTCGTCCCTCGGCACCTGCCACATGCCACATGACGACGACGGGAGAGCCGATGCGTACGCCGCGCCAGCCGTCCCAGCATTCCGCGAATGGCCAGAACTGGTCGTTCATGGATGCTCGCCCTGCTGCACAGGGTATGTACGACCCCCGCAACGAACACGACGCCTGCGGCGTCGGTTTCGTCGCCACCCTTACCGGCGAGGCGTCGCACACGCTGGTCGAGCAGGCACTCACGGTGCTGCGCAACCTGGAGCACCGCGGTGCCACCGGCTCCGAGCCCGACTCGGGCGACGGTGCGGGTCTCCTCTCCCAGGTGCCTGACGCCTTCTTCCGTGAGGTGGCCGGATTCGAACTCCCCGCCGCCGGGTCGTACGCCGTCGGTATCGCCTTCCTGCCGGAGGACGAGACCACCGAGGCCGTCTCACAGATCGAGACGATCGCCGTCGAGGAGGGGCTGACCGTCCTCGGCTGGCGCGAGGTTCCCGTCGCCCCGGAACTGCTGGGTGCCACCGCCCGCTCCACCATGCCGGTCTTCCGGCAGATCTTCGTCGCCGACGGCGCCAGCGAGGGCATCGCGCTGGACCGCAAGGCGTTCGTGCTGCGCAAGCGCGCCGAGCGCGAGGCCGGTGTCTACTTCCCGTCGCTCTCCGCGCGCACGATCGTGTACAAGGGCATGCTGACCACCGGCCAGCTGGAGCCCTTCTTCCCGGACCTGTCCGACCGCCGCTTCGCCTCCGCGATCGCGCTCGTGCACTCCCGGTTCTCCACGAACACCTTCCCGTCGTGGCCGCTCGCGCACCCGTACCGCTTCGTCGCCCACAACGGTGAGATCAACACCGTCCGGGGCAACCGCAACTGGATGGGCGCCCGCGAGTCGCAGCTGGTCTCCGACCTGTTCGGCCCCCAGGAGAAGCTGGACCGCGTCTTCCCGGTCTGTACGCCGGACGCCTCCGACTCCGCCTCCTTCGACGAGGTCCTCGAACTCCTGCACCTGGGCGGCCGTTCGCTGCCGCACTCCGTGCTGATGATGATCCCGGAGGCGTGGGAGAACCACGACTCCATGGACCCGGCCCGGCGCGCCTTCTACGGCTACCACTCCACGATGATGGAGCCCTGGGACGGCCCCGCCTGCGTCTGCTTCACCGACGGCACCCAGGTCGGCGCCGTACTCGACCGCAACGGCCTGCGCCCCGGCCGCTACTGGGTCACCGACGACGGACTCGTGGTCCTCGGCTCCGAGGTCGGCGTCCTCGACATCGACCCGGCCAAGGTCGTCCGCAAGGGCCGGCTGCAGCCCGGCCGGATGTTCCTCGTCGACACCGCCGAGCACCGCATCATCGAGGACGACGAGGTCAAGGCGACCCTCGCCGCCGAGAAGCCGTACGCCGAGTGGCTGGAGGCCGGCGAGATCGAGCTGGGCGACCTGCCCGAGCGCGAGCACATCGTCCACACCCACGCCTCGGTCACCCGCCGCCAGCAGACCTTCGGTTACACCGAGGAGGAGCTGCGCGTCATCCTCGCCCCGATGGCCCGCACCGGCGCCGAGCCGATCGGCTCGATGGGCACGGACTCGCCGATCGCGGCCCTGTCCGAGCGCCCGCGGCTGCTCTTCGACTACTTCACCCAGCTGTTCGCGCAGGTCACCAACCCGCCGCTGGACGCGATCCGCGAGGAGCTGGTCACCTCGCTGCGCTCCTCGCTGGGCCCGCAGGGCAACCTGCTCGACCCGACCGCCGCCTCCTGCCGGTCCGTCGTGCTGCCCTTCCCGGTGATCGACAACGACGAGCTGGCCAAGCTCATCCACATCAACGCCGACGGCGACATGCCCGGCTTCAAGGCCGCGACCCTGTCCGGTCTCTACCGGGTGAGCGGTGGCGGTGAGACGCTGGCCGCCCGTATCGCGGAGATCTGCGCCGAGGCCGACGCCGCCATAGACAACGGCGCCCGCCTGATCGTCCTCTCCGACCGGCACTCCGACGCCGAGCACGCGCCGATCCCGTCGCTGCTGCTCACCGCGGCCGTCCACCACCACCTCATCCGCACCAAGCAGCGCACCCATGTGGGCCTGCTGGTCGAGGCCGGCGACGTCCGCGAGGTCCACCACGTCGCCCTGCTCATCGGCTTCGGCGCCGCCGCCGTCAACCCGTACCTGGCGATGGAGTCGGTCGAGGACCTGCTGCGCGCCGGCACCTTCCTCAACGGTGTCGAGCCCGAGAAGGCCATCAAGAACCTGATCTACGCCCTCGGCAAGGGCGTGCTGAAGGTCATGTCGAAGATGGGCATCTCCACCGTCGCCTCCTACCGGGGCGCCCAGGTCTTCGAGGCCGTCGGCCTGGACGAGGCCTTCGTGGAGAAGTACTTCAACGGCACCGCCACCAAGATCGGCGGCGTCGGCATCGACGTGATCGCCGAGGAGGTCGGCGCCCGACACGCCAAGGCCTACCCGGCCTCCGGCATCGCCCCGGCGCACCGCGCCCTGGAGATCGGCGGCGAGTACCAGTGGCGCCGCGAGGGCGAGCCGCACCTGTTCGACCCGGAGACGGTCTTCCGCCTCCAGCACTCGACGCGCGCCAACCGCTACGACATCTTCAAGAAGTACACGGACCGCGTGAACGAGCAGTCCGAGCGGCTCATGACGCTCCGCGGCCTGTTCGGTTTCAAGTCCGACCGCCCGTCGATCCCCATCGACGAGGTCGAGCCGGTCTCCGAGATCGTCAAGCGGTTCTCGACCGGTGCCATGTCGTACGGCTCCATCTCCAAGGAGGCGCACGAGACCCTCGCCATCGCCATGAACCAGCTGGGCGGCAAGTCCAACACCGGTGAGGGCGGCGAGGACCCGGAGCGCCTGTACGACCCGGCGCGGCGCAGCGCCATCAAGCAGGTCGCCTCCGGCCGCTTCGGTGTGACCTCCGAGTACTTGGTCAACGCGGACGACATCCAGATCAAGATGGCCCAGGGCGCCAAGCCCGGCGAGGGCGGCCAGCTGCCCGGCCACAAGGTCTACCCGTGGGTCGCCAAGACGCGGCACTCGACGCCGGGCGTCGGCCTCATCTCGCCGCCGCCGCACCACGACATCTACTCCATCGAGGACCTGGCCCAGCTGATCCACGACCTGAAGAACGCGAACCCGCAGGCGCGGATTCACGTCAAGCTGGTCTCCGAGGTCGGCGTCGGCACGGTCGCCGCGGGCGTCTCCAAGGCGCACGCGGACGTCGTCCTGATCTCCGGCCACGACGGCGGTACGGGCGCCTCCCCGCTCACCTCGCTGAAGCACGCGGGCGGCCCCTGGGAGCTCGGCCTCGCCGAGACCCAGCAGACCCTGCTGCTCAACGGCCTGCGCGACCGGATCGTCGTCCAGACCGACGGCCAGCTGAAGACCGGCCGTGACGTGGTCATCGCCGCGCTGCTGGGCGCCGAGGAGTTCGGTTTCGCGACCGCTCCGCTGGTCGTCTCCGGCTGCGTGATGATGCGCGTCTGCCACCTGGACACCTGCCCGGTCGGCATCGCCACCCAGAACCCGACGCTGCGCGACCGCTTCGCCGGCAAGGCCGAGTACGTGGTGAACTTCTTCCAGTTCATCGCCGAGGAGGTCCGCGAGATCCTCGCCGAGCTGGGCTTCCGCTCCATCGAGGAGGCCGTCGGCCACGCCGAGACGCTGGACGTCGAGCGCGCGGTGAACCACTGGAAGGCGCAGGGCCTGGACCTGGAGCCGCTGTTCCACGTGCCGTCGCTGCCCGAGGGCGCCGTCCGCCACCAGGTGGTTCCCCAGGACCACGGCCTGGAGAAGGCCCTGGACAACGAGCTGATCAAGCTCGCCGCCGACGCCCTGGCCGCGAACGACGCGACCGAGGCGCAGCCGGTGCGCGCCCAGGTCGCCATCCGCAACATCAACCGCACGGTCGGCACCATGCTCGGCCACGAGGTGACGAAGAAGTTCGGCGGTGCGGGCCTGCCCGACGAGACCATCGACATCACCTTCACCGGCTCCGCCGGCCAGTCCTTCGGCGCGTTCCTGCCGCGCGGTGTCACGTTGCGCCTGGAGGGCGACGCCAACGACTACGTCGGCAAGGGCCTCTCCGGCGGCCGTGTCGTCGTCCGCCCGGACCGCGCGGCCGACCACCTCGCCGAGTACTCGACCATCGCGGGCAACACCATCGGCTACGGCGCCACCGGCGGCGAGCTGTACCTGCGCGGCCGTACCGGTGAGCGGTTCTGCGTCCGCAACTCCGGCGCGCTGGTCGTCTCCGAGGGCGTGGGCGACCACGGCTGCGAGTACATGACCGGCGGTCACGCGGTCGTCCTCGGCCCGACCGGCCGCAACTTTGCGGCGGGCATGTCCGGCGGTGTCGCGTACGTCATCGACCTCGACCGCGACAACGTCAACGTCGGCAACGTCGAGTCGATCGAGGTGCTGGACGACACGGACAAGCAGTGGCTGCACGACGTGGTGCGCCGCCACGCCGAGGAGACCGGCTCCACGGTCGCCGAGAAGCTGCTCGCCGACTGGGACACGGCCGTGGCCCGGTTCAGCAAGATCATCCCCAGCACGTACAAGGCAGTGCTCGCCGCCAAGGACGCCGCCGAGCGAGCGGGTCTCTCCGAGACCGAGATCACCGAGAAGATGATGGAGGCGGCGACCAATGGCTGACCCGAAGGGCTTCCTGAACCACGGCCGCGAGGTCGCCCAGACCCGTCCCGTCGGTGACCGCGTCAAGGACTGGAACGAGGTCTACGTCCCCGGCTCCCTGCTGCCGATCATCAGCAAGCAGGCCAGCCGCTGCATGGACTGCGGCATCCCGTTCTGCCACAACGGCTGTCCGCTCGGAAACCTGATCCCGGAGTGGAACGACTACGCCTACCGCGAGGACTGGACTGCCGCGTCCGAGCGCCTGCACGCCACGAACAACTTCCCGGAGTTCACGGGCCGTCTGTGCCCCGCTCCCTGTGAGTCCGCGTGTGTGCTCGGCATCAACCAGCCGCCGGTCACCATCAAGAACGTCGAGGTCTCGATCATCGACAAGGCGTGGGACGCGGGCACGGTCGCCCCGCAGGCCCCCGAGCGCCTGTCCGGCAAGACGGTCGCGGTCATCGGCTCGGGCCCGTCGGGTCTCGCCGCCGCCCAGCAGCTGACCCGGGCCGGTCACACGGTCGCCGTCTACGAGCGCGCGGACCGCGTCGGAGGCCTCCTCCGGTACGGCATCCCCGAGTTCAAGATGGAGAAGCGGCACATCAACCGCCGTATCGAGCAGATGCGCGCGGAGGGCACCCGCTTCCGCACCGGCATCGAGATCGGCCGCGACCTGAAGGCGACGGACCTGAAGAAGCGGTACGACGCGGTGGTCCTGGCCGTCGGCGCGACCACCGCCCGCGACCTGCCGGTCCCCGGCCGCGAGCTCAAGGGCATCTACCAGGCGATGGAGTACCTGCCGCTGGCCAACAAGGTCCAGGAGGGCGACTACGTCACGACGCCCATCTCGGCCGAGGGCAAGCACGTCGTCGTCATCGGCGGCGGCGACACCGGCGCGGACTGTGTGGGCACCGCCCACCGGCAGGGCGCGGCCTCCGTCACCCAGCTGGAGATCATGCCCCGCCCGAACGACGAGCGGCACCCGACCAACCAGCCCTGGCCGACCTTCCCGATCCTCTACAAGGTCACCTCGGCCCACGAGGAGGGCGGCGAGCGGATCTACTCCGCCTCCACCACCCACTTCGAGGGCGACGAGGACGGCAACGTCCAGTGGCTGCACCTCAGCGAGGTGGAGTTCGTCGACGGCAAGCTGACCTCCAAGCCGGGCACCGAGCGCAAGATCCCCGCCCAGCTGGTCACCCTCGCCATGGGCTTCACCGGCACCGACCGTGAGAACGGCCTGGTGGAGCAGTTCGGCCTGGACCTCGACGCACGCGGTAACATCGCTCGCGACGCCGACTTCCAGACCAACGTGCCGGGTGTGTTCGTCGCCGGTGACGCCGGCCGCGGCCAGTCCCTCATCGTCTGGGCCATCGCGGAGGGCCGCTCGGCCGCCCGCGGTGTCGACCGGTTCCTGACCGGTGCCAGCGACCTGCCGGCCCCGATCCGCCCGACCGACCGCGCCCTGGCGGTCTGACGGCACCCGAGAAACGTCCCGTACAACGGCGTACGGAACACTGACGACGCCTGCCCGACAAGTCCCCGACCGGACGCCTGGGCAGGCGTCGTTGCATGTCCGCAGGCAGGGTCTGCGCATACCGGTTCCCGGTCCCTCGTCCTCCGGGAAGCGGGAGACGGCCGCGACAGCTCGACCAGCGTCCGGTACGAACACGTCGTCCCAAGGTGACCCCCGGGCGCCCGCAGGGCGAACATCAGGCAGATCAGCCCCTGGTGGGGTTTCGGGGCGCCCGGATCGCTGCGGATCAGGCCGAAGGCCGCCCGCGACGACCAGGTCTTCTGCCCCGCAGGTGCCGGCCACCGTCCGTCCGTACCGCCCTGGAGGTGAGCGGGGCCAGACCGCAGCCCGTCTCCGGCTCGGACCGGGCCCGCGCCGGGACCACCTCGCCGGCGGCCGTCGGCGGCAGCACCCGCGCGTGTTGCTCCTCCGTACCGTGGTCGAAGAGCGTCGGCGCGAGCAGACTGATGCCGTTGAGCAGCCCCGCGTCCCGGCCGCCGTACTTCTCCGGCCACGACACCACCGACCAGCCGTCCGCGGCCAGTTCGGCCCCCAGCGGCGAGGGGCCGCGAAGCCCTCCGCCGTCTCCGGGGGCGGCAGCGGCGTGCGCGGCACATGCGCCGCGAGCCAGGTCCGGGCCTCGGCGCGGAACCCCTTGTCGGCCGCGGAGCGGGACAGATCCACCACCGGCACGTCGGGTGCCACGGCGTCGAATCCGGTGGCCGGGGCCGCCGTCTCCCCGCTCGTCGCCCGGCTCGGCCCGGACGCGAGCGCGGGGGCTCACCGTCCGGGTCTTCGCGGCGGAGGGCTGCCGGATCACCGTCATGGAGGGCCGGTGCCAAGGCTCCACCGCCGGCAAGGGCACGCGGTGGACACCCGCGGAGGCGGGGGAGCGGGCGCGCAGGCTGTCGGCGGCGGAACCGCCAGGGCCGGTCTGCGGCGCCCAGCGCCCAGCGGAGTGCCGTGAACCTAGGTGTCGCACTCCAGCACCGTCCGGCACAGCCCGCACCGCGCGCGTACCCGGCCCTTCACCGGTACCCGGATCCGCTGGTGGCAGGTGGGGCAGGGAAAGGTCACGCGGAGGTGGCCGGCGGGGTCGGGGGTGAAGGCGTAGGACACCCCGGGCTGGGCCGAGGGCGCGTGCCGGCGGTCGTGGGCGTAGCGGCGCCGGCCCGCCCAGCCGGCCCCGGTCAGCGGCGGCTGCTGCTCGTCCCGGCGGGCCTGCGCCATGCCCTTGGTGTACGCGTCGTAGGCCTGCGGGCTGGTGAACCACACCGAGGGGTCCTCGTGGAAGACCAGCGCCCGCTTGGCCAGGACGTACCCGAACTCCTCCGGGGTGAGGTAGCCGAGCTTCTGCGAGGAGACCGCGTCCTCCCGGAAGGCGTCCAGCAGCAGCCAGCCCGCGCCCAGATAGGC
Organism: Streptomyces sp. IMTB 2501; assembly: GCF_001953885.1. Classification (GTDB taxonomy): domain Bacteria; phylum Actinomycetota; class Actinomycetes; order Streptomycetales; family Streptomycetaceae; genus Streptomyces. The sequence continues at coordinate 125,052 of NZ_MQUS01000012.1, read as the reverse complement.
CGTCACCGTGTCCGTGAGGATCTCGTTCTCCGCCGTGGTCGGGAAGATGAGGTCCAGGCGGTGCAGATAGACGTGCGCCACCTCGTGGGCGAGCGCCGCGCCGATGTCCCTGCGATGAGTGCGGAAACGGTCGTTCAGCTCCACGAAGTACTCGGGGCCCGCCGCCAGTTCGACGTTCGCCGCGTGGGTCATCTCCCGGAAGCCGACGATCAGCCGCGCGTCCGGCAGCCGGAAGTGCCGCACGATCTCGCGGGCCACCCGCTGCGCGCCCAGATGCAGGTCGTCGGTGTCGCAGAAGGCCACGTCGGCCGGGACCAGGCTGGTCGAGAACGTCTGGACGGTGTCGTAGGACAGGCGCTTGTACAGCGCCGTGATGGCGGCCCGCACCGTCTCCAGGTGCGGGTAGCCGTGCTGGACCGGTCCGCCGTTCGCCACGTCCGCACCCCCAAAGACGCCGGAACTCCTCTCCACTGTAGGCGGCACGGGCCGCTGGTCACACCGGCAGCAGCCGGGGCGCCGGCCGGTCCGGGTCAGTCTCCTGCAGCTCCAGTACCCACACCTCGTTCTCGCCCTCCCGTAGCACCGGGCCGGGCACGTACAGGGATCGCTGGGGGCCCACCGACCAGTAACGCCCCAGTTCGAAGCCGTTGATCCAGACGAAACCGCGCGTGAGGCCGGGCAGCTCCAGCCGGGCGTCCCCGGCCCCGCGGACCAGGACGGTGCCCCGGTACAGACCCGCCGCGCCCCCCTCGGGCAGCGCACCGAACGGCACCTTCGCCACACCGCCCGAGAAGGCGTCCAGATCCAGCCCACGCGCGCGTACCCCGTGCAGAAACTGCCGCTCGTGCAGGATGCCGCCGGTGATCCCCTTCGCCTCGCCGAAGCGCGGCCCGTAGTTCACCCGCCCGAGAGACTCCACCCATGCCTCCACGCGCGCGGGGCCCGCGACGGGCTCCTGCAGCCGCGGCTCCTCCTCGGTGAGCACCCCGGCCCGCTCGCCGTCCACGTACACCACCGCGAGGTCCCGCAGCCCGCGCAGGGTCAGCGGACACGGCCGGCGCGGGCCGGGCACGTCCACCTCGTAGCGCACCAGTCCCCGGGTGACGTTCAGTTCCTCGAAGGTGGGCGGCATCGGTGCCACGGTCTCCTCGCCGCCCAGGGTCCCCAGGACGTCTCCCAGGGACGCCCAGCCGTCGAGCGTCACCTCGGCCGAGTGGCCCAACCGCGCGGGCTGCGGCGGGAGTTCGGGCAGCGGCTCGGTGCGGTAGTCGGCCAGTACCTCGCGGAAGCGCCAGAACTTCTCCGTCGGGCGGCCGTACTCGTCCACCGGGGCGTCGTAGTCGTACGAGGTCACATCCGGCTCCAGCGGGCCCTCGTGCAGCGCGCCGCCGCCCCGGTTGGCGCCCGCCCAGCCGCCGAAGCTCGTGCCGCCATGCGCCATGTAGAGGTTCACCGACGCCCCGCACTCCAGGATCTCCCGCAGCACCCCGGCGGCCTCCTCCGGATCCCGTACGACGTGCTCGCCAGCCCAGTGGTCGAACCAGCCGCACCAGAACTCCATGCACATCAGCGGGCCCGCTGGGCGGTGCCTGCGCAGCGTCGCGAAGGCCTCGCGAGCGTGGGAGCCGAAATTCACCGTGGCGAGCACCCCGGGCAGCGAACCGCCGGTCAGCATGTGGTCCTCGGGGCCGTCCGAGGTGAACAGCGCAGCCGTGACCCCCTCGGCACGCAGCAGACCCGCCAGTTGCTCCAGATACCCGGTGTCGCTGCCGTAGCTGCCGTACTCGTTCTCGATCTGCACCAGGATCACCGGGCCGCCGCGGTCGATCTGCCGGGGCACGATCTCGTGCGTCAGATGGTGGAACCAGTGCTCCACGCGGGACAGATAACGCTCGTCACGCGTGCGCACGCGCGTGCCCGCCTCGCCCGTCACCCAGGGCGGCAGCCCGCCGTTCTCCCACTCGGCACAGATGTACGGGCCCGGCCGCACGATCGCCCACAGACCCGACTCGCGGACCGCGTCCAGGAACCGGCCGAGCGCCCGCACGTCCCGGTAGCCGCCCGGGACCGGCCAGTGCAGGTTCCACGGGACGTACGTCTCCACGCAGTTCAGACCCATCGCCCGCAGCATCGCCAGCCGGTGCCGCCAGTGCTCCTCGTGCACCCGGAAGTAGTGCAGTGCCCCGGACAGCAGCCGTACCGGCTTCCCGTCCAGCAGGAAGTCGGATTCCCCCACCGTGAACTCACCCATGCGCCCAAGCCTCACCCCTTCCGGAGGCCGGCGCCATGGACGAAGATCGGCGCTGCTTGGACAAAAACGCCGGGCGTAAAAGCTGGACAGAAGCGCCGGGCACAGACGTTTGGACAAAAGTCCGCCGTCGCCGACTCCGGGAGGAGCGCCGATGTACCAGACCTGGATGCGGTTCTTCAGCCCCGGCCCCGCACACCACCGCCTCGGCCTGGTCTGCCTCGGCGTCGGCCTCCAGCACGGCGCGCTGCCCACGGTCGGCCCGCGCACCCTGGACCACCACGTGGCCGTCGTGATCAGCGCGGGCGGCGGCTGGTACCGGGGGCCCGACGGCCGCCGTACGACCGTCACCGCGCCCGCGCTGCTCTGGCTCACCCCCGGCGTGCCCCACCACTACGCGCCCGATCCGGACACCGGCTGGGACGAGGGCTTCGTCGACTTCGCCGGGCCCGCCACGGAGACGTACACCGAACTGGGCTACATCGAGCCCGAGCGGCCCGTCGTGCCGCTCTCGGACGCCTCGGGGCCCCGCGCGGTGGTCGCCCGCATCGCCCGCGCCGCCCGCCGCGGCAACCCGCTGCTGGAGGTGGAGACCGGCGCCGCCGTGCACGAACTCCTCGTCGCCCTGCGTCGCGCCCGCGCCGACCTCGCCCCGGACGGCGACCAGGTGCTCCAGGCGCTCGCCCGGGACGCCTGCACCCCGATGAGCGTCGCGGACCACGCGCGCGTGCACGGCATGACCCCCACCGAGCTGCGCGGCGCCGTCCGCCGGGCCGCCGGCTGCAGCCCCAAGGACTATCTGCTCGGCATCCGCCTCGCCCGCGCCAAGGAGCTCCTCGCCGCCACCGAGCTGCCCGTCGCCGCCGTCGCCCGCCGCGTCGGCTACGACGACCCCGCTTACTTCTCCCGGCTGTTCACCCGCCGGGTGGGCCTCGCCCCGGTCCGCTTCCGCGCGCAGCAGGGCCGCAGTGTCCCCGGCGGCTGGAGCGACCACGTCCCGGACCCTGACGATCCGCCGATGATCCACTCTCCGGACAGCGCCGAGGCCCGGCCCGGCGAACCCATAGGGTGACAAGCATGACCACCAGCAACACCGGAACCGGTGACGTGGACCCCGAGGTCCGCCAGGAACTGGAGCGGCTGCGCGACAGCATCGACAACATCGACGCGGCCGTCGTCCACCTGCTCGCCGAGCGGTTCAAGGCCACGCAGCAGGTCGGCCGGCTCAAGGCGGTGCACCAGTTGCCGCCCGCCGACCCGACCCGCGAGGCCCGCCAGATCGAGCGGCTGCGACGCCTCGCGGAGAACGCCAAGCTCGACCCGGCCTTCGCCGAGAAGTTCCTGAACTTCATCATCGCCGAGGTGATCCGGCACCACGAGCGCATCGCCGAGGACGCCGCCAACGGCCAGCAGCCGGACGCCTGATACCCGGCCGGCCGGGGTGGTGATCTGGACGCGGCTGGGGGTGGTGAGCCGGACGCAACCGGGGGTGGTGAGCCGGACGCAACCGGGGCGTGAGCCGGACGCAACCGGGGCGTGAGCCGGACACAACCGGGGCGTGAGCCGGACACGACCGGGGGCGCGTGCCGGACACGACCGGGGGCGTGCGCCGGGCCCGACCGCGGGCGGCCATCCGGACATAAGCCGCGAACCCATCCACCCCCTGTGCGCTGTCAGTGCCATCAGGCAGCATGGCCTGCATGTCCGTACTCACGCGCGATGAAGCGCAGCTCCGAGCACAGCTCCTCGACGTCCGCCGCTACACGGTCGAACTGGACCTCACGACCGGGGACGAGACCTTCGACTCCCGCACCGTGATCCGGTTCACCGCGCGGTCCGCCGGGGACACGTTCGTCGAGCTGAAGCCCGCCGAGCTGCGCACGGTCACACTCGACGGACAGCCCATGGACCCGGAGGCGCTCGACGACGGCCGCCTCCCGCTGAAGAACCTCACCGCGGGCGAGCACGAGCTGCGCGTCGACGCGGCCATGCGCTACTCCCGCACCGGCGAGGGCATGCACCGCTTCAACGACCCCAGCGACGGCGAGACGTACGTCTACACGCAGATGTTCATGGACGACGTCCAGCGTGTCTTCGCCGCCTTCGACCAGCCCGACCTGAAAGCCGTCTTCGAGGTCTCCGTCAAGGCCCCCGAAGGCTGGACCGTGCTCGCCAACGGCATCACCGAACAGCGTGCCGACGGCGTCTGGCAGGCCGCGCCCACCCCGCCGATCTCCACCTACCTCGTCGCCGTGGCCGGCGGCCCCTGGCACTCGGTGCGCACCGAGCACCGGGGACTGCCCTTCGGCATCCACTGCCGCCGCTCCCTCGCGCCCCACCTCGACGTGGATGCCGAGGAGATCTTCGAGGTCACGCGCGCGTGCTTCGACCGCTACCACGAGAAGTTCGAGGAGCCCTACCCCTTCGACTCCTACGACCAGGCGTTCGTCCCCGAGTTCAACGCGGGCGCCATGGAGAACCCGGGCCTGGTCACCTTCCGCGACGAGTTCGTCTACCGCTCCGCCGTCACCGACACCGAGCGGCAGACCCGCGCCATGGTCGTCGCGCACGAGATGGCCCACATGTGGTTCGGTGATCTCGTCACCCTCAAGTGGTGGGACGACATCTGGCTGAACGAGTCCTTCGCCGAGTACATGGGCTACCAGACCACCGCCGAGGCCACTCGATTCACCGGCCCCTGGACCGAGTTCGGCGTCACCCGCAAGGCCTGGGGCTACGACGCCGACCAGCGCCCCACCACCCACCCGGTCGCCCCGGAGAAGGTCGACGACACGGCCTCCGCGCTGCTCAACTTCGACGGCATCTCCTACTCCAAGGGCGCCTCCGCGCTGCGCCAGCTGGCCGCCTGGCTCGGCGAGAAGGACTTCCTCGCGGGCATCAACAACCACTTCGCCCGGCACAGGTTCGGCAACGCCACGCTCGCCGACTTCATCGACTCCCTGGCCTCCGCCACCGACCGCGACGTACCCGCCTGGGCCGACAGCTGGCTGCGCACCACCGGTGTGGACAAGCTGACGCCCCGCGTCGACTCCGCCGACGGCGCCTGCACCCTGACCGTCGACCTCGCGGGCAGCCGTCCGCACCGCCTCACCGCCGGTCTGTACGACCGCGACGTCGCCGACGAGGGCCGGCTGGTGCTGCGCACACGCCTCGACCTGGACGTCCCGCAGAGCGCACCGCGGCCCATCGGCAAGCGTCCCGCGCTGCTCCTGCTCAACGACGGCGACCTCACCTACGCCAAGGTCCGCTTCGACGCCGAGTCCTTCGCGACGGTCCGGGCCGGCCTGTCCGGCCTGCCCGACCCGCTCACCCGCGCGGTCGTCTGGAACGCCCTCCGGGACGCCGTGCGCGACGGCGAACTGGCGCCCGCCGCCTACCTGGAGACGGCCCGCGCCCACCTCCCGCGCGAGACCGACCTGGCCGTGGTCCAGGGCGTGCTCGCCTTCGCCTCCGGCCAGCTCGCCGACCAGTACCTGCCGGCCGAGGACCGTCCGGCCGCCCTGGGCACCCTCACCGCCCTCTGCCGCGACCTGCTGCGGCGCACCGAGGACGGCGACCATCCGGGCCTGCGCCTGATCGCCGTACGCCATCTGATCGGCGCGGCCGCCCACCCCGACACCATCGCCGCCTGGCTCGCCGACGGCACGGTGCCCGGCGGGCCGGAACTCGACCCGGAGCTGCGCTGGCGTATCCTCGGGCGGCTCGCCGCGCTCGGCGCCACCGACGCGGCCGCCATCGCCGCCGAGCTGGAGCGCGACCCGAGCGCCACCGGCCAGGAGGGTGCCGCCCGCTGCCGCGCCGCCCTGCCCGACCCGGAGGCCAAGCGGGCGGCCTGGGAGGCGATGTTCGCCGGCGACGACCTGTCCAACTACCTCTTCACGGCCACCGCGCAGGGCTTCTGGCAACCCGAACAGGCCGATCTGGTACGGGAGTACGTGCCACGCTTCTACCCGGACGCCGTGGCCCTCTCGGCCCGGCGCGGCCCCGCCATAGCGGTCGCCGCCGGCCGCTGGGCCTTCCCGGCCCACGCCGTCGGCACCGAGAACCTGCGGGCCGGCGAGGCCTGTCTGCGCGACGCCGACCCCACCCCGGCCCTGCGCCGTACGCTCGCCGACCGGCTCGACGACCTGGCCCGGGCCCTGCGGGTGCGCGGCGAGCAGGCGGAACCGGCGGAACAGGGGGCGCGGGCGGAGTAGGTCCGGCGGCCTAGGCCGCGGCTGGTCCCTGCAGCCGATGCCGTGGCCCGTACACCTTCTTAGGCTCGACAGGGTCAGGAACGATCAGCCGAGCTTTCGGAGGCACCTTCCGTGATCGTGGTGACCGGTGCGACCGGCAATGTCGGCCGTGCCCTTGTCGACCGTCTCCTCGCCGCCGGCCGACCCGTGCGGGCGCTCACCCGCGACCCGCAGCGGGCCGGACTGCCCGACGGTGCCGAGGTGGTGCGGTTCCAGCCGGACGACCCGGCCGCCCTGTTCGGCGGGGCGACGGCCCTCTTCCTCTACGCGCACCCCCGCGCGGCCGACCTGCTGGCGGCGGCCCGCGCCCAGGGGGTGCGGCAGGTCGTGTTCCTCTCCAGCGGCATGATCCAGGAGGGCGCCGACGAGACCCACCCCCTCCACGTCATGCACGCCACCGTCGAGCGGCAGATCCGCGACAGCGGGCTCGACCGGACCTTCCTGCGGCCCAACGCCTTCGCCACCAACGCACTGCAGTGGGCGCCGCAGATCCGCGCCGGGAACACCGTCCGCGGGGTCTTTGCGGGCGCGCTCTCCGCACCCATCCACGAGGACGACATCGCGGCCGTCGCCGAGCGGGCCCTGCTCGACGGCGGACACGAGGGCGCCGTCCACCGGCTGACCGGGCCCGCGGCGACCACCAACGCCGAGCAGGTCGCGGCGATCGGCGCCGCCGTCGGCAGAGAGCTGACGTTCGCGGAGGCGGACCCGCGCGAGGCGGGCCCGGAGTTGTTCCCGCACGTACCGCCCGAGGCGCTCGGGCGGCTGCTGCGGACCTACGAGGAGAGCGTCGGTGTGCCACCGGAGATCACCGGCACGGTGGAGAAGATCACCGGCACCCCGGCCCGCACCTTCGCCCAGTGGGCGCGCGACCACACCGCGGACTTCACGGGACCGGCCTAGAGCCTGTCCGGCGGATCCTGTCGCGGACGCGGGGGCCGGCACGCCCTCGCCCGCCGCCTCAAGGGCGCGGGGGCACCCCCACCGCCCCCGCTCACCTGCGCTGATGACACGCCGTCGATTTCCTGCGACCTGATCCGCGGGACCGGCCCTGGCCCCCGGCCGGCCGCAGCACACCGTCCTCCGGGGCGGCAACCCGCGCGTCAACCGTCCGACCGGTGTCAGCGCCGCACAAGCGCCGTCCCAACGCGCTTTCCTCGCACGGCAGTACCCACTTTCGGGTGCTGATCGTTGGGCTTTTTGGACGCAGGGGCCTCTTTCCGTACAAGCTGGAAGTCCAGCCACAAGCCGGAAGCCATCCGGCACCGGAAACTCCCCGAAGGCCAGGCCACGAGGGGAGGAGAACCCATGAGCGGAGGACAGCCGATGAGCGGTGCCGGACCTCTGCGCACGCCGCCCCTCGCCTCGGGCCCGCACGGCCCGGCCGCCCTGCGTCCCCTCCTCGGTACGGTCCTGGACGCGCTCGCGGCCGGCGGCCGGGCGCGCGGCGGGCCGTTGCCCGCCGGCGGACCCGAGGCCGTCGCCGCGCGGGTCGCCGAGGTCCTCGGGGACGTCCTGCCGGAGCAGGGCGACCCCGATGCCCTGCGCGCCCTCGTGCACGCCCTGGCGGAGGGCGCCGCCGACCCCGCCGAGCCGCTGTGCGCGGCCCATCTGCACTGCCCGCCGCTCGCCGTGGCCACCGCCGCCGACCTCGCCGTGAGCGCCCTCAACCCCTCCCTGGACTCCTGGGACCAGGCCCCGGCCGCCGCCGCCCTGGAGGCCGCGGTCACCCGCGCGCTCGCCCACGCCGCCGGTCTCGCCGACGCCCTCGTCACCACCGGCGGCACCGAGTCCAACCAACTCGCCCTGCTGCTCGCCCGCGAGGCGCACGGCGGCGTCGTACAGCTCGTGTGCGGGGCCAACGCCCACCACTCGCTGCCGCGCGCCGCCTGGCTGCTCGGCCTGCCCGAACCGGTCGTCATCCCGGCCGCGGGCGGCACCCTCGACCTCGCCGCCCTCGACGCGGCCCTCACCACGCTCTCCGGCCCGCTGCTGGTCGCCGCCACGGCCGGCACCACCGACGCCGGTCTCATCGACCCGCTGCCCGAGATCGCCGGCCTGTGCACCGCCCACGGAGCCCGGCTGCACATCGACGCGGCCTACGGCGGAGGCCTCCTCTTCAGCGACCGGCACCGGGACCGACTCGCCGGGCTGGAGGCCGCCCACACCGTCACCCTCGACCTGCACAAGCTCGGCTGGCAGCCGGTCGCCGCCGGCCTGCTCGCCGTCGCCCGCCCCGGCGAACTCGCCGTACTCCACCAGCGCGCCGACTACCTGAACGCCGACGACGACACCGAGGCCGGCTTCCCCGACCTGCTCGACCGCTCCCTGCGCACCACCCGCCGCCCCGACGTCCTCAAGATCGCGGTCACCCTGCGGACCCTCGGCCGGTCCGGCCTGGGCGCCCTGGTCGACCAAGTCTGCGTCCGTGCCCGCGAGTTCGCCGCGCTGGTGCGGGAACACCCCGGCTTCGAGCTGTACGACCGGCCCGTGATCAGCACGGTCCTGTTCCGGCCCACGGGCGCCGGCGACACCGCAGTGGCCGCCCTGCGCCGCGGGCTGCTGCAGGAGGGCCGGGCCGTCCTCGGGCGCGCCCGGCTCGACGGCCGCCTCTGGCTCAAGGCCACCTTCCTCAACCCCCACACCCGGCCGGGCGACCTGGCCCAGCTCCTGAAACTCGTGGAAGAAGGCACCCTCGGATGACCAACCCCCCACACCACGACGCCGCATCCCCCCGCGACCTGGTCGGCATCGGCATCGGCCCCTGCAACCTCTCGCTGGCCGCCCTCGCCCACCCGCTCGCCGAACTCGACGCCGTCTTCTACGACCAGCGCCCGGGCTTCACCTGGCACCCCGGGCTGCTCATCGAGGGCGCCACCGTCCAAGTTCCGTTCCTGGCCGACCTGGTGACCTTCGCCGACCCGACCAGCCCCTGGAGCTTCCTCAACTACCTCAAGACCCGCGGTCGGCTCTTCCCCTTCTACTTCGCCGAGCGCTTCCACATCCAGCGCGCCGAGTACGACGGCTACTGCCGCTGGGTCGCGGAGAACCTGCCCTCACTGAGCTTCCGCCACCAGGTCGACGCGGTCCGCTGGAACCCCGAACGGGACGTGTTCGAGGTCGACTTCACCCAGCTCGACGCCGAGGGCGAGGCCGAGGCGCTGGGTCGTACCTACACCCGCAACGTCGTCATCGGCATCGGCACCGCCCCCCATGTGCCGGACCCCCTCAAGCCGCTCGTGGACGCCCCGGGCGTGCCCGTCATCCACGCCGCCGACTACCTGGAACACCGGTCCACCCTGCTGGCAGCCGACCACGTCACCGTCGTCGGCTCCGGACAGTCCGGTGCCGAGGTCTTCCTCGACCTGCTGCGGAACCGGCCCGCCGGCCGCGAGAAGCTGCACTGGATCGGCCGCAGCGAGGCGTTCGCGCCGATGGAGTACTCCAAGCTCGGCCTGGAGCACTTCACCCCCGACTACACCCGCTACTTCCACTCCCTCGCCGAGCCCGTCCGGGACCGCCTGATCGCCGCGCAGTGGCAGCTGCACAAGGGCATCGACGCAGGTACGCTCGCCGCCATCCATGACGAGCTGTACCGGCGCTCCCTGCACGGCGGCTGGCCCGACGCCGTCCTCACCCCGGGCGTCCTGGTGCGTACGGCCGGCCGGATCGCCACCACCAAGGTCGAGCTCCATCTGGAGCATCTCCAGCAGGGCACCCGCACCCGGCTCACCACCGGCGCGGTCGTCCTCGCCACCGGATACCGCGAGCGCTCGCTCGACCGCATCCTCGCCGGGCTCGACCCGTACATGCGCCGCGACAGCGGCGAACGCCCGCGCATCGACGAAGAGTTCCGGCTCGTCCTCGATCCCTCCGTGACCGGCTCGGCGTATGTCCAGAACGCCGAACTGCACACCCACGGCGTGGGCGCGCCCGACCTGGGCCTCGCCGCCTGGCGCAGCGCCACCATCCTCAACTCCCTCACCGGAAACGACCCTTACCCGCCGGCCACCAGAACGGCCTTCACCACCTTCGGCCTCCAGGACGCCCGCCCCCGGATCCCACGGGCCCGCCAGGCACTGCGTCTCACGCCGCTGGTCGAAGGAAGGTGACGAGAACAAAGACGAGCACAGACGAGGAGCAGGCCGGGCCGGAAAAAGGCCGGCCCGGCCCGGAATACCGGATGACCTGAACATGACCTCAGATGCCAGGGCGCACGGGAGGGGAATTCGCTCATCGGAGCGAGTGGCTGCACAATTCAATACTTGTCAATGACGCTTCACGCAAAGGTTGTTGAGTGGTCATGTGCGGCCGATTCTCTACCCGCGGGTAAGGCCTAGGCTCGACATATGCGCCGAGCAAAGATCGTCTGTACTCTGGGGCCCGCCACCGACTCGTACGACCAGATCAAGGCACTGGTCGACGCCGGAATGGACGTCGCCCGTTTCAATCTCAGCCACGGCACGCACGCCGAACACGAGGAGCGCTACCGGCGGGTCCGTAAGGCGGCCGACGAAACCGGTCGCAGCGTCGGTATTCTCGCCGACCTTCAAGGTCCGAAGATCCGACTCGGCCGTTTCGCCGAAGGCCCGGTACTCCTTGAACGCGGCGACACCTTCACGATCACCGTGGAGGAGGGCGCCGAGGGCGACCGCCGGCAGTGCGGCACCACCTACGCCGGCCTCGCCGCCGATGTCTCGCCCGGTGAGCGCGTCCTCGTGGACGACGGCAAGGTCTGCCTGGAGGTCACCGCCGTCGACGGCCCCCGCGTCCACACCCGGGTGGTCGAGGGCGGCATGATCTCCGACCACAAGGGCCTGAACCTCCCCGGCGTCGCCGTCTCCGTCCCCGCCCTCTCCGAGAAGGACGAGGACGACCTGCGCTGGGCGCTGCGCATCGGCTGTGACGTCATCGCCCTCTCCTTCGTCCGCAGCGGTGACGACGCCGCGGACGTGCACCGGATCATGGCCGAGGAGGGCCGCCGGCTCCCGGTGATCGCCAAGGTCGAGAAGCCGCAGGCCGTGGAGAACCTCGACGGCATCGTGGCCGCCTTCGACGGGCTCATGGTCGCGCGCGGCGACCTGGGCGTCGAGATGCCGCTGGAGCAGGTGCCGATCGTGCAGAAGCGCGCGGTCAAGCTCGCCAAGCGCAACGCCAAGCCGGTCATCGTCGCCACCCAGATGCTCGACTCGATGATCGACAACGCCCGGCCGACCCGCGCCGAGGCCTCCGACGTGGCCAACGCCGTCCTCGACGGCACGGACGCGGTGATGCTCTCCGGCGAGACCAGCGTCGGCAAGTACCCGGTCGAGACCGTGCGCACCATGGCGAAGATCGTCGAGGCCGCAGAGGAGGACATGCTGGCCAAGGGCCTGCCGCCACTCACCGAGCGGAACAAGCCGCGCACCCAGGGCGGCGCGGTCGCCCGGGCCGCCGCCGAGATGGGCGACTTCCTCGGCGCGAAGTTCCTGGTGGCCTTCACCCAGTCCGGAGACACCGCCCGCCGGCTCTCCCGCTACCGCTCGCCGATCCCGCTGCTCGCCTTCACCCCGGAGCCGGCCACCCGCTCCCAGCTCAGCCTCACCTGGGGCGCCGAGACCTTCCTCGGGCCGCACGTCGACTCCACCGACGCCATGGTCGACCAGGTGGACGAGCTGCTGCTGAAGTACGGCCGTTGCGAGAGGGGCGACATCGTGGTGATCACGGCGGGTTCCCCGCCCGGGGTCTCCGGCTCGACCAACATGGTCCGGGTCCACCACATCGGCGAGGACGACAGCCCGAAGGCCTGAAAAGAGCCCCGAAGGCCTTACGGACCGAGTAAGCCGAAGGCATGAGAAAAGGCCCCTCACCCGAGGGGCCCTCCAGATCGCTGACCTTGGAATCCAAGGAAAAGTGCCCCGGGTCGGACTCGAACCGACACTGTACGGGTTTTGAATCCGTTGCCTGCTGCCAATTGGGCTACCGGGGCTCGCAGAATCCAAGGTTTCCCCCGACCCTCCGCGCGTCCACCATACCGTAGCTAGGTAGGCTCTTGTCAGCAGTACCCCTGCCCGGAACGAGGAGCCCCTGTGACCGCCGAGTCGCCCCAGCCCGTAGACGCGCCCGACGACGACAAGTCACACGTGCCTCCGCTGACGACCCGAGTCGTCATCGCCGAGGACGAGGCCCTGATCCGGCTCGACCTGAAAGAGATGCTGGAGGAGGAGGGGTACACCGTCGTCGGCGAGGCCGGTGACGGGGAGCAGGCCGTCGAGCTGGCCCGCGAGCACAAGCCGGACCTGGTCATCCTCGATGTGAAGATGCCCAAGCTGGACGGCATCTCCGCGGCCGAGAAGATCGCTGAGGAGTCCATCGCGCCGGTCCTGATGCTCACCGCCTTCTCGCAGCGCGACCTCGTCGAGCGCGCCCGGGACGCCGGTGCGATGGCGTACCTGGTCAAGCCGTTCAGCAAGAGCGACGTCGTCCCGGCCATCGAGATGGCCGTCTCCCGCTTCACCGAGCTGAAGCAGCTGGAGAAGGAGGTCGCCGACCTCACCCAGCGCCTGGAGACCCGCAAGCTGGTCGACCGTGCGAAGTCCGTCCTGCAGACCGAGTACGGCCTGACCGAGCCGGCCGCCTTCCGCTGGATCCAGAAGACCTCGATGGACCGCCGTATGTCGATGCAGCAGGTCGCCGAGGCGGTCATCGCGGACAGCGAGGAGAAGAAGGCCACGAAGAAGGCCTGACCCAGGTCGCCGACGTTCCCCGCGCCGACCGAGGGGCGCGGGGAACCAGCGGAGCGTCTAGTCCTCGCCGAGGTACGCCTTTCGCACGGACTCGTCATGCAGCAGGTCCTGCCCCGTGCCGGACAGAACGATCGTGCCGACCTCCATGACATGACCGTGGTCCGCGAGCGACAGCGCCGCCTGGGCGTTCTGCTCGACCAGCAGGATCGTCGTACCCTGCGACTTCAGCTCGGCGATCGTCGCCATGATCTTCTGCATCATGATCGGCGACAGACCCATCGACGGCTCGTCCAGCATCAGCAGCTTCGGCTGGGACATCAGCGCCCTGCCCATCGCCAGCATCTGCTGCTCACCGCCGGAGAGGGTGCCCGCGGCCTGCTTGCGCCGCTCGCCCAGGATCGGGAAGAGGTCGTAGGCCCGCTGGATGTCCTTCTCGATGCCCGGCTTGTCGCTCCGCAGGAACGCGCCGAGGCGCAGATTGTCCTCGATCGTCATGCGCGGGAAGATGTGCCGGCCCTCGGGGGAGTGGGCCAGGCCGAGCTGGACGATCTCGTGGGCGGGGACTTTCCTCAGCGATCTGCCGTTGAACTTGATCTGGCCGCCGACTGGCTTGAGCAGGCCCGACAGCGTGCGCAGGGTCGTGGTCTTGCCGGCGCCGTTGGTGCCGATGAGGGTGACGACCTCGCCCGCCTCGACCTTGAAGGAGATGCCCTTGACGGCCTCGATCTTGCCGTAGGCGACCCGGAGGTCCTCGACTTCGAGCAGTGCGGTCATCGGTCGCTCTCCTTGCCGGGCGCGGCGTCCGTGGTGGGTTCAGCCTCGGCCTCTGCCGGGGCTTCGGCTGCCTCGGCGGTTGCCTCTGCCTGGGCCTCGGCGGCCTCGACCTCGGCGACCTCCTCGGCGCCGGGGGCGTCCTCGAAGGGTTCACCGAGGTAGGCGGCGATGACCCGCTCGTCGCTCTGGACGGTGGCGCTGTCGCCCTCGACCAGCTTCTCGCCCTGCACGAGCACGGCCACACGGTCGCACAGGTTGAAGATGAACCGCATGTCGTGCTCGATGACGAGGACGGCGATTCCCTTCTCCCGGATGGCGAAGACCAGTTCCTCGGTGGCGCGGGTCTCCTGGGGGTTCATGCCGGCGGTCGGCTCGTCCAGGAGCAGCAGGCCCGGTTCGCTGGCCAGGGCGCGTGCGATCTCCAGCTTGCGCTGTTCGCCGTAGGGCAGGTTGCGGGCGAGGTGCTCGGCCTTGTGCGCGAGGCCCACGAACTCCAGGAGCTCCATGGCGCGTTCACGGGAGGCCTGCTCGGCCCGGTGGAAGCCGGGGCCGCGCAGGATGGCGGACCAGAAGCCCTCCTTCGTCCGGGTGTGCCGGCCGACGAGGACGTTCTCCAGCACCGACATGTTGGCGAACAGCCGGATGTTCTGGAAGGTACGGGCGATCCCGGCCGCCGTGACCTTGAAGGACTTGGGCGGCAGCACCTGGTCCTTGTACCGGACCTCGCCCTCGGTGGGGACGTACAGGCCGGTCAGGCAGTTGAAGAAGGTGGTCTTGCCGGCGCCGTTGGGGCCGATGAGGCCGACGATCTCGCCGCTGCCCACGGTGAGGTCGACATTGCGTACCGCGGTGAGGCCGCCGAACCGCATGGTGACGCCGCGGGCGTCGAGGACGGTCTCGCCGCGGGTGTTGGTCTGCGTGGTCATCTCGGATCAGGCCCCTGTCTTGCCGAGCACTGCGGGCGCCTCGGCCTCGTCGTGGAACTCGAGCTGGCGGCGCCGGTTGGGGACGAGGCCCTCCGGCCGGAAGCGCATCAGCAGGATGAGCGCGACACCGAAGGCGAACAGCTGGTAGTTGCCGAGGAACTGGAGCTTGTTCGGGATGAGGAAGAGCAGCGAGGCGCCGATCAGCGGGCCGCCGATGGTGCCCATGCCGCCGAGGACGACCGCGGCCAGCAGGAACGCCGAGTTGGGCGGCACGGGACCGGCGAAGTAGTACTGCTCGGGCGTGACCGTGTAGGTCACATGGGCCTGTACGGTGCCGGCGAGCCCGGCGAGGCAGGCGCCGACGGCGAACGCGATCAGCTTGACCCGGAAGCCGTTGATGCCCATCGCGAGCGCGGCGGTCTCGTCCTCGCGGATGGCGACCCAGGCCCGCCCGATGCGGGAGTCACCGCTGCGCCGGAAGACGAGGACGACGACCGCGGTGATGACCAGCATCAGGAAGAAGTAGTTGGCGAACCGGCCGATGGTGAAGCCGGCGACGTCGTGCTGGGCGCCGAGGTCGACGCCGAGGATCTTCAGGTTCGGGATCGAGGAGATGCCGTTGGAGCCGTTGGTGATGTCGGGGCCGGAGGTGCCGTCCAGGTTGTTGGCCGTGATCCGGAAGATCTCACCGAAGCCGAGCGTGACGATCGCGAGGTAGTCGCCGCGCAGCCGTAGCGTCGGGGCGCCGATGAGGACACCGAAGACCAGCGAGGCGGCGGCGCCCACCAGGACGGCGGCCCAGAACGGGAAGTGCACGTGCAGCGGCGAGCTGGGGGAGCCGGAGACCAGGGCCGCCGCATAGGCGCCGACACCGAGGAAGGCGACATAGCCGAGGTCCAGCAGACCGGCGAGGCCGACGACGATGTTCAGGCCGAGGGCGACGGTGGCGAAGATGAGGATGTAGACGCCGAGGGTCGCGTACTGGTCGTCGGTCTGGGTGAACGGGAACAGGGCCGCCGTGACGAACGCGCCGCAGATCGTGATGTTCTGGTGCCTGCTGGTGATCTGCGAGGCGTGGACGACGAGCCCGGACTTGCTGAGCGCGGCGAAGCCGAATCCCGCGGTGATCAGGAAGCCGACGAAGAGTTCGTCGTACTCGGTGCCGATGCCGTAGGTGAAGACGGTCAGGGCGAGGGCGAGGACCGCGACGATGATCAGGATCTCGGCGTAGGCGGGGAGCTTGCCCACCGGGCGCGGCCGGTCGGCGGCGAAGGCGGCCTTGACGGTCTCCCAGGCCTGTCCGGCGCGGTGCCGGAACTGCTCCCAGCCGCTGTCCTCGGGGTCGACGGGGTCGGGCTCGGGCCGCTGGAACGGCAGCGCGAGGGCGCCGACGAGCGTGGCCAGGCTGGTGACGGCGACGAAGTAGCCGCCGGGCTCCAGGTTGACGACGCCGCCGAGTTCGACGCTGATCGCGATGACCGTGAACCAGGTGGTGGCGAACGTGGCGAGCGCCGCGAGCTTCAGCGCGGGGTCCGCGCCCGCCGGGGCCAGCCACTTCAGACCCTTGACGCCGTACGACGCGAGGGCGAGCAGCGTGGTCAGGGCGGCGCCGATGAGCACCAGGACCTGCAGGCCGCCCGGGTAGCCGTAGACGGTGAGGTCGCCGGGGAAGTCCTGCGTCCAGGTCCAGGACAGGAACGTGGAGACGATGGTGAGGACGGCGCCGGCGACGGCCAGGGCCCGGCCGAGTACGGGCGGGAGGCCGATGAGGCCGGCCGGGGTGCCGGCGGCCGGAGCGCTCGGGGTTTCGGATGCCGTGGTCTGTGTGGTCATCGGTGTCACGCCCTGTCCGCGACGCGCTCGCCGAGCAGGCCCTGTGGCCTGAACAGCAGAACGAGGATGAGGAGTACGAAGGCCCAGACGTCCGCCCAGGACTGGCTGCCGAACTTCTCCATGCCGGGGAGGTCGGCGATGTAGGCGGTGGCCAGGGTCTCGGCGACGCCGAGGGCGAGGCCGCCGATCATGGCGCCGTAGATGTTGCCGATGCCGCCGAGGACGGCCGCGGTGAAGGCCTTCAGACCGAGGATGAAGCCCATGCGGAAGTCGATCTGACCGTACTTCAGGCCGTCGGCGACACCGCCGACGGCGGCGAACGCGGCGCCCAGGGCGAACGCGATCACGATGATGCGGTCGGTGTTGACGCCCATGAGTTTCGCGGTGTCCGGATCCTGCGCGGTGGCCTGCATGCCGCGCCCGGTACGGGTCTTCATGACGAAGTAGGCGAGGAACGCCATGCTGATGGGGGCCGCGACCACCAGGAAGATGTCACCGGTCTGGATGGTGACGTTGCCGATGTGGAAGGGGCCGCCGTTGATCTGCGGGAAGGTGCGGGCCGACTTGGCGTCGGGGTACCAGGCCCACACCGCCTGCTGCAGGGCGAGCGAGAGGCCGATCGCGGTGATGAGCGGGGCCAGCCGCGGTGCGCCCCGCAGGGGCCGGTAGGCGAACCGTTCCGCTCCGACGGCGACGAGGACCGCGACGATGATGCCGCCGATGAGCATCAGGGGCAGGGCGACCCACATGGAGGTGCCGTCGGGCAGGACGTACGCATAGACCGTGAGTGCGCCGAACGCGCCGGTCATGAAGATCTCGCCGTGGGCGAAGTTGATGAGCTGGACGATGCCGTAGACCATCGTGTAGCCAATGGCGACCAGCCCGTACATGGATCCCAGTAGCAGGCCGTTGACCAGCTGCTGCGGCAGTTCGTTCACCGCAAGTCCTCCGAGACTTTCGGATGTTCGACGGGGTGTGCCGGATGTCCGGATGCGTGAGCGCGCGGGGCGCCAGTGGAACAGCGCCCCGCGCGGCTCATGGGTGATACGGGTGCGGAGTGGGTCAGCCGCCGTTGTAGGTACCGGACGTCACGGTCTTCCAGGCGCCGCCCGTCACGGAGTAGACGGTGAGCTGCTTGTTGGTGGTGTCGCCGTATTCGTCGAAGGAGACCTTGCCGGTCACACCGTCGAAGGAGACGTTCTGCATGGCCGCCGTGATCTTGGAGCGGGCGTCCGAGGGGACCTTCCCGCTGGACACGACCTGCTTGACCGCCTGGATGATCGCCCACGCGGAGTCGTACGCGTAGCCGCCGTAGGCGCCGTACTGCTCGTTGTAGCCGCCCGCCTTGTAGTTGGCGAGGAAGTCCTTGGCGGAGGACAGCTGGTCGAGCGGGGCGCCGACCGAGGTGGCGAGGTCGCCGTCGCTGGCGGCACCGGCCAGCTTGATGTACGTCGGGTCGTAGATGGCGTCGCCGCCGACGACCGGGATCTTGGCGCCCGCGGCCTTGATCTGCTTGCTGAGCGGACCGGCCTGCGGGTACTCGCCGCCGTAGTAGACGACGTCGGCGCCGGAGTTCTTCACCTTGGTGGCAACGGCCGAGTAGTCCTTGGTGTCGGGGTTGATGTGCTCGGTGCCCGCCACGGTGCCGCCGAGCTTCTTGAACTCGTCGGTGAAGGTGGCGGCGAGGCCGGCGCCGTAGGTCTTCTTGTCGTCGATGACGAAGACCTTCTTCTTCTTGGCCTGGTTGTACACGTACTGCGCGGCGAACGGGCCCTGGATGGCGTCCGTGGTCGCGGTGCGGAAGTACGACTTGTACGTACGGGCCTTCTTGGTCTGCCAGTTGGTGCCCTGGGTCAGGGACGGGTTGGTGTTGGCGGGGGAGACCTCGACCAGCTTGGCGTCGTCGAAGACCTTCTGCATGGACTCGGCGACCGAGGAGTTCAGCGGGCCGACCACACCCAGGACGTCGGACTCACTGACGAGCTTGGAGGCGTTCTGCTGGCCGGAGGAGGGCTGCGCCTGGTCGTCCAGAGCCTCCATCTTGAAGGTCACACCGTCGACGACCTTCTGCTTGTTGGCCTGCTTGACGGCGAGATCGACCGAGTTCTTGATGCCGAGGCCGATCGCGGACAGGTCGCCCGTGAGGGGGGCGTCGACGCCGATGACGACGGTGGTGCCGCCCTTGGAGTCCGAGCCCTTGCCGCCGCTGTCGCGCGAGCCGCAGGCGGTGAGGGTGAGTGCTCCCGCGGCCAGCGCGGCGGTGATGGCGATGAGCGAACGTTGACGCACGATCAGTCCTTTCCCCAGTACGACCGCATCCCGCTGGAAGCGGTCGAGCCGCGCGCTGCCCGAACTTTCCAGCCGAAGAGGCAATCGGGGCGCGGTGACTGGCGGTGACTCTAAGCGTGTGTGGGGAACGTGGAGGAGAGTCTGACCAAGGCTGTGACTCTCTTGTTATGACACGACGTAATGCACAGCGGTACACCCTGGGGGGAAGGGCGAAATTACGGCCGATTCGCCCGGTCCGGAATATGAGAACCCGCAGGACTCACCTTGATCAATTCAGGTGTCTCAGGGGTTTTGGTGATGACATGATGCCGTTGTCGCAAGGGGCTTTCCGGACCTGAGAGGCGTGCTGCGGATGGCGTGAACCGGGCGCGCGAGTGTGAATCCGTATTGCGTGCGTATTACGCAGAGTTACATTCAGGGAAGGAGGTCCGGCATTCATCGGCGCAATCCCGTAGTGCGCCACGTGCCGGGTTTTCATGATCTTGCGGTCCGAACCCGCCTTTGTCCGGAAGGGGGTTCGCGAGTCCGTCACCAGCGAGATTCCCGGGTACGGCCGGGCAGCCCGGGGCGGGGTGGCCGGTGTCCGCCGGTCCACGCTCGGTAGCGTCGCGCGCCGGGCCGCCCGTGGACCGGCCAACTTCCCGGCTGGCGTGGTGCCTTGACGCTGTTTCACGACATCGGCGCCACTGCCGGCTGGAGAGGGGGCGGGGGCAACGGCCCGGCGGAGCGGCCCGGTTCGCGGTGGGCCTACGCCTGCGCCGCGTCGCCGGGGCGGGCGTCCCGCAGCAGACAGGTCAGCCGGGCGCTGCACACCCGGCGGCCCTCCTCGTCACTGATCACGATCTCGTACGTCGCCGTCGACCGGCCCCGGTGCACCGGCGTGGCCACACCGGTCACCAGGCCCGAACGGACCCCGCGGTGGTGCGTGCAGTTCAGGTCCACGCCGACCGCGATCTTCGAGCTGCCGCCGTGGAGCATGGAGCCGACCGAGCCCAGGGTCTCCGCCAGCACCGCGGAGGCGCCGCCGTGCAGCAGGCCGTACGGCTGGGTGTTGCCCTCCACCGGCATGGTCCCGACGACCTTCTCCGGCGAGGCCTCCAGGATCTGCACACCCATCCGGGTGCCGAGGTGTCCGGCCGAGAACAGGGCGGGCAGGTCCACGCCGAGCGCCGCGTACTCGTCGATGACCTCCTGCGGGAACTTCACTCGCTGCTGCTCACCCATGGGTCCGGCTCCGTTCTTCGTCCACCTGTCTGCTGGCTGAGCAAACGCTCAGTCGGTCGCCGATTGTTCCAGACGGCCCGTCGCGCTCCCTGTGGGGTCTTCGAGTCGTACGACGACGGACTTGCTGGCCGGGGTGTTACTGGTGTCGGCCGTCGCGTCCAGCGGGACCAGGACGTTCGTCTCGGGGTAGTACGCCGCCGCGCAGCCCCGGGTCGTCGGATAGTGCACGACCCGGAAACCGGGCGCCCGCCGCTCCACGCCGTCCTTCCACTCGCTGACCAGATCGACGTACGACCCCTCGGCGAATCCGAGCGCCCGTGCGTCCTCGGGGTGCACCAGCACCACCCGGCGGCCGCCCGTGATGCCCCGGTAGCGGTCGTCCAGGCCGTAGATCGTGGTGTTGTACTGGTCGTGCGAGCGCAGGGTCTGCAACAGCAGCCGGCCTTCCGGCAGTTCGGGATACTCCACCGGCGCCGCCGTGAAGTTCGCCTTGCCCGTGGCGGTCGGGAAGCGGCGTTCGTCCCGCGGGGCGTGCGGCAGCGTGAAGCCGCCCGGCCGGGCCACGCGCGCGTTGAAGTCGTCGAAACCGGGGACCACGCGCGCGATGCGGTCACGGATCGTCGCGTAGTCCTTCTCGAACTCCTCCCAGGGCACGACGCTGTCCGCGCCGAGCACACGGCGCGCCAGGCCGCAGATGATCGCGGGCTCGGACCTCAGCCGCGGGCCCGCCGGCGCGAGCCGCCCACGCGAGGCGTGCACCATGCCCATCGAGTCCTCGACGGTCACGAACTGCTCGCCACTTGCCTGCAGATCCCGCTCGGTGCGGCCCAGCGTGGGCAGGATCAGCGCCCGCGCGCCCGTGACGACGTGCGAGCGGTTGAGCTTGGTGGACACATGCACGGTCAGCCGCGCGCGCCGCATCGCGGCCTCGGTCACCTCGGTGTCGGGCGAGGCCGACACGAAGTTGCCGCCCATGGCGAAGAACACCTTCGCCTCGCCGTCGCGCAGCGCACGGATGGCCCGCACGACGTCGAAGCCGTGCTCGCGCGGCGGCGCGAACCCGAACTCCTTCTCCAGCGCGTCCAGGAAGGCCGGCGCGGGCCGCTCGAAGATGCCCATCGTGCGGTCGCCCTGCACGTTCGAGTGGCCGCGCACCGGGCACACGCCCGCGCCCGGCCGGCCGATGTTGCCGCGCAGCAGCAGGAAGTTGACCACCTCACGGATGGTCGGCACGGCGTGCTTGTGCTGGGTCAGGCCCATGGCCCAGCAGACGATCGTGCGCTTCGAAGCGAGTGCCATGCCGAGTGCCCGCTCGATCTCCGCGCGCGTGAGGCCCGTCGCGGCCAGCGTCTCGTCCCAGTCGGCGGCATGCGCGGCCGCCGCGAACTCCTCGAAACCGTGGGTGTGTTCGCGCACGAACTCCTCGTCGACCGCGCCCTCCGTCTCCAGGATCAGCTTGTTCAGGAGCCGGAAGAGCGCCTGGTCGCCGCCGATGCGGATCTGCAGGAACAGATCGGTGAGGGCGGCGCCCTTCAGCATGCCTTGCGGCGTCTGCGGGTTCTTGAACCGCTCCAGGCCGGCCTCGGGCAGCGGATTGACGCTGATGATCCTCGCGCCGTTCGCCTTGGCCTTCTCCAGCGCGGAGAGCATGCGCGGATGGTTCGTCCCCGGGTTCTGTCCGGCGACGATGATCAGGTCGGCCTTGTAGAGGTCTTCGAGCAGGACGCTGCCCTTGCCGATGCCGATGGTCTGGCTGAGCGCCGATCCGGACGACTCGTGGCACATGTTGGAGCAGTCCGGCAGGTTGTTCGTGCCCAGCTCGCGCGCGAAGAGCTGGTACAGGAACGCGGCCTCGTTGCTCGTACGGCCCGAGGTGTAGAAGACGGCCTCGTCCGGGGAGGAGAGGGCGGCGATCTCCTCGGCGACGATGTCGAAGGCCCGCTCCCAGGTGACCGGCTCGTAGTGCGTGCCGCCCTCGGCGAGGTACATGGGATGCGTGAGCCGGCCCTGCTGGCCCAGCCAGTAGCCGCTGCGGCCGGCCAGGTCGGCGACGGGGTGCGCGGCGAAGAACTCCGGGGTGACACGGCGCAGCGTGGCCTCCTCGGCCACCGCCTTCGCGCCGTTCTCGCAGAACTCCGCCTTGTGCCGGTGGTCCGGCTCCGGCCAGGCGCAGCCCGGGCAGTCGAAGCCGTCCTTCTGGTTCACCCGCAGCAATGTCAGCGCCGTGCGCCGCACACCCATCTGCTGCTGGGCGATACGCAGCGTGTGCCCGATGGCGGGCAGCCCCGCGGCCGCGTGCTTCGGCTCCGCGACCTGCGGCGCGTCCTGGACCGGATCACCCTTGGGCGGCTTCGTCGCCATCGCACGCTCTCCTTCGACTGCGTGTGAGAAGTACGCGAACGATCCTCCCACGGGCCACCGACAACGACGCCGTCGCCCGTCCCCTCTCCCTCCGATCTCCTCCGGGGTGTTGGGCAAGGCCTCGGTGTCGGGCAAGGCACCGAACCGTCCTTGGCCATCTCTCGACCCCGTTCACTGTGTCCGCGCTCACACCCACCAGCGAGACGCGACCCGGACTGTCAGTGCGGCGTGGCAGGATCGGGGACGTGGCAGAGACAGCATCGAAGAAGACCGACAAGACCTCCGGCGGTAGCCGTCCCCGGCTGATGCTCATGGACGGGCACTCGCTGGCCTACCGCGCGTTCTTCGCGCTGCCCGCGGAGAACTTCACAACCGCGACCGGCCAGCCGACGAACGCGATCTACGGCTTCGCGTCGATGCTGGCCAACACCCTGCGTGACGAGGCGCCCACACACTTCGCCGTGGCCTTCGACGTCTCGCGCAAGACCTGGCGCTCCGAGCGCTTCACCGAGTACAAGGCGAACCGCTCCAAGACCCCGGACGAGTTCAAGGGCCAGGTCGAGCTGATCGGCGAGTTGCTCGACGCGATGCACACCCCGCGCTTCGCCGTCGAGGGCTTCGAGGCGGACGACATCATCGCCACCCTCGCCACGCAGGCCGAGGCCGCGGGCTTCGAGGTGCTGATCGTCACCGGCGACCGCGACTCCTTCCAGCTGGTCACCGAGAACATCACCGTGCTCTACCCGACGAAGGGCGTCTCGGAGCTGACCCGGTTCACCCCGGAGAAGGTTCTCGAGAAGTACGGCTTGACGCCCGCCCAGTACCCCGACTTCGCGGCCCTGCGCGGCGACCCGTCCGACAACCTCCCCGGCATCCCCGGCGTCGGCGAGAAGACCGCCGCGAAGTGGATCAACCAGTTCGGCTCCTTCGCGGAGCTGGTCGAGCGCGCCGAGGAGGTCAAGGGCAAGGCCGGGCAGAACCTCCGCGACCACCTGGAGTCGGTCAAGCTCAACCGCGTCCTCACCGAGCTGGAGCGCCAGGTCGAACTGCCGAAGTCGGTCCCCGACCTGGAGCGGGCTCCGTACGACCGCAAGACCGTCGCGATGGTCCTGGACACCCTGGAGATCCGCAACCCGTCCCTGCGTGAGCGCCTCTTCGCCGTCGACCCGGGCGCCGAGGAGGCCGAGACCACCCCCGTGGCGACCGGCGGCGTGGAGATCGACGGCAAGACCCTGCGCACCGGCGAGCTGGCCCCCTGGCTCGCCGAGCACGGCACCGGGACCCTGGGCGTCGCCACCGTCGACACCTGGGCACTGGGCACCGGCTCGGTCGCCGAGGTCGCCCTGGCCGCGGCCGGGGGAGCGGCCGTCTGGTTCGACCCGGCCGAGCTGGACGAGACCGACGAGAACGCCTTCGCGGCCTGGCTGGCCGACACCGCCCGCCCCAAGGTGTTCCACGACGCCAAGGGCGCCATGCGCGTCTTCGCCGAGCACGGCTGGTCCGTCGAGGGCGTGACCATGGACACCGCGCTCGCCGCCTACCTGGTCAAGCCGGGCCGCCGCTCCTTCGACCTGGACGCGCTGTCCCTGGAATACCTGCACCGTGAACTGGCGCCCGCCGCCGCGGCCGACGGCCAGCTGGCCTTCGGTGCCGACGACGCCGCCGAGGCCGAGGCGCTGATGATCCAGGCCCGCGCGGTCCTCGACCTCGGCGAGGCCTTCGGGACCCGCCTGGAGGAGGTCGGCGCGGCGGACCTGCTGCGCGACATGGAGCTGCCCACGTCCGCGCTGCTCGCCCGTATGGAGCGGCACGGCATCGCGGCCGACCGCGCACATCTGGAGGCGATGGAGCAGACGTTCGCGGGAGCGGTCCAGCAGGCCGTGAAGGAGGCCCACGCGGCCGCCGGTCACGAGTTCAACCTGGGCTCGCCCAAGCAGCTCCAGGAGGTCCTCTTCGGCGAGCTGGCCCTGCCGAAGACGAAGAAGACCAAGACCGGCTACACCACCGACGCCGACGCCCTGGCCTGGCTCGCCACCCAGACCGACAACGAACTGCCGGTGATCATGCTCCGCCACCGTGAGCAGGCGAAGCTGCGCGTCACGGTCGAGGGCCTGATCAAGACCATCGCGGGCGACGGCCGTATCCACACCACCTTCAACCAGACGGTGGCGGCGACGGGCCGGCTGTCCTCCACGGACCCGAACCTGCAGAACATCCCGGTCCGCACGGACGAGGGCCGGGCGATCCGCCGCGGCTTCGTGGTCGGCGAGGGCTTCGAGTCCCTGATGACCGCCGACTACAGCCAGATCGAGCTGCGCGTGATGGCCCACCTCTCCGAGGACGAGGGCCTGATCCGGGCGTTCACCTCGGGCGAGGACCTGCACACCACGGCCGCGTCCCAGGTGTTCGGCGTCGAACCCGCCGCGGTGGACGCGGAGATGCGCCGCAAGATCAAGGCGATGTCGTACGGCCTGGCCTACGGCCTCTCCGCGTTCGGCCTCTCCCAGCAGCTGAACATCGAGGCGGCCGAGGCGCGCGCCCTCATGGACGCGTACTTCGAGCGCTTCGGCGGCGTCCGGGACTATCTGCGCCGGGCGGTCGACGAGGCACGGGCGACGGGCTACACCGCGACACTCTTCGGCCGCCGCCGCTACCTCCCCGACCTCAACAGCGACAACCGCCAGCGTCGCGAGGCGGCCGAGCGCATGGCCCTCAACGCGCCCATCCAGGGCACAGCGGCCGACATCGTCAAGATCGCCATGCTCAAGGTGCACAGCGCGCTGCGGGCGGCGGAGCTGAAGTCCCGCATGCTCCTCCAGGTCCACGACGAAATCGTCCTGGAGATCGCCCCCGGCGAGCGGGCGGCCGCGGAAGAGATCGTCCGCCACGAAATGGCGAACGCCGTCCACCTCCACGCCCCCTTGGACGTCTCGGTCGGCGTGGGCCCGGACTGGGAATCGGCGGCCCACTAGCCTGCGGCGACCGAGCGGAGGGGGCGGTGCAGCCGAGGCACGCTGCACCGCCCCCTCCGCCACCCACCACGGCATCCCCTCCCATCAGCACACCGGACCGGCACCCACAAGAACCCGTCGGCCGGCCCCCGGAGGGACGTCACTCACGTGGCCCCCGCCAAAACGCCCCCCACCCCCCACAGCCGCAAAACTGCGAGCATGGGTATACGCATGCTTCACCGCCGGACGCCCGAGGCAGACACCCGGGCCTGGGCGGACACCGCCTCGGCGCAGGCCATGCTCGCCTCGCCGGTCCCGGCCCTCGCGGCCGACGCAAGCACCGCCCGCATTCCCTCCGGCCTGGCCGCGGCCGTCCGCCGAGCCGCCACGGACTTCTGGCACGGCCGCGCCGGCGGGACCGCCCACACGGGCCACACCCCGGACTGGCGCCAGTGGACCGACCTGGCCCGGGGCTACCTCGCCCTCGCGCTCACCGCGATCCCGAGATCGCGCCCCCGGCCGACCCTCACGGTCTTCGTCGCGTCCCTCACCGAGCGACCGGCCGCTCCGGGCCCGCACCGACCACCCCGCCGGGATCACCGAGATCACCGAGATCACCGAGATCACCGAGATCACCGAGATCACGGTGATCACCGGGACTCCCCGGACCGTCCGGAACCCGGTCCCGACGCCACACCCTGACCCCGGCGGCGTACAGCACCAGCCCCAGGACCACCCCGGCGCCCCTCCCGAAGCACAGGTCAGGCACCAGATCCCACAGCCGCCCGGGCGCGCCCACGGTGGTCGACCGACGCACGGCCCGCTGCACCGCCCCGGCCGCCGTACAGCCGCCGATCACCGCCCCGGCCACCCACCGGTCCCGCACGGACAGCACGGGCACCCCCACCGGCTCCCCGCCCGGCGCCCGCCGCACCGCACGCGCGGCGAACACCGCGATCACGAGCGCGCCCACCACGGACGAGCCGTACTGCAGCCACGAGAACAGCGGCAGGCCCGCCGGCCGGTCCCGCTCGATGGCCGGAATCAGCCGCGTCCCCCACCGCCCGTCATGCGTGAACGCGTCCCACACCACATGGGTCAGCGCACCCAGCACCGCGGAGACGTACCACCACACCACCGAGCCGGCCCGTACCCGTGCGCGTGGCGCGCCGCAGCGCAGCAGCACGGCCCACCGGCCCCGCAGGCTCCGGGGCAGCAGTGCGAGCAACGGTTCGCGGACGAGCAGCCACAGCCCCACCATCACCCAGGAGATGAGCACGTCGACCGTGAGGACCCCGGCGAACGAGTGGGTGATCGCGCCGAATTCCATCCCGCCCGGCAGAACACCCGCCGCGTAGAAGGTCATGTCGGGTGCGAAGGAGCCGGCGACGAGCACCGCCGGCACCAGCGGGCCGCGGCCGGACCCGTCCCGGCGGACCGCGGGCAGGACGGCCGCCGCATGGCTGAGCGTGAACGGCAACAGGGCTCCCCGGGGCGGTCGCCGGCCACGGCATCGAGCCGGTGAACGAGTTCCGTCCAGTATGCGCGACCCCCGCGCGGGACCACCGCGACAACAAGAGTCGGCCAACCGGTGAAATCGGGCGAGAACGGGTCCCGGCGCACAGCAAGTTGCCGTAGGGTCACCTGGGTCGCCGTGCCGGACGCACGGTCGTACACATGACGCACAGACGGAAAGGACGCCTCAGGCGCAACCTGAACACCGGGTCAGCCGTCACACCAGAGCGAGGGCAGACCGACGGAGACGGACGCGGGGCGTCCACGGGAGGGGTTCACTCGATGGCGGCGCATTTCGGAAGGCGGCTGCGCAAGGGGGCGGCGACCACCGCCGTGGCCGCGGCAGCGGTCGCGGCCCTGTCCGCGTCCCAGGCTCCGGGAGCGACCGGCGAGGACCACGGCAGACAGACGACGGCCGGCGCGTCCGCTCCCGTACCCGACGCGACCTCCGACGGCAACGCCACCGGCAACTCGCCGTACTACACGGACCTGCCGCCGCTCAACAGCCCCCGTCCCAGCCCCTCGCCGACGAGCGCCGGCACCCCCGTCGCCACGGGCGACGCCGAGGCCGGCATACCGGCGACGGTCCTCGACGCCTACAAGAAGGCCGAGGCCGAACTGCGTTCCGCCAAGCCCGGCTGCAATCTGCCCTGGCAACTGCTCGCCGCAATCGGCAAGGTCGAGTCGGGTCAGGCCGACGGCGGCCGGGTCGACGCCGACGGCACCACCATCGGCCGGATCCTGGGCCCGGTGCTCGACGGCAACGGCTTCGCGCTCGTCAAGGACACCGACCACGGCGAGTACGACGGCAACACCGAGTACGACCAGGCCGTCGGCCCCATGCAGTTCATCCCGTCGACCTGGGCCTGGGCGGGCCGCGACGGCAACGGCGACGGCAATAAGGACCCCAACAACGTCTACGACGCCGCTCTCGCCGCCGGCGACTACCTGTGCCGCAACGGCTGGGACCTCTCACGCGAGGACGACCTGCACAGCGCGATCCTCAGTTACAACAACTCGCAGGACTACCTGAACACCGTCCTGTCGTGGCTGGAGTACTACCGCAAGGGCACCCACTCCGTGCCCAACGGCACCGGCAGCGTGCCCGGCCACCGCAGCGACGACGGCAGCGGGCACTCACCGTCCCCGAAGCCGTCGAACCCGCCGCAGACCGAGCCGGACCCCAAACCGGACCCGAAGCCCAGCAAGCCCGGCGGCGGCAGCGGCACCCCGAGTCCTAAGCCGCCGAAGCCGCCCGTCCCGCCGACGACTCCGCAGACCCCCACCGACACGGTGGACCACCTGAAGAACGCGGACACCGCACAGCTCACCGCGATGGCCGGCCACGCCTTCACCGAGCGCATCGGCACCCGCGCCGAGACCAAGGCCGACAAGTCCGTCGCCAAGGTCAGGATCAGGTTCACGATCAGCGGGGACACCGACGCCACCTTCACCGGCGGCGAGACCGTGGCCACGGTCACCACCGATGCCCAGGGCGTCGCCCTCGCACCGGCGCTCCAGGCCGGCGAGAAGACCGGCGACTTCAAGGTCACCGCCACCGTCGTGGGCCGCTCGGTCAAGGGCGTCGACTACACGGCCACCGTCACCGAGCGCGTCGCCGACACCCTGACCCGCACCAGCGACACCCCGCTGACCTGCACCCCGGGCGGCGAGTTCGCCGACCAGGTCCAGGTGAAGGCGACATACAAGGGCGCCGTCGCGGACAAGGTGGCGACCACCGCCACCCTGATCAAGTCCCCGCTCGACACCAGCGAGAACGACAAGGGCCCCTACTTCAAGGACAAGAACGGCAAGCCCGTACGCACCCTCGACGGTCTGCAGACGGACGCCAAGGGCCTGCTCACGCTGCCCAAGCTGTACGCGGACGACAACACCGGCACCTTCCTGCTCCGCATCACCACGGCCGGTGGCACGACGCTGACCGTCGAACTGAAGGTCGCCGCCGACGACACCTCGGCCAGCCCCTCCCCGTCCCCGAGCCCGTCCGCCTCCTCCTGACACCACACACACCGGCAGGGCGCCCTCCCCGCACCGGCGGGGAGGGCGCCGTCGTTCGTCCGTGCACCGCTGTTCTCATCTCACCCGCCCGTTGCTACGGTGCCGACCTGACGCCCCATCAGAACCTTTGGGGTGCAGACCGTCCGCCGGGAGGCCCGTATGCGCGCCCTGATCGCCGCCGCGACCGGCCTCGCCCTCGCGCTCGCCCTGGTCCTGACGATGACCGCCATGGGTACGCCGTCGGGCCGTACGTCCCCCAAGCCGCTGCTGTCGACGGTGCCCACGCACCCGTAGCCGCGCCCGTCCGGGAAGGAGGCCTGCGATGCGCCGCAAGGCAAGCCTGGTCCTGCTCGCCTGCGCCGTCTTCTGCGCGGCGCTGTCCCCGCTCATGCGCTGGTACGCCTTCCCGCGCCTGGCCAGGATCCCCGCGAACCAGTACCAGGACATGGTTCTGGAGGCCAGGGGCGCCACCCTCCTCGACTACGGCACGATGCGCGCGCGGAAGGTCTCCAAGGTCACCATCGTGCAGACCCTCAAAGGCAACGTCGAGGCCGCGAAGAAGATCGAGAGGACGGCGGGGCGGCCGGTCGTGGTCTGGGACAGCCTCTCCTACGTCCAGGGCCCCGACGGCAAGATGGTCTCCCGCGTCCCCGAGCGCTACATCTTCGACGCCCACAGCCAGGACCCCGTGCACGCGACCGGCGAGATGGTCGACGGCGACCCGGTCAGCCGCGAGGGCATCGAGTTCAAGTGGCCCTTCCTGACGCAGAAACGCGACTACGAGTACTTCGACGCGCAGACCCGCACCACCAGCCCCATCCACTACAAGGGCACACAGACCTTCCGCGGCCTGAAGGTCTACTACTTCGAACAGAGCATCCCCTGGACCAAGGTCCCCATGCCGAAGACGATGCCGGTCCAGGGCATCACACCGGAATCGGTCGCCAGGACGGGCACCACCCGCTGGTACAGCACCGTCCGCAGGTTCTGGGTCGAACCGGTCACCGGCGCGCCCGTCTACGGCGAGGAACTCCACAAGGAGGAGCTGCGCGGCGGCACCCTGCTCGGCGGCCGGGCCGGCGTCACGGCGTTCGCCGGGGACGTGAAGATGCGCGAGGACTACATCGAGCACACGGTCGCCCTGGTCAAGCACAACCGCACCCTGGTCCTGATGCTCACCTCGTACGTCCCCTGGGGCTCCCTGATCCTCGGCCTGCTCCTCCTCGCCCTCTCCCTCTACCTGGAGGCCCGCGCCCGGCACCCCGGGGACCCGGCCCCCGAGGAGGCGACGCGGCCCGAACCGGTCAGCGCCTGAGCCGCGCGTTGGTGTGCCGGGTGGGCTCGGCGGTCGCCGGGTCCTCGGGCCACGGATGCTTCGGATACCGCCCGCGCAGCTCCGCCCGTACGCCCTTGTAGCCGTCCTTCCAGAAGGAGGCGAGGTCGGCGGTGACGGCGGCGGGCCGCCCGGCGGGCGAGAGCAGATGGACGAGCAACGACATCCCGGCCACGGCGGGGGTCTGCGCCAGCCCGAACATCTCCTGAAGCTTCACCGCGAGCACCGGCCGCTCCGGGTCCCGATAGTCGATCCGGATTCTGGACCCACTCGGTACGGTGATCCGCTCGGGCGCCAGCTCGTCCAGCCGGCCGGCCTCCCCGCCGGCCCAGGGCAGCAGCCGGGCGAGCGCCTGCCCGGCGTCGATCCGGCCGAGATCCGCCCGGTGCCGCGCCCGGCCCAGCTCCGGCTCCAGCCACTCGTCCACGCGCGCGTGGAGCGCATCGTCGGACACGTCCGGCCACGGCTCCCCGAGGTGCGCCCGCAAAAACGCCAGCCGCTGGCGCAACGCCTCCGCATCCGCCGTCCACCGCAGCAGCCCCAGCCCCTCTTGACGCAGCCCGTCGAGGAGGGCGGCTCGCACGAGCGCCGGATCGGCGTCCTTCAGCGGCCGCACGGCCAGCTCGATCGCCCCCAGCCGTTCGACATGCCGGGCCACGACGTCCCCGTCGGCCCAGTGCACCTCGTCCCGCTCGCCGAGCAGGGCGCCGGCGGCGGCGAGTGCCACGTCCTCCTCCACGGCGGCTGCGAGCCGCACACGCGCGTGCCCCTTCCCGGCGGGCCGATCGGCGACGGCGACGACCATCCAGGGAGCGCCCCGCAGAGCGGACCCGTCGGACAACTCGGCCCGGGTGCCGGACGCCATCAGGTACGACCCGCCGTCGAGCTTGGCGACACGCTCGGGGAAGGCGAGCCCGGCGACGACTCCGGCGAGCCGCTCATCACCGGCGCCCGGCCCGGCCCCAGGGGCACCTTCTGGCCGACCGTGACGGGCCGGCGGGTGGGAAGACTCCTCCGAGACGGCCCGCAGCCGCCGTACCTCCGCAGCCCACCGCGCAGCGTAGGCGTCGCCCCCGCGCCGCGCACGACGCAACGCACCGGAAAGATCATCCGCGTAATCCCGGGGCACCTCTTCGGAGAGCAGGGCGACAACCTCCGCACCCTCACCGGAGGTGTCCAGCAAGGCCCGCCCCAGCCGGGGATGCACGCCAAGTCGAGCCAACCGAACACCGACCTCCGTGGCCCGCCCGGCGGAGTCCACCGCCCCCACCGCTGTCAGAGCGGAGCGCGCCGCCGCCATCGCCCCGCCCGGCGGAGGATCGAGCAATGCCAGCCCGGAGGCGTCCGGATCGCCCCAGCAAGCCGCCTGCAAGGCAAACGCGGTCAGGTCGGCCACCCTGATCTCCGGCGCCGGAAACGCCGGCAGACGCCCGTCCTCGGCCTCCGCCCAGCACCGGTACACCGCCCCCGGCGCCTCTCGCCCGGCCCGCCCCGCACGCTGCCGCCCGGCCGCCCGCGACGCCCGTACCGTCGTCAGCCCGCTCAGCCCGCGCGCGTGGTCCACCCGCGGCTCCCGCGCGAGTCCCGAGTCCACCACCACCCGCACCCCGGGCACCGTCAACGACGACTCCGCCACCGAGGTCGCCAGCACCACGCGGCGCCGCGCCCCGGGCGCCAGCACCGCGTCCTGCACGGCGGCCGGCGCCCGCCCGTGCACCTGCAGCACGTCGACGTCGCCGAGTCCGCCGAGCTGCCCCGCCACGCGCGCGATCTCGCCCACACCGGGCAGGAAGCACAGCACGTCCCCGTCCCGCTCGGCCAGCGCCCGCCGTACCACCGAGGCCACATGCGCCAGCAGCGCCGGATCGACGCGCATCCCGTGCGGCGGCCGTACCGGACGCGCCAGCGGTGCCCACACCACCTCCACCGGATGCGCGACGCCGTCCGCCTCGACCACCGGCGCCCCACCCAGCAACCGCGCCCAGCCCTGCGCGTCCGTCGTCGCCGACGCGGCCACCAGCCGCAGCTCCGGCCGCAGCGCCTGCCGTACGTCCCACAGGAACGCGGCCGCCGTGTCGGCGTCCAGATGCCGCTCATGGCACTCGTCGAGGACGACGACGTCGACGCCGGGCAGTTCCTGGTCCCGTTGCAGCCGCTGCAGCAGCACGCCGGTCGTCACGACCTCCACGCGCGTGTGCCGCCCCCCGGCCCGCTCGCCGCGCACCGTGAAGCCCACGCTCTCGCCGGGCCTCTCCCCGAGCAGCCACGCCATCCGGCGGGCCGCCGCCCGTGCCGCGATCCGGCGCGGCTCGGCCACCACGACCCGGCGCGCCGGCCCGCCGCCCACCAGCCCCGCCAGCACGAGCGGCACCAGCGTCGTCTTGCCGGTGCCGGGCGGCGCCACGAGCACGGCGGTGCCGGCGCTCTCCAGGGCATCGGCGAGGGCGGGCAGGGCGGAGCGCACGGGCAGCGCGTCCAGGGCGTCGTAACGGATCACGTCCCCAGTGTCGTACGACGGCGAAAACGGCCCCCACGCGCGCGTGGACGCCGCCACTGTCTCAGTCGCGCTCGCACACGAAGACGGCCGTGCCCGGGATCAGGTTCCCGCGCAGCGGCGACCAGCCGCCCCACTCCGAGGTGTTCCAGGACGGCCACTCCGGCTCCACCAGGTCCACCAGCCGGAAGCCGGACGCGACGATGTCCCGGACGCGGTCGCCGAGCGTCCTGTGGTGTTCGACGTAGACCGCGCGGCCCTCCTCGTCCTGCTCCACGTACGGCGTGCGGTCGAAGTAGGGGGAGGACACCGACAGGCCCTCGGGGCCCGGCTCGTCCGGGAACGCCCAGCGGATCGGATGCGTCACCGAGAACACGAACCGGCCGCCCGGCCGCAGCACCCGGCGCACCTCGCGCAGCACCAGCCGCGGGTCCGCGACGAACGGCAGCGCCCCGTACGCCGAGCAGGCCAGGTCGAAGGCGCCGTCCGCGAAGGGCAGCGCGCCGGCGTCCGCGCAGACCAGCGGAAACGATCCGCCGATCCGCAGGGCGTGCTGCAGCTGGCGGTGCGACAGGTCCAGCGCCACCGGGTGGGCGCCCTGGGCGGCCAGCCAGCGCGCACACTGCGCCGCGCCCGCGCCGATCTCCAGGACGTCCTTGCCCTTCAGCTCCTCCGGCGGGCCGAGCAGCTCGGCCTCCACCTCGTCCAGGCCTTCCGGACCCCACACGAAGCGGTCGTCGCCGAGGAACGTGCCGTGCTCGACCTGGTACTCGTCCGCGTTGCGGTCCCACCAGCCACGGTTGGCCCGCGAGCTCTCCGTGACATCGGCGTCACGCCGCGTGGCCTCCGGCTCGAAGTCCTCGGGTCCTTCGGGCTCATGCGCTTCCGGCTCTTGGATGATCGGCTCCCTCGTCGTACTCTTCCGTCCAACCCGTCAGGGGGTCGTCACGGGAGTGGTCCCACCGGCCTGCGTGGCCTCAAGGGACGTTTCTTCTGCCGGATATGCGGCGATCCGCCCCTGGTGTGCGCCTTCGCGCATTGACCCTGTCCGGCTGCCCCCGTATGCTACAAGTTGCGCTGCGGGCCTGCGCACCTCAGACGTAGCAGGCTGCGCTCGCATCTGTTGTATGTCCCCTCGGTTGTCGAGGCGCCACCGGGCACCCGGTGTCCACAAGGTGGCGCTTCCTTGGCTGTCCGGCTTCTGCAGAGCGAAACGGGCTCCCGGCGTAAGCAGTACCTACGACTTCAATGTCCGTACCGGAGCCCTTTCCCACATGACGAGCAGCACCGAGACCACCGCCACCACCCCGCAGGTAGCGGTCAACGACATCGGTAACGAGGAAGCCTTCCTCGCCGCGATCGACGAGACGATCAAGTACTTCAACGACGGCGACATCGTCGACGGCGTCATCGTGAAGGTCGACCGGGACGAGGTCCTGCTCGACATCGGTTACAAGACCGAAGGTGTCATCCCGAGCCGAGAGCTCTCGATCAAGCACGACGTCGACCCGAACGAGGTCGTGGCCGTCGGCGACGAGATCGAGGCCCTGGTCCTCCAGAAGGAGGACAAGGAAGGCCGCCTGATCCTCTCGAAGAAGCGCGCCCAGTACGAGCGTGCCTGGGGCACCATCGAGAAGATCAAGGAAGAGGACGGCATCGTCACCGGTACCGTCATCGAGGTCGTCAAGGGTGGTCTCATCCTCGACATCGGCCTCCGTGGCTTCCTCCCGGCCTCCCTGGTCGAGATGCGCCGCGTCCGCGACCTCCAGCCGTACGTCGGCAAGGAGCTTGAGGCCAAGATCATCGAGCTGGACAAGAACCGCAACAACGTGGTCCTGTCCCGCCGTGCCTGGCTGGAGCAGACCCAGTCCGAGGTCCGCCAGACGTTCCTCACGACCCTGCAGAAGGGTCAGGTCCGCTCCGGTGTGGTCTCCTCGATCGTCAACTTCGGTGCCTTCGTGGACCTGGGTGGCGTCGACGGTCTGGTCCACGTCTCCGAGCTGTCCTGGAAGCACATCGACCACCCGTCCGAGGTTGTCGAGGTCGGCCAGGAGGTCACCGTCGAGGTTCTCGACGTCGACATGGACCGCGAGCGTGTCTCCCTGTCGCTGAAGGCGACCCAGGAGGACCCGTGGCAGCAGTTCGCCCGCACCCACCAGATCGGCCAGGTCGTGCCCGGTAAGGTCACGAAGCTGGTTCCGTTCGGTGCGTTCGTCCGCGTGGACGAGGGCATCGAGGGTCTGGTCCACATCTCCGAGCTGGCCGAGCGCCACGTGGAGATCCCGGAGCAGGTCGTCCAGGTCAACGACGAGATCTTCGTCAAGGTCATCGACATCGACCTCGAGCGCCGCCGCATCAGCCTCTCGCTGAAGCAGGCCAACGAGTCCTTCGGTGCCGACCCGGCCTCGGTCGAGTTCGACCCGACCCTGTACGGCATGGCCGCGTCCTACGACGACCAGGGCAACTACATCTACCCCGAGGGCTTCGACCCCGAGACCAACGACTGGCTCGAGGGCTACGAGAAGCAGCGCGAGGAGTGGGAGCGCCAGTACGCCGAGGCGCAGCAGCGCTTCGAGCAGCACCAGCAGCAGGTCATCAAGTCCCGCGAGGCCGACGCCGCCGCTGCCGCCGAGGGCGGCGAGGCTGCCGCTCCGGCCGCGTCGGGTGGCGGTTCGTACTCCTCCGAGGGTGCGGACACCTCCGGTGCCCTGGCCTCGGACGAGGCGCTGGCCGCGCTGCGCGAGAAGCTCGCCGGTGGCCAGAGCTGAACGCTAGCCGCTGGGCTTAGCCGATAGCCGGCTCTGAGGGGCCGTACCTTTCGAGGTGCGGCCCCTCAGGCGTTTTCGGGGTCTTTCCGATGTTGTTCGTCTGCGGGTCCGCTGTGGCTTGCCGCGCCCACGCGGCGGAGCCGCATATCGATACGGCCCCGCGCCGCCAGGGGGTTGCCCCGCCCCTCTGACGGACCGTCAAGGCAGCTGGGGGGACAGCCCTGATCAGTGGCCGGTTTCGGGAATGCTCGCGTTCCAGGGCGCGTTGTTCCTGAGGAACACGAGGAGGAGCGGTCACAGTGCTTGATCCGCAGGGTTTGTACGCATGGGAGCCGAAGGGCCTCGCCGTTGTCGACATGGCGCTCGCCCAGGAGTCGGCCGGCCTTGTCATGCTCTACCACTTCGACGGATACATCGACGCGGGCGAGACCGGAGACCAGATCGTCGACCGGCTGCTCGACTCACTGCCCCATCAGCTCGTCGCCCGTTTCGACCACGACCGGCTCGTGGACTACCGCGCCCGTCGGCCCCTGCTGACCTTCAAGCGGGACCGCTGGGCCGACTACGAGGTGCCCGCCCTTGAGGTCCGCCTGGTCCAGGACGCCACGGGTGCCCCGTTCCTGCTGCTGTCCGGTCCCGAGCCGGACGTGGAGTGGGAGCGGTTCGCGGCTGCCGTCCAGCAGATCGTCGAGCGGCTCGGCGTCCGCCTTTCGGTGAACTTCCACGGCATCCCCATGGGCGTTCCGCACACCCGCCCGGTGGGACTGACCCCGCACGGCAACCGCACCGACCTCGTCCCGGGCCACCGCAGCCCCTTCGAGGAGGCCCAGGTGCCCGGCAGCGCCGAGTCGCTCGTCGAGTTCCGCCTGATGGAGGCCGGGCACGAGGTCCTGGGCGTCGCCGCGCACGTCCCGCACTACATCGCCCGCTCGCCGTACCCGGACGCCGCCCTGAGCGTCCTGGAGGCCATCACGGCCGCCACCGGGCTGGTGCTGCCGGGTGTCGCGCACTCGCTGCGCACCGACGCGCATCGCACACAGACGGAGATCGACCGGCAGATCCAGGAGGGCGACGAGGAACTCACCGCGCTCGTCCAGGGCCTGGAGCACCAGTACGACGCGGCCGCGGGCGCCGAGACCCGGGGCAACATGCTCGCCGAGCCGGTGGAGATCCCGTCGGCCGACGAGATCGGGCGCGAGTTCGAGCGGTTCCTGGCGGAGCGGGAGGGCGACAACTGACCTCCGCCACTCCCGCTGTCAGTGGCAGGGCCTAGGCTTTCGCTCATGCTGAAAGTGGGCCTGACCGGTGGGATCGGCGCCGGCAAGAGCGAGGTGTCACGGCTGCTCGTGGAGCATGGCGCCGTGCTGATCGACGCGGACCGCATCGCGCGCGAGGTCGTGGCACCGGGCACGTCCGGTCTCTCCGCCGTGGTCGAGGCCTTCGGCACGGACGTCCTCACTGCCGACGGCAGCCTGGACCGGCCCAAGCTCGGCTCGATCGTCTTCGCCGATCCCGAGAAGCTCGCCGTCCTGAACTCGATCGTGCACCCCCTGGTGGGTGTCCGCTCCCGCGCGCTGGAGGAGACCGCGGGAGCCGACTCCGTCGTGATCCACGACGTACCTCTCCTCACCGAGAACGGCCTGGCACCGCTCTACGACCTTGTGGTCGTCGTGGACGCGAGCCCCGAGACCCAGCTCGACCGGCTGGTCCGGCTGCGCGGGATGACCGAGCAGGACGCACGCGCGCGTATGGCCACGCAGGCGAGCCGCGAGCAGCGCCGGGAGATCGCGGACATCGTGATCGACAACGACGTACCTCTGGACGCGCTGCGCAAGCGCGTCGACGAGGTGTGGGAGCACCTCGTACGGCGGGCCCGCGAGGGTTCCGCGGAACGGGACTCGGAATAGCGGCCCCCTCCGCGGGCGTTGAAACCCTGCAGTGAGGGAAGGACTCAGCCGTGCCCGAGACCAGCGGTTCCACCGGACGTACTCCGGAGACGCATGTCATCGACTTCCGCGCAGCCGAGCATCTGCTCAACTCGCGGGACCCACGGGGCGCGGTGAAGCTGCTCGACGGAGTCATCGCCGTGCATCCCGAGAACACGGCGGCCCGGCTGCTCCGCGCGCGGGCTTTCTTCGCGGCAGCGCAACTGCGGCCCGCCGAGCTGGAGTTCACGATCGTGCTGGAGCGCGAGCCGGACAACGCGTTCGCGCACTTCGCACTGGCCCGCACCTATGAACGCCAGGGCCGCTCCGACCAGGCCAAACGCCATTTTCGCCTCGCGGCCGCGCTGGACCCCAACCCGCAGTACCTGAAGGCCGCTCGCTTCGACGACTGAGCACGCACCACACGCGGGTGTCGCGGATGCCCGTGGCCTGCTGGATCACGGGTGCCGGTGGCTCGGTGGACCACGGATGACGCCGACTCGGTTGATCATGGACGGCTCTGCCACAGTCGATCACGGATGGCGATGCCGAGGTGGCCCGGGGAACGGCGGTCCGCTCTCCGGCGGCCGGTACGGCGGCACGTCGCGGCCCGGCTGATAGTGCGGGCCCTGCCGGATGTGCCGGAGGATCATGACCATGTCGACGGTGGCCACCAGCCACAGCACCGCGCAGGCCGCCGCCCAGCCGGGGCGCCCGACGAGCGCGAACGCCGCCGTGCCGAAGACCGACCAGACCAGTCCCCACATGCTCAGCCAGAACCGCGCCCGCAGAGCACTGCGCGCGGTCGCCGGTTCACTGCCCGTACGCATCGGATCACCACTCCTCCTTGCAACGTACTCTTCGGTGACGACGTTCATCAACGGCGCCCGACCGCCGCTCGTCGAACTCGTCCGCCGCTCGCCGAAGGGGGGATCCGATGCTGC
Source organism: Streptomyces sp. IMTB 2501 (assembly GCF_001953885.1). Taxonomy (GTDB): domain Bacteria; phylum Actinomycetota; class Actinomycetes; order Streptomycetales; family Streptomycetaceae; genus Streptomyces. The sequence goes on along the minus strand of NZ_MQUS01000012.1, from coordinate 86,467 downwards.
CGGACGCCGACGACCTGCCCGAACTGCTCCTCGACCTGGCCGTGCCGCACGAGGACATCAACGCGCTGGTGGCCCTGCGGTCCCGGGTGACCGGTGACCCGGGCGCGCTGAGACTCCTGCGGGAGTGCGTCGAGGAGCTGTTCCGCGGACCGGAGGGGACCGGCCACCCACCCGACCTGGCGGAGCTGTTCGACGCGGCGCCTGCCGGGCTGAGCGGCACCTTCGCCGTGTACGTCTTCCTCGCCGCGGTCCCGAGCACCCTCGCCCGGCACCGGGAACGTGGCGTCCCGCCCGAGATCTCCCGGCGCACCCTGGCGGACCTGGGCCGTCAGATCGCGGTGCACCGCAGACGGCACGGCACGACGGGGGTGAACGCGCGGTGCTGGCTTGTGCGCCACTTCCGCGGCGAGCTGTTCCAGCTGGGCCGGCTGCAGTTCGAGCGGGCGCGGCTCGGTCAGCGCACGGCACCGGTGCTCGCGGCGGCCGGACTGGACGCCGTCCCCGGCACGTCCTGCCTCAACCTGCACATCCCCGACTTCCACGGCCCGCTGACCCCGTCCGCCTGCGACCGCTCGCTGGCCCTGGCCCGTGAGTTCTTCGCCCGGCACTTCCCCGAGGAGCGGCCGGTGGCCGCGCTGTGCCATTCCTGGCTGCTCGACCCGCAGTTGAAGCGGTACCTGCAGGCCGACTCCAACATCGTCCGCTTCCAGGAACGCTTCCGCACCGCCCGTGAGGACACCGAGCCGTCCGACACCGAACCCGTCAAGTTCGTCTTCGGGGACCCCGACCTGCCGGTCGCAAAGCTGCCGCGTCGCACATCCGTGGAGCGGGCCGTGGGGGACCATCTGCGGGCGGGCGGCCACTGGTACATCGGGCACGGATGGTTCCCGTTCCGGACCGAGTCAACTCTTGCTGATTAGCCGGAGTTGCCCCGGAGCCGCGAGATAGCTCGAACGGGTGAACCGATGCCGAACGGGAACGGGCGTGCGGAGGCGGGCCGTTGTTCGGGCATGACGGTCGAAATGCGTGAGGGATACGAGGGCACGGGACCCGGTGCGATCACCCCGGACGGCTGCGCGGTCGAGTTGTACGAGCGGCTGCCGGTGGGCGAGGAGCCGGACGTCATCACCGCGGCGGTACCGGCCGGGGCGCACATCCTGGAGCTGGGCAGCGGAGTGGGCCGGATGACCCACCCCCTGCTCGACCGCGGCTTCACGGTCACGGCGGTGGACGAGTCCCCCGACATGCTGAGCCGGGTCCGCGGGGCGCGCACGATATGCGGCCCCATCGAGGAACTGGACCTGGGCGGCGAGAAGTTCGACGTGGTGATGCTGGCGTCGTTCCTCGTCCACACCGGCGACGAGGAGGTCCGCCGGGGCATGCTGCGCACCTGCGCCCGGCATGTGGGGGAGGGCGGCTGTGTGCTGATCCAGCGGGAGGGCGAGGATTACCACACGAACGTACCGAGGGAGCGCGTCGACCCGAGCGGCTTCACCATACGGATCGCCTCGGTCGAGCCTGCCGGAGACGGAGTGAACTCGGTCCGCGCGGAGTATGTCTTCCCCGATGCGGCCTGGACCCAGACGTTCCTGGCCCGGCCCCTGACGAAGGAGCAGTTCGAGTCGGCACTGGAGGAAGCGGGACTGGAGGTGGACGAGTATCTGACACCGGACGGGACATGGGTGCGGGCGGTGCCGAAGGCATAGCGGGCACCGGGTCACATCGGTTGGCCGGAGAGCGATGAGTTCCCGGACCGCGTGGGGTCTACCTCTGTGAAAGCAACCCGCACCGCTTCCCCCAGGAGACCCTCATGTCCGAGACCACCGCCTCTGCCACCTCCACCGCTTCCGTCGCCTCCACTGTCTCCCTCAGCGGCCGGAGGCGCGCGGCCCGGATCGCGCTGCGGTCCGTGCAGGTGCTGCTCGCGCTGTTCTACGGCGTCGCCAGCGCGTTGCCCAAGCTCATCGCGCACCCCTCGGCCGTCGAGTCCTTCGACAAGATCGGCTGGGGCAGCGGGGCCATGTACACCATCGGCGCGCTCGAACTCGCCGGTGCCGTCGCGCTGTTGATCCCCGTGCTGCAGTCCCTCGCGGCGATCGCGCTCAGCGCCCTCATGGTGGGCGCGTTCATCGTGCAGCTCACGGTCTTCCACGGCCAGAACGCGGCGACCCCGCTGATCCTGATCGTGCCGCTCGCCCTGATCGCCTGGGCCCGCCGTGAGCACAACGGGGAACTGCTGCGGTTGGCGCTGCGCCGGTGACCCTGGCACGCAGCATCGACGCCGTCGACCGGGCGCGGGGGCCTGGCCGGCGGTGCTGCGGTGTGCAGAGGGGATGACGCCTTCGGGCGAGGCCTCTGGGCCGCCGCCCGGGGGTAGGTCGGCCAGTCCGGCCGGACTCGGATGTGCCGCGCTTCCCGGTCCCCGGATCCGACGCACCTGCCGGTAGCCGGATCTGCCGTGCCTGCCCGACGCGGATCCGCCGCGCTCGCCGGACTCGGTTCGGCCTCGCTTGCCGGTTTGCGGATCAGGTGTGCTTGCCGGTCCAGCGAGATCCGCCGCGCTTGTCAGTCCCGGGCTGGCCGCGCCTGTCGGCCCCGGATCAGGCGTGCCTCCCTGTCCCACTTGATCCGCCGCGCTTGCCGGACCGGCCGGATTCACCGTGCCCGCCTGCGCCGGAGCCACTCCGGCCATCGGAGCCGCCGGGCCCGCCCGATCCGGAGCCACCCCGGCCACCGGGTCCGCCAAGTCCGGCGAAGCCGCCGGGGCTTGGGGCGCCGCCCCAGGCCCCGAGGCCGCCTGGGGCGCCGGGGCTCGCGAGGCCGCGAAGTCGTTCCAGTTCGCGGCGGTCGCGCTTGGTGGGGCGGCCGGTGCCGCGGTCGCGGAGGCCGGCGGGGGTGACGGCCTCGCGGGGCGGGGGCGGAGGTGAATTGTCGACGTAGCACTGGGTGGCCACAGGGGCGCCGACCCGCTTGCGGATCAGGCGCTTGACGATCACGATCCGCTCGCGGCCCTCGTGCCGCAGGCGCACCTCGTCGCCAACGCGTACGGAGTAGGCAGGCTTCACCCGCTCACCGTTCACATGGACGTGGCCGCCCCGGCAGGCGGTGGCGCCCAGGGAACGCGTCTTGATCAGACGCACGGCCCAGATCCAGCTGTCGATCCGGACCGTCTCGCCGTTGGCCGGCCCCGCGGCCTCGGCGGCGGCCACCGCGGCGGCGACCTTCGGATCGACGGGCTGGTCTTCGGAGACAGCCGAGCCCTGGGCATCCTGGGCGGGGCTGGTTCCGTCCGGTCCGTCGGTGCCACGGTTCACGATCTCGTCCGCATCCTCGGAAGCCATGCCCCGACCTTAACCCCCTCGACCGGGTGCGCCGGAGGCCATTTCCCGGGTCTGGGTCTGGCGACGCCCGGCGTGGTGGTGGGCCGCGCCCGTCCTGGCGCACCCCGGATGCGCCGGGCCTCCGCGCCGCCGTGGCTGTTGACGGGATCGAGTCGGAGGCGGGGGCACGGAGTGCCGGAGGTGGCGTGGACACGGTGGGCAGGGTTGATGGGCTGTTGGAGGAGGGAGTGCCGGTCATGGGGGGCGGCACGCTGGCGGAGTGGTTGTGGAGCGGTCCGGCGATCACGGTCATCGGACTCGACACACCGAGCGTCGACCGCGCCGCCTCGGCCGCCGTACCGTACGCCCACGCCAAGCTGAACGTGCGGTTCCACCCGTTGCAGGACCCCGAGCGAGGCACAGGTGGCGGTTGTCGGGCGTCTGCGGTCGCTCAGGCCCTTCGGTGTTCCGCTCACGGTCACGCCCGGCGACACCGGACCCGGCTTCGAAGCCGTCACCGGCGGTGCCGCCTGTCGGGCGGCTCCGGAGGCGCTCGCGCGGGCGTGGGGATCCAAGGTGTCCTGCATCGCGACCGGTGGTTCGACCCCGCTGGTCAACGAACTGGCCCGAGCAGCACCGAGAGCGGGGGCGAACACGGCCGCCACCACCGGAGAGCCATCGGCGCAGAGCGGAAGAGAAGGTTCGCCTTTCCCGATCCTCGTCCCGCTCGCCAGGGGCATACCGTGGCCGTATGGACGACAGCAGCGCTCTCGCCCGGCTCGACCGGCGGGTCGCGCGGTGCCGGGCCTGCCCCCGGCTGGTCGAGTGGCGCGAGGAGGTGGCCCGTACGAAACGGGCCGCGTTCGCCGACTGGACGTACTGGGGGCGGCCGGTGCCCGGCTTCGGTCCGGCCGACGCCCGGCTGGCGATCATCGGCCTGGCCCCGGCCGCGCACGGCGGCAACCGCACCGGCCGCATGTTCACCGGCGACCGCTCCGGAGATGTGCTCTACCAGGCGCTTTACGACGTGGGGCTCGCCTCGCAACCCGCCTCCGTCAGCGCCGACGACGGGCTGGAGTTGTACGGCGTCCGCGTCACCGCGCCCGTGCACTGCGCCCCGCCCGCCAACAAGCCGACCCCCGGCGAGCGCGACACCTGCCGCCCCTGGCTGGTCCAGGAGCTGAGGCTGCTGCGCCCGACGCTGAGGGCCGTGGTCGTCCTCGGCGCCTTCGGCTGGCAGGCCGCTCTGCCCGCGTTCGCCGAGGCGGGCTGGACCGTGCCCCGGCCCCGCCCGGCCTTCGCCCATGGCACCCGGGTCCCGCTCGACGGACTGGACCTCTTCGGCTGCTTCCACGTCAGCCAGCGCAACACCTTCACCGGCCGGCTCACCCCGCAGATGCTCCGCGAGGTACTGAGCACGGCGGCACAAGCGGCCGGCCTGCGGCAGTCGTCCGTAGGCCGGCAGCCGTCCGTAGGTCGGTAGCTGTCGGTGGGCCGGTGCGGCCTCTCTCCCCGGGAGCCACTTCTCAGTCGACGGCCGCCCCCTCAGGCGTCGGCAGCGGCCCCTCCGTCGCTTTCGGCTCAGTGACCGTCGGCAGCATCGGTTCCGAACAGGTGCCGTACCGTCGAGCGATAGTTGGCGCGGACGTGGTCGAGGGCGTGGGTGCGGGCGCGGTCCGGGTCGCCGGAGGCGATCGCCTCGTACAACTCGCGGTGCTCGGTGAGGAGTTGGGGCCATTCCTCGTTCTGCCGGGTCAGCCAGCGCAGGCGGCCGTCTACCGGCTCCATGACCGAGATCAGCAGGCTGTTGCCGGCCAGGGCGCGGATACGGTCGTGAAAGCGTGTGTTGATGTCAGTGATCGCCTCCGCATCGCCCTCCTTCGTGGCCCGCTCCGCCTGGTCGAGCAGTTCCCGCAGCTCCGTCAGGGCCTCAGGGGTCACCCGGGACGCCGCCAGCCCCGCCGCGTACACCTCCAACGCCTCGCGCAGCTCGAAGAGTTCCCGGACATCGGTCGGGGTCAGCCGGCGTACGACGGTGCGGCGGGCCGACTCGAAGAGGACGAAGCCCTCGGCGACCAGGGCGCGGATCGCCTCCCGCACCGGCACCCGCGAGACGCCGAACCGCTCGGCCAGCTCCCGTTCGACGAGCCGGTCGCCCGGCCCCAGGCGCCCGGCGATGATGTCCTCCCGCAGGCTCGCCAGGACCCGCTCGCGCACCGCGCCCAGGGGTTCGATCGTCGTCATGGGCCCATCTTCGCCGACGCGAGGCGGCTTTTACGGGGCCGTAACGGCAACGACATCGGTCCGAACGCTTGACGGCGGCACCATGTCGGCAGTTTGGTATACCAAATCGATCGCGCCGCTGAGTTTCGGCCGGCGGTGTGCCCGAGTTCCTACGGTACGGCCCCTTCGTCCCCCCTGTTCAGGAGGCCCCGTGTCCCTCGCCGACCGCGCCGAAGCCACCGGCGCCCCCGCGTTCGTCCCCGACCCCCGACTCGTCAACGAGGACCTCGCCCCCGCCGAGCAGCGGAACTGGAAGGTCTTCGACCTGTTCGCCATGTGGATGTCCGACGTCCACAACCTCGGCAACTACACCTTCGCCGCTGGTCTGCTGGTCCTCGGCATGAACGTCTGGCAGGTCTTCACCGCCCTGCTCGTCGGCTTCGTGCTGATCTACATCGGCATGAACCGGATGGGGAAGATCGGCCAGCGCCACGGCGTGCCCTTCCCGGTGGTCAGCCGTATCAGCTTCGGCATTTGGGGCGCCAACATCCCCGCGCTGATCAGAGCCGTGATCGCCATCATGTGGTACGGCATCCAGACCTATCTGGCCTCCGTCGCCGTCAATGTGATGCTGCTCGCGGCCTGGCCGGGCCTCGCGTCCCTCACTCACCACTCCTTCCTCGGCCTGGACGCGCTCGGCTGGATCTCCTTCGTCTCGCTCTGGGCGCTCCAGTGGTTGATCATCAGCCAGGGCATGGAAGCGGTGCGCAAGTTCCAGGACTTCTGCGGCCCGGTGATCTGGCTGGTGATGATCGCGCTGGCGGTCTGGGTCCTGGCCAAGGCTCACTGGAGCATCTCGCTCACCTCCACCCCGCACCCGGTGTCCACGGGTGAGCAGTGGCGGCAGTGGTTCGGTGCGATCGGCCTCATCCTCGCCACCTACGGCACGCTGATGCTCAACTTCTGCGACTTCTCGCGCTTCGCACCCGACTACCGGACCGTCCGGCGCGGCAACTTCTGGGGCCTGCCGATCAACTCCACCGCCTTCGTCGTCGTGTCGGTGATCGTCACGGCCGGCTCGCTGAAGGCGTTCGGGCAGGCCATCACCGACCCGGCGGAACTGGTCGCCAAGGTCGGCAACACCTGGGTGCTCATCGTCGCGGCGCTGGCCTTCGCGGTCGCCACCATGGGCGTCAACATCGTCGCCAACTTCGTCTCGCCGGCGTACGACCTGGCCAACGTCTGGCCGCAGAGGATCACCTTCAAGGTCGGCGGCATGATCAGCACGGTCGCCGCGCTGGTCGTCACCCCCTGGAACCTGTTCTCCAACCCGACCGTCGTCAACTACTTCCTCGGCGGCCTCGGCGCCTTCCTTGGCCCCCTGTTCGGCGTGATCATGATCGACTACTACTGGGTCAAGCGCGGCAAGGTCGACGTCGACGCGCTGTTCGACGCCCGCGCGGGCTCGCCGTACCACTACCGCGGGGGCGTCAACCCGATGGCGCTGTGGGCGTTCCTGCCCGCCGCCGCGGTCGCCGCCGTACTGGCCCTGGTGAAGAGCTTCAGCGATGTGGCGCCGTACTCCTGGTTCATCGGCACGGCACTCGGCGCCGCCCTGTACGCGCTGCTTGCCCGCCGGGAGCGCACGGCGACGGCGGAGGAGGTCTGACACGTTGCGGATCATCGTCACCAACTGCAACACCACGCGGGAGATGACCGAGGAGATCGTCCGTGGCGCGCGGGCCGCCGCGGCACCGGGCACCGCCGTGACCGGCCTGACCCCGGCCTGGGGCCCGGCATCGGCCGAGGGCTGGCTCGACAGCTACCTCTCGGCCGCGGCCGTCCTCGACACGCTGCGCACCTACGACGGACCCGCGTACGACGCCGTCGTCCTGGCCGGCTTCGGCGAGCACGGCCGGGAAGGCGTACGGGAGTTGGTCGACGTTCCCGCCGTGGACATCACCGAGGCAGCCGCCCACCTCGCCTGCTTCCTGGGCCGTCGCTACGGCGTCGTCACCACCCTGGACCGCTCCCGCGGCCAGATCGAGGACAGCCTGGAGACCGCCGGTGTGGCCCGCAACTGCGCCGCCGTCGTCGGTACCGGCCTCGGGGTCCTCGACCTCGCCGACGACCCCGGCCGCACGGAGTCCGCGTTCCTGACGGCGGCCGAACGGGCCCGGGACGCAGGCGCCGAGGTCCTCGTCCTGGGCTGCGCCGGGATGACGGGACTGCAGCGGGCGGTGGGGGAGAAGCTCGGGCTGCCGGTCGTCGACGGGGTGGCGGCGGCGGTCAAGCTCGCGGAATCCCTGGTCACCCTGGGACTGACGACGAGCCGAGCGGGCAGCTACGGAACGCCTTTGCCCAAGGTCCGACTGTGGGGCCGGTCCTCGGGCGAGCCGGAACGCGGGGCTCAGGGCCGCCAGACGTAACGCACGTCCGGCTCCCGCTCCTCGTTGCCACCGCCGTCGGTGGACTCGGCGGCGGTGAAACCGTGGCGTTCGTAGAAGCGGTGGGCGGGCGTGTTGACCTGGAAGGTCCACAGGCTCAGCCCGCCCGGGCTGCGCTCCTTGGCCAGCGCGACGAACCGGTCGCCGATGCCGTGCCCCCGCCACTCCGGGTCCAGATACAGCTGGGACAGCTCCTCCTCGTGCAGGACCATCACACCGACGATCCCGCCGCCGGCCGCCTCCGCCACCCAGGTCTCCCGCGCCGGCACCACGACGTCCCGGAAGTACTTCCGCACATCGTCGTCGGAGCGCGGCCGGGCCACGGTGGGCAGCGCCGCCCGAAAGGACCGCAGCCACACATCGGCTGCGGCACGCGCGTCGGCCGGTGCGGCCCGCCGCAGTACGACCGTGCCCGTCACCGGCTCTCTTCCCGCTCCGGCACCACGGCCGTGGCCGTGATCTCCACCAGCTGCCCGGTGTACCCGAGGCAGGCGACACCGAGCAGCGTGGACGAGTGCGGTCCCGCGCTCAGCCCGGACGCCTCGACGACCTCCCACACGGCGGACAGCACGGAGGGCTCACTGCTGACCACGTACACCTCCGTAACGACGACATGCGCCAAGTCGCTCCCGACTGCGGCGAGTTGCTCCACGAGATTGGCGATCACCTGCTCGGCCTGCCGCACGGGGTCACCCGGACCGACGACCTCCCCCTTCTCGTCGAGCGGCACGGCCCCCGCGAGAAAGGCGAGCCTGCTGCCCGCCTCCACCACGGAGGCATGCGCATAGGTGGGCGGCGGGAAGAGACCGGGCGCGTCGACTCGTCGGATCACGGCAGCTCCTAGGGAAAGGCCCAACAACCTCCCGATCATCCGCGTTCGGTAGCGCTGCCGCATCCCGGTTTCCGGGCGCTGAGCGGGCGTCTCGGGATGTTTTCCACGCCTCGGGCCTGGTCACCGACTCGGGAATGGTCCGGCAGGTCATCTTCGGCACCGCTGTCGGTGCGGGCAAGGGACCCGAGCGCCGTCAGCAGCGGATCGACCAACTCCGGGCGGTCGGCTGCGAGGTGGACTGCTCGCGAACGCCGGCCCCGCCGACCCGATGATGCGGTTCGCGAATCCGGCCTCGTGCGAGCGGGTCAGCCGGGTCATCGAGCACGCCCGCCCCGGAATCCTCCTACCAGGAGAAGGGCAAGCCGAACGCGGAGGGCCTCGTGGGAATTTCGGGAGCGGACTTCGGGATCGCTGCGGCAGGCTGAGGCCATGCCCGAGTCTTCCGATTCCGACTTCCTCAGCCGTACCGCCGACCGCCTCGCCGCCCTCCCCACCGTCCAGGCCGTCGCCCTCGGCGGTTCCCGGGCCCAGGGCACGCACCGGGACGACAGCGACTGGGACCTGGCCGTCTACTACCGGGGTCCCTTCGACCCCGACGATCTGCGGGCCGTCGGCTGGGACGGGGAGGTGTCCGAGGTCGGCGAGTGGGGTGGCGGGGTCTTCAACGGCGGGGCCTGGCTCACCGTCGACGGACGCCGGGTGGATGTGCACTACCGGGATCTGGACGTGGTCGAGCACGAGCTGGCGGAGGCCGCGGAGGGCCGGTTCCGGGTGGAGCCGCTGCTCTTCCACCTCGCCGGCATTCCCACCTATCTGATCGTGGCCGAACTCGCCGTCAACCAGGTACTCAGGGGCACCCTGCCCCGCCCCGCGGGCTACCCGGCCAGGCTGCGCGTCACCGCCGCCGAGCGCTGGTACGGCACCGCCCGCGCCACTCTCGGCTACGCCAAGGCCAACCACGCGCCCCACGGCCGCCTCACCGAGACCGCCGGGGCCATCGCCACGGCCGCCGCCCAGGCCGCGCACGCCGTGCTCGCGGCACGCGGCGAGTGGGTGACGAACGAGAAACGGCTGCTGGAGCGGGCCGGGCTGCGCGGGATCGACGCGGTGGTGGGTGGGCTGCGGGCCGAACCCGGTGCGCTGCTCCGCGCCGTCACCGATGCCGAGCGGATCGTCGGGGCAACGCGTTCGTGAAGGCCTTCATCGAGTTCATCGAGTTCATCGAGTTCATCGAGTTCATCGAGCTCATCGAGCTCATCGAGCTCATCGAGTTCGTGAATTGGTCGGGGAACCGCGTCATGGACGGCGGTGACGGATTGCGCCGAGGGATTGCGTTCATAAAGAACCCGGCCGTCCCAGGCATCTTTCACCTCCCTGAAACGTGATCGCCCGGTTCGTCCGGCGAACCCGTCCTACCGTGGAAGCACGGTCCACCGGCCACTGTCGTCCGCAGGCCCACCCCGCCCTCGTACGAACAGGAGCCCCGTGTCCCGGCCCGCCGCACCCCTCTGGCTCTCCCATGCCCTGCGCGCGCAGCGCGGTCCTGTGCCCTGGGGCGCGGTGATCCGGGGCGCGCTCGCCGCCGGACCGCTGCTGCTCGCCGGTGTGCTCGCCGGGCGGACGCCCCTCGGTGTGCTCGCCGCCATCGCCGCGATGCTCGCCGGCATCAACGACCGGCCCGGCAGCCGGCGGGCCGCCGTGGAGCGGCTCGGGGTACCCGCGTCGGCCGGTGCCCTCGGGCTGCTCGTGGGCACGTACGCCGGGCAGGAACTGGCCGCCGTACCGCTCACGTCGGCGCTCACCGGGCTCGGGCTGGTCGCCGGCGGGATCAGCGCGGTCGGGCCCGTCGCCTCGGCCGCGGGGACCCACCTGCTCGTCGGTGCGGCGCTCGGCGCCGGGATGCCGGCTGCCGAGAGCGGCCCGCTGCGGGCGCTCGCCTTCCTCGCCGGAGCCGGGTGGCTGCTTCTGCTGCGGCTCGCCCTGCCCACGCCCGGTTCGCTCGCCGGGGACTTCCGGTTCGACGGGGAGCGGGCGGCGGTCGCCGAGGTGTACGACGCGGTGGCCGCCCTGGTCGAGGCCGTGGGCAAAGCGCACGCCACCGCGCGGCGGGCCGCGCTCACCGCCGCACTCGACCACGCCCAGGACGCCCTCGCCGGGCCCCGGCTGCGCCGGTACGCCAGTTCCGCCGCCGAGCGCCGGCTGCACGCCCAGTACGCGGCCGCGCTGCCCCTCGCCGAGGCCGCCACCGCCCTGTTCTGGGCGGGGGAGCCGGTCTCGGCGCGGGCCGCGGAAGGGCTCAGGCGGCTCGCCGCCGCCGTCCGCGGCAACACCGGCACCGGCCCGTTGCCCGCCCCCAGCCGGTCCGTTCCCGCCCTGCGCGCCCTCGACGACGCCCTGTTGCGCGCCGCCGAGGCCTTCGACCGGGCGGACGGCCCGCGGCAGCGGTTGCTCACCCGGCACCGGGGCGCCAGGGACGCCCTGCGCGCCGCGCTCGGCACCGGCGGACGCGAGTACGGGCTGCGCGTCGCCCTCTGCTTCGGGGCCAGCGCCGCCATCGCCCAGGCGCTGCACCACACCCGCTGGTACGGCCAGCACCAGCACTGGTACTGGCTGCCCGCCACCGCCGTCTTCCTCGTCAAGCCCGACCTCGGGCCGCTCGTCTCCCGGGTGCTGTGCCGGGCCGCCGGGACCGTACTGGGTGCCGTGGTGTTCGCCGGGCTCGCCGCGCTGCTGCCCCGGCCCGCCGGGCTGATCGCGCTGGTCGCGGTCTGCGGGGCGCTCGTCCCGGTCGCCACCCGGCACTTCGCCGCGCAGACCGCCGTCGTCACCGTCCTCGTCCTCGCCCTGGTCATGGCCGGCGGTGAGCCGCAGGCCTCCGTCAGCCGCATCGGTGAGACCTTGCTGGCCTGTGTACTCGTGCTGGTCGTCGGGCACCTTCCGATGCCGGGCAGACGCGGCGGCGCGGTACGGGCACGCCTCGCCACGGCCGGCAGTGCCGCGCAGGCCTATCTCGCGCATGTCCTCGGCGAGTCCGACGCCGTCGGCGGCTCCGGCGACCACGACACGTCCGGCGACCACGACACGTCCGGCGTCCTCGGCCGCCCAGGTGGCCGTACCGAGCGGTGGGCGTTGCGCCGGGAGGCCTACCGCGCCCTCGCCGAGGCCCGTACCACGATCGCGCTGGCCGCCGCCGAACTGCCCGCCCTCGCCCGGTACACCGCGGGCACGGACGCCGTCGCGGACGTCCTGGAGCGACTTGTCGACACGACCACGGCCTGTGCGGTCCACCTCGACGAAACAGGCCGGCTCACCTCCCGGCACCTCGGGCAACTGCGAGAAGCCCTGCGGCAGTTGGAGACCCACGGGGTGAAGGTCCCGCTGCCGGTCGCCGCGTAGCCGTACGGTGAGCCCATGCGTACCTATCCCGCCGACCTCGTCATCACCGGCTGCACCGCGCTCGTCCATGACGAGGAGGAGCGGATCGAGTTCCGCCCGGACGCGGGGATCGTCGTACGCGACCGGGTCATCGAGTCGGTGACGACGGCGGCCGAGGTGCGGGAACTGCCAGCCGTGGAGCGGATCGAGGCGCACGGGCAGGTCGCCGTGCCGGGGCTGATCAACTGCCATACGCACGCGTCGATGACGGTGCTGCGCGGCCTCGCCGAGGACCTGCCGATCGAGGAGTGGTTCAACGACGTCGTCTGGCCCGTCGAGTCCAACCTCACCGCCGGCGACGTGGAGCTGGGCGCCCGGCTCGCCTGCGCCGAGATGATCCGGGGCGGGGTGACCTGCTTCGCCGACCACTACTTCCACATGGACGAGGTCGCCGTCGTCGTCGCCGAGTGCGGGCTGCGCGCCCACCTCGGCGAGGCCTACTTCTCCAGCCAGGGCCCCGAAGGGCGGGAGCGGTCGGCCGAGTTCGCGCTCCGGCACCGTGGCGGCGCCGACGGCCGTATCACCACCGCCCTCGCCCCGCACGCCCCCTACACCGTCACCGACGCCGACCTCGCCGCCACCGCCGAACTCGCCCGCGCACACGGCCTGCCCGTCCACCTCCACGCCGCCGAGAACCGCGACCAGACGGACACCAGCCTCGCCCGGCGCGGCCTCACCCCCATCGAGGTCCTGGACCGGACCGGGCTGCTCGGCACCGACCTGCTCATCGCACACGGCACCGGCATCATCGAGCGCGACCTCCCGTTGCTGGCCAGGGCCGGGGGTCGTACGGCCGTGGCGACCGCGCCCCGCGGCTACCTCAGGTTCGCCTGGCCGGACACCACTCCGGTACGGGCCCTGCGCGCGGCCGGCGTCCCCGTCGGGCTCGCCACCGACGGCGCCGCCTCCAACAACTCCCTCGACGTCTGGGAGTCGATGACGCTGACCGCCCTGGTCCAGAAGGCGAACCAAGGCGATCCACGCTGGCTGACATCCCGTCAGGCACTGCACCATGCCACCCTGCAGAGCGCCCGCGCGGTCGGCCTCGGCGCCCGCGTCGGCAGCCTCGCGCCCGGCCGGCGCGCCGACATCGTCCTGGTCGACCTCACCGGCCCGCACACCCAGCCCGTCCACGACCTCGCCGCCACCCTCGTGCACAGCGCGCGCTCGTCGGACGTCCGCACGACCGTCGTCGACGGCCGGATCCTGATGCGCGACCGCGAACTGCTGACCCTCGATCTCCCCGCCGTCGTGGGCGAGTTGGAGCGCCGCCTGCCCGCATTGACCGACCGGAGCCATGCGCGGCGCATCCAGCAGTACGACACCTGAGTCCGCGTAGGCTGAAGATCATGGAACTCGCCGACGGCCTCATCGACCAGCCCTACGACGTCTACCGGCGCCTGCGCGACACCGCGCCCGTGCACCGCATCACCGGACCCGACGGCACCCCCGCCTGGCTCGTCACCCGGTACGAGGACGTCCGGTCCGCGCTCGCCGACCCGCGGCTCTCGCTGGACAAGCGGCACGCGTCGGCCGGCACCTACAAGGGGTTCCCGCTGCCGCCCGCGCTGGACGCCAACCTCCTCAACATGGACCCGCCGGACCACACCCGCATCCGGCGCCTGGTCGGCCGCGCGTTCACACCGCGCCGCGTGCGGCAACTGCGCGAGCCCATCCGCCGTACCGCCGACCGGCTCCTGGACGCGTTCGGCCCGCACGGCACCACCGACCTGATCGCCGCCTACGCGGCCCCGCTGCCCATCACCGTCATCTGCGACCTGCTCGGCGTGCCGGAGAGCAGGCGCCTGGACTTCCGGATCTGGACCGACACCCTCGTCGCCCCGGACCCGGCACGCCCCGGAGCCGCCCGGGAAGCGGTGGCCGCCATGCTCGGCTTCTTCACCGATCTCCTCGCCGCCAAGCGCGCCGAGCCCGCCGACGACCTGCTCTCCGACCTGATCGCCGTACACGACGAGGACGGTGACCGGCTCAGCGAGGACGAGCTGATGTCGCTGGCCTTCCTCATCCTCTTCGGCGGCTACGAGAACACGGTCCAGCTCATCGGCAACGCCGTCCTCACCCTCCTCCAGCACCCGGACCAGCTCGCCGCCCTGCGCAAGGATCCGGCCCACATCCCCGCCGCCGTGGACGAGTTGGTCCGTTACGAGGGTCCCGCGCTGCTCGCCATCCGCAGGTTCCCGGTCGAGGACGTGACGATCGCCGGTGTCACCGTCCCCGCCGGGGAGACGGTCCTCGTGTCCCTGTCCGCCGCCAACCGTGACCCCGCCCGCTTCGCCGACCCCGACCGCCTCGACCTCACCCGCGACGCCGCCGGGCATCTCGCACTCGGCCACGGCATCCACTACTGCCTCGGCGCACCCCTGGCCCGCGCGGAGACGGAGATCGCCCTGGCGGCCCTGCTGGAACGGTTCCCCGAACTGAGCCTGGGCGATGGGGAGTTGGAGTGGCGTCCGTCCCTGCGGGCTCGCGGACTGCTGGCCCTGCCGGTGAGGTACTGACCGTACTGGGCGCCGACCGGCGAAATCCGTCCGGAAAGAATCTCCGTGCACGGCGATGAGTTCCGTACCCACCGACGGTCACCACTTATCTCACCGGCCGTCGGCAGGAGGGCCCATGTCGTTCCCGGAGATCGTCCCGCGCGAGCAGTGGCGCGCGGCGCGCGAGGAGTTGCTGCGCAAGGAGGAGGCGGTCAGGCGGGCGCGCGAGGTCCTTGGCGCGGAGCGGCGCCGGCTGCCCATGGTCGAGGTCGACACGGAGTACGTCTTCGAGGGCGGCGACGGCAAGGCCACCCTTCTGGACCTCTTCGAGGGGCGGGCCCAGCTCGTCGTCCACCACTTCATGTTCGCGCCGGAGTGGGAGTCCGGCTGCCCGTGCTGCTCGGCCTTCCTGGACCAGATCGGCCACCTCGCCCCTCTGCATGCCCGGAACACCTCTTTCGCGGCCGTCTCCCGGGCGCCGTTCACCCGGATCCTGCCGTTCAAGGCACGGATGGGCTGGGCGGTGCCCTGGTACTCGTCATCCTCTTCGGCCCACGGCGACTTCAACCTCGACTTCGAAGCCACCGTGGCCACCGCGGAGCCGGGCGGCGGTCCGGCCGAGCGCCCCGGCATCAGCTGCTTCCTGCGCGACGGCGACCGCGTCTTCCACACCTACTCGGTGTACGACGACGGGCTGGACGGCCTCGGCACCCTCGCCGGCCTGCTCGACCTTACCGCGCTCGTCCGCACCCCCGGGGGCAGCGAGCGGCTCCGCCTGCACGACGAGTACGACGTCTGACACGGAGGGTGCGGTTCGTGTCAGAAAGTGAACGCATCCTCACGGTCCGCGCCGAACCAGTGTCGGTAAAGTCTCAGTCCCGTCTCCGAGCGAGGCGTTCTCGTTCTCCAGGGCGTTAACTCCCATGAGGACGACGCTTTCTGGAGGTGCGAGATGGTGAACGGGCGAACCGTGCTCGAACGCTTTCCCGCCGGTGGTCCACGGGGATCGTGGCCCGCGGAGGAGTTCGCGCACGCGCGGCGCCTGGAAGGGCTGCCCGCCGAGGTCGTCATGGACCTCGCGACGGACACGTTCCTGGTGATCGTGCGGGGCGGCGACGGCGCGGAGTGAGCCGGCGGCCGCCGCCGGGCGGGCTCAGGCCGGCTTCGGCGCCGGTACCTCCGCCGTGAACTGCTCGGCCTGGAGGGCATACAGCTCGGCGTAGACACCGCCTCTGGCCAGCAGCTCCTCGGGCGTGCCGGACTCCACCAGCCGCCCGTGCTCCAGCACATGCACCAGGTCGGCGTGGCGGACCGAGGCCAGCCGGTGGGTGATCAGCACGACCGTCTGCCCGTTGCCGGCCAGCGCCCGGATCTTCTCGAAAACCTCCAGCTCGGCGCGCGCGTCCAGCGCGGCCGTGGGCTCGTCCACGATCAGCACCTGCCCGCGCCGGTACGCGGCCCGGGCGATGCCGAGCCGCTGCCACTGACCGCCGGACAGCTCGTGCCCGCCGCTGAAGTCGCGGGCCAGCAGCGTGTCCAGGCCGCGCGGCAGATCCGCGACCACCTCCTCGGCCCCCGCCTCGGCGACCGCCGCGGCCAGCCGTTCCTCGGTGAGGGGCGCGGAGGAACGGCCTACGGCCACGTTCACCCGGGCCGTGAACGGCCAGCGCTTGAAGTCCTGGGCCACCATCGCGACGCGCTCGGCGAGCAGCCGCCGGTCGGCGTGGGCCGCGTCGACGTCGTCCCACAGGATCCGGCCCCGGTCCGGGGTGTACAGGCCCGCGAGCAGCTTGACCAGCGTGGACTTGCCCGAGCCGTTCTCGCCGACGAGCGCGATGATCCGGCCGAGCGGCAGGGTCAGGGTGACATCGTCCAGGGCGGGACGGGCCGCGTCGCCCGGATAGCCGAAGGTGACGTGCTCGAACCGGATCTCCCGAGGGTTGTTGGGCAGCGACTCGCCGCCCACCGGGATGGCCCGCTCGGCCGCCTCCCCGTACAGCCGCTGCAGATCCCCCACGAACAGGGCCTCCTCGTGCAGCTGGTTGATCTCCAGCACCAGCGAGTCGAGGCTCGCCGACCCCGTACGGATCGCGATCACCGCCGTACCGGCGACCGACAGGGCCATCGCGCCGGCCAGCAGCAGCGCGCCCAGGGTGGCGTAGGTCGCGAGGGTGGCGAGGCCCGTCCAGCACGCCGCGATCAGACCGGTCCGGGCGGACAGCCGGGCCAGCCGGGTCTGCTCCGCCTCGGCCGTCTCCGACATGGACCGGAAGTGCCGCAGCAGGAACGGGCCGACCCCGTGCACCCGGATCTCCGGGGCCGCGCCGGGCTCGGTGAGCAGCTGGCTGATCAGCCGGCCGGCGCGGACGTGCTGCACCCAGACGTGGAAGGACTCGTAGCGGCGCCGGGCGTTGGTCAGCGCGCTCCAGGCGCTGGGCAGGGTCATGGTGACCAGCAGCGGCAGCAGCACCGGATGCAGCACGGCCAGCACGCCCGCCGCCGCGATCAGCGAGATCAGCGCGCTGATCACCCGGGTGCCGACGGAGATCATCCGGCGCGCGGACTCGGCGCCGTACTGGGCGGTGTCCAGCAGTTTGTGGAAGGCGTGGTCCTCGATCGCGGCCAGCTCCACGTTCGCCGCCCGCTCCAGATACAGCTCTGTCGCCACCCGCTCCACCTTGGGCTCCAGCCGCCCGGTGGCGTAGGTGGAGGCCGCCCGCAGCAGTACGGCCATGAGCGACACGGCGGCCACGGCGATCAGGGCGGGAGCCGCCGAGCGCAGTCGCTGCCCGATGTCCGGGCCGGTCAGCAGGCTGCCGAGCGCGCTGTTCACGGCCAGCAGGCTCATCGCCTGGGCGAGGCCCCGGACCGCCTCGGCGGCCAGCACGATCCACGCGGCCCGGGCGTCGGCCTGCAGGGCCAGCCGGAGACTGGACGCCAGCATGCCGGGCAGCCGGACCACCATCGCGCGCAAGCCCAGCTCCAGACAGGCGTCCGCATGCTCGTTCCAGCCCATGTCGTACCGCAACGGCCCCCCGAAGAGCAGCCGCTCCGACCCCGACACCGTCGGCTCGGCCGTCCCCCGCCTCTTCCCCACCGTGACCTCCCGGACCCCGACGAAAGGGCCACTATCGCCGCCGCACCGATGGCGGGGGAGGGCGCGCAGGGAGTGCCAGGGGGAGCGAGAGGGGGCGTACGACGAGACTCCGGGTGGGGAGGCGGTTCATCAGCCGACTCGGGGGCAGCCAACCTCAAGGGGCGCGGGGGGCTGCGCGCCGAGCCACCGACAACCCGCAGCCGCCTCCCGAACAGAAGGCGGCACCCTCATGGGCGTCACGGCCAGGCCATGCGCTGCGGAAAGTCCGGCGGCGTCCCGATCACCCGGCACAGCGCCAGATACAGCGGGATCGGCGGAGTGTACGGCACCGTACCCTCCGGACGGTGGATGAGCCGGGCCGTGTCGGTGACCAGGGCGCCGGGGGCGTAGTGGGCCGGGGACGGCCAGGGGAGGGCGTAGTCGGAGTCCGACGGAACGATCCACCACCAGCGGGCGCCGTCGGTGTACACACAGCCCAGCCGCGGCAGCCGGGGTACGACCAGCGGACCGAGACGGTCGGGCACGGCCACGGCGTCCCAGCCGAGCGGCGCAGTCATGCCGTCCGGCACGGTGAGCCGGCGGGGCGCGTCCGGGACGCTCCGGCGACGCTGCAGCCGCACCAGGGTGTCCAGACCGAGGGACCGCTCGGAACCTTCGGAGCGGGCGTGGCCGTGCTGCCCGGAGTGCACGACATCTCGCCGGTCGGAGTCGTAGGAGCTGGTCACGGGCGTTCTCCGGCGCGGCGCTGCTCGGGAGCCCGGTGCAGCGGCTGGTGCGCGGGCCGGTCCGGGGCGCGGTGCCGGTGCGGCTCCGGTGTCCCGTGGCGGTGCGGCTCCGGAATTCCGTTACGGTGCGGCTGATCTGCGGGCTGATGCGGGATGCGCCCGGAACCCGGGTGCCGGCCCTCCGGCGACTCGTCCTCGTCGGAGTCGTCAGGGCGGCCCGGCTTGGTGCGAGCACCCCAGCCCAGGTCGTTGCGCGGCCCCATGGTGCCGGCAATCGTGCCCAGGTCTTCGTACAGGCCCGCGGCGCCGTGCGCCGAACCCGGGGCGTCGTACGGCGCCGCCGTGTTGTGCCCCGCGTCGGCCCGGCGTGCCAGCTCGGCCCAGACCAGCAGTCCGGGCCCGTGTTCCTGGGCGCCCCAGGCCTGGCACAGCGCGTCGACGAGAAGCAACCCCCTCCCGTGCTCCTCGTCGGGCCGACGCGGGGACGGATGGGGTTCACCGGGGGCACAGCCCCAGTCGCGTACGGCTATGCGCACGGTGTCGTCGTGGTCGTGCAGTTCGCATACGACGCGACTGCTCGCGGTGTGCACGATCGCGTTCGTGACCAGCTCGGATATGACCAGGGCAGCGCTGTCACAGGTGTCCGCGCACACCGACCAGCCGCTCAGCCGGGCATGCGTCAGACGTCTCGCCTGGGCGACGGAACCCGGATGTGCGGCCAACTCGAAACGGAACCGGCGCCGGGCAGCGTCCCCCTGAGGGGTTGCTCCCGCGGCTGCGCCGAGACCGGGACGGCCTGCGGCGGCGTCTGTTCCTAAGGGCGCGGACGGAATCACGCTTGCCACTATCTCCCCGCCGTGAACACTTGGCAAGTGTCACTCTGAAAAATGCAGAGTGCTGTGTGACTCGGTCAGAGGCCGTGGCACACTGCTTCGCAACAGCACGTCGAGCGGCGCCAATTGGGGGCTTCGGAGATCCGGCTCGGTCTTCGAATGCATCTTCGAATGGCGCCGTAGGGCTGTCGGGAAACATTTCGGCGGAACCGTCGGTGGGCTGCCGGCGGAACTGCCGATGGGAGTGTCGGCGGGGCTGTCGTTGGAGCGTTCGGTGGTGTCTTCGGTGGAGGTGGGAGCGTGAGCGAACCGCGGTCCGCGCCGACAGTGGGTCAGGTGGTCCTCGGTCGGCGCCTGCTGGACCTGCGGGAACGCGCCGGGCTGAAGCGCGAGGAGGCAGCCCGCGTCCTGCGCGTCGCTCCCGCCACCGTCCGCCGTATGGAGATGGCCGAGGTCGCTCTCAAGATCCCGTATCTGCAACTGCTGCTCAAGGCCTACGGCGTGCCCGACGACGAGGCCGAACTCTTCGTCCAGCTCGCCGAGGAGGCCAACAGGCCCGGCTGGTGGCAGCGTTTCCACGACATCCTGCCCGGCTGGTTCTCGATGTACGTCAGCCTGGAGGGCGCGGCCAGCCTCATCCGCTCCTACGAGCCGCACTTCGTCCCCGGCCTGCTCCAGACCGAGGACTACGCGCGTGGTGTGCTCAAGTCCGGTGCCATCGGCCAGACCAGCCCGGACGGCATCGAGCGGCACGTCGCGTTGCGTATGCAACGCCAGCAGCTGCTCACCCGTCCCGACGCCCCGCGCTTCTGGGCCGTGATGGACGAGACGGCCCTGCGCCGCCCGGTCGGCGGTCCGGAGGTGATGCGTGCGCAGATCGACAAGTTGCTCGAGGCCACGAAGCTGCCCCATGTGACGCTCCAGGTCGCCCCGTACGCGAGCGGGCCGCACCCGGGGACGTACGGGCCGTTCGTGCTGTTCCGATTCGCCATGCCGGAGCTGCCGGACATGGTCTACAGCGAGTACCTGACCGGCGCCGTCTACCTCGACGCGCGCGCCGAGGTGGCCACCCATCTCGAGGTCATGGACCGCATGGCGGCGCAGGCCGCTACGGCACAACGCACGAAGGAGATCCTCCGGGATCTCCGCAAGGAGCTGTGAATGGATCGCATCGAGCCGCGCGGACACGTCTACAACGGCATGCCCGCGCGGGAGCTGGGCAGCGAGGGCTGGCACAAGCCCTGGAGCGGCGGCAACGGTGGAAACTGCCTGGAGGCCATGAAGCTGGCCGACGGCCGGATCGCCGTACGCCAGTCCACCGACCCGGACGGCCCGGCGCTGATCTACACCGCCGACGAGATGACCGCGTTCATCGAGGGTGCCAAGGCGGGGAAGGCCGACTTCCTGCTGTCCTGACCTCGACCGTGAGTTGTTCCTCGGCCGACCCCCCTCATCACAGTGCCCCACTTGACCATTCATCGCACCGAACGCCCACAGCGCTGACAACACTCACGACACCCTGGTCCTGCGCTCCCGCGAGGAGTTCACCCGCTTTCTTCGCCGGCCTCGACCCGATCGAGCCCGGCGCTGAGACCGTCCACAAGCGGCCCCCGGAACGGGGCGAACCGTTCCCGGGCCAGGACGACGGGGTGATTCCCCGGTACGGGGCGGTGGGGCTCAAGAGGCAGCCGCGCTGCGGCCTCCTCGACCCGGCGCTGGTCGAACTGATCCGGATCCGCTCCTCGCATCTCCATCACTGCGCCTACCGCCTGCACATGCACACGGGCGACGCCCGCAAGGCCGGCGAGAGCGAGGACCGGCCGCACATGGTCGCCGTCCGGCGCGAGGCCCGGCACTTCTTCACCCCGAAGGAACAGGCCGCTTTGCGCTCACGGAGGCGCTGACCCTGGTCGCCGACGCGGGCGTCCCCGACGCCCTCTACGCCGAGGCCGCCGCCCACTTCGACGAGGAGGAACCGGCCCACGTCATCGCCCTGATCTGCGCGATCAACACCTGGAACCGGGTGGCCCTGTCCACGGGCAAGGTGGCGGGCACGGACGCGAGGAACGGCTGCCCCGACCCCGCCGCGTCCCTCTCACCCGGTGGCCACAGCGCCACCGTCGGCCACACCTACACCCTCATCGGCCGATCCCGCGGAGAGACCGGCGCGGGCAGCCGTGAACTCCCGGTCAGATAGCGGTCGACGGCCGCCGCCACCGCCCGCCCCTCCGCGATCGCCCAGACGATGAGCGACTGCCCGCGCGCCGCGTCCCCGGCGGCGAACACCCCGGGGACGTTGGTCGCGAAGCCGTCGTCCCGCGCGATCGTGCCCCGCGGGGCGAGATCCAGCCCCAACTGCCCGATCAGCCCGTCCTCCTGGTCCGGCCCGGAGAACCCGAGAGCGAGCAGCACGAGGTCGGCGGGCAGCGTCCGCCCGGAGCCGGGCAGCGGACGGCGCAGCTCGTCGACCTCCGTCAGATGCAGCGACCGCACCCGCCCGCTCTCGTCCCCGGCGAAGCGGAGCGTGGACGCCGCGAACAGCCGCGCGTCCGCGTCCGCCGCCGGTGCCGTACGCAGGTCCCGTGCCTCCTCGTGCGCGGCCGACAGCCGGTAGATCTTCGGATACGTCGGCCACGGCTCGGTGTCCTCGTCCCGCTCGGCGCCCGGCTGCGCGTAGATGTCCAGCTGGGTCACGGACGCGGCCCCCTCGCGCACCGCGGTCCCCAGACAGTCCGCCCCGGTGTCCCCGCCACCCACGATCACCACATGCTGGCCGGCCGCCGACAGCGGTGAAACCTCCAGATCCCCCTCACACACCCGGTTCGCCAGCGGCAGATACTCCATCGCCTGGTGTATCCCCTTCAACTCCCGGCCCTGCACCGGAAGTTCCCGCCACGCTGTCGCTCCCGTGGCGATCACCACCGCGTCGTACCGCCCCCGTAGCTCCACCGCGCCGACGTCCCGCCCGACCGCTGTCGACGTACGGAACTTCGTGCCCTCGGCCCGCATCTGCTCGATCCGCCGCTCCAGATGCCGCTTCTCCATCTTGAACGCGGGAATCCCGTAGCGCATCAGCCCGCCGATCCGGTCGTCCTTCTCGTACACGGCGACCGTGTGCCCTGCCCGTGTGAGCTGTTGCGCCGCGGCGAGCCCGGTGGGCCCGGAGCCGATGACGGCGACGGTCATCCCCGACAGCCGATCCGGCGGCCGCGCCGGGACGAAACCTTCCGCCCAGGCCCGGTCTGCGATCGCGCACTCGACGTTCTTGATGGTCACGGCCGGCTGGTTGATCGCGAGCACACACCCCGCCTCACAGGGCGCCGGACACAACCGGCCGGTGAACTCGGGGAAGTTGTTCGTCGCGTGCAGCCGGTCGCTCGCCGCCCGCCAGTCCTCCCGCGAGACCAGGTCGTTCCACTCCGGGATCAGATTGCCGAGCGGACAGGCGTCGTGGCAGAACGGGATCCCGCAGTCCATGCACCGGTCGGCCTGCTTGCTGATGATGGGCAGCAGCGCCCCGGGGACGTACACCTCGTCCCAGTCCCGTACCCGCTCCTCGACGGGCCGCCGCGCCCACTCCTGGCGCGGCGTGGTCATGAACCCCTTGGGATCGGCCATGATCGTCTTCCTGCGACTGCCTTCGGCACTCTTTCGGCCACGATACGTCCGTGCCGGCGAGCGCGCAGAGCGGCGGACAGCGCTTGCTGACGCGGGCCGTCAGCCCGGCACCGGATGATGGGGTTGTCAGGGGCGGGTCAGGCGAAGGGCTCCTGCGGGGTCACGTGAGGGCGAGTATGTAGAAGACGGCCGCCGCGGCGGCGGCGACGGCCCGCACGTGGTTCCAGCACGTCCACTCGCGCACGTACGTCGGCCAGTACACGGCGGCCTCCGGGGCGCCCGGGGTCAGCCGGGCCAGCCTGGCGTTGCGCGGGACGTTCGCCACCACCGTCACCCCGAACGAGCCCAAGAGGTACAGCGCGCTGCCCAGCAGCAGTTCGAGCTTCCCCTCGCCCGGCCACACCACGAACGTCACCACCGCGATCATCGTGCTCAGCACCGCCGTGCCGGTGAACACCGTCATGAAGGCGGGCCGGACCGCGGCGACATTGATGGCGTTCATCGCCGCGAGGCCCTGCGCGGGCGGCAGCGCGGCGAGCCCCCGCATCACGAAGGCGGAGAACGCGCAGAAGACCCCGGCCATCAGCCCGGTGCCGAGAACCCCCACCACGACCAGCACGAAGAACGGCCCGCCGATCATCTCCACGCCCCCTCTTGTCCCGCCCAGTACGGGCCCGGCATCTCCCTCACCCCAGGGAACGCCCAGTCACCGGTGTCGACCGTGTCCGAGGGCCGCGGCGCCGTGCGTGCACGTCTCCCCCCACTCCCGTCACGTTGTCTTTCTTCTTCCCTCTCCCCTCTCACTGCTGTCAGCCCACGTCCGCTCCGGCGTCCTGCCAGGCCCGCAGCACGCTCTCCACTGCCGGGGCGATCCGGCGCCGTGCCTCGTACCGCGGCACCCCGCTCATCAACAGCTGGTCGTACGGAGTGTCCACATGCCGTACGGCTGCCACGACCGCCGAGATCACGGCCCCCTCCGACAGCGCCCGCCCTGCCGAGCTGCGCCCGACCCGCCCACTGCCCCGCGCGGACGCGTGCGCCGCGATGGACCGCGCCCGGTCGGCCGGGCAGCCGGGAAACAGCCGCAGGATCTCGGCCGCGAACGCCGCCGCGAACAGCTCGTCCTCCTCCGCCCGGCGCCGCGCGTCCCGCGCCCGCCGCCGACGCCGCGCCTCAGCGTCCGCCAGACAGCGAGCCTCGGCCCGGGCCAGCGCCGCCTCCTCCACGAGCACGCCCTGACGCTCGTAACGGCTCTTGCGCCGGTTGAGGCGCACCACCACGACCGACAGCCCGCTCTCCTCCCTGGACCTGCGGGTCAGCGCGGTGTCGCCGCGCGGCAGGAACACCAGGTGTCCGAGGTCCGCACAGCGCAGACAGCGCGGCGCCCCGTCCTCCAGTACGAGCAGCGACAGCGGCCCGCGCCGGCAAGCGGCACACCGCTTGGGCTTCAGCGCCTGGACGACGACAAGCCGACCGGGGGAGTGGGGAGTTGAGGGAAGCGCCATACGCGGTACTTTCCCCGCCGCCGCCCGTGCCTCCCACGCCTTGCCTACTCCATCTCCTCCTCCCGCACGCCGATCTCCTTCCCGCGCCGGAAGTTGAACACCGACACCCGCGTACGGTGCCCGATCCGTCCCCGGCCCCGCGCCCCTGATGCCCGGCGGGTGTGAGCAGCACTCGGTCGACGGGCCCGTGCGACCGTTCCCGCAGCCGCTCCAGTCCCGCGGTGTGCGCCCGCGCGAAGGAGCGGATCTCCGGTGGGAACGCCGCCGGGTCCTCCCTCGCCAGCCGCCCGTCCGCGCCGAGCAGATTCGTAAACAGCCCCGCCGCGACCAGTCGGTTCACCCCCGCCTCGGCGAGCCCGTCGAGCAGTTCGCCGGCCGCCTTCACGAAGAACCCGGCGCACCGCCCGCCCCTCCCAGCAGGCTCTGCTGTCACGTCACTCCCCGCCACCCGGCATCATGGGCCCTGTGCGACTCGAAGCGATCACCTGGGACCGGCTCGCCGAGCTGCTCGCCGACCGGCTGACCGGACTGGAGCCGGCCGATGGGGGCGCCTGGCCGCGTGTCGGCTTCGACGGGGCCCCGGCAGTCCGGCCCGGTGATCTCGCCTCGCGGGTCGGGGAAGCGCTGCGGGTACGCGGTCGGCCCTCGCTCGTGGTCGGCGCCGAGGGCTTCCTGCGTCCCGCTTCACTGCGCCTGGAACACGGGCGGCGGGATGCGGAGTCGTACTACGGCGGATGGTTCGACACCGGCGCCCTGTGGCGCGAGGTCTTCGGCCCGCTGGACCCCGGCGGCAGCGGACGTATCCTGCCCGACCTGTGGGATCCGGTCACCGACCGGGCCACCCGCAGCCCCTATGTCCAACTTCCGCCCGGCGGGATCCTGTTGCTCCACGGCCCCCTTCTGCTGCGCCACTGGTTCCCCTTCGACCTGACCGTGCACCTCCTCCTCTCCCCGGGCGCGCTGCGCCGCCGCACCCCGGAGGCCGACCACTGGACACTCCCCGCTTTCGAGCGCTACGAGAACGAGAGCGACCCCGCCGCCCTGGCCGACGTCCTGGTACGCGCCGACGACCCACGCCATCCCGCCTGGAGCGGCTGAGCCGCACGTCCCGGCCGCCGGGGCCTCCGCGGCTCAGAGCCAGCCGTTGCGCCGGAAGCCCCGGTACAGCACCAGACACGCCCCCGCCATGACGACCATGACCAGCGGATAGCCGAACCGCCAGTGAAGCTCCGGCATGTGGTCGAAATTCATGCCGTACACCCCGCACACCATCGTCGGCACGGCGATCACCGCGGCCCAGGCCGTGATCTTCCGCATGTCCTCGTTCTGCGCGACGGTCACCTGCGCGAGATGGGCCTGCAGGATCGAGTTGAGCAGTTCGTCGAACGCGGCGATCTGCTCCTTGGCCCGGATCAGATGGTCGAGCACGTCCCGGAAATAGGTCTGTATCTCCGGTGCGACGACTCGTATGGGCCGGGTGGCCAGGTCCTCCACCGGGCGGCCCAGCGGCACCACCGCCCGCTTCAGCTCCAGCAGTTCGCGCTTCATCTGGTAGATACGGCCCGGGTCGAGCCGTGCGCCGTTCTCCGAGAACACCTCCGTCTCGACCTGGTCGATGTCGGCCTGCACCGCGTCCGTGACGTTCAGATAGTCGTCGACGACATGGTCGGCGATCGCGTGCAGCACCGCCGCCGGGCCCTTCGAGAGCTGGTACGGATGTGCCTCCAGTTCCTCGCGCAGGGGACCCAGTGAGCCGTGCCGGCCGTGGCGGACCGTGATGACGAAGTCCTCGCCGACGAACACCATGATCTCGCCGGTGTTCACGACCTCGCTGGTCGCCGTCAGCTTTTCGTGCTCCACATAACAGACGGTCTTGAACACCGCGAAGAGCGTGTCCCCGTAGTGCTCCAGCTTCGGGCGCTGATGGGCCTCGACCGCGTCCTCCACCGCCAGTGGATGCAGGTCGAACAGCTCGGCGATGCCCGCGAACTCACGGTCCGTCGGCTCATGCAGCCCCAGCCAGACGAACCCCTCGCGGGTCTTGCGCACCATCCGCACGGCGTCCACCAGGTCCGTGCACTGCGGTACCCGCACACCGTCCTGGTACGTCACGCAGTTGACCACCGACGAGCCCAGCGGTGACCTCGCGGGATGACTCAGGTCCACGCGCGGCCGCCGCCGGGCCAGCCGCGCCACCTTGCGCAGGCCGCCGACCCTGCCCAGCCCCGTGACCTTCCGCAGATTCCCCGCCATGGACATCTGGATCTCCTCGCATGGATCTCCTCGTGCGACGCTTTCGCGCCTTGCGGTGCAAGTCTGCCAGCCGAGAGCAAGGCGCGGGGAAGGCTGTGGGAACAGGATGTTCCGCTTGGTTCCCGCCTGTGGAGGGACGGGTGCCCGCCTCTGGAGAATCGATTCCCGAGTGTGGACGGCTCGGTTGCCGCTCCTCGACGGATCGGTCCTGGCCAAGGAAGGAGCGTCCGCTGATCCGGACAAGCCGGGCGACTGGGATGATCGTGGTATGACGCGATCCGACGGGTACCTCCTGGACAACCGGCAGAACGAGGCGGGACAGCGCTTCGACGCCCTCGCGGCCCTCTTCGACCCCACGACCTTCCGGCACATCGAGGCGCTCGGCATCGGGCCCGGCTGGCGCTGCTGGGAGGTCGGGGCCGGCGGCACCTCCGTGGTGTCCTGGCTGGCCGAGAAGGCGGGTCCTTCCGGCAAGGTCGTCGCGACCGACATCGACACCTCGCGGATCGCCTCCGCCGCTCGTCCGCCGGTGGAGGTCCGCGTCCACGACGTCGGCGCCGAGGAACCGCCGGGCGAGGGCTTCGACCTGGTCCACGCCCGGCTCGTCCTCGTCCATGTCCCGGACCGGGCAAGGGCGTTGCGGTCCATGATCCGGGCCCTGCGGCCCGGCGGCTGGCTGTTGGTCGAGGACGCCGACCCCGCCCTCCAGCCCCTGCTCTGCCCCGACGAGTACGGCCCTGAACAGCAACTGGCCAACCGGCTGCGCCAGGGCTTCCGCAAGCTGCTCGCCGAACGCGGCGCCGATCTGTCGTACGGCCGCAAAGTCCCGCGTCTGCTGCGCGAGGCCGGCCTGAGCGGGGTGGAGGCGGATGCGTTCTTCCCGGTGACGTCACCTGCCTGCACCGCTCTGGAGGCCGCGACGGTCCGTCAGATCCGGGACCGGCTCGTCACCGCCGGACTCGCCACCGACGAGGACATCGACCGGCACCTCGCAAACGTCGAGGCCGGTGCCATGGACCTGGCCACCGCACCGATGATCTCGGCGTGGGGGAGGAAGGCCTAGTTGCCTGCCGATCCGGGCGGGATATGCCCGTGCCGCGCACATTCGGCTGCTCCGCCTCGGCGTTCGCGCTGCCGGGCGGGCCGAGCCCCAGCTGCCCGCCCGGGTCCTGACGCGACGGCAGCCGGCTAGCCGGCGCGTCCCGCACACGGCGGCCTGCCGCCCACCCGTTGGACGGCCTCCGCGCCTGCCCGGCAGCCCCGTGTCGCCGCCTCCTCCGGGCCCGCGCCCGCGAGCAGGGCTGCGAGGAACGCGCCGGTGAAGGCGTCCCCGGCGCCCGTGGTGTCCCGAGGCACCGCCGGTGTCGCCGGGACCCTGACCGGCGCGTTGCCGGAGCGGGCCACCAGCGCACCGTCCGCGCCCGCCTTGGCCACGACCAGCGGAACGAGACGGCTCAGCTTGGCCGCCGCGTCCACCGGATCCGGCAGCCCGGTCAGCAGACACGCCTCGTCCCGGCTGGGCAGCAGCACGTCGAGCTTCTCCGCGAACGCCAGGAAGCGGTCCACGCCCAGCCGCACCAGGAAGCCTGCCGACGCCGGATCCAGGCTGACCGGCACGCCACGCGTGCGTGCCGCCGCGAGCGCCGTCCCGGCCAGCTCCCGGCTCGGCTCCGTGAACAGCAGATAGCCCGACAGGTGCAGCCGGGCCACGCCGTCGAGCAACGCGTCCGACCAGTCGGCGGGTTCGAGCCGCAACGAGGCCCCGCTGTCCGTGAGGAACGTGCGCTCCGCCGCCGCACCCGTGTCGACGAGACAGATCACCGTCCCGGTCGCCGCCGCCGGATCGACCACCAGGCGGGGCCGCACCCCGGCCGCGACCAGCTCACGCTCGTGCCACGCGGCCGCGTCCGCGCCCACCCGCCCGAGCAGCCGTACGTCCGCACAGCCCGTGTGCGCGGCCCAACAGGCCACGTTCGCACCCGCGCCGCCCGGCACCGTCCGGATCGCGGCGGCCGTGTCGGTGCCGGCCGCGAGCGGCCCCTGGTGCCGGGCGACCACATCCGTGACCACATCACCGACGACCAGCAGGGCCTCGCCCCCACCCGTGGTCACCTGCTGGTCCACGCTGTGGCGATCCGCGCCGCCAGCCGTACATTGCCGCGCACGGCCGCCAGATTCGCGCTCAGGGAAGCGCCGTCGGTGTGCCGGACCAGGTAGTCCAGCAGGAACGGGGTCACGGCCTGCCCGGTGATGCCCTGCTCCGCGCAGGCGCGCAGCGCGTCGGCGAGCACGCGCGCGTGCAGCGCGGGATCGAGCTGCTCCGCCTCGGGGACGGGATGGGCGACGATCAGGGCCGACTCCGGCGCGTCGAGTGCGTCCTGGGCCCGCATGACGTCCGCGACCTGATCCGGGGTGTCCAGCCTCCAGTCGACCGGATGCCCCGAATCCGAGAGATAGAAGCCGGGGAACCGGTCCGTGCCGTACCCGGCGACGGCCACGCCCAGGGTCTCCAGCCGCTGCAGGGTCGCGGGCACGTCCAGGATCGACTTCACGCCCGCGCAGACCACGGTGATCCTGGTACGGGCCAGCAGACCCAGGTCGGCCGACTCGTCCTGGGTCACCGTCCACTCCCGGTGCACACCGCCCAGCCCGCCGGTGGCGAACACCCGGATGCCCCCGAGCGCGGCCAGCTGCGCCGTCGCCGACACCGTGGTCGCGCCGCTCACGCCGGCCGCCACGGCGAGTGGCAGATCGCGGTGGCCCAGCTTACGGATGCCGTCCTCGTTCGCGATCCGCTCCAACTGCTCCTTGTCCAGGCCGACGCGGGGGCGGCCGTCGAGCACGGCGATGGTCGCCGGTACCGCGCCCTCCCGCCGCACGGCGTCCTCCAGCTCCAGCGCCACCTGCAGGTTGCGCGGGCGGGGCAGACCATGCGCGATGATCGTGGACTCCAGGGCCACCACCGGTCGCCGCGCGTCGATCGCTTCCCGGACCTCTTCCGACACCACCAGCACCACGCACCGCCTCCTGTCCGTCGGCTTTTCCTCATCTCTGGCGGGCCCCGGCGGCCGCTAAACGCTTGCGGCCTGTGGGGGACGCCACCAGCCTGGACCGCATGACGAAGAACAGAATGCGTCTCGACCACGTCGTCCTGTGGGTGGCCGATCCGCTCGCCGCGGCCCGCTTCTACCAGGAGACCGTCGGCCTGGAGCCCGTGCGGGTCGCCGAGTTCGCCGAGGGAAAGGCCGCGTTCCCGTCCGTGCGCGTCAACGACGAGACCATCCTGGACCTCGCCCCGCTCGCCATCGCGGAACGCATGAAGATGCTGCCCGGTGCGGCCGACAGCGCCGGCCACCCGGTCAACCACATCTGTCTGTCCCTGCCCGCCGACGCCTTCGACACTCTGCGCACCCGGCTGGCGGAGCACGGCGTACCCCTGAGCGACATCGGTCACGACTCGTTCGGCGCCCGCGGCAAGGCCCCGCGCAGCTTCTACTTCCGGGACCCCGATGGCAACGTCTTCGAGGCCCGGCACTACGACGAGTAGCCGCAGCCGGTCGCAGACGAGCGGAAGGGGCTGGCCGGAGGCGAGTGGCCGGTCCCGGTCAGAACAGCGGCTCGGGCAGCACGCCCTCCAGGGCGAGCAGCCTGCGCTTGGTCTCCAGCCCGCCCCCGAAGCCGCCGATGCCGCCGTCGCTCTCCACCACCCGGTGACACGGCACGACCACCGGCAGCGGATTGGCACCCATCGCCGCGCCGACCGCCTGCGCCCCGCCCGGCTGCCCGACCCGCCCGGCAAGATCGCCGTACCCCACCACCGTGCCGTACGGCACACCGGCCGCCAGCTCGCGCAGCACCTGCCGGTTGAAGCCGGAGATCAGCGACCAGTCCAGCGGCAGGTCGAAGTCGTGCCGCTCGCCCGCGAAGTACGCCCGCAGCTGGCGTATCGCCTCCGCCAGCAGCGGCGAGTCCGGATCCTCCACAGGAGCGCCGCCCAGCCGGTCGGCCAGCCGTTCCACGGCGCGGTCGCGCACCGCGTCCGTGGCGTGGAAGACCACGTTGACCAGGCCGTCCCGGGTCGCTGCCAGCATCAGCGGCCCGACGTCCGTGCCCACCACGGCCCACACGACCCGCTGTTCATCCTGCCCATGGCTGTCCATGCGCCCACGGTACGGCCCGCCACTGACAACGCCCGCCGCGATCAGTTCGAACCCAGCGCCGCCTTCACCACGTCGGGCTTGTTGGTGATCATCCCGTCGACGCCGTAGCCCGCGACCCGGCGGGCGGTGGCCGCGTCGTTCACCGTCCAGGCGAACACCCTGAGCGGCTCGTCGTGCGGCCCCTCGAAGGAGTGCACAGCCGAGACGTACCCCTTGGAGAGAGATCCGTACGACGGGTTGATCAGATCGGTGAAGCGCGCGTACTGATGCATCTGTGCCGCGGTGGGTGACCCGAGGTAGGCGGTGGTGATCGCGGGCCGCAGCTCGTGCACGGTCCGGATGCTGTCGGCGCTGAAACTCTGCACGATCAGCCGCCTCAGATGCTTCTGGTCGAGCCAGCCCTCGTTGCCGAGCTGCTTCAGGATCTGCTGCTCGAGGCGCGGATACAGCTCCGGGTTCTTGATCTCCAGGAGCAGCTTCTCGTGGTTGTGCTCGATGCGGCACATGTAGTCCCTCAGCGTCGGCACGCGCGTGCCCGCGTACGCGGGGGAGTACCAGCTGCCCGCGTCCAGGCGCGCGATCTCGGCCGCGGTGAAGTCCTTGACCTTCCACGGCGCCCTGTCGGGGAAGACCTGCTCGACGTTCGTGGTGCGCTGCAGGCTGTCGTCGTGGATGACGACCAGCTCGCCGTCCTTGGTGCGCTGGACGTCGTTCTCGACCCACGTGAAGCCCAGCTGCGCGGCCTTGTCGATCGAGGCCAGCGTGTTCTCGGGGGCGTACGCGGAGGCACCCCGGTGGGCGATCACCGTGGTCTCGCCCACTTCACCGGCCCGGGCGTCGGAGGTGGGGCTCAGCAGCAGGGCCACCGTCCCCAGGACCGCGGCGGCCGTGGCGGCAACTACGCGCGCGTGCATGCAGACTCCTCGCGTCGAGCGAATACGGACAGCAACCAGACTGACAGCAGACGGTCAACGACACCCGCGTGCACGATGGCCACACACTCAATGGAGATGTCCAAGCTCGCTCACGGATGCCGCACAACTGCGGCAAGGCCGTGTTTCTTTGCCGGAAAATCGTTCGACCATTCCGGCGGGGGCCATACTCTCTGCGACAACCCTGACCGCGCGGGCGGTCCTGGGCCGGGGGAACATTTCGAGGATTCCGGGACGCAAGAGGGCGGAAGGGCAGCCGCGGATGCAAGGCACGGTCGACGGATTCAGCTACGGGGCCGTCACCCCGTTGGTGGCCTATCTGATGGCCTGCCTCGGCGGCGCCCTCGGCCTGCGCTGCACCACACGGTCCCTGCTGGTCACGCACTCCTGGCGACCCGCCTGGCTGGCTCTCGGCTCGGCCGCGATCGGCTCCGGTATATGGACCATGCACTTCGTCGCCATGATGGGCTTCGCCATCAAGGAGGCGCCGATCCACTACGACAAGCCGATCACCTACGCGAGCCTCGGCCTCGCCATCGTCATGGTCGGTGTCGGGATCTTCATCGTCGGCTACCGGGGCGCGACCGGCGCCGCCCTGTTCACCGGCGGCACGATCACCGGTCTGGGCGTCGCCTCGATGCACTACCTCGGCATGGCGGGCGTGCACTTCCACGGGCACTTCACCTACAACACGCTCACCGTCGCCGCCTCCGTCGTCATAGCGGTCGTGGCCGCCACCGCCGCCCTGTGGGCCGCCGGGCGCGTCCGGGGCTTCATGTGGAGCGTGGGGGCGAGCCTCGTCATGGGGCTCGCGGTCAGCGGTATGCACTACATGGGCATGGCAGCCCTGGGCGTCCATCTCGACGGCACGCCCCACGCCGCCGGAGGTGCGCCGGAGCCGTCGGTGCTCGCGCCCATGCTGATCGGCCCGCTCGCTTTCCTGCTCCTCGCGGGCATCGTCGTGATCTTCGATCCGCTGATGATCATGGGCCGTCCCGTCCCGATGCCCGTCGAGCAGAAACCGGGTGTCCCGGCTGCCGCCGTCGCCTCCCACCCGGAACGTCGTCCCGCTCTGCACGAGGGAGGCCGTCCGGTCCGCAGGGCCGAGCACCATGCCTCCCGGACCCCGCAGAACCGCTGATCCGGGCACCGTTGTCAGTGGGGGGTCGTACGGTGGATGACATGCGGCCCGTTTCCCACATCGAACGCACGGTGGCGCCTTTCGAGGTCGTCAGCCCCTACCAGCCCAACGGCGACCAGCCGGCGGCCATCGCCGCGCTGGCCCAGCGCATCGAGGCCGGTGAGAAGGACGTCGTCCTGCTGGGCGCGACCGGCACCGGCAAGTCCGCCACCACGGCGTGGATGATCGAAAAGCTCCAGCGCCCCACGCTCGTGATGGCGCCGAACAAAACGCTGGCCGCCCAGCTGGCCAACGAGTTCCGCGAGCTGCTGCCGAACAACGCGGTCGAGTACTTCGTCTCGTACTACGACTACTACCAGCCCGAGGCCTACGTCCCGCAGTCGGACACGTACATCGAGAAGGACTCCTCGATCAACGAGGAGGTCGAGCGGCTGCGCCACTCGGCGACGAACTCGCTGCTCACCCGCCGCGACGTCATCGTCGTCGCCTCGGTGTCCTGCATCTACGGCCTCGGTACTCCGCAGGAGTACGTGGACCGGATGGTCCCCCTCAGGGTCGGTGAGGAGATCGACCGCGACGAGCTGCTGCGCCGCTTCGTCGACATCCAGTACACGCGCAACGACATGGCCTTCACCCGCGGCACCTTCCGGGTCCGCGGCGACACCATCGAGATCTTCCCGGTCTACGAGGAGCTGGCCGTCCGTATCGAGATGTTCGGCGACGAGATCGAGGCACTGTCCACACTGCACCCGCTCACCGGCGAGATCATCAGCGACGACCAGCAGCTGTACGTCTTCCCCGCCTCCCACTACGTCGCCGGCCCCGAACGCATGGAGCGGGCCATCAACGACATCGAGAAGGAACTGGGGGAGCGCCTTGCCGAGCTGGAGAAGCAGGGCAAGCTCCTGGAGGCCCAGCGCCTGCGGATGCGTACGACGTACGACATCGAGATGCTCCGCCAGATCGGCTCCTGCTCCGGTGTGGAGAACTACTCGATGCACTTCGACGGCCGTTTGCCCGGCTCCCCGCCCAACACCCTGCTGGACTACTTCCCGGACGACTTCCTGCTCGTCATCGACGAGTCGCACGTCACCGTCCCGCAGATCGGCGCCATGTACGAGGGCGACGCCTCCCGCAAGCGCACCCTCGTCGACCACGGCTTCCGCCTGCCCTCCGCGCTGGACAACCGCCCCCTGAAGTGGGAGGAGTTCCAGGAGCGCATCGGCCAGACCGTCTACCTCTCGGCCACCCCGGGCACGTATGAGATGTCGCGCTCCGACGGCGTCGTCGAGCAGATCATCCGGCCGACCGGCCTGGTCGACCCGGAGGTCGTGGTCAAGCCCACCGAGGGTCAGATCGACGACCTGGTGCACGAGATCCGCAAGCGCACCGAGAAGGACGAGCGCGTCCTCGTCACCACACTCACCAAGAAGATGGCCGAGGACCTCACCGACTACTTCCTGGAGCTCGGCATCCAGGTGCGCTATCTGCACAGCGACGTCGACACCCTGCGCCGCGTCGAGCTCCTGCGCGAGCTGCGCTCCGGGGAGTACGACGTCCTGGTCGGCATCAACCTCCTGCGTGAGGGCCTCGACCTGCCCGAGGTGTCCCTGGTGGCGATCCTGGACGCCGACAAGGAAGGCTTCCTGCGCTCGGGCACCTCTCTGATCCAGACCATCGGCCGCGCGGCGCGCAATGTCTCCGGCCAGGTCCATATGTACGCCGACAAGATCACCCCGGCGATGGAGAAGGCCATCGAGGAGACCAACCGCCGCCGGGAGAAGCAGATCGCCTACAACACGGCCAACGGAATCGATCCGCAGCCGCTGCGCAAGAAGATCAACGACATCGTCGCGCAGATCGCCCGCGAGGAGGTCGACACCGAGCAGCTCCTCGGCTCCGGCTACCGCAAGTCCAAGGACGGCAAGGGTGCCAAGGCCCCCGTCCCGTCGCTGGGCGACAAGGCAGCCAAGGGCGCGAAGGCCGGGAAGGCCGCCAAGGGCAAGGCGGTGCCCACGGACCGCCCGGCGGCCGAACTCGCCGAGCAGATCGAGGAGATGACCGAGCGCATGCGCGCCGCCGCCGCGGAACTGCAGTTCGAGATCGCGGCCCGGCTGCGTGACGAGGTCTCGGAGATGAAGAAGGAACTGCGCCAGATGCGAGAAGCGGGCCTCGCCTGAGCCCCCGCCACCCCGCCGGACCTCGGCGTATGCGCCAAGTGTTGCAACACCGACACAAAGCGCGGGCCGGGGTTCGGCACTGTCGGTGCCCCTGCGTAGGGTTCTGGACAACCGCGCACTGCGCGGCAACAGGGGACCTTCGAGAGGGGATTCAGTGGTGTCCGTCAACTTGAGCAAGGGTCAGGCCATCAGCCTGGAGAAGAAGGACGGGGCCACCCTGACCGCGGTCCGCATGGGGCTCGGCTGGCAGGCGGCGAAGCGGCGCGGCCTGTTCGGTACCCGCACCCGCGAGATCGACCTGGACGCCTCGGCCGTCCTCTTCGCCGAGAAGGAGCCGGTCGACGTCGTCTTCTTCCGCCACCTGGTGAGCGACGACGGTTCCGTCCGCCACACCGGCGACAACCTCGTCGGCGGCGTCGGTCAGGGCGGCGACGACGAGGCGATTCTCGTGGACCTGCAGCGCGTTCCGGTCCACATCGACCAGATCATCTTCACCGTCAACTCCTTCACGGGCCAGACCTTCCAGGAGGTGCAGAACGCGTTCTGCCGCCTCGTGGACGAGACCAACGGCCAGGAACTCGCCCGCTACACCCTGGACGGCGGAGGCGACTACACCGCCCAGATCATGGCGAAGGTGCACCGCGCGGGCTCGGGCTGGACGATGACCGCGCTGGGCACCCCGGCGTACGGCCGCACGTTCCAGGACCTGATGCCGGCCATCCAGCAGCACCTGTAGGACCGCCGCCGCAACCGGCGGGGTGCGTACGACGGAACGACACAGGGGGCGACCGCGATGACGGCCGAGCTGGTGCGAGGGCAGAACCACCCGCTCTCCGAGATCCGACTGGTGATCCGGATCTCGGCCGGGGCACCGGTCCTGGCCGGAGCCACGCTCAGCGACGAGAACGGCACGGTGCACGGCCCCCAGTGGGTGGCCCATCCCGGCGCTCCCGCTCTGCCCGGCGTCGAGGTGTCCCGGCAGGCCGCCCCCGAACACCGGCTGGTGGTCGACCTGGGCGCCCTGCCGGAGGCCGTGCACCGCGTCGACGTCTTCCTTGCCCTGCCCGCAGGGACCGAAGGACCGCTCCGGTTCGGTGCCGTCGCCGCCCCGCACACCACGGTCGAGGGCCTCGACGGCACCGAACTCGTCTGTTACACCCTCACCGGCCTGGACAGCGAGACGGCCGTACTGGCTCTGGAGCTGTATCGCAGACAGGGCTCCTGGAAGGTGCGCGCGATGGGCCAGGGCTACGCGGCCGGCCTCGCGGCACTCCTCGCCGACCAGGGACTGCGCGAGGCCACCGACCTCGCGACCGCTGTCCACGGAGCGTCGGCCCACGCCCATGAGCCATCGACCCACGGCTCGTCCCGCTCCCTGCCGACACCGCCCTCCGCAGCGTCACCGCACGACACCGCGGCCTGCGCACCGCGCGACACCTCCGCGACCGTGCCGCACGACGCGTCCGCCGCCACGGCGCACGACACCCCGGCTGCCACGCCCTACGACCCATACGGGTCCGAGTCGCAGGACACCCCCGCCTCCGGGACGGCCGGGCAGACATCCTCGTCCGGCCCGCAACGGCCGGAGCCGGCATCCTCGTACGACGCGCCGGACCCGTACGACGCCCAGGCGTCCGGCACCGCCCCGCAAGACCTCGGCGGCCGGGTCGACTACACACACCCCGGCCGCGGCCCGCACGGCACACCGCCACCGGCGGCTCCGGCCGCCGAGGACCGGCCCGCACAGCCCGTCGCGGGCGACGCCGCGGGCTGGTCGATGGAGGAGCGGCTGTACAACCAGATCTGGGGCATGTTCGAGGACCTGGCGCGCACGACGGCCGCGTACCGCAGCGCCGTCGACTTCGCCGACTCCCGCCTGGAGAAGGAACTCGACCAGGCCCTCGCCGACCCCCGCGGTCGGCTCGGCAGCGCGGGTGACGCCGCGCGCGAGGCGGCCCACAACCGCCGGACGCAGCTGGTGGACCAGGCGCGCGCGGTCATCGACCGCGACCTCGCCCAGCTCACCGCCGAGTCCGAGGTGGTCGAGCCCGCGCTTCCGCCCGCCTACGCCCGTTGGGACAACCCCGTCTGGCACGGCTACCGCGTCCCCGCCGAGCCCCCGATGGCTCTGCGCCTCGGCGATCTCCATCTGCCCGAGAGCGTGCCGCTGCGCATCCCCCTGCTGGTCAGGCTTCCGCTCGAACGCGGCCTGTGGCTCGACAGCGGTGCGGGGGCGGCCGACGGCTTTCCGGACTCCGCCGAGCTACGGCACCTTGCCCTGGAGGCGGCCGTGGCGATCGCGGTGCGGTTGCTCGCCGTGCATCCGGCGGGGGACTTCGCCGTGCAGGTCATCGACCCGGCCGGCGCCGGGGCCGCCGCGTTCGACCCGTTGCTGCGGAGCGGCGTGCTCGCCGTGCCTCCCGCGGCGGGGGCCGCGGGGGTGACGGAGCTGCTGGAGCGGCTCACCCGGCGGGTCGACCTGGTGCAGATGGCGTTGCGCGCCGACGCGCCCGAGTCCCTGCCGGCCGACGTCGACACCGCGCGTCAGCTGCTGATCGTCCACGACTTCCCGCACGGTTTCGACGACCGGTCGGTGACCCGGCTGCGCTACCTGGCCGACGAGGGGCCCGCGGTCGGTGTGCACCTCCTGCTGGTGGCGGACCGCGAGGACGCCACCGCCTACGGCCCCCTGCTCGATCCGCTGTGGCGTTCGCTGCTGCGACTCACGCCCGTCCCCGACGACCACTTCGCCGACCCCTGGGTCGGGCACGCCTGGACCTACGAACCTTCGCTGGTGCCGGCGGGCAGCCAGATCGCGCACCAGGTCCTCACCGAGGTGGCCAGAGCCCTGACCAAGCACAGGTAAAGGAGTCTGACCAGGTGCTTTGGTTCTGATTTTGCCTTTCTCTTTACCTTTCTTTGGTGATTGGGGTACTGTTTTCCGTACGGAGGGGAGTACTCCCTGACTGCGGCGCACCCGTCAGTACGGACCGGTTCCGGTCCCGGGGCGTCGGCCCGTGGCGGGTGGAAGAGACCTCCGGCAGCGACGACGCTGACGTGTTTGCCGTGACGTAATGCCGGAGGTGCAGTGGAAGTCTCCGTGACCCTGTGGGTCCTGACCATCGTGGGTCTCGCCGTCCTGATCGCGGTCGATTTCCTCATCGGGCGCAAGCCGCATGAGGTGTCGATCAAGGAAGCCGGTATCTGGACCGTTGTCTGGATCGCCCTGGCCGGGCTCTTCGGCCTCGGCCTCCTCCTCTTCGGCGGCGGACAGCCGGCCGGCGAGTTCTTCGCCGGATTCATCACCGAGAAGTCGCTGAGCGTCGACAATCTCTTCGTCTTCGTCCTGATCATGGCCAAGTTCGCGGTGCCCACGCAGTACCAGCAGCGCGTCCTGCTCGTCGGCGTGCTCATAGCCCTGGTCCTGCGGGCCGTCTTCATCGCAGGGGGAGCCGCGATCATCGCCGGCTTCTCCTGGGTGTTCTACCTCTTCGGCGCCTTCCTGATCTGGACCGCCTGGAAGCTCATCCAGGAGGCCCGCGCGGACGAGGAGGACGAGGAATACGAGGAGAACAAGCTACTGAAGGCCGCGGAGCGCAGATTCGGCGTGGCCGACCGGTACCACGGCACCAAGCTGTGGATCCAGCAGAACGGCAAGCGGGTCATGACCCCGATGCTGGTCGTGATGCTCGCCATCGGCACCACGGACGTCCTGTTCGCCCTGGACTCCATCCCCGCGATCTTCGGTCTGACCCAGGACCCGTACATCGTCTTCACCGCCAACGCCTTCGCCCTCATGGGTCTGCGGCAGCTGTACTTCCTCATCGGCGGCCTGCTGAAGAAGCTGGTCCACCTCTCGTACGGCCTGTCGGTCATCCTCGGCTTCATCGGCGTCAAGCTGGTGCTGCACGCCCTGCACGAGTCCGGCGTCCACGTCCCCGAGATCAGCATCCCGGTCTCGCTCGGCGTGATCTGCGCGGTCCTGGTCGTGACCACCATCACCAGCCTGATGGCCACCAGGAAGCAGGCCGCCGCCGAGGCGGCGCACAGCAGTGGCGAAGGCGCCCCGAGGGACACCATCGACGCCTGACCAAGCCCGGGGCGGAAAGGAGGCAAGATATCCGAAAAGAATGGAATGCGAATCCTGTACGTCTCTGCGACGATCGCGGCATGATCACTCGGCTTCGGTCGCTGACCCGGCAATGGACGATCCTCGTGCCGGTCCTCGCGATCGTCCTGCTGGCCTTCACCTGGGGCCGTGAGCTGCCGGGCGCGGTCGTCGCGCTGGTGACCCTGGTGCTCGCCGGCTCCGTCCTGGCGGCCGTGCACCACGCCGAAGTCGTCGCCCACCGCGTCGGCGAACCCTTCGGGTCCCTTGTGCTCGCCGTCGCCGTCACGATCATCGAGGTGGCCCTGATCGTCACTCTCATGGCGGACGGTGGCGACAAGAGTTCCACCCTGGCCAGGGACACCGTCTTCGCCGCCGTGATGATCACCTGTAACGGCATCGTGGGCCTCTGCCTGCTCGTCGCCTCCCTGCGGCACGGCACCGCGGTCTTCAATCCCGAGGGCACCGGTGCGGCTCTGGCGACCGTGGCGACGCTCGCCACGCTCAGCCTGGTGCTGCCGACCTTCACCACCAGCAAGCCCGGACCCGAGTTCTCCCCGGTGCAGCTGACCTTCGCTGCGGTGTCGTCACTGATTCTGTACGGCTTGTTCGTGGCCACTCAGACCGTGCGCCACCGCGACTACTTCCTGCCGATCACCAGGCAGGGCGAGGTCATCACCGCCGACGACCACGCCACACCGCCGTCCGCGCGTACCGCCTGGATCAGCCTCGGCCTGCTCGGCCTGGCTCTGATCGGAGTGGTGGGCCTGGCCAAGGGCGTGTCGCCCACCATCGAGTCGGGAGTGGAGGCAGTCGGCCTGCACCACGCCGTCGTCGGTGTGATCATCGCCCTGCTCGTCCTGCTGCCGGAGACGATCGCCGCACTGCGCTCCGCACGCCGCGACCGGGTGCAGACCAGCCTCAACCTCGCTCTCGGCTCGGCCATGGCCAGCATCGGCCTGACCATCCCGGCCGTCGCCCTCGCCTCCGTCTGGCTGTCCGGACCACTCGTCCTCGGCCTCAGCCCGACCCACATGCTGCTGCTCGCGCTGACCGTCGTGGTCAGCTCCCTCACGGTGGTGCCCGGGCGGGCCACACCGCTGCAGGGCGGAGTCCATCTGGTGATCTTCGCGGCCTACCTGGAACTGGCGGTCAACCCATAGCCGTCCGCCCGGCCTCGGCCGGTCAGCCCGTCGCCGGCTCCACAGCCGGTACGGACACCGGGCGGGTCTCGGGCAGCAGGGCGAAGCACGCGAGACTGAGCAGCGCGACGCCCGTGAGATAGGCGCCCACGCTCCAGGGGACCCGCCCGCTGTGCTCCGCGAGTGCCGTGGCCACGATCGGGGTGAGGGCGCCGCCCAGGACTCCGCCGAGGTTGTAGCCCACCGCGGCGCCCGTGCAGCGCACCCGCGCCTCGTACAGCTCCGGCAGATAGGCGGCGATCACCGCGAACATGGTGATGAAGGAGACCAGGGCGCCCAGGATGCCGAGGAACATCAGCAGTGGCTGGCCGGTGGCCAGCAGCGCCACCATCGGGAGCATCCACACGCAGCAGGCCGCACAGCCCGTCAGGCACATCGGCCGGCGCCCGTAGCGGTCGCCCAGCAGCGCCATGAACGGCGTGAGAGACGCCTTCACCACCACCGCGGCCATGACACAGGTCAGCATCACCGTCCGGCTCACCCCGAGCCGCTCCGTCGCGTACGCCAGCGACCAGGTCGTCACCGCGTAGAAGACCGCGTACCCCGCGGCCAGTGCCCCGGCCGTCAGCAGCACCAGCCGACCGTGATGCCGTACGACCTCGGCGAACGGCACGCGCGCGTGGTCGTCGATCTCCAGAAACCGAGGACTCTCGGCGAGCGAGGAGCGCAGCCACAGCCCGCCCAGCGCCAGCGCACCGGCCGCCCAGAACGGCACCCGCCACCCCCAGCGCGCGAACTCCGCGTCGGACAGCGTCGCCGACAGCGCGAGCACCACCCCGTTGGCGAGCACGAACCCGAGTGCGGGCCCCACTTGCGGAAAGCTGGACCACAGGGCGCGTCGCCCGGGCGGTGCGTGCTCGGCGGTCAGCAGCACCGCCCCACCCCACTCCCCGCCGAGGCCCAGACCCTGCAGAAAGCGCAGCACGAGCAGCAGCGCGGGCGCGGCGACGCCGATCGACCCGTACGACGGCAGGCAGCCCACCGCGACCGTCGAAGCGCCCGTGAGCAGCAGCGAGAGAACCAGTACCGGCCGCCGGCCGCGCCGGTCGCCGAGGTGCCCGAACAGCACCGAGCCCAGCGGGCGGGCCACGAACCCCGCCCCGAACGTCGCGAACGCCGCCAGCGTCCCCGCGAGCGGCGAGAACGTCGGGAAGAACAGCGGCCCCAGGACCAGGGCGGCCGCCGTGCCGTAGACGAAGAAGTCGTAGAACTCGATCGCGGTCCCCGCGAGGGAGGCCGCAGCGAGCCGCAGCATCGACGGCGTGCTTACGGTGCGTGCAGGTGCCATGCTGCGTCAACTACCCACGGTGATCATGGGTTACGGGGGCGTGCGGAGGTGATGAAGCGACCGGAGTGTGCGCCGAGGCGACGGCGCGCGCGGCTCGTCGTCCGCTGTGGCCACCGTGATAGACCGGGTGCGAGCGGCGGTCGTAGGCGTACCGCCCCGAACGGACCGGAGGAACCGTGCCCCGCACCCTGGCCAACGCCCCGATCATGATCCTCAACGGGCCCAACCTGAACCTGCTCGGCCAGCGCCAGCCCGAGATCTACGGCAGAGACACGCTGGCCGACATCGAGGCGCTGTGCGCCAAGGCCGCGGCCGCGCACGGTGGCACGGTGGACTTCCGGCAGTCCAACCACGAGGGAGAGTTGGTCGACTGGATCCACGAGGCGCGGCTGAACCACTGCGGGATCGTCATCAACCCCGGCGCCTACTCCCACACGTCCGTCGCGATTCTGGACGCACTCAACACCTGTGACGGCATGCCCGTCCTGGAGGTGCACATCTCCAACATCCATCAGCGCGAATCGTTCCGGCACCACTCCTACGTCTCGCTGCGCGCGGACGGCGTGATCGCCGGATGCGGAGTGCAGGGCTATGTGTTCGGCGTGGAGCGCGTGGCCGCCCTGGCGGGCGCGGCCCGGGCCGACGCGTAGCCGGAACCGGCGGCCCGGGCCACCGCGCCGCTACAGCCGGCCCGCCTCCACGATCCGTCGCAGGAAGCGCCGCGTGCGCTCCTGCTGCGGGTCACCGAAGACCTGCTCGGCGCTGCCGCGCTCCAGCACGACTCCACCGTCCAGAAAACAAACCTGGTCGGCGACGTCCCGCGCGAAGCCCATCTCGTGTGTCGCCAGCACCATGGTCATGCCGTCGTCCTTCAGCCCCCGGACCACCTCCAGCACCTCACCCACGAGTTCGGGGTCCAGTGCCGCCGTGATCTCGTCCAGCAGCAACAGCCGGGGCCGCACGGCAAGTGCCCGTACGATCGCCACACGCTGCTGCTGACCGCCGCTGAGCCGGTCGGGGTAGGCATCCGCCTTGGCCCCCAGTCCGAGGCGCTCCAGCAGCTCCCTGGCCCGTTCCTCGGCCTCCGCGCGGGATACGCCGTGCACCCGGCGCGGGGCCAGTGTGATGTTGTCCAGGACGCTCATGTGCGGGAAGAGGTTGTACGCCTGGAAGACCACGCCGATCCGGCGCCGCACCGCGTCCTGGTCGACGCGCGGATCGGTGATCTCCTCGCCGTCCAGCCAGATCGCGCCGTCGTCGATCTCCTCCAGGAGGTTGGCGCAGCGCAGCAGCGTGGACTTGCCCGAGCCGGAGGCACCGATCAGAGCGGTCACCGTGTGCTGCGTGACCTCCAGACCGACGTCCCGCAGCACGACGGAGCCGCCGAAGGTCTTGCGGACGGACTCCATGCGCAGGACGGGCGCGTCTGCGTCGCTCATAGCGATCCTCCCTGGGCCCGCTGCCGGTCCATCCGGGCCGTCACCCAGTCCGTGAGGCGGGT
The DNA here is from genome assembly GCF_001953885.1 of Streptomyces sp. IMTB 2501. Taxonomy (GTDB): domain Bacteria; phylum Actinomycetota; class Actinomycetes; order Streptomycetales; family Streptomycetaceae; genus Streptomyces. The sequence goes on along the minus strand of NZ_MQUS01000012.1, from coordinate 43,169 downwards.
CATCGGAATGGTCAGCGCCACGAACACCAGCCCCGCGACGATGTACGGCGTGTAGTTCAGACTGCGGCCCACGATGATGTCGGCGGCCTGCACGGCGTCCACCGCGCCGCCGATCGACACCAGACCGGTGTCCTTCTGCAGCGACACCAGGTCGTTCAGCAGCGGCGGCACCTGACGCCGTACCGCCTGGGGGAGGACGACGTAGCGCAGGGCCTGGCGGTTGGTCAGGCCCAGCGAGCGGGCCGCGGCGCGCTGTGAGGGGTGGATCGACTCGATGCCGGCCCGGAACACCTCGGCCACGTACGCCGAGTACGTCAGCGTCAGCGCCGTACCGCCCAGGAGCACCGGATCGACCGTGACGCCCTGCAGCCGCAGCGCCGGGACGCCCAGGACCACGATCATCAGGTTGATGATCAGCGGGAGGCCGCGGAAGAAGTCGGTGTAGGCGGCCGCCAGCACTCGCAGCGGAAAGAACACCGGGCCGCGCAGGGTGCGGGCGATCGCGATCAGCATGCCGAGGACCAGGACGGCGACGCCGCAGATCGCGAGCAGGCGGACGTTCAGCCACAGCCCTTCGAGGACCTTCGGCAGCGCCTCGCGCGCGTACTGCGCGCTGAAGAAGGTCTCCTTGGTGCGCGGCCAGCCCGGCGCGTTGACCACGACCAGGTACAGCACAACGGCTGTGACCAGGGTGGAGAGCGCCGCGATGGCCGTGGCGCGGCGGGCACGCGCGCGTTTGTAGCGCTCGCGTTCCAGCCGCCGTTCGGAGGGCGCGTAGCCATCACCGGTGGCGTCGTCGGTGGCGCCACCGGTGATGCCGTCCTTGCCGCCGGCCCCCTCCTGGGCCGACTCGCCCTTGGTGACCGTCACTTGAGCACCGGGGCGTGGGCGGCGTCGGAGAGCCACTGCTTCTCGAGCTTCGCCAGCGTGCCGTCCTTGCGCAGGGCGTCCACGGCGTCGCTCACGCACGAGGTCAGCGCGCTGCCCTTGTCCAGCACCAGCCCGAACTGCTCAGGCGTGCCGCCCTGGTTCTCGAACTGGCCGACGATCTTCGCGTTCGTCACCTCGGCCGAGGTGATGTAGAACGCGGTCGGCAGGTCGACGACGATGGCGTCGACCTGGCCGTTCTGCAGCGCCGACTTGGCCTGGTCGTTCTTCGCGAACGCGGCGGCCTCCTGCTTGGGCTTCACCACGTCGGTGATGTAGGCGAGGCTCGTGGTGCCCACCTGGGCGCCGAGCTTGAGGTCCTTCAGGTCCGCGATGCTCGTCGCCTTGGCCGCCTTGCCTCCCTTCAGCGCGATGACGGCCTGGCGCACGTCGTAGTAACCGGAGGAGAAGTCGACGGCCTTCTTGCGCTCGGCGCTGATCGACACCTGGTTGATGTCGAAGTCGAAGGTCTTCACGCCGGGCGCGAACGCCTTGTTGAACGGCACGCTCTGCCAGACGACCGCGCTCTTGTCGTATCCCAGCCGGCGGGCCACGGCGTAGGCGATCGCCGACTCGAAGCCCTTGCCGTTGGCCGGCTTGTCGTCCTTGAACCAGGGCTCGTACGCCGGCTCGTCCGTCGCGATCGTCAGCTTCCCGGACGTCCTGGAGGCCAACTTGCCCTTGGCGCAGCTCTTCGAGGCCGAGCCGGAGGGGCCGGCCGACGCGTTGCCCTCGGGCTGCGGAGCGCAGCCGACAGCGGTGGCGAGCAGGGCTACGGTGGCGGCGGTCAGCGCACGGCGCAAGGTGCGGGGACGCGGAGCGCGGGGGGCGAGATGCATGGCGGGAGATTGACAGCCGGCCCTCCGTTTGTCCAGGTCACAGCCGCAACTGTTCGCATAGTGGGAGCGGGTGTTGCAGTCGTGTGAACGGCAGCTGTGTCAACGACGCGCACACCGCGGCTCTTTGGCCAGGGCCGCCGGTCGAGGGCGGGATGGGAGACCGGCGGCCCCACCGCACAGGAGCCGTCATCCTCTGCGGCGCTGCTCCCAGTTGACCGCGCGACGGGGCGCGCCGGGAGCGCGCACGCGCCCCCGACGTGTGCGAAAAGTTCACACGGGGCGCGCGCGATGAAAACGCTCCTGGCGTTCACCACCCGTGCCCGGCGCTCACCGCTCGCGCCGGGCGTTCACCAACCGCGCGCGTGCCACTCCGGCAGATGCGGCCGCTCCGCTCCCAGCGTCGTGTCGTTGCCGTGTCCGGGATATACCCAGGTCTCGTCCGGGAGAGCGTCGAAGATCTTCGTCTCCACGTCGTGGATCAGACTGGCGAAGGCCTTCGGATCCTTGCGCGTGTTGCCGACGCCGCCCGGGAAGAGGCAGTCGCCGGTGAAGACGTGCGGGTGGCCGTGCGGGTCGTCGTAGACCAGCGCGATCGAACCCGGGGTGTGCCCCACGAGATGCCGCGCGGTGAGTTCCACCTGCCCCACCCTGATGACGTCTCTGTCGTTCACCAGGACATCGGTGGGCACCGGGATACCCGGGGCGTCCTCCCGGCCGGCGTATGTACGCGCGCCCGTGGCGGCGACGACCTCGGCGAGGGCCTGCCAGTGGTCGCCGTGCTGATGCGTGGTGACGACGGACGCGATGCCGTCGTCACCGATCATGCCGAGGAGCGTCTCCGCCTCGTTGGCCGCGTCGATCAGAAGTTGCTCGTCGGTGGCCCGGCAGCGCAGCAGATAGGCGTTGTTGTCCATCGGGCCGACCGCGATCTTCGTGATCATCAGGTCTTTCAGCTCATGCACATCCGCCGGTCCGCCGACCCTGACCTCTCCGGTGTACGTCATGGTGATCAGCCTATAGCGGAGAGGGGCCCGCGGGCCGCCGGCGGCCTACAACGGAGGCAGCTTCGGCAGCGCGCCGTTCGCGGTCAGACGGGAGCCGTCGCGCCGCCCGGCGAGCCAGCCCAGCAGGTCGGCGGCCGTGCCCTCGACCGCGACCGGTCCGCCCGCCGCGCCGCCGCCGGTGGTCCAGGTCCGGCCGTCGCCGGCGGTGAGGCCGGTCGAGGGCACCTCCTTGTGCCCGGCGAAGCGGTCCGCCAGGAAGTCGATCTCGCGCTCGGCGAACTCCGCCGGGACATCCTCCAGCTCGTATCCGATGCCGAGATCCACATGGTGCAGCTCGACCTCGGCCCACCGCCGGAACGGCACCCGGGACGCCGAGTCGGTGACCCCGTTGCGCAGCTCCACCGTGCGCGTCCAGTCCGCCGGCGCGTCCCCCGCCGACTGGAAGCGGGCCGTGCTCTCGCGCAGGTCGGCGAGCTGGGCGTCGAGGGGGCGCGGGGCGTCCCGTTCGATGTCGGCGTCCCGCGCCTCGGCGCTCGCGTACATGGGGCGGCCCTCGAGAACGTTCACCAGCGCGTCCGCGTTGCGGGCGAGGTGGGCGAGGACGTGTCCGCGGGTCCAGCCCGGGAGCCGTGACGGCTCGGCGAGCGACGCGTTGTCCAGTTTGGCGACCGCGGTGAGGAGCAGCTCGGTCGCGTCACGTACACATGCCAGGTCATGAGCGTGATCAATCATGAGCGTGACACTAGCCCGGCCACACCTTTGGGTGAAGGTGGTGAACCTCGTCCGCTAATCGAAAGCACGTGCTATATCGTCGGAGGCGGCGTCGGGCATGCTGGATGGCCGGAGGTTGTTATGCAACCGGGCAATCCGACCGGCGTTGTCAGTGGCTCCCCCTAGTCTGAAGAAGCACGGGGGCCCCGCCCCTGTCACTTCTCTCAAGAAAGGTGCGGACCGGCGTGGCCGACCGTCTCATCGTCCGTGGCGCGCGCGAGCACAACCTGAAGAATGTGTCGCTCGACCTGCCTCGTGACTCGCTCATCGTCTTCACGGGCCTGTCCGGGTCGGGCAAGTCCTCCCTGGCCTTCGACACGATCTTCGCGGAGGGCCAGCGCCGCTACGTGGAATCGCTCTCCTCGTACGCCCGGCAGTTCCTCGGCCAGATGGACAAGCCGGACGTCGACTTCATCGAGGGCCTGTCCCCGGCGGTCTCCATCGACCAGAAGTCGACCTCGCGCAACCCGCGCTCGACGGTCGGCACCATCACCGAGGTCTACGACTATCTGCGTCTGCTCTTCGCACGCATCGGCAAGCCGCACTGCCCGCAGTGCGGCCGCCCGATCTCGCGCCAGTCGCCGCAGGCCATCGTGGACAAGGTCCTGGAGCTGCCTGAGGGGAGCCGCTTCCAGGTGCTGTCCCCGCTGGTGCGCGAGCGCAAGGGCGAATTCGTCGATCTCTTCGCCGACCTCCAGACCAAGGGCTACTCCCGCGCGCGCGTGGACGGCGAGACGATCCAGCTCTCCGACCCGCCGACGCTGAAGAAGCAGGAGAAGCACACCATCGAGGTGGTCGTGGACCGCCTCACGGTGAAGGACTCCGCCAAGCGCCGCCTCACCGACTCCGTGGAGACCGCCCTCGGCCTGTCCGGCGGCATGATCGTGCTCGACTTCGTCGACCTCCCCGAGGACGACCCCGAGCGCGAGCGCATGTACTCGGAGCACCTGTACTGCCCGTACGACGACCTGTCCTTCGAGGAGCTGGAGCCCCGCTCCTTCTCCTTCAACTCGCCCTTCGGCGCCTGCCCCGAGTGCACCGGCATCGGCACGCGCATGGAGGTCGACCCGGAGCTGCTTGTCCCGGACCCGGACAAGTCCCTGGACGAGGGAGCCATCCACCCCTGGTCGCACGGACACACCAAGGACTACTTCGGCCGCCTCATCGGCGCCCTCGCGGACGCCCTCGGCTTCCGCACGGACATCCCGTTCGCGGGCCTGCCCCAGCGCGCGAAGAAGGCCCTGCTCTACGGCCACAAGACCCAGATCGAGGTCCGGTACCGCAACCGGTACGGCCGCGAGCGTGTGTACACCACGCCCTTCGAGGGCGCGGTGCCGTTCGTGAAGCGCCGGCACAGCGAGGCCGAGAGCGACGCCAGCCGCGAGCGCTTCGAGGGCTATATGCGTGAGGTGCCCTGCCCCTCCTGCGAGGGCACGCGTCTGAAGCCGATCGTCCTCGCGGTCACGGTCATGGAGAAGTCGATCGCCGAGGTCTCCGCGATGTCGATCAGTGACTGCGCGGACTTCCTGGGCCGACTGACGCTGAACGCCCGGGACAAGAAGATCGCCGAGCGAGTCCTGAAAGAGGTCAACGAACGGCTCCGCTTCCTGGTCGACGTCGGCCTGGACTACCTCTCGCTGAACCGCGCGGCCGGCACGCTCTCCGGCGGCGAGGCCCAGCGCATCCGCCTGGCCACCCAGATCGGCTCCGGCCTCGTCGGCGTCCTGTACGTCCTGGACGAGCCGTCCATCGGTCTGCACCAGCGGGACAACCACCGGCTGATCGAGACCCTCGTCCGGCTGCGCGACATGGGCAACACCCTCATCGTCGTGGAGCACGACGAGGACACCATCAAGGTCGCCGACTGGGTGGTGGACATCGGCCCCGGCGCCGGTGAGCACGGCGGCAAGGTCGTGCACAGCGGCTCCCTGACGGAGCTGCTCGCCAACACCGAGTCGCAGACGGGCGCGTACCTCTCGGGCCGCAAGGCGATCCCGCTGCCGGACATCCGCCGTCCCCTCGACCCGTCTCGGCAGCTCACGGTGCACGGCGCCCGTGAGAACAACCTGCAGGACATCGACGTGTCCTTCCCGCTGGGCGTGTTCACGGCCGTCACGGGCGTGTCCGGATCCGGCAAGTCGACGCTGGTCAACGACATCCTCTACACGCACCTGGCCCGCGAGCTGAACGGCGCGAGGAACGTCCCCGGTCGCCACACACGCGTGGACGGCGACGACCTGGTCGACAAGGTCGTGCATGTCGACCAGTCGCCGATCGGCCGCACCCCGCGCTCCAACCCGGCGACGTACACCGGTGTCTTCGACCACATCCGCAAGCTGTTCGCCGAGACCACCGAGGCGAAGGTCCGCGGCTATCAGCCCGGCCGCTTCTCCTTCAACGTCAAGGGCGGCCGCTGCGAGAACTGCGCGGGCGACGGCACGATCAAGATCGAGATGAACTTCCTCCCGGACGTCTACGTCCCGTGCGAGGTCTGCCACGGCGCCCGGTACAACCGGGAGACCCTGGAGGTCCACTACAAGGGCAAGTCCATCGCCGACGTGCTGAACATGCCGATCGAGGAGGCCACCGAGTTCTTCGAGGCGGTCCCGGCCATCTCCCGGCATCTGAGGACACTGAAGGACGTCGGCCTCGGTTACGTCCGCCTCGGCCAGTCCGCCACCACCCTCTCGGGCGGTGAGGCCCAGCGTGTGAAGCTGGCCAGCGAACTGCAGAAGCGGTCCACCGGGCGCACGGTCTACGTCCTGGACGAGCCGACCACCGGTCTGCATTTCGAGGACATCAGCAAGCTGCTGAAGGTCCTCGGCGGTCTGGTCGACAAGGGCAACACGGTCATCGTCATCGAGCACAACCTCGACGTGATCAAGACCGCCGACTGGATCGTGGACATGGGTCCGGAGGGCGGCGCCGGCGGTGGCCTTGTGGTCGCCGAGGGCACGCCCGAGGAGGTCGCCGGGGTTCCGGCCAGCCACACCGGCAAGTTCCTGCGCGAGATCCTCGGCGCCGACCGCATCAGCGACGCGGAACCGGTGAAGGCTCCGCGTGCCACCACGGCCAGGAAGACGGCCGCGGCGAAGACGGCGGCCAAGAAGACCGTGACAGCCAGGGCCAACAACACGGCGACCAAGAAGGCCGCCACGGCCACCAAGAAGACGACGCCCGCGAAGAAGACGACGCGAGCACGCAAGGCCTGACACACCACCAAATAAGCGGCGCCCCGCGGGAACTCCCCGCGGGGCGCCGCTCGTTCCACTATCAGCCACCCCGGCCCTGCGGTCCGACAGGCCCCCGTACCACGGGTCCGGCCGCACCTTGACAACAGCAGAGAGAACGAGGGCCGCTCACAGTTCACCCAGCTCGGCGGCGTACGGCGGCTCGGCTCCCGCCCGTGAGCAGGTGATCGCCGCCGCGTGTGCCGCGAAGCGCAGCAGGCGCGTCCAGCCCTCTGTCCCGAGGGCGGCGAGCGCGTCCGCGGACAGCGCGTCCAGGGCCGAAAGCCCGTGCAGCAAAGCCGCGTTCACCGTGTCACCGGCGCCGATGGTGTCCACCACGGCGACCTTCTCACCCGGCACGGAGTACTCCGCGCCGTCCCGGGTGAACACGCTCAGCCCGTCCCCGCCCCGGGTCACCACGACGGCCGCCGGTCCCGCGGCCAGCCACTCGCCCGGGGTGCCACCCAGCCACTCGGCGTCCTCCGCGGAGAGCTTCAGCAGCGTCACCGAGGGCAGCCAGCTCTTGAAACGCGCCCGGTAGGCGTCCGCGTCCGGGATCAGTCCCGCCCGGATGTTGGGGTCGAGCGCGGTGAACAGCCCCTGCCGCGCGGCCGTGCGCATCAGCTCCTCATAGGCGCTCGCCCCCGGTTCCAGGACGAGCGAGCAGGTGCCGAACGACACCGCGCGCGTGTCGGCGGGCAGCACGGCCGGGGCGGTGAACAGACGGTCGGCGGTACCTTCGACATAGAAGGAGTAGGCGGCCGAGCCGCTGCCGTCGATCGTGGCCACCGCCAGAGTCGTCGGCTCCGTCCCACGCTGCACGCCGGACACGTCCACTCCCGCTCCTCGCAGCCCGTCGAGCAGGGCCTCGCCGAAGGCGTCGTGCGACGTCCGGGAGCAGAACGTGGTGGGGGAGCCCAGCCGACCGAGGGCCACGGCGGTGTTGTACGGGCCGCCGCCGAGCGCCGGCTTCAGGTCCGCGAGGGCACCGGGGCCCTGCGGTACCAGGTCGATCAGTGCCTCACCGGCGACGACGATCACGAGGCAATTCCCTTCTCCGACAGCGTGGTTGATGCGGTGTGCGCGGGCTCCTCCGACCCGCCCGGCTCCTCCGGGCACCCGCAGGACGTGCGATGGACGTATGCGCACGGCAGCCGCAGCGTCCTGATCGGCCGGTGCGGCTCGTCCAGGCGGTCCAGGAGCACCTGCACTGCCTGCGCGCCCAACTCCCTGCTGGGCTGGGCGATCGCGGTGAGCCGGGGTGAGAACAGGTCGGCCCAGGCGAAGTCGTCGAAGCAGCACAGGGCGATGTCGTCCGGTACGGACAGGCCGTGCCGGCGAAGGGCGCGCAGGGCGCCGATGGTCATCGCGTTGTTGGCGGTGACGAGAGCCGTGGGCGGATCGGGCAGGGAGAGCAGGGCGGCCGTCGCCTGCTCGGCACCCGCGGACTCGGAGTTCCCGGACACCAGAAGCCGTTCGTCGTGGGCCAGGCCGGCGGCGGCGAGACCGTCCCGGTAGCCGGCCACCCGTTCATTCGTGGTGCTGAGCCCGGGCAGGCCCGCGACCAGGCCGATCCGGAGGTGGCCCAAACCGGCGAGGTGGGTGACGAGACGGGCGGTCGGTTCGGCGCTCTCGGCGCAGATCTGGTCGTACCAGGGCGTGTCCTCGCCAGGGGCGGCGCCCGCGCCACCCCCCGCTCCACCACCCCCCGCTCCGCCGCCGGTCGCGCCGCCGTCCGCCACGCCCGGGTCGATCACACGGTCCAGGAACACCGTCGGTACGGCATGGCGGCGCAGATAGCCGACCAGATCGTGCGGATACACGGAAGGAGCGACGATCACTCCGTCCACCCGGCGCTCATGGAGGAGCTGCACGACCTTGCGTTCGTGCCCGGGGTCGTCGTGGGGGTCCGCGATGAGCAGGCTGTAGCCCGCCTCCAGGGCGGCGGCCTCGACGCCCTGGAGGATCTCCGTGAAGTACGGATTGCTGATCGCCGACACCGCGAGCCCGATGGAGCGGGTGCGGGAGGTCACCAGGGAACGGGCCAGAGTGTTGGGGGTATAGCCGAGGGCGTCGATGGCGTCCAGCACGGCCTGGCGGGTGTGCGACAGCACCGGACGCGTGCCGTTCAGGACGTGGGAGACGGTCGCCACGGAGACCCCGGCGCTCCGCGCGACGTCGGCCATGGTGGGCATTGCGTCCCCTCCCTGAACTGATCGAGCGCAGGCTTTCTGGCCGGGACGGTATCCCATCGGCCACGCTCGCGTAAACGCTTACGCAAGCGTTTACGCCCCCTCCATCCAGTCCGCCACCAGCACCGGGCCACACCTTCCCCGTCACCGCCTGGATAGGCCCTGTCCCGTCGATCTTTCGGTCAGCGCTGGGACCGGCCCATGCGCCGGAGTAAGTCCCCGCGGTCGGAGGCCGCTGATCGAGCACAGGGTCGTTTCGCCCCGAAGCCCCTCGGTTCCGGGGTGCTTGGAGGTCCCCATGGCTGTCGTCGGCCCGCGAGGCCGGTCACCACAGCTGCCATGGGCGGAGCTTGTCCGGGTTGCGCACCGCCCAGATACGCGTGATCCGGTCGTCCTCGACCTCGAACGCGAACACCGTCTCGATCAGGCCCCCGGACTCGACCACCAGGCCCGGCAGCCCGTTGACCGTGCGCTCGAGGATCGTGCGGGGCGGCGCGAACCGGGCGATCGTGCGGTAGAGGTGGGCGATCTGCTCTGCGCCCTCGATCGGCAGCAGGTGGGCGATGGCGCGGCCACCGCCGTCGGAGATCGCGGTGGCGCCCGGGTCGAGCAGGCTTAGCAGGGCCTCGATGTCCTGCGCCTCCCAGGCCGCCTTGAACCGCCGGACGACGCTCGCCTGCCGGGCCGCGTTCGGGCTCGCTCCGGCCCGGGCTGCGGCGATGCGACGGCGGGCCGAGGACGCCAGCTGACGGCACGCTGCCGGGCTGCGGCCGACGATCTCGGCCACCTCGGCGAACGGGTAGCGGAAGACGTCATGCAGCACGAACGCGACGCGCTCGGCCGGGGTCATCGACTCGAACACGACCAGGAAGGCCATGGTCACCGACTCGTTGAGGGTGATCCGGTCGGCCGGGTCCAGCTCGGCGCCGCCCGCCGCCCCGGCGATCCACTCGGCCGGGTCGGGCAGCGGCTCCGGGATCCATTCTCCGACGTAGGTCTCCCGCCGGGCACGCGCCGAGCCGAGCATGGTCAGGCAGATGCGGCTGGCCACCTTCGTCAGCCAGGCGCCCGGGGACTGGACGGCCTCCTGCTGCGCCCGGGACATCGCGTACCAGCGGGTGTAGGTCTCCTGGACGACGTCCTCCGCGTCGGCCAGGGACCCGAGCAGCCGGTAGGCGAGATTCAGCAGCTGTCGCCGCTCGCTCATGATCGTGCTCAGGCCCGGGTCCCGCTGCTCGTCTGCCTGCCGCTGTGCCTGTTCCGACGGGGTGGTCATACGCTCTCCGGCTCCCTCGTTCACGTTCCCTTCCCTTTACGACGAATCAGAGCGGCGGAATGTGAGGTCGGCGGCTCGCCTCACATTCGGCGGGGCTGCGTTGTCGGACTGGTGAAGAGGAGCACGCCATCCACAGGACAGGACGCTGAGCATGAACGACTTCCAAGAAATCGCCGACCGCGTCGAGATCGAAGCGCTGCGCGGCGAGTTCACCGACGCGGCGATGATGCGCGACCGTGCCCGCCTCGCCGCGCTGTTCACCCCCGACGGCGTTCTGCGCATGCCCAACGTCCCGGTCGAGCTTATCGGCCGGGAGGAGATCCGGACCGGACGCGAACGCCTGCAGAGCCAGTGGGACTTCTTCGTGCAGAACAGTCACCCGGGCACGATCCAGATCGACGGCGACACCGCCACCGGTCGCACGTACATGCAGGAGATCGTGCGTCTGCTCGACGGCCGCTCGGGCCTGAACTTCGCCATTTACCACGACACCTACCGGCGTACACCGGAGGGATGGAAGTTCGCCGAGCGGGTCTACGAGGTCAGGTACGTCGACAACACCCCGCTGGGGGGTTCGGCGCCCGGCCCCGACGCTCAGGCGCCCGACTCCGGTAAGGCCGGGGACGCCGGCCGGGCGCCGGGTGCCGGTGAGGCGGACGCGTCGGCCACGGGGGCGCCCGACGACTTCAGCGCACCGGCGTCCGCCGAACGGCTGGACCGGGCGATCGAGGCGCTGCGAGCGAACGGCTTTACCGCCGAACTGCTCGACGACGCCGCGGCGGCCCGCGCTCGCATCAAGGAACTGATACCCGAGGGCGCGGGCGTGTTCACCGGGGCCAGCGAGACGCTTCGGCTCTCCGGTGTCACGCAGGACATCGAGACGGGCGACCGCTACCAGGCCATCCGGCCGCGCGTGCTGAAGATGGACCGCGCCACCGAGTTCGACCAGATCCGCCGGCTGGTAGCCACCCCCGACGTCTTCGTCGCCAGCGTCGCGGCCGTCACTGAGACCGGCTCGCTCGTCATCGCTTCGGGCAGCGGCAGCCAGCTGCCCGCCTCCGCCGGCGGCGCAGCAAGGGCGATCTGGGTCGTCGGGGCGCAGAAGGTGGTGCCTGACCTGAGCACCGCACTGCGGCGGGTCGAGGAGCACGCTCTTCCGCTGGAGACCGCCCGCGCCCAGGCGGTCTACGGGCAGCCGAGCGCGGTCAACCGTCTGCTTGTCCTCAACGCCGAGCCGCAGCCCGGGCGCGGCACCGTCCTGCTGCTGCGCGAGGCCATCGGATTCTGACATCCCGCGCGGTGAGGACGTCAGAACACCGCGGGGGCGGACGGCGAGCCGTATCGGGCTCACCGTCCGCCGCGTCCCCCGCCTTTCGCACTCTCAAAGGGGGCGGCAGTCGTGGACATCGGAGCGAGGCAGTCTGGAACTGCCTCACCGCCCTCCTGGCGGAGGTACGGGAAGCGCAACGTCGTCGAGCGCGCGATCAATAGGCTGAAGCACTTCCAGGCCGTGGTGGCCTGCTACGACAAGCGACGATGCGTCTTCCACGGCACCGTCACCGTAGCGGCGATCCAGATCTGGCTACGTGCCTGAGCCCTCGGATGCCGGACCAGCAAGCCACTTGGCGCGGAAACCTCCGCTCCGTGTCCATAGCCACCATGGTCGCTTGCCATGGCCACGCCGCCAGGCAAATTCCTGATCCATCACGATCGGCCGGACACTGCCAAGCCCCTCACTGCCACTGCCTGACGTCCCCTCCCCGCAGTCGCCACCCCGGCTCAGGGGCGACCCTTCTGCCCGGGTATCGTCGCCCTGCACACCCCCTGAGCAGTGGAGTTCCAGATGCCCTCCCGATCCTCCGCGAGCCGCCGCACCGTTCTTCGAGGGGCCGCCGTGGCGCCGGTCGCCGGGCTCGGCCTGGCCGCGTGCTCGGCGCCGGGCCAGGGCAGCGCGGTCGCGGCCACTCCGACGGCGCCGGTCGACCTCGGTGCCGAGAGCGAGGTCTCGAAGGGCGGCGCCAAGCTCTACCGGGACCACAACGTGGTTGTCAGCCGTGACGGAAACGGCACGCTGAAGGCTTACAGCACGATCTGCACGCACGCGGGGTGCCCCATCAACAAGCTGCAGGGGACGACCTTGATCTGCCCCTGTCACGGCAGCCAGTTCGATGCCGTGACGGGCAAGGTGGTCCAGTCACCGGCCAGCGAGCCCCTGGCCGAGCTGTCGGTGAAGACCACGAACGGCAGGATCATCGCCGGCCCGGGCGCCTGACCGCCGTGCCGGCGTCTTGGCCGCGCGACCGCATGACCGTCCTCACGCACAGTTGCTCGGCCGTCCCCGCATAGCCCCAGGGCGTTCCCGGGCGGGCGCGTGCTGTCCCTGCGCTGCCGTGCACCGTACCCGCACGGTCGCCGACGGTCCTCCTCCCCGCTGCGCACGACCGTTCCCGCGCGGCCGCATGGCTGCGCCTGCGCAGCTGCGCGACCATCAGCCTCTCCGGCTGTCGCACGACCGTCCCTCCGCGGCCGTCAGTCGCGCGGCTGCCCCCGGCTCGCACGTGACCGCCCAGCGCCGCGCCACCGAGCCAGGAGGGAAGCCCCGGGCGTCGTCCGGATGGACTTGGACTGCCTCAACTGGCTTACGCCCGAGGCGACTTCACTCCCACTCCCATGCGATGCCGACGATGCCCGGGCGTATCCGGGGCTCGACCACGTGGACGCAGTGGTGTGGGCCGGTGACCAGCAGTTCGTGCCGGCCGCTGCGGGGGGCCGCCGCCGAGTGCTGGGTGAAGCGATGGCAGCGGGCCGGCAGCGCGGCCGCGTCGAAGCGCACCTGGAGCGCGTACTGGCCGCCGGGGAAGCCGAAGCGGTGGAGGTACTCACGGGAGGGCCCGGCCGTGCCGTCCTCGATGCCGTACCGGAAGAGGAAGGTGTCCCCGGAGCGCAGCCGGGTGTCGAAGAGCAGCTCTGTCACCAGGACGCCGGTCTCCTGGTCCCAGCGGACGCGTCCTGTGCGGCAGTTCTCCAGCGCCCGCACTCTGATGTCGTGCGGGCGGCAGCCCGGGTCGCCGTGGTGCACGGTGACGAAGCGGTCGACGCCGTCGCGGTGGGCCCGCACGATGTGGTGGGCTTCGCGGCCCGCCAGTTCGCGCCGGGCGCCGATGCGGACGCATTCGTGGTGGCCGAGGGTGTGCAGCCCGCCGTCGAGGGACCAGCCCAGCTCGGCCCGGAGCCGGTCCAGGACGCCCGAGGCCTCGATCAGGGAGCGGTAGGAGCGCCCCGCCGGGCGGCCGGTCACCGCGCGCTCGTCGACCTCGGCGAGCAGCCGGATCAGCGACTCGTCCGGCAACTGGAGGATCTCCTCCAGCGCCCGTACCGCCCGGAGTGACTCGGGGCGCTGTGGGCGGCGGGCGCCCTGCTGCCAGTAACTGAGGCTGGTCACACCGACCTTGACCCCGTGCCGGGACAGGTGGTGCTGGACGCGCTGGAGCGGCAGCCCGCGTGCGGCGATCGCGGCGCGCAGCGCCACATGGAAGGGGCCGCCGCGCAGGGCCGTGTCCAGTTCCGCGGTGGGGAGGTGCGCGTGCTCTGTGGCATGCCGCATGCCGGGGCGCCTTTCTGTGAGGTGTCGCTACGGCTGGTCAGACCGTCTGCGCTGGTGTGCGGGGCCACCCCCGTGGGCGCTGTGGACGCCTGTAGCTGCGCACGCCGCGCCCGTACGCGTGCGTGCGCGGCCCCGAGTTCCCCCGCATTGAAGCGTGTTGACCAGACCCCGACAACACCTCGAACCCGCCACGACCGAAGCCGACCGGGTCCCGACGCCGTGCCCGAGCCGCCGGTCACGGGCCGCACGCTCGCCCGCGCCACCCGATGGGAAGATCGGCGGGTGACGGAGACCTGGACATTCGCCGGTGAGCCCATGTCCGTGACGGCCGGGGAGGCGGCCGTCGCCCTGCGACGGCGGATCGCCGAGGGGCGTCCCGAAACCTGGCTGATCAGCTCCGCCGGGCGTCTGCTGACCGTGGTGAGCAACACCGAGCGCGCTTTGGTGATGCTTCTCGACGAAGAGGACGATCCGGGCGCGCACGCCGTCTCGGCGGGATCTCACGGGACGAGCGGCGGCTTCCGGCTCGTCGAACGGGCAGTGCGACACCTACCCGGACGAGGACACCGTGCCGCTCGACGAGGCCTTCCGCATCGTCCGGCACATGATCGGTACGGGTCTGCCGCCGGCGGGCACGGCATGGTGCGCGGAGGGGTGAGCGGCACGGGCGCGGGGGTTGTCCACAGGCCCGACGCGGTGTCGGTGCTCGCCAGTAGGGTGTGAGACATGGCCGATCCCTCCAGCTACCGCCCCAGGCCGGGTGAGATCCCGGACTCTCCCGGGGTGTACAGGTTCCGTGACGAGCACCGCCGGGTGATCTACGTCGGAAAGGCGAAAAGCCTGCGCCAGCGCCTGGCGAACTACTTCCAGGACCTGGCGAACCTGCACCCGCGCACCCGGACGATGGTGACCACTGCCGCGTCCGTGGAGTGGACCGTGGTGTCCACGGAGGTCGAGGCGCTCCAGCTGGAGTACTCCTGGATCAAGGAGTACGACCCCCGGTTCAACGTCAAGTACCGCGACGACAAGAGCTACCCGTACCTCGCGGTGACGATGAACGAGGAGTTCCCGCGTGTGCAGGTGATGCGCGGTCACAAGAAGAAGGGTGTCCGGTACTTCGGGCCGTACGGGCACGCGTGGGCCATCCGGGACACCGTCGATCTGCTGCTGCGCGTGTTCCCGGTGCGCACCTGCTCGGCCGGTGTGTTCAAGAACGCCGCCCGCACCGGCCGCCCCTGTCTGCTCGGCTACATCGGCAAGTGCTCCGCCCCCTGCGTCGGCCGGATCAGCCCCGAGGATCACCAGGAGCTGGCCGAGGAGTTCTGCGACTTCATGGCCGGCCGCACCGGCACCTACCTCCGCCGTCTGGAGAAGCAGATGATGGAGGCGGCCGAGGAGATGGAGTACGAGCGTGCCGCCCGGCTGCGCGACGACATCGAGGCCTTGAAGAAGGCCATGGAGAAGAACGCCGTCGTGCTCGCCGACGCGACGGACGCCGACCTCATCGCCGTCGCCGAGGACGAGCTGGAGGCGGCCGTGCAGATCTTCCATGTGCGCGGAGGCCGGGTGCGCGGCCAGCGCGGCTGGGTGACCGACAAGGTCGAGGAGATCACCACCGGCGCGCTGGTCGAGCATGCTCTGCAGCAGCTCTACGGCGAGGAGACCGGGGACGCGGTCCCCAAGGAGGTGCTGGTTCCGGCGCTGCCCGAGCCGGCCCTGCCGGCCCAGGAGTGGCTGACCGGCCGCCGAGGGGCCAATGTCTCCCTGCGTATCCCGCAGCGCGGCGACAAGAAGGCGCTCATGGAGACCGTGCAGCGCAACGCCCAGCAGGCCCTCACGCTGCACAAGACCAAGCGCGCATCCGACCTGACCACGCGCTCACGCGCCCTGGAGGAGATCGCCGAGGCCCTCGACCTGGACAGCGCCCCGCTGCGCATCGAGTGCTACGACATCTCACATCTCCAGGGGGACGACGTGGTCGCCTCCATGGTCGTCTTCGAGGACGGCCTGCAGCGCAAGAGCGAGTACCGCCGCTTCCAGATCAAGGGCTTCGCCGGCCAGGACGACGTCCGCTCCATGCACGAGGTGATCACCCGCCGCTTCAAGCGCTACCTCGCCGAGAAGGAGAAGACGGGCGAGTGGGCCGACGGCTCCGGCACCGAGGACTCCCTCACCGACGGTGAGGGCGCGCTCACGAGCGCGGACATGGGCGCCGGTGCCGAGGCGTTCACCGGTACGGACGGGCTCACCAGCTCCCTCAAGGACGACGAGGGCCGCCCCAAGAAGTTCGCGTACCCGCCCCAGTTGGTCGTGGTCGACGGCGGACAGCCCCAGGTCGCCGCGGCCCGGCGCGCCCTGGACGAGCTGGGTATCGACGACATCGCGGTCTGCGGTCTCGCCAAGCGCCTGGAGGAGGTCTGGCTGCCCGGCGACGACGACCCGGTGATCCTGCCCCGGACCAGCGAGGGCCTTTATCTGCTCCAGCGCGTGCGGGACGAGGCCCACCGGTTCGCGATCACCTACCAGCGCACCAAGCGCGCCAAGCGCTTCCGGGCCGGTCCCCTGGACGATGTCCCCGGCCTCGGCGAGACCCGCAAACAGGCGCTCATCAAGCATTTCGGCTCGGTGAAGAAGCTTCGGTCCGCCACAATCGAACAGATCCAGGCGGTGCCCGGGATAGGCCGGAAGACGGCCGAGACGATCGCCGCGGCGCTCGCCGCGGCGGTCCCGGCCGCACCCGCCGTGAACACGGCGACTGGGGAGATCATTGAGGAGGAGGAACCCGAGACGACGGCGGGTTCCTCGGGGGAACCCGTAACCGCGGGCCTCCCGGACGAACGACGGGGGCAGGAGACATGACCGAGCACGAGACACAGCCCACAGCGGAGCGAGATCGGGCCCACAAGGAAGCAGGGCGGGATCAGCACCTGCCCGCGGCCGGTGGCCAGCCCGCGGACCAGGAAAACGGAGCACAGGTGAGCACGGACGGTACGCCGGGTGCAGGCCCCGAAGCGGCCATCCCCGAGCTGGTGATCATCTCCGGTATGTCCGGAGCGGGACGGTCGACGGCGGCCAAGTGTCTGGAGGACCTCGGCTGGTTCGTCGTGGACAACCTCCCGCCCGCCCTCATCCCCACCATGGTGGAGCTGGGTGCCCGCTCGCAGGGCAACGTGGCGCGGATCGCGGTCGTCGTGGACGTGCGCGGCAGACGCTTCTTCGACAATCTGCGCGAATCCCTGGCCGACCTGGACACCCGGGGTGTCACCCGGCGCATCGTCTTCCTGGAGTCGTCCGACGAGGCTCTGGTGCGCCGCTTCGAGTCGGTGCGCCGCCCGCACCCGTTGCAGGGCGACGGCAGGATCGTCGACGGCATCGCCGCCGAGCGCGAGCTGCTGCGCGAGTTGCGCGGCGACGCCGACCTGGTGATCGACACCTCCAGCCTCAACGTGCACGAGCTGCGCGCCAAGATGGACGCCCAGTTCGCCGGCGAGGAGGAGCCGGAGCTGCGGGCCACGGTGATGTCCTTCGGCTTCAAGTACGGCCTTCCGGTCGACGCCGACCTGGTCGCGGACATGCGGTTCCTGCCCAACCCGCACTGGGTCCCGGAGCTGCGCCCGTTCACCGGCCTCAACGAGGAGGTGTCCGCCTATGTCTTCAACCAGCCCGGTGCGAAGGAGTTCCTCGACCGGTACGCCGAACTGCTGCGGCTCATCGCGGCCGGCTACCGGCGTGAGGGCAAGCGGTATGTGACCATCGCCATCGGCTGCACGGGAGGCAAGCACCGTTCGGTGGCGATGTCGGAGAAGCTCGCCGCGCGCCTCGCGGCCGAGGGTGTGGAGACGGTGGTCGTACACCGGGACATGGGACGGGAATGACGGAACGTACACCGCGGCTGAGCCGGCTGCGCCGGATGGTCCCCGAGGCGCGCTCCGGCCGCCCGGTCGAGGCTCGCGGGGCCCGGCCCCGCCGGCGCGGCGCGCAGCCCAAGGTGGTCGCGCTGGGCGGCGGCATGGGCCTGTCCGCCTCGCTCGCCGCGCTGCGCCGGATCACCGGCGACCTGACCGCCGTCGTCACCGTGGCCGACGACGGCGGTTCCAGCGGCCGGCTGCGGGACGAGCTGGGCGTGCTGCCACCGGGCGACCTGCGCAAGGCGCTGGCCGCGCTGTGCGGCGACGACGAGTGGGGCCAGACTTGGGCCCGGGTCATCCAGCACCGCTTCGAGTCCCAGGGCGACCTGCATGAGCACGCGGTCGGCAATCTGCTGATCGTCGCCCTGTGGGAGCAGCTCGGCGACCATGTGCAGGCCCTGGACCTGGTCGGCAAGCTGCTCGGCGCGCACGGGCGCGTGCTGCCCATGTCCGCCGTGCCGCTGGAGCTGCAGGCCCTGGTCAAGGGGCATGACCCGGAGCGCCCGGAGGAGGTGGACACGGTGCGCGGGCAGGCCACGGTCGCGCTCACGCCCGGCGAGGTGCAGTCGGTGCATCTCGTGCCGAACGACCCGCCGGCCGTGCCCGAGGCCGTGGCGGCGGTGCTGGACGCGGACTGGGTGGTGCTCGGCCCCGGCTCCTGGTTCTCCTCGGTGATCCCGCACCTGCTCGTCCCCGAGCTGCTGGACGCCCTGACCGAGACCAAGGCACGCAAGGTGCTGTCGCTGAATCTCGCCCCGCAGCCCGGAGAAACCGAGGGCTTCTCCCCGCAGCGTCATTTGGAGGTTTTGGGGCGACACGCCCCTAAACTCGCCCTGGACGTGGTGCTGGCCGACGAGGCCGCCGTGCCCGACCGCGACTCGCTCACCGAAGCCGCCAAACGGCTGGGAGCCGCGGTCGAGCTGGCCCCGGTGGCCCGGACCGACGGCAGTCCCCGGCACGACCCGGAGCTGTTGGCCGCCGCGTACGACCGTATTTTTCGGATGCATGGAAGGATCGGCCCATGGCGATGACGGCAGCGGTGAAGGACGAGATCTCCCGGCTCCCCGTCACCCGGACCTGCTGCAGGAAGGCGGAGGTCTCCGCCATTCTGCGGTTCGCCGGCGGCCTTCACCTGGTGAGCGGGCGCATCGTGATCGAGGCGGAGCTGGACACCGCGATGGCGGCGCGCCGGCTCAAGCGGGACATCCTGGAGATCTTCGGACACAGCTCCGAGCTGATCGTGATGGCGCCCGGCGGGCTGCGCCGCGGCTCGCGGTACGTCGTGCGGGTCGTCGCCGGCGGTGACCAGCTGGCCCGCCAGACGGGTCTGGTCGACGGCCGGGGCCGCCCGATCAGGGGGCTTCCCCCGCAGGTGGTCTCCGGAGCCACCTGTGACGCGGAGGCGGCCTGGCGCGGGGCCTTCCTGGCGCACGGTTCGCTGACCGAGCCCGGCCGTTCCTCCTCGCTGGAGGTGACCTGCCCGGGGCCCGAGGCCGCGCTCGCGCTGGTCGGCGCCGCCCGTCGGCTGTCGATCGCCGCGAAGGCCCGTGAGGTGCGGGGCGTGGACCGGGTGGTGGTCCGGGACGGTGACGCGATCGGCGCGCTGTTGACCCGGCTCGGCGCGCACGAGTCGGTGCTGGCCTGGGAGGAGCGCCGGATGCGCCGCGAGGTGCGGGCCACGGCCAACCGGCTCGCCAACTTCGACGACGCCAACCTGCGCCGTTCGGCCCGCGCCGCCGTGGCCGCGGGTGCCCGCGTGCAGCGGGCCCTGGAGATCCTGGGCGAGGAGGTTCCCGAGCACCTCGCCGCGGCGGGCCGGCTGCGCATGGAGCACAAGCAGGCCTCCCTGGAGGAGCTGGGCGCGCTCGCCGACCCGCCGCTGACGAAGGACGCGGTCGCGGGCCGTATCCGCCGGCTGCTGGCGATGGCCGACAAGCGCGCCGCCGACCTGGGCATCCCGGGCACGGAGGCCAATCTCTCGGAGGAGCTGGCGGACAACCTGGCCGGCTGACCGTGGCAGGTCGGCGAGCCGGTGCTGGGCCCCGGTCGGGGCTTCGGCACCGGCGTTCGCGTACCTGACGAACCCTCATTTGTGTGGCCGTGAGGCGCCCTTGACTCGATCATGGACTGACATGAACCTGGCAACCTGTTCGCCGCTGTGGCGGACCACCGCTAGGGGGGTTCATGAGACACAGAGCGAGATCGATCCTCGCTGTCGGCGCGCTCCTGATCGGCGGAGCGAGCCTCGCACCCGTAGCCCAGGCGCAGGGCGGAAGTCCGGCGAAGTCCGACCCGGACCAGGTCAAGGTCTTCCGCGCCGATGTCACCAAGAAGCAGATACCGCTGCTTCTCCAGGCCGGCCAGGACGGTGACGAGCTCGGCGAGCAGGTCACCGGAGGCGGAAAGTCCGAGGTCGAGGTCTACCTCACCGACCAGCAGGCCGCGAAGCTCCGCAAGCAGGGCGTCGGCCTCACCGAGCACACCGTCTCGGCCAAGGCGCAGGCACGCCTGGCGAGAGCGTCCCAAGGCGTGTTCCGCCCGTACGGCGGCACCGGCGGGCTGAAGCAGGAGATTCTCGACACCGCCGAGGCCAACCCCGGTCTCACCAAGGTCGAATCCATCGGAAAGACGATCAACGGTCAGGACATCCTCGCGCTCAAACTGACCAAGAACGCGCGGAAGTCGGACGACGGCTCCAAGCCGTCCGTGTTGTACCTGTCCAATCAGCACGCGCGCGAGTGGATCACACCGGAGATGACCCGGCGTCTGATGCACTACTACCTGGACCACTACCGCAACGACAGCCGCATCCGGAAGATCGTCGACTCGACAGAACTGTGGTTCGTGATCTCGGCCAACCCCGACGGCTACGACTACACGTTCAAGAACTCCAGCACCCGCCTGTGGCGCAAGAACCTGCGGGACGTCAACGGCGACGGTGTCATCGGCACGGGCGACGGCGTCGACCTCAACCGCAACTTCCCCTACAAGTGGGGCTACGACGACGAGGGTTCGTCCCCCAATCCCACCAGCGAGACCTACCGCGGCGCGAGCCCCGCGTCCGAGCCCGAGACCAGGGCGCTGGACGCCTTCGAGAAACGCATTGGGTTCGCGTACGCCGTCAACTATCACTCCGCCGCCCAGCTCCTCCTCTACGGCGTCGGCTGGCAGGTCGCCACCCCCACTCCGGACGACGTCCTCTACAAGGCGCTCGCCGGCACACCGGACAACCCGGCCATCCCCGGCTACCGTTCGCAGCTCTCCTCGGAGCTGTACACCACCAACGGCGAGGCGGACGGGCACGCCTCGAACGTCAACGGCGTCGCGATGTTCACCCCCGAGATGTCGACCTGCCAGACCGCGTCGAACGTCGATCCCAACGACGCGTGGAAGCCCGAGGACTGCCAGTCGGTCTTCAACTTCCCCGACGACGAGAAGCTGATCCAGCAGGAGTTCGCCAAGAACATCCCGTTCGCGCTCTCCGTCGCCGAGACCGCCGTACACCCGGACAGACCGGTCTCCTCCGTCGGGCTGAGCGCCGCCGACTTCACACCGGCCGCGTTCCCCACGTCGTACTCCCGGGGCGCGGACCAGGAGGTCTCCGTCGTCGTCCGCAAGGCGATCCGCGACAAGGAGCTGAGGTACCGCGTCAACGGCGGCCGCGTCCTCGACCAGACGCTCCGGCCCTGGAAGGGCGGCAAGACCTACGGCGGCAAGGACGATCTGTACTTCGACGAGTACCGGGCCAAGGTGCGTGACGGCGAGCCGGGCGACAAGGTCGAGGTGTGGTTCACCGGTGAGACGGACAGCGGCAAGAAGGTCTCCAGTTCGCACTTCACGTACACGGTCGCCGAGCGGCCCAGGGCCGACACGCTCGTCGTCGCCGAGGAGGGCACCGCGGCCACGCAGGCGCAGAAGTACATGGACGCGGTCCGGGCGGCCGGGCATCGGGCGATCGTGTGGGACGTCGCGACACAGGGCGCCCCGGACGCGCTCGGCGTGTTGAAGCACTTCCGGACCGTCGTGCACTACTCCGGCGCGAACGGCCCCGGTAACGCCACCCAACTGCAACTGCGCGCCTATCTGAACGAGGGCGGCAGGCTGATCGAGGCCGGCGAACTGGCAGGCGGCAGCGTCGACCTCGGCGGCGGCACCCTCTCGGACGACTTCAGCCAGTACTACCTGGGCGCCTACAGCCGTACGTCGACCAAGGGGGCCACCGGGTTCACCGGCTCCGGCGTACTCGACGGCTACACCGGCGCCCTCGGCGACGCCTCAGGCAACCCGCTGGACCAGGCCGGCACCTACGGCGTCACCTCCGACGCGCTGCCGGTCGCCACGTACCCGCAGTTCAAGAGCGCGGGCGCGGGCCGGTTCGCCGGGACCGTCAATCCCTACGGGCCGTATTCCGGCTCGTACATGGCCGCCGCCGTGCACACCGACGACGCCTACAAGCGCCTCGCCCGCACCATCGACCTCACCGGCGTCAGCGCCGCCGACAAGCCGACGCTGAGCGCCCGGCTGCTGTGGGACACCGAGCCGGGCTACGACCATGCCGTGATCGAGGCGCACACCGTGGGCGCCGACGACTGGACGACCCTGCCGGAGGCAGGGGGCGCCACCAGGGCGGCCGTACCGGCGGACTGTGGGCAGGGGTTCCTGATCGGCGAGCATCCGTGGCTGAAGCACTATCTGACGCTCGACGGCAACGCCTGCACCGCGACCGGCACGACCGGCTCCTGGAACAGCCTCACCGGCAACTCCGGCGGCTGGCGGCAGGTCGCCTTCGACCTGAGCGCCTATGCCGGCAAGTCCGTCGAGGTGTCGATCAGCTACATCACCGACCCGGGCACCGGCGGCCATGGCGTCCTCGCCGACGACGCCTCGCTCGTCGTCGGCGGCACGGCCAAGGAGACCGAGGGCTTCGAGTCGTCCCTCGGGGCCTGGCACGTGCCCGGACCGCCCCCGGGCAGTCCGGCCGTCCTGAAGGACTGGACGCGCTCCGGGACGCTGTTCCAGACCTACGGAGCGGTCACCACGGACGACACCGTGCTGCTCGGTTTCGGTCTGGAGCAGGTGTCGTCGGCGGCCGATCGGGCAGCACTGCTGAGGAAGGCGTTCACCACGCTCGGCGGGTGAGGCCCGCCACGTTGACAGATCCCGCTCTCCTTGTTCCAACAGGTGAGCGGGAGCCCTCTCAACGGTGCGCAGACGTGCCCCTCTCCACCACCTGATCAAGTGAGCCGACCCGCTCACGAACGAGTGAAGAGGGCGCAAAAACCGCCCGACATTCCGTACCAAATACGGGTGAATCCATTGTCGATCCGGGACGGTCCGTACCCCTACTGACGGGTACGGACCGCCTGCCCGTGTATGGGCCATCTCGATGTCACCCCGGGGCCCGCAGGGAGGTAGGGTCGGTGGTGGTCGGGGACATCCCAAACAGAGCTCGCCGGCACCGCATGGCCGGCGTACCAACGAGGAGATCGGTTCGTGACGATCCGCGTAGGCATCAACGGCTTCGGCCGTATCGGTCGTAACTACTTCCGCGCGCTGCTGGAGCAGGGAGCGGACATCGAGGTTGTGGCTGTCAACGACCTGGGTGACACCGCCACCACGGCCCACCTGCTCAAGTACGACACGATCCTGGGTCGCCTCAAGCAGGAGGTCTCCCACACCGCCGACACCATCACCGTGGACGGCCACACCATCAAGGTGCTCTCCGAGCGCAACCCGGCCGACATCCCCTGGGGCGAGCTGGGTGTCGACATCGTCATCGAGTCGACCGGCATCTTCACCAAGCGCGAGGACGCCGCCAAGCACCTCGCCGGCGGCGCCAAGAAGGTCCTCATCTCGGCCCCGGCCAAGGACGAGGACATCACCATCGTGATGGGCGTCAACCAGGACAAGTACGACGCGGCGAACCACCACGTCATCTCCAACGCCTCCTGCACCACCAACTGTGTGGCGCCGATGGCGAAGGTCCTGGACGAGAACTTCGGCATCGTCAAGGGTCTGATGACCACGGTGCACGCGTACACGAACGACCAGCGCATCCTGGACTTCCCGCACAAGGACCTGCGCCGCGCCCGTGCCGCCGCCGAGAACATCATCCCGACCACCACCGGTGCCGCCAAGGCCACCGCCCTGGTCCTGCCGCAGCTCAAGGGCAAGCTGGACGGCATCGCCATGCGCGTGCCGGTCCCGACCGGCTCGGTCACCGACCTGGTCATCGAGCTCGGCCGCGAGGTCACCAAGGAAGAGGTCAACGCCGCCTTCCAGAAGGCCGCCGAGGGCGAGCTGAAGGGCCTCCTGGACTACACCGAGGACCCGATCGTCTCCTCCGACATCGTCAACGCCCCGGCGTCCTGCACCTTCGACTCCTCCCTGACCATGGTCCAGGAGGGCAAGAACGTGAAGGTCATCGGCTGGTACGACAACGAGTGGGGCTACTCCAACCGCCTCGTCGACCTCACGGTCTTCGTCGGCAACCAGCTCTGATCGTCGCAGCAAGACCTTGAAGTGAGAGCAGGGCTCGGGCAGCGCACCGCCGCGCTGTCCGGGCCCTGCTCTCACGTACGGACCACGTCCTCTTACGATCAGGTGCACCACGAGCCCTCCTTTGGAGTCCACTCAATGAAGACGATCGACGAACTTCTCGCCGACGGCGTGAGCGGCAAGCGGGTCTTCGTCCGCGCCGACCTCAACGTGCCGCTGGCTGACGGGACGATCACCGACGACGGCCGTATCCGTGCCGTCCTGCCGACCATCAAGGCCCTGGTGGACGCCGGCGCCAAGGTGGTCGTCGCCTCGCACCTGGGCCGCCCCAAGGGCGCCCCGGACCCCGCCTTCTCGCTGCTGCCCGCCGCCGAGCGCCTCGGTGAACTCCTCGGCACCCCGGTCGCCTTCGCCCAGGACACCGTCGGCCCGGCCGCCCACGACGCCGTGGACGGCCTCCAGCCCGGCCAGGTCGCGGTCATCGAGAACCTGCGCTTCAACGCCGGCGAGACGTCCAAGGACGACGCCGAGCGCGCCGGGTTCGCCGACCGGCTGGCCGCACTCGCCGACGTCTACGTCGGTGACGGCTTCGGCGCCGTGCACCGGGGGCACGCCTCCGTCTACGACCTGCCGAAGAAGCTGCCGCACTACGCCGGCTACCTCATCGCCACCGAGGTCGGCGTCCTGAAGCAGCTCACCGAAGACGTCAAGCGCCCCTACGTCGTCGCGCTCGGCGGCGCCAAGGTCTCCGACAAGCTCGCCGTCATCGACGAACTGCTCGGCAAGGCCGACCGCCTGCTCATCGGCGGCGGCATGGCTTACACCTTCCTCAAGGCCAAGGGCTACGAGGTCGGCATCTCCCTCCTGCAGGAGGACCAGATCCCGGTCGTCAAGGAGTACATGGAGCGCGCCGAGAAGACCGGCGTGGAGCTGGTGCTCCCCGTCGACGTCGTGGTCTCCCGGGCGTTCCCGGACCTGAAGGCCCAGGCCCCCACCGAGCACTCCGTGGTCGCCGCGGACGCCATCCCCGCCGACCAGGAGGGCCTGGACATCGGCCCCAGGACCCGGGAGCTGTACGCCTCGAAGCTCGCCGACGCCGCGACCGTCTTCTGGAACGGTCCCATGGGCGTCTTCGAGCACCCCGACTACGCCGAGGGCACCAAGGCGGTCGCCCAGGCGCTCGTCGCCTCGGACGGCTTCACCGTCGTCGGCGGCGGTGACTCCGCCGCGGCCGTGCGCACGCTCGGCTTCGACGAGAATGCATTCGGCCACATCTCGACCGGTGGTGGCGCCTCCCTCGAATACCTTGAGGGCAAGACGCTCCCCGGCCTCGCCGCACTGGAGGACTGACCCCGTATGACCACTCGCACGCCTCTGATGGCGGGCAACTGGAAGATGAACCTCAACCACCTAGAGGCCATCGCACACGTCCAGAAGCTCGCCTTCGCCCTGGCCGACAAGGACTACGAGGCCGTCGAGGTCGCCGTCCTGCCGCCCTTCACCGACCTGCGCTCCGTGCAGACCCTGGTCGACGGCGACAAGCTCAAGATCAAGTACGGTGCCCAGGACCTCTCGGCGCACGACTCCGGCGCCTACACCGGCGAGATCTCCGGTCCGATGCTGGCCAAGCTGAAGTGCACGTTCGTGGTCATCGGCCACTCCGAGCGGCGCCAGTACCACAACGAGACCGACGAGCTGGTGAACGCCAAGGTCAAGGCCGCCTACAAGCACGGCCTCACCCCGATCCTGTGCGTCGGCGAGGAGCTGGACGTCCGCGAGGCGGGCAACCACGTCAGCCACACCCTCGCCCAGCTTGAGGGCGGTCTGAAGGACCTCCCGGCCGAGCAGGCCGAGACCGTCGTCATCGCCTACGAGCCCGTCTGGGCCATCGGCACCGGCAAGGTCTGCGGCTCCGCGGACGCCCAGGAAGTCTGCGCCGCCATCCGCGCCAAGCTCGCCGAGCTGTACTCGCAGGACGTGGCCGACAAGATCCGCATCCAGTACGGCGGCTCCGTCAAGGCCGGCAACGTCGCCGAGATCATGGCCCAGGCCGACATCGACGGTGCCCTGGTCGGCGGTGCCTCGCTGGACGCCGACGAGTTCGTCAAGATCGTGCGTTTCCGCGATCAGTGACGCACGCCGCGAGTAGGCGGCAGCGGCGATACGTCGTACTCTTGCGGGGGCACAGCCGGTGTGCTGTGCCCCCCGTCGTCCCACCGAAGTCGTCCATCCGTATCCGAGGAAGTTGGTCCAGCCGTGGTTTTGGGGTTCTCGATCGCCCTGATCGTCTTCAGCCTGCTGCTGATGCTGCTGGTGCTGATGCACAAGGGGAAGGGCGGCGGCCTCTCCGACATGTTCGGTGGCGGCATGCAGTCCTCCGTCGGCGGCTCCTCGGTCGCTGAGCGCAACCTCGACCGGATCACCATCGTGGTCGGCCTGCTGTGGTTCGCGTGCATCATCGTCCTCGGCATCCTGATGAAGACGAACAGCTGACATACAGACGAACCGCTGACATTCCGCGCAGCGGCGCATATCACGCATATTCGGTACGCAAGGCCCCATGTTCGGTACGCGCTCCTGAGCGCGGCCTATCATGGGGCTTGCGTCTTGGTGTGGGGGTTGTAACTCCAATCACTGGACGCGCGTTGGGCCTTACGTAGACTGAGGCGCTCGCGGCGAAGCGAAACGCCGACTCGCTTCGCGGCACCATCACGCAGGGAGTTACGACCGTGGCAAGTGGCAACGCGATCCGGGGAAGCCGGGTCGGGGCGGGGCCGATGGGCGAGGCCGAGCGCGGCGAGTCCGCGCCACGGCTGCGCATCTCCTTCTGGTGCTCCAACGGGCATGAGACCCAGCCGAGCTTCGCCAGCGACGCACAGGTGCCCGAGACCTGGGACTGCCCGCGTTGCGGCTTCCCGGCCGGCCAGGACCGGGACAACCCGCCGGACCCGCCGCGCACCGAGCCGTACAAGACGCACCTCGCGTATGTGCGGGAGCGGCGCAGCGACGCGGACGGCGAGGCGATCCTCGCCGAGGCGCTCGCCAAACTGCGGGGCGAGATCTAGGACTTGACACCGGCCAGGTGCCTGCGGGTGCCTGGCCGGAGCGGTATCCGCACCGCGGGCCCGGCCGATTGTCAGTGGCGACCTCTACGGTTTTCGTGAAGGCGAGAACCGTGAGGGGGAGTTGTGACAGGGGCCGAGACGGGGGACAGGCGTGCGCCCGCGTGGCGCGGCGGATTCGGGCGGTTGTGGAGCGCCGCCGTGCTGTCCAGCTTCGGTGACGCGCTGCGTGGGGCCGCGCTGCCCCTGCTCGCCGCCTCGCTCACCGACCGTCCCCTGCTCATCGCCTCCGTGACCGCCTGCGGCTATCTGCCCTGGATCGTCTTCGGGCTGCTCGGCGGAGCGGTGGCGGACCGGGTGGACCAGCGGCGCGCGATGGGAGCCGTGGACGCGGTACGAGGAACGCTCGTCGCCGCCTTCGCGGTGGCCGTAGCCCTCGGCCACGCCTCGATCGCCCTGCTCATCGCGCTGGCCTTCACGCTGACCACGCTCCAGACGCTGTTCGACAACGCCTCCATGGCACTGTTGCCCGCCCTGGTGGACCGACCGGCACTCGGCAGTGCCAACGCCCGGCTGATGACCGGACAGAAGATCGCCGGCGGCCTGATGGGAGCGCCCGTCGTGCCGGTGCTGATCGCCGCCGGGGCGGCCGTCCCCTTCGCGGCCGACGCCGCCACCTTCCTGGTGGCCGCCGCGCTGGTCGCCTCCCTGCGGACCGACGCACCCGAACGTACGGCGAGACCGGCGGGCAGCACCCTGCGCCGGGAGATCGCCGCCGGACTGCGTACCCTGGGGCGCGACCGGGCGCTGCGCGGGCTGTGCGCCGCCACGGCCCTGTGCAACGTCGGCATGGGCGCGCTGATCGCCACCCTGGTGGTCCTGGTGACCGGCTGGCTGGACGCGGGCACGGCCGGTTATGCGGCGGTGACCACCGCGTACACCGTCGGCGGGCTGACCGGCGGAGCGCTGAACCGGTGGGTCGCGGCAGCTCTCGGCCCGCTGCGGACCGTCCTGCTCGCCGGCACCGTGCAGATCGGCGCGCTGATCGTCATGGGCACCGTGCGCAGCCTGGCCGCCGCGGTGGCCGCGCTCGCCGTCTTCGGCTGCATGGGCATGCTGTGGAACGTCAACACGACGACGCTGATGCAGCAGCGTGCCCCCGCCGACATGCTCGGCCGGGTCAGCTCCGCATTCCGCACCCTCGCCGTCGCCGGGGCCCCGCTGGGCGCCCTGCTCGGCGGAGCCGTGGCCACGGCCTGGGGCCGTAACACCCCGGCGCTGCTCACGGCCGCCTTCTTCGTCCTGTCCGTCACCTCGCTGATACCGGCCCGCAAGCCGGACGTACCTGTTGTTGCCCGCGCGGACGACGTCACGACGGCTCATGGCCCGCGGTGATCAATTAGGTTGGAACAGCTGGGACAGGCACGAAAGAAGGCGGAAGTCGGAAATGAACGCAGACGGCCGGACCAGGCTCAACCAGACGCCCGAATGGACCGCTCTCGCCAAGCACCGGGAGGAGCTGGCCGACACCCATCTGAGGGAACTGTTCGCCACCGATCCCGGGCGCGCCGAGGGGTACGCGCTCCAGGTCGGCGATCTGTACATCGACTACTCGAAGCACCTGGTCACCGACGAGACACTGCGGCTGCTGCGCGAACTGGCCGCCGCCACGGACGTGTTCGGGCTCCGGGACGCCATGTTCCGCGGCGAGAGGATCAACGTCACCGAGAACCGCGCGGTGCTGCACACCGCGCTGCGCGCCCCGCGCGAGGCGGTGATCGAGGTCGACGGCGAGAACGTCGTCCCGAAGGTGCACGCCGTGCTCGACAAGATGGCCGACTTCGCCGACCGCGTCCGCTCCGGCGCCTGGACCGGCCACACCGGCAAGCGCATCAAGAACGTGATCAACGTCGGCATCGGCGGCTCCGACCTGGGCCCCGCGATGGCCTACGAGGTGCTGCGCGGCTTCACCGACCGCACCCTCACGGTCCGCTTCGTCTCCAACGTGGACGGCGCCGACCTGCACGAGGCCACCCGCGACCTCGACCCGGCCGAGACGCTGTTCATCATCGCCTCCAAGACCTTCACCACGATCGAGACGATCACCAACGCCACCTCCGCCCGTACCTGGCTGCTGGACGCGCTCGGTGACGAGGCCGCCGTGGCCAGGCACTTCGTCGCCCTGTCGACCAACGCCGAGAAGGTCGCCGAGTTCGGCATCGACACGGCCAACATGTTCGAGTTCTGGGACTGGGTCGGCGGCCGGTACTCGTACGACTCCGCGATCGGGCTGTCCCTGATGATCGCGATCGGGCCCGACCGTTTCCGCGAGATGCTCGACGGCTTCCGGCTGGTCGACGACCACTTCCGCACCGCGCCCGCGGAGGCCAACGCGCCTTTGCTGCTGGGCCTGCTGGGCATCTGGTACGGCAACTTCCACGACGCCCAGTCGCACGCCGTCCTGCCGTACAGCCACTATCTGTCGAGGTTCACCGCCTACCTCCAGCAGCTGGACATGGAGTCCAACGGCAAGTACGTGGCGCGGGACGGCAGGCAGGTGGACTGGCAGACCGGGCCGGTCGTCTGGGGTACGCCGGGCACCAACGGCCAGCACGCCTACTACCAGTTGATCCACCAGGGCACCAAGCTGATCCCGGCGGACTTCATCGGCTTCGCCGAGCCGGTGGCCGAGCTCAGCGGTGAACTGAAGGCCCAGCACGACCTGTTGATGGCCAACTTCTTCGCCCAGACCCAGGCCCTCGCCTTCGGCAAGACCGCCGAGGAGGTCCGCGCGGAGGGGGTGCCGCAGGAGCTGGTCGCGCACAAGACCTTCCAGGGCAACCGGCCGACGACGACCGTCCTCGCGAAGGAACTCACCCCGTCCGTCCTCGGCCAGCTGATCGCCCTCTACGAACACAAGGTGTTCGTGCAGGGCGCGGTGTGGAACATCGACTCCTTCGACCAGTGGGGCGTCGAACTCGGCAAGGTCCTCGCCAAGCGGGTGGAACCCGCCCTGACCGAGGGCGCGGAGGTGCCCGGACTGGACGCGTCGAGCAAGGCGCTGGTCGCCAAGTACCGGCAGCTGCGCGGCCGGAGCTGACCACCGGTAGCAGGTAGCAGGGCGCCGACCGGCTGGGGACGCGGGGCATCGGGCGAAGCAGGCCGCCCGGTGTCCCGGGGCCGCATCCCGTGCAGGGGCCGTCCAACCTCCGGTCTCCGTACCGGTGTTGCGCCGCGCGGGGAGGAGTTCCGTGTCGGTCAGGCCACCGCGCTGAGTGTGTCCGCGAGTCGTTTGCGGGCGGCTCGGCCCGCGGGCAGGGCGGACAGCAGCGCGGCACCGAGGACCGCGGCCAGGCCGACCGACAGGAGCAGCACCGGGGACGGGGACTGGGCGATGCCGGCGCCGATGCCGCTGGAGCCGCCCTGGGCGTCGATCAGCCGGTGGGCCAGCGGCAGACCCAGTGCCGTGGCGGCGAGCGCCGCGGCCAGGGCCGTACAGCTCGTCGCCGTGACGGTGATCGCGGTGATCTGCCGTGGGGACATGCCGATCGCCTTCAGCGCCAGCACGTCCCGTTCGCCCTCGCGGACACTGCCGCCGATGGCGGTGAGCAGCTCGACCAGGCCGATCAGGGCCAGTACGGCGATGAGCCCGGCGACGACCGCGCGCAGCGGGGACAGGCCGTCGGCCGGGTTCGTCACCGGGTGCACGTCGAGGTGGCCGCGGCCGGCCCGGGTCAGTGCGTCGGCCACCTGCCGCGGGTCGGCGCCGGGGCGCAGACGCAGTTCGTAGAAGGCGGTGGTCAGCTGGGGGTCGTTCGCGCGGAGGGTGTCCAGGGAGGTGGTCACGACCCGGCCGGCGTTCTGCGGTTCGATGCTGCGGCCCACGATGTGCAGGATCTGCGGCCGGTCGCCCACCGTCATGCGCACCCAGTCGCCGACCCGGGCGTGCAGCAGGTCCAGCAGGCCCTGGCCCGCCACCGCCTCGTCCGGTCCGCGTGCGGCGCGGCCCTCGGCGAGGGCGTAGGGGTAGGGCTCGGCGCGGGTGCCTACGCCGCGCAGCGCGATGGTGCCGGTCTGGCCGGGGACCAGCGCGGCGACCTCGACCCCGGGGTAGGCGTCGGCGACCCGGTGCTCACCGGTCAGGAGGGCTTGGACGCCGGACGCGTCCAGGGCGTTGTCGGAGCGGACCGTGAGGGCCGTGGGCAGGCCCATGCGTTCCGGGTGGCTGTGAAAGCGGTCGATCGTGGTCCAGGCGCCGAGCGCCACCACGATCAGCAGCAGCGGCAGCGTCAGCCGGGCCACGGTGGCGAGCGACCGGCCGCGCCCCGCGCACGCCTTGTGGACACCGAGGACCAGCGGGGCCGGCAGCCGCAGTCCGAGCGCCCGCCGGGCCGGGCCGGTCAGCCGACCGCCGGCCGGCGCTGCCGGACGCGGCACCGGAACCGGCGGCACCCGCCCGGCCCGCCAGGCCGCGAGCCCTGTGGTCAGGCCGATGAACAGCACCGCGCCCAAGGGAACCGCCAACAGCGCCACGGTGTGCCCGGGCAGCCCCTGCCACACGCCCACGGCGTCGCCGAGCCGGCCGGGGATCCGGCTGCCGAGGGCCTCGGTGAGCGCCGCGGCGGCCACCGAGCCGAGCAGCGCGTACGCCAGATGCTGAAGCAGAAAGATCCGGACGACCTGGGCCGGTGTGAAACCGATCGCCTTCAGCACCGAGAGGTCCCGAAGATGCCCCCGGATACGGGTGGCGATCGCCCCGTGCACGGCGAACCCCGCCGCGATCAGCGCGCCGAGGCCGAACAGACCGAGCACCTGGCCCAGCAGCCGGTTGTCGCCCTGCGCCGCGGAGCGCGCCTGCTGCCAGGTGGAGACCTCGCCGACCGAGCCCGAGCCCAGCACCGTGACGGCACGCTGCACCGCGTAGTCCGTGTCGGCCGGGTCGTCCAGCCGCAGCCCGATGACCTGGCCGCCGGGAGCGCGTACGGCGGAGGGCAGGGCCCACACCAGCCCCGGCTGCTCGCCCGGGCTGTAGTGGGGCTCGGCGCTGTCCGCGATGCCCTCGACGGTCAGGGTGCGGGCGGTACCGGGCAGCGTGAGGGTGTCCCCGGGCTCGGCCAGCAGGGCCCGGGCCAGGCTGCTCTCCAGCACCACGCCGTCCGGTTCGGCCGCGTCCAGCCAGTGCCCGGCGGTGAGCAGCGGCCGGTCGACGGAGGGCAGGCGAGGGGTGCCGCGCAGCTCGACGGAGGCGCGGGTGCCGCGTACGGCGACGGTGGCGGACTCGGTGCGGTAGGGGCCGGCCATCGAGGCGACGCCGTCCAGCTGGGCCAGCCCACGCGGGTCGGCGGACGGCACGGTGTGGATCCACACATGCGCGCCGCGGGCCTGGGCGAAGATCCGCTGCCAGGGGTTGGTGGCGTACCCGAACAGGGCGGTGGCCAGCAGCAACGAGGCGACGATCCCGGCGGTGGCCAGCACGAGGAACAGCGCCTCACCGCGATGCGTCCGCAGATCGGACTGCGCCCAGCGCAGGCTGCCCCGTACGCCGGAGCCCATGCCCAGCGGACCCGCTGCCATCAGTCCCTCAGCTCCAGCACGCCCGAGATCCCCGCCTTCCGGGACGCGAGCGCGCCGTCCAGCGGCGCGTCGTCGGCTATGCGGCCGTCGAAGAAGCTGATCACGCGGTCGGCGGCGCTCGCCAGCCGGGCGTCATGTGTGACCAGAACGATCGTCTGGCCGCGTCCGTGGAAGCGGGACAGCAGCCGCATCACCTCGCGCGTGCCCCTGCTGTCCAGGCTCCCGGCGGGCTCGTCGGCCAGCAGCAGCGGGGGGTGGTTGACCAGGGCCCGGGCGAGCGCGACCCGCTGCTGCTCGCCGCCGGACAGCTCGCCCGGCATGCTGCGCTCCTTGCCCGTGAGTCCCAGTTCGGCCAGCAGTTCCTCGCGCTCGGCACGGGCCTGCCTCGGCGGGACGCCGGCGAGCAGGGCGGGCAGCTCGACGTTGTCGGCGACGGACAGATTCGACACCAGGTTGAAGAACTGGAACACGATGCCGATGGCCCTGCGGCGCTCCACCGCCCAGCGTGCCTCGCTGAAGGAGTCCGTGCACCGCCCGTCGAGCCAGATGCTGCCCTCGTCCGGCCGCTGCAGTCCGCCGAGCAGATGCAGCAGCGTGGACTTGCCCGCGCCCGACGGGCCGGTGATCGCCACGAACTCGCCGCGCGCCACGGAGAGATCGACTCCGCGCACGGCATGGGCGGGCGCGCCCTCGCCGTGGTGGGTCTTCACCAGCCCCTCGGCGCGCAGCACGGGAGTGCCCTCGGCCTGCGCCGCAGCGCCCTCGGTCCGCGGAACCGGAGTACCGTCCTCGTTCATTCCAGTTCCTCCTGGCACCGCTCCAGCCAGTCGAGGTCGGCCTGCAGATGCAGCATCGCGCCCTCGATGAGCAGATGGGCGATGCGGTTGTCCCGGTTCTCGGCCGCGGCCAGCTTCGACAGATTGCGCATGGTGGTGAGGTACTGGCGCCGCTGCCTGTTGATGAGGGCGATCTGGTCGGCGAGACCGGTCTGCGGGGCCAGGGCGAGCTTCATGAAGAACTCGTCCCGCACCCGCGGCTCGTCCTCGGTCTCCTCGAACCAGGCGTGCAGCGCCTCCCGCCCGGCGTCGGTGAGGTGGTAGACCTTCTTGTTGGGCCGGCTGGACTGCTCGACGTCCTCGCCCTCGATCAGTCCCGACTTCTCGAGGCGGCCGAGGGTGACGTAGATCTGGCCGACGTTCGGCTGAGGGTACGCGGAGCCCAGCAGTTGCTCAAGGTCCTGCTTCAGCTCATAGCCGTGGGCCGGGCCGCGGGCGAGGAGTGCCAGGAGGGCAAGGCGCACTCGTGCTGTCCTCCTGTCTGCTCACAATGTGCTCCAGGCCCTAGTATCGCCCATACCTAACAGGTATACATGGCCTCTGACTCCCGGCGAGGATGCCCGAAGTCGTGTGTACGTGTTCAGGGAGGAACCTATGCGGTGGATACGCGCCGCCGGTAGGGGGTCCTGGATACGTGCCGCCGGCCGGGCCCTCCTCGTCCTCGCCGTGCTCATGACCGGGTACGTCGCCTCCGGTGCGCGGGCCGACGAGGGCGACGGTTCCGGCCGTGGCCCGCTCACCCTGGCCACCGCAGGCGATCTCACCGGCTATCTCGGCCCGCTGCTCCAGGGCTGGAACCGCACCCATCCCGGCGAGAAGGTCACCCTGGTCGAGCTGCCGGACTCCGCCGACGAGACCCATGCGCAGATGACCACCGATCTGCGCGGCGGCGACCGGGGCCGGTTCGACGTCCTCAACATCGACGTCAACTGGACCTCGGAGTTCGCGGCGGCCGGCTGGATACGGCCGCTCCCGAGGGAGCGGTTCCCGCTCGGCACCTTCCTGCCGCCGGTCGTGGACACGGCCACCTACGACGGACGGCTGTACGCGGTCCCGTACGTCACGAATGCCGGACTTCTCCTGTACCGCAAGGACATCCTCGCCAAGGAGGGCGTCCCCCCGCCGCGCACCTGGGCCGAGCTGGAGCACGACGCGAAGACCATCGCGCCGAAGTACGGACTCGGTGGCTACGCGGGCCAGTTCCTGCCGTACGAGGGGCTCACCGTGAACGCCGCCGAGGCCGTCTACTCGGCGGGCGGCTCGATCCTCGGCGACGAGGGCACCCGGGTCACCGTCGACTCGGCGGCCGCCCGCGAGGGCATCGGCTTCCTCGCCCGCGGCATCCGCGAGGGCTGGATCCCGAAGGCGGCGCTGACGTACAAGGAAGAGGAATCCAAGCAGGCCTTCCAGAACGGCGGGCTGCTCTTCCTGCGCAACTGGCCCTACGCCTATGCCGTCGCCTCCGCCAAGGGCTCCAAGGTCGCCGGGAAGATCGGCGCCGTACCGCTGCCCGGACCCGACGGGCCGGGGACCAGTGTGCTCGGCGGCTCCAACCTCGCCGTCAACTCCCATGCCCGGCACCCCGATTCTGCCGCGCGCCTGATCGCCTACCTCACCAGCGCGCCCGTCCAGCGCCAGGTGCTCACCCGGGGCGCGCTGCCGCCCGTACGCGCCGCGCTCTACGAAGATCCCGCGCTGGTACGGCGGTTCCCCTATCTGCCGACCCTGCGCACCGCCGTCCTCACCGCCGCCCCGCGCCCCAAGAGCGCGCACTACGACCAGGTCAGCCTGGTGGTGCAGGCGATCGTGCATGACGCGCTGACCGGGCAGGAGACGCCCGCGGCGGCGGTGCGCCGACTGGCCCGGGAGCTGGCGGCCGTCTCCAGCCGCTAGTTACTTGTTAGGTAACGCGCACATCTCATCTGTTGCAGAAGTGACCCGATAAGTCCGTATTCGGTGCCCCAACTCGCCAGTAGCTACTGTTCTTTTCATTGACACCTTCGCGATACGCCTACCTAACATGCATGCATGTTGAGTAAGCACCACTGGTGGCGCGACGCGGTGATCTACCAGGTGTACGTCCGCAGCTTCCTGGACAGCACCGGCGACGGCGTCGGCGATCTGGCCGGCGTCCGGGCCGGGCTCCCGTATCTGAAGAAGCTCGGTGTCGACGGCATCTGGCTGAGCCCGTTCTACCCCTCGCCGCAACACGACCACGGCTACGACGTCGCCGACTACTGCGGAGTCGACCCGCTCTTCGGCGACCTCGCCGAGTTCGACCTGCTGATGGCGGCCGCCCGGCGGCTCGGCATCAAGGTGCTGCTCGACATCGTCCCCAACCACTGCTCCAGCGCTCACCCGTGGTTCCGCGAAGCCCTGGACGGCGCACCCGGCAGCGCGGCCCGCGCCCGCTTCCACTTCGCCGACGGCCGTGGCCCCGATGGCGCCGAGCCGCCCAACAACTGGCACGCCATGTTCGGCGGCCCGGCCTGGACCAGGGTCGGCGACGGCCAGTGGTACCTGCACATGTTCACGCCCGAGCAGCCCGACTGGAACTGGCGCGACCCCGAGGTCGCTGCCGAGTTCGACCGCGTGCTGCGCTTCTGGCTCGACCGGGGCGTCGACGGTTTCCGCATCGATGTGGCGGCCGGCCTGTACAAGCACCCCGAACTGCCCGACTCCGACGACCCGGAGGCCGACGCCCGCACCCGCGACTCGGTCAACCCCCTCGCCTGGAACCAGCCCGAGGTGCACGAGGTGTGGCGCTGGTGGCGCGCCGTGTGCGAGGAGTACACCGCCCGCGACGGCCGCGAACGGCTCCTCGTCGGCGAGGTCTCCGTCCCCACCGCCCGCGAACACGCCCTGTACGTCCGCCCGGACGAACTCCACCAGGCCTTCTTCTTCGACCTGCTCGGCGCCCCCTGGGACGCCGACGCCTTCCGCAAGGTCATCTCCGAGGCCATGCAGGACATCGCCGGCACGGGCTCGACGGTCACCTGGGTCCTCAACAACCACGACCAGGTCCGCACCGTCACCCGCTACGGCGAGGCCGCCACCGAGGGCAGCGGCCTCGGCGCCGCCCGCGCTCGCGCCGCCGCGCTGCTGCTGCTGGCGCTGCCCGGAGCCGCGTACATCTACCAGGGCGAGGAACTGGGCCTGCCCGAGGTCGTGGACCTGCCCGACGACGTGCTCACCGACCCGATATTCCGCCGCACCGGCAGCCGCGCCCGCATCCGAGACGGCTGCCGGGTGCCGCTGCCCTGGTCCGGTCAGGCCTCCCCGTTCGGCTTCACCTCCGGCGCGGAGTCCGCCAAGCCGTGGCTGCCGCAGCCCGAGTACTTCGCCGAGTACGCCACCGACCGCGCCGTCGCCGACACCCGCTCCTTCTGGCACCTGTACCGCGACGGCCTCCAACTGCGCGCCTCACTGCCCCAGTTGGGCGAGGGCACGCTCCACTGGCTGGACGCCCCGCCCGGTGTCCTCGCCTTCACCCGCGGCGACGGCCTGGTCTGCGCCGTCAACTTCGGTACGGCCCCCACACCCGCACCGGTCTCCGGCACTCCGCTGCTCTCCAGCGGCCCCTGCCCGGCCGGTGTCCTGCCCGGCGCCACGGCGGCCTGGTGGCTCAACGATCTCTGATCAACCGCCTCTTGAAGGGACATCGATGATGATGCGACGACGTACGACCCTGCTCACGACCTGTACCGCCCTCGCCCTCGCTCTCGGCGCCACCGCCTGCGGCGGCGGACCCGTCTCGGCCGGCGGCGGTGACAAGTCGCTCAGCGGCCAGACCGTCACCGTGGCCGGCGTCTGGTCCGGCAGCGAGCAGAAGAACTTCCAGAAGGTGCTGGACGCGTTCACCGCGAAGACCGGCGCCAAGACCCAGTTCGTCTCCACCGGCGACAACGTCTCCACCGTCGTCGGCAGCAAGATCGAGGGCGGCAACGCACCCGACGTCGTGATGGTCCCGCAGATCGGCGTCCTGGACCAGTTCGCGAAGAAGGGCTGGCTCACGCCGCTCTCGCCGACCGCCCAGCAGACGATCACCGCCGACTACGCGCCCGTGTGGAAGAAGTACGGCAGCGTCGACGGCACCCTGTACGGCCTGTACTTCAAGGCCGCCCACAAGTCGACCGTCTGGTACAGCCCCCAGGCCCTCACCCAGGCCGGGGTCAAGCCCCCGAAGACGTACGACGAGCTGCTGAAGGCCGGGCACACCGTCTCCGACTCCGGGCTCGCCGCCTTCGCCGTCGCCGGTGAGGACGGCTGGACCCTCACCGACTGGTTCGAGAACGTCTACCTCTCCCAGGCCGGACCCGAGAAGTACGACGCCCTCGCCGCTCACAAACTGAAGTGGACCGACCCGAGCGTGGTCACGGCGCTCACCACCCTCGGCAAGCTGTTCAAGGACAAGCAACTGCTCGCGGGCGGCCAGAAGGAGGCCCTGAACACCGACTTCCCCAGCTCGGTGGAGAAGGTGTTCGGGCCCAAGCCCGAGGCCGGCATGGTCTACGAGGGCGACTTCGTGGCCGGTGTGGCGCACGACCAGTTCGGCAAGACCATCGGCAAGGACGCGAACTTCTTCCCGTTCCCGGCGGTCGACGGCGGCACGGCACCCGTGGTCAGCGGCGGTGACGCGGCGGTCGTCCTCAAGGACGGCAAGAACGCCAAGGCCGGCATGAAGCTCCTGGAGTACCTGGCCACCCCCGAGGCCGCGGCCGTCTGGGCCAAGGCGGGCGGCTTCCTGTCCCCGAACCAGAAGCTCGACCTCGCCTCGTACGCCGACGACGTCACCCGCGCCACCGCCAAGTCCCTGGTCGGCGCCGGGGATTCGGTCCGCTTCGACATGTCCGACCAGGCCCCGGCGGCCTTCGGCGGCACCAAGGGGGCGGGGGAGTGGAAGCTCCTCCAGGACTTCCTGCGTGACCCGTCGGACCCGAAGGGCACGGCGGCGCAGCTGGAGTCCGCCGCAGCCAAGGCCTACCAGGGCTGAGCGGCAGCACCATGACCGCCACCGCTCTTGTGAAACAGCAGGCGGGCCCGCGGGCCGCCGGCGTGGCGCGCGGGCGCCGCAGCCGGCGGCGCGCCCGGCTGATCGCCCTGCTCTTCGTCTTCCCCGCGCTGCTCCTGCTCGGCGCGCTCGTCGTCTACCCGGTGCTGTTCTCCGTCGGCCGCAGCTTCTTCGACGCCTCCGGCACCCGGTTCGTGGGCGGCGGCAACTACGCCGAGATGTTCCGCGACCCGGCGACCCTGAAGGCCATCCGCAACACCACCCTCTGGGTGGTCGTGGCCCCGGCCCTGCTCACCGGCCTCGGCTTGATCCTGGCCGTCCTGGTGGAGAAGGTCCGCTGGGCCACTGCCTTCAAGCTCCTGCTCTTCATGCCGATGGCCGTGTCCTTCCTCGCCGCCGGCATCATCTTCCGCCTCGCCTACGACCAGGACCCGAGCAAGGGCGTGCTGAACGCGGCCGCGGTCTCCGTCCACGACGCCTTCAAGGGCACGTCCACGTATCCGACGGCCCGCGGCCGCGAGGGTCTGCTGACCCAGGACCGGGACGGCTCGTACCGTACGACCGCCTCCGCAGGCCACTCGGTGACGCTCCCGATGGTCGGCGTGCTGCCGGGGGACCTGCCCAGGAACGCCTCGCCCGCCTACCCGGCGGCCGGCCGCAAAGCCGCACCCGGCGAACTGCGCGGTGTCGTCTACCTGGACTTCACCCCCGGCGGAGGCGGCAGACAGGGCAAGGTCGACCCGAAGGAGAGCGGACTGCCGGGCATGAAGGTCGAGGCGGTGCGGGACGGGGGTACGGTCGCGAGCACGACGACCGCCGCCGACGGCTCCTTCACCTTCTCCGGGCTGCGCGCGGGCTCGTACACGGTGAAACTCCCGGAATCCAACTTCGCCCCGCCCTACCAGGGCGTCTCCTGGCTCGGTCCGACGCTCGTCACCCCGGCGATCATCGGCGCGTACCTGTGGATCTGGACCGGTTTCGCCATGGTGCTGATCGGCGCGGGCCTGTCCGCCCTGCCCCGGGACGCGCTGGAGGCCGCGCGGATGGACGGCGCGAACGAGTGGCAGATCTTCCGCAAGATCACCGTTCCACTGCTCGCGCCCGTGCTCACCGTGGTCTTCGTGACCCTCGTGATCAATGTGATGAAGGTCTTCGACCTCGTCTACATCATCGCGCCCGGACCGGTGCAGGAGGACGCCACGGTGCTGGCCACCCAGATGTGGCTGGTCTCCTTCGGCGGTGGCAACAACCAGGGCCTCGGCAGCGCCCTCGGCGTGCTGCTCCTGCTCCTGGTGATCCCCGCGATGGTGTTCAACGTCCGCCGCTTCCGGCAGAGTCAACGATGAGGAGTCAGCGATGAACGCGATCAGGCGGGGCCTGGGCAACGGCCTGGTGCAGTCCTTCCTGGTGGTGATCGGCCTGGTCTGGCTGACCCCGCTGGCGGGCCTGTTCCTCTCCTCCCTCCGCTCGGCCCAGGACACCGCGAAGGGCGGCTGGTGGACGGCCCTGGCCAGCCCCGGCCAGCTGTCCTTCGACAACTACACGGCGCTGCTGAAGAACTCCGGCATGACCCAGGCCTTCTGGAACACGGTCCTGATCTCGGTACCGGCGACGACACTCGTCGTGGTCATCGCCGCCCTCGCCGGATACGCCTTCGCCTGGCTGGACTTCCCGCTCAGGGAGCCCCTCTTCCTGCTGGTGGTGGCCCTGTTGGTGGTGCCGGTACAGATCGGCCTGCTGCCCGTGGCCAAACTCTTCGGCGCACTGGGCCTGTTCGGCACGATCCCCGGCGTCGTCCTCTTCCATGTGGCCTACGGCCTGCCGTTCGCCGTGTTCCTGCTGCGCAACTACTTCGCGGAGATGCCGAAGGAGATGCTGGAGGCGGCGCGGATGGACGGCGGCAGCGAGTGGCGCATCTTCACCCGGCTGATCCTGCCGGTGGGTCGTCCGGCGATCGCCTCGCTCGCCATCTTCCAGTTCCTGTGGGTCTGGAACGACATGCTCGTCGCCCTGCTCTTCGCCGACAGCTCCTCCCAGCCGCTCACCGTGGAACTCCAGTCCCAGATCCGGCAGTTCGGCAGCAACATCGACGTGCTGGCACCGGGCGCGTTCCTGTCACTGATCGTGCCCGTGGTGGTGTTCTTCGCCTTCCAGCGGCACTTCGTGCAGGGCGTGATGGCGGGGTCGGTGAAATGAGAGGGGCGGCGGGGACCGAAGTCCCCGCCGCCCCTGTGCCCGGTCGAGCGTCACGGCGACGCAGGCGGATACAGCGACCTCGGCAGCTGCGAGGCTGCCGCGGAGTCCAGGAGCCACAGCGTGCGGGAGCGACCGTACGCCCCCGCCGCCGGCGCCTGGATCTCACCCGCGCCGGACAGGGCGATGGCCGCGGCCTCCGCCTTGTCCGCGCCGGCCGCGAGCAGCCACACCTCGCGAGCCGAGCGGATCGCCGGCAGGGTCAGGGTGATCCGGGTCGGCGGCGGCTTGGGCGCGCCGTGCACGCCGACCACCGTGCGCTCGGTCTCCCGCACGGCCGGCAACTCCGGGAAGAGCGAGGCCACATGGGTGTCCGGGCCGACGCCCAGCATGAGCACGTCGAAGGTGGGCACCGAGCCGTGGTTCTCCGGCCAGGCCGCCTTCGCCAGCTCCGCCGCGTACGCCTCCGCGGCCGCCTCGACGTCCGCGCCGTACGGGCCGTCGGAGGCGGGCATGGCGTGCACGCGCTCCGGGTCCAGCGGTACGGAGTCCAGCAGGGCCGCGCGGGCCTGCGTGACATTGCGCTCGGGGTCGCCCTCCGGCAGATAGCGCTCGTCGCCCCACCACAGGTCGAGCCGGGCCCAGTCGACGGCGTCCCGGGCCGGTGCCGCCGCCAGCGCGGCCAGCAGGCCGTTGCCGTTGCGGCCGCCCGTGAGGACCACGGACGCACGGCCCCGGGAGGCCTGCGCGTCCACGATCTTCGTGATCAGGCGGGCCGCGGCGGCCTGCGCCATCAGCTCCTTGTCGCGGTGGACGACCAGCTGCGGAGTGCTCACTTCGCCGTCGCCTTCCTCGCCGGTGCCTTCTTGGCGGTCTTGGCCGGTGCCTTGTTGGCGGGCGCGGGCTCAGAAGCCGGCTCGGCCGACTCCTGAGAAGTCGCCTTCTCCGGTGCGGTGTTCAGCCGCTCCACGCCATAGCGCAGCGCCGACGCGTAGGTGTCGTCCGGGTCGAGCCGGCGCAGCTCCTCCGCGATCAGCTCGGCGGTCTCCCGCCGCTTCAGCGCCACCGCGCGGGCCGGCTGTCCCTCGATGGTCAGCGTGGCCAGCGAGCCGTCCGCGCGGTCCAGCACGATCGGGCCGCAGGTCGTCTCCATGCGGACGGCCGTCAGCCCCGGGCCGGACGACAGGGAGCGCCGGACGGGGACGTCCAGCCGGTCCGCGAGCCACATCGCCAGCAGCTCACAGCTCGGGTTGAACTCCTCGCCCTCCACCTCGACGCCCCGCACCGTGCACGTGACCTGGTCCAGGGCGGCCGCGAGCATCGAACGCCACGGCGTGATCCGGGTCCAGGACAGGTCGGTGTCACCGGGGGTGTAGGCATCGGCGCGGGCGGACAGTTCCCGCACCGGCTGCTCGGCGGCGTAGGTGTCGGTGACCCGGCGCTGGGCAAGTGCGCCGAGCGGGTCCTTCGCCGGGTCCAGCGGGGCGTTCACCGGCCACCACACGACCACCGGCGCGTCCGGCAGCAGCAGCGGCAGCACGACCGAGTCGGCGTGCTCGACGACCTCGCCGTACATCCGCAGCACGACCGTCTCGCCGGTGCCCGCGTCCGCGCCCACCCGCACCTCGGCGT
Organism: Streptomyces sp. IMTB 2501; assembly: GCF_001953885.1. Lineage (GTDB taxonomy): Bacteria > Actinomycetota > Actinomycetes > Streptomycetales > Streptomycetaceae > Streptomyces. The sequence goes on along the minus strand of NZ_MQUS01000012.1, from coordinate 612 downwards.
CCAGCCGGGACGTCGTACGGTCGCGCGGGGAGCGGGAGACCCGCTTGATGACCACCAGCGTGCGCGAAGGATGCTCGCGCGACGCGTCGTTGGCGGCCCTCAGCGCGTCATAGGCGTTCTCCTCGTCGGTGACGATGACGAGGGTGAGGACCATGCCGACGGCGGGTGTGCCGATGGCGCGGCGGCCTCGCACGAGCGCCTTGTTGATGTCGCCGGCGGTGGTGTCGGTCAGGTCGATCTTCATGGCCGGCGCCAGCTCCGTCCGTCTCGTGCGAGCATCTCGTCCGCCTCGGCGGGGCCCCAGGTGCCCGACGAGTACTGCGCGGGCCTGCCGTGCTTGTCCCAGTGCTCCTCGATCGGGTCGAGGATCTTCCAGGACAGCTCGACCTCCTCCGTACGCGGGAAGAGGTTGGCGTCGCCGAGCAGCACGTCCAGGATCAGGCGCTCGTACGCCTCCGGCGACGACTCGGTGAAGGACTCGCCGTAGGCGAAGTCCATCGACACGTCGCGGATCTCCATCGAGGTGCCCGGCACCTTGGAGCCGAAGCGGACCGTGATGCCCTCGTCCGGCTGGACGCGGATGACGATCGCGTTCTGGCCCAGTTCCTCGGT
>NZ_MQUS01000068.1 GCF_001953885.1 Streptomyces sp. IMTB 2501 | reverse complement strand
GGAGGGATTTTCGCCACGGCAACGTCCTCGCTGGCGTAGACGGCATCGAAAGCATCGGTGAACTTCGCGTCCTGATCCCGGACGAGGTGCGTGAAGTCAGCGGCGCGGTTGCCGAGCTGCCACAGCAGCTGTCGGGCCTGCTGGGTCGCCCGTGCGGCGGTGGGGTGCGTGGTGACGCCCAGGATGTGCACGGTGGGAGTGCGCGCCGGGTGGCGGCGTGGCGTCGGGCTGATTCCGGCGGCATGCAGGACGCGGCGCGCCGTGGCCGGGCTGATCTTGTGAGCGAGTCGGTGCAGTTCGTCGTGTACGGGGCGGAACCCTCGCTGAGGGTTCTCGGTGCCGAGTCGGACGATCAGGCCTCCAAGCTCGTCGGGCGGCAGCGGGCGGCCTGGAAGGGGCGGCTGGGCCCACTTCTTCTTCACCAGGCGCTGGTGCCGGGCGAGCAGGGTGCGTGGGGAGACGATCCGGTGTACGCGGAGCGCCCGCGGTAGGAGCCGGGCGAGCGCCGCCAGCAGCGCGCGATCCGGCCAGCCCGGCTTTGGCGCGGCGACCGGGCGGCGCAGCACCGTGACCTCGTGCCGCAGAGTGAGGATCTCCGCGTTCTTCGCCGCGGTAGATCGGCACAGCAGAGCCAGCCATGCGAAGACCCGCGTGGCGAACAGGCAGATCAGCCGAACGAGCACGAAGACTGATCTTGCCCCACCGCTACCAAGGCTCACGATTCGAGGCCAGAGGCGGTGAAGCAATTTTGGAGCCCCATGGGTGTCATTCGGGCCGGTCACTGCGGCAGCCTCCCCAAGATCACCCCGGCGACGGTGCCGGCGACTGCGGGCTCGACCTACGCGACGCTGCGAACGGAGAGGCCGTCGACCTGGGTACAGTCCCCAAAGGCGGCGGCCCGCGCAAGCTCGACCCGAGCGGACACTCCCAGGTCTACCTCGCTGATCTGCAGTGCAGCGTGAAGGTCACCGCTGCCCGCCGGTGAGAACTGACCGGAGACGGCCCACGGCTCCCCTCGTATGCGCGAGGGGCACTACGGTGTGGCCGTGGCGGCACCGGTAGCCGGGACCGTCGTGGATCGAGTGGGACTCCTGCGCCGACCGCAGACGCCGCGGCACAGCAGCCCGGCCGGGAGATAGGTGCGTCCGGGTACCGTCTCCCGGCAGATGCGCGGGTTCTGGACGGTGATGAAGTCGGCCTCGTTGCACCAGCGCCGGGTGCGCGGGGCGGGCGGAGACGATCCAGTCGCTGGGAGTGTTCCTGCACATGACGTCGCGGTGGCCGAGGGGGTGTTCGCGGGATCGACGAGGTCGTGGTCGGTGCGCCGGCGGTTCCAGACCTGCCGGCCGGTGTAACGGGGATTGGCCAGCAGCTCCGGCCCCCACACCTCGACGCCGTAGTGGTCGAAGGGTGGAGCCATGGCCGCGAACTGGTTGCTGTAGAAGGCCCGTTCACCGGAGCATGTGACAACGGCATCGAACTCCCGGTCGGGATCGGCCGTCGCCGCCAGCAGCGCGGCGGCTCGGGGCCACCCCGCCCAAGGGATGGTTCGGCTGCGTCCGGTGTCGAAGAACTCGGCGACGATCCGTCCGTGTCCGGAGACCAGGGCCTTCGCGCGCAACCATTGCCAGGCCGGCGAGGCGTCCGGGTCCTGATGGTCCTCGGTGGACACCCGGCCTTAGAACGCAAACCGCAGACCGCTGGCGGAAGGCAGGCCGACGGGGGAGGAGCCGGTAGTCCGATCGCGCGCCCAAGCCGTCAAGGAGACTTGACCAATAGGGGGCTGTCCGGCCGGACGGTGCGGCGCTCTCATGATGGGCGCCTCCCTCAATCGCTGTGCGTTGCCTCGTCGTGGACATGCCCTGGCAGAGCGGGTCGGCCGCACAGAAGTACCGAACATTGACCCGAACGAGTGAAGATCGCTGTGCGATGAGGTGACTCGGTCCAGGGTATCCCGCGAGCCGCGATGAGTTCTGCGGCGTCCGGCGGTCGTACTGTCGAACCCGTTGCCGAGGAGGACCATGTGATGCGCAGCGTGACCTATTCGATGGGCGTCTCACTTGACGGCTACATCGTCGGGCCGGACGGTGGCTTCGACTGGACGACGCCCGATGAGGAGGTCTTTCGCTTCGCCACCGACGAGGTGCGAGAGGTCGGCGTCCACCTGTTGGGGCGACGGCTGTACGAGACGATGCTGTACTGGGAGACCGCCGACCAGAATCCATCGCTCGACTTCTCAACGCTTGAGTTTGCCGCGATCTGGAAGCCGCTCCCCAAGGTGGTGTTCTCCACCACGTTGACGGCGGTACAGGGCAATGCCCGCCTGGCCTCCGGCGGCCTGGCGGAGGAGATCGAGCGGTTGCGAGCCGAGCCGGGAGAGGATGACATCGCGATCGGCGGCGCGACTCTCGCCGTCGAGGCGGCCGCGTTGGGTCTGATCGACGAGTACCGGGCCAGGGTCTACCCGGTGCTGCTTGGCGGGGGCATTCCGTTCTTCCCCCAGCACGAGCGCCGGGTGGATCTCGAACTCCTCGAGACCCGCACCTTCAGCTCGAGAGTCGTCTACCTCCGCTACCGCGTGGCGCGTTAGCCGTAGGGTGGCGAGTTCGCCGTCCACCCTGCGGTTGCCCCATGATGGGTTTTCCGCGTCTCCGGGTGTGGCGCCGCGCGGAGTGGTCACCGGATCGGTCCTTCATGTTTGGCGATTGGAGTGTGTCCCCGCCTGTATGTAGGGGCGGGATCATGCAGTGGTGGGCGTGTGTGGGTCGCTGATGGGGGTGAAGTGGGCGGGTGCGTGGTCGATCGGGAGGTCGGGGCGCCAGGCGGTGAGGATCTGGGCGCTGCACTCGAACAGGTCCGGGGGCAGGGCGTCCATGGGCCACCAGCGCCAGTCGCCGACGCTCTCGTCGGGCTGGTCGGCCGCTTCCCCGCGCCAGCGGGTGACGAGTGCGCCGAAGGTGATGCGGACGACGTCCCCGACCCGGTCGAGGAGTATGCCCAGGAGACGGACGTCGGCGGGGACTGCGTACAGGCCTGTCTCCTCGGCGAGTTCGCGTACGACTGCCTCCTGTACTGACTCGCCCGGCTCAACGGTCCCGCCGGGCAGTTCTCGTGTACCCAGCCGGTGTCGGCCCAGCAGCAGGCCTTGGGGCCCGAGCAGCACGGCGCCGACGCCTGCTGCGGCGCCGGCGACGGGTGGCTTCACGGTGCGGGGGCGTGCGGTGATCCGGTCCGGTCGGTGGGCTTGGAAGAGCCGGTAGGATGCGTGGTTGTTCTCCTGCGGCGCGTCGAGGACAGTGACGCCCTGCACTCGGAGCCCGTACTGCACGAGCAGGTCTTCCCACACCTCGGATGTGAGCACCCACATGTGCACGGTGAGGTCGTTGCCGCCGGCCGGGCGCAGGATCTCCGGGCGTGAGGTGACGGCCGGGGTGGGGCCGTCGCCGGCGGAGTTGGTGTGCAGCACGGTGAAGTACAGTCGGCCTCCGGGCTTGAGGGCGGTCGCCAGGGCGGGCAGGAGCCGGTGGGGGTCGAGGAAGTGGAAGGTACTCAGGGAGTAGATCACGTCGTACGGCGCTGCCGTGCCCAGGTGCTCGACGGCGTCGGCGTTGACCAGCCGCAATCCTGGCACGTCGGGGTAGCGGGTGCGGGCCCGTTCGATCTGGCTGGGGGAGGCGTCGACGGCGTCCACGTGTGCGCCGTAGGTGCGGGCCAGGTGTGCCGCGTGCCGGGCGGGGCCGCAGCCGAGGTCCAGGACGCGCAGGCCCTTGAGGTCCCCGAGGATGCCGTCCCCCGGTCCGTTCGCCGCGGGGCCCCACGTGATCTGGTCCACTTCCGTCAGGGGTGTACCGCGCCGCAGGTGGTGTGTTCCGTAGGCGTCCCAGGCGAGGCGTGTGTGTCGTTCCGGGCCCAACGTGTTGTCTCCCAGGTCGGGTTCAGGGGCGGAGTGCGTAGCAGCGCAGCACGTCGAGATCGGCGGTGCGTACGACGGGCCAGCCCGCGGTGAGCGTCTCGGCCTCGGCGACGTTGATCCCGAGGTGCTTGCAGGGGTCGCTGTCCTCGCGGCGCCCGGCGAGTTCGGTGACGACCCAGAAGGTCCCGCCGGGTGCCAGGACCTTCCGGACGCGGTCGAGGAAGGCCGGCTTGTCGTCCATCCACCGATAGACCAGGCGGCAGGTGACGACCGCGTACGCGCGGTCCGGCAGGGCGTTGACGTCGTCGGCGGTGAAGTCCATCAGATGCCAGGTCGGCCCTTCGCCGTGCTGGTGGCTCCGGGTTTTCTGGGCTGCTGCGGCGATGGCGCTGGGGGAGAAGTCGACGCCGGTGGTGCGGTAACCGAGCTCGTGGAGGTGGTGGGCGAGGGCGCCTCGCCGGTGCCGATGTCGAGGGCCGGGCGCCCACGGCCGGGTCCGACATGATCCGCCAGAAGCGTGGCCTCGGCGGTGCTGACTTCCCGGTACCGGCGTCCGCCGGCCCAGAGCGGCTCCCAGTAGTCGGCGGTGGCAGTGGTGGTCGCCATTCGGCTCCTTCGCGAGCGGGCGGGCGGGACAGCCGAGTCCGTGATCCCGGTGGGCATTGGCGGAGGTTTCGGACGGAGCGCAGAAGTAGAAGCAGGACGAGGATGCCTGGAGGAGCGCACCGGGCGCGAGGAGCGGTGCGCACGTCGAGCAGGTGGGCAACCAGAACGGATGGCGGCCATCCGAGCGCAGCGCTGGACGTGCTGACAGTTGTGGTGGCGGCAACTCTGCCCGACAGCCAGGTCGTTCCCGCTTCGGGGCCCCGCTGCCTACTTGGTGACTTCCCAGGAGGCTCCGGGCAGGGCGTAGCTTGCTCCGCTGCCACGGCGGTACGCGCCGCGCGGCCCCGGAGAAGTGCACAGTCGTGTGTAAGTTATGGTGTTCCTGATTATTTGGCCATGAGCCAGCAAAGAGACTGCCATCCTGGCACGGGGAATCAGGCCCGGCGCTCCGGTGTCGACCGGTGAACGCCGGTCAAGGAATACATGCACCACAATTTCAGATCCAGGATCGCGGCGTTGTTCGTCGCCCTGGCCATCGTGTTCACCGGCTGCGTGGGATCCGCAGCCACCGCCTCCGCTGCGGAGCAGAGCCGCGTGGAGCGGCTTGCGAAAATCGTCCGCAAGGTGGCTCAGTACGCAAACTGCGACCGTCTGCCGCTGCTTGAGAGGCCCGCGTGCCTCAAGCAGTTTGCGGGCAAGGCCATCGCGCTCGGCGCCGGAGTGGGGGTGTACCTCTACACCGGACAGGCCGCCATGAAGGATCACGGAGCGAGCTTCAAGGCCCTCGACAAAAACATCAAGGACCTTGAAGCCCTCAAGCCGCTGGACCTCGTGGATCCCAACAAGTCGCCGGACCCCGCCCAGCAGGCAAAGCTGCTGGAACAGGCTGTCAAGACCTTCAAGAGCGCCAAGCCGCACCTCGACAAACTGGGTAAGAACCTGGCCAAGGCGGACTCTCTGCTCGGGGACCAGAACGACTCCCTGCTCGCTCTGACCTTCCTGACCGTCGCACTGGGCGAGTACTTTCCTGAGCCGAAGAAGTACCCCGAGGCCAAGCCCCTCTTCGACCTTGAGAAGGAACTGCACGAGCTCAACGACACGCTCGACCAGATCAACGCGGGTTTCGACAAGATGAACCGCGGCCTGGACACGATGAACTCGGGCGCCCGTGATGTCAACAAGGGCCTGTCTCAAGCCAACAAGGGCATCAACAAGGCCAACAAGGGCATGAAGGAGCTCAACGACGGCATCCGCCAGGCCAACAAGGGAGTAGACGAGGCGAACAGGCACGTCCCCGGCATCAAGAAGGGTGCGGAGAAGCTCCGCGACATGTCGGGGCTCGACTTCGACTTCTCCCGCATTGGGGACACCTGGTCCTCTGGAGAATCCCTCCTGGACGATGCCGAGCAGCAGCGCAGGATGTCACTGCTGCTGGACCTGCTCCCCGGTGTCGGCGACGGCAAGGGCATAGTCGAAGCGCTCGTCGGTAAGGACCTGGTCACCGGCCAGAAGCTGACCACCGAAGAGCGCATGCTGGGCGGGCTGTCCGTTCTGGGCTGGCTGCGGACCGGCGACCGGCTGCTCACGGCGGACGAGGTGCGCAAGGCGCGCAAGGGCGAACAGGCCGTCACCTGCAACAGCTTCCCCGACGGCACCAAGGTGCTGATGGCGGACGGATCACAACTGCCCATCGAGCAGATCCGGGAAGGCGACCGCGTCCTGGCCGCCGATCCGGCAACCGGCCGCCAACAGCAGGAGCCGGTCACCGCCCTGATCGCAGGGCGGGGCGAGAAAAGCCTCGTCGACGTCACCGTGCAGACCGACCACGGCCCCTCCAAGGTCACTGCCACGGACAAGCATCCGTTCTGGGCCGACGACCTCGAAGCCTGGGCGGCAGCCGACCAACTACAGCCGGGAGTCTGGCTACGGACCGGCGCTGGCACACGGGTACAGGTCAGCGCGGTCAGGGCCTGGACCGCTCCCGACCAGACCGTTCACAACCTCACCGTCGGTGACCTGCACACCTTCTACGTCATGGCCGGCAGCACACCGCTGCTGGTTCACAACGCCAACGGCTGCGGCAAGTGGAAGGCGGAGTTCGACGCCCTCTCCGACGGCAAGCAGAAGCACGTCAAAGAGATACCGACCGCCGCAGAGCTACGAAAGACCTTTGAGCGGTGGACCAAGGGCGCGCAGAGGCTGCCAGCTCGCGGACCAAAGATCCCGGATGTCTACAAGCTCCCCGACGGCACGATCATGCAGTGGCGTGCATCATCGGCCTCGGGTGGAGAGACCATCGACATCTTCCCCGTAACAGGCAAGGGAAGGAAGGTGCACCTGCCGAGTGAGCACTGAGTACATCATTCGCGAACTCCTGGAAGAAGGACTGGACGACTGGGTACCTGTCGACCGTCTGATCGGGCTCGCACAGGAGACAGCCGAGCAGTGCGACCGCGACTTCCGGGACGTGGCCACGGAAGCACTCACCCAACTGGTGAGCGGCGGGTTGATGCAGGTGGGAGATCTCGGAGACACTGGCTTCGAAGCGTGGAGCGGCACTCCCGACGCCGTCGTGAAGCGAGTCGTCTCCCTACTTGAGGAATTCGACTGGCTCCCCCAGGGCGGCGCCTGCTGGCTCGCCAACACCCCACACGGCACCAGCCGGGCGCCTCACTAGAACCGGGCCCCTGACATCCGCATACCGCGCCACTCGAACTCACAGCGTGGCGCGGTATGCCCACCACGGTTCAGCTGCTGGCAAGGAGGGCTGACCAGCCCCGCCGGGTGTCCCGCGTGAAAACCCTGGTTCGGGCTGCTGATCAGGCCGTTTGTCTGCCTGCCGTCAGGCTGCTTGCTGGTACTCGTTGATGAGGCCGCCGAGTGGTTGAGCGCGGCGGACGCGGCCTCCGAAGAGGATGACAGGTGCCGTCTGGCCGGTCTCCGAGGCTTGGGGAGATCGTTGGTGGAGGGATCGGTGGGGGCGGTGCCTGTTGTAGTGGTCGGTGTAGGTGTTCAGGACGGTGCGCAGGTGCCGTTCGTCCATGACGAGTAGCCGGTCGGTGCTCTCGCGTCGGACGGTGCCGACCCAGCGTTCCGCGAAGGCGTTTGCCTTCGGCGATCTCGGCGGGGAAAGTAGCGCCTGCACGCCCGCGTCGGCGAGCACGGCGTCGAAGCCGTCGGAGAACTCCCCGTCCCATGACGAACAGCGCGTACAGCCGTCGGCAGAACGCGGTATCCACATGGAAGAAGTCGCAGGCCGGCAGTCTGGAAGCCTGGGCGCGCAGGAAGGAGGCCCAGGCGTCGTGAGCCCGCTGGGGCGCGGGCGGAATGTTGCCCTGCCGCAGTACTGATCTGACGGTGGCGGCGCAGACCGTGATGCCGAACCGGGTCAGCTCTCCCTGCACTCTGCGGTGTCCCCACAGTGGATTCTCCCGCGTGAGACGCAGGATCAGCTCCCGCGTCTCCTCCGATATCGGCGGCCGACCGGGGTTCTTGTGGGGGTAGGTCCTCTTGCCGGCGATCAGCTCTCGGTGCCTGCGCAGCAGCGTCGCCGGGGTGACCAAGAAGCTGCTCCAGCTCTGTCAGGCAGCAGACGCGACAGGGCCGCCAGCAGGGCCCGGTCGGCCGGTTCCAACTCCGGTTTGCCGAGCTGGCGTTGGAGCACAGCGAGCCGGTGCCGCAGCACCAGCAGTTCGATGTCCTTGGCAGTGTTGCCCAGCAGCCGCAAGCCCGCCAGCTCCAGCGACCTGCGCGTCAGCAGACAGATCCATGACCACCCCCTGAATCTCGATCATGCCCCGGTCCATCACCGTCCCGCAGCGAAACATCCTGATCAGGGGCCCGAACTCGGGTTTTCACGCGGGACAGGCGTACCGCGGCGTGCCATCACCGTGCGGAGACCGTGCTCCTGGTGCTCGTCGCCGCGCCGCCTGCTTTGTAGTGCTGACAGCACGATCGGCAGGACTGGCCCCGGGACCGAGCGTGCCTTGGGGGTGGTTTCGGTGACGGTGTCTCGGTGGGCGGCTGAGGCCGGTTCCGTCCTGTGGGCATTTCTCGGGCAGCCCATCCGGCAAAGGCGCGGGTTAGTCGGCGCGGCCCGTCGCTGCCACGGTCACACCCAGCCCGATCATCGCGAAGCCGCCCGCCCCGCCAACCATCGACAGTCGGCGGTCCGAGCGGGCGAACCAGGAACGGGCCGCCGAGGCGCCCAGTCCCCACAGGGTGTCCGTGATCATGCCGATGGCGACCGGGACCAGCCCCAAGACCATCATCTGGAGGGGGACACGGCCCGCCGAGTGGTCCACGAACTGCGGCAGCACCGCCGCGAAGAAGATGAGGCCCTTCGGGTTGGTGAAGCCCACGAAAACACCGTCCAGGACCGTGCGCAGATCGCCGTGCCGCTCACCCGCCGGAGCCTCCATGTCCGCCGCGCGCATCTCCTTGCGGTGCCGGAATGCTTGCACCCCGAGGTAGACGAGATACGCCGCACCGGCCAGCTTCACGCCCGTGAATACCGCCGCAGACGTTTCCACCAGTGTGCCCAGGCCCCACGCCACAGCGGTCACCAGTAGGTACGAACCGATCAGGTTGCCCAGGACGGTCGCGAGCGCCGTGCGGCGGCCGTGCGCCAGCGCCCTGCCGATCACAAACAGCACGCTCGGCCCTGGAATCACAATCACCAGTAGTGACATCGCCGCGAACGCGAGAATGCTCTCCGTGGACACCATGTGTCTGTCACCTCCTGGATTGCCTCGTCAGGTCATACAAGCAGATGGCGAACCGTCCGCTCCAGGCTCATCCACCTGCCGAGACACTGCCCCGGCCTGGGACACCACGACCTGGCCGCTGCCCTCGACACGGTTGCACGCCTACGGCCGGATACGCTTCTTCACCAGAGGAGTGCAGCTTTCCCGACGGCGTACAGGGCTCTGGCCCCGGCATTGCGTGATGCCTCGCCAGTTGCACTGGCGGGCGGATGCCGTAGGGATTGCGCGCCTGTGAGTGCCGGACGCAGCCGCGGCAGAGCCGCAAACGGAAGCCGCGTATCGAAATGCCCCGCGCCCCTCGCCGGGGCCAACCATGCCGCACCGGGCGCGCCCACGAGTGGAGATCCGCCTGACAGGGCCCCGGTGTCCGGCCGGGAGGACACACATCGCCTCCCGGCCGCAGGGCTGCCCCGGCGGCGGGCCAGTCCTGCCACCGGGCTTTCACCGGCCGTTCAGCACGCCGGCTCCGGGGCCACCTCACCGAAAGCACGGCGGGCGGCGCGGCGCCACCGGCCGGCGGGGAGTGCGGGTCGCAGTGCGGCGTAGGCGCTGCAGTATTTGGTGAAGACGGCGGGGCGTATCCCGTGGGCGTGCAACAGGCGGTCCGCCTCGGTGAGATGCCCGGTGGTCTTGGTCTCGACGAGAACGAGGTCGCCCGTGCACCGCACGGTGCGCCCGGTGCGCATGTCGTCGCAGACCAGTGCCGCGTCGCAGGTGATGCGCTCGCCGTCGGCCACGAAGGTGGCGCGAATGTAGTCGGTGCACAGGGACGGTTCGAGGGCTGCCGGGGCGCCGATGCCGTACGCGGTGCGCAGGGTGTCGGAGAGGAACCCCCGGCAGTCGGGGTCGAGCGGGGTGGCCGCTCCGGTCAGCGGACGGCGGCGTTTGACGGTGTCGCCGCGCGGCCCCTTGAGCTTGATCTCGAACTGCCGTTCACCCGTGTCCGCGTAGACCCGTTCCCGGATCTTGAAGCGGAGCCGGCGGCCCTGCCGGTGGTCATGGAAGGAGCGGAGCCCGGGGGTGTCGTAGTAGACGGAGTGGTAGCGGAAGGCACGCCGGCCGTCTATGTCGAGGGCGCGGAAGGGGCCGCCGGGCCGGTGCGGGTCGGTGAGCCGGCCGACGATGCGCCGGAAGGTGTCCGCGGGCACTAGGTAGCTGTGGTCGAAACGCGCGAGGAGGGCGGCCCGTTCGTTGAGCTCGTCGAGCGAGATCGGGCCGGCGCCGTGGGCGGCCTCGCCGATGGCGCGGACCGCAGCGGCGGAGCGGACCGGTGCGGTGGTCATGCGGTTTCCCAGGCGGGCGTGGTCCGGTGGGCGGGTCCGGCGGCGGGCACGGAGCCCCGGCCGGCCGGGGCCGCTGCCCTCTCGCGGTAGCGGACGTCGACGACGGTGAGGTCCCGGACGAAGTCGACTTCCATGACCGTCCACTGGAGGGGCTCACCCAGGCGCCGTACGAGGTCGGCGCGGAGCGCGGCCGGGTCCTCGTGGACGGTGTCGAGGGTGACGACGGCGCGCCGGGTGCCGGCCAGGAGGCGGGGGCTGTCGGCCGTCCAGACGATGAGGAGCAGGATGGCGCACAGCCCGCCGGTGAGCGCGAACGGCAGCCTCGGCAGTCCGCAGAGCAACCCGAGGACCAGGGTGGTGAAGTAGTAGGCGACTTCTTCGTGCTGCACTGCGTCGGAGCGGAGTCTCACGATCGAGAGCACGCCGAAGAGGCCGAAGCCCAGGGCCGCTCCTCCGCCGCCACGCACCTCGGCGAGGGCGGTGACGACGGTGAAGAGGCCGGTGTTCAGGGCGAGATAGGCCGGCACGAGGTCGCGCCGACGGTGGCGCGGATAGTAGATGGCGAAGGTCAGCACGCCGACGGCGGCGAGGTCGAGCCCGAGGTGGGCGGCGAGATGCCGTAACGACTCCATGTCTGCACTCCCTGTAAGAACCGAGGCCGGAAGGCCCCGAAGAACCGGAATGAGAGACAGACGATAGGTAAACGTATGGCGAACATGCATTCGCTTGTGGAGAAACGATGCGCCTCCTTGATGACTCCCGGCCCCAACTGACCGGAAGCGCACACCCCCTGTCGCATTCGCCCCTCTTGCCGACTGCCTCCGACACTCCACCGCCGGGCAGGAGAAGCCAACGACGGTGCATTGTTTCGCCGCCGGACTCGCAACCCGCAGCCCCTCACGCGACGCATGGCCCACCGGCCGGCGGCCGGGGAATCAGCATCAGCGGCTGCGCGGAAGGCCTCAGTGGTCCTTGGCCGGAACGGCGGCACGCCCGGCGGTCAGTCGCCGGTCGGCTCAACCGTGTTCGCCGGCGGCACCGGAGGCGGAGCCACGTCCGCGACGCCGACCGGCGCAGGCGGCACGGGAGGAGGCGGAACACCACGCCGTATACCTGTAGCGGATCCGGCCGCAGGTGAGATCGCAGGGGCTGAGTTCCACCAGCACCCGTCGTACGGGACGATCTTGATGTGGCGTCTGCGCAGGGGCCCGGCTGCAGCAGGACGAGGAGGCATTGGCCTGGGCTGGTACCTCTCGCCGGAACAGGCCCGGGGCGAGCAGGTGGACGTCC
>NZ_MQUS01000093.1 GCF_001953885.1 Streptomyces sp. IMTB 2501 | reverse complement strand
TCTCACCCGTTCGGGGGTGGGGGAAACGCCGGGGGGAGGTGGGTGGCGAGGGTGTGGGGAGGTGTATGTGTGGGTCGGCCTCGGGGTGGAAATCCCGAGGTGGGTGGGTAGGTGGGGGGATGGGTGCCGGCCCGGGCACCAGGGGTGTGATGTCTGGTGTCCGGGCCGGGTGGTGCGTGCGTGGCGCGTGGGTTGTCGGAGAATGGTGGTGGGTGGGGTTCCCGGCCCGATTCCGGCGGGCCGGGGCCCCGTATTGTGCTGTCGGGTGTGGGTTCAGTCGTCCCAGCCGCCGTCGTCCCGGCCGTCGTCTCGGCCGCCGTCTCGGCCGCCTTCCCGGCCGCCTTCGTGGTCGCAGTCGACGCGGAAGCTGGCCACCACGCCGTCCTTGACGTGGATGCCCTTGGTGTGGAGGTCGTCGACGCCGAAGCTGGAGCTGTGGGGGCCGACGGTGGCGACGGGGGCGCCGTTGTCGCAGACCGCTCCGCGGAAGACCTCGACGCGTTTGTGGCTGTCGTTGCGGATGTTGAGGGTCTTGGCGCCGAGGCCGCTGACGACGGTGATGCAGTCACCGGGGTGGGCGGAGTAGGACCGTTCGTTGATGAGGATCCGGCCTTCTTCTCGGCGCTCCTCGTGGCCCCTGCCTTCGTTTCCCTTGCCTTCGTTGCCCTTGCTCTGCCCTTCGTTGTTGTTTCCCTTGCCCTGCCCGGTGCTGCTGGTGGGGGCTGCGGTTGGGTCGGCTGCCGGGGCGGCGGCCGGGGCTGCCTGGGGGGCCGGGCCGGAGGCCGCCGAGGCGTAGGTGATGCCGGTCACGGCGAGTGCCGCGGCGGCTCCGGCAGCGGCGGTCACCATGGTGGAACGAGCGAGCTTCATGTCGCTTCTCCCGTCTGAATATCTCGGAGATGTCGGCTCGTCAGCCGACTGCGATCAAACGTACTCACAGCTGTCATACCGGTCATATCGAAGGTTCACGGGAGGGAGCCGATCGGGGTATATCCGGCCCCGCCTGCCGGTCTGTCAGGATGTGAAGTCACCAGAGAAAAAGGCGTATTGAATGACTATTAGTCCGTCCGGATGATCT
>NZ_MQUS01000082.1 GCF_001953885.1 Streptomyces sp. IMTB 2501 | reverse complement strand
CAGGCCAGCCCGTCGTGCACATCGACGCCATGCACATACGCCCCTTTGATCCCGGTCAACTGCCCGTCAGCACAGCTGGCTTGGACGCGCTCTTTACTCTGGAGTGGGTCCCCACCGCCCCCGTGGGCACGACCGAACTGCCGTCCATCGCGCTGATTGACCCGGCCCCCCTGGCCCTCCACACCGGCCTGCCGGACACCCCGTCGTACCCGGACGTTCCGGCGCTGGCCGCCGCACTGGACGAGGGCGCCGCCGTCCCGGCCTACGGTGTGCTGGCCGCCACCACCCCCGATGCCACGGGCGAAGTGGCACGGGCCGCGCACCACCTGGCCGCGTCCGTCCTCGTGGCGGTCCAGGAATGGCTGGCCGAACCCCGCCTGGAATCCAGCCCGTTGATCATCGTCACCCGAGGCTCGGTCGCCGCTGGACCGGACCGGAGCGCCGACGTGCCGGATCTGGCCGCCTCGGTGGTGTGGGGGATGATCCGCACCGCGCAGAGCGAACACCCCGACCGGTTCGTCCTGCTCGACATCGACCCGGAGAGCGGCACACCCGACTTCGAGACCCTTCTCGCGCAGGCCATCGCCACCAACGAGCAGCAACTCGCCTGCCGTGACGCCACTCTCCTGACCCCGCGCCTCGCGACTGCCGAAGCGGCGCCGGACACCGATGGAGCATCGGCGCTGGACCCGTCGGGCACCGTACTGATCACCGGAGGTGTGTCCCCGCAGGGTCGGCAGCTGGCCCGCCATCTCGTCGAAGAGCACCAGGTCCGCCATCTCGTCCTCACGAGCCCGCAGGCGCTCGAAAGCCCTGGTGCGGACGGACTCCGCGACGACCTCGCCGAACGCGGTGCCGAGGTCACGATCACCGCCTGCGACACCACGGACCGGGCGGCCCTCGCCGGCCTCCTGAGAGAGATCCCCGATGCGCACCCGCTGGTCGCGGTGATCCATGCGGCTGGTGTGCTGGACAGCGGCGTCCTGGAGTCGTTGACCGAGCAGCAGCTCAACGAGGTGCTGGGGGAGCGGATTTCTGGCGCGGTCCACCTGCACGAACTCACGCGGCACCTGGATCTGTCCGCGTTCATCCTCTTCTCGTCCGCGGCAGGCGTCATCGGCGGGGCCGGCTACGCCGGACTTGCCTCCGCCAGCGCGTTCCTCGACGCTCTCGCTCACCGTCGCAGGGCGCAGGGCTTGCCCGCGCTCTCCGTGGCGTGGGGCGCCTGGGAATCCGCGGACGCGGCGACCGACCGCCCGAACGACGGCGAACTGGCCCGGCTGTCCCGTGAAGGCGCCGTTCCGCTCGCTGCCGAGGAAGGGCTCGCACTCTTCGACACCGCGTTGACCATGGGCGATCCGATGGTTGTCGGTACGCGGGTCGACGCATCCGTACTGCGCGAGCGAGCCATGGCCGGTGTGCTCTCGCCGGTGTGGCGCGGCCTGGTCCGTATGCCCGCCAAGCGTGTGGCAGCGGCGAAGGACGACGCAGGCCTTTCCCTGGCACGGCGGCTGATAGCGCTGCCCAAGGCCGAGCGCGGCCGGGTCGTACTGGAACTCGTCCGCGGGCATGCCGCCGCGGTGCTCGGCCACGATCTGCCCGCACGGGTGGAGGAAACCAGGGGATTCACGGACGCCGGAATCGACTCGCTCACCGCGGTCGAGCTGCGCAACAGGCTCTCCGCCGCCACCGGGCTGCAGCTGCCCACCACCTTGGTCTTCGACTACCCCACCCCGGCCGAACTCGCCCGGCATGTGGTCGCGGAACTCCTCGGCGACAAGGCCGAGGTGGACCTCGCCGCACAGCACGGGACGAGCGGAACGGCCGACGAACCCATCGCGGTGGTGGGTATGGCGTGCCGGTTCCCGGGTGGTGTGGG
>NZ_MQUS01000084.1 GCF_001953885.1 Streptomyces sp. IMTB 2501 | reverse complement strand
TGGATGCCGGTGCCGCGCTTCCGGAGTGTGTGCTGGTCACTGTGGCCGGGCCGGCATCCGGCGGGCCGGTCGCCGAGGCGGCTCATGAGGTGGCGGTGTCGTTGCTGGGGGTGGTGCAGCAGTGGCTGGCGGAACCGCGTCTGGAGGCTTGCCGGCTGGTCGTGGTCACGCGTGGTGCGGTCGCCGCCGGGCGGGAGCGGCATGCGGATGTGCCGGATCTGGCTGCCTCGGTGGTGTGGGGGATGATCCGCACCGCGCAGAGCGAGCACCCCGACCGGTTCGTCCTGCTCGACATCGATCCGGAGAGCGGCACACCCGACTTGGAGACCCTTCTCGCGCAGGTCCTTGCCGCGGGTGAGTCTCAGCTCGCCTTGCGTGACGGGGAGGTGCTGGTGCCGCGGGTGGTGCGGTCGTCGCAGGGCGGGCAGATCCCGGCGGTGAGCGGGTTCGGCGCGGGCCGCGACTGGCGGATCGACGCGCTGGAGGGCGGCACGCTCGACGACGTCGGCAAGGCGGGCAATCCCCGTGCCACCCGTTCCCTGGAACCCGGCGAAGTCCGCATCCAGGTCCACACCGCCGGCCTCAACTTCATGGATGTGGCCGCATCGCTGGGTCTCGCCGTCTTCGAGGACGGGTTGGGTGCCGAAGGCGCGGGTGTCGTGGTGGAGACCGGGCCGGGTGTCGAGCGGTTCGTGCCCGGCGATCGTGTCCTGGGCGGCTTCCCCGCTGCGTTCGCGCCGCTCACGATCGCCGACGAGCGAACGCTCACCGCTGTACCTCGGGCGTGGTCGTTCGAGCAGGCCGCCTCGGTCCCGACCGTGTTCTTGACGGCGTATTACGGTCTGTTCGATCTGGCCGGGCTCAAGGCCGGGGAACGGGTGCTGGTCCACGCGGCGGCCGGTGGTGTCGGTATGGCCGCCGTCCAGCTCGCCCGGCACCGCGGCGCGGAGGTCTACGCCACCGCCAGCCACGGCAAATGGGACACCCTGCGCGCCATGGGCCTGGACGACGAACACATCGCCGACTCCCGCACCCTGGACTTCGCCGACCACTTCCGCACGGTCACCGGCGGCCACGGCATGGACGTCGTCCTCGGCTCACTCGCCGGCGACCCCGTCGACACCTCCCTGCGCCTGCTCGCCGACGGCGGCCGCTACATCGAGATGGGCAAGACCGACATCCGCGACCCCCAGCAGATGGCCGACGCCTACCCCGGCACCCGCTACCGCTCCTTCGACCTGAAGGAAGCAGGCCCCGAACGCACCGCCGAGATGCTCACCGACCTCATGCAACTCTTCGACGAGCAGACCATCCACCCCCTGCCGGTCACGGTCTGGGAACTGGCCGACCTGCGCCACGCCCTGCGCCACATGAGCCAAGGACGGCACACCGGCAAGAACGTCGTCCGCGTCCCCGCCCCCCTCGACCCCGACGGCACCGTGCTGATCACCGGAGGCACCGGCACCCTCGGCAGCCTCCTGGCACGCCACCTCGTCGAACACCACCACATCAGCCACCTGATGCTCCTCAGCCGCCAAGGCCCGCAAGCCACCGCAGCACACCAACTCCGCGAAGACCTCCTCACCCTGGGCGCCACCACCGTCACCATCACCGCCTGCGACGCCGCGAACAAACCCGCACTCACCAA
>NZ_MQUS01000081.1 GCF_001953885.1 Streptomyces sp. IMTB 2501 | reverse complement strand
ACACCCACCGGCACCGGACGCAACCCACCATCCAGCACATACACCTGTGTGTTCGCCACAGGCCGGCCGATGGGGGGCACGCTTCGGCCGGAGAGCGGATCGCTCATGGTGGCGATGACCGTCGACTCCGTGGGGCCGTAGGCATTGACCATCCGGCGGTCCGCCGACCACCTCTCCACCAGCTCCGGCGTGCAGGCCTCGCCGCCGACCACGAGGGTCACCCCGGGCGGCAGTCCGTTCTCCGGTACGACGGCGAGAGCGGACGGTGGCAACAGCAGCAGCGAGACTCCGCGCTCGGCCACGAGGTCGACCAGAGGCTGGCCCGGGGCGAGCTCTTCCTGCGTGGCCACGACCGCGCAGCCGCCGTTCAGCAGCGCCGTGCACAGTTCCCACACCGCGGCGTCAAAGCCCGGAGAGGCGAAGAGCAGCACACGTTCACCGGACGAGAGGGCGAGTTTCTCCCGCTGTGTCGCGAGCATGCTGGCCACACCGCTGTGCGAGACGAGCACGCCCTTGGGCTGTCCCGTCGAACCGGACGTGAAGATCACGTAGGCGGTGTTCAGCGGCCGGACGGTCGGCACGGGCAGCGCGGGGACTGCCTCCGCCTCCGTGACGGGAATGCCCTCGCCGTCGAGCAGGAGGTGTTCGCACCCTTCCACCCGGGGTAGCTCGGAGGCGATGTCGGCGTGGGTCAGCACGAGTTCCGGGCGGGCGGTGCGCAGCATGAAGGCGATGCGCTCCGCCGGGTAGCCGATGTCCACGGGCAGATAGGCGGCCCCGGACTTGAGCACCGCGACGATGGCGATCACCATCTCCGCCGAGCGCGGCAGGGCCACGGCCACGAACCGCTCGGGTCCCGCGCCCCGGGCCCGCAGGACCGCCGCCAGCCGTTCGGCTCGCGCGTCCACTTCCGCGTAGGTCAGCGTGGTGTCCCCGAAGACCACCGCGGGGGCGTCCGGTGTGCGGCGCACCTGCGTGGCGAAGAGTTCGGGCACCGTCGCGTCCGCCACGCTGCGCCTGGTGTCGTTCCACTCCTCCACGATCCGCCCGCGCTCCTGGGCGGCGAGCAGGTCGATGCGGCCGACGGGAGTCTTGGGAGCGGCGACGAACGCCTCCAGCACCTTCTGCAGCCGGCCCAGGACGGCTTCCGTCTCCGCCCTGGAGAACGCGTCGGCCTGGTAGTTGAGTTCCAGCCGCATCCGGCTGCCCGGGATGGCGACGAGGCTGAGCGGGTAGTGCGTGGCTCCCGGTGCGGGACTGTCGTCGACGCCGATGTGCAGGCCGCGGGCCGCGCTGCGGACGGAGTCCCGGTCCAGCGGGGCGTTCTCGAAGCCGATGGCGGTGTCGAAGAGTTCACCCAGGCCGGCCAGTCGCTGGATCTCGGCGAGGCCGAGGTGGTGGTGCTCGCCCAGCGCCGACTGCTCGTCCTGGATGCGGGCCAGCAGGACGTCGAGGGGTTCGGCGGGGTCGAGCCGGACCCGCACCGGGACCGTGTTCATCAGCAGCCCGACCATGTCCTCCACGCCGGGCAGCTGGGGCGGCCGGCCGGAGACCGTCGCGCCGAACACCAGGTCGCGCTCCCCGGTCAGGAGATGCAGCACCAGAGCCCACGCGCCCTCGACGACCGTGCTCAGCGTCAGTCCACGGCTGCGCGCGGCCGCGTCGAGTTCGGCGGTGAACGTCTCCGGCAGTTGGCCGGCGACCAGCTCCGGCACCGCGTGGGGACCGTCGCTCCTGGCTCCGGCGGAAACCAGGGTCGGTCCTTCGAGGCCGGCCAGCGCCGACCGCCAGGCGCTATCGGCCGCCTGCCGGTCCTGTGCGGCGATCCACCCGAGGTAGTCCCGGAACGGCACCACCATGGGCAGTGCCGTCGCGTCACCGTCCTGCGCGTACAGCTCCAGGAGGTCGCGCACCAACAGCGGCCAGGACCAGCCGTCGACCACGATGTGGTGGTTGGTCATGAGCAGCACGTGCCGCTCGGCGGCGAGCCGGATCAGCGTGAAGCGCAGCAGGGGCGGCTGGGCCATGTCGAACCGGCGTGTGCGCTCCTCGTCGAGGACCTGGGCCAGCAGGTCCTGCTGCTCGTCCTCGGAGGTGCCGTCCAGGGTCACTTCCCGCCATGGTGTGACCACCTCGCGGTGGACCAGCTGCAGCGATCGGTCGGCCGCGCTCTGTACGAAGCCCGCCCGCAGGTTCGCGTGCCGCGCCAGCAGGGCGTCGCACGCCCGGCGCAGCCGGGGTACGTCCAGGCCACCCGTCAGTTCCAGGGGCGTCAGCACGGTGTAGACGTCCACGCCTTCCCCGGCGTAGAGGGCATGGAAGAACATGCCCTCCTGCAGCGGGGAGAGCGGGAGTACGTCTTCCAGGCCCGGAAGGTCCGCCTCCAGGGCGGTCCGCTCCGCGTGGTCGAGGGTCACCAGCGGAAGGCCACTGCGGACGGGGGCGGGCGGCTGCTCGGCGGTGGCCAGCTCGGCGAGCGCGGCGACGGTCCTGTGGCGGAAGACATCACGCGGTGAGATCACCACTCCGGCCGCG
>NZ_MQUS01000076.1 GCF_001953885.1 Streptomyces sp. IMTB 2501 | reverse complement strand
CACAGTGACCAGCACACACTCCGGAAGCGCGGCACCGGCATCCAGCGCCGCGGCCAGCGCCAGCACATCCGCATACCCCACGACACCGGACACACCAGCCCCGACCGCCACAGGATCCGCACCCAGCACCGCCACCGACCCCGGCCCCGCCGCCTGCACCACGGCAGCGGGGAACCACTCGACCGCGAACAGCCCATCGCTTCCGGGAGTGGTGTCGGTCAGCCGGGAGGGATCGGCCCGGCGCATCCGCATGGCGTCGGCCTGTACGACCGGTTCGCCGGCCGGGTCGACGGCGGTGATCCGCACCGTGTCTTCGGCGACGCGGCGCAGCACGACCTTCAAGGCGCTCGCACCCGTGGCGAGCAACGACACGCCACTCCACGAGAACGGCAGCCACACACCCTCCGCGGCAAACCCCTCATCGAACTGTTGAGCGTGCAACACCGCATCCAGCAAAGCCGGATGGATACCGAACCGACCGGCGTCCTCCCTCACCACATCGGGCAGCACCGCCTCCGCGTACACCTCACCATCGGCGCCGCGCCACACCGACCTCAAGCCCTGGAACGCGGGCCCATACCCATATCCGCGGTCCGCCAGCACGCCGTAGCTGTCCCCCACAGCGACCGGTGACGCACCCTCCGGCGGCCATACCCGCAGCCGCTCGATCTCCGCGTCTCCATCGCCCGATCCAGCGCCCTGCGCCACGACCCTGGCCTGTGCATGGCGAGTCCAGACCTCACCCGGCGCGCCCTGCGGACGCGCATACACGCCCACACCGCGGCCGCCATCGTCCTCCGCCGCATCGACCACGACCTGCAGTTCCATCGCCCCTTGCGCCGGAACCACCAAGGGCGACTGCACCACGAGCTCCTGCAGCCGGCCACAACCGACCTCGTCGCCCGCCCGGATCACCAGGTCCACGAACGCCGTACCGGGCAGCAGAACGGTGCCGGCCACGGTGTGGTCGGCGAGCCAGGGCTGGGTGGCCAGGGACAGTCGTCCGGAGAGGACGAGTGTGCCGGCGGAGGCGACGTCGAGTGAGGCGGCGAGCAGGCCGTGTTCCACCGTGCCCAGCCCCACCCCGGCCAGGTTCCCGTCACCGCGCGCACGACGATCCAGCCAGTAGCGGGTCCGGTCGAAGGCGTACGTCGGCAGTTCCACGCGCGCATCACCGACCGGCAGAAGATCCGCCCAGGCCACATCCAGACCCGCCGCCCATGCGTGAGCAGCGCTCATGATGAACCGGCGCGGGCCCCCTTCGCCCCGGCGGAGTGTGCCCGTGACCGCGACCGGCGTACCGGTCGTGGTGGAGGCGTCGACGGTCTCATTGATCCCGACCGTCAGCACCGGATGGGCACTAGCCTCGATGAACACGGTGAATCCGTCATCCAGCAACGCCTTGGTGGCATCCTCGAACCTCACCGGATTGGACAGGTTCTCCAGCCAGTACCCGGCGTTCATCACCGAGCCGTCGATGACCTTCCCGGTGACCGTGGAATACAGGGGGATCCGACCCTCCCTGGGGGTGATCCCGTCCAAGGCGGCGAGTATGCGGTCACCGATCGCCTCCACTTGCGGAGTGTGCGAGGCGTAGTCCACCGGTATCCGGCGCGCCCTGACCCCCGCTTCCGCACACGAGGCCAGGAACATCTCGGCCGCCTCCACCTCCCCGGCGACCACCGTGGACGACGGACCGTTGACCGCGGCCACGCACAACCGGCCCTCCCACGGCCCAAGGCGCTCGGTGACAGCGTCGACGCCGGCGGCGACCGAGAGCATCGCCCCCTGCCCGGCCAACTCCACCAAGGCAGCCGAACGCGCCACCACTACCCGCACCGCGTCCGCCACCGACAGCACCCCGGCAACACAGGCGGCGGCGATCTCCCCCTGGGAATGCCCGACCACAGCCTGCGGCCGCACACCCACCGACTCCCACAGCCGGGCCAAGCCGACCATCACGGTGAACATGACCGGCTGGACGACATCCACCCGCTCCAGAGACGGCGCCGAGTCGACACCGGTCAGCACGTCCACGACCGACCAGCCCGCCAGCTCTTCCACCACCGCCGAGCACTCCCGAACAGCCGCGGCGAACGCCGGCGAGGCCTCCAGCAGCTCCGCCCCCATCCCTGCCCACTGCCAGCCCTGCCCGGGGAAGACCAGCACCGGCCGCGCCGTACCCGACGCCACTCCGGACACCGCACCGCCGACCGGTTCCCCGGCTTCGGCGAAGGTCTGAAGTCCGGCGAGCAGTTCGTCGTGGTCCTCTCCGAGAACCACCAAGCGGTGTCCCAGCCCGCACCGGGTCGTCAGCGCCCGCCCGACGGCTGCCAGGTCGCCCCCGGGACCCTGCGCCTCGGCAAAGTCCCGCAGCCGCGCGGCCTGCGCCCGAAGCCCCCCGGCACTGCCGGCGGAGACCACCCACGGCACCGGCGACCCCGACACCACCGGGACGCAAAACTCCCCCGGCTGCCCGCCCTCATCCGCCGACTCGGGCTCCAGGGCAGGCGCCTCCTCAACGATCACGTGCGCGTTCGTACCACTGGCACCGAACGAGGACACACCGGCCCGCCGCACCCGCTCACCCCGCGGCCAGGCCACCGGCTCCGTCAGCAACCCCACCGCACCCGCCGACCAGTCCACCAACGGCGACGGCTCCTCCACATGCAACGTCCGCGGCAGCTCCTCCCGCCGCAACGCCATCACCATCTTGATCACACCACCGACACCGGCAGCCGCCACCGAATGCCCGATATTCGACTTCAGCGACCCCAGCCACAACGGCCTGTCCGCCGGACGGTCCTGCCCATACACCGCGATCAGCGCCTGCGCCTCGATCGGGTCACCCAGCTTCGTACCCGTACCATGCGCCTCCACCGCATCCAC
>NZ_MQUS01000089.1 GCF_001953885.1 Streptomyces sp. IMTB 2501 | reverse complement strand
GAGTCCGCACGGTCCGACACCGGCTTCGTCGACCCGAACAACCGCTCCGCCTCCGGAGCCTGATAGAACGCCCGCAGCCCCTGGAACTGGGAATGCACATCCGCACCCGTGGAACGGATCTGCCCGGCATCCTTCTTCAGCGCACCGTAATCCCTCTCCAACTGCTCCAGATCACCCGTGAACTGCGGAATCTCCTCCGGCTTGATCACGCCTTGCCCACTCCCGGCATCTTCACCCCAGGCGTCGACGCAGCACGCTGCGCGCGTGCGGCCATGGCCTCGTCCCCGTCCATGTACGCCGTCGTCGCATCCACCGCACCCTGCAACGACTTACCCGCCCGCGCCGCGATGAACTGCAGATCCTTCGTCGCACGCTGCGCATACTCCGACAACGCCAAAGCCACCAGACCGCCCTGACCCTTGCCGTCCTTACCGCCGTCCTTGCCACCCTGACCGCCATGACCACCCTGACCGCCATGACCGTCGTGACCACCGGAACCATCGCCCGCGGAGATCGTGCCCGCACTCGACGCCGCCGACTGCAAATGCGTACCGAAGTCGTTCGCGTACGTCTCCAGATGCGACGCCGTCTTCTCCGTCGTCGTCAGCACATGACTAATACCCTGCGGATGCAGATCCCAGCCCGCCATACCAACCCCCGTGAACCCGNNCAGATGAATGATGTTCCGCACCTCCTGCGACGCATGGTTCCAACGACGCTCCTTGCCGTGGTACTCATCCGCCACACCATCCGCCGTGAAGTCCGCCATCGCCTTCTTCACCTGCTTGTCCCGCGCCGCGATCACCGTCTCCAACTGAGCGATCACACCCGCCAGACTCCCCTGCACATCCGCCGACGCCGACGTGTCATACGACCGACGATCCGCACCCGCACCCGCCATCACACACCACTCCCCGAAAAAGACCTGAAACGCTCAGTACTCAACGGCCCGAGAAACGCGCCGCGTCGAAATTCGCCGAACCCATCTGCCGCTTCGCGTTGTCACCCTGCTCCTGGTCACCCGTGCTGAACGCACTGTCCATCCCCGACTGACCACCCAGGATCGCCCCCAACGACTGGTTCAGCTCCTTCGCGATCCCGTCCGCCCGCACCTTGAACTGATCGAACGCAGCACGACCCGCACCGTTGAACTTCCCCTCCAACGGCTCCGCCGCCTGCACCAACTGCCGGATCAACGTCCCCAGATCCTGACTCGACCCACGCGAATCACGCATCAACGTCGACAACGTCTGCGCACCCATGTCGAACTTCATGTCGCCTCCCCCGGTACGG
>NZ_MQUS01000079.1 GCF_001953885.1 Streptomyces sp. IMTB 2501 | reverse complement strand
ACACCCACCGGCACCGGACGCAACCCACCATCCAGCACATACACACAGGTGTTGGCCGCGGCCCTGCCGATGACGGGGGTCTCGGCGTCCCCGACGCGCGCCAGCATGGCGTCGACGGTGCACTCGGCAGGTCCGTAGAGGTTGTAGACGGACAGCCCGGGGACGGCGCCCAGTTCCCGCCACATCGCCTCGCCGACCGCCTCGCCGCCCAGGGCGAGGGTCCGCAGCCGGGGGCCGTCGGTGTCGAGCAGCCCGGCGGACATCAGCTGACGGGCGAAGCCCGGAGTGGTGTCCACAAGGTCGATCGCGTGCTCGGAGCAGTACCGCACCAGTGCGTCGGCGTCCCGGCGCACTTCGTCGTCGACGAGGTGCAGCTCGTGGCCGGCGACCATGGCCAGCAGTTCGGTCCACGAGGCGTCGAAGACCAGGGTGTTGGTCAGGGCGACCCGCAGCGGGCGGCCGCCGGCTGCTTCGGCCTCCGGTGTGAAGAAGCCGGCCTCATGGCTGTGGAACATGTTCGCCAGGCTGCGGTGCGACACGGCCACCCCCTTGGGGCGGCCCGTTGAGCCGGACGTGTGGATGACATAGGCCAGGTTCTCCGGGCACAGCGCTCCCGAGCGGTCCGCGTCGGTGAGGTCGCTCCCGTCGCGACCGGGGAGGGCGTCGGTCTCGTCGAGGAGAATCCGCACGGGGCCCTCGTCCGGCCAGTCGGCGGACAGGACGCGGGTGGTCAGGGCGAGTACCGGACGGGTCTGTGCGAACACCTGGGAGACCCGGTCGGCCGGGTACTCGGGGTCGATCGGCACGTGGACCGCGCCCGACTTCAGGATCGCCAGGATGGCGACCACACTCTCGGCGGTGCGGGGCAGCGCCAGGGCGACGTGCCGCTCCGGACCGGCGCCGTGCTCCACCAGGAGGCGCGCCACACGGTTGGCGCGCTCGTTGAGTTCGGCGAAGGTCAGGCGCTCGTCCCGGAACGCCAGCGCCACGGCGTCGGGGGTGCGGCGGACCTGGTCCTCGAACAGCTCGGGCAGCGTGGCGTCCGGAAGGCTGCGTACGGGGCCGTGGGCGGCGTCGACGAGTGCGGCCCGCTCGGTCGGGGTGAGCCAGTCGACACGGCCCACGAGGGTGTCCGGTGCGTCGACGAAGGTCTCCAGGAGCCTGCGCAGCCGGGCCGTGAGCCCGTCGACGGTCTCGCGGTCGAACGCGTCGGCCCGGTAGACCAGTTCCAGGCGCATCCTGTCCCCCGGGAACACCGCGAGGCTCAGGGGGTAGTGCGCCCCTTCGGGGGTGTCGGTGATGCCGTCGTCGAGCAGGGAGATCCCCAGGCCCGGTATGGCACTGCGGGCCGTCGCCGGGTCGATGGGGTAGTTCTCGAAGACGACGGAGGTGTCGAACAGCTCGCCGCCTCCGGTCGCCTTCCGGATGTCGGCGAGTCCCAGGTGCTGGTACGGCAGCAGTGCCGACTGCTCCTCCTGGACGCGGGTCAGCAGCGCGCCCAGCGATTCGCCGAGGTCGAGCCGTACCCGCACCGGCACGGTGTTGATCAGCAGCCCGACCATGCGTTCCACGCCGGACAGCTCCGGTGAGCGCCCGGCCACCGTGGCGCCGAAGACGACGTCCTGACGGTCCGTCAGCAGGCTGAGCAGCAGCGCCCAGGCGCCCTGGACCACCGTGTTGGTGGTCAGACCCCGGCGGCGGGCAGCCTGGGTGAGAGCGGCCGTCAGCTGCTCGGGCAGTTCCAGGGCGACGCGGTGCAGCAGCCCGTCGGCCGTGTCGGAGACCGCGGGCGCCACCAGCGTCGGCCCGTCGAGTCCGGCCAGCTCGGTGCACCAGGCGTTCTCGGCCTCGGCACGGTCCTGGCGGCCCAGCCATTCCAGGTAGGAGCTGTACGGCACCACCGGAGGCAGCGTCGAGGCGTCGCCCTCGCGCACATAGAGCTGGAACAGCTCGCGGAAGACGATGGGAAGCGACCAGCCGTCCAGCAGGATGTGGTGGTTGGTGAACACCAGGACGTGCCGGTCCTCGGCCAGCCGGACCAGGGTGAAGCGGACCAGCGGCCCGGTGGCCATCGTGAACCGGCGCAGCCTGTCCTCGGTCAGGAGTTCACCCAGCCGGGCACGCTGCTGTTCGCCGTCCAGGTGGCTGAGGTCGATCTCCGTCCAGGGCGTCTCCACGGACCGCGGGATCGCCTGGATGGGTTCGCCCGAGCGGCGTCGCAGAAAGCCGGCCCGCAGGTTCGGGTGCCGTTCGAGCAGCGCGTCCAGCGCGAGCAGCAGCCTCTTGGCGGAGAGTTCGCCCGTCAGTTCCAGGGCGGCCTGCATGTTGTAGACGTCGACGCCGTCCTCGTCGTAGAGGGCGTGGAAGAGCATGCCCTCCTGCAGGGGGGACAGCGGCAGAACCGCCTCAAGCGAGGTTTGCTTCACTTCGAATTCTCCCATTGGGCTTCAAGCTCTGCCAGTTCGTCCTGCTCGAGCGAGAGCAGCGGGGCCTGCGGCTGTGCGGGCGTGTTCGTCTCGGGGCTGCCGTCCGTGGCGACCTCGGCGAGTGCGGCGACGGTCTTGTGGCGGAAGACATCACGCGGTGAGATCACCACTCCGGCCGCG
>NZ_MQUS01000086.1 GCF_001953885.1 Streptomyces sp. IMTB 2501 | reverse complement strand
CTAGTAGTGCTTGGTCAGGTTGATATCGGTTCTGGCATGTTGCGGTGACAGGTGGGGCAGGCGCCGGTCCAGAGCGCGAGGAGCAACTGCAGTTCGCGGGCGACCCGGTAGAGGCTCAGGCCGGCGCCGTCTCTTTTGGGGACCGGGTGATGCGCTGGAGGGTGCAGAAGGCGTGCGCGACGGAGACGAGGGTGACGTGGTGGTGCCAGCCCCGCCAGGTGCGGCCCTCGAAGTGGGCCAGGCCCAGGGCCTGTTTCATCTCCCGATAGTCGTGCTCGATGCGCCAGCGCAGTTTCGCGGTACGGACCAGGGTGGCCAGCGCCGTGTCGACGGGCAGGTTGGACAGCCAGAACTGGACGGGCTCGGGTTCGGTGACGGGCCATTCGGCCAGCAGCCAGCGCACCGGCAGTTCCGGACCGGCGGTGTTCTTGCGGATCTCGCGTCCGGCGGGCCGGATCCGCAGAGCCACGAACCGCGAGTACATGCGCTTGACGCCGCTGCGACCACTGCCCGGGCGGGAGCCTTCCCGCCACTGCACCGGCCTCGCGGCCCGCTTGCCGGCCTCGATGACCAGCTTCTTCACCATCTGGGCCGCTTCGGGGTATGCGGGCTGGGGCCGTGGGCCGCGACCGCCGTAAGGCGGGGTGTGCGGCCGTGCAGCTTCCGGCTGGGCGGTGGTCGTGGTGGAGATCCCCACCACGTAGTCCAGCTGGCGTTCTTCCAGACCCAGCCGGAAGGCTGCCGCATCGCCGTAGCCGCCATCGGCGACGACGAGCGGAACATCGATGCCCCACGACCTCGTCTCATCGATCATGTCCAGGGCCAGCTGCCACTTCTCGACATGGCCGATCTCGTCGGGGATGCCGCATGTGGTGCGGCGGGCCACCTTGGCCGCATCGGCCTTCGGCGAGGCGGGATCCCAGCTCTCGGGCACAAACAGCCGCCAGTCGACGGCCGCCGAGGCGTGGTCGGAGGCCAGGTGCAGCGAGATGCCGGCCTGGCAGTTGGTGACCTTGCCGGCGGTGCCGGTGTACTGCCTGGCCACACACGCCGAGGCATCCCCGTCCTTGAGGAAGCCGGTGTCATCGACGATCAGCGCGGTCGGCTTGATCACCTCCTGCATCCGCCAGGCCAGGCGAGCACGCACATGCGCCGCCTCCCACGGGCTGGAGGTGACGAAGTGGGCCAGGGCCTGACGGTTGCCGTCCTCACCCAGCCGCGCAGCCATCGGTTCCACCGACTTACGCCGCCCGTCCAGCAGCAGGCCCCGCAGATAGACCCCGCCCCACCTGCGTTGATCTGCCCGCGCGAACGGCTCGAACATCTCTGCCGCGAAGTCCTCCAGATCACACCGGACCGCAGCCAACTCCCCACCCAGCACACCCACTCAACGACACATCCGATCAAACGGACACGCCACCAGCGAATCAACCTGACCAGGCACTACTAG
>NZ_MQUS01000078.1 GCF_001953885.1 Streptomyces sp. IMTB 2501 | reverse complement strand
TCGGTGGTGACTCGATCATCTCCATCCAGCTCGTCTCCCGCGCCGGCCGGGCAGGGCTCGAACTGACACCGCAGTCGGTCTTCCAGCACCGGACGGTCGCCAAGCTGGCCGAGGCGGCCCGCGACCTCACCCCCGAGGCGTCCGGTCCGCAGGAGCCCGGCACCCCGCTGGTCACCCTCGACCCGGACGAGCAGGCCCGCCTGGAGTCGCAGTGGGCGTCGTACGGCGTCGAGGCCGTCCTGCCCCTGTCGCCGCTTCAGGAGGGCATGCTCTTCCACGCGCTGTACGCCGAGGACACCCTCGACGTCTACAACGTGCAGACCGTCTTCGGCCTTGAGGGCACGGTCTCGGCACCGCGGCTGCACACGGCCTGCCAGGAGCTGGTGAACCGGCACGCCAGTCTGCGGGCCGGCTTCTTCAGGACCGCCGGCGGTGACGTCGCGCAGGTGCTGGCCCGAAGCGTCGAAGTGCCCTGGAGCGAGGTGGACCTCAGCGGCCTGCCGACGGCCGAGCAGCACGGTGAGCTGAACCGGCTCCTGGCCGAGGACAAGCCCCGCCGGTTCGAGCTGGAGCGTCCGCCGCTGGTGCGCTTCACCTTCGTGCGGCTGGCCGCGGACCGGCACGTCCTGGTCCTCACCGTCCACCACATCGCGCTGGACGGCTGGTCGACGCCGTTGGTGTTGCGTGACCTGTTCGAGCTGTACGCCCGCGAGGGCGACGCCGCGCAGCTGCCGGCCGTCGTCCCCTACTCCGACTACCTGCGGTGGCTGGTACGGCAGGACAGGGACGTCGCCGAGCAGGCATGGCGTACGGCGCTGGAGGGACTCGACGCCCCGGCCCTCGTGGCCCCGGGCACCACCGCCGACACCATGGCGATGCCCGCCCGGGAGACCGTGGAACTGGACGAGGACTTCACCACCGCGCTCGGCGCGGCCGCACGTCGCCGCCAGCTGACCCTCAACACCGTCGTCCAGGGCGCCTGGGCGCTGCTGGTCGGTGAGCTGACGCAGCGTTCGGACGTGGTGTTCGGCACGACGGTCTCGGGGCGTCCGCCCCAGCTGCCGGGCGTCGAGGAGATCGTCGGCCTGCTCATCAACACCGTGCCGGCCCGGATCCGGATCGACCCCGCCGAACCCATCGGCGACCTGCTGGACAGGGTGCAGCGCGAGCAGTCGGCTCTGGGCGAGCACCACCATCTGGGCCTCGCCGAGATCCAGCGCCTGGCCGGCCTGGGTGAACTCTTCGACACCACGACCGTTTTCGAGAACTACCCGCTGGACCGGGCGGCGATACGCCAGGCCGTCCCCGGCCTGAGGATCACCGTCGAGAACGGCGACACCAGCGGCACGACCCACTATCCGCTGAGTCTGATCGCCTACCCCGGTGAGCGGCTGCGGCTGGAACTGAACTACCGTGCCGATGTCTTCGACCAGGACAGGGTGCGGGACTTCGGCGAGCGGCTGCGNNCGCGCTTGCGGTGCCCGAGGCGACCCTGTCCGAGCTGTTCGAGGCCCAGGTGCGCCGTACCCCCGACGCCGTCGCGGTCATCTGCGGCACCGAGCGGTTGACCTACCGCGAGCTGGACGAACGCGCCACCGGGCTCGCCTCGGTCCTGGCCGCGGCGGGTGCGGCACCGGGCGAGACCGTCGCCGTGTCGCTGCGGCGCTCCCTGGACCTGGTGGTGGCGCTGTACGCGGTCCACAAGAGCGGGGCCGCCTACCTTCCCGTCGACCCCGACTACCCCGACGACCGGGTGCGGCACATGCTGGGGGACGCGGAACCCGCCCTGCGCATCACGGCGGAGTCCCTTCCCGCCCTGCTGGCCGACGCCGCCTCGCCGTCCCTGCCGGCGGTGACCCGACGGCCCTGGACAACGGATCCCGCTTACGTCATCTACACCTCCGGATCCACCGGCCGCCCCAAGGGCATCGTGGTGGAGCACAGGGGAATCGTGAACTACCTGTGCTGGATGCAGGAGCGGTTCCCGCTGGGACCCGGCGAACGGGTGCTGCACAAGACGTCGACCAGCTTCGACCCCTCGGTCTGGGAACTGTTCTGGCCCCTCATGGTCGGCGCGACGATCGTGGTGGCCGAACCGCACGGGCATGAGGACCCCGATTACCTGGCGGGACTGATCCAGCGGGAGCACGTGACCACCGCGCAGTTCGTCCCGTCCACCCTGGAACTGTTCGTGAACGCTCCGGCCACGGCGGGCTGCACCTCCCTGCGTCAGGTCTTCTGCGGCGGAGAGGTTCTGAGCACCGCGCTGGCGCGGCGCTTCCAGGGCCTGCTGAACGCGGAACTGATCAACCTCTACGGCCCCACGGAAGTGTCGATCTACTCCACCAGCCGCCGGTTCGGCACCGACGTCGCGGGAGCAGCCGTCCCGGTCGGCCGGCCCGCCGCGAACCTGCTGGTGTACGTCCTGGACGGCGCCCTGCGGCCGGTTCCCGTCGGCCGGGTGGGAGAGATCTACATCGCCGGAGCAGGAGTGACGCGGGGATACGTCAGGCGCCCGGCGGAGTCCGCTCAACGCTTCGTGCCGGACCCGTTCGGGGCCCCCGGCACCCGTATGTACCGCACCGGCGACCTCGGCCGATGGCGTGCCGACGGCGACCTGGAATACGTCAGCCGCATCGACTCCCAGGTCAAGATCCGCGGCCACCGTATCGAGCTGGGTGAGGTGGAGGCGGTGCTTGAGGGTGCTG
>NZ_MQUS01000008.1 GCF_001953885.1 Streptomyces sp. IMTB 2501 | reverse complement strand
ATTGAGAAAACCCCCGCACCGGGAACGGTGCGGGGGTTTTCTGCGTTCTGGAGCATTTTCTCAAAGCAATGGAAAGGCGCTTTCCCCGAAGGGCGCGAGCCGGAGCGGATTAGAGCCGGCCCGCCGCCTTCAGAGCCAGATACGCATCCGCCAGCGCCGGCGCCAGATCCTCCGGCGTCGCGTCCACAACCGTCACCCCATGCCGACGTAGCTGCTCAGCTGTGCGCTGACGCTCGCTCTGTGCCTGAGCCGCTGCCGAGGCCTCGTACACTGCCTCCACGTTTCCTCGTGCCTCTGCCATACGTGCAATGTGCGGGTCGGCCACCGAGGCGACCAGAAGAGTGTGTCGTTGGGTGAGCTGCGGAAGCACAGGGAGCAGCCCCTGTTCAACGGGGGCCGAGTCGAGTGTCGTGAGCAGCACGATCAGGGATCGGCGAGGTGCCGTACGCAGAGCGGCCGCGGTGAGCCCGCGGGCGTCGGTCTCGACCAGTTCCGGCTCCAGTGGGGCCATCGCGTTCACGAGGCCTGGCAGTACGTCTCCTGCCGAGCGGCCCTGGACCAGAGCGCGTACCCGGCGGTCGTACGCCAGGAGTGCCACCCGGTCACCGGCCCGGGAAGCAAGTGCCGCCAGGAGGAGCGCCGCATCCATGGAGGCGTCGAGGCGGGGCGCGTCGCCCACGCGGCCGGCGGAGGTGCGGCCGGTGTCGAGGACGAGCAGGATGTGACGGTCGCGTTCCGGGCGCCAGGTGCGGACGGCCACGGCGGACTGACGTGCGGTGGCCCGCCAGTCGATCGAGCGGGTGTCGTCGCCGGGTACGTACTCGCGCAGGCTGTCGAACTCCGTCCCCTCACCTCGGGTCAGCACGCTGGTGCGTCCATCGAGTTCACGCAATCGGGCGAGTTTCGACGGGAGATGCTTTCGGCTGGTGAACGGGGGCAGAACCCGTACCGACCAGGGCAGATTATGGGCGCCCTGACGGGAGAACAGGCCGAGGGGGCCGTTGGAGCGGATCGTCACGCGGTCGGCCTGGCGATCACCGCGACGGGTGGGGCGCAGTCTGGTGGTCACGCGTCTGCGTTCGCCCGGGGGCACGGTCAGACGGTGGCGGGAGGCCTCGATCTCGGTGCCTGGCAGCCAGCTGCTGGGCGGCCAGGCGTCCCGCAGCTGTGCCCGCAGGGGGCGGCGGGACGGGTTGGTGATCGTGAGGGTGACGTCGGCGGTTTCGCCGAGTCGGGTGGAGGTGTCGCCGGACCGGGACAGCACAAGCCGTCGTACGGGCGCGGCGAGTGCGTAGTCGCAGGCGCAGGCGAGGGCCAGGGAGCCGTTGACTGCGAGGATGCCCGTCCAGCCGGGTTCCAGGATGCCGACGGGGATCGAGCCGAGGGCCGCGAGGAGGGCGGCGCGTCCGGTGAGCGCCATCAGCGGGGGACCGGCACGTGGGCGAGGATGGCGTTGATGACGGAGTCCGCCGTCACTCCTTCCATCTCCGCCTCGGGGCGCAGCTGGATCCGGTGTCGCAGGGTGGGCAGGGCCAGGGCCTTCACGTCGTCGGGTATGACGTAGTCGCGGCCCGTCAGCCAGGCCCAGGCACGAGCGGTGGCCAGGAGGGCGGTGGCACCGCGCGGCGAGACACCGAGGGTGAGGGAGGGTGACTCGCGGGTCGCGCGACAGATGTCCACGACGTAGGCGGTGATCTCGGGAGACACCGCCGTCTTGGCGACGGCGGCGCGGGCCGCTTCCAGGTCCGCGGCGCCCGCGACGGGGCGTACGCCGGCTGCGTGCAGGTCGCGCGGGTTGAAGCCCGAGGCATGGCGGGTCAGAACGTCGATCTCGTCCTGCCGGGAGGGCAGAGGGATCGTCAGTTTGAGCAGGAATCGGTCCAGTTGCGCTTCGGGGAGGGGGTAGGTGCCCTCGTACTCGACCGGGTTCTGGGTCGCGGCGACCAGGAACGGCTCGGGGAGCGGGCGCGGGGTGCCGTCGACCGTGACCTGGCGTTCCTCCATGGCTTCGAGCAGTGCGGACTGGGTCTTGGGCGGGGTCCGGTTGATCTCGTCCGCGAGGACCAGGTTGGTGAAGACCGGGCCGGGCTGGAAGGAGAACTCGGCGGTACGGGTGTCGTAGACGAGCGATCCGGTGACGTCGCTCGGCATCAGGTCCGGAGTGAACTGGACGCGTTTGGTGTCGAGTTCGAGTGCGGATGCCAGGGTGCGGACGAGCAACGTTTTGGCGACCCCGGGGACTCCTTCGAGCAGTACGTGTCCACGGCAGAGGAGAGCGACGACGAGGCCGGTCACAGCGGGATCCTGGCCGACCACGGCTTTGGCGATCTCGGCGCGCAGGGCTTCCAGGGAGGCACGGGCGGCGCCCGCGTCCCCGGCGGTCCCGGCGTTGTCAGTGGTCGGGTCCATCATGGACGGCGTACCTCTCTTTCGAGGGCGTCGAGTTGGTCGGTCAGTGCGATGAGGGCCGCGTCGTCGCCGGGCGGCGGTCCGAAGAGAAGTGAGTGCAGGGCCTGGCCGTCCCGTGAGAGGTGGGCGGACAGGGCGGGGAGCAGGGTCTCGGGCGTGTGCGCCTGGGTGACGGAGACGCCGACGAGGGGGGCGAGCCGGGTGCGGGTTGTGGAGCGAAGAGCGGCGGCCGCGCGGTCGCGGGCGTCGGCCTTGCGGTAGAGGCGGGCGCGGCCTTCGGTGGTCTCGGAGGCGCGGATCGCCACGGGGAGTCGTTCGGGCACGAGGGGGCCGAAGCGGCGTGCGCGCCAGACGGCGGCCAGTGCCGCTGCGATGAACAGTTGCAGGGCGCCCCAGAGCCAGCCCGAGGGAAGCAGGTCGAGGAAGTTCCTCCGGTCGCCGTTGTCGGTGACCGAGGTGTCGGAAAGCGAGGGGAGGTACCAGACCAGATGCGGGCGGGAGCCGAGGAGTTGGAGGGCGAGCGAGGCGTTGCCCTGCTCGTCGAGCCGGTCGTTGAAGAGGATGTCGGGCGCTCCGAGCACGACGGTGTCACCGTCCCCGGATGCCTCGGGGACACGCAGCAGGGTGGCGAGCCGCTCGCTGGGGTAGCAGGAGTCGGCGTCGAGGCGGGTGGTGGTGTAGCGGATGCCGCCGGTGTCGGCACTGCCCGCGCGCCGGGCTTCGGGCAGGGTGCAGGCGGGGGCGAGTGTGCTGCCGGCGCTGGTGGCGGGGTCAGCGGTGACTCCGGGCGCGAGTCGCTCGACGGACGGGCTGCCGGCCGCGATGAGGACGGTGCGCCCGCCGGAGGCCGCGGTGGCCTGGTGCAACCGGGTTTGTTGACGGTTCGTCAGCAGGTCGGGTACGGCGACCAGGAGGGTGGTGTCCGGCCCGGCGGCGGCGCGTGCCTCGCCGAGCGTGGTGACGACGCGCGTGGAGACGCCCCGGTCGGTGAGGAGTTGGGCGACGGCGCGGCTGCCGTAGGGGTCGGCGGAGCGTGGGTCCAGTTCGCCGTGCCGGGCGGTGGAGCGTACGGCGGCCATGGCGACGGCGCCTGCCAGGATCAGTACGACGGCGAGCGCGATGCCCCGGGCACGGGTCCACACCTGGCGGACGGTGGGCGCGGTGGAGGTCGTCGGCAGTGTGGCCGGGGCAGTCACTGGGCGGCCCCCTGGCGGGTGTTGTGGGCCGTGCTGGTGGTGCTGTGGGCGAGGGTGGGCCTGGTGCGTTCCAGGTCGCGGTCGAGTTCGGCGATGTGGTGGTACGACTCCTCGGTCGCCCTGCGTCCGCCGTATGTCACGTCGTCGAACTCGCGGGCCGCGGCCCGCAGTCGGTCGGCGTGTGCGGGCAGGGTCCGGCCGGCCTCGGCGGCCGCCTCGTCGGCGGTGCGGCCCGGGCGGACGTCGAGCAGGGTGCGCTCCTCCAGAGAGCGGACGATGGCCCGCATGCGTTCCTGTACTGCCTGGTTCCAGTGGCCCTGGGCGGCGTGTGCCTCGGCGGCCGAGCGGTGTTCGGCGGCGCTGCGGGGGCGGTCGTCGAACAGGACGGCGGTGGAGGAGGGTTGCCGGCGCGGGGTCCCCAGGCGCCACCACAGGGCTGCGAGGACGGCGACGACGAACAGGACCACGACGATCAGGCCGACCGTGCCGCCGGGGGTCGCCGAGGCTGCCGAGTTGAGCAGCCGGTCGAGCCAGTCCCAGAACGCGTTCAGTGCGCGCTGGAACAGCCCGGGGTCGTTCTCGTGGTACATCCGCTTGGACAGCTCGCGGCGAGCCGCCTCCCGCGCGGGATCACGCGGGATGGTCACGGGTGGCTCGTCTCCCGAGCCGCCGGTTGCGCGGGCGGCTACGTCCGCCGCGCGCAGCAGGCCTCGTACGACCGTGCCGTCGGCGCGCGACGGGGCCGCCGCCGTGAGCACTCCCCCCGTGAGACTCACCTCGTCAGCTCCCCGGGACGGGACCGGGGGCCCCGGTGCCGGCATCCTGGATACCGGCGGCGCGGGCCAGTTCGAGGTCGAGGGCCTCGCGGCGGATGCGCTGGTCGATGTAGAGGAGCACGGTGACGCCCGCGCTGATCGGCAGGGTGAGCGCGGTGCCGATGAGGGCGCCGAGTCCCTGGATGATCAGGGACGCCCAGCCGATGTGCCCGCCGCCGGTGCCGAGCAGGTTGTCCATGCCGTCGCCGCTCACTGCGGCCCCGATGGCGGTGAAGGGGATGCTGATGAGGGCCTGGACGATCCTGACGATGAGCCCCGTGAGCAGCAGGATGCCGAAAGTGCGCCACCAGGAACCGCGCACCAGTTTCGCGGAGCGGCTCATGGCTTTGAAGATGCTCTGCCGTTCCAGCATCAGGGCGGGCGTCGACAGGCAGAAGCGGATCACCAGCCACGCCGAGACGGCGATGCCGGCGAGGAAGCCCAGGGCCAGCAGGCCCGCCCCCGCGGCGTCGCTGCCGCCGGTGAGCATGACGAGGATGCCGGGCAGGGCCCCGGCGAACATCACGCCGACGACGATCAGGCCCAGCAGGATGAGCAGCCCGAACAGCTTGGGGAGTTGCGGGCGGGCGTCTCGCCAGGCCTCGCCGATGCTGACCGGCCTGCCGAGAACGGCACGGCTGGTGATGGTCGTGAGCAGAGCGGTCGCGATGACCACGGCGATGCCGGAGATCAGGCTGACGACACCGGCGCCGATCATGACGTCGCGCAGGGCGCGGAACACGTCGTCGGGGTTGGCGTGGGGGCTGGTGACCCGCATCTGGCCGAGGACGTCGTTCAGGATGAAGCCCTGTACGAGGACGAGGCTGGTCGCCGAGAACAGGGCGACTGCCAGCGAGATGCCGAGCACCGTGCGCCAGTGGGTACGCATGGTGGAGACGGCGCCGTCGAGAATCTCGCCGACGCCGAGGGGGCGCAGCGGGATGACGCCGGGCTTCGCCGCGGGCGGGGGACCGCCCCAGCCGCCGCCCCAGGCTCCGTGGCCGCCTGGGGTGCCGTAACCGCCGTAGCCGGGGGGCGGACCTCCGCCGTAGCCGCCGCCGGGGCTGGCGGGCGGCCGGGGGCCCCAGCCCGGGCCGGGCGGCGGGGGCGGCGGGGCCTGGTTCGGGCTGGGGGCACCGGCGGGCGCGGTCCACTGGCCGGGTGGCGGCTGCTCCTTGGACCACTTCGTACCTGGGCGCTGCGCGTCCGCGTCCGGCTGCGGTGCGGACGCGCTGTCGCCGGGGTGGTCGGCGGGGTCGGACGCGCCGGGTTCCCGTCCCTCGTTCGACGGGGCGGATCCGGGCGAGGCCCAGCCCGGAGTGTCTGTCATCGAAGCTCCTTCACGGTGCCCTTCCGCGGAGGCGGCGGCAGGTTGGCAGCCATCGTGCCATGGGGTGGTCACCGGGGGACCGGCCGCGGTGGGCGCTGGATGCCTTCAATTGTCCACCGGATCCGGGGCAGACTGACCGCATGGCTGATCAGCAGGCGCGAACTGACGGGAACAAGCGGCCGACCCAGGTACCCACGATTCGATGGGAGGAACCACCCGAAGGCCCTGTGCTGGTCCTTCTCGATCAGACGCGGCTCCCTGCCGAGGAGGTCGAGCTGGTGTGCACGGACGCGTCGGCGCTGGTGGAGGCGATCCGTTCGCTCGCCGTGCGCGGGGCGCCGGTGCTCGGGATCGCCGGGGCGTACGGTGTCGCGCTCGCCGCCGCACGTGGCTTCGACGTGGCCGAGGCGGCACGCGCGCTCGAGAGCGCCCGGCCCACCGCGGTGAACCTGTCCGGCGGTGTGCGCCGGGCCGAGGCCGCACACCAGGCCGCGCTGGCGAAGACCGGCGATGCCACCGAGGCGGCTGCGGCGGCTCTCGCCGCGGCGCGGACGCTGCACCGGCAGGACGCCGAGGCCAGCGCCCGGATGGCCACCCACGGTCTGGCGCTCCTGGACGAGCTGATGCCCGGCGGTGGGCACCGGCTCCTCACTCACTGCAACAGCGGTTCGCTGGTGTCGGGCGGTGAGGGCACGGCCTTCGCGGTGGCCCTCGCGGCGCACCGTGAGGGGCGGCTGCGGAGGCTGTGGGTGGACGAAACGCGTCCGTTGCTGCAAGGTGCTCGCCTGACGGCGTACGAAGCGGCACGCAGCGGCATGGCGTACACCTTGCTCACCGACAGCGCGGCGGGTTCCCTGTTCGCGGCGGGCGAGGTGGATGCGGTGCTCATAGGGGCGGACCGGATCGCGGCCGACGGCTCGGTGGCGAACAAGGTGGGGAGCTATCCGCTCGCAGTTCTGGCGCGATACCACCATGTGCCGTTCATCGTGGTGGCGCCGGTGACGACGGTCGACCCGGACACCCCCGACGGGGCGTCCATCGAGGTCGAGCAGCGACCCGGCTTCGAGGTGACCGAGGTCACAGCACCCCAGGTGCCGGTGACGGGAGCAGGAGGCGGGATTCCGGTGGCACCCCTGGGAACCCAGGCGTACAACCCGGCGTTCGATGTGACGCCGCCCGAGCTGGTGACGGCCATCGTCACCGAGGAGGGAGCCGTTTCACCCGTGACGGCCGAGGCTCTTGCGGAGCTGTGTGCCAGGTCACGCCAGGTAACGATTAGCTAATGGGATGATGTCGTTTATGAAGGGACGAGTCCTTGTCGTCGACGACGACACCGCACTGGCCGAGATGCTCGGCATCGTGCTGCGTGGTGAAGGTTTTGAGCCGTCTTTCGTAGCCGACGGCGACAAGGCGCTGGCCGCATTCCGGGAGACCAAGCCCGATCTGGTGCTGCTCGACCTGATGCTGCCCGGACGGGACGGCATCGAGGTGTGCCGGCTGATCCGGGCCGAGTCCGGGGTGCCGATTGTGATGCTCACGGCGAAGAGCGACACCGTCGACGTGGTCGTGGGCCTGGAATCCGGCGCCGACGACTACATCGTCAAGCCGTTCAAGCCGAAGGAGCTGGTCGCCCGGATCCGCGCGCGGCTGCGCAGGTCGGAGGAGCCGGCGCCGGAGCAGCTGACCATCGGTGATCTGGTCATCGACGTGGCCGGGCACTCGGTGAAGCGGGACGGACAGTCGATCGCGCTGACGCCGCTGGAGTTCGACCTGCTGGTCGCGCTGGCCCGCAAGCCGTGGCAGGTGTTCACGCGTGAGGTGCTGCTCGAGCAGGTGTGGGGCTACCGGCACGCCGCTGACACGCGGCTCGTCAACGTGCATGTCCAGCGGCTGCGGTCCAAGGTCGAGAAGGATCCGGAGCGGCCGGAGATCGTGGTGACCGTCCGTGGCGTCGGTTACAAGGCAGGGCCGAGCTGACATGTCCGGGGACAGCGCCGCTTCGGCCCCCGGCCGGTCCGGGGCCCGTCCGGAGCGGGCTGTCGGCCGGACTACGGGTGCGCGGTTCAGGAGTTTCTTCGAGGGCGGGCTGCTTGAGGGCGGAGTCCAGGGCAGCCCAGTCCTCAGGTTGTTCCTGCGCTGGGTGCGCCGTCCGCTGTTGCCGGTGATGCGGCTGTGGCGGCGCAACATCCAGCTGAGGGTCGTCGCGACCACGCTGGTGATGTCGCTGGGCGTCGTCCTGCTGCTGGGCTTCGTCGTGATCGGGCAGGTGCGCAACGGCCTGCTGGACGCGAAGGTGAGGGCCTCGCAGAGCCAGGCCACGGGCGGTTTCGCGGTGGCCAAGCAGAAGGCCGACGAGGCGGCCAGCGGCGCCGCCACCGGTGGCGCCGCCGGGACCGGCACCGCGGACGGCACGTCGACCACGGACGGCCGCCAGTCGCAGAACGTCATCCAGTGGATGAGCGACCTCGTGGAGTCGCTGTCCAGCGGCGGCGCGGGCGCCTTCGACGTCGTCACGCTGCCCGTCGGTGACGACAGCGGCGGCGGACGCAGCCCGCGCGGCTCCGGGAACGTCAACCCGACCTCCAGCGTGCCTGCCGATCTGCGTGATCGGGTCAACAGCGGTACCACGGCCGCGCAGAGCTACACCCGGATCGTCTACTCCAACGGCAAGGACTCGCAGCCAGCGCTGGTCATCGGCAAGCAGGTCAACGACCCCAACGGGCGGCCGTACGAGCTGTACTACCTCTTCCCGCTCACGCAGGAGGAGAAGTCCCTCAGCCTGGTCAAGGGCACGCTGGCGACCGCAGGGCTGTTCGTCGTCGTCCTGCTCGGTGCCATCGCCTGGCTGGTGGTGCGTCAGGTCGTCACGCCGGTGCGGATGGCGGCCGGGATCGCGGAGCGGCTGTCCGCCGGGCGGCTGCAGGAGCGGATGAAGGTCACCGGCGAGGACGACATCGCGCGTCTGGGCGAGGCCTTCAACAAGATGGCGCAGAACCTCCAGGTGAAGATCCAGCAGCTCGAGGACCTGTCACGGATGCAGCGCCGGTTCGTCTCGGACGTCTCGCACGAGCTGCGTACGCCGCTGACGACCGTCCGGATGGCCGCCGACGTCATCCATGAGGCGCGCGAGGACTTCGACCCGGTGACCGCGCGGTCTGCCGAGCTGCTCGCCGACCAGCTGGACCGGTTCGAGTCGCTGCTTGCGGACCTGCTGGAGATCAGCCGGTTCGACGCGGGCGCGGCGGCGCTGGAGGCCGAGCCGATAGACCTCAGGGAGGTCGTCCGGCGCGTGGTCAGCGGTGCCGCGCCGCTCGCGGAGCGCAAGGGCACGCACATACGCGTGGTCGGAGATCAGCAGCCCGTTGTCGCCGAGGCCGACGCCCGGCGGGTGGAACGCGTGCTGCGCAACCTCGTGGTCAACGCCGTCGAGCACGGCGAGGGCAGGGACGTCGTCGTCAAGCTCGCCGCGGCGGGCGGCGCGGTCGCCGTCGCCGTGCGCGACTACGGCGTGGGGCTCAAGCCGGGCGAGGCTACGCGTGTGTTCAGCCGCTTCTGGCGGGCGGACCCGGCACGCGCGCGTACCACCGGCGGTACGGGCCTCGGGCTGTCGATCGCCCTGGAGGACGCGCGGCTGCACGGCGGCTGGCTGCAGGCCTGGGGCGAGCCGGGAGGGGGCTCCCAGTTCCGGCTGACGCTGCCCAGGACCGCGGACGAGCCGCTGCGGGGTTCGCCGATACCGCTGGAGCCCAAGGACTCGCGCCGCAACCGCGGCCTCGACGAGGCCGGTCTGCCCGGCGGAGCCGAGGAGAAGCGGGCGACGGTGCCCGTGCAGCAGGGCGGCGCCCAGACGCCCGCGCTGCCGCCGCGCGCCCAGATCGCGCCGCGGCTGGCCGCCGTCACCCCCGCCGCCGACCCGGCCGCACTGCCCGGCAACGGCAACGGCGCGCGCGTGGTGCCCAGGCCCACCGGCGGCGCACGACGCGCGGACGACAAGGCCGCCGCGGATCCGGCAGCCGACGGGGGCGCGGCCCGGCCGGAGACGACCGGCGCGCAGGACTCGACGGAGCCAGGGGAGGCATTTCGTGGGCGCTGACCGCAAGGGGGGCGCCCGGCACAAGCCGGGACGCGCGTTGGCGTACGCCGCCCTGGGGACCGTACTGCTGGCCGGGTGCGCCTCGATGCCCGACAGCGGGGACCTGAAGAACGTGGAGTCCACGCCGCGACAGGACACCGGGGTCCGGGTGTTCGCCATGCCGCCGGCCGAGGGCGCCGGGCCCGCCGAGATCATGCAGGGCTTCCTGGAGGCGCTGACCAGCGACGACCCGGAGTACGACACGGCCCGCAAGTATCTGACCTCCGACGCGGCGCGCACCTGGCGGCCGGAGCAGTCGACCACGGTCCTCGCGGGCGGGCCGAGCATTGAGCCCGGCTGCCGGGCCGGTGGCAGCCCGGACCTGCCCAGCAGCATCACCTGCGTGCTGGCGGGCAGCCAGGTTGCGACCGTGGACGGGCAGCAGGCGTACCAGCCGGCCGACGGGGCCTTCCGCAAGAAGGTCCACCTGACGCGCAACCCCAAGAACGGGCAGTGGCGCATCGACCAGCTGCTTGACGGCGTCGTCATGGGCAAGTCGGACTTCCAGCGCAACTACACCCCCGTCGACAAGTACTACTTCGCCTCCGACACGGCGGTCGGGTCGACGGGACAGCCGGTGGCGGTCGCCGATCCGGTGTTCGTGCGCAGCAAGGTGGACCCGATGACGCAGATGGTCCGCTCGCTGCTGAACGGCCCCACCGGCTGGCTCGGGCCGGTCGTCAGGTCCAGTTTCCCGACCGGCGCGGCCCTGCAGCAGGACGTGTCGGGCCTGGCGCCGGACGACCAGAACAAGCTGACCGTGCCGCTGAATCTGAAGCAGTCCCAGGTCGCGGCGACCAAGTGCACCGAAATGGCGACGCAGGTGCTGTTCACCCTGCGGAACCTGGCGCCGACGCTGGAGTCCGTCGAACTGCAGGGCGTCGGCGGTCACCGGCTGTGCGACCTGAGCGAGGAGCGTGCCGAGTCCGCCGCCTGGCACGGGTCGTCCAAAACCCCTGACAACCTGTACTACCTCGACGGAAGGCACCGGCTGGTACGGATGCCGACGGGGAGCACGAGCACCAGCGCCCTTCCGGCGCCGGGGCCGCTGGGCGAGGGTGCCAAGGCGCTGGAGTCGGTGGCGGTGTCGCGGGACGAGCACTATGCGGCCGGGGTCGGTGACCAGGGCAGATCGTTGTACATGACGTCGCTGGTGGCGGGCGCTTCCGTCGGGGACGCGCTGGTGACCAGCCATGGCGCGACCGCGGACGACCGGCTGACGACACCGAGCTGGGACGCCCGCGGCGACCTGTGGGTGGCCGACCGCGACCCGCGCCATACACGGCTGTACGTCGTGCAAAAGGGTGCCGACAAGCCGGAGGAGGTCGCGATCCCGGACCTGTCCGGCCAGATCCAGGACGCCCGGGTGGCGGCCGACGGCGTGCGGATCGCGCTGGTCGTGGAGAAGGACGGCAAGCAGTCCCTGCTCATCGGCCGCGTCCAGCGCGACGACGGTACCGGGCAGGGGACCTCGGTGGTCGAACTGCGCTCGGCCGCGCCCGATTTGGAGCAGGTCAGCGCCCTGTCGTGGGCCGGGGACAGCAGACTGCTCGTCGTCGGCCGGGAGCAGGGCGGCGTGCTGCAGATGCGGTACGTCCAGGTCGACGGCTCCACGCTCGACGGCCCGGCGCCGGGCGCGCTCCCCGGCGTCAAGACGATCGCCGCGTCCGAGGACGAGAGGGTGCCGCTGGTGGCCTGCTCGGAAGACGGGATCGTACGGCTGCCGTCCGGGGCGCAGTGGCAGAAGGTGGACAAGGACGGGACGGCACCGGTCTATCCGGGTTGAGCGCCGCGTCGCGCATCTCCTCCGCCTGCGTGCGGGTGACGGGCGGGTGAGCGACCGGCGAAGTGCAGCCTTCCGGGCTTGTCCACAGGGGGTTTTCCACAGGGGTGGCCGGACGGCCGCGGCATTGGCACAGTGGTGCACATGCGGGGGTGGTGGCGGGACCTCACCGACCTGGTGCTGCCGACCGACTGCGCGGGCTGCGGAGCACCTCGTACAGTGCTCTGCCCGCGGTGCCGGGGCGCGCTGTCCGGGCGCGCGCCGCGGCGGGTGCGGCCGGTGCCGGAGCCGGCCGGGCTGCCGGTGGTGCATGCCGCCGCTCCTTACGCGGAGGAGGTGCGCGCGCTGCTTCTCGCGCACAAGGAGCGGGGCGCGCTGGCTCTCGCGGGAGCACTGGGTACGGCCCTGGCGGGGGCCGTGCGAGCGGGGCTCGGCGGGAGCAGTGCCGATGTCGATGGGGCTGCTTCGGGCGGCCGGCCGGGCGGCGCAGCGGGTTTCCGGCCCGTGCTGCTCGTCCCCGTGCCCTCCGCCCGCTGGGCCGTGCGGGCGCGTGGGCACGACCCGGTGCGGCGGATGGCGCTCGCGGCGGCCGGGGAGCTGCGGCGCAACGGGACTCCGGCCAGGGTGGCGGCTGTGCTGCGCCAGCGGCGGGCCGTGGCGGACCAGGCCGGACTCGACGCGCGGCAGCGCCTTGCGAACCTCGCGGGCGCGCTGGAGGTGACGGCGGGCGGCGAGCGGCTGCTCGGCGGCGGACACGTCGTGCTCGTCGACGACCTGATCACGACTGGCGCCAGCCTCGCGGAGGCGGCAAGAGTCGTACGGGAGGTGGCGGAAGAGCGAACCAGAGGGGGAACGGCTGTGTACGGGGCCGTAACTCGGGAAGGAAGGGATGAACGACGGATCGGGGCACGGCCGGAGAGCGGGAAGTGGGTGCATGGTGCACCGGAAAAGGCAGCGGTGAACACCCTCGGGCATGCTCTCCATGCGGCTGTGATCGCCGCTCCGCGCGATTCTTTTGAAATAAACAGGAACTGACCGGCGACTTGCATCGTTGCAGGTAGGGAGAGGCGTAATTCACCTGAACGGAGGTACGCCGGAGTAGAGGGTGACGACATCCGTCCGGGCGAGATATGTTCGGTTGTGAGGAAAGGCGCAGGCCACACCTCTCATATCGGAATGCCGTGCCACGGGTTTTCCGCAAACCCGTGCCGACGGGGTGGAGATCTCGCCATCGGGGGAGGAGGAGGTGGAAGTCACCGAGTCCGAGGTCCGGTGCTCACCGGGCCTGGTGCAAAAGGGAGATGCTCCGCCGCTGGAGCGGAGCGATCCGGGAACGGAGTTCTGCGTGGACATCGTCGTCAAAGGCCGCAAGACCGAGGTGCCCGAGCGGTTCCGCAAGCACGTGGCCGAGAAGCTGAAGCTGGAGAAGATCCAGAAGCTCGATGGCAAGGTGATCAGCCTCGACGTCGAGGTGTCCAAGGAGC
Organism: Streptomyces sp. IMTB 2501; assembly: GCF_001953885.1. Lineage (GTDB taxonomy): Bacteria > Actinomycetota > Actinomycetes > Streptomycetales > Streptomycetaceae > Streptomyces. The sequence goes on along the minus strand of NZ_MQUS01000008.1, from coordinate 319,903 downwards.
CCAACCCCCGACAGGCCGACCGCTGTGACCGAGTGGAGATCACGCTCCGCTCCCGCGGTCCGGTGATCCGGGCGGAGGCGGCGGCCAGTGACCCGTACGCCGCACTCGACCTGGCGGCGGAGAAGCTGGACGCCCGGCTGCGCAAGCAGCACGACAAGCGGTTCTCGCGCCGTGGCGCACGGCGGATCTCGGCGGCCGAGGTTCCCGACCACGTCCCGGGCGCGGCCACGCTGAACGGCAACGGCCTCCCCGTCCACGACGAAGAGACCGACGGAGTGCCGACGAAGAAGATCGGCTCGCTGGAGGTCAAGGGTGACGGCCCCCTCGTCGTCCGCGAGAAGACCCATGTCGCCGCACCGATGAGCCTCGACCAGGCCCTCTACGAGATGGAACTGGTCGGCCACGACTTCTACTTGTTCGTCGACGCAGAGACGAAGGAACCGAGCGTCGTCTACCGGCGCCACGCCTACGACTACGGCGTGATCCACCTCAACTCGGACCCGATGGTCGCCAAGGCTCAGGCTCCCGAGGCGGGGGGCACACTGGGCGGCTGACCCACCCGGTCGACGTCGAGCCGGTGCCCCTGGCAGCGCGTGTGCGCCCCCAGGGGCACCTGCGTGCGACCACTTCACGCCCCGCACGTCACCTCGGCGTCGCCTGGGCATGAAATCATGGCCGGACCGGCCCAACCGGTGGGCCGCTGCCTTGGGTTGGCGATGGCACAGGACCACAGGCCACAGCCTCAGGGGGAGGGAACGATGGCGGACACCTTCGGACCGATGCGGGACGAGGATGGCGACGACGGTGTCATCGGCATGGGCCCGGACGCCGGATCCGTACGCGCGGAGCCGATCAGAGTCCTGGTCGTGGACGACCATGCCCTCTTCCGGCGGGGACTGGAGATCGTGCTCGCGGCCGAGGAGGACATCCAGGTCGTCGGCGAGGCCGGCGACGGCGCCGAGGCCGTGGACAAGGCCGCCGATCTACTGCCCGACATCGTGCTGATGGACGTCCGCATGCCCAAGCGCGGCGGGATCGAGGCGTGCACCTCCATCAAGGAGGTCGCCCCCAGCGCCAAGATCATCATGCTGACGATCAGCGACGAGGAGGCCGACCTCTACGACGCGATCAAGGCGGGCGCGACTGGATACCTCCTCAAGGAGATCTCCACGGACGAGGTGGCGACCGCCATTCGCGCGGTGGCCGACGGGCAGTCGCAGATCAGCCCGTCCATGGCGTCCAAGCTGCTCACCGAGTTCAAGTCGATGATCCAGCGCACCGACGAGCGCCGGCTGGTGCCCGCGCCGCGGCTGACCGACCGGGAGCTGGAGGTCCTCAAGCTCGTGGCGACCGGGATGAACAACCGGGACATCGCCAAGGAGCTGTTCATCTCCGAGAACACCGTGAAGAACCACGTCCGCAACATCCTGGAGAAGCTCCAGCTGCACTCCAGGATGGAAGCCGTGGTCTATGCCATGCGGGAGAAGATCCTCGAGATCCGGTAACGGTCCGAGCGGTCTGCGCTGTTTGACCGGAGACGCGCTAGGCGAGCGTGCGGGCCAGTTCCCTCGTCAGGGGCTCGCGCAGTTCCGGGGTGTCCACCCGCTCCACGCGGACGTCCGTGCAGTTCACCCAGGTGGCCGCCTCGAGCAGGGCCTGGGCGATCGCCGGGACCGCCTTAGGGCCGTCCACGGTGACCTGCTTGGCCACCAGCGTGCGCCCCTCGCGCGCCGGGTCCACCCGGCCGACCAGCCGGCCGCCCGCGAGCACCGGCATGGCGAAGTAGCCGTAGACCCGCTTCGGCTTGGGCACATACGCCTCCAGGCGGTGGGTGAAGCCGAAGATCCGCTCTGTGCGTGCCCGCTCCCAGATCAGCGAGTCGAACGGCGACAGCAGCGTGGTGCGGTGCCGGCCGCGCGGCGGTGCCGCCAGGGCCGCCGGATCGGCCCAGGCCGGCCTGCCCCAGGCCTCGACCTCGACCGGGACCAGACCCGAGTCGGCGATGACCGCGTCGACCTGCTCGCCCTTGAGCCGGTGATAGTCGGCGATGTCAGCGCGCGTGCCGACACCGAGGGACTCGCCGGCCAGCCGGACCAGGCGGCGCAGGCACTCGGTGTCGTCCAGCTCGTCGTGCAGCAGCGCGTCCGGGACGGCGCGCTCGGCGAGGTCGTACACCCGCTTCCAGCCGCGGCGCTCTACGCACACCACCTCGCCGTACATCAGCGCGCGCTCCACCGCGACCTTGGTGCCGGACCAGTCCCACCACTCGTTCGTCTTCTTCGCGCCGCCCAGTTCCGTGGAGGTCAGCGGGCCTTCCGCGCGCAGCTGCTTGATGACCTGGTCGTAGGTGCCGTCGGGCAGCTCGTGGTTCCAGTGCGGGCGGTCGCGGTAGGCGCGGCGGCGGAAGGCGAAGTGCGGCCACTCCTCGACGGGGAGGATGCAGGCCGCGTGCGACCAGTACTCGAATGCATGGGGGCGGGCCGGCGACACGCCGACGGACGAGGGCTGCCAGTAGGCGGACTCGACCGTCTTGCGGCTGATCGCGCCGAGCCTGGCGTACGGCACGAGCTCATGGGAGCGGGCGAGGACCGAGATCGTGTCGAGCTGGACCGCGCCGAGATGGCGCAGCACACCGCGGACTCCGGCCCGCCGGTCGGGAGCGCCGAGGAAGCCCTGGGCGCGCAGGGCGATACGGCGGGCGTCGTCCGCGGTGAGGGAGGTGGTCGGGCGCGGCAGGGTCGTCATGCCCCCGGACGATAGACGGCGCCACTGACAGTCCGCGGTGACCTGGGCAGACGCCGGTGTCAGGAGCGGGCGGGCAGGTACGGCGCCGTGGACGGCAGGCCCATGTCCGAGGGGAGCAGGGAGCCGACCCAGCAGTCCCGGCGTACCCCTTTGTTGTTGATCGCGGAGCGCAGGGTGCCCTCGACGGTGAACCCCGCGCGTTCGGCCACCGCGCGGGAGGCGTGGTTGCCCACCTCGGCACGCCACTCGACCCGGTCGACGGCGACCTCGGTGAAGATCCACCGGCAGGCGGTGAGCGTGGCCTCGGTGACATAACCCTGGCCGCGGTGCTCCTTGGCCGCCCAGAAGCCGACCTCCGCCACGCCGAGCGAGCGCATGGTGAGACCGAGCATGCCGGCGAGTTCCCCGCCGGTCAGGAAGACTCCGAAGGTGAACATCGAGCCCTGCGCCCAGCCATCGGGGACCATTTCCTCGGTGAAGCCGCTCGCGTGCTCGGGCAGATACGGTGAGGGCACCGTGGTCCAGCGCTGGATGTCGGGATCCTGCGCGGCGCCGTACACGGCCTGGGTGTCGTGCGGGCCGACCGTGCGCAGGACCAGGCGATCCGTGGTGAGTGTGACGGGTTCCATCGGCCGATTGTGCTCGGCCGCCCGCGTGGCGGCCATCGATTTTCGCTGCGTGTGAGCGCGTGATCACATTTCGCGCAATTCCTCGCGCCGATGCGGCACTATCGCCGTGCGCCGTCCGTTGTCCCGGATGAGGCAGCCGTCGGGTCGCCAGGCCTCCCGGCCCAGCCGGGTCCTCGCATACGATGGCCGTTGCTCAGTAAGTCAAATGGAAACCGACCGTCCCAGGCCCGACCGGCAAGGAGACAAACCCCCGTGTCCGTCCTCTCGAAGATCATGCGTGCAGGCGAAGGCAAGATCCTGCGTAAGCTGCACCGCATCGCGGACCAGGTCAACTCCATCGAAGAGGACTTCGTCGACCTCTCCGACGCCGAGCTGCGGGCCCTCACCGAGGAGTACAAGCAGCGGTACGCCGATGGTGAGAGCCTGGACGACCTGCTCCCCGAGGCGTTCGCCACCGTCCGTGAGGCCGCCAAGCGCGTGCTCGGCCAGCGGCACTACGACGTGCAGATGATGGGCGGCGCCGCCCTCCACCTCGGCTACGTCGCCGAGATGAAGACCGGTGAGGGCAAGACCCTCGTCGGCACGCTCCCCGCGTATCTGAACGCCCTCTCCGGCGACGGCGTCCACATCGTCACGGTCAACGACTACCTGGCCGAGCGCGACTCCGAGATGATGGGTCGCGTCCACAAGTTCCTGGGCCTGAGCGTCGGCTGCATCCTCGCCAACATGACGCCGGCCCAGCGCCGCGAGCAGTACGCGTGCGACATCACCTACGGCACGAACAACGAGTTCGGCTTCGACTACCTGCGCGACAACATGGCGTGGTCGCAGGACGAACTGGTGCAGCGCGGCCACAACTTCGCGATCGTCGACGAGGTCGACTCGATCCTGGTCGACGAGGCCCGTACGCCGTTGATCATCTCCGGCCCGGCCGACCAGGCCACCAAGTGGTACGGCGACTTCGCCAAGCTGGTCCTGCGCCTGAAGAAGGGCGAGGCGGGCAACCCGCTCAAGGGCATCGAGGAGACCGGCGACTACGACGTCGACGAGAAGAAGCGCACGGTCGCCATCCACGAGTCCGGCGTCTCCAAGGTCGAGGACTGGCTGGGCATCGACAACCTCTACGAGTCGGTGAACACCCCGCTCGTGGGCTACCTGAACAACGCCATCAAGGCCAAGGAACTCTTCAAGTGCGACAAGGACTACGTCGTCATCGACGGCGAGGTCATGATCGTCGATGAGCACACCGGCCGTATCCTCGCCGGCCGCCGCTACAACGAAGGCATGCACCAGGCGATCGAGGCGAAGGAAGGGGTGGACATCAAGGACGAGAACCAGACGCTCGCCACGATCACCCTGCAGAACTTCTTCCGCCTCTACGGCAAGCTTTCCGGCATGACCGGTACGGCGATGACCGAGGCCGCCGAGTTCCACCAGATCTACAAGCTCGGCGTGGTCCCGATCCCGACCAACAAGCCGATGGTCCGCAAGGACCAGTCGGACCTGATCTACCGCACCGAGGTCGCCAAGTTCGAGGCGGTCGTCGACGACATCGCCGAGAAGCACGAGAAGGGCCAGCCGATCCTCGTCGGCACGACCTCCGTCGAGAAGTCGGAGTACCTCTCGCAGCAGCTCTCCAAGAGGGGCATCCAGCACGAGGTGCTGAACGCCAAGCAGCACGACCGTGAGGCGACGATCGTCGCCCAGGCCGGCCGCAAGGGCGCGGTGACCGTGGCGACCAACATGGCCGGCCGTGGTACGGACATCAAGCTCGGCGGCAACCCCGACGACCTCGCCGAGGCGGAGCTGCGCCAGCGCGGCCTGGACCCCGAGGAGCACATCGAGGAGTGGGCCGCGGCCCTGCCCGCCGCTCTGGAGAAGGCCGAGCGGGCGGTCAAGGCCGAGTTCGAGGAGGTCAAGGAACTCGGCGGGCTGTACGTGCTGGGCACCGAGCGGCACGAGTCGCGCCGTATCGACAACCAGCTGCGCGGTCGTTCCGGCCGTCAGGGCGACCCCGGCGAGTCCCGCTTCTACCTCTCCCTGGGCGACGACCTGATGCGCCTGTTCAAGGCCCAGATGGTCGAGCGCGTGATGTCCATGGCCAATGTGCCGGACGATGTGCCGATCGAGAACAAGATGGTCACGCGCGCGATCGCGTCCGCGCAGTCGCAGGTCGAGCAGCAGAACTTCGAGACCCGTAAGAACGTCCTGAAGTACGACGAGGTCCTCAACCGGCAGCGTGAGGTCATCTACGGCGAGCGCCGCCGCGTCCTGGAGGGCGAGGATCTGCACGAGCAGGTCCAGCACTTCACGGACGACACGATCGACGCGTACGTCGGCGCGGAGACCGCCGAGGGCTTCCCCGAGGACTGGGACCTGGACCGGCTGTGGGGTGCCTTCAAGCAGCTCTACCCGGTGAAGGTCACCATCGAGGAGCTGGAGGAGGCCGCCGGCGACCGGGCCGGTCTGACCGCCGAGTACATCTCCGAGTCCATCAAGGACGACATCCACGAGCAGTACCAGGCCCGGGAGGCGCAGCTCGGCTCCGAGATCATGCGTGAGCTGGAGCGCCGGGTCGTGCTGTCGGTCCTCGACCGCAAGTGGCGCGAGCACCTCTACGAGATGGACTACCTCCAGGAGGGCATCGGCCTGCGCGCGATGGCGCAGAAGGACCCACTGGTCGAGTACCAGCGCGAGGGCTTCGACATGTTCACCGCGATGATGGAGGGCATCAAGGAGGAGTCCGTCGGCTATCTGTTCAACCTGGAGGTCCAGGTCGAGCAGCAGGTCGAGGAGGTCCCGGTCGAGGCTGCGGAGCCGGTCGGCGAGGGGGTCCAGGAGACGGTTCCGGCGCAGGCCGGGGCGCGTCCCGAGATCCGTGCGAAGGGGCTGGACGTTCCGCAGCGGCGGGATATGCACTTCTCGGCGCCGACCGTGGACGGCGAGGGCGGCATCGTGGAGCGCGACCTTGAGGACGAGGAGCCGGTGCGGTCCGAGTCGGACGGACTGACGCGGGCCGAGCGGCGGCGGCAGGCCAAGGGCGGTCGGCGCCGCAAGAAGTAAACGGCTGCAGCTGGCTGCGGCGCTCCGGCTGTGTCGAAGGGCCGGGTTCCTTTACGGGGCCCGGCCCTTCTGCGTCGCCAGTCCTCAGCCGTCCTGCACCCTCAGGCGCCCTGTGCCGCGGCGGGGCGGGGGCCTGTTTCCACCGCTGTGCAGCGCCAGCGGAGGTCCTGGCCGAGCTCCAGGCGGAAGGCCAGGGCGCGGAGTTGGTCGCCGGCGGAGATGCGGGCGAAGACCTCAAGGGCGCCCTCGCTGGGGACGTAGTAGCCGATGTCGTGGACGACGGGACGGGAGCCTCGGGCGCGCAGCGGACTGCGTTCGGCGAGGCGGGCGAGGTCGTCGTAGGCACGGCCCACGGTGTGCCGGAGCATCCAGTGGACGGGCCGCTGACCGCTCAGGACGGCCAGCAGACGCTCGGCGAAGGCGTCGGTGGGGCGTACAGGCGGCAAGGCGGTCTCCGGCGCTGTACGGGCCGTACTCGCGTTCCGCGGCGCGGCTGGTGGCATTTCTCGCTTGCCCCTGGTCGACGGCTTCCTCGGCGGGGCACCGCCCGGGCGGCGGGTGTCGTGGCGGGTCGGCGGGCGATGACGCGGGCGGGGCTGGGCGGTGCGGCTCATGACCTTGTTCATGCGGTCCCCGTTCGGCGGGCCCGGCTGATACCGGGCGGTAACTCCTGGTGGGGATCTTGTACGGGGGTCGGGAGCGGGGTGGCAAGGACGGCGGGCGGGGCTCGGGAGGGTCCCGCGGCTTCACCCATCAGGGGGATGAAGGGGGCGCTGATCCCCATGATGTCGCGGGTGCACCGGGTGAACGCGTGGCCCGGAAGTGGACGGCTCCCGGGGTGTGGGCACAAACCCGAAAGGGGACGGGCGCACGTATCCTGAAGGCTCTCCGGGACACGCGGCAGCCGGCCTTCCCGGGGCCCAGCGGAGCCTTTGAACAGGAAAGAGCGGCCAGCATGCGCGTCTACGTCCCCCTGACCCTCCCTGGTCTCGCCGAGGCGCACAAGACGGGTGAGCTGGGGACCGGCCCCTTCGTCGCGTATGCCGTCACGCCCGCGTTGCGCGAGTGGCACCTCTCCGAGGACATCGAGGAGCTGGAGTACGCCGCGCTCAGCCGGGCCGCGCTGGCCTCGCTGCGGCTGCTGGCGGCGGATCCGGATGCGGTACGACGCCGGGTCGTGGTCGCCGTGGACGTGGCCGACGGTGCCGCGAGCGTGGACCCGGACCGTGGGCTCGACCCGTCCGCCCTCGGTGAGGTGACGGTGACCGTGACCGTGCCGCTCGCCAAGGCGGCCGCGGTGCATGTCGACGCCGAGGACGCGGGGCGGGACGTGGCCGCGGCGGCGGACGCGGTGGAGGCGGCCGACGGTGGGGACGACGACGCGCAGTTCGTCGTGGACGGTGCGGACGATCACGAGTTGCTGTGGTACGCCACGCAGGAGATCCCGAACCTGGTCGGGCTCGCCTGATCCGACCCGGCCCGACCTGGTGGATTCGGTCGGCGGCCGTCGTTGTCAGTGGGGGCGGGTACGGTTTTTGGCATGGGGATGCACGGAAACGCGCACATCGTCTGGGACTGGAACGGCACGTTGTTCCACGACAATGACGCGATCATCGGGGCGACGAACGCGGCCTTCGCCGAGCTGGGGCTCGCGCCGGTCACGCTGGAGGAGTACCGGTCGCTGTACTGCGTGCCGGTGCCGAAGTTCTATGAGCGGCTGATCGGGCGGCTGCCGACCGATGCCGAGTGGGAGCTGATGGACGGGGTCTTCCATCAGCACTATGCCGAGCAGCGGGGGCGGTGCGGGCTGACCGAGGGGGCGGCGGAACTGCTCGCGGGGTGGCGGTCGGCTGGGCACAGTCAGTCGCTGCTGAGCATGTATGTGCACGAGGAACTGGTGTCGCTCGTGCGGGGGTTCGGGATCGAGCCGCACTTTCTGCGGGTCGACGGGCGTACGGGGCCGTCAGGGGGCAGCAAGGCGACGCACATGGTGCGGCATCTGGCGGCGCTGAGCGGTGCGGTGGAGCCTGCGCGGACCGTGGTGATCGGGGACGCGGCGGATGACGCGGTCGCGGCGCGGCGAGCGGGGGCGCGGGCTGTTCTGTACACCGGGGGGTCGCACAGCCGGGCCAGCCTGGAGGAAGTGGGGGTGCCGGTGGTCGACACGTTGGCGGAGGCGGTGGAGGAAGCGCAGCGGATAGCGGCGTAGCCGCGCCGCCCGGGTCCTGGTGGGCCCGGGCGGGGGCGGTGCCCAGTGCTCTGGCTGGGCGGCGGCCTGCGAATGTCCGCAACTGTGGTGGGTTCGGCCCGCAGCCACGGCGGGGCCGCGCAGGCGGCGGCGCTGCAGTTCCCCAGGGGCGCGGGGAACTGCGCGACCAGCCACGACGGACCCGCGGTGAAAGGTGACCCGCCGTCCCCTCAGGTCGCCGGTGCCTTCGCTCGGAGCAGTTTGAGGAACTCGCGCATCCAGGCCGGGTGGTCCGGCCAGGCCCGGGAGGAGACCAGGGTGCCGTCGACCACGGCTTCGGTGTCCTGGAAACTCGCTCCGGCCGCCTGCATGTCCGGTTCGAGCGCGGGGTACGCCGTGACGCGGCGGCCGCGCAGGCTGTCGATCGCCGCGGTGAGCAGGGGGCCGTGGCAGATCTGGGCGACCGGCTTGTCGGAGTCGAAGAACGCCTTGAGGATCTTGCGGAGTTCGGGATCGTTGCGCAGATACTCGGGGGCCCGGCCGCCGGGGATGACGAGGGCCACGTACTCGCCGGGGTCCACGTCGGCGAAGGCCAGGTCGGCGGGCCAGGTGTAGCCCGGCTTCTCGGTGTAGGTGTCGTAGCCGGGTTCGAAGTCGTGGACGACGAAGCGCAGGGTTTTGCGGGAGGGGGCCGCGACGTGGACCTCGTAGCCTTCCTCGCGCAGACGCTGGTACGGGTAGAGGACTTCCAGGGACTCCGCCGCGTCGCCGGTGACGAGCAGGATCTTCGCGGGCATGTCGGCTCCTCCGGGTGCTCCGAGGTGCTCCTGTACTGCTGGCGGGACGCACTGTCCCAGGGCAACGTGCCAACACCGGCCGCGCTTGCCAAGAGGGCCGTCGCGATTCCGGTCCGCCTCCGGGTGCCGAGGCCCCGCCCGATGCCGGGGTGCCCTGTACTCAGAGTGCGGTCGCGACTCTCCCACCGCGACCGGACGCCCCGCCCCCGCCACGCATCAGCTGATCGCCCCACCGGAAGCCACAGCCCCCACGGTCCGCACCTCCCCGCCGGACCCACTGACCGCCGCCCTCCGGACGCCGCCACCCCCACCAAATACGCCACCACCCCCCACCCCGCCCCTGTGCAGAACGTCAAACTTCGGACCTTGGTTTTGTACACATACGGCTCATGACGAGCCCCGGGTAAGGAGCGATAGCCTTGTGGCGTGATCAGCGCGATATCTCGCGGGGGCGATCCTGTCCCTGCCCTGCGCCCGGGTTGCACGGAGCACCTCCGTGACCGGGCGGCAGTCGCTGGTCTTCGCGGGCGGGACGGGGCCGCAGCTGCTTCCGGGACGCCGAGGACAACCCTGGACACGACGGCGCCGAGAGCAGCGTCACACCCGACAGGCGTGTCGAGAATGGCCGAATTCCCCCCGCGTATCTCACCTCGCGGCATAGCGTCGAAGCGGACCGGAGACCCCGGGCCGTGGCGTCGAGCCGGAGGGAAAGAGGCCGTACTTCCTTCTACGTCACGCAATGGCGCGCGACAGGAGTCAGAGGACAATGCAGACCAAGCTGGACGAAGCCAAGGCCGAGCTGCTCGAGAGGGCTGCCCGGGTAGCTGAGAACAGCCCGGTCGGGGGGCACCTACCGACCGGGACCGCGGGCGAGGGCTCCCCGAGCACCCCGGACAGCGAGTCCGTACTCGCGTTCCTCCAGCGCTACTACCTGCACACCGCCCCGGAAGACCTCGCCGACCGCGACCCGGTCGATGTCTTCGGCGCCGCGGTCTCGCACTACCGGCTCGCCGAGAACCGCCCCCAGGGCACGGCGAACGTGCGGGTCCACACCCCGACCGTGGAGGAGAACGGGTGGACCTGCAGCCACTCGGTCGTGGAGGTCGTCACCGACGACATGCCCTTCCTCGTCGACTCGGTCACCAATGAGCTGACCCGGCGCGGCCGTGGCATCCATGTCGTCGTCCATCCGCAGTTCGTCGTCCGGCGCGATCTCACCGGCAAGCTGATCGAGGTCGTGCCGACCCCGCCGACCGGCGACCTGCCGCACGACGCGCACTTCGAGTCCTGGATCCACGTCGAGTTCGACCGGGAGACCGACCGCGCCGACCTGAAGCAGATCACGGCCGATCTGCTGTGTGTCCTCTCCGACGTCCGCGAGGCCGTCGAGGACTGGGAGAAGATGCGGGACGCGGCGACCCGGATCGCCACCGACCTGGAGAGCGAGCCCGTTCCGGGCGACCTGCCCCGGCCCGAGGTCGAGGAGGCCCGCGAGCTGCTGCGCTGGCTGTCCGACGATCACTTCACCTTCCTCGGCTACCGCGAGTACCAGCTGCGCGAGGACGACACGCTCGCCGCCGTCCCCGGCACCGGCCTCGGCATCCTGCGTTCCGACCCGCAGCACGCCGAGGACGACCAGCACCCGGTCAGCCCCTCCTTCGAGCGGCTGACGGCCGACGCCCGGGCCAAGGCCCGCGAGCACAAGCTGCTCGTGCTGACCAAGGCCAACAGCCGGGCCACCGTGCACCGGCCGTCGTACCTGGACTACGTCGGCGTCAAGAAGTTCGACGCGGACGGGAACGTCGTGGGGGAGCGGCGGTTCCTCGGGCTGTTCTCCTCGGCCGCGTACACCGAGTCCGTGCGCCGGGTCCCCGTGATCCGCCGCACGGTCGACGAGGTGCTGCACCGCGCCGGGTTCTCGCCCCACAGCCACGACGGCCGCGACCTGCTCCAGATCATGGAGACCTACCCGCGCGACGAGCTGTTCCAGACGCCCGTCGCCGAACTGCAGTCCATCGTCACGAGCGTGCTCTACCTGCAGGAGCGGCGTCGTCTGCGGCTCTACCTGCGGCAGGACGAGTACGGGCGCTACTACTCGGCCCTCGTCTACCTCCCGCGCGACCGCTACACCACGGGTGTCCGGCTGCGGATCATCGACATCCTGAAGGAGGAGCTCGGCGGGATCAGCGTCGACTTCACCGCCTGGAACACCGAGTCGATCCTCTCCCGGCTGCACTTCGTCGTCCGCGTCCCGCCGGGCACCGAGCTGCCCGAGCTGTCCGACGCCGACAAGGACCGCATCGAGGCCCGCCTGGTCGAGGCAGCCCGCTCCTGGGCCGACGCGTTCGGCGAGGCGCTGACCGCCGAGTGCGGCGAGGAGCGCGCCGCCGAGGTGCTGCGCCGCTACAACCACGCCTTCCCCGAGGGCTACAAGGCCGACCACACCCCGCGCTCCGCTGTCGCCGACCTGGTCCACCTGGAGCAGCTCAGCGAGGACAAGACCTTCAGCCTGAGCCTGTACGAGCCGGTGGGCGCAGGTCCCGAGGAGCGCCGGTTCAAGATCTACCAGAAGGGCGGCTCGGTCTCCCTCTCGCACGTGCTGCCGGTGCTCAGCCGCCTCGGCGTCGAGGTCACCGACGAGCGGCCGTACGAGCTGCGCTGCTCGGACCGCACCACCGCCTGGATCTACGACTTCGGTCTGCGTATGCCGAAGGGGGCGGGCGGCGGGGAGTACCTCGGCGACGACGCCCGTGAGCGCTTCCAGGAGGCCTTCGCCGCCACCTGGACCGGCAAGGCGGAGAACGACGGCTTCAACGCCCTGGTGCTGAGCGCCGGGCTGGGCTGGCGGCAGGCGATGGTGCTGCGCGCCTACGCCAAGTACCTGCGGCAGGCCGGCTCGACCTTCTCGCAGGACTACATGGAGGACACCCTCCGCAACAACGTCCACACCACCCGGCTGCTCGTCTCGCTGTTCGAGGCGCGGATGTCACCGGACCGGCAGAAGGCCGGCCTGGAGATCACGGACGCCCTGCTGGAGGAGCTGGACGCGGCGCTGGACCAGGTGGCGAGCCTGGACGAGGACCGGATCCTCAGGTCCTTCCTGACCGTCATCAAGGCGACCCTGCGCACGAACTTCTTCCAGGAGAAGGTCGACGGCTCGCCGCACGACTACGTGTCCATGAAGTTCGACCCGCAGGCCATCCCGGACCTGCCGGCGCCCCGCCCGGCGTACGAGATCTGGGTGTACTCGCCGCGGGTCGAGGGTGTGCACCTGCGCTTCGGCAAGGTCGCGCGCGGCGGTCTGCGCTGGTCGGACCGGCGTGAGGACTTCCGCACCGAGATCCTCGGCCTGGTCAAGGCGCAGATGGTGAAGAACACCGTCATCGTGCCGGTCGGCGCGAAGGGCGGCTTCGTCGCCAAGCAGCTGCCGGACCCGGGCAAGGACCGCGACGCCTGGCTGGCCGAGGGCATCGCCAGCTACAAGACGTTCATCTCGGCGCTGCTCGACATCACCGACAACATGGTCGCCGGCGAGGTCGTGCCGCCGCAGGACGTGGTCCGGCACGACGGGGACGACACCTACCTCGTCGTCGCCGCCGACAAGGGCACCGCGACCTTCTCCGACATCGCCAACGACGTCGCGAACAGGTACAACTTCTGGCTCGGCGACGCCTTCGCCTCCGGCGGCTCGGCCGGCTACGACCACAAGGGCATGGGCATCACCGCGCGCGGTGCCTGGGAGTCCGTGAAGCGGCACTTCCGTGAGCTGGGCGTGGACACGCAGACCGAGGACTTCACGGTCGTCGGCATCGGTGACATGTCCGGTGACGTGTTCGGCAACGGCATGCTGCTCTCCGAGCACATCCGCCTGGTCGCCGCCTTCGACCACCGGCACATCTTCATCGACCCCGTCCCGGACGCGGCCACCTCGTACGCCGAGCGCCGCCGTCTGTTCGAGCTGCCCCGTTCCAGCTGGGCCGACTACAACACGGAGCTGCTGTCGGCGGGCGGCGGGATCTTCCCGCGCAGCGCCAAGTCGATCCCGGTCAACGCCCACATCCGCGAGGCCCTCGGTATCGAGGACAAGGTCACCAAGATGACCCCGGCCGACCTGATGAAGACGATCCTGCACGCGCCGGTCGACCTGCTGTGGAACGGCGGCATCGGCACGTACGTGAAGTCCTCGGCGGAGTCCAACGCGGACGTCGGCGACAAGGCGAACGACGCCATCCGCGTCGACGGCAGGGACCTGCGGGTCAAGGTCGTCGGCGAGGGCGGCAACCTGGGTCTGACCCAGCTCGGCCGCATCGAGTTCGCCCTGCACGGCGGCAAGATCAACACCGACGCGATCGACAACAGCGCCGGTGTGGACACCTCCGACCACGAGGTGAACATCAAGATCCTGCTGAACGGCCTGGTCGCGGACGGTGACATGACCGTCAAGCAGCGCAACAAGATCCTCGCCGAGATGACCGACGAGGTCGGCGCACTGGTGCTGCGCAACAACTACGCGCAGAACACCGCCCTGGCCAACGCCCTGTCCCAGGCCGGCGCCATGCTCCACGCCCAGCAGCGGTTCCTGCGCCACCTGGTGCGCGAGGGCCATCTGGACCGGGCTCTGGAGTTCCTGCCGGCCGACCGGCAGATCCGCGAGCGCCTCGGCCAGGGCCAGGGCCTGACCGGCCCGGAGACGGCCGTCGTCCTGGCGTACACGAAGATCACGGTCGCCGAGGAACTGCTGCACACCTCGCTGCCCGACGACCCGTATCTGCGCGGCCTGCTGCACGCGTACTTCCCGACGGCGCTGCGCGAGCGGTTCGCCGAGGCGATCGACAACCACCCGCTGCGCCGCGAGATCACCACGACCGTGCTGGTCAACGACACGGTCAACACGGGCGGTACGACGTATCTGCACCGGCTGCGCGAGGAGACCGGGGCCTCCCTGGAGGAGATCGTCCGGGCGCAGACCGCGGCCCGAACGATCTTCAGCTCGGCGCCGGTGTGGGACGCGGTGGAGGCCCTGGACAACCAGGTCGACGCGGACGTCCAGACCCGGATCCGGCTGCACTCGCGCCGGCTGGTCGAGCGTGGCACGCGCTGGCTGCTCAACAACCGGCCGCAGCCGCTCCAGCTCGCCGAGACGGTCGAGTTCTTCGCCGAGCGGGTCGAGCAGGTCTGGCAGCAGCTGCCGAAGCTGCTGCGCGGCGCGGACCTGGAGTGGTACCAGCGCGTGTACGACGAGCTGTCCGCGGTCGGCGTCCCGGACGAGCTCGCCACGCGCGTGGCCGGTTTCTCGTCCGCCTTCCCGACGCTGGACATCGTCTCGGTGGCCGACCGCACGGGCAAGGAGCCGCTCGACGTCGCCGAGGTCTACTACGACCTTGCCGACCGGCTGAACATCACCCAGCTGATGGACCGCATCAGCGACCTGCCCCGCAACGACCGCTGGCAGTCCATGGCCCGCGCCTCCATCCGCGAGGACCTGTACGCGGCGCACGCGGCGCTCACCGCGGACGTCTTCGCGGCCGGCAACGGCACCTCCACTCCGGAGCGGCGCTTCAAGGCCTGGGAGCAGAAGAACGCGCCCATCCTGAGCCGGGCGCGCGCCACCCTGGAGGAGATCCGCGGTTCGGAGACGTTCGACCTCGCCAACCTCTCGGTGGCGATGCGGACGATGCGGACGCTGCTGCGCACGCATTCGTAGCGGTACGACGGCGAGACCGCCCCGGGCCCGACGCGGAGTCGGACCGGGGCGTTCCGCTTCTTGCTGGTCCTTAGTAAAAAATGATCAATGAATTTACCGTTTCCTGCTAATCAGCGCCTCTCGGATAGGGTCGGCGCTGTGACTGTTCAACTCACCGAGACCCGTCCGGCGCCGGCACCCCCCGCGCCGGCTCCGGCCAGACCCGTCACACGTGTCGTGCTGGAGATCGTGAAATTCGGGATCGTCGGCGGTAGCGGTGTCCTTGTCAATTTCCTGATCTTCAACCTGCTGCTGCGCGGTCTGGGCGGGCAGGCGATGACCGCGACCGTTGTGGCCAGCTGTGTCGCGATGGCGACCAATTACCTGGGTTTCCGCTACTTCGCCTATCGTGACCGGGCTTCGCGCACGCGCAGCCAGATCATCCTGTTCTTCGTCTTCAGCGGCCTCGGTGTCGTCATGGAAATCGGCCTGTTCTGGGTCGGGTACCACGGTCTCGGCCTGCACAGTGTGCTGGAATCGAACGTGGCGAAGGCCGCGTCGATCGTGCTCGCCTCCGCCTTCCGCTTTCTCGTCTACCGCACGTGGGTGTTCCAGCAGGATGCACATCGCACCGTCTGACACCGAGCCGTTGAACCGCACACAGCCGCACAGCGGCGCCGCGCGGGCCGGCCGGATACTGCCGCAGGTGGCCGCCGCGCTCGTCGTGGCGCTGCTGCTCCTGGTGATCGTCCGTCTGCCGTGGGCGGGCGACCTCGGCATGCACGCGGCCACCATCGAGCGCCTGAGCCACCATCTGTTCCGTCCCGGCAATCCGCTGGTCGACGCGGACACGCCGAGCCCCTACTACTCGCCGTGGATGCTGGTGCTGGGGCTGGTCGCCAAGGTGACCGGCCTGTCGGTGTTCGTGGTGCTGCGGCTCGGCGCGCTCGTCGCGCTGACGCTGCTGGTCACCGGGGTCTGGCGATACGTCCGCACCCTGACCGCGCACCGTGCGGCACCCGCGCTGGCCCTGCTGAGCCTGTTCTTCCTCTGGGGCCCGGTGCTGTTCAACTGGTCCGGCTTCCTGGGCCTGAACTCACTGGCGCTGACGGTGTCGTACCCCAGCGTCTTCGCGCTCGGCCTCACCTTCCACTTCTGGGCCTGGCTCACGCGGGCGCTGCGCGAGGAGACCGCGTGGGGACGGTGGCTGTGGCTCGGCGTGCTCTGGGCGCTGATCCTGCTGTGCCACCAGTTCACGGGCGTCGTGGCGTCCCTCGGCGCGCTGGCGATGGTGATCGCGGCGCGACCGGCCCGCACGGTGCTGCTGCGCCTGGCCGCCGCGCTGGCGCTCGGGATGGTCCTGCTGTGGCTGTGGCCGTACTACGACTTCTTCTCGCTCTTCTCCGCCGGCGCGGATCTGGAGGCCATCCACCAGCCGCTGTACGAGCATCTGGCCGAGCGGTTCGGGCTGGTGCTGCTCGGGGTGGCGGCGCTGGTGCTCCGCTTCCGGCGCGACCGCTGGGATCCGCTGGTCCTGTTCTTCGTCCTCGGGACGCTGATGTTCGCCGCGGGCGGGCTGACCGGCCACTACTCCTGGGGCCGGGCCCTGCCGGCCGCGCTGATCCCGGCGCAGCTCGCCGCCGCGCTGGAGGTCGTGGCGGCCGGGCGGCGGGCGGTGCGCGTGGGGTGGGCGTGTGTGCTGGGCGCCGCGCTGGCCATCGGGGCGTGGACGCAGGCCGGGATGCTCGGGTATGTGACCGGGAAGGGTGCGCTGCCTTCGGTGGTGGCGGCGAAGTACCGGGAGCCGTGGGTGGGGTATCACTGGATCACGCCGTGGGTGAAGTACGGGGACGTGGTGATGGCCCGGACGTTTGCGGCGCGGCAGATCCCCGCGTACGGGGCGTACACCGTGGCGCCCGGGTATCCGGATGTGTTCCTTCCGGACGCGGGGCGCCGGGAGGCGGCGGTCGAGCGGTATTTCGCCGCGGGGACGCCTGCGGCTGAGCGGGCGGGGATCCTGCGGGAGTACGGCGTCCGCTGGGTCGTGGGTCCGAGCAGCCTGTCCGGCCCGGGCCTTCGGAAGGTGACCGCCGGCCCGGACGACCAGATCCTCTACCGAGTCGTGCACTGAGCTGCCGCAAGCGTGAAGGGGCGCGGGGAACTGCGCGGTCAGCCACAACCGACCCGCAGTCGCCCGCGCCCCTTCGGCACACCGGCGCTTCGAAACCCGGCCTTCTACCTGAGCACGCTGGACAACAGCTTCGCTGCCTTGCGGACGCGGGGGCGGGCCACTCGCTTGACCACCGGACGGATCACGCGAGCCGTGACTCCCACCGGACGCCAGCGGAGCTGCAGGCGGCCGGGGTTGCGGCCCTCCGGTTCGATGGTGAGCTCGTGCGGGGCCGCGCCGGAGCGGTAGTCGATGCGGGCCGTGAGCGTCGGGAAGGACAGGGGGGCCAGCAGCAGACCGGAGTTGGACAGGCCCTGCTGCTGAAGGCGGATCAGGGGGTGGCGTACGCCTTCGAAGCCCTGGAGGGGGAGCGGGGCCTGCGTCAGGTCCAGGTGGACCTCGCCCTCGAAGAGACCGGGACGGATCGGGTTCAGACGGAACGGGACCGTCATCCGGCGGTTGCCGGGGGACAGGATCAGGCTGGCGCGCTGCGGGCCGACCGGCAGGCGCAGGCCCGGGTCGTACGTGCGGATCGCCAGGGTGAGCGAGGCACCGGGACCGGGGGTCAGCTCCGTGATCTCATGACGGAACTGCGCGCTCGGGAACGGACGCGTGTCCAACTCCAGGTCGGACACCTCCAGTTCGCGGCGGGCGCGGTCGTCGGAAGGCACGCTGTCGCCCCAGTACGGCACTCCGGACGCGTCGGCCGTGACCTGCCTCGGCGCCACCCCGTTCCCGAGCCCGCGCGCCGCGCACACGGCTTCCTCAAGCCGGCCGTCCCGCAGCAGCTCCAGGATCACCCGCTCGGGGCGGGGGAGGCGGGCGTACGCGCCGGGGGACAGGGTGTCCAGGTAGGGGTTCATGATGTCCGCGAACGCCTGGAGCCATTCCTCGTCGCGGTAGGGCAGGTCACCCGCGTACATCCGGAAGTCGTGCTTGAGGAACTTGAAGTCCTTGTCCTCGCGCAGCCCCGCGTGTCCGCTCTCCACCAGGAAGTCGTCGATCATGCGCTGGACGTTGACCCGGTCCTGCACGTTCTGGACCTTGTGCCGCTGGTTGGAGATGGACGCCGAGGCCGCCGCCGCGTACGGGTCGATGTACCAGACGTACACCGGGTCCGGGATGATCGTGAACGCCTTCGCCAGGCAGTACGCCTGCGCCGAGAACAGCTGGTCCTCGTAGTGGATGCCCTCCGGGAAACGGAGTTCGTGCCGGTCCAGGAAGGAGCGGGCGTACATCTTGCTCGTCGACAGGTGCTCGAAGAGCAGCCGCGGGTCCGCGTCGATGCCCTCGACCGTGCGGCGCTCGGCCACCAGGTGCGGCATCCACGTCGTACGGCGGCCGTTGTCCACCCGCACCCGCCGGACCGCGCCCATGGTGAAGTCCACCTTGCGCTCGCGGTGCGCGGCGAGCAGCAACTCGACCGCGTTCGGCGGGAGTTCGTCATCGCTGTCGAGGAACATCAGATACGGCGCCCGGGCGATGTCGACGGCCCGGTTGCGCGGGGCGCTGCAGCCGCCGCTGTTCTCCGGCAGACGGAGGTAGCGGATGCGGTCGTCCTGTGCCTCCAGCTGACGCGCCACCGTGGGCGTGTCGTCCGTGGAGTGGTCGTCGCTGATGATGATCTCGATGTTCGTGTGCGTCTGCGCGCGCAACGAGGCGACCGCCCGGGGCAGGCGCTCCGCGTCGTTGAACACGATGACGGTGACCGTGACGTCCGGGGTCGTCGTCGTGGTCGTCATGCCGAGGCCTCCTCGGGGGTCGGGGCGGGGGTGCGTTCCTCGAGCGGGATCACCGGTGGCAGGGCCTCCTCCGGCTCGCCCAGGAACACCCGTCGTACGACCCGTTCGGCGGCGCGTCCGTCGTCGTACTCACAGAACCGGCGCCGGAAGGCGGCTCGTGCCTTGGCGGCGCTGTCGTCGCGCCAGGCGCCGGAGACGAAGATCTCCGTCAGCTCCTCCTGGGTGCGGGCGACCTGGCCGGGGTGTTCGGACATCAGGTCGAAGTAGACACCCCGGGTGGTCCGGTAGGTCTCCCAGTCGTCGGCGTAGACGACGATCGGGCGGTCGAGGTTGGCGTAGTCGAACATGATCGACGAGTAGTCCGTGACCAGCGCGTCGGCGGCCAGGCACAGCTCCTCGACGGGGTCGTAGGAGGAGACGTCGATGATCCGGCCGGAGCGGCGCAGTCCGGTCAGCGGGGAGGCCGCGCCGCCGTAGAAGTAGTGGGCGCGGACCAGCAGGACCGTGTTGTCGCCGAGCCGGTCGGCGAGTTCGGCGAGGTCCAGGCGCGGGGTGAAACCGGCCTCGTAGTCGCGGTGGGTCGGGGCGTACAGGACGGCCGTCTTGCCGCGCGGGATGCCGAGGCGTTCGCGGGCGGCGCGGACGTCGGCGGCCGTGGCCGAGTAGAAGACGTCGTTGCGCGGGTAGCCGTAGTCCAGCGAGGTGTAGCGGGCCGGGTAGGCACGCTCCCACATGCGGGTGGAGTGGCCGTTGGCGCTGACGCTGTAGTCCCACTTGTCGATGCGGCCCAGCAGGGCGTCGAAGTCCAGGCCCTTGGCGGCGGCCGGGTGCTCCATCTGGTCCAGGCCCATGCGCTTGAGCGGAGTGCCGTGGTGGGTCTGGAGGTGGATCGCGTCGGGGCGCTTGACCACCGCGTTGGGGAAGTTGACGTTGTTGACGAGGTACTTGGCGGTGGCCATGGTCTCCCAGTAGCGGCGGGTGCCGGGGATCACATGGTCCGTGCCGGGCGGCAGCAGGGCCTCGTTGCTCTTCGACACCACCCACACCGGGTGGATGTGCGGGGCGAGTTCGCGGAGCTTGGCGGCGATCGCGGCCGGGTTGCAGGCCACTCCGCGCTCCCAGTAGGCGGCGAACACGGCCAGGTTGGGGTCGACCGGCTGGCTCAGGGCGTGCCGGTACTGCTGGTCGCGGAGCTTGGCGCCGACCTGCTTCTTACGCGTCCGTACGGCCTTCTTCGCGGCGCGGCGGGTGCGGTTGACGGCCTGGAACGCGCGGTACTTGGTGTACGCGCCCTCCTCCAGCAGCGCGTGCCGTACGCCCTCCACGCCCGCGGGGCGCTCGTGGTACTCGGGGCGCCAGCGGACCGCGGCGAGGGAGGCCCGGCGGAAGAACTCGCGGGCCACCGCGTCGGGCAGGTTCTCCCCGGCGAAGGTGCGCACGAGGTCGCGCATCATCAGGTCGTACACCACCACGCGGGCGGCACGGCGGTCCTTGGCGAGCGCGAGCAGCGACTCGTAGCGCTCGATCAGCGCGAAGCGGTCCTCGGGGGCGCGCGGCGGCAGGCTCTCGGGACGCAGTTCGCGGTGTTCGTACGCCACTTGGTTCAGACAGGCGACGCGGCCGGCGTGCAGCAGGGCGGTCTGGGCGGCGTACGGCTCGTCGTCGGTGGTGAGGTGCTCCTCGTGCGCCCGCCAGAAGTCGGCGCGCAGGGCCCGGTTGCCGAGCAGCGGGGTGAGGCGCAGCAGGTCGGCGGACTCGTCCAGGGGCAGGCCCTCGCGGCCGACGGCGGCGAGGAGGCGGCCGTCGCGGGAAGGGGCGGCGGCGGTCTGCCAGGTGGTGCTGACGTGGTCGAGGAGGAGGACGTCCACGGGGGCGCTCGCGGCCCCGGCGGTGCCCTCGGCGTCCGCGGCGTCGAGTTCGGCGGTCCGCTCGGCGATCAGCCGGGCGGCGCCGGCCGGCAGGCTGTCCTTGGCGTGGACGAAGTGCAGCCAGCGGCCGGTCGCACGGGCGGCGCCGGCGGCCCGGGCCGCCGCGTCACCGGTGTCCTCCGGCAGTGGTACGACGACCGTTTCGGGGGCGTGTCCCGCGACGGCCTCCCGCGCCCAGTCGCCGACCGCGGCGACGATCACCTCGGCGTCGGAGTGCGGATGGGCCTCCAGGGAATCCAACAGCTCTGTCAGATGCCCCTGTGCGTTCGGTCCGTAGACGATGACGCTGAGTTGGGGCATCGCTGTGGACTCCTTTGGGTTCATCGAGTAAGAAACCCTTTCATAACATACTGTCACTAGAGCGGATGAAAGGGATAACCGCACGTGGAGTAAGAAGGGCCAGAGAGGAAGACGGGGTTCCGCAGCCTGCGGTTTCCCTAACAGTAACTTTCAAGCCACATTCATACCGTGGTCTGCGACACCTTCTTGCGTCGCGCTAGGCAGCCTTCTTGCCGTCGCCCTTCTTGTCGCCGGTGAAGGCCTCGTACTCTTTCATGACGTCCTCCGTGGGGCCGTCCATGCGCAGCTCGCCGCGCTCCAGCCACAGGGTTCGTTCGCAGGTGTCGCGGATCGACTTGTTGTTGTGGCTCACCAGGAAGACGGTGCCCGCCTGCTCGCGCAGCTCGCGGATCCGTTCCTCGGAGCGCATCTGGAACCTGCGGTCGCCCGTGGCCAGGGCCTCGTCGATGAGCAGGACGTCATGGTCCTTGGCGGCGGCGATGGAGAACCGCAGCCGGGCGGCCATGCCGGAGGAGTACGTGCGCATCGGGAGGGTGATGAAGTCACCCTTCTCGTTGATCCCGGAGAAGTCGACGATGTCCTGATAGCGCTCCCTGACCTGCTCCCGCGACATGCCCATGGCGAGGCCGCCGAGGTAGACGTTGCGCTCACCCGTGAGGTCGTTCATCAGGGCCGCGTTGACGCCGAGCAGGGAGGGCTGGCCGTCGGTGTAGATGTGGCCGCTCTCCACGGGGAGCACGCCGGCGACCGCCTTGAGCAGGGTCGACTTGCCGGAGCCGTTGGTGCCGATGAGGCCGACCGCCTCGCCCTTGTAGGCGACGAACGAGACCTTCTTCACGGCGTGCACCTTGCGTACGCCGGCGGCCTGCTCGGCCTGCTTGCGGCGCAGCATGCGGTTGAGGGCGGCGGTGGCGGAGCCGCGGCCGGCGCCGGTTCCGTGGACCCGGTAGACGATGTCGACGTTGTCGACGATGACAGTGGGGATCTTCTCTTCGGTCTGCTCAGCCACGGCCGTACTTCTCCTCAGCCTTCCAGAAGTAGATGAAACCGCCTACGCCGGCGGCCAGGGCCCAGCCGACGGCGAGGGACCATACGTGAGGGGGCAGCTGCTTGGCATGGAAGCTGGCGATCAGCGCGTACCGCATGAGGTCGATGTAGACCGCGGCCGGGTTGGTCTCCAGCAGGATCGTGACGATGTGCGGCAGGTGGTCCTTCTTGGTGAGCGTGTGGATGCTCCACATCACGCCGGACACGTACATCCAGGTGCGCAGCACGAACGGCATCAGCTGGGCGATGTCCGGGGTCTTGGCGCCCATCCGCGCCATGATCATCGCCATGCCCGCGTTGAACAGGAACTGGAGGACCAGTGCGGGGATCACCAGCAGCCAGGAGACGGAGATCGGCACGCCCAGGCTGAGCAGGATGACGACCAGCGCGGCCATCGAGAACAGCAGCTGCTGGAGCTGCTGGATGCAGAAGGAGATCGGCAGGGCGGCGCGCGGGAAGTGCAGGGCGCGCACCAGGCCGAGGTTGCCGGAGATCGCCCGGGTGCCGACCTGGATCGAACTCTGCGTGAACGTCCAGACGAACACGCCGGTGACCAGGAACGGGATGTAGTCCGGGACGCCCTTCTTGGTGCCCATCAGCACACCGAAGATGAAGTAGTAGACCGCCGCGTTCAGCAGCGGGGTCATGACCTGCCAGATCTGGCCGAGCTTCGCCTCGCTGTACTGCGCGGTGAGCTTGGCGGTGGCGAAGGCGGTGATGAAGTGACGCCGGGCCCACAGCTGGCGGACGTACTCGGGCAGCGTCGGGCGGGCACCGCTGACCGTCAGGCCGTGTCGGGCGGCCAGCGCCGCGAGATCGTCGGCCGGAGCCTGGGTGGGGGGCGGTGTGTCGAGGACCTGGCTCACATCCGCTGCTTTCGCTCGGGGGGAGGGGGTGCCGCGCCCGGCCGGCAGCCGGGTCACGTCGGTGGTCCATGGTCCGACGTTTCGTCGTTTCGCGCGTTTCCTTACGCTTCTCTTCACGTTCTCTTACGTCGGAACGGGACCGTATCGTCGCCACGTGAGCGTAGAACCAATCGACGTCGGAACGCAACCGTATCGTCGTCACGGCCTATGCTGTGCGTCATGACGACGAACGCCGACGAGCCGCGGACTTCCCAGCGCCGCCGGACCCCCGCGGGGGCCGCCGTACTCCGGGAGGATGTGACCGAAGCCATTCGGGGTGCGGTCTTCGAGGAACTCGCGGCGGTCGGCTACGCCCGGATGTCCATCGAGGGCATTGCGCGGCGGGCGGGTGTCGGCAAGACGGCGGTGTACCGGCGCTGGCGCTCCAAGTTGCACCTCGTCCTGGATGTCGTCTCGGCGATGGCGGTCTTGGGCCTTCCGGTCCCTGACACGGGCTCCCTGGAAGGCGACCTGCGCCTGCTCTACGAGGTCACGTCCCGCGCCCTGCGCCACCCGGTCGCCTCGCAGATCATCCCCGACCTGCAGGCGGAGGCGGCCCGCAACCCCGACATCGCCGACGCCTTCCAGAAGGCCCTGCGGGACGGTCAGGAGGGCGTGGCCAGCAAGATCGTGGCGGCGGCGGAGGCGCGGGGGGAGGTGCGAGCGGGTGTGGATCCCGACCTCGCGCTCGACCTGATCTCGGGTCCCCTGTACTGGCGCGCGGTCGTGATCCGCTCCCCGAAGCTGCCCAAGGGGTACCTGGAGAACCTGGCCAGGGCCACGGCGGGGGCGCTCAAGGCGCTGTGAGGGCCGCGCGGTGCTGTGGCAGGGCGGGCGCGTGTCGCTTGCGGGCGCTCGCCGAGCACCACTGCGCCCACCCGTGCCGCCCTGGTGGTGCTGGAGTTGCCCAAGGGGTGCGGGGGACTGTGCGATCAGCCACGGATGACCGGCAGACGAGCCTCTTGAGAGGCCCGTCCATCGGTGCGGCCTAGGAGCGGGCCGCCTCCGGGGTGCCGAGCTCCGTTGTGCCCACCCGTGCCGCCGCGGTGGTGCTGCTGGGGCGATGGTGCTGGGGTTGCCCAAGGGGTGTGGGGGACTGTGTGTTCAGTCACGGATGGCCTGTGGACGGGCCTCTGCCAGAGGCCCGTCCATCGGTGCGGCCCCTTACGAGCGGGCCGCCTCCGGGTGGCGGTGGAGCCAGCCCTCCCAGGCCGAGGTGATCATGTCCTGGACGTCGTACTTGGCCTGCCAGCCCAGCTCGGTGGCGATGCGGTCGGCCGAGGCGACGACGCGCGCGGGGTCGCCGGGGCGGCGCGGGGTGACGGCCGGCGGGCGGTCGTAGCCGGTGACCGCGTTGATGCGGTCGATCATCTCGCGCACGGAGACGCCCTCGCCCCGGCCGATGTTGAGAGTCAGGTCGGTGCCGGGGGAGGAGGCCAGCGCGCGGGCGACGGCGACATGGGCCTCGGCCAGGTCGACCACGTGGATGTAGTCGCGCACACAGGTGCCGTCCGGCGTCGCGTAGTCGTCGCCGAAGATGCGCGGCGCCGCGCCCTCGGTGAGCTTCTCGAAGACCATCGGGATCAGGTTGAACACGCCCGTGTCGGCCAGTTCCGGGCTCGCCGCGCCGGCCACGTTGAAGTAGCGCAGCGACGCGGTCGACAGGCCGGTCGCCTTGCCCGTCGCCCGGACCAGCCACTCGCCGGCCAGCTTCGTCTCGCCGTAAGGGGACATCGGTTCGCAGGGGGTCTCCTCCGTCACCAGGTCGACGTCCGGCATGCCGTAGACCGCCGCCGAGGAGGAGAAGAGGAAGGACGGGACCTCCGCCTGCGTCACCGCGTCCAGGAGGGTGCGCAGACCCTCCACGTTCTCCCGGTAGTAGTGCAGCGGGCGCTCCACCGACTCGCCCACCTGCTTCTTCGCCGCCAGGTGCACGACCCCGCTGATCTCGTGCTCGGCGAGCGTGCGGGCCACCAGGTCGGCGTCCAGGACCGAGCCCCGCACCAGCGGGACCTGTGCCGGTACGCGTTCGGCGACGCCCGTGGACAGGTCGTCGTAGACGACCGTGCGCTCTCCCGCCTCGGTCATCGCCCGTACGACGTGTGCCCCGATGTATCCGGCACCGCCGGTGATCAGCCAGGTCATTGTGCGGCCCGTCTCCTCGTCAGTCGGTCCCCGTGTGTCAGTGAAGCGGGGCTCTCTCAGTGCAGCAGTCGGCGCAGCCGGCTGCGTGCCACCTGTACCACCCCGCGCACGCCGCTCGCCACGCGCACGGCGAGTGCGCCGGAGTGCGTGGCATAGGGCTGTACCAGGAGCACGCCGTGCCGGACGCTCGGGACGGCGCGCCTGCTGAGCCGGCCGGCGCCCGTCAGGGCGTGCGCCGTGACGTCCCGCTGCGTCTTGTCCGCAAAGCGTACGGTCAGCAGCAGGTCCCAGGTGCCCGCGCCGAGCGCGTCCAGGTCGACGGCCAGGTCGGCCGACCAGCTGACCGGGTCCGTCTCCGGGCCGGAGGGCGTGAGCGGGACCGTCGTGCGCCCGCGTGTGCGCTCATCGTCCCGGGACTGCCACTTCACGTCCACCTCGCGCGGTTCCGCCTCCGCCACCCTGCCGTACATCTCGTGCAGCCGCAGGAGCAGACGCGAGGCACGCGCGCGTGGCTGCAGTTCTGCCTCGAAGGCGAGCGGGAGCTTGGCGATCGGGCGGGTCAGGAGCGGCGTGAGGGTGACCTGGGGGAGGTCCTCGGACCAGACGGGGAGGCCGTCGGGGGTGCGGGCGTAGGGCGGCAGGAGGCGCGCCGAGCGCGCGGCCAGTTCACGCATGCGGGGCAGGTCGCGGGGCTCGGGCGACTCCAGGACGACCCGCGCGAGCAGCCGGCCCGGGGCGCTCGGATTCAGCTCCCAGTCGGCGGCGTCATAGTGCGCGAGGTACTCCTGGGTGTGCGCCCACCACGCGCGCTGATAGTGCGCGTCGCGCAACCCCAGCTCGCGCGTGTACATCCGCACCTCGTGATCGAGGAACTTGGCCCGCACCGCCCGCGCCAGCTCCTTCTGCCCGGCGCTCAGCAGAATGTCGTACGCCAGCGTGCACGCCTCGACGCGCGCCTTCCAGTTGTCGATGCGGTCCCGGTCCAGCGAGAGCGACAACTGCTCGGCGGACCGGCGCACATGCCACAGATACACGCGGTCCGGTACGAGTGCCATGCGCGGACCGGCGGCCAGCACACGCGCGGTGAAGACGATGTCCTCGTAGAGGAAGCGGCCGTCGGGGAAGCGGATACCGTGTTCGCGCAGGAAGTCGGTGCGGTACAGCTTGTTGACGCACAGCGTGTCGTGGACCAGGCGCGGGTGCTCGGAGGGGCGCGCGAGGACCGTGTGTGCCGTGTAGAGGGGCTCCTGCCAGGGCTGTTCACGCCCCGAGGGCAGCTCGCGGCGCACGCACAGCCCGCTCGCGACCTCGGCGTGCGCCCCCGTGGCCGCCGCCAGCAGCGCGTCCACGGCACCGGGCGGCAGCACGTCGTCGCTGTCCAGGAACATCACGTACGGCGTCGTCAGCGTGTCGATCCCGGTGTTGCGAGGGCTGCCGCAGCCGCCGCTGTTCACTTCCCGGCGCACCACCCGCAGCCGGGGCTCGTCTTCTGCCAGCCGGTCCAGCAGCTCGGCGCTGCCGTCCGTGGAGCAGTCGTCCACGGCGACGACCTCGGCGACCGCCTGCCCCTGGGCCAGCGCCGAACGCACGGCGTCGCCCACATGGGCGCGGTCGTTGTAGCCGATGACGACGACACCGACCTGCGCCGCGCGCGGCGGCTCGGCGGTGCCCGCCGGATCGGAGGTCGATTCGGCGGTGCCTGCTGTATGGGGTGTGCCGGGTGTGTCGGGTGTGTCGGACGGGTCTGGTCGCATCGGGTCCACGGGCCGGGAGCGTAGAAATACTCGATAATACGTTGGTAAGAGTATTCCTCATGCGTTGTTAAGAGAGGCTCAGCGCCTGATCCAGAAGACGGTCAGAACCGGGTCGGGGTTCCGTCGCCGGCACGGTCTCTCCATCCGGCCGTGTCGCTCGCCACAACCGGACGAACGACAGCACGGCCGCGGCAGCCAGGATCCCGTTGCGCGCCAGCATCAGCAGGCAGCCCGTCCAAGTGCCGTCGATCACATCGCCGTAGCGCAGCGGGAACTCCAGCGTGGTCAGCGCGGTCGTCGCCAGGACCAGCGCCGCGACCGGCCGCTGGCTGGTGTGCCGCGAGGTCACGCACACGGCGGCCAGACCGACCAGCCAGATCATGTACTGCGGGCTGATCACCCGGCTGGTGACCGTGAACAGCAGCACCGCGCACAGCGCCGCGTCGAACGGCGTGGCCTCGCTCCAGCGCCGCGCCCGCACCCGCCACAGCACCAGCAGCGCGAAGGAGACGGCCGTCAGCACCAGGCAGGCGGTGGCGACGGCGCGCACATGCGGGCCGACCAGTTCGACGGCGCCGTACTGGAAGCGCGGCTCGCCCGACCATCCG
Organism: Streptomyces sp. IMTB 2501; assembly: GCF_001953885.1. Lineage (GTDB taxonomy): Bacteria > Actinomycetota > Actinomycetes > Streptomycetales > Streptomycetaceae > Streptomyces. The sequence goes on along the minus strand of NZ_MQUS01000008.1, from coordinate 292,199 downwards.
GCGTGCCGCGCCAGGCTCAGCGCCGTACCGCCGAGTGACTCGATCTGTACCCCGCGTCCGCCCTGCTCCCGCAGAAAGGACAGCGGATGCTCGAACGACACGGCGAAGAAGGCGAGCGTGGCGAACCCGGCGCCGGCCGCCCACCCCCACGCCCCGCGCGTCGCCCGCCCCCGGGGTGTGCCCAGCAGCACCAGCGCCGGCCACACCTTCACCATCGCGCCCAGCGCCGCGAGCACCCCGCCCGCGCGCGGCGAGCGGCGGAGCGCCAGCAGGGAGAGCACGGCCAGGGCGGTGACCTGGATGTCGTAGCGGGCGAGCGGGATGTGCAGCAGCAGCGGCAGACCGGCCGTCCACAGGGCCGCGCCGAGCAGGCTGCGCCCGGGCCGCCTGCCCACGCGCACCAGGGCCGCCGTCACCAGCGCGTCGGTGGCCAGCGTGAGCACCACGAACGCCCGGAAGTACGTCAGCCACGGCAGCAGGCCCGGCGTCAGCAGCACCGCGCCCGCGCCCGGCGGGTACTGCCACAGGGTGTCGTGCGTCGGGAAGGAACCGTGTACGAGGATGTCGTACCAGGAGGCGTACAGCCGTGACACCTCACCCGCCACCGAACCGCCGCCGAGCAGCGCGGGGCTGTCGTGGAGGAGCAGCCACAGCATCAGGCCACGCGTGGTGAGCCAGAGAGCTGCGAGGGCGGGGACCGGACCGGAGGTGACACGGAGACGGTTCATCGCATGGGAGCCTAAGCGGCGCGGATGCGGTCTCGATTTCGATACGCCGCAATAGCCGTTAAAAGATTGGTTAATCGTAAAAGAACGGGCCGTGGTGAACGTCGGGTTTCCTCCGAAACCGCAGTCGCGCAGGGTGGTCGCAACGGCAGGCGTCGTACCGGCCGGTGGGGCGACGCATGTGCCGGAGGGGCGACGGGCCCGGATACGGCGCCGGGTCGCCGTGGGTGTGCCCGCCCTGGTGATGCTCGCGGTCGGGCTCTGGGGGCTCGACCGGGACGGGATGTGGCGGGACGAGGCCGTCAGCTTCCAGGTCGGGCGGCGTACGGTGCCGCAGATCTGGCGGCTGCTGCACGACGTGGACGCCGTGCACGGTCTGTACTACCTGCTCATGCACGCCGTCCTCGCCGTGCACCCCGGCGAGGTCGTGCTGCGGCTGCCGTCGGTGTGCGCGGCGGCGGTGACGGCGGGGCTGGTGGCGGCGCTCGGCACCCGGCTGGCCCGGCCGCGCGTCGGGCTGTGGGCCGGGCTGCTCTACGCCGGTGCGCCGATGGCCGGCCACTATGCGCAGGAGGGCCGCTCGTACGCCCTGGTCGCGGCCGGGGCCACGGGTGCGACGCTGCTGTTCGTACGGGCCGTGCAGGGGGGTTCCCGGCGGGACTGGTGGGCGTACGGCGCGGTCCTCGGCCTCACCTGCTGGCTGCACGAGTTCGCGGTGCTGCTGCTGTGCGCCCATGCGGGCTCGCTGGCGCTGGCCCGGGTGGGGGCGCCGGTGCGGCGGCGCTGGGGGTGTGCGGCGGGCGGGGTCGTGGTCTCGCTGCTGCCGATGGTGTTCGTGTCGCGGGGGCAGGCGGCGCAGGTGGCGTGGCTGCGGAGGCCTACCGCGGATACGGCGGAAGGGCTGGTGCGGGGGTTTCTCGGGCCTGCGGGTGGGGTGTACGAGGTGTCTCTGGCGCTGGCCTTGGTGGGGCTGGCGGGGTTGGTGGGGCGGCGGGGGGAAGTCACCCTTGCAGGGGTGGCGTTGCCGTTGACGGTGGTCCCCCCTGCGGTGCTGATGCTGGTGTCCCAGGTCTCGCCGCTGTATGTCGACCGGTATGTGCTGTACGCGTTGAGCGGGGCGCCGTTGATGGTGGCGGCGGGTGCCGAGCGGGTGGCGGGGGCACTGGTGTGGATGCGGCTCGGTGGTCGCCGTGTGCGCGCCATGCCGGAAGGGCACCCCCAGTCGCACCTCCTCCCACAGCCCCCTCTCGTCACCCTCACCGGTGTTCTCGCCGTCGTGCTCGGCTTTCTGCATCAGCTGCCGCTTCTCCGGGCCGATCGGGACCCCGGGACCCGGGCCGATGATCTGGGGGCCGTTTCGCGAGTGGTGGGGCGGGAGCTGGGGGGTGGGGACGCGGTGGTGTTTCTGCCGGACCATGTGCGGAATGTGGCCCTCGCCTATCCGCGGGCGTTCCGCGGGGTGCGGGATGTGGTCCTGGTGGCGGGGCCGGCCGAGTCGGGGACCCTGTACGGGCGCGAGGCCGGGCCGCGTGAGGTACGGCGGCGGCTGGGGCGGCTGGACCGGGTGTGGGCCGTGGCGGACCAGGATCTGCTCGCCGGGCACCGGACCCCGCGCAGTCCCGTCGACCGCGCCGAACTCGCCGTGCTGAAAAGGGATTTCACCGGGCAGGAGCCGATCCTTCGGGACGGGACGGCCGTACGGCTGTACGTCCGCAACCCACTCCCCGCCGGTCCACTCCCCGCCGGTCCGCTCGCAGTCGGTCCCCCGCCCGCGCGTCCCGCGCCCGCGTCGGCCGGCCCGCTCAGCGCCCCGCTTCCGCCACCGCCGCCGCGTCCAGTGCCGTCGTGAGCTGGTCGAGGCGTTCACGCAGGCCGGCGATCTCCTCCAGGTCGAAGCCGGTCGCGCCCATGATGCGGCGCGGGACCTGAAGGGCCCGCTCGCGCAGCGCGGCGCCCTCCTCGGTGAGCCGGACCCGCACCGAGCGCTCGTCCTGCGCGCTGCGCTCCCGGCGCACCAGGCCGGCCCCCTCCAGCCGCTTGACCAGCGGAGACAACGTGCCGGAGTCGAGTCGCAGATGCTCGCCGAGCGCCTTGACGGGCAGCTCGTCCTGTTCCCAGAGCACCAGCATCACCAGGTACTGCGGGTAGGTGAGCCCGAGGTCCTTGAGGATCACGCGGTAGACGCCGTTGAACGCGCGGGACGCGGCGTGCAGCGAGAAGCAGATCTGGCGGTCCAGGCGGAGCCAGTCGGCGTCGGCGGAGGGCGAGGGCGAGGGCGAGGAGGGCAAGGCGGTCATGGGTCCAGGGTAGCTCTTGTGGTCCATTTAGTTGTGCACAACTTAATTGTGTGCTCTACTTGTACTCGCAAGCTCGCAACGGACACCGCATCGAGAACATCGAGAAGGACGGGTCACCATGGACGCGCTCTACACCGCAGTCGCCACCGCCACCCACGGCCGGGACGGCCGCGCCGTCTCCTCCGACGGCAAGATCGACCTGAAGCTGGCTCCGCCGGTGGAGCTTGGCGGCAACGGCGAGGGCACCAACCCCGAGCAGCTCTTCGCCGCCGGATACGCCGCCTGCTTCGGCAGTGCCCTCGGCCTCGTCGGCCGGCAGGCGAAGGTGGATGTCAGCGACGCGGCGGTGACCGCCGAGGTCGGCATCGGCAAGCAGGGCGAGGGCTTCGGGCTGAAGGTGACGCTGCGCGTCGAGCTGCCCGACAACCTGGACCAGGAGACCGGCCGCAAGCTGGTCGAGACCGCCCACCAGGTCTGCCCCTACTCCAACGCCACCCGCGGCAACATCGACGTCGACCTGGTCGTCGAGTAACCGACCGAGGGACTCACCCGGGTGCCGGTCCCCTTCGGCAGGGACCGGCACCCGCGCGTTTCCGTCCGCCCCACGCCGACGTCAGCGCGTCCCGCTCGGCCGCCTGCGCCGGGATCCGTACCGCGCCCGGCTCCGGCATCGGCTCGCCCAGCAGCGTCCGTACGACCCGCTCGGCGGCCCGGCCGTCGTCGAACTCGCGGAACCGCTCCCGGAACGCGGCCGCGGAGCCGTCGCCTCCGCGCCCGCGTACGAGCCGTCCCGGAAGACGGCCGCCAGCTCCTGAGGGGCGCGCGCCACCGGGCCGGGCGGCTCGGCCACCAGGTCGAAGTAGACGCCCCGCGTCTCCCGGTAGATGTCCCAGTCGTCGGCGTACACGACGATCGGCCGATCCAGGTCGGCGTAGTCGGACATGATCGACGAGCAGTCGGTGACCAGCGCGTCGGCGGCCAGGCACACGTCCCCCGAAGCGCGGTGCCGCAGATCGCCGAAGGGCTGGCCGGGAACCGAGTCCCGTGTCAGGGACAGCCGGGCGGCCATCCCCTGGGAGGGGACGCTGAAGCGGGCCGTTCTGTACTTTCTTTCGTCTTGCGCACCCGGCCGGGCACCCGGCCGGGCACGCGGCCGGGCACGCGGCCGGGCCGTCCCGCCGGACGCCAGGTGGACGGCCGGCTCGGGGTGGGCCGCGTCGAGCCGAGGCGCAGGGGGACTTCCGGAGAGATCAACGGTGTTCATCCCCTCTCGGTGACGGGGAAGGAACCGGAAGGTCGCGGCACGGTGGCCAGCGGGGAGCGTGCGCAGGCCGACGGCGCCGGGGTGCGCTCCGCGAGCGGCACGACCGACGGCAGACCGTGCTCGCCGAGCACCACATGCCGTACGACCCGCTCGGCGGCGCGTCCGTCGTCGTACGGGCAGAACCGCTCGCGGAACGCCGCCCGCAGCTGCGCCGAGCGCGAGCCGCGCCAGTGGCCGGTCGCGAAGATGTCGATCAGCTCGTCCTCGGTGCGCGCGACCGCGCCCGGCGGGAAGGCACGCAGGTCGAAGTAGGTTCCGCGGGCCGCCCGGTAGGCCTGCCAGTCGCCGGTGTGCACCACGATCGGCCGGTCCAGGCCGACGTAGTCGAACATGAGCGACGAGTAGTCGGTGAGGAGGGCGTCCGAGGCCAGACAGAGGGATTCCACGCTCGGATGGCCGCCCACGTCGATGACCCGGGTGCCCGTGCCGAGCGGGCCGCCGTGCACCGGGTGGGGGCGGGCCAGGATCACGAAGCGCGGGCCGAGACGGCGCGCGATCCGGTCCAGGTCCAGCAGCGGGAGCTGGGTGCGCTGATGGTCGCGGAAGGTCGGCGCGTACAGGATCACGACCGCGCCCTCGGGAATGCCCAGCAACCCGCGCAGCCGGGCCACGTCCGCCGAACTCGCCTGCTGGAAGACGTCGTTGCGCGGGGCGCCGTACTCCAGCGTCGTGTAGCGGCCCGGGAAGACCCGCTCCCAGGTCAGGGTCGAGTGCCGGTTGCCGGACAGGACGAGGTCCCACTGATCGACCCCGCGCAGCAGCTCCGCGAAGTCGGTGCCGCAGGCCGCCGCCGGGTGTTCCTGCAGGTCAAGGCCCATGTGCTTGAGCGGGGTGCCCTGCCGGGTCTGGATCACGATCTGCTCGCGCCGCTTGCGCAGCCGCCGGTCCAGGACGTCGTCGGTGACCAGGTACTTGGAGCGGGCCAGCGCCGTCCAGTAGGCGGCGGTGCCGGGCCGCAGCCGGCGCGGGCCGGGCGGGACCGTGTGCTGGTGCTCGGGCCGGGCGATCCACGCGGTCCGCACATGCGGGGCATGGGTGCGGAACGCCTCCTCCAGGGCGCCCGGATCGCCGCCGTGACCGCGGCCCGCACCGGCGCTGAACACCGCCCGGTCGGCGCGGACGGGGAGCCGCAGCTGGATCCGGTAGTGCAGCCGCAGCGCGCCGGTGCGCACGGCGCGGGCCAGCTTCACCACCGCCTTCAGCGTGCGCCGGGCAACGGCCGAGGCCAGCTGCAGCGCCCGGAAGGTGCGGTGCAGGCCGAAGCGGACCAGGATGTTCCGTCGCCGCATCCGGGTTCCCGGGACGCGGTAGCGGCGGTAGTGGGCGCGCGCCCGGCGCAGGAACTCACCGTGGCTCCCGCGCGGCAGCCGGCTCCCGTTCGTGAACACCGTCGCACAGTGGTCGACCATGGCGCGGAACAACTCCGGCCGCCATCGCGCCAGTTCGGGGTACTGCTCGACATACGCGAACACCCGGTCGTACTGCTCGAACAGATCGAAGTGCTGAGGGCTGGTGCTGCCGAGGATGCTGCCCTGCCGGCGCTGCCGGTAGCGCACGCACACCCGGTCCAGGGTGGCGATCGACCCCGCCGTCATCAGCACCGGGAAGGTCCAGGGGGTGTCCTCGTAGTAGCCCGGCGGGAAGGCGAAGCCGTGCTCCTCGACGAACTCCCGCCGGTAGGCCTTGTTCCACGCGACCATCAGCACCCTGAGCAGCCCCGGCCGGTCCTCCAGGCGGAACGGCGCCGGGCCCTGCTCGGTCAGCTGGGCCGCGAGATGGTCGCGCACCTCCCGGCCGTCCCAGTAGGCGCGCGCGTAGTCGTACATCAGGACGTCCGGCTCGCCGGACTCCTTGATCCGGTCGGCGATCGCGTGCAGCGCGTCCGGGGCGAGCGTGTCGTCGCTGTCCAGGAAGACCAGATAGTCGCCGCTCGCCTCGGCCATCCCCGCGTTCCTGGCCCGGCCGAGCCCCTGGTTCGTGGCCCGGTGCACGGCCCGCACGCGCGCGTCACGGGCCGCGTACTCGTCGATGATCGCGCCGCAGGCATCCGGGGAGCAGTCGTCCACGGCGATCAGTTCCAGATCGGGATACGACTGCCCGAGTACCGAGTCCAGGCACTCGGAGAGATACGCCTGGACCTTGTACGCGGGGACAATGACACTGAACCTGGGCAAGGGGCATCCATGGGTCGTCGGTCGGCGCGGGGACTTTGACCGGGAACGGCCGATGGAGTGAATTGGTTACGGTCCCTTACGGCATGTGGGGGACACCGGGGGAACGCGAAAGGGCGGGCCATGTGCGGCCCGCCCCCGGAAGAGCGCCGAAAGAGCGCTGGAAGAGCGCGGCTGTGTGACGGACGGCTATTTGACCGCGCCCGCCATCACCCCGGACACGAACTGCCGCTGGAACGCGAAGAACACGGCCAGCGGGATCACCATGGAGATGAACGCGCCGGGCGCCAGCACGTCGATGTTGTTGCCGAACTGCCGTACCTGTGTCTGCAGCGCGACCGTGATCGGCTGGGTGCCCGACTTGGTGAACACCAGCGCGACCAGCATGTCGTTCCACACCCACAGGAACTGGAAGATGCCGAGGCTCGCGATCGCCGGCCCGCCGAGCGGCATCACCACCCGTGCGAACAGCCGCAGTTCACCGGCGCCGTCGAGCCGGGCCGCCTCCAGCAGCTCGCGCGGGATCTCCGCGAAGAAGTTCCGCAGCAGGAACACCGCGAACGGCAGCCCGAAGCCGGTGTGGAACAGGATAACCCCGAGGATCGTCCCGAACAGGCCGATCTTGCCGAACAGTTCGGCGATCGGGATCAGCGCCACCTGCACCGGCACCACCAGCAGACTCACCACGCCCAGGAACCACCAGTCCCGGCCCGGGAACTCCATCCACGCGAACGCGTAGCCCGCGAGCGAGCCGACCACGACGACCAGCACCGTCGCCGGGACCGTGATCAGCACGGTGTTCCAGAGGGAATGGGTGATGTCGCCGTTCTCGAGAAGCTTCTGATAGCTGTCGAAAGTCAGTTGGGACGGCTTGGTGAACACCTTCCACCAGCCGCTCGCGCTCATGTCCTCCGGCGAGCGCAGCGAGGAGATGAGCAGACCGACCGTCGGCACCAGCCAGAACAGGCCCACGACGATCAGGAACACCCGGACCAGACCGCCGCTCAGCCTCTCGGCGATCCTCGCACCGAGCGACTGCCGCGCCTTCACCGCCTGGACGGGGCCGACTTCCGTGACGTTCCCGGCGGCCGCCGTCATCGCCGCACCTCCCGCCTGAGCCGGCGAACGTTGTTGTTTTCGTCCGGGGGGTAACTCCCGGCCCTCCAGCCGATGCGTGGGCGTCGTGCCGTCATCGCTTGCCCTCCCGCTTCAGCCGGCGAACGTTGTTGTTTTCGTCCGGGGGGTAACTCCCGGCCCTCCAGCCGATGCGTGGGCGTCGTGCCGTCATCGCCTGACCTCCCGCCTCAGCCGGCGGACGTTGAACAGCACCACGGGGATCACCAGCACCAGCAACAGCACCGCGATCGCGCTCGCGACGCCTGGCTGGCCCTCCGCGAAGCCCTTGCGGTACAGCTCCAGCGCGAGCACGTTCGCGTCGGCCTGGGAGGAGCCCGGCGCGATGATGTAGACGAGGTCGAACACCTTCAGCACGTTGATCATCAGCGTGACGGTGACCACCGCGAGGACCGGCGCGAGCAGCGGCACGGTGACCTTGCGGAACACCTGCCACTCGTTCGCGCCGTCCACCCGCGCCGCCTCCAGCAGTTCCCGGGGCACACTCGCGAGCCCGGCCGCGATCAGTACCATCGCGAAACCTGCCCACATCCATACATACGCCCCGATGACCGCCGGGGTGACCAGCGAAGGGCCGAGCCACTCGACACCGTTGTACGGCGCCCTGAAGTTGCTCGCGGGAAGCCGCAGTCGTGCCCCGTCGGCGGACGCGGGCAGCGTGAAGGTGCCGTCGTCGGCCGCCTTGGTGGCGGCGACCACCTTGCCGTCCTTCACCGCCTCGATCCGCATCCCGGCATAGCCCAGCTCGGACGGATCGGGCACGCCGAGCCGCCCCACGCCCTTGCCGCGCGTGAAGTCCTGCCAGGTGGTGCCGGTGATCTTCCCGGGCTCCGGCTCGGCCGCCACGGCCTTCTTCGCGCTGCCCGGCATCTGATCGGGGGCGACGCCGACGAGGGGAAGGGTGACGGTCCGGCCGGCGTGCACGGTGGCCCTGGTGATGAAGCCGCCGTTCTGCGCGACGAGGGGCGACTCGCGGCCCGGGTGGGCCTTCGGGAACGCCGACGACTGCGCGAAGGTGTCGTGGACACCCACCCACACCGCGTTCGCGACGCCCCTGTGCGGATCCTGGTCGTACACCAGCCGGAAGATGATCCCGGCCGCCAGCATCGAGATCGCCATCGGCATGAAGACGACCAGCTTGAACGCCGTTCCCCACCGCACCCGTTCGGTCAGCACCGCGAAGATCAGACCGAGCGCGGTGGAGACCATGGGCGCGAACACCACCCAGATGACGTTGTTCTTCAGGGCGGTGCGGATCCCGTCGTCCGTGAAGAGGGTCTTGTAGTTGTCGACGCCGGCGAAACCGTCGCCGGAGGCGTTGTAGAAGCTGCGGATGAGCGAGTACCCGATCGGGTAGACCACGAGCGCGCCGAGCAGCACCAGGGCGGGCAGCAGGAACAGTGCTGCCACGGTCTTCCGGGTGCCGGTCACGCTCCTGCGACTGCGGGGTGCGGCCGGGCCCGGTGGGGTCCCGGCCGCCGCTGCCGACGCCATCGCCGGATCAGCTCCCGCTTCCGTACGCGGCCGCCGCGTCCTTCTCCAGCTTCGCCTGCGCGCCCGCCACATCCGCCGGGTTCTTCAGGAAGTCCTGAAGGTCCTTCCACTCGCCCTTGCCCGGGGTGCCGCCGAAGGCCTGCGGGGCCTGGTCGGACATGTCGAAGCGGAAGTCGTCACCGGACGCGATCAGCGCCTTGGCGATCTTCTGCTGCACCGCGTTCGGGTATGCCGAGATCGGCACGTTCTTGTTCGGCGAGAGATAGCCGCCGAGCTTCGCCTGGATCGTCGCCGCGTCCGGGGAGGCGAGGAAGGTGGCCAGAGCCTGCGCGGCCTTGGAGTCCTTCAGGATCACCGCCGCGTCACCGCCGGAGACCACGGGCGCGGTGGAGCCGACCGCCGGGAACGGGAACACCTTCGCGTCCGTGCCCACCTTCGCCTTGGTCTCGGCGATGTTGACCTGCACGAAGTCGCCCTCGTAGACCATCGCGGCCTTCGGCTGGTCGCCACCGGTGAAGGTCTGGGTGACCGAGGCCGGGAACTCGGTCTGCAGCGCGCCGTCCTGACCGCCCGCCAGAAAGTCCTTCTTGCCCCAGATCTGGGCGAGCGTCGTGAGCGCCTGCTTGACCGAGGGATCCGTCCACTTGATCTTGTGCTGGGTGAGCTGGTCGTACTTCTCGGGCCCCGCCTGGGACAGATACACGTTCTCGAACCAGTCCGTCAGCGGCCAGCCGTCCGCGCCCGGCACCGAGAACGGCGTGACCCCGGAGTCGTACACCGCCTGCGCCGCCGTCAGCAGGTCCTTCCAGGTCTTCGGCTCCTGGGCGCCCGCGTTCGCGAAGACCTTGGCGTTGTACCAGATCAGCGACTTGTTGGCGGCCTTGTAGTAGACGCCGTACTGCTTGCCGTCGACCTTGCCGATGTCCTGCCAGCCCTGCGAGTAGTTCTGCTGCAGCTCCTTCAGGGCGTCCGGGCCGAGCGGCTTGGCCCACTTCTGCCGCACGGCCTGCTTGATGGCGCCGGGCTGCGGCAGCATCGCCACGTCCGGCGGCTGACCGCCCGCGATCTTCGAACCGAGGAAGTTGATGATCGGGTCCTGGGCGGGCACGAAAGTGACCGTCGCGCCGGTGCGCTTCTCGAACTCGGCGAGGACTTTCTTGAAGTTGTCCTGCTCGGCGCCGGTCCATACGGCGGCCACCTCCAGATGGGCGCCGTTCAGCTTCGGCAGGGTGACGGTGGAGCCGGCCGGGGTCTGCCCCCCGCTGCTCTTCTCCTTGTCGCCGCTTTTGTCGCCGCTGCTGGAGCAGGCGCTGAGCGCGAGGGCTCCGGCCAGCAGTGCGGCGAGTGTGGTGACGGCCCTGTATGTCCGGATGGTGCTGCTCTTGCTGCGCATCACTTCCCCGTTCGTCGTTCTCCGCTGAACGTAGTGGTACGTCGTGGTACATCGTGGTACATCGTCGTACCAAGTGGTACTTCGTGGCGCGTCGCGGTACGGCGTCGAACGTCAAGACGACGGTCCCGTGCGGTCCGGTGTACGCGGGCCGCTCGGGGCGGGCAAGAGCGCCTGCGGTGTCAACCCGCTCATCGTGACCGGCTCGTGACCGGGGGTGTACGGGGCAGATCCGGGCCGATCCGGAAGGATTCGGGCCGGAGGAGGGGCGAGGCAGGGGGAGGGGGCGGCACCTGAGCCGGTCAGAGGAGGGACGGCACGCGCGCCGCCGACACCTCCCGGGCCGCCCGCTCCACCGCGCTCGCCAACAGGGCCAGGTCGGTGGGGCCGTTGCCCAGCTCCCGCACGGGCCGGCGGGCCGGCGGGTCGCCCATCCGCTGCCAGTCCAGCGGGACGACCGTGGGCCGCTGGGTCGCCGTACGCGGGATACGGCCCGTCACTCGGCCGCCCTGGAAACCGACGGCCCGCCCGTCGGCGTACGCCAACAGCCCACGCCCCGGCGCCGCTTCCTCCGGCCCCTGCTGGGGCGCGTCGAGCACGACCCGCAGGGCCGCCCGCCGCGCGGGCTCGGTCTCCGCCGTACGGCCACCGGTGGCGGCCGCCGCCACCAGATGCACCCCGAGCCGCTCGCCGTCCCGGGCCACCGCCTCCAGCGCACGCATCACCGACCCGGCGGCGGGCCGGCCCGGCGAGCCGAGCGAGGGCGAGACCAGCGCGTCCAGATCGTCGACGACGACCACGAGCCGCGCCAACGGCGGCGCCGCCTCGGCCTGTTGCCGCCCCGCTGCCCCCGGCCGCAGCCGCAGGGTGGAGCTGGGCGGCGTCTCTATGTCACCGGAGGCGGACGTACGCTGCGCGACCATACGGCCCGACACCGCACGCCCCGCGTGCCACTGGGCGAAGTCCGTCCGGCCCAGCAGCTCCGCCCGTCGCTTCAGCTCGGTGGTCAGCGACTGGGCGAACTCCCGCATGCGCACCGGGTCGTTGGCGACCAGATGCGTGGTGACATGCGGTATGTCGGTGCACACCCGCAGGCCCTCGCCGCGCGCCGCGCCCGTCCCGATGCCGTCCCGGCCGTCGACCAGCACCACACCCAGCCGGTCCGGCCGCTCGGCCGCGGCCAGCGAGGCCACCACGGCCCGCAGCAGCTCCGTACGACCGCTGCCGGCCGGTCCCTCGATCAGCAGATGCGGGCCGTCGGCCACCAGGTCGGCGACGAGCGGCCCGCGCGGTCCGGCGCCGAGCACCGCCCGTGCCCGCCCGCCCAGGGACTCCGTGTCATCGGCCGCGTCCGCCCAGCGCGCCATCAGCGACGCCGGGGTGGCCCGGGCCAGCCCCAGCTCGTCCAGCAGCCGCGCCGACTGCGGCAACGGCGTGGCCACGCGCGTGTCCCGCTCGCCGACCGGGCCGTCCGGCCGCAGCGGCGCCAACGCCCGCGCGAACCGCTCCGCCCAGGCGGGGGAGACGGCGTCCACGGCGGCGAGCGTGCCCGGTCCCACGGGCCCGCCGGGCGCCACCCGCATCAGATGCAGCGCGGTCGCCACATCACCGCTGAGCAGCGCCACGGCACCGCAGTGGCGGAACGTCGGCGCCACCGCGCACGCGGCCTCGTACGTCAGCGCCACGGGTGAGGCGGCCGAGGCCGGCTCCGTCTCGGCAAGACACACGACATGAATCCCGGCCCGAGGCCCGGCCACGGCAAGCCGAGCGACCGCGTCCCGCAGGGCACCACCACCGGGATCCCCGTCCACGACGACGACGGTGTAGGGCCCGGCGAATCCGGTGTTCCCGGCGACCTCACCGTCGCCCTTGGCCCAGGAGGGGCGGCGTGTGGAGGGGGCGGCGGTTGCCGTCAGGTGGGGCGTGGTGTGTGTGCCGGACGCGTGCGGTGGTGCGGAGCTGCCGGGGGCTGGTGCCCGAGGCGGTACGCCGGGCGTGCCCGGGGTGTGCGCGAGCGCGGAGTTGCCGTAGCCACTGGGGCCGGTGACTGGTGCCTGGGCCGGTGTGCCGGGAGTCCTGGGGTGGCCCGGCGTGGGTGTCCGGGGCGGTGTGCCGGGGGTGCCGGGGGTGTGTCCGGGCCCGGGGTCGGCAGAGCCGGCGTGGTTGCCCGGGCGGCCGGTGACTGGTGCCTGGGCCGGTGTGGCGGGAGTGCCCGAGAGCTGGGCGGGAGTGCCGGGGTGGCCGGAAACGCGCTCCTGGGCGGGTGTGCCCGGGGCGGCGGGGCTGGATCCGTGGGCGCCGGTGGCCGCCAAGCCCGGAGCGGGCGCACCGAGAGCCTCGGGCGTGCCCGAGGGGGAGCTCTGGGCAGCGGCAGCCGCGCGGGAGCCGTGCGTGGCGGTGCTGGACGGCTCGCTGTGTGCGGGGGTGGCGGGGCGGGCCGCGCTTCTGCCGGCCGCCGCGTGGTCGTCCACCCGGCGCAGCAGTTCCTCTGTGCGGGCGGCCGCCTGTTCGCGGTCGTAGGCCAGCAGCAGCCGGCAGTCCTGGCCATGGCCCGGCCGGACGTGCGGGAGCCAGCCCAGCCAGGCCCACTCGGCCGTGCGCTCGGCCACGGGACGCGAGCGGTCGGCGCTGATCAGCACGATCTCCAGCTGGTCGGGGGAGTGCAGCGCGGCCAGCTGGGCGAGCACGGTGCGGGCCAGCCCGGACAGCCGGGGGCGTGGACCGGCCAGGCCCAGCGCGCCCGCCTCGCGCAGCGCCGCCGTCACGGGTACCGCGGGCAGCAGCCCGGAGCCGTCCGGCGCGCTCCGGTCGGCCGTACCGAGCCGCACGGTCAGCGTCTCCGCATGGCCGGGTCCGCGCTCCCACAGCCGGGGCCCTGGCCCGAGCGCCGTCAGCAGCAGGGCTGCGGGATCCGGCCAGGTCTCGGGTTGCTGCGGCGCGACGACCACCGGGGCGGCGTGGGCGACGGGCCCGGTCCCGTCGTACGCCTCGGGCACGTCGGGCTGCTCCCCGCGACCACCGGCCAGCCGCCGAGCCCACGCACCGAGCCCCCGCCGCCGCGCACCCTGCGGGACATCGGTGCCTCTGACGGGGGTGCCTTTACGGCTGCCTTGTGCGTGCGGATCCTCGCCGGTTTCCGGGTCACCGTCGGCAGGCGGCACGTGTGCCGCCGCACCGGCGTACGGATCTCCGCCCACAGGAGTCGATCCGCCGACACCGAAACGCCCGGCATGTGTGTCCCCACCGCTACGGTTCTCGATCGTGGGCGCCCCGCCCTGCCCCGGCACCACGCCCGGCTCCGAACGCCGATGTTCCAGCCCCCCGCCCCCGGAAGCCCCCCACCCGGCGGAGTCATACCCATGCTGGGCCGCCCCCATGGAAGCCCCGTCCGCACCACCCGGCACCCCGCCCCCACGAGCACCCCCCGCACCCGAAGACGACGCTTCCGCCCCCGACACCCCGCCCGGAACAACCCGGACGCATCCCTCCCCGTCGGAGACAACCCGCGTCCCCGGCCCCCCGGCCGAAGCAACCCGGAGCGCGGACTCCCCGATCCGCAACAAGCCCCCGGCAGGGAACCGCACCGGCCGCTCCCCCACGCGCCCCCCGTCCAGCACCGTCCCGTTCGTCGAGCCGAGGTCGGCGACCGAGACGCGCCCGTCCGCGCCGACGGTGACCGCGCAGTGCAATCGGGACACATCGGGGTCGTCCAGCGGTACGTCCGCCTCGCTCGAACGGCCCACGGTGATCCGCCCGCCGTGCAGCAGATGGACCCCGCCCGCGTCCGGGCCCGCCACGACATGGAGCTGGGTCGGCGCGTCGTCCAGCTCGGGATGCGGCTCGGCGGCCGCCGGGGCGCCCAGGGACAGCACGGCGCCGTCGATCAGCGGAGGCTCGCCGAGGGTGTGCCGGCGGGGATCGAGGCGTTCGGCGCCCGCGTACAGCACCACGGATGCCGCACCGGTGTCGCGGCCCGCGCCGCCCTCCCCGGTGACCGCCCCGGTCAGAGCCGACGCGACCGCGCCGAGGTCCGTGCCGGTGGGCGCCGTGACCAGCACGTCGCGGCTCGCGGCGCGGCCCCGCTGCGTGGACGGGCCCAGCGGGTCTACGACGGTCAGCCGGATCTGCATCGGCGTCAGCGGTCCCTTCTGCGCGGGTCTGCGCGGGACGGACTTCCCCCCACCCCACACGAGCACGTCGGCCAGTACTGGAAGGCATCCTCGCACCTGCCACTGACAACGCGCCCGGGACCCGGTGACAAGTGATCTTGATTGGTCGGCTCTGCCCCCAAAAGTGCCTGACGGATGGCGCACGGGCGATCACTTGAGATCGGTCACGTCCGGCTCCGGCAACCGGCGGACCGGCTCGTGCGTCTTCCCGTCGAACCCTTCATCCCCTTCGTTACGGCCTGGACAAGTCGAATCACGCCGCAGTCTTCGAACATCTCGAACGGGCTCGGTAACGCTTGCGTAGTGCCTTGAAAGGCGGCACTACAGTGGGGCGGAGCACCGGAATGCAGGCAAGCAAGCAACAGCAAGCAGCAGGGAGCGCGTGACGTGCGGCCAGTCGGCAGCAAGTACCTGCTTGAGGAGCCGCTCGGACGCGGCGCCACAGGCACCGTCTGGCGTGCCCGCCAGCGCGAGACCGCGGGCGCCGAGGCGGCCGTACCCGGGCAGCCCGGTGAGACGGTCGCGATCAAGGTCCTCAAGGAGGAGCTGGCGAGCGACCCGGACATCGTGATGCGCTTCCTGCGCGAACGTTCCGTCCTGCTCCGCCTGACCCACCCGAACATCGTCCGGGTCCGCGACCTGGTCGTCGAGGGCGATCTGCTGGCGCTGGTCATGGACCTCGTCGACGGCCCCGACCTGCACCGCTACCTGCGTGAGAGCGGCCCCTTCACGCCGGTGGCCGCCGCGCTGATGACCGCACAGGTCGCCGACGCGCTCGCCGCGAGCCATGCCGACGGCGTCGTCCACCGCGACCTGAAGCCCGCCAACGTGCTGCTGGCGCAGAACGACGGCCAGATGCACCCGATGCTGACCGACTTCGGCATCGCCCGCCTCGCCGACTCCCCGGGCCTGACCCGCACCCAGGAGTTCGTCGGCACGCCCGCGTACGTGGCACCGGAGTCCGCCGAGGGCCGCCCGCAGACCTCCGCCGTGGACATCTACGGCGCCGGCATCCTGCTGTACGAGCTGGTCACCGGCCGCCCGCCGTTCTCGGGCAGCACGGCCCTGGAGGTCCTGCACCAGCACCTGAGCGCCGAGCCGCGCCGCCCCTCCACCGTCCCGGACCCGCTGTGGACGGTCATAGAACGCTGCCTGCGCAAGAACCCGGAGGAACGGCCGAGCGCCGAGAACCTCGCGCGCGGCCTGCGGGTCGTCTCCGAGGGCATCGGTGTGCACGCGAACGCCGCGCAGATCGCCGCCGCCGAGGGCATCGGCGCGCTGCTCGCCCCCGACCCGGCCCCGACCGCCGTCCCGGGTGTGCCCGGTGCCGCCGACCCCACCCAGGTGCTGCCGACGAACGCGCCGCAGGGGTCGTACGACCCGAACGCCGCGACCAGTTTCCTGCCGCACACCGGCGGCCCCGGCGCCGCCGACCCCACCGCCGTACTGCCGAACACGGGCGCGGCGGACCCGACGGCGGTGCTGCCGAACACCGGTCCGCAGGGGCAGCAGCCCGAGCAGCCGCACCCCTGGCAGACCCAGCTGCGCGCCGCACGCGACCGCAATGAGCAGACGCAGGTCCAGCAGTTCCTGTCCCCGGACGACGATCCGCTGCGCCACCGGCCGCAGCGGCAGGTCGCCCGGCCCGGCCAGCAGCCGCGCCAGGCCCCGCAGGGCCGCCCCCGGCAGCCGCAGCCGCGCGGCGGGCAGCAGGGATACCAGCAGGGGTACGGCTATGCGCCGCAGCAGCCCCAGCAGTACGCCCCGCAGCAGCCGCAGCGGTACGCGCCGCCCGCCCCGGAGCCGCAGCGGCCCGCCCGGGAGCCCCGCGCGCCGCGGCAGCGCAGCGCCAACCCCATGAAGATCCCGGGGCTCGGCTGCCTGAAGGGCTGTCTGTTCACGATCGTCATCCTGGTCGTGGCGAGCTGGCTGATCTGGGAGCTGACCCCGCTGCACACCTGGGTCGGCCAGGGCCGGAGCTACTGGCACGAGGTGACCCACTGGGTCAACCAGACGAGCAAGTGGATCAAGGATCTGGGCGGCTCCTCGGGCAGCGGCAACTGAACGGCCACCGAACGGCGCGTACTCGCGGTAACTGACCGCGAGTTTGCGGATTTGTCGACATCTGGCGGGTGATTTCCGCCGCTGCGGTGAAGGTTGGCTCGTCGGACGCGTAGTTTTATTCGGCACCACGCGACAACGCGCGTCTGTAGGAGCAGTCTTGGCACGGAAGATCGGCAGCCGGTACACCGCGAACCAGATCCTGGGGCGGGGCAGCGCCGGCACGGTGTGGCTGGGCGAGGGACCCGAGGGCCCCGTCGCCGTCAAGCTGCTGCGTGAGGACCTCGCCTCCGACGAGGAGCTCGTCGGACGCTTCGTCCAGGAGCGCACCGCGCTGCTCGGCCTGGAGCACCCGCACATTGTCACCGTGCGCGATCTGGTCGTCGACGGCAACGACCTGGCCCTGGTCATGGACCTGGTGCGCGGCACCGATCTGCGGACCCGTCTGGAGCGCGAGCGGCGGCTCGCCCCCGAGGCGGCCGTGGCGATCGTCGCCGACATCGCCGACGCGCTGGCGGCGGCCCACGCGGCCGGGGTCGTCCACCGGGACGTCAAGCCCGAGAACGTCCTCCTCGACATGCAGGGCCCGCTCGGCCCCGGCGGCGCCCACCCCGCCCTGCTCACCGACTTCGGCGTCGCCAAGCTGATCGACTCACCGAAGCGGACCCGCGCCACGAAGATCATCGGCACGCCGGACTACCTGGCCCCCGAGATCGTCGAGGGCCTGCCACCGCGGGCCTCCGTGGACATCTACGCCCTCGCGACGGTGCTGTACGAGCTGCTGGCCGGCTTCACCCCCTTCGGCGGCGGGCACCCGGGAGCGGTGCTACGACGGCACGTCACGGAGACGGTCGTCCCCCTCCCCGGCATCCCCGAGGAGCTGTGGCAGCTGCTCGTGCAGTGCCTGGCCAAGGCGCCCGCGTCCCGGCTGCGCGCCTCGGAGCTGGCGGCGCGGCTGCGCGAGCAGCTGCCGACGCTGGCCGGGATGCCGCCGCTGGACGTGGACGAGCCGGACCTCTCCGAGGAGGAGGCCGAGGAGTCCGGGCCGGCGGACGCGCCGACGGGCGAGCCGGTACGCCGGCGGGGCGCGGTGTCCCTCGTCCCCGGAGCCAAGCCGGACTCCAACCGGGACACGCACACGTCGATGCGGGTGCCCGGGGCGGACGAGCTGGCGGGCGGTGCGCACGGGACGGCCCGCGCTCCCCGGACCGCAGGCGCGCCACGGCCGGGCTCGGCCAAGCATCGGGCGACGGTACGACGGCGCCGGATCACGCTGGGCGTGGCCGGGCTGGCCGTGGCGGCCGTCGTGGGCGTCGGCGCGTACCTGGCCTCTTCCGGTGGCGACGGCGGCCCGGCGCAGGACACCCACAGCACATCGACCCCCTGAGGGCACCCTCCGCGGTGCAGCACGGCCCAGGTCGGTTGCCACAGCCGTTACGCTTGAAGGCGTGGCAGTCGTCGATGTATCCGAAGAGCTGAAGTCCCTCTCCTCGACCATGGAGTCGATCGAGGCCGTCCTGGACCTCGACACGTTGAGGGCAGACATCGCCGTGCTCGAGGAGCAGGCGGCCGCGCCGTCCCTCTGGGACAACCCGGACGAGGCGCAGAAGATCACCAGCAAGCTCTCCCACCTCCAGGCCGAGGTCAGGAAGGCGGAGGCGCTGCGCGGCCGGATCGACGATCTCGCCGTCCTCTTCGAGATGGCCGAGGAGGAGGACGACCCGGACACCCGCGCCGAGGCCGAGTCCGAGCTGGCCGCGGTGCGGAAGTCGCTGGACGAGATGGAGGTCCGCACCCTTCTGTCCGGCGAGTACGACTCCCGTGAGGCGCTGGTCAACATCCGCGCCGAGGCCGGTGGCGTCGACGCCGCCGACTTCGCCGAGAAGCTGCAGCGCATGTACCTGCGCTGGGCCGAGCAGCGCGGCTACAAGACCGAGCTCATCGAGACGTCGTACGCCGAAGAGGCCGGCATCAAGTCGACCACCTTCTCCGTCCAGGCGCCGTACGCCTACGGCACCCTGTCCGTCGAGCAGGGCACGCACCGTCTCGTGCGGATCTCGCCCTTCGACAACCAGGGCCGCCGTCAGACCTCCTTCGCGGGTGTCGAGGTGCTCCCGGTCGTCGAGCAGTCCGACCACGTCGAGATCGACGAGTCCGACCTGCGCATCGACGTCTACCGGTCCTCCGGCCCCGGGGGCCAGGGCGTCAACACGACCGACTCCGCGGTCCGCATCACGCACCTCCCGACCGGCATCGTGGTCTCCTGCCAGAACGAGCGCTCGCAGATCCAGAACAAGGCCACGGCCATGAACGTCCTCCAGGCCAAGCTGCTGGAGCGCCGCCGGCAGGAGGAGCAGGCCAAGATGGACGCCCTCAAGGGCGACGGCGGCAACTCCTGGGGCAACCAGATGCGTTCGTACGTGCTGCACCCGTACCAGATGGTGAAGGACCTGCGCACCGAGTTCGAGGTCGGCAACCCCGAGGCCGTGTTCAACGGCGAGATCGACGGCTTCCTGGAGGCCGGTATTCGCTGGCGCAAGCAGCAGGAGAAGTAACTTTGTCGACATGACAACTGCCGCCCGAGAGGCGGCAGTTTGTCTTTTGTCTGGGTTTTACATCACACTCACAGGCTTCAACTCACCCCAAACGATCACTCAAGGGACAATGCGCCCGCAACGGCCTTGACGTTGCTTTGAAAAATCGGAAGGGTGACACGCGGCATGCGTACTTAAAGGGGCGCATGTGAACCGGGGGAATGAGTTGACGCGGACTTCGTCACCGGCTGCCTCCCGTCGATCACGGCAACGCCCCACGCCGCCTCATTGACGAACAGCTACTGGGGGTAGCAACCATATGACGAAGAAGACGCGGATCCGGGTCGCGCGGATAGCCGCGGGCACCGTGATCGCGGCCGGTGCGTCACTGACCGCCGCCGGCGCGGCCTCCGCCGCGGGCATCGATGTCCAGGCCGGCCCGATCAACCTGGGCGTGCACACGAACGCCGGGGACGACGGCGGCACCGACGGCGGCTGCCCGATCGCCATCTGCACCACCGACGGCGGCACCAACGGCACCGGCGGCTCCACCACCGGTGGCGACGCTTCCACCGGCGGTACCACCACCGGCGGTACCAGCACCACTGGCGGTACCGGCACCACCGGTGGCACCGGCACCACGGGCGGTGACGCCTCCACCTCCGGTGACGTCACCATTGGCGGTGTCATCGGCGGCGGCACGACCGGCGGTGACAATGGCAACACCGGTGGCGGCAACGGCAACGGTGGTGACAACGGCAACACCGGCGGCGGTAACGGTACCGGTGGCGATGCCTCTACCGGCGGCTCCACCACTGGCGGCTCCACCACTGGCGGTTCTACCACCGGCGGTTCTACCACCGGCGGTTCTACCACCGGCGGTTCCACCACTGGCGGTTCCACCACTGGCGGCTCCAGCACTGGCGGCTCCAGCACGACCGGTGGTTCGAGCAGCACCGGTGGCTCCAGCACGACCGGCGGCTCCAGCAGCACCGGTGGTTCGAGCAGCACCGGTGGTTCGAGCAGCACCGGTGGCTCCTCCAGCACCGGTGGCAACAACGACACCCCTCAGGGCGGCAACAACAACGCCACCCAGGACCAGGGCTCCTCGGCCCTCACCGACACGGGCTCCGACAACAAGAGCCAGGGTCACGGCAAGCAGCTCGCCGAGACCGGTGCCGGCGAGACCATGTTCCTGGTGATCGGTGCCGCGACGATGATCGCCGGCGGCATCGGCTTCCGTGTCCTGCCGCGGCTGGTGAACGGCCGGGGCGGCGCGGCCGCCTGAGCGTAGCCGTACGGTCACGCAGCGCGCCTGATGTGCAAACCGAAGGGCCCGGAGCTTGGCGCTCCGGGCCCTGACGGGTTTCTGGGGGCTCTTCTTACGCGGTCTGGTGCGCCAGCAGCGCCACCGCGGCGATCAGCACCGCCAGCAGCGCGATCAGCGCCATCGGGTTCACCCCGCCCAGAAAACCCTCTTGCTGCAGTCGCTCGCGGTTGGCACGGCACACCGGGCACCGGCCCTCGCTCACGGGCGCCGCGCAGTTCGCGCACACCAACCGGTCGTACGTCATGCGGTCGCCCTCCTTGCTCCGGCCATAACTCGTACAACGCTCACAGGAACGAGAACGTTCCCCCTCCACTGTGCCAGGTTCGCGCAAGCCCCGCGCGGGCCTCCGGAGAGCGGGGCGACATCAGGAGCAGGTACAAAAACGACAAGCCTGCCCCAACCTCGACCTGCGACTGCACTTGCACACCCGGTTCGCGTATGGTCACGCTCATCTACCCCCGGCGACCCGTGGTGCATCCGTGATCCGATTCGACAACGTCTCCAAGGTCTACCCCAAGCAGACCCGCCCCGCACTCAGGGATGTCTCCCTGGAGGTGGACAAGGGCGAGTTCGTCTTCCTCGTGGGGTCCTCCGGCTCCGGAAAGTCCACCTTCCTGCGGCTCATCCTCCGCGAGGAGCGGTGCAGCCACGGACAGGTGCACGTGCTGGGCAAGGACCTCGCACGCCTCTCCAACTGGAAGGTGCCCCAGATGCGCCGCCAGCTGGGGACGGTGTTCCAGGACTTCCGGCTCCTGCCGAACAAGACCGTCGCGGAGAACGTGGCCTTCGCCCAGGAGGTCATCGGCAAGTCCCGCGGCGAGATCCGCAAGTCCGTGCCGCAGGTGCTCGACCTCGTCGGGCTCGGCGGCAAGGAGGAGCGGATGCCCGGCGAGCTGTCCGGTGGTGAGCAGCAGCGCGTGGCCATCGCGCGGGCCTTCGTCAACCGGCCCAAGCTGCTCATCGCCGACGAGCCCACCGGCAACCTCGACCCGCAGACCTCCGTCGGCATCATGAAGCTGCTCGACCGGATCAACCGGACGGGCACCACCGTCATCATGGCGACACACGATCAGAACATCGTGGACCAGATGCGCAAGCGCGTCATCGAGCTGGAGAAGGGCCGCCTCGTCCGCGACCAGGCCCGCGGCGTCTACGGCTACCAGCACTAAGCAAGTTCACGACGGAAAGGCTCGACCAGACGCCATGCGCGCCCAGTTCGTCCTGTCGGAGATCGGTGTCGGTCTCCGCCGCAATCTGACGATGACCTTCGCCGTCATCGTCTCCGTCGCCCTGTCCCTGGCCCTCTTCGGCGGCTCGCTGCTGATGAGCGACCAGGTGAGCACCATGAAGGGCTACTGGTACGACAAGGTCAACGTCTCGATCTTCCTGTGCAACAAGCACGACGCCGACTCGGACGTCAACTGCGCCAAGGGCGCGGTCACCCAGGACCAGAAGAACCAGATCCTGCACGACCTGCGCGCGATGCCGGTCGTGGAGAAGGTGTCCTACGAGTCGCAGGACGAGGCGTACAAGCACTACAAGGAGCAGTTCGGCAACTCTCCGCTGGCCAGCTCGCTGACGCCGGACCAGATGCAGGAGTCGTACCGGATCAAACTCAAGGACCCGCAGAAGTACCAGGTCATCGCGTCGGCCTTCAACGGGCGCGCCGGTGTGCAGTCCGTGCAGGACCAGAAGGGCATCCTGGACAACCTCTTCACACTGCTGAATCTGATGAACCGGGGCGCGCTCGGCGTGATGGCGATGATGCTGATCGTCGCCCTGCTGCTGATCATCAACACCGTGCGCGTCTCGGCGTTCAGCCGTCGGCGCGAGACCGGGATCATGCGCCTGGTCGGTGCCTCGGGCTTCTACATCCAGGCGCCGTTCATCGCCGAGGCCGCGGTCGCCGGACTCATCGGCGGCGGGCTCGCCTGCGTGGCCCTGGTGGTCGGCCGGTACTTCACCATCGACCACGGCATGGACCTCTCCCACCACCTCACGCTCATCAACTTCGTGGGCTGGAACGCGGTGTTGACCAAGCTGCCGCTGATCCTCGCCACGAGCGTGCTGATGCCGTCGCTGGCGGCATTCTTCGCGCTGCGCAAGTACCTGAAGGTGTGACGCATACCAAGAGGGCCGTACGGACATCCGGCCG
This sequence comes from Streptomyces sp. IMTB 2501, assembly GCF_001953885.1. Taxonomy (GTDB): domain Bacteria; phylum Actinomycetota; class Actinomycetes; order Streptomycetales; family Streptomycetaceae; genus Streptomyces. Next base: position 269,415 of record NZ_MQUS01000008.1, on the reverse strand, counting down.
TACGGCCCTTCGCCTTGTCCTAGACTCACGGCCATGTCAGGCCGAGACCGGTTCTCTCAGCCCCGCCGCACTCGCCGCGGGGCCGCCCTGACATTGGTCTTCGCCGGAGTCCTGGTCACCGGCGCCGCGACCGGCTCCTTCCCGGAGCCCGACGCCACCGCGCGGAAGGCCGCCGTCGGCCCGGCGCCCACGGCCACCCGGCACGAGGACGTCCAGAAGGCCGCCGCCGAGGCGATGGCCGACGGCAAGTCCCCGATGGAGGCCGCCGAGCGGGCCGTGAGCCGCAGCGGGGACCGCTGGGGCGCCGTCTACTCCGAAGGCGAGTACCAGGAGTTCCAGGAGTCCCTCGACGGCCGGTACACCGGCGTCGGACTGTGGGCGGCACGCGCGCGGGACGGCCGGATCGAGGTGACCAAGGTGCAGCCCGGGTCGCCGGCCGCCGAGGCCGGGATCCGCACGGGCGACCGGCTGCGCAGCGTCGACGGCAGCAAGGTCGACGGACGGCCGGTCACCGAGGTCGTCTCCCTGCTGCGCGGCGACGCCGACGACGCGGCCGCCGGTACGACCGTCACCGTGGGCCTGGAACGTGGCACGCGCGTGTGGACCGAGAGACTGCGCCGGGCGAGCCTGTCCACCGACTCCGTCACCGAGCGCAGACTGACCGGCGGGGTCACCGTCGTCAAGATCGCCGCGTTCACCAAGGGCTCCGGCGACGCCGTGCGGGCCGCGCTGCGGCAGGCCCCGGCCGACGCCGGGGTCGTCCTCGACCTGCGCGGCAACTCCGGCGGCCTGGTGACCGAGGCGGTGGAGACCGCCTCCGCCTTCCTCGACGGCGGCCTGGTCGCCACCTACGACGTCGACGGCGCCCCGCGCTCCCTGCACGCCGACCCCGGCGGCGACACCTCCCGGCCCCTGGTCGTCCTGGTCGACGGTGGCACGATGAGCGCGGCCGAGATGCTCACCGGGGCGCTGCAGGACCGGGGCCGCGCGGTGGTGATCGGTTCGCGCACCTTCGGCAAGGGCTCCATCCAGATGCCGACCACGCTGCCCGACGGCTCGGTGGCCGAGCTGACCGTCGGCCACTACCGCACCCCCTCGGGCCATGCGGTCGACGGCCGGGGCATCACCCCGGACCTGGACGCGGGCCAGGAGGACGCCCTGCAGCGGGCGGAGACGGTCCTCACCGGCCTGGGTGACCCCTCGTAGTCATGCGTGGGCCTTGCGGTCCCTCTCGGTCCTTCTTGGCCTCGTGTTAATCGGCTGTACGCACAGCCCCTCCGTAGTGCCAAAATGGTCGGCACTATGGCTAAGGAAAAAGGGCGCAAGCTGATCGCGCAGAACAAGAAGGCGCGGCATGACTACCACATCCTCGACACCTACGAGGCCGGTCTGGTCCTCATGGGCACCGAGGTGAAGTCACTGCGCCAGGGACGGGCCTCGCTGGTCGACGGCTTCGTCCAGCTGGACGGCCACGAGGCGTGGCTGCACAACGTGCACGTCCCCGAGTACAGCCAGGGCACCTGGACCAACCACAGCGCCCGCCGCAAGCGGAAGCTGCTTCTGCATCGCGTGGAGATCGAGAAGCTGGAGTCCAAGTCCCAGGAGACGGGTCACACGATCGTGCCCCTCGCCCTGTACTTCAAGGACGGCCGGGCCAAGGTCGAGATCGCGCTGGCGAAGGGCAAGAAGGAGTACGACAAGCGCCAGACCCTGCGCGAGCAGCAGGACCGCCGCGAGGCGGACCGGGCCATGGCGTCGGCGCGCAGGCGTCAGCGCGGCTAGGCCGGTCGGTGGGAATACGCTGGCACGGGCCCGCGTTGTTCCCGTACGATGGCACCAGCACCGGACGCGAGCGGCCGGTGTGCACCTTGAGAAATCAACATGGGGATGATCGGTTTCGACAGCGGCTGTCGAAGCAGGGGAAGCGTGTCGAGGAAGCGGCCATGATCTCGTAAACCACAGGCCGAAACAAATAATCGCCAACACCAAGCGCGATTCCTTCGCCCTCGCTGCCTAAGTAGCGACTTGCGAAGTGTCAGCCCGGGGCTGTTCCCGACCCGGATCCTGGCATCAGCTAGGGAACTAAACCTTGATCCCGGTCACGGGGTGAAAAGGGAAACCAAACAGTGACTGAGCCCGTCGGCGACTTGTTCGCGTGATTGCCGGGGCTGAGAAAAGCGCAGCGAACTGCACACGGAGAAGCCCTGGTTCCGCACCGTTGGACGCGGGTTCGATTCCCGCCATCTCCACGAGCCCCTCCGGGGGCACCCCATGTGGGCGAAGGCCCCGCCGCTTCAAGCGGCGGGGCCTTACGTCTGTTCGCGGGCCGCAGCAGCCGCAGCCTCCGTACGGCTACGAGTCCCGCTGACCCGAGGGCCGCAGTACGGCCGCCGTGCCGATGGCCAGCGCCGTGCCGGCTGCCGCGACCGGTACGGCGAAGCCCGATCCCGGTGCGGTGTGCTGGGCCGCCCAGCCGCCGATCGCCGAGCCGCAGGCGATCCCGGTCAGCAGCCCGGTGACGGCGAGGCTCATGCCCTCGTTGAGGCATCCCTCGGGGGTACGGCGCTGAACGAGCGTCATCGCGGTCACCATGGTCGGCGCGGTGGCCATGCCCGCGACCAGCAGGGCGGCGGCCAGCGCGATCAGGGACCCGGTGCCGCGGGCGGCGAGCAGCGGCAGGGTCATCAGTGCCGTCATCGCGGCCAGACACCAGGGATGCCGTCGCTCGGCCGGTCCGGTCGGCCGCAGCGCGCCGTACAGCAGGCCCGCCGCGCACGAGCCCGCCGCCTGCAGGGCGAGGACCAGTCCGGCCGCCGACCGGTGCCCGTGCGCGTCGGCGTACGCGATGGTGACGACCTCCATGGACCCGAAGACGGCACCGGTGGCGACGAATCCGGCGAGCAGCGCGGGAAACCCGGCCGCCCGCAGCGGCCCCTTCCCCCGGGCCCGCCGCTGGACCGGCGGTTCGGTCGACCGCTGCCCGGCGAACAGCAGCATGCCCGTGAGCAGCAGCACCGCACCGACGAGTGTGCCGGCCTCGGGGAAGAACGTGCCGGTCAGGAAGGACGCGAGCACCGGGCCGAGCATGAAGCACAGTTCGTCGGCGGCCTGCTCGAAGGAGTTCGCGGTGTGCAGTGCCTCGGGGTCCTCCCGCAGCAGATGGGCCCAGCGGGCGCGGGACAGGCCGCCGATGTTGGGGGTGGTGGCGGTGAGGACGTAGGCGGCGAACAGGGTCCAGTCGGGGGCGCCGTAGCGCACGCACAGCAGCAGCGCGAGGCTGCCGAGCACGGAGGCGAGTGTGGCCGGTACGGCGACGCGGGCCTGCCCGTGCCGGTCCACGAGCCGCGCGACCCAGGGCCCGGCCAGCGCGGTCGCCGCGAGACCGGTGGCGGTGACGGCACCGGCCAGGGCGTACGAGCCCCGGGAACCGGCGATCATCACGACCGCGCTGACGCTGAACATGCCCATGGGGAGACGGGCGAGCAGGTTGCCGGCGGTGAAGGCACGGGTTCCGGGGAGGCTGAAGAGGCGGCGGTAGACGGGAGTTGTCGCTGATATGGGCGCGGGCATGTCCCCACCCTCGCCCGGAGTGGATCACCGGGTCCAACACCTTCTCCGTACCTATTCACGCACCCGCGTTGTAAATTCACCGCCATGCCGGCCCCCTCCGCCATAGACCCCCGGCTCCTGCGCGCCTTTCTCGCCGTCGCCGAGGAGCTCCACTTCACCCGCGCCGCCGCCCGTCTGTACGTCGCCCAGCAGGCGCTCAGCCGGGACGTACGGCGGCTGGAACGGGAGCTGGGCGCGGAGCTGTTCGTCCGTACGACCCGGCAGGTGACGCTGACGGCGGACGGCGAACGCCTGCTGCCGCTCGCGCGCCGCGTGCTCACCGCCCAGGACGAGCTCCTCGCCTCCTTCGGCCAGGCCCGCCCCCTGCTCGTGGACCTCAACTCCGCGGGCCTGGTCACCGGCCGCCGCGTCCTGCACCGGGCCCGCGAACTCGCCCCCGACGGCGAGCTGATGGCCCGCTACGAGAGCGGTCTGACCGGAGCCGCCGCCGAGCTGCTGGCCGGCCGGCTGGACGCCTCCTTCGGCCGTTTCGCCGGCCTGGACCCGGCGGTGCGGTCGGGGCTGGAGCAGCAACCGGTGCGCTTCGAGCCCATGGCCGTCGTACTTCCCGAAGACCATCCGCTGGGCGCCCGAGCGGAGGTGCCGCTGGCCGCGCTGGCCGGTGAGACCGTGTACGCCGGCGCCGGGAACCCGCGTACCCGGGAGTGGACGGATCTGGCGTGCCGGCTCTTCGAGGGGCGCGGCATCCGGCTCGCCCCGCCCCTCCCGCTCGCCGTCGGCGACGAGGAGTTCGAGCGGATCATGGGCAAGACACGTCATCCGGTGCTGGCCGTGGTGGACTTTCCGGCTCTGCCCCGCACGGTGCGCCGGCCCCTCGTCGAGCCCGTCCCGCTGTCACCGGTCTCCCTGGTGTGGCGCAAGGGCCTGGTCCATCCCGGGCTGGACGCGCTGCGCCGGGCGGCGCGAGAGGCCGCGGAGGCGGAGGGCTGGCTGCGACGGCCGGGCGGGAGCTGGATCCCGGAGGCGGACGAGACGGCGATGACGGCCCGGCAGTGATGTGCTCACGGCACGGGGCCGCCCGGGTCGTGAGCACCCGGGCGGCCCCGTGCGGGCGTGTGCCGCGGATCAGCCCGCCGAACCCGCCGGTGCCGTCTTGGTGGTGAGGCCTTCCTTCTTGTTGGCCGCGAGGGCGAAGTCATTGGTGAACGTCGTGCCGAGGTCGACCTTCGAGGTGGCGTGGCCGACCAGTTCCTCCGTGGCGAGGACGTTCTTCGGGCCGCCCGCCGGCATGATGCCGTCCGGGAGGAACTGCCCCTTGTCCTGGGTCAGGGCCGCGATGTAGTCGGCCTTGGTCACGAGCTGGTTCTGCACGAACGACTGCGGCAGCTTGTCGGCGATGTCGGCCGCGCTGTGCGTGTTGATCCAGTGCATGGTGGCCACGAGCGCGTCGACGACCTTCTGGGCCGCGTCCTTGTGCGAGTTGACCCAGTCGGTACGGGCGATGACACCCGCGGCGGGCCAGGCACCGCCGGTCGCCACCGTGGCTCCCTGGGTGGTGGCCACGTCGACCGCGGAGTAGCCGATGCCCTTCTTCTGGATCGCGGCGACCGTCGGCTGTGTCGTCATCACGCAGGCGACCTTGCCGTTCTGCAGCGCGGCGATGGCGGTGGAGCCCGCGCCGACCCCGATCCGGTGGAAGTCGCTGGTCTTGATGCCCTTCTTGGCCGCCAGGAACTGGGTGAGGGTGTCGGTGCCGGAGCCCAGGTCGGTCACGCCGAGCGTCTTGCCCCTGAAGTCGGCGGCCGAGTGCACGCCGCTCTTCGTGGCGCACATCTCCCGCTCGCCCGGTGCGCCGGACAGCTGGACGATGTCCTCGACCGCCTTGCCCTTCACCTGGAAGTCGATCGTGTGGTTGTACCAGGCGCCGGCCATGTCCACCTGACCCGAGGCCATGGCGTCCTCGGCACCGGTCCCGCCGTCCTGCTCGGTGCTCAGCGTGACGTCGACGCCGTACTTCTTGTAGAAGCCGAGGTTCTGGGCGAGCTGGAACGGCAGGTAGATCTGCTTGTCGATGCCGCCGACCATGAGCCTGACGTTCGGGGTGCCGCCGGAGCCGCCCGAACCGGAGCTGCCGGAGCTGCTGGAACACGCGGTGGCCGCGCCGAGGGACAGGACGGTGACGAGCGATGCGGTGAGGGTTCTCTTGAACATGGCGGCTCTTTCGTTCACGGGACGGGGGAAGCGGAGAGGGAAGCGGAAGGGGGGATCAACGGGGAGGTGATCAGAGGGAGTTGGCCTCGGAGGGGGCCGGCGGACGCCAGGCCAGCAGACGGTGTTCGAGCTTGCCGATCAGCCACTCCGCGCCCAGCACGATGACCGCGATGACGAGCATCGTCGCGAACACGCCGTTGGGGTCGAAGTTGTTCTGCGCGGTCTTGATGACCAGACCCAGTCCGCTCTGCGCGCCGAGCACCTCGCCGACCAGCGCGCCGACGATGGCGAAGCCGAACGCGCTGTGCAGGCTGGCGATGATCCAGGTGAGCGCGGAGGGCACGATGACGTGCCGGATGATCTGCAGCTGGGAGGCGCCGAGCACCCGGGCGTTGGCCAGGATGTTGCGGTCGACCTCGCGGACGCCCTGGAAGGCGTTGAAGAAGACGATGAAGAACACCAGCACCGCGGCGAGCAGGATCTTCGGGGTCACGCCGATGCCGAAGGCGACGATGAAGATCGAGCCGAGGACGATCCGAGGGATCGCGTTCACCATCTTGATGTAGGGCCCGAGGACGTCGGACAGATAGCGGCTCTGGCCCAGTGCCACGCCGAAGACGACTCCGGCGACGGAACCGGCGGCGAAGCCGAGGAGCGCCTCCTGGATGGTGGTCCAGATGTTCGCGTAGAAGGAGCCGAACTCGGTGCCGTTCTGGAAGAGATCGATCAGCCGCTGCCAGATTCCGGACGGCTGCCCGAAGAAGAACGGGTCGACGATGCCCCAGGCGGTGAAGGCCTGCCAGCCGCCGATGACGAAGGCCGCGATGCCGATGCGGCCCGCCCACACCCGCATGACACGTCCCCGGGCGGCCCGCCTGGCGGCGGCCGCCGCCGAGTTCTGCCCGCTGCCTTTGGCCGGCGCGGCGGATGCGGTGGACGTCGTACTCATGCCGTGCCTCCTGCGGTGCGTGCGTACGCGCGCTCGACCTCTTCGCGCAGCGTTTCCCAGATCTGGTGCTGGAGTTCGATGAAGCGGGGCTGGAAGCGGATCTCCTGCACGGAGCCGCGCGGACGCGGCAGGTCGATGTCGAAGACCGCCTTGACCGACCCGGGGCTGGAGGTCATCACGACGACCCGGTCGGCGAGCGCCACGGCCTCGTCGAGGTCGTGGGTGATGAAGATGACGGACGGACGGATCTGCTCCCACAGGCCCAGCAGCTCGGTCGACATGATCGCCTTGGTCTGCACGTCCAGGGCGCCGAACGGCTCGTCCATGATCAGGATCTTGGGTTCGTTGATCAGGGCCGCGGCCATCGCCACGCGCTTGCGCATACCGCCGGAGAGCTGGTGCGGGTAGCGGTCCTCGAACCCGGCGAGGCCGACGCGGCGCAGCCAGTCCCGCGCCGAGGCCTGGGCCTGCTGCTTGGGCACGCCACGGAAGACCGGCCCCATCAGCACATTGCCGAGGACGGTCTTCCAGGGCAGCAGGGCGTCCGCCTGGAACATGAAGCTGACGCCGTCGGTGATGCCGTCCACCTCGCGGCCGCCGACCTTGACCGAGCCCTCGCTGGGCCGGTCGAGCCCGGACACCATGCCGAGCGTGGTCGACTTGCCGCAGCCGGTGGGGCCGACCACCGCGCAGAACTGGCCCGGCTCCACGGTGAACGACACGCCTTGCAGCGCCGTGAACACCTCACCGGCAGGGGTCAGGAATCGCTTGGTGAGCCCGGATATCTCGATGCGCGCGTCCTCGCGGTCGGCTGCGCCGGCGATGGGGCTCGTCGCGACATCGTTTCGCGAAGCCATGGGGGCCGTCTCCTTTCGCCCTCGGAGGTCGAGGTGAAGGCAGACGCTAGAAGCCACCGGCTGTTACGTCGCTGTTTCCGAGGTATCCCGCGATAGCCGCGTAAACCGGGGTTCTGCTCGTTCTGCTCAGTGATACGGGGGTGGGCAGAAATTCGGCCATCAGGCACAATCACGCCACCACGGGTCCGGCGCAGGGCCGGCCCGGCACCATCCAGAACAGGGGCGATGAGGCACCTGTGACACCCATCCGTATGCGGATCGGGCGCGGCGGGAGGGGGAGACTGTCCGCGCGGATCCTGGCCAGCCAGCTCGTCATCCTGGCGCTCACCGGCGTGATCGGATTCGTCCTGTTCGCCTTCGCGCAGCGCTCCGCACTCGATCGCACCTACGAGGAGCGGGCCGTCGCCATCGCCAAGACGACGGCCGCGGACCCGCAGATCCGGCGGGCCATGCAGGAGGGTGGGGGAGACGTGGTGCAGGCCGTCGCCGAACGCATCAGGCAGTCGTCGGGGGCGTCGTACGTCGTGGTGATCGACCTGCACGGCATCCGCCACTCGCACCCCATGCCGCAGCTGGTGGGGTCGCCGGTGACCGAGCCGATCGCGGTCCGCGACGGCCTCCCGCACGTCGGCACCGACCAGGGCGCGACCGGGCGCTCCGCCAACGGCAAGGTCCCGCTGTACGGGCCGACGGGCGAGCTGGTCGGCGAGGTGTCGGTGGGCATCCCGGAACACACGGTGCTCGGTGAGCTGTGGAGCGAACTGCCCACCTTCGCCGTGTACGCCACGATCGCCACGGCGCTCGGTTCCGCGGCCGCGTATCTGCTGGCCAGGCGGCTGAAGCGGATCACGTTCGGACTGGAGCTGGAGGAGATCGCCGGGCTGCTCCAGGACCGTGAGGCGATGTTGCACGGTATCCGCGAGGGCGTGCTCGCCTTCGCCCCGAACGGCAGGATCACGGTGGTGAACGACGAAGCCCGCCGTCTCCTCGGCCTCGGCACCGCGCTCGGCAGCACCCTGGCCGAGGTGCTGCCCGACGGACGGCTGCGCCGGGCCCTGGACGGGACCCTGACCGGCACCGACATCAGCGTGCTGACCGACGAGCACTGTCTGGTCGTCAACCGGATGCCGGTGACCCTGCGCGGGCGCGAACTGGGCGCGGTGGTGACCGTCCGCGACCGCACCGAACTGGTCGGGCTGCTGCGGGAGCTGGACTCCGTGCGCGGACTGACCGACGCGCTGCGGGCGCAGCAGCACGAGTTCACCAACCGCCTGCACACGCTCGCCGGGCTGCTGGACATCGGGGCCCACGACGACGCGTACGAGCTGGCCGTGGAGTCGGCCGGCGCCGGGCAGGCGCTCACCGAGGCCGTGCGGGGGCGGATCGGCAACCCGCTGATGGTCGGCCTGGTCGTGGCCAAGACCACCGTCGCCGCCGAACGCGGGGTGCGCGTCGTACTCGACGACGACTCCGCGCTGGGCGAGGACCCGCCGCATCTGCGCCGGCTGCTGACGATCGCCGGCAACCTGCTGGACAACGCCATCGACGCGGCGGGCGACGGGCCTGTCCCGCCGGGGGGACGCGCGGTCCGGCTCACGCTCACCGAGGACGCGGAAGGCACGACCGTACGGGTGGCGGACACGGGCCCCGGTATCCCGCCCGGCGCCGGCGAGTCGATCTTCGAGGACGGCTGGTCGACCCGGCCCGAGAGGGGCACCGCCCGGCGCGGTCTCGGTCTTGCCCTGGTCCACCGCCTGGTGACACGGCACGGCGGCGCGGTCACCGTCAGCGAGGGCCCGGGCGCGGTGTTCACCGTACGGCTGCCGGTTCCCGTACCGGCGGGCGAGGAACGTTTCACGAAGGCGCTGCCCGTGGGAGGTGACCGCTGATGATCCGCACCCTGGTCGTGGACGACGACTTCCGGGTCAGCCACATCCACTGCGACTACGTGTCCCGGGTCCAGGGCTACGAGGTGGTGGGCGAGGCGGCGAGCGTGACCGAGGCCCTGGCGGCGGCGCGCGACCTCCGCCCCGACCTGCTCCTCCTCGACATCTTCCTGCCCGACGGCAGCGGACTGGACGTCCTGCGGAGGCTCACCGGGGACGCGGGCGGCGCCCGCCCCGACGCCATCATGATCACCGCGGACCGGGACATCGCCTCGGTCCGCACCGCCATGAAACTCGGTGCCGTGGGCTACCTGGTCAAGCCCTTCGGCGCCGCCGACCTGGCCGAGCGGCTCACCTCGTACCGCGAACTCCAGCACCGTGTCGACACCCTCGGGGAGACCACGGACACCGAACAGGCCGATGTGGACGCCCTGTTCAGCGCGGTCCGGCCACCGGCCGTCCCCCGGGTGCCGGCCAAGGGCCACTCCGCGCCCACGCTCGCCCTCGTCCAGCAGGCCCTGCGCGCCGCGCACGGCGATCTGTCGGCCGCCGAGGCCGCGGAACTGACCGGCGTCTCCAGGGCCACGGCCCAGCGCTACCTGTCGTACCTCGTCAAGGAGGGCATGGTCCGGCTGATTCTGCGCTACGGCGCGACGGGCCGCCCGGAGCACCGGTACCGGATCGCCTCCTGAGGCCCCGGCGGCCTGCCCTCACCGGTCCGCCTCCCCGCGAGTGAGAGCAACGTTCCCTTCCGGTCACTCACAGCCACAGGCAGGAAACGCGCCCTCCCTACCTTCGGGCTCAGTCAGTCGATGGCAGGTCGACGGCAGACCGAGCAGCCGGAGCCCCCGTGGAGGCGTGATGACAGCCCCAGCCCCAACACCAGCCCCCTCAGCCCCAACCCGTCGCAGTGGCCGCTGGATCGAGCGCTGGGACCCGGAGGACGAGGGGTTCTGGAAGGCGACCGGGGAACGGATCGCCAACCGGAACCTGTGGTTCTCCGTCCTCTCCGAGCACATCGGCTTCTCGATCTGGACCCTGTGGTCCGTCCTCGTCCTGTTCATGGGCCCCAAGTACGGCCTCACCCCCGCCGACAAGTTCCTGCTGACCTCGATGGTCACCCTCGTCGGCGCCGTCGTACGCGTCCCCTACACCTTCGCCGTGGCCGTCTTCGGCGGCCGCAACTGGACGATCATCTCGGCGAGTCTGCTGCTCGTCCCGACGATCGCGGCCTACACGGTCATGGAGCCGGGGACGTCCTTCACCACGTTCCTGTGGGTCGGCCTGCTGGCCGGTATCGGCGGCGGCAACTTCGCCTCCTCCATGACCAACATCAACGCCTACTTCCCGCTGAAGAAGAAGGGCTGGGCGCTCGGCCTGAACGCGGGCGGCGGCAACATCGGCGTGCCCGTCATCCAGCTCGTCGCCCTCGCGGTCATCGGCGCCAGCGGCGGCCCGCGCCTGCTGCTGGGCATCTACATCCCGCTGATCGTCGTGGCCGCGGTGCTGGCCGCCCTCTTCATGGACAACCTGGCGACGGTGAAGAACGACACCGGCGCGGCCAAGGACGCCGTCAAGGACGCGCACACCTGGATCATGTCCTTCCTCTACATCGGGACGTTCGGGTCGTTCATCGGCTACAGCTTCGCCTTCGGGCAGGTGCTGACGATCCAGTTCGGGCGTACGCCGCTGCAGGCGGCCTACCTCACCTTCATCGGCCCACTGCTCGGCTCGCTGATCCGGCCGCTCGGCGGCCGGCTCGCCGACCGGTACGGCGGTGCCCGCATCACCCTGTGGAACTACGTCGCCATGGCCGCCGCGACCGCCGTCCTGATCGTCGCGAGCCAGCAGAAGTCGCTGGCGCTGTTCGTGAGCGTCTTCGTGGCGCTGTTCGTGCTCAGCGGCCTCGGCAACGGCTCGACGTACAAGATGATCCCCGGCATCTTCCAGGCAAAGGCCCTGGCCAAGGGCCTGGAAGGGGAGGAGGCCGTGGCTTACGGCCGCCGTCTGTCCGGCGCCTCGATGGGGCTCATCGGCGCGGTCGGCGCGCTCGGCGGGGTCGGCATCAACCTGGCCTTCCGCCAGTCCTTCCTCTCCTACGGCTCCGGCACCGGCGCGTTCGTCGCCTTCCTCGCCTTCTACGGCCTCTGCTTCGGGGTGACATGGGCCGTATACCTTCGGCGCCCGGCGAAGCAGGCTGCGACCATGGCTACACAGGAGACAAAACCGCAGCTCAGCTACGCGGAAGTGTGACGTAACACCGGTGCAATGAAGTCGAACCGAGCCTGTCATGCGCCGTTGACAGGCTCGTTCGGCGTGCCGGTCAGCTAGGAGAGCCCCATGTACGACGAAGAGCAGCACACCGGAGCCGTTGAGCACGGTCCGCTCGCGGGATTCACCGTGGGTGTCACCGCCGCGCGCCGGGCGGAAGAGCTGGGCGCCCTGCTGCAGCGGCGCGGTGCGGCGGTCCTGCACGCCCCCGCCCTGCGCATCGTGCCGCTCGCCGACGACGGCGAGCTCCTCGCCGCCACGAAGGGGATCATCGACCAGGTGCCGGACGTGGTCGTGGCCACGACGGCGATCGGCTTCCGGGGCTGGATAGAGGCCGCCGACGGCTGGGGTCTCGGCGAGCAGCTGCTCGGCCGGCTGCGCGGCGCCGAACTGCTGGCCAGGGGCCCCAAGGTCAAGGGATCGATCCGCGCGGCCGGCCTGACGGAGGAGTGGTCACCTTCCTCGGAGTCCCTGGCCGAGGTCCTGGACCGGCTCCTGGAGGAGGGTGTGGAGGGCCGCCGTATCGCCGTACAGCTGCACGGCGAACCGCTTCCGGGCTTCGTGGAGTCCCTGCGGGCCGGGGGAGCGGAGGTGGTCCCGGTGCCGGTGTACCGCTGGATGCCCCCGGAGGACATCACCCCGCTGGACCGCCTCCTGGACGCGACGGTCGCCCGGTCCCTGGACGCGCTCACCTTCACCAGCGCCCCTGCGGCCGCGTCCCTGCTCTCCCGGGCGGAGACCCGAGGCCTGCTCCCCGACCTGCTGTCGGCCCTGTGCCACGACGTCCTCGCGGTCTGCGTGGGCCCGGTCACGGCGATCCCGCTGCAGGCGCACGGCGTGGACACGATCCAGCCGGAACGCTTCCGGCTGGGCCCTCTGGTCCAGCTGCTCTGCCAGGAACTCCCGGCCCGGGCCCGCTCGCTGCCGATCGCCGGGCACCGGGTGGAGATCCGGGGCCATGCGGTCCTGGTCGACGGCGACCTCAGGCCGGTGCCGCCGGCGGGCATGTCGCTGCTGCGCGCCCTGTCCCGGCGGCCCGGCTGGGTGGTGCCCCGGGCCGAACTCCTGAGGGCACTGCCGGGCGCGGGCCGCGACGAACACGCGGTGGAGACGGCGATGGCCCGTCTGCGTACGGCTCTGGGGTCGCCGAAGCTGATCCAGACGGTGGTGAAGCGGGGCTACCGCCTGGCCCTGGACCCGGCGGCGGACGCGAAGTACGCGGACGCGTAGCCCACCGGGTGGTCGCTCACCGGCCGTCGTACTCGTCGTGGCGGCGCCACCAGAAGCCGGTCTCGTTACGGCCGAGGGGTGCGCGGTCGAGCCACTGGTACATGCCCCACAGGGCGTCCAGGCCGCGTGCGTACGCCGAGTAGGTGTGGTGGACGGTGCCGTCCTGCAGCGCGAACGCGCTCACACCGGGTCCTTCGCGGCGGTACGTCTGCCAGTCCGTGCCGACGATGGAGCGGGTGAAGGCGTCGCGGGAACTCTTCTCGTCGGCCGTCGCCGGCCGCAGGTCCTCCGCACCGAAGTTGTACGCGACGACTCCCGCTTCCCATTCCTCCTCGGTGTGCGCCACCCCGAAGTCGAAGTTGAAGTCGCTGCCGTGGGACGACGCCCACGGGAAGCTCCAGCCCATCCGCTGCCGGTAGGCGTGGAGTTTGGCGAGCGGGGCCCGCGAGACCGCCCAGAACATCACGTCGTGGTGGGCGAGATGGACCACGGAGCCGTTGAAGCCGTCGGCGATCGCCGAGCAGGAAGGGCATCCGGCGGTGTAGTCGGGCCCGAACATGAAGTGGTACACGAGCAGCTGCGAGCGGCCCTGGAACAGGTCGGCGAGCGACACCGTCCCCTCGTCCGTCTCGAAGCGGTAGTCCTTGTCCACCCGGACCCAGGGCAGCTCCTGCCGGCGCCGGGTCAGCTCGTCGCCGCGCCGGGTCAGCTCCTTCTCCGCCTTGAGCAGCTCCAGCCGCGCGGCAAGCCACTCCTCGCGTGTCCCCGTCTTGTGACCGGTCATGGTCTGTTCTCCGTTTCTTGTCCCGTTTCCTCTTCGGTGTCGTCATGTCCCTGGTGGCATGAGCAGCCCCGGAACCAGCGAAGGCGCGATGACGATCACGATTCCGAGCCCGACGATCGCCAGTGCCGGCGGAACGTCGATCGCGGTCTTCGCGGGCAGCAGTTTCTGGGCGCAGGTGAGGACGGCGACCACCGCCATCCACAACGGGCTCATCACGTCCAGCGCCACGAGCATCGCCATCAGCCCGCCGCTCGAACCGGCGCAGTACCACCCGTACCTGAGCCCGGAACCGGCGGCCTCACGGCAGCGGCGCCGGAAGTACCGTTTGACCGGCGTGAGTTCATAGGCGCCCGCCGCGATCACCACGGCGCCGGCGGCCGTCGAGCCGTGCGGCCGGTCCAGCGCGTACGCCACGACACCCGCGAGCGCCCAGACGGCCACGTAGCCCGTGGTGAACGGCAGCGCGGTGCGCAGCCCGCCGGTCGCGCGGACGTGCCGGGCGACGGCCGGAGCCGCGCCCGGCAGCATCATCGCCGCCATCATCGTCGTCCACGTCGCGGCGAAGAACCCCGACGCCCCGGGTCTGGTCGCGACCCCCATGTCCATGCCGTGCATCAGCCGGACCGCGGCCGCCCAGCATGCCGCGGCCGTCGCGAGCGTCATCCCCAGTGCGATCGCCGGCTCGGCCGGCCGGCGGAATTCCGCGTTCACCGTCGGTGCTCCCTCCGCAGTGGGTGCGGGCGGCGCCGGACCCCGTCACGATGATCCGCGCGCCTGCTCGTCGAGGTGATCCTTCAGCGCGTCGAGCGGACTGTCCCAGTCACGTGCCAGCGCGGCCAGGAACTGCTGTGCCACCTGCATCGGCGCGGTCCGCAACCGGTACCGCACCCGGCGCCGCTCACCCGGTTCGGCCGTCACCAGTCCGGCCTCGGCCAGCAGGGCCAGGTGTTTGGCGATCGCCTGCCGCGTGATCGGCAACCGTCCGGCCAGGTCCGTGGCGGTGGCCGGTCCCCCGGAGGCCAGCGCGGCAAGGACGGTGCGCCGGGTCGGGTCGGCCAGAGCGGCGAAGACCTGTTCGGCGACCGCCTCGACATCAGGCTGCGGCATCGAGGTAGTCGACCAGTTCGCCCAGCTCGCGCGCCCAACCCTCGGTGTGGCCGTCGTACTCCGTGCGGTAGACGTCGTCCGGCAGCTGGGCGAAGCCGGTCTCGACCACCGTCAGCCGGGTGCCGGTGGCGACCGGTTCGAGCGTGAACTCCACATAGGTGCGGCGCGGATCGTCCTCGGGCAGTCCGGCCATGCGCCAGGTGTAGCCGAACACCCTCGGCTCCTCCACCCGTTCCACCCGCATGTCGGCGGAGTGGCCGCCGTCCCATTTCATCCAGGCCGAGCCGCCCGGGCGCAGATCGATCCCGGCCTTGTCGCCGAACCAGGCGCTCAGTCCCTCGGCCGTGGTGAGCGCCGCCCACACCTTGGCCGGCGGGTGCGCGATCTCGACGGTCCGCTCGATGCGATCGGGGAATGCCATAGCTGCCTCCACATGTATAGCAACCAACTGATTGCGACACTATGGCAACCAATCGGTTGCGTCAACCGGATCGGCGCCTACGCGGAGCGGCCGAGGCGGCCGTACAGCAGCAGTGCTCGGGTCGGGTGTCCCAGGGCCGGCGCCGAGCCCACCGCCCGGACCGCGTTCTGGCCCACCTCGTGCACGGTGTGCCGCGCGGCTGCCACGCCGACAGTCCCGTCAGCAACAGCGCCCCCATGAAGCTCAGGAAGAACACCGGGTTCTGGATCACGGTGTTGATGTTCCGCATGACCTCGACATACGTCCGGTCGTCGCCGCGGGCCAGGGCCGGCATCACCGCGCAGGGCGAAGATGTAGAAGACCCCGGCGCTCAAACCCACGGTGATCGTCGCCGCGATCAGGACGGCGATTCTGGTGGGTGTGTTCGTCATGTCTTCAGGCAACCCGGAGGCCCCGGTCCCGGACATGGCCGAGGCGCGCGTTCGCATGC
The DNA here is from genome assembly GCF_001953885.1 of Streptomyces sp. IMTB 2501. GTDB lineage: Bacteria > Actinomycetota > Actinomycetes > Streptomycetales > Streptomycetaceae > Streptomyces. The sequence continues at coordinate 253,639 of NZ_MQUS01000008.1, read as the reverse complement.
GCGTGCGTCCAGCCCGGTACGAGGGGTTCCGGCCTGGCGTCCGGGCGGGCACTGTGAAGAGAAGAGCCCCCTTCGGTTCCCCCACGCTTCCTGCCTAGGCGGTGACAGGCACATGGCACTGGGTACGGCCACGCCCGCGTACGAGCTGCGTTTCGACGCCGGACGGATCTGTCTCGATCTCCTCGCGACCACGCATCCGGCCGAACGGCTGGACTCCGCCGAGGCGTTGTGCGCGTGGATCGGCGGGGCGGGGCTCGTGCCGGAGGGTACGCCGCTGGCCCACGCCGACGGCCCCTGGCTCGCCGGGTTCCGTGAACTGCGGGCGCACATCGGGCGGTTGGTGCGGGCTCCGCATGCCGTGGATCCTCCGTCGTGGGACCGCTCCCTCGCCCGCGTCAACGAGGCCGCCCGCGCCTCGACCCCGGCCCCGCTCGCCGTACCCGCCGAAGACGGTCGCCTCATCAGGGAGTTGGCCGGTCCGCCGACGTGCGCGGAGCTGCTCGCCGTCGTCGCCCGGGACGCCATCGAGCTGCTCACCGATCCCGTCGCCAGGGCCGCCGTACGGGAGTGCGAAGGGGACAACTGCCCGCTCGTGTACCTGGACACCTCCCGCGGGCGGCGCCGGCGATGGTGCTCCAGCGAGGTCTGCGGGAACCGGGAGCGGGTGGCCCGGCACCGGCGGCGGGTCGCCCTCACCCGAGCCTGAGCGGGCCCCGACCGCGCCCCGACCCGCCTGAACCCGGCTCGCCCGGGCGTGATTTGCGTAACACCCGGTTTCTCGGCCGACCCAGCCGGGCAGCTCTGCCATCCCGGACGACCCACCTCCGATGTGTCGGAAATGTAAAGATCATGCGGGAGGAATGTGCTCGCATGTCCCTGTCGTCACGTCACCCCCGAGAAAACTGTCACCTCCGTTTGAACACCTCAACGCTCGTTTCCGTACGGGTGGGCGAGCGACCGACTGGGGGAACCCCCGGACACCGGAGGTGGGCGTGCGCAAGGATGCGGCCGTGGCCAATGAACGTGGATCGAGGGCCCGACATCGCATGTCCTCGCAGCCCTCGGAACCCGATGAGGAGCTGATGCGTGCGCTGTACCGAGAGCACGCCGGACCTCTGCTCGCGTATGTCCTGCGGCTGGTCGCCGGTGATCGGCAGCGCGCCGAGGACGTCGTACAGGAAACGCTCATCCGTGCCTGGAAGAACGCCGGTCAGCTCAATCGGGCGACCGGATCGGTACGCCCCTGGCTGGTGACGGTCGCGCGCCGCATCGTCATCGACGGCCACCGCAGCCGGCAGGCCCGGCCGCAGGAGGTCGATCCGTCGCCGCTGGAGGTCATCCCCGCGGAGGACGAGATCGACAAGGCGCTGTGGCTGATGACGCTGTCGGACGCGCTCGACGACCTGACCCCGGCCCACCGGGAGGTCCTCGTCGAGACGTACTTCAAGGGGCGTACGGTCAATGAGGCGGCCGAGACACTGGGCATACCCAGTGGCACGGTGCGGTCTCGGGTGTTCTATGCCCTGCGATCGATGAAGCTGGCACTGGAGGAGCGGGGGGTGACGGCGTGATGAGCAGTGGATACGGGGGGATGCAGGGATTCGGCATGGGTGGTCCGGGTATGTCTGGCCCCATGAGCCCCAACCAGGGATCTTCGGTGCCGAGCGAGCACGAGACCGTCGGCGCCTATGCCCTCGGGATTCTCGACGACGCCGAGGCAACCGCTTTCGAGGCGCATCTCGCCGGCTGTGAGTGGTGCGCCCAGCAGCTGGACGAGCTGGCCGGGATGGAGCCGATGCTCGCCGCGCTCGCGGACCTGCCGGGCGCCGGCAGCACCCCCGCGATCGGCGACTCGCTGTCCGCCAGGCCCAGCCCGCGGCTGGTGGAGAAGCTGGTCGACGAGGTCGCCGAGAAGCGCGCCCAGAAGCGGCGGCGTTCCTTCTACATGATCGCCGCGGCGGCCGCCCTGATCATCGCCGGACCGCTGGCCGCCATCGCCGCGAACAGCGGCTCGTCGGGCGGAGGCGGCCAGGTCACCGCGTCCTCCGCGCAGACCACCTTCGAGGCCATGGCCAACAAGGTGTCGGCCACCGACCCGACGTCCCACGCCAGTGCGACCGTCGGCATGCAGCAGAAGGACTGGGGCACCCAGGCGGTCCTGGAGCTGAAGAACGTCACGGGCCCCCTGAAGTGCTCGCTGGTGCTCGTCGCGAAGAACGGCCAGCGTGTGACGATGTCCTCCTGGTCCGTGCCGAACTGGGGCTACGGCATCCCGACCGCGAAGACCGAGGAGTCCAAGAAGCCGCTCTACATCGGCGGCGCGGCGGCCTTCAAGCCGAACGAGATCGACCACTTCGAGGTCGTGACCTTCGACGGAAAGAAAATCGTGCAGGTGCAGGCGTAGCGCGCCGCACACCGTCACAGCCTCGCGCGCGCCCGGGTGGTGCGGCCGCCCCGGCCGCACCACGCCGTAGCTTTGAGGGCCCCCCTTCGCGTACGGTTGACGGCTGCCCAGCACGTCAGAAGGGGGCCCGGTGGCCGCTCAGGTTCAGCAGTCCGCGGTCGGCTCGGTACACGACGCACACGACTCCGTCCGTGACCGGGAGATCAGCGTCGAACAGGAACACCTGGACCGGGTGTACCGGCGGCTGGAGGAGAAGATCCACGAGGCCGAGTTCCTGATGAACGACGCGGCCAAGCGCGGACAGGTCGGCACCCCGGGCGCGCTGGCCGAGCGGGACGCGCAGGTCTTCCGGGCCGGCATCCACCTGAACCGGCTCAACAACGAGTTCGAGGACTTCCTCTTCGGGCGGATCGACCTGCTGCTCGGCAAGGACGGGAAGAAGGGCCCCGACGGGGCCTACACCGCCGTGGAGCCCGCCGAAGGCGCCGTGCGGGACGACAACACCGCCGACATCGCCGAGACCCTGCACATCGGGCGCATCGGCGTCCTCGACGAGGACTACGCGCCGCTGGTCATCGACTGGCGGGCGCCGGCCGCCGCGCCCTTCTACCGGGCCACGCCCGTGGACCCGGGCCGGGTCGTACGGCGCCGGGTCATCCGGTCCAAGGGGCGCCGGGTGCTGGGGGTCGAGGACGACCTGATGCGACCCGAGCTGACCGCCCGCCTGGACGGCCGCACGCTGCCGGTCATCGGCGACGGCGCCCTCATGGCCGCGCTCGGCCAGGCCCGCGGCCACACCATGCGGGACATCGTCTCCTCCATCCAGGCCGAGCAGGACCTGGTCATCCGCGCCCCCGCCGCCTCCATCACCTATGTCGAGGGCGGGCCGGGAACCGGCAAGACCGCGGTCGCCCTGCACCGCGCCGCCTATCTGCTCTACCAGGACAGACGCAGGTACGCGGGCGGCATCCTCATCGTCTCCCCGACCCCGCTCCTCGTCGCCTACACCGAGGGCGTGCTGCCCTCGCTCGGCGAGGAGGGACAGGTCGCGATCCGCGCGATCGGCTCACTCGCCGTGGACGCCGTCGGCGCCGAGGCCACGCTGTACGACTCCCCGTCCGTGGCCCGCGCCAAGGGCTCGTACCGGATGCTGAAGGTGCTGCGGAAGGCCGCCCGGGGCGCGCTGGAGCTGGGGCCCACCGCCCGGCCCGCCCGGGACGAGGACGCCGGGCCGCAGGCCTTCGACGGCCCGCCCGCCCGCCTGCGCGTCGTCGCCTTCGGGCGCCGGCTGGAGCTGGAGGCGGCCGAGCTGGACCGGGTCCGCCGCACCGCCCTCGGCGGCACCGCGCCCGTCAACCTGCTCCGACCGCGCGCCCGCAAGCTGCTTCTGGACGCCCTGTGGGCCAAGTCCGGGGCGGCCGCCCGGCACGCCGACCCGGAGCTGGCCGCCGAGCTGCGCTCCTCCTTCGACGAGGACGTCACGACCGAGGACGCCTTCATCGCGTTCCTCGACGCCTGGTGGCCGGAGCTGACCCCGAAGCAGGTCCTCAAGGCCATGGCCGACGAGAAGCGGCTCGGCCGCTGGGCCCGCCGGATCCTCAACCCCGGCGAGGTCCGCAAGGTCGCCCGCGCCCTGCAGCGGGACGGCCACACCGTGCACGACATCGCCATGCTGGACGAGCTGCAGGCGATCCTCGGCGCCCCGGCCCGCCCCCGCAGGAAGCGCGAGCTCGATCCGCTGGACCAGCTCACCGGCCTGGAGGAGCTGATGCCGGTGCGCGAGGAGAGCCAGCGGGAGCGGGCCGAGCGGCTCGCGCAGGAGCGCACCGAGTACGCACACGTCATCGTGGACGAGGCGCAGGACCTCACGCCGATGCAGTGGCGCATGGTCGGCCGTCGCGGCCGGCACGCCACCTGGACGGTCGTCGGCGATCCGGCCCAGTCCTCCTGGTCCGACCCGGACGAGGCGGCCGAGGCCCGCGACGAGGCCCTCGGCACCCGGCCCCGGCGCCGCTTCCAGCTCACCGTGAACTACCGCAACCCGGCGGAGATCGCCGAGCTGGCCGCCAGGGTGCTCGCGCTCGCCATGCCCGGCTCCGAGTCGCCGCGCGCGGTGCGGTCCACGGGCGTCGAGCCGCGTTTTGTGACAACGAGCGACGGACACGGCACGGTCGTACGGGATTCGGCGGAGCGGACCGTGCGGGCCGAGGCCGAGCGGCTGCTGGGCCTGGTCGACGGCACGGTCGGCGTGGTCGTCGCCATGAACCGGCGCGAGGAGGCCCGGCGGTGGCTGGCCGGGCTCGGCGACCGGGTGGTGGCGCTCGGCAGCCTGGAGGCCAAGGGGCTGGAGTACGACGCGACGGTCGTCGTGTCGCCCGCGGAGATCGCCGACGAGTCCCCGGCCGGGCTGCGCGTGCTGTACGTGGCGCTGACCCGGGCCACCCAGCAGCTGACGGTGGTGTCGGGGGAGCGGGACGAGCCGGACGCGGCCGGGGTGCCGGATCTGCTGCGCGACTGACTTTCCGATCTGCTGTGCGACTGACTTTCCTGTGAACATCCCGGACGGGAATGGCCGTACGACGTCGGTTTGTTAGCCTTGGTGTGGCACCGGCCCGATCCAAGCCCCCGGGCCCAACCTTCGTCCCTGCGAGGGACCACTTGCCGCGAGGCGAGCATGGCGGGTCGGTGTCATGAACTTGTGGGAGACCCACATCACGTCCGTGATGTGGGTCTCTTTCTTTGGGGTGCGCACCCCTTTTCCCGCCTGATCATTTCTCGTATGGTGGAAGTGGTTTTCCGAAACCACGCACCTGCCTGCCGATCCCTGTGAACAAAACGTCCGCAACCCCGGGCGACTATCAGGTACTCGCGGGTAGGTGCGACGATCGGACGGCACAACTCGCGACACGGTGAAAGCAGAGGAAGTCGGCCATGGCAACGGCGCCCAGCGTCTCCTACTCGATGACCATCCGGTTGGAGGTGCCCGCGAGCGGAACCGCCGTCTCGCAGCTCACCACCGCCGTGGAGTCCTCCGGAGGCTCGGTCACCGGCCTCGACGTCACCGCGTCCGGCCACGAGAAGCTCCGTATCGACGTGACCATCGCGGCCACCTCCACGGCCCACGCCGAGGAGATCGTCGAGAAGCTGCGCGGCATCGAGGGCGTCACCCTCGGCAAGGTCTCCGACCGTACGTTCCTGATGCACCTCGGCGGCAAGATCGAGATGCAGTCCAAGCACCCCATCCGCAACCGTGACGACCTGTCCATGGTCTACACGCCGGGTGTGGCCCGTGTCTGCATGGCGATCGCCCAGAACCCCGAGGACGCCCGCCGCCTCACCATCAAGCGCAACTCCGTTGCGGTCGTGACGGACGGCTCCGCCGTGCTCGGCCTCGGCAACATCGGCCCCAAGGCCGCGCTGCCCGTCATGGAGGGCAAGGCGGCCCTCTTCAAACGCTTCGCCGGCATCGACGCCTGGCCGATCTGCCTGGACACCCAGGACACCGACGCGATCGTGGAGATCGTCAAGGCGATCGCCCCCGGGTTCGCCGGCATCAACCTTGAGGACATCTCGGCGCCGCGCTGCTTCGAGATCGAGGCCCGGCTGCGCGAGGCCCTCGACATCCCCGTCTTCCACGACGACCAGCACGGCACCGCCATCGTCGTCCTCGCCGCCCTGACCAACGCCCTGCGCGTCGCGGACAAGGCCATCGAGAACATCCGGGTCGTCATGTCCGGCGCCGGCGCGGCCGGTACGGCCATCCTCAAGCTGCTGCTCGCCGCAGGTGTGAAGAACGCCGTCGTCGCCGACATCCACGGTGTCGTCCACTCCGGCCGCGAGGACCTGGTGAGCGCACCGGCCGACTCGCCGCTGCGCTGGATCGCGGACAACACCAACCCCGAGGGCCTCACGGGCACTCTGAAGGAGGCCGTGCGCGGCGCGGACGTGTTCATCGGCGTCTCGGCACCCAATGTGCTGGACGGCGACGACGTGGCCGCCATGGCCGACGGTGCCATCGTGTTCGCGCTCGCGAACCCCGACCCCGAGGTCGACCCGGCCGTCGCCCGTCAGACGGCCGCCGTCGTGGCCACCGGCCGCTCCGACTTCCCGAACCAGATCAACAACGTGCTGGTCTTCCCGGGTGTCTTCCGCGGCCTGCTGGACGCCCAGTCCCGCACCGTCAACACCGAGATGATGCTGGCCGCCGCGCAGGCCCTCGCCGACGTGGTGACCGAGGACGAGCTGAACCCGAACTACATCATCCCGAGTGTCTTCAACGACAAGGTCGCGGGCGCCGTCGCCGGAGCGGTGCGCGACGCCGCGAAGGCCGTCGGCGCGTCGGCGTCGGCCGAGTAGGCGACCGGCGTTGCTGCGGGCGGGTACCGGGGCCGCTGTCCCCGGACCCCCCGCTTCGGCCCGCACGGCCACGTCGTCGAGCGCCGGAAGGGCTGATTTTCCCGCCCTGTACTGTGTGGAGGCTGTGAGGATCACCACGGCTGCCCCCGCACCGGCGCGTCGTGGAACCAGCTGGTGCCGGGCGCGCTCTAGGGTGACGCCGAGCGGGCGCTTTTCGTGTGACTCCCCAGGGTGTTCTCACGACTCCTACGGGTGCCGGATTGGCTTTACCGCCGCAGGTAGGGGCAGGATGCGTCCCTGGGCGCGAGCGCATCGGCATCGCAGTGCCTCGGGCGGATCCGCCGCGTGGCACACCCCAACGGCAAGAAAAACACGGGAGTAACAACATGAACCGCAGTGAGCTGGTGGCCGCGCTGGCCGATCGCGCCGAGGTGACCCGCAAGGACGCCGACGCCGTGCTGGCCGCGTTCGCCGAGACCGTCGGCGAGATCGTCGCCAAGGGCGACGAGAAGGTCACCATCCCCGGCTTCCTGACCTTCGAGCGCACCCACCGTGCCGCTCGCACCGCGCGCAACCCGCAGACCGGCGAGCCGATCAACATCCCCGCCGGCTACAGCGTGAAGGTCACCGCGGGCAGCAAGCTCAAGGAAGCGGCCAAGGGCAAGTGACCTTGCCGCCCCTGTGCCAACGGGACGGCGTAGGGGCACTGTGCATAACGACGATGGGGCGGCACCCGGGTTTCCGGGTGCCGCCCCATCGTCGTAAGAACACCGCCGGGTGTCCGGGCCGGAGCTGGGTGGTGTGCCGTCAGCCGAGGGCCTTGCCCGGCAGTTCCACCTTCGCTCCCAGCTCCACGAGCTTCTCCATGAAGTTCTCGTAGCCGCGGTTGATGAGGTCGATGCCGTGGACGCGGGACGTGCCCTCGGCCGCCAGGGCCGCGATCAGGTACGAGAAGCCGCCGCGCAGGTCGGGGATGACCAGGTCGGAGCCCTGCAGCTTGGTCGGGCCGGAGACGACCGCGGAGTGCAGGAAGTTGCGCTGGCCGAAACGGCAGTCCGAGCCGCCCAGGCACTCGCGGTAGAGCTGGATGTGGGCGCCCATCTGGTTCAGGGCCGAGGTGAAGCCCAGACGGGACTCGTAGACCGTCTCGTGGATGATGGACAGGCCCGTGGCCTGCGTCAGGGCCACCACCAGCGGCTGCTGCCAGTCCGTCTGGAAACCGGGGTGTACGTCCGTCTCCAGTGCGATGGACTTCAACTGGCCACCGGGGTGCCAGAAGCGGATGCCCTCGTCGTCGATCTCGAAGGCGCCGCCCACCTTCCGGTAGGTGTTCAGGAACGTCATCATCGAGCGCTGCTGGGCGCCGCGGACATAGATGTTGCCGTTGGTCGCGAGGGCCGCCGAGGCCCAGGACGCGGCCTCCAGGCGGTCCGGCAGGGCACGGTGGGTGTAGCCGCCGAGGCTCTCCACACCGGTGATGCGGATCGTGCGGTCGGTGTCCATCGCGATGATCGCGCCCATCTTCTGCAGCACGCAGATGAGGTCCTCGATCTCCGGCTCGACGGCCGCGTTGGACAACTCCGTGACGCCCTCGGCCATTACGGCCGTCAGCAGCACCTGCTCGGTCGCGCCCACGGACGGGTACGGCAGCCGGATCTTCGTACCGCGCAGACCCTTAGGGGCTTCCAGGTACTGGCCGTCCGCGCGCTTCTCGATGGTCGCGCCGAACTGCCGCAGCACGTCGAAGTGGAAGTCGATGGGCCGGCCGCCGATGTCACAGCCGCCGAGGCCGGGAATGAACGCGTGGCCGAGACGGTGCAGCAGCGGACCGCAGAACAGGATCGGAATACGGCTGGAACCCGCATGGGCGTCGATGTCAGCCACATTGGCGCTCTCGACGTGCGTCGGGTCCATCACCAGCTCGCCGGGCTCCTCGCCCGGACGGACCGTCACCCCGTGCAACTGGAGCAGGCCGCGGACGACCCGCACGTCACGGATGTCGGGAACATTGCGCAGTCGGCTCGGCGCGCTGCCCAGCAGGGCGGCGACCATGGCCTTCGGTACGAGGTTCTTCGCACCGCGGACACGGATCTCGCCCTCCAGCGGGGTTCCGCCGTGGACAAGCAGGACATCGTCGTTGACGGTCATGTATCTCGCGTTCCGATGAGTCGGGCAGGGGCCGGCCGATCACTGTGCGCAGGGGCCGGGAAGACAGGGTAATCGCCGATTACCCCCCTCCCGTAAGCCCAAGTACCACCCAGCCACGTCATAGCTGTGTCACAACACGAACCGTTCCCTTTCGGGCACATGGGGTCACCGGCCCCGGACGTGCGCCTGGGGCGCTTCCGCGCTCCCTGAGCTGCGTTCACTCCCGCACCCCCGTTGGCTCCCCACTCCGGGGGAAGATGCGGGATCATTTCTGGCATGACCGAGGTGTCCTCGCTCACAGGGCGGCTGCTCGTGGCCACTCCCGCCCTGGCGGACCCGAACTTCGACCGCGCGGTGGTGCTCCTTCTCGACCACGACGAGGAGGGCTCCCTCGGTGTCGTCCTCAACCGCCCGACCCCCGTGGACGTGGGCGACATCCTGGAGGGCTGGGCCGACCTGGCCGGCGAGCCCGGTGTGGTCTTCCAGGGCGGTCCCGTCTCGCTGGACTCGGCGCTCGGCGTCGCGGTCATCCCGGGCGGTGCGAACGGCGACCTCGCCCCGCTCGGCTGGCGCCGGGTGCACGGCGCGATCGGCCTGGTCGACCTGGAGGCCCCGCCCGAGCTGCTCGCCGCGGCCCTCGGTTCCCTGAGAATCTTCGCCGGATACGCCGGCTGGGGCCCCGGCCAGCTGGAGGACGAGCTGGTCGAGGGCGCCTGGTACGTGGTCGAGTCGGAGCCCGGCGACGTCTCCTCGCCGGCCCCGGAAAGACTCTGGCGCGAGGTCCTGCGCCGCCAGCGCAACGAACTGGCGATGGTGGCCACATATCCGGACGACCCTTCGCTCAACTGATACGTGTGTGCTTCAGTACCCTGGCTGGTATGAGCACTCTTGAGCCCGAGCGCGGGACTGGTACGGGGACCCTCGTAGAGCCGACGCCGCAGGTGTCCCACGGCGACGGTGACCACGAGCGCTACGCCCATTACGTCCAGAAGGACAAGATCATGGCGAGCGCCCTCGACGGCACCCCCGTCGTGGCGCTGTGCGGCAAGGTCTGGGTGCCGGGCCGCGACCCGAAGAAGTACCCCGTGTGCCCCATGTGCAAGGAGATCTACGAATCCATGGGCAGCGGCGGCGACGACAAGGGCGGCAAGGGCGGCGACAAGTAAAGGATCCGTCCAGGACTCGTCTGTCCGAGGTCGTGAGGCCCCCGGTCGCGTGCGCGGTGCGCGCGTTCCGGGGGTCCTCGTGTTCTCTGGTCATGAGTGGTCGAGACCTGTAGCCTCCTCGCAGTTGTGCACAGTGGAACGGTCGTTGCACTCAGTGCAACGCGCGTGGCGGAGGTGCGGCGGGCGGCATGAGCGACAAACCCCTCTTCCCGGAACCCGACGTGTCGCTGATCCCCGCGCCGGCCGGCCTCGCGGCCTCGCTGCCCGGCGGCGGAACCGGATTCGTCATCGACGCGGACACCGAGATCGAGGCCACGGAGGGCACCGAGCGGGTCGCGCGCTGGCTGCGGACGACCGTCGGCGCGGGGACCGGGCTGCCGCTGGCCCCGCTGCGCGACAGCGGCTGCCGCATCCTGCTGCGGATCAACCCCGCGCTCGCGGACGCACTCGGCAGTGACGAGGGCTATCAGCTGTGTGCCGACGGATATCTCGTCTGCATCGACGGCGCGAGCGAGGCCGGTCTGTTCTGGGGCGCCCAGACCTTTCGTCAACTGCTGGGCCCGGAGGCCTTCCGGCGCGCTCCGGTCAGCGGCCGGACCGAGTGGGAGTTCCCGGCCGTCACCATCCGCGACGCGCCCCGATTCCGCTGGCGCGGCCTTCTCCTCGACGTGGCCCGGCACTTCATGCCCAAGGACGGTGTGCTGCGCTATCTCGATCTGATGGCCGCGCACAAACTCAACGTCTTCCACTTCCATCTGACCGACGACCAGGGCTGGCGGATCGAGATCAAGCGGTATCCGAAGCTGGCCGAAACCGCCTCCTGGCGGGCGCGGTCGAAATTCGGTCACCGCGCATCGCCGTTGTGGGAGGAGAAACCGCACGGCGGTTACTACACCCAGGACGACATCCGGGAGATCGTCGCCTATGCCGCCGAGCGGCATATCACCGTCGTCCCGGAAATCGACGTACCGGGCCATTCACAGGCCGCCATCGCCGCGTATCCGGAACTCGGCAACTCCGATGTCATCGACACCACCGCCCTGGACGTCTGGGACAACTGGGGGATCTCCGCCAACGTACTCGCCCCCACTGACACCACCCTGCGCTTCTACGAGGGGGTGTTCGAGGAGGTCCTGGAGCTGTTCCCCTCGCAGTTCATCCATGTCGGCGGCGACGAGTGCCGCAAGGAGCAGTGGACCGGGTCGGTGACCGCCAAGAACCGGATCGCGGACCTCGGCCTCGCCGGCGAGGACGAGCTGCAGTCGTGGTTCATCGGCCACTTCGACGCTTGGCTCGCCGCGCGCGGGCGCCGCCTCATCGGCTGGGACGAGATCCTGGAGGGCGGCCTCGCGAAGGGCGCCGCGGTGTCGTCCTGGCGCGGCTACGGCGGCGGGATCGCGGCCGCGCGGGCCGGCCACGACGTCGTCATGTGCCCGGAGCAGTTCGTGTATCTGGACCACCGTCAGGCCCCGGGCGAGGACGAGCCGGTGCCGATCGGGTTCGTGCGCACCCTGGAGGACGTCTACCGGTTCGAACCCGTCCCGGCCGACCTCACCGAGGCGGAGGCCCTGCATGTGCTGGGCACTCAGGCCAACGTCTGGACCGAGGTGCTGGAGGACGCCGCGCGCGTGGACTACCAGGCCTTCCCCCGGCTCGCGGCCTTCGCCGAGGTGGCCTGGAGCCGGCTGCCCGCCCCTGAGGAACGGGACTTCGCCGGGTTCGAACGCCGTATGGCCGCCCATTACGCGCGACTTGACGCCCTCGGCGTCGCCTACCGGCCGCCCGCCGGGCCCCGGCCATGGCAGCGGCGCCCCGGTGTCCCCGGCCGCCCGATCGAGGGACAGCCCCCGAACAAGTGACCGTGCCGTCCAGCCGACTGTCCCGAACAAGTGCTGGAAAAACGCTCCAAGGATCACCAAAGAGTGTCAATCGGTGCGCACCGGTGATGCCGTGTGAAAACGGACCATCTCCGCGATGAGGTGGGCGAATGCCTCCTAGCGGACCCCCGCGTTCGGCCCTTGCGAAGATGTGCCAGAGTTGCCACGTCCGCCCTGTGAGCACGTACCGTACGGCCACACAGGTGGGACCAGGTGGGGCAGCGGGAAGGGGCAGCCGGTTTGACCACGCACGCACCGCAGGCGGCGCAGGCCGTCACGCTGCCCACGACGCTGGACGAGGCGGTGGCGGCCCTCGGCGCCGTGCCCACCGCCGTGCCCGTCGCGGGCGGCACCGACCTCATGGCCGCCGTCAACTCCGGCCAGCTCAGGCCCGCCGCCCTGGTGGGCCTCGGGCGGATCAGCGAGATCCGCGGCTGGCAGTACCAGGACGGCCACGCGCTGCTCGGCGCGGGCCTCACGCACGCGCGCATGGGACGCCCCGACTTCGCGGCCCTGATCCCGGCGCTCGCCGCCGCCGCGCGCGCCGCGGGCCCGCCGCACATCCGCAACGCGGGCACCCTCGGCGGCAACATCGCCTCGGCCGCTCCGACGGGTGACGCGCTGCCGGTCCTGGCCGCCCTGGAGGCGACGCTGATCATCGCGGGCCCGGGCGGTGCCCGCCGGGAGATCCCGGTGTCGCACCTGCTGGCCGGCGTGGAGATGCTGCGCGGCGGCGAACTCATCGGCTACGTGCGCGTGCCGCTGCTGCACGCCCCGCAGGTCTTCCTGAAGGCGACCGGCCGCACCGGCCCCGGCCGGGCGCTGGCCTCCGTGGCGCTCGTCCTCGACCCCGCCCGGCGCGGAGTGCGGTGCGCCGTGGGCGCCATAGCGCCGATGCCGCTCAGGCCCCTGGATGCCGAGCAGTGGGTCGCGCAGCTGATCGACTGGGACAACGACCGCGCGCTCGTCCCGGAGGCCCTGAACGCCTTCGGCGAGTACGTCGCCGCGGCCTGCATCCCGGACCCGGTACCGGAGCCCGACGGCTCGGTGACCCCGCTTCCGCCCGCCGTACTGCACCTGCGGCGCACCGTCGCCGCACTGGCCCGACGAGCACTGGGGAGGGCGCTGTCGTGACCGACGACCAGCACGGACAGGGCACGCCCCAGGGCGGCGGACGCTGGGACCCGCTGCCCCAGGGCGACTACGACGACGGCGCCACCGCCTTCGTCAAGCTCCCCGAGGGCGGCATCGACGCCCTGCTGTCCGGCGACAGCCCGCTGGCCGCGCCCGGACACGGCTATGTGCCGCCGCGGATAACGGCCGCCCCCGGTGCCGACGATCCCGCCGCGCCCGGCACCTGGACCGCGCCCGCGAGCGGCGTCCAGTGGCCCGACCCGAACGCCACGCCCCAGGCGCCGGCCGCGGACGACCGGTTCACCTACCGGCCCGGCGCGACCCAGCAGTGGACCTTCGAGGAACCCGCGGCAGCCCCGGCCGCGCCGGGACGCGACGTCACCGGGGCCGCGCCGGGACGCGACGTCACCGGGCAGTGGTCCATCCCGGTCGCCGGCGGTGACCTTCCGGACGAATCGGGCGAGTTCACCACGTCCTCCCTGGTCGAACAGTGGGGCGGCACCCCGCCGGCCACGCTGCCCGGCGGCGCGCCCGCCCCCTGGGCGACGGAGGAGGCGGGCCGCGCCTGGGACCGCCCCGCGGACCCCGGTCACCCCGGCCTGCCGGACCACACGGACGCGCACCCGGCGGGCGGTTCGGCCGCGCCGGTCCCGGCGCCGGATGGTGCGGGGGCGCAGGGATATGCGCGGGACGAGCGGTATGTGCGCGACGAGCAGTTCGCGTCGGGTGAGCGGTATGCACCCGATGAGCAGTACGTGCCGGATGGGCAGTTCGCGCCCGACGGTCAGTACGCCCCGGACGAGCGGTACGGGCAAGCCCCGGCCCCTCACGAGGAGACCGGGCACGAAGAGGCCGGGCAGCCGGACGCCGGGCGCGTCGACGCCGCGCAGGCGCACGTCGAGGCCGGTCACCCAGGCGAGTTCACCGGGTCGGCGGAACCGGATGCCGAGCCGGCCGCGATGCCGGACGTGGACGACCACGGCCCCGCGAAGGCCTCTGGGCGCCCCGCTGACGGCCCGGCGGGCCACGGCGGCCCCGCAGGAACCTCCGAGGCTCCGCAGGCCGCGACAACGCCCGCCACGGCTGACGCGCCCGGCGCCGCAGTGACCGCCGCCCCGGCGGCACCCCGGCCCCCGGCCGCAGCAGCCGTACCGGAGCACACCGCCGACGCGCACGGGACAGCCGTACCGGATCCGGCACCGGATGGGCGTGGTTCTCGGGCCGTTGAGGCACCGGGGGAGGGCGACACGCCCGGGAGCGGCACCGAAACCACCGGCGAGGACACCGCGCCCCGCCCGGAGGCGGCCGCCGAGGAGCACCCCGCGCCCCCGCCGCACGACGACCACCCGCTCGCGTCGTACGTCCTGCGCGTCAACGGCGTCGACCGGCCCGTCACCGACGCCTGGATCGGCGAGTCGCTGCTGTACGTCCTGCGTGAGCGGCTCGGTCTGGCGGGCGCCAAGGACGGCTGCTCGCAGGGCGAGTGCGGCGCCTGCAACGTCCAGGTCGACGGCCGTCTGGTGGCCTCCTGCCTGGCCCCGGCGGTCACCGCGGCCGGCTGCGAGGTGCGTACGGTCGAGGGCCTGGCCGCCGACGGACAGCCCTCCGACGTGCAGCGCGCGCTCGCCCGGTGCGGTGCCGTGCAGTGCGGTTTCTGCGTGCCGGGCATGGCGATGACCGTGCACGACCTGCTGGAGGGCAACCCGGCTCCGACCGAGCTGGAGACCCGGCAGGCGCTGTGCGGCAACCTGTGCCGCTGCTCCGGCTACCGGGGCGTGCTCGACGCTGTCAAGGAGGTCGTCGCCGAACGCGAGGCGTCGTCCCACGCCGCCGCCGGCGACGCCGAGACGGACGCGGACGAGGTACGTATCCCTCACCAGGCGGGTCCCGGCTCCGGTGGCGTCAACCCGTCGGCGTTCGAGGCGCCGGGCGCGTTCGACACGCCGCCGGCCGCCGCGGCCGCCTACGGCGACGCACCGGACCCGTACGGCGCGCCCGACCCGTACGGCACGCCGCCGCACGGCACACCGGGCCCGCACGACCCGCACGACCCGCACTACGGCCAGGACGGAGGCCAGGCGTGAGCAACGAAGCCGCCACGGCGACCACTGCCGCGGAACCCGCTGCCGAGGCAGAGTCGTTGCCGCACGGCCTCGGTGCCTCCCTGCCGCACGCCGATGCCCGCGCCAAGACCGAGGGCACCTTCCCGTACGCGGCCGACCTGTGGGCCGAGGGCCTGCTGTGGGCGGCCGTGCTGCGCTCCCCGCACGCGCACGCGCGCATCGTGTCCGTCGACACCAGCCACGCGCGCGAGATGCCCGGCGTACGCGCGGTCGTCACGCACGAGGACGTGCCCGGCACCCCGCGCCACGGCCGGGGCACCCCCGACCGGCCGGTGTTCGCCTCCGAGGTCGTACGCCACCACGGCGAGCCCATCGCCGCCGTCGCCGCCGACCACCCGGACACCGCGCGGATGGCCGCCGCCGCCGTCATCGTCGAGTACGAAGTACTCGATCCCGTCACCGACCCGGAGCAGGCCTTCGAGGCGGAACCCCTGCACCCGGACGGCAATCTGATCCGGCACATCCCGTTGCACCACGGCGATCCGGAGGCGGCCGGCGAGGTCGTCGTCGAGGGCCTGTACCGGATAGGGCGCCAGGACCCGGCCCCGATCGGTGCCGAGGCAGGTCTCGCCGTGCCCCGTCCCGACGGCGGCGTCGAGCTGTACCTGGCCTCCACCGACCCGCACAGCGATCGCAACTCGGCCGCGGCCTGCTACGGCCTGTCCCCGGATCGGGTGAAGATCGTCGTCACCGGGGTGCCGGGCGCCACCGCCGACCGCGAGGACCAGGGCTTCCAGCTCCCGCTCGGCCTGCTCGCGCTGAAGACCGGCTGCCCGGTGAAGCTCACGGCGACCCGCGAGGAGTCCTTCCTCGGTCACGCCCACCGCCATCCCACCCTGCTGCGCTACCGCCACCACGCGGACGCCGAGGGCAAGTTGGTGAAGGTGGAGGCGCAGGTCCTGCTGGACGCGGGCGCGTACGCGGACACCTCCGCCGAATCCCTGGCCGCCGCGGTCTCCTTCGCGTGCGGCCCGTACGTCGTCCCGAACGCCTTCATCGAGGGCTGGGCCGTACGCACCAACAACCCGCCCTCCGGCCATGTGCGCGGCGAGGGCGCGATGCAGGTGTGCGCCGCCTACGAGGCGCAGATGGACAAGCTGGCCAAGAAGCTGGGCCTGGACCCGGCCGAACTGCGCCTGCGCAACGTCCTGGCGACCGGCGACGTCCTGCCCATCGGCCAGACGGTGACATGCCCCGCCCCGGTCGCCGAACTCCTGCAGGCGGTACGGGACTTCCCGCTTCCCGCCCTGCCCAAGGACACCCCCGAGGAGGAGTGGCTGCTGCCCGGCGGGCCCGAGGGCGCGGGCGAACCGGGCGCGGTGCGCCGGGGCGTCGGCTACGGCCTCGGCATGGTGCACATGCTCGGCGCGGAGGGCGCCGACGAGGTGTCCACGGCGACGGTCAAGGTCCACGACGGGGTCGCCACCGTGCTGTGCGCGGCCGTCGAGACCGGCCAGGGCTTCACCACCCTCGCCCGGCAGATCGTCCAGGAGACCCTCGGCATCGAGGAAGTCCATGTGGCGCCGGTCGACACCGACCAGCCGCCGGCCGGCGCGGGCTGCCGGGGCCGGCACACCTGGGTGTCGGGCGGCGCGGTGGAGCGCGCGGCGAAGATGGTCCGCACCCAGCTTCTGCAGCCCCTCGCGCACAAGTTCGGCATGTCCACCGAGTTGCTGCAGATCACCGACGGCAAGATCACCTCGTACGACGGTGTGCTGTCGACCACCGTCACCGAGGCGATGGACGGCAAGGAGCTGTGGGCAACCGCGCAGTGCCGTCCGCACCCGACCGAGCCGCTGAACGGCTCCGGGCAGGGCGACGCCTTCGTGGGCCTGGCCTTCTGCGCGATCCGCGCGGTGGTGGACGTCGACATCGAGCTGGGCTCGGTCCGCGTGGTGGAGCTGGCGGTCGCCCAGGACGTGGGCCGGATCCTCAACCCGACCCAGCTGGCCGCGCGGATCGAGGCGGGCGTGACCCAGGGCATCGGCATCGCCCTGACGGAGAACCTCCGGACGCCCCGCGGCCTGATCCGTCACCCCGACCTGACCGGTTACGCCCTGCCGACCGCGCTTGACGCCCCGGACATCCGGATCGTCAAACTGGTCGAGGAGCGGGACGTCGTCGCCCCCTTCGGCGCCAAGTCCGTCAGCGCGGTCCCGGTCGTGACGGCACCGGCCGCGGTCGCCTCCGCGGTCCGCGCGGCCACCGGCCGCCCGGTCAACCGGCTCCCGATCCGCCCGCAGGCAGCGGTGGTCACGCCCCAGTGAGCACCTTCGACACGCCCGACACGCCCGAGGAGTGGCGCTAGGAACAACCGCCCCGCGTGGGAGAGTTGGGCCTGCGCATCCCGCTGTTCATCGGAGCGGCGCCAGGCCGTGGTGCCGGGCGGCATCCACTTCACGTGAGTCCGGGAGGGTGCGGCCGGGGGCGAGGGCACGGGTGATTCCCGAGGCCGCGCAACGGCCCCGCCCCGCCGGGCGTCTTTGCCGATGAGGACCGTTGTCAGTGGGGCGGCGTAGTGTCCTGAGCAGTGGGGGCAGTGGCACTCACGGACTCACACGTGGACGGACTCACGTGTGCACCGACGGGGAAGATCGCGGGGGAGCGATGAGCACGACCGACGCCGGGGTCACGGCGATCACGCTGACCGAGGCCGAGCTGGACCGCTATGTCACGCACGCGCCGACGCGCGGCCTGCTCAGCGGCTCCGGCCTGCCCGCGGCCACCGACCTGCTGACCTTCTCCCCGCTCCGCAGGCATGGCCTGCGCACGCTCGCCGACGCCGCGGACGGCCCGTTCCGCGTGGCGGACGAGCTGCGGGACCGGCTGGTGATAGGCGAACTGCTCAACCCGGCGGGCATGGCGCGCGAGTCCATCCTGCTCGACGGCGGCACCGGCGAGCTGACGACGGCCTACCTCTTCGACCCGTCCGGCGCCCGCCCCTTCGCCCCTTCCCTGGACACCCTCCTGCGCTTCGCCGCGGTCACCGAGGAACTGGCGGGCCTGCGCGGCCGTTTCGCCTCCCTCGCGGGCCGGTACGGCCCCAGGACGGTGACCGAGGCCACCCGCCGGCTGCTCTCCCTCTTCGAGGAGGGCACGGACGGAAAGGTCCCGCCGTACTGGAAGGCGGCGGCCCTGATCCGCCCGCTGGCTCTCGTCGCGGGCCCCGGCACGGCGTCCGGGCTGACCCTGGACGTCCCGGCCCGCCTGCTCGACCAGCAGTTCGGGCACGGCCGGGTGGCCCGCTTCGAGGAGGTCGACTTCCCCGCGACGCTCACGCACGAGCCGACCCGGCGCTTCCTGCGCGAGACCGGGCTGCCGGAGGAGGCGGTCCTCTTCCACGCCGACACGGACGTCCCGCTGCCGACGCTCCGGGAGTACGCCACCGAGGACTGCGCCGGCGATCACCCTCCGGACGAACTCCCGGCCCACGCAGACCACTTGATCCGCCTGGGACGCCTGGTCGGGGACAACAGCCTGGTGGTCGACGGGAGAACGGGCTCGGTCCTGACCTTCAGCGAGCCGGGGGCGACGCTCCACCCCCTCAACACCGACGTCTCCACCCTCGCCTTCACACTCTGGCTCCTCCACCACGAGCGCACGATCGACGGCCACCTCGCAGCCGAACTGACGACCCGCGCCTACGACCAGCTGGCCGCCGCCATGCTCCACACCCTGACCACCCTCGACCCCACAGCCACCCTCCCGACCACGGACTGGCACTACTGGACGGAACAGTTCCAGGACAAGTCGGGTGGGGCACTCTGAGCACGAACCGGTTCAGGACTGCGTCGGCGTGCCGTGCAGACGGACCGTGCTGAGGATCTTCATGACGGTCGCCTTGGGCACCTCGTCGTGGACGCCCTTGGCGCCGTAGAAGATCCACGACACGAAGTCACCGGCCGAGTTCTTGAAGCCGAACGAGAGCGCCTTGCCGTCGCTGGCGCACTTGCCCCGCTGGGGCGTGTTGGTCGACCAGGCCCAGGCGATGCTCCCCTTGACTCCCGCGGTGGTCGTGTAGGGCTGGGCCTTCTCATCGACGGTGAAGCTCTTCTTGTCCGGCTGTGTATAGGGGGCGTAGACCCACCAGCCCACCGTGTTCAGCGCCACTTGGTCGGTGTTCTTGGCACCGCCCGCGCCCTTGGTGCCGGTCGCGGCCAGTTCCGTGTCCTCCGTCCGGCCGTCCTTGTCGTCGTCGGACGTGCACCACTTCGGCTTGTCATACGCTATGCCTGACATGTAGGCGATCGGCTTGCCCGTCTTGTGGTCCGCGTAACCGATGGCGGCGGTCGGGGGCTCCACCTCCCAGTCCGCCGGCACGTCGAAGGCGATGCCCCACTTGGCGTTGACGGTGACCTTCCAGCCAGGGACGGTCGGCTTCTCGGCCCCGGTGCCGCGTGAGTCGTCCGACCCGGAAGCGGAGGCCGCCGGGCTCTGCGGCGGCGCACTGGCCGACGCCTTGGGCTTGCCGCCACCGGCGTTGTCGTCCTTGTTGCCGCCCAGGATCAGGAAACCGCTGACGCCGGCGGCCACCACCACGGCCGTGGCCGCCCCGATCGCGACGACCTTGGTCCGGTTGCCTCCGCCGCTCGGCGGCTGCGGCGCCCCCAGGGGCGGGGGCGCGCCCCACTGAGGCTGCCCCGGCTGCTGATAGGGGTTCGGCTGCTGATAGCCCGTCTGCTGGTACGGGTTCGGCTGCTGGTAGGGATTCTGGTGCTGCGGGTTCTGCTCGCCCCCGGGCGGCTGCTGTCCTGGCCACATGTGCGGTAACCCTAACGCCGCCGCCACCAGGTCAGTTCGGCCGGGAAGTGGGACGAGAACGGAGACGGGCGAGCAGAGGGACGGCCCCGTCATGGGTGCCGCCCCGCTGGTTCTGCCTGGTCAAGACGTAGAGGCCGTGGCGGGAATCGAACCCACGTAACTCGCTTTGCAGGCGAGCCCCTGAACCACTCGGGCACACGGCCGTGTTCGTGGATACGAAGCTATGGGGAGGGTGCGGGGCGGCTCAAGGGGACGTGCGGGGCTGCAATGGGACTGCCATACCGCGTTCATGAAAGGGGGTGGAGGGGGCCTTTGGTGGTGCCGGGGTCGTGGTGGTGATCGTGGAGGCTGTGACGTGGGTCCCACCCGCGGGTCACCCGGGCTCGTCCGGCCGTGGACGGTGGGGGGCGCCGGTAGGGTGGCCCGGTTGTCATACGTAGCCGCCCCACAAGACGAGCCCATACATACGGAGACCGTGACTACTGCCCGCCCGTCGCCCGCCACCGCCCTCAACGGAGGGCCCTCCGGGCCCACCCCTATGTCTGCTTCCTCCGCGCACTCGCACCACCTCTCGCCCGCCTTCCCCGGCCGGGCCCCCTGGGGTACCGCCAGTAAGCTGCGCGCCTGGCAGCAGGGGGCGATGGAGAAGTACGTCCAGGAGCAGCCGCGTGACTTCCTGGCCGTCGCCACGCCCGGCGCCGGCAAGACCACCTTCGCGCTGACGCTCGCCTCCTGGCTGCTGCACCACCACGTCGTGCAGCAGGTGACCGTGGTCGCACCGACCGAGCATCTGAAGAAGCAGTGGGCGGAGGCGGCGGCCCGGATCGGGATCAAGCTCGACCCCGAGTACAGCGCGGGGCCGCTCGGCAGGGAGTACGACGGGGTCGCCGTCACCTACGCCGGTGTCGGCGTGCGGCCCATGCTCCACCGGAACCGGGTGGAGCAGCGCAAGACCCTCGTCATCCTCGACGAGATCCATCACGCCGGTGACTCCAAGTCCTGGGGCGAGGCCTGTCTGGAGGCCTTCGAGCCCGCCACGCGCCGGCTCGCGCTCACCGGTACGCCGTTCCGGTCCGACACCAACCCCATCCCCTTCGTGACGTACGAGGAGGACAACGCCGGGATCCGGCGGTCCGCCGCCGACTATACGTACGGATATGGGTCCGCCTTGTCGGACGGGGTCGTCCGGCCGGTCATCTTCCTCTCCTACAGCGGCAACATGCGCTGGCGTACGAAGGCCGGTGACGAGGTCGCCGCCCGGCTCGGCGAGCCGATGACCAAGGACGCGATCAGCCAGGCCTGGCGTACGGCGCTCGACCCGCGCGGCGACTGGATGCCGAGCGTGCTGCGCGCCGCCGATCAGCGGCTGACCGAGGTCCGCAAGGCCATCCCGGACGCCGGTGCCCTCGTCATCGCCTCCGACCAGGACTCCGCCCGCGCCTACGCCAAGCTGATCCGCGAGATCACCGGTACGAAGGCCACGCTCGTGCTGTCCGACGACGCCGGCGCCTCGAACAGGATCGACGAGTTCAGCGACAGTGGCGACCGGTGGATGGTCGCCGTGCGGATGGTGTCCGAGGGCGTCGACGTGCCGCGGCTCGCGGTGGGGGTGTATGCCACCACCATTTCGACCCCGCTGTTCTTCGCTCAGGCCGTCGGGCGGTTCGTGCGGTCCCGGCGGCGCGGCGAGACCGCGTCCGTCTTCCTGCCGACCGTCCCTGACCTGCTGACCTTCGCCAACGAGATGGAAAAGGAACGGGACCACGCCCTCGACAAGCCGAAGAAGGAGGGCGAGGAGGACCCGTACGCCGAATCCGAGAAGGAGATGGAGGAGGCGAACAAGCAGCAGGACGAGGACACCGGCGAGCAGGACATGCTGCCGTTCGAGGCGCTGGAGTCCGACGCCGTCTTCGACCGGGTGCTGTACGACGGCGCCGAGTTCGGCATGCAGGCCCATCCCGGGAGCGACGAAGAGCAGGACTACCTCGGGATTCCCGGGCTGCTGGAGCCCGATCAGGTGCAGATGCTGCTGCAGAAGCGGCAGGCCCGGCAGATCGCGCACAGCCGTAAGAAGCCGGACACCGAGGCCGACCTGCTGGAGCTGCCCGCCGAGCGGCGGCCGGTGGTCAGCCACAAGGAGATGATGGAGCTGCGCAAACAGCTCAACACGATGGTCGGCGCGTACGTCCACCAGAGCGGCAAGCCGCACGGGGTGATCCACACCGAGCTGCGCCGGGTGTGCGGGGGGCCGCCGAGTGCGGAGGCCACGGCGGGGCAGCTGCGGCAGCGGATCGCCAAGGTGCAGGAGTGGGCCACGCGGATGCGGTAGACCGGCGTGCAGGTTCCTGGGGCATGTGCGTACCCGGACGAATCACAGCAGGCCGGATCTGGTCCTGCCCGGATTCTGGACGGAGACTTCCGCTCAGCGAACCTGCTTCGCTACTGTCCCGCTACGCACACGCCCCGTGGCAGCGCCGCCGCGGAGCGCAGCCGTGAAGCGACTTGGCCCGGAGCCGCCGGGCCGACCTGCCGATCGGCGGCCTCTGAAGCGCGTCGCCGACGGGACTCGGTGACGCATTCGCCGCTCAGGGGTTCGCCGACCTCACCACCAAAGGAGTGGGCGTCGTGACCGCGGAGACCTCTCAGACGCTCGACCGGGGACTGCGCGTCCTCAAGCTGCTGGCCGACACCGACCACGGGCTGACCGTCACCGAGCTGTCCACGAAGCTGGGCGTGAACCGTACCGTTGTGTACCGGTTGCTCGCCACGTTGGAGCAACACGCGCTCGTACGGCGTGACTTGGGCGGACGAGCCCGGGTCGGGCTCGGGGTGCTGCGGCTCGGGCGGCAGGTGCATCCGCTGGTGCGGGAGGCCGCGTTGCCGGCGCTCAGGTCGCTCGCCGAGGACATAGGCGCGACGGCGCATCTGACGTTGGTGGACGGGACGGAGGCGCTGGCCGTCGCCGTGGTCGAGCCGACGTGGACCGACTATCACGTGGCGTACCGGGCCGGGTTCCGGCATCCGCTGGACCGGGGGGCCGCGGGCCGGGCCATCCTGGCCGCTCGGCAGTCGCCGGCCGAGGGGCCCGGGTACACCCTCACGCACGGGGAACTGGAGGCCGGGGCGAGCGGGGCGGCGGCGCCGTTGGTCGGGGTCACGGGGGTCGAGGGCAGCGTGGGCGTGGTGATGCTGGCGGACTCCGTACCGGAGCGGGTGGGGCCGCGGGTCGTCGAAGCGGCCCGAGAGGTCGCCGACGCCCTGCGCTGACGCGTTGTAGTCACTCCCCAAGGGGTGCGGGGCCGTGTCGGACTCGCGGCTCCGCCGCGTGGGCGCGACCAGCCCCCACCCACCCGCACTCGGCGATGCCCTTCGCCACCTCTTTGCTCATCCGGCCAAGATCCAACCCGCACCTTTGGCCGATCCGCTCACCCGACCGCACCCATACCTCCGCATCATCAGGGGCCAAACAGCCCCAAGGCGGAGGGAACAGTGCGGTGGAAGCTACAAGACGTCGGCTCACCCGGCGGCAAACCGTGGACACACTGGTCGGCGAAGCAGGCGGTAGCCCGCTGAGGCGGACCATGGGCGTAGCCCAGCTCACCCTGCTCAGCGTGGGCGCAACGCTCGGCACCGGAATCTTCGTGGTGCTCGGCCAGGCCGTGCCGGAGGCGGGCCCAGCCGTCGTCGTCTCCTTCGTCCTGGCCGGCGTCACCGCCCTGTTCTCGGCGCTGTCGTACGCCGAACTGGCCGGCATGATCCCCGGCTCGGGATCCTCCTACAGCTATACCTACGCCACCCTCGGCGAGCTGGTCGCCTGGGTGTGCGGGTGGTGTCTGATCCTGGAGTACGGGGTGTCCGTGGCCGCCGTCGCCGTCGGCTGGGGGCAGTACGTCAATGAGCTGCTCGACCTCACCTTCGGGGTGACTCTCCCCGAGTCGCTCAGCGCGCCGCCCGGCGCCGGAGGCACCCTCAACATCCCCGCCGCCCTCATCGTCGTACTCGCCATGGTCGTCCTGCTGCGCGGCGCCAGGGAGAGCGCCGTCGCCAACACGATCATGGTGGGCGTCAAGATCGCGGCCCTCGTCCTCTTCTGTGCCGTCGCCTTCACCGCCTTCCGGGCCGGGAACTTCCACCCCCTCTTCCCGCTCGGCGCCGCGGGCATGAGTGCCGGAGCGGCCTCCCTCTTCTTCTCCTACATCGGCTTCGACGCCGCCTCCACCGCGGGGGAGGAGGCCCGGAATCCGCAGCGAGACCTGCCGCGCGCCATCATCCTGTCCCTTGTCCTCGTCACCGCGCTGTACGTCCTCGTCGCGGTCGCCGCGCTCGGCGCCATGCCGTGGAAGCAGTTCGCGGGCACCGAGGCCACGCTCAGTGAGGTGCTCGTGCGGTCCGTCGGGGGCGGGAGTCTGTGGCCGATCCTGCTGTCCGTCGGCGCGGTCGTCGCCACCACCAGCGTGGTGCTCACCGTGCAGTACGGGCAGATCCGCATCCTCTTCGCGATGGCCCGGGACGGGCTCGTACCGCCGCTGTTCGCCAAGGTGCATCCCCGTACCGGCGTGCCCCGTGCCAACACGGTGATCGTGTCCGGCTTCATCGCGGTCCTCGCCGCCCTGGTGCCGCTCGGCAGACTCGCCGACGCCACCAGCATCGGCACGCTGTTCGCGTTCATGCTGGTCAACCTGGCGGTCGTACTGCTGCGCCGGCGCAGCCCCGACACCCCGCGCTCCTTCCGGGTGCCGTTCTCGCCCGTCACACCGCTCCTCGGCGTCGGCTTCTGCGTCTACATGCTGGGCAGCCTGGGCGGCGACACCTGGATCGCGTTCGGCGCGTGGCTGGCGGCCGGGCTCGTCGTCTACGGCCTCTACGGCATCCGGCACTCCAAGCTCAACGGGCTCGACAGCCGCCGGGAAGACCTGGCACTCCAGCAAGACCCCGCACTCCAGGAAGACTCCGCATGACCGCCCCCGGCATCCCCGCACTCGACCTCACCGCCGACGTCGTCACCCTCACCCGCGCCCTCGTCGACCTGCCCTCCGAGAGCGGGCGGGAGGACGTCATCGCGGACGCCGTCGACACCGCCCTGCGCGGCCTGCCCCACCTCGGCGTCGAGCGGGTCGGCAACTCCGTCGTCGCCCGCACCGGGCTGGGCCGCTCCGAACGCGCCCTGATCGCCGGGCACCTGGACACCGTGCCGGCCGCCGGGAACCTCCCGTCGCGGCTCGCCGACGGCCGGGTGCACGGGCTCGGCGCCTGTGACATGAAGGGCGGGGTCGCCGTGGCGCTGCGGCTGGCCGCGACCGTGCCCGCGCCCGTCCGCGACCTCACCTACGTCTTCTACGAGTGCGAGGAGGTCGACGGGGTCCGGAACGGGCTCGGCCGCATCGGCGCCGAGCGGCCCGACCTGCTCGCCGATGCCGGGCTGGCCATCCTCATGGAGCCCTCCGACGCGGGCGTGGAGGCCGGCTGCCAGGGCATCCTCACCGCCGACATCGTGGTCGAGGGCGCCCGCGCCCACACCGCCCGCGCCTGGCAGGGCGTCAACGCCGCCCACAAGGCCGGTGAGGTTCTGCGGCGGCTCGACGAACACCGGGCGGAGCGGGTCGTGGTCGACGGGCTGGAGTACCGGGAGGGGCTGGGCGCCGTCGCCGTACGGGCCGGGGTCGCCGGGAACGTCGTACCCGACGAGTGCGTCGTCACCGTCAACTGCCGCTTCGCGCCGAGTCGTTCACCCGAGGAGGCGGAGGCGTACGTACGCGCCCTCTTCCCGGAGTACGAGGTCCGCGTCACCGAAGCCGTCGCCGGGGCACTGCCCCACCTCGACCGGGTCGGCGGACTCGTCGCCGCGCTCGGGGCCGAGCCACGGCCCAAGCTCGGCTGGACGGATGTCGCCCGGTTCGCGGCGCTGGGCGTGCCCGCGCTCAACTACGGCCCGGGGGACCCGTCCCTCGCCCACACGGCGGGGGAGTACGTCCCCGTCGCGCACCTGGAGCGGTGTGAGGCCGGGCTCAGGGCGTGGCTGAGCTGAGACCGGCCAGCGCCCGCAACTGCAGCCACAGCACCAGCCGTTCGTCGGGGTCGTCCAGATCGACCCCGGCGTGCTGCTGGAGCTGCCTGAGCCGGTAGCGGCAGGTGTTGGGGTGTACGGCGAGGAGTTTCGCCGCGCCCGCCATGTCGCAGCCCGCGTCGAACCAGGAGACGAGCGTGCGCGCGTATTCCGTGCCGTTCCCGGCGTCGTACGCGAGTACCCGCCGCCAGGCGCCCGCGCTCAACTCCCGCCGCTCGCCCATCACTTCGGACAGCCGAAGCAGGGTGACGCGCGCCCGCACCTCGTCCACCGTGGCCACCGGCAGCTCCGCGTCCAGCACCCGCAGCACCAGGTCCGCGTCCGCCCGTGAGTCCGCGAGCTCCGCCGCGTCCGGCACGACCTCGCCGAGCGCCGCCCGCACCGGCACCCGCAGCGCCTGCCCGGCCCGCGCCACGATGTCCTCGGCGAGCGTGCGATGCCGTTCCCCGGGGCCGGGCAGCACCGCGTACACCACCCCGTCCACCAGCACGCCCGCGTGCCGCCCGTAGCGGGCCTCGCACTGCAGCCGTACGACGTCCAGCAGACGCAGCGCCGTGCGCTCGGTGTCGGGGACGCTCGCCGCTGAGTCCAGCACGAAGGCCGCCACCCGGGCGGGCCCGGCAACTCCCAGTCGCCCGGCGGCCGTTGCCGCGTCCGCCGCCGTGCCGTCCAGCAGGCGGCGCAGCAGTTCGCCGCCCTGGTGCCGGGCCAGCTCCCGGGCAGCGCGGGCCCGCAGCAGGAGCAGGGCGGCCGTGGAGGCGCCCTGGGCGAGGGTGTCCTCGGCGTCCGGGGCGAGCGAGCCGCCGTCGATCACCCACACCGAGCCGAGCGTCTCCCCGCCGGCCCGTACCGGCATCGCGAGGCGGGGCAGGTCACCGGCGGACAGTGCGGGCAGCCCGATCGGGCGGTCGGCGGCGAACAGCCGCCGGTACTGCTCGGTGTTCTCCGCGCTGGCCGGCACCTGCCGGCCGAGGATGCCCTGCCGGCGGTCCTCGTCCACCGGCTGCCCGTGGACGGTCGAGTAGGCGAGGATCCGCTGCCGGGGGTCCTCGATGGCGGTGGCCCCGCCGGTCGCCGTGGCGATCGCGTCGGCCAGCGCGAACAGGTCGCCGAGCCCGCTGTCGGGGGCCGCCCCGGTGGGCCGGGCGGCGATGGCCGAGGCCAGCAGCAGATGCACCTGGTGCCAGGCGGCGTCCTCGGCGACGGACAGCAGGGCCACGCCGTGCGCCTCCGCCTCCGCGACCGGTCCGTCCGCACCCCGCACCACCACCCCGGTCAGCCCGGCCTCGCCCGCCGCCCGCAGCAGCGGCCCGGCCTGGGCCGCCCGCACGCCGACCGCCAGCAGGAGCGCGCCGGGCAGCCGGGGGAGCGGGACATGACCGTCGTACAGGACCGCCTCGGTGACCGGTACGGCCTGCCCGGCGGGGGCCGTGTGCAGGCGCAGGGCGGGGCCGCCGACGACGTCCAGGAGGTCACCGAGGGTGCAGGCGTCCATGAGGGTCCCCAGCAGGCTGTTGGCGGATGGTGAAACGAACGTACGCATGTCTTGGCCGCTCGCACAACACACCCGGGCCCCGCTCCTTCGACACTCGTGCCATGACAGCAGGAGTCACCATCCGTACCGTCCACGACGTCGCCTCCCTCGCGGCCGTGGCCGACTACTTCAGCGACGTCTGGCAGACGCCCCGCACCGCCCCGCCCTATCCGGCCGAGGTCCTGCACAGCCTGGTGCACTCCGGCGGCGCGGTCCACGCGGCGTTCGACGGACAGCGGCTCGCGGGGGCGTCCGTCGCGGTGCTCGGCGCCGACCACGGCACGTACTCGCTGGTCGCCGCCGCCGAGCGGGGACTCGGGCACGCCGTGAAGCTGGCCCAGCGGGACTGGGCCGTCGGCCTGGGCGCCCGCACCATGCGCTGGACGTTCGACCCGCTGGTCGGCCGCAACGCCCGCTTCAACCTGGCCAAGCTGGGCGCCACCGGCACGGAGTACCTGGTCGACTTCTACGGCCCCATGACCGACGGCGTGAACGACGGCGACGAGAGCGACCGGCTGACGGTGACCTGGGAGCTGGGTGCGACCGGGGAGGCGGACGCGCCGACCCCGCCGTACGACGGGGAACCGCGGGGACCGGTCACGGCCACCGCTCCCGACGGCGGTCCCCTGGCCCGCCGGGACGGCCGGTACCTCTGGTGCCGGGTGCCCGAGGACATCGTGAAGCTGCGCGCCGCGGACCCCGCGTCGGCGCTGCGCTGGCGGCACGCCGTGCGCGAGGTGCTGTCGTCGGCCTTCGCGGAGGGGTTCCGGGCCACCGGGATGTCCCGTGACGGCTGGTACACGCTCACCCTTGAGGAGGCCGGGGCATGAAGCTGGAGCGCGTCGAGATCGTGCACGTGGCGATCCCGCTGGTCACGCCCTTCCGTACGTCCTTCGGGACGATGACGACGAAGGACACCTTCCTGCTGCACGTCGTCACGGACGCGGCCGAGGGCTGGTCGGAGTTCGCCGCCGACCCCGAGCCGCTGTACTGCTCGGAGTTCGTCGCCGGCGCCGAGATCGTGCTGCGCGACTTCCTGGTCCCGCGCATGGCCGCCCTCCCGCACCTCACCACGGCCGCGCTCGCGCCCGCGCTGGCGGGGATCAAGGGTCACGAGCTGGCGAAGGCGGCCCTGGAGACGGCCCTGCTGGACGCCGAGCTGCGGTCGTACGGCATGCCGCTCGCGACCTGTCTGGGCGCCGTACGGGACCGGGTGCCGGCCGGGGTGTCGGTCGGCATCAAGGACTCGGTCCCGGAGCTGCTGGACGACGTGGAGCGCTACCTGGCCGAGGGGTATGTCCGGATCAAGCTCAAGATCGAACCGGGATGGGACGTCGACCCGGTCCGGGCGGTCCGCGACCGCTTCGGCGATGCGCTCCCCCTCCAGGTCGACGCCAACACCGCCTACACGCTCGCGGACGCCGAGCATCTGCGGCGACTCGACGAGTTCGGGCTGCTGCTGATCGAGGAGCCGCTGGAGGAGAACAACCTGCACGCCCACGCCCGGCTCCAGCAGCGGCTGCGGACGCCGGTCTGCCTGGACGAGTCCCTGCATCACGCCCGCGACACCGCCGCCGCGATCGCGCTGGACGCCTGCCGGGTGGTGAACGTCAAGCCCGCCCGGGTCGGCGGCTATCTGGAGGCCCGCCGGGTCCACGACGTGGCGCACGCGCACGGCGTCCCGGTGTGGTGCGGCGGCATGCTGGAGACCGGCATCGGCCGGGCCCCCAATCTGGCCCTGGCTGCCCTGCCCGGCTGCACCCTCCCGGGGGACACCTCCGCCTCCGCCCGCTACTTCGCCGAGGACATCACCGAGCCGTTCGTCCTGGTGGACGGCCATCTACCGGTCCCGACCGGCCCCGGAATCGGCATCGCGCCCCTTCCGGACGCGCTGCGCCGGTTCACCCGGGAGCGACGGGACCTGTACGCGGCCTGAGGCACGGGCAGTGGTCACGTTAGATTGATGTCGTGCTCTCTCGTCTCACGCGTTCCCAGGCCGTAGCCGTCTGCGCTCTGCCCGTCGTGGCCCTGCTGGCCACGGCGGCGTTCGCGCCGCTGCCGTTCGCGGTGGCCCAGCCCGGGATGACGGCGAACGTGCTCGGCGCGAACAAGGGCACCCAGGTGATCACCGTCTCCGGTGCGACCGCGCGCAGTACCAGCGGTCAGCTGCGGATGGTCACGATCGTGGCGACCGGTCCGGACACCAGGGTGACCTTCGTTGACGTGGTCCACAACTGGTTCCGCACCGACCGGGCCGTCATGCCGCACGACGCCGTCTACCCGAGCGGCGACACCGTCAAGGAGATCGAGCAGCACAACGTGGCGCAGATGCGGCAGTCCCAGGACGCCGCGACCCAGGCCGCGCTGAAGTACCTCGGGCTGAGCTCCGACAAGGTCAAGGTCACGCTGAAGCTCGCCGACGTGGGCGGGCCGAGCGCGGGTCTGCTGTTCACCCTGGGGATCATCGACAAGCTGCACGGCGACGGCAGCGGCGGCGACCTCACCGGCGGCCGCGCCGTCGCCGGTACGGGCACGATCGACGCGGACGGCAAGGTCGGCGCGGTCGGCGGCGTGGCCCTGAAGACGCAGGCCGCCCGGCGGGACGGGGCGACCGTCTTCCTGGTGCCGCAGGACGAGTGCGCCGACGCCAAGGCGGACCTGCCCAAGGGCCTCCGGCTGATCCCGGTCACCACGCTGAAGGGCGCGGTGAGCTCCCTGGTGGCCCTGGAGAAGGGCAAGGGCTCGATCCCGAGCTGCTAGGCCGACAGCGGGTGGATCCCCTCGCCCTACTTCACGAACCCCTCCTGCTTCATCCAGTCCAGTGCCACCTGGTGCGGATCCTGGCCGTCCACGTCCACCTTGCCGTTCAGGGTCTGCGCCACCGTGTTGTCCAGCTTCTTCGTGACGGGCTCGATGACGCTCGCGATGGCCGGCCACTTCTGCAGGACCTTGGTGTTGATCACGGGCGCCGCGTTGTAGTTGGGGAAGAACTTCCTGTCGTCCTCCATCACCGCCAGGTTCATCGACCTGATGCGCCCGTCGGTGGTGAACACCTCCCCGTAGGTGCACTTCCCCTTCGCGACCTGTGTGTAGATGATCCCGGTGTCCATCTGCGTGACGTTCTTCGCGGGCACACTCATCCCGTACGCCTTCTCCAGCCCGGGCAGCCCGTCGGCCCGGTTGGCGAACTCGCTCTCCACGCACAGGGTGACGGCGCCGGGGTCCTTCTTGGCCAGCGCGGCCACCTGCGAGAGGGTCCGGGTGCCGTACTTCTTGAAGGTGGCCTGGTTCATGGCCAGCGCGTAGGTGTTGTTCAGCTGTGCGGGCGGCAGCCAGGTCAGCCCGTTCTTCAGATCGGCGTTCCGCACCGCCTGCCACTGCTGCTCCGGGTCGGGGATCGGGTGGCTGTTGCCCTGGTACGTGATCCAGGCGGTGCCCGTGTACTCGTACATGGCATCCGCGGAACCGCCCTTCACCGCTTCCCGCGCGCCGATCGATCCCTGGATGCCGGTGCGGTCCAGTACGTCCGCGCCGGCCGCCTGGAAGGCGATCCCCATGATCGCGCCGAGGATCAGCTGCTCGGTGAACTCCTTGGAGGTGACGGTGAGATGGGCCCCCTTCAGCGGCTCGCCCGCCCCGACCGCTCCGGGCCTGACGGCGTCGGCCATGGGGGAGCCGCTGGTCAGCCCGCAGCCGGACACCAGCACCGCCGCCACGAGCGGACATGCGCCGCGTCTCATGTCCGCACCTCCAGGCCGCGCGGTCGCAGCAGCACTTCCGCCAGCGAGGCCAGCCAGTCCACCAGCAGGGCGAGCGCCACGGTGAGGACCGAGCCGAGCACCAGCACCGGCATGCGCTGGGTGGTGATGCCGGTGGTGATCAGCACGCCCAGGCCGCCGCCTCCGCCGAAGGTCGCCAGGGCCGCCGTACCGACGTTGAGGACCAGGGCCGTACGGACGCCCGCGAGGATCAGCGGGACGGCGAGCGGCAGTTCGACCCGGGCGAGCACACCGAGCGGGGACATGCCGATGCCGCGGGCCGCCTCCAGCAGGGTCGGGTCGTTGGCCTTGAGACCCGCGATGGTGTTGGAGAGGACCGGCAGGATCGCGTAGACGATGATGCCGATCAGGGCCGCCCTGACGCCGACGCCGAGCCAGATGACCAGCAGGGCCAGCAGGCCGATCGCCGGGGTCGCCTGGCCCATGTTGGCGAAGGCCATCGCCACCGGGGTGGCCCTGCGGAAGGCCCGCCGGGTGAGCACGATGCCCAGCGGGATCGCGATGATCAGCACGAAGAACGTGGAGATCACCGTCAGCTGCACGTGCTGCCAGAGCGCCTTGGAGACCTGACCGCCCGACAGCGCGTTGCGCGAGATCGTGTCCAGGTGCGCCTGCCGGAACCACAGCCAGGTCGCCAGGAGTACGGCCACCAGGAAGGCGGGCAGGACCGTCAGCCGCGGCCAGGACAGGCGCCGGGCGGGCGGGCGCGGGGCCGGCGGCGGGGCCTCCTGCTCCGCCTCGCCCTCGTCACGGAAGGCGAGCCCCTTGACCTCGTGCTCGCCCTCGGGCCGCGGCTGTTGGTCGGTGCTCACGCCTTCGTCACCCCTCCGGGACCCTCCTGCTCGAAGTGCGTCTGCTGGGCGCGCGCCTCCTCCAGCTCGTGCTGTGCCTCCATCGCCTCCAGCCGGTCGGCCTCCAGCAGCTCGTGCACGGAGTTCATCAGGGTCTCCATGTCGACCACACCGATGTACTCGCCGCGCCGCCCGGTCACCGCGACCCGGCCCGCGTTGTCCGTCAGCACGGCCTCCAGCGCGTCCCTGAGGGTCGCGTCCCGGGTCACCGTGTCGTGCACCAGCGTGCCCGCGCGGGCCAGCGAGCCCCGGGCCCGCATCAGGTCGCCGCGGCGCAGCCACTTGTAGGGGCGGCGGCGCTTGTCGAGGAGCAGGATCTCGTTCGTGCCGCTGTCCCGGATCACGGTGAAGATCTCCTGGAGCGGGGTCTCCACGGTCACCGTCGGGTACTCCCGCATCTCCACGTCCCGCACCCGGGTCAGGTTCAGCCGCTTCAGGGCCGCGCCCGCGCCGACGAAACCGGAGACGAAGTCGTCGGCCGGGTTGGTGAGGATCGCCTCCGGGGTGTCGAACTGGGCGATGTGCGAGCGTTCGCGCAGGACGGCGATCCGGTCGCCCAGCTTGATCGCCTCGTCGAAGTCGTGGGTGACGAACACGATCGTCTTGTGCAGTTCGTGCTGGAGCCGGATCAGCTCGTCCTGGAGGTGATCGCGGGTGATCGGGTCGACCGCGCCGAACGGTTCGTCCATCAGCAGCACGGGGGGATCGGCCGCCAACGCCCGTGCCACGCCCACCCGTTGCTGCTGCCCGCCGGAGAGCTGGCGCGGATAGCGGCCGTGGAACTCGCCCGGGTCGAGCCCGACGAGGTCGAGCAGCTCCTCGACCCGGGACCGGATCCGCGCCTTCGGCCAGCCGATCATCTTCGGTACGAGGGCGATGTTCTGGGCGACGGTCATGTGCGGGAAGAGGCCGGCCGACTGGATGGCGTACCCGACCTTGCGGCGCAGCTTCACCGGGTCGATGTCGGTGACGTCCTCGCCGTTGATGCGGATACGGCCGCCGGTCGGTTCGATCAGCCGGTTGATCATCTTGAGCGTCGTGGACTTGCCGCAGCCGGACGGGCCGACGAAGATGACCGTCTCGCCCGCCTTGATCTCCATGCTCACGTTGTCCACGGCCGGCTGCTGACTGCCCGGATACCGCTTGGTCAGGTTCTCCAGCTCGATGGAGGCACCATGGCTCTCTCCGGTGGACGTCTCAGACACGGATCCCCCTCGGAATCGTCAGCCGCCCGATCAGGACGTACACGGCGTCGAACAGGAGCGCGAGGATGATGATCCCGAGCGTGCCCGCGAGCACCTGGTTCAGTGCGTTCTTGCTCCCCAGGGAAGCGAGCCCGCGGAAGATCTCGTTGCCGAGGCCCGGACCGGAGGCGTAGGCGGCGATCGCGGCGATGCCCATCAGCATCTGCGTGGAGACCCGGATGCCGGTCAGGATCGGCGGCCAGGCCAGCGGCAGCTCCACCCGCACCAGCCGCATCGGACGGGACATGCCGATGCCGCGGGCCGCGTCCACCAGCGTCGGGTCGACCCCGCGCAGGCCCACGATCGCGTTCCGCACGATCGGCAGCAGCCCGTACAGCGTCAGTGAGATCACCGTGGGCGGCACGCCCAGGCCCACGAGCGGGATGAGCAGGCCGATCATCGCGAGCGAGGGGATGGTGAGGATGGTCGAGGTGGCGGTGGTGGCGAGGTTGCCCGCCCAGTCGGAGCGATAGGTGACCACTCCGATCAGCACCCCGATGACGGTCGCCAGGACCATGCACTGGAAGACCGCGCTGGCGTGCTGGAAGGCGTCCGCGAGCAGCTGCTGGTGACGATTGCCCAGGTACTCCCAGAAGTTCACCGGCTCACCCCGGATCGGCCCGCGTCCCTTTCCTATGTCCCTTTCGCGTCCTGGGCGGCCTGTTCCACCAGGGGGATGATCCGCAGCGGAACGGGGTTCTCCATGACGATCGCCGTGGAGGCCCGGACGATGCCATCAAAACCGACGACCCGGTCGATCACCCGTTGAAGATCGGCGTTCGAGCGGGCCACCAGCCGGCACAGCATGTCCCCGCTGCCGGTGGTGGTCAGCAGCTCCAGCACCTCCGGCACGGTCGCCAAGTGCGCCCGCACATCGGGCCCTTGACCTTGCCGGATCTGCAGCGTGGCGAAGGCGGTCACCGGATATCCGAGGGCCGCCGGATCCACCTGCGGACCGAATCCGCGGATGACTCCATTCGACTGAAGCCGGTCCAGCCGCGCCTGCACCGTGCCCCGCGCGACCCCCAGCCGCCGGGACATCTCCAGCACGCCGATGCGCGGCTCCCGTGCGAGCAGCACGATGATCCGCCCGTCCAGATGATCGATCGCCACGGCACCTCCAGGGATGGTCATCCTGTACAGAAAGACCGGAGACACGGTCGTATCACTATGCAGATTGCCCAGTGAATAAGCGAACTATTGCGCACCTTGCAGAGCGGGTCCACGCTGCCGCCATGACGCAGACCACACACCACACCCCCGACACCGCACGGCGGGCCGACCCCTTCCCGGTCAAGGGAATGGACGCGGTCGTCTTCGCCGTGGGCAACGCCAAGCAGGCGGCGCACTTCTACTCCACCGCCTTCGGCATGCGGCTGGTCGCCTACTCCGGACCGGAGAACGGCAGCCGCGAGACCGCCAGCTATGTGCTGGAGAACGGCTCCGCCCGGTTCGTCCTCACCTCGGTGATCAAGCCGAGCACCGACTGGGGCCGCTTCCTCGCCCGCCATGTGGCCGAACACGGCGACGGCGTCATCGACCTGGCCATCGAGGTCCCGGACGCGCGCGCCGCCCACGCCTACGCCGTCGAGCACGGCGCCCGCTCGGTCGCCGAGCCGTACGAGCTGAAGGACGAGCACGGCACCGTCGTCCTCGCCGCGATCGCCACCTACGGCGAGACCCGCCACACCCTGGTCGACCGCTCCGGATACGACGGCCCCTACCTGCCCGGCTTCGTCCCCGCGAAGCCGATGGTCGAACCACCCGCCCGGCGCACCTTCCAGGCCGTCGACCACTGCGTCGGCAACGTCGAACTCGGCAGGATGAACGAGTGGGTGGCCTTCTACAACAAGGTCATGGGCTTCACGAACATGAAGGAGTTCGTGGGCGACGACATCGCCACCGAGTACAGCGCGCTGATGTCGAAGGTCGTCGCGGACGGCACCCTGAAGGTCAAGTTCCCGATCAACGAGCCCGCGATCGCCAAGAAGAAGTCCCAGATCGACGAGTACCTGGAGTTCTACGGCGGGGCCGGCGTCCAGCACATCGCGCTGAACACCAACGACATCGTGCAGACGGTCCGCACCATGCGCGCCGCCGGCGTCGAGTTCCTCAACACCCCCGACTCCTACTACGACACCCTCGGCGAGTGGGTCGGCGACACCCGGGTGCCCATCGAGACCCTGCGCGAGCTGAAGATCCTCGCCGACCGCGACGAGGACGGCTATCTGCTGCAGATCTTCACCAAGCCGGTCCAGGACCGCCCGACCGTCTTCTTCGAGATCATCGAACGCCACGGCTCCATGGGCTTCGGCAAGGGCAACTTCAAGGCCCTGTTCGAGGCGATCGAGCGGGAACAGGCCAAGCGCGGGAATCTGTGACGCCTACGGGATCCCGCCGGGCGGCGGCTCATCGGGAACGTCGCCCAGCGCCCGCAACGCCGCAACGGCCGCAGACGCCCTGAGGGGTGAGAAGTACGGGTTGATGCGGAGGGCCCCCTGGAGATGGCGGCGGGACGGGGCCGACAGGCCCAGGCTCTGTTCGATCAGGGCCCGGTGGAACGCGTACAGGGCGCTGCGGACGCCCCCCTTGGAGGTGTCCGTCGCGGCTTCGGCGTAGGTCAGCGCCTCCTTGTCGTCGCCGGTCCGGTGCAGTGCCCAGCCAAGGGCGTCGGCCACCTCGGTGCCCGGCTGGCGCCGCCACTCCGCCCGCAAGCGTGTTACGGCCTCCCGCGGGTTCCCGTGGTCGGCCTCGAACTGGCCGATCAGCAGGTCCTCGTCGACCCCGGCCGCCACCTCCCGCCGTACCAGCGCCTTGACCCGCTCGTACTGTTCCCGGGCCGGCCCGGCCATGCCGCGCGCCTCGTACAGCTCGCCCAGTTCATAGGCGTCCCGCGGGCTCGGATGCCGGGCGAGTGCCGCCCGGTACGCGGTGAACGCCACCTCCGTGCGGCCCAGCGCGACCAGCGCCCGGCCCCGCCCCGCCTGTGCGCCCGGCTGGTCGGGATCGAGGCGTACGGCCGCCTCGAAGTGCCGCAGCGCGTCCTGCGGGTCCCCGCGGTCCCAGGCCAGCTGCCCGAGCCCGGTCATACAGGGGGCCTGCTCGGCCGGGGTGCCGGCGGCGGCCGCCGCGTCGGTCAGCTGGGCCACCGCGTCCTCGCGCCAGCCCCGGTCCTGGTACACCGCCGACGCCCGGGCCATCACCACGGGCCGGGCCGCCGCGCCGGTGTGCAGCTCCAGCAGGGTGTCCAGGGCGGTCCGGGCCGCCTTGTAGTCGCCGAGCCCGGTGTAGGCGTCGATCAGCGGCGGATACGCCGACCACCGGTTCGGCGCCGCCTTCAGCGCCTGCTCGCCGTAGTCCTTCGCCGCCGGAAAGTCCCGGCGCGCCAGCGCGAGCGCGGCCATCCCCT
Organism: Streptomyces sp. IMTB 2501; assembly: GCF_001953885.1. GTDB lineage: Bacteria > Actinomycetota > Actinomycetes > Streptomycetales > Streptomycetaceae > Streptomyces. The sequence continues at coordinate 216,789 of NZ_MQUS01000008.1, read as the reverse complement.
CCAGCGCCTCGGGCGTCCCCGCCCGCACCCGCAGGGACGTCCGCAGCGCCTGCTCGGCCCGCGGAAAGTCCTCCGGGTCGGCCGCCCGCCGCCCCCGCTCCACATACGCGCGGCCCAGCACGGCCCACGCCCGCGCGTCCTGAGGCCGTGCCCGCACCCGCCGCTCCTGCCGGCCGACGAGCGCCGTCAGCTGCGGCAACGCGACCGGCACCCCCGAGGTCACCGCCGTCAGCGTCTGTGCCTCCGCCCGTGCCTGCGCCTGCGGACCGGCGGCCGGCGGCCGGACCACCTGCGGCCGCTCTTCGGGCAGCATCAGCCCCAGACCCGCGACGACACCGCAGGCCAGCGCGGCCACCAGGACCCGGCGCAGCCACCGCCGGGCGCGGCGCGGCGCCGGCGGCTCGGCGAGCAGGGACGTCCCCGGCACGCGCACTCGGTTGTCCATGGCCCTGTCCATGGCCCTCACTGTGCGTCAATACGACGAGCTGATCCGGGCGGCCCAAGGCAGGCATGGACGGGGTTCACACCGATGGGCGCGAGTGCCAAGCTGTGATCATGAGCCGTATCGAAGCGCCTCGCTCCGAAGACACCGCAGAGACGAGCGGTCTCACCGACCGGCTCCTGGCCGGCCTGCCCGCCGAGGCCGTCCTGACCGACCCCGACGTCACCGCCTCCTACGCCCACGACATGGCGAGCTTCTGCCCGGCCGGCGCGCCCGCCGTGGTCGTGCTGCCCCGCACGGTCGAGCAGGTCCAGCACGTCATGCGCACCGCCACCGAGCTACGCGTCCCGGTCGTCCCGCAGGGCGCCCGCTCGGGACTGTCCGGCGCGGCCAACGCCACCGACGGCTGCATCGTGCTGTCCCTGACCAGGATGGACCGCATCCTGGAGATCAGCCCCGTCGACCGGATCGCCGTGGTCGAACCGGGTGTGATCAACGCGACCCTCTCCCGCGCGGTCGAGGAACACGGCCTGTACTACCCGCCGGACCCCTCCAGCTGGGAGATGTGCACGATCGGCGGCAACATCGGCACGGCTTCCGGCGGCCTGTGCTGCGTCAAGTACGGCGTGACCGCCGAGTACGTCCTCGGCCTGGACGTCGTCCTCGCCGACGGCCGCCTGATGTCCACCGGCCGGCGTACGGCGAAGGGCGTGGCGGGCTACGACCTCACCCGGCTCTTCGTCGGCTCCGAGGGCTCCCTCGGCATCGTCGTACGGGCCGTGCTCGCCCTGAAGCCCAAGCCGCCGCAGCAGCTGGTGCTGGCCGCCGAGTTCCCCTCCGCCGCGGCCGCCTGCGACGCCGTCTGCCGGATCATGGAGGGCGGTCACGTCCCCTCCCTCCTCGAACTGATGGACCGCACGACCGTCAAGGCGGTGAACGACCTCGCCCACATGGGCCTGCCGGAGACCACCGAGTCGCTGCTGCTGGCCGCCTTCGACACCCCGGCCCCGGCCGCCGACCTCGCCGCCGTCGGCGCCCTGTGCGAGGCCGCCGGTGCCACCGAGGTCGTCCCGGCCGAGGACGCGGCCGAGTCCGAACTCCTCCTCCAGGCACGGCGGCTCTCGCTGACCGCGCTGGAGGCGGTCAAGGGCACGACGATGATCGACGACGTGTGCGTGCCCCGCTCGAAGCTCAGCGAGATGCTGGAGGGCGTCGAGCGCATCGCCGGGAAATACCGGCTGACCATCGGGGTCTGCGCCCACGCCGGCGACGGCAACACCCACCCCACCGTCTGCTTCGACGCCCAGGACGAGGACGAGTCCCGGCGGGCCCGTGAGTCCTTCGACGAGATCATGGCCCTCGGCCTGGAGCTGGGCGGCACCATCACCGGCGAACACGGCGTCGGCGTGCTGAAGAAGGAGTGGCTGGCCCGGGAGATCGGCCCGGTCGGCATCGAGATGCAACGGGCCGTGAAGCAGGCCTTCGACCCCCTGGGCATCCTCAACCCGGGCAAGGTCCTCTGAAGCCGGGGCGCCCTTCCCGGCACAGCCGCTCACCGCGGCCCCTCACTGGGCGAGCAGCTGGTCGAGCGCGTCGTCGATGCCCAGTTGCCCGCCCTCCGTTCCGGGCGGCACCGCCCGCAGCGTCCGCTCCAGCCAGGCCGACACCTGCGGGATCGGCGCCTCCAGCAGCGCGTCCCCGTCCGGCGAGCTGAGCGCCATCAGCACGACGCTGCGCCCGTCCACCTTCGTCGGCCACACCCGCACATCCCCGTGCCCGCACGGCCGGAACACCCCTTCGACCAGCAGGTCCCGGGCGAACGTCCAGCTGACGGGCGACTCGGAGTTGATGTGGAACATGATGTGGACGGCGTACGGATCGTCGGAGCGGTAGCTCAGCCGGGCCGGTACCGGGATACCGCGCTCCGGCGACAGGATGAGCCTCAGTTCCAGCTCGCGTTCCACCACGGTGTGCTCCATGACCTGCGTTCCTTTCCTGGTCTGCGCTGGCCGGGGCCGCTCGGAGCGGCCCCGCACCAGGGGAGAGCGGGCAGGGGCTGGGCCATTACGCGGGTTCGGAGAAATTTCTTTCGCGGACCTGTGAGAGCGGGGTACGGGGTTGCCCGGAAAGGAGTGGGTCCTGCGGGACTGGCGCTGCGGACTGCCCGGGTCTGATAGATGTGGAGACCCCTATTCCCACCCCCGAGCAGATACGGGACGACGGACATGAGCGCCCCAACCCCGGCCCCAGGCGACGACAGGCCCCGCGAGGGCTACTACCCGGACCCGTCCATCCCCGGCTACGTCCGGTACTGGAACGGCGCCTCCTGGGTGCCCGGCACCAGCCGGCCGGCGCCGAAGGACGGCGAACCGCTCGCCCCGCCGCCGGGGGTCCGCCCCGCGACCCCCGCGGTGGAGGAGACGGGCCCGCACTTCTTCGACGAGGACCCGGAGCCGAGCCCCGGCGGTCAGGACCGGCCCGGCGCCTGGCCCGCCGACGGCCAGGGCGCCGGGCAGCACCCCCATGCCGGCGCCGGTGACGGCGGCGGGCGTACCGCCTGGGGTGTCGACCCGAGGGTGCCCGCGGAGGGTTCGGCCCAGCTGCCCGGCCAGGCCGGGCAGACCGACGGCGCGGCCTCGGTCCCGCCGGCGGAGGGCGACGACCGGGATCCCAGCGGCACGTTCATCTTCCGCCGCCCGGTCCCGGGGCCCGCGGCCGTACAGGACGAGGGCACGATGACGTTCCGCCCGGTACCGGGCCAGGGCCGGCCGGGTGCGCAGGCGCCGGGCGGCCGGGCCGGTACTCCGGGCGCGGGGGCGGCGGATCCGGGTTATGGCACGCGGCCTTCGGCCGGTGGACCCAACAGTCCCAGCGGCACCGGTGGTCCTGGTACTCCTGGTACTCCCGGTGCGCCCGGCGGCTTCGGACCACAGGGGCCCGTCGGCGCGCCCACCCCGCCCGCCGCCGCATCCCCCTCGATCCCGTCCCCGCAGTCCGGCGGCCCCGGTTTCGGAGCGGGAAAGGCCGCCGCCGCGCGAGCCGCAGCCGCACAGGCACCGCAGGCCGCACAGGCACCGCAGGCAGCCCAGCCACCGCGAGCCGCGCAGCCCGTGCCGCCCGCCCAGGCCGCGCCCGCCGCCGTGGCGCCCTCGGTGCCGGCCCAGGGCGGCGCCCCTGGCACCCCGGTGACCAGTGGACCCGGGGGTGGTCAGGCGTCCTGGGCGCAGCAGGTGCACCAGCTGGCTGGCGGCGGTGACGAGCAGCCCGTGGCGCCGTGGAAGCCGGTGGTGGAGGACCCGTTCCAGGCGGCCGCGCGTCGCCAGGCCGCCGCCCGCCCCGCCGGACTCGGCAAGCGGCTCGCCGCCCGGCTGATCGACACCCTGGTTGTGGGCGCGGTGACGGCCGTGGCCGCCGTACCCCTCGGCACCAAGGCCGTCGACCACGTCCAGCAGAAGATCGACGCGGCCAGGCTGTCCGGCCGGGAGGTCACCGTCTGGCTGCTCGACGGCACCACCGCCACCAGCCTCGGCATCGTGCTCGCCGTCCTGCTGCTCGTCGGCGTCGTGTACGAGGCGCTGCCGACCGCCAGATGGGGCCGCACCCTCGGCAAGAAGCTGCTGGGTCTGGAGGTGCGGGACATCGAGGCGCACGAGCCCCCGGCCTTCGGCCTGGCACTGCGCCGCTGGCTCGTCTACAGCGTGCCCGGACTGCTCGGCATCGGGATCGTGGGTGTGCTGTGGTGCCTGTTCGACCGGCCCTGGCACCAGTGCTGGCACGACAAGGCGGCGCACACCTTCGTCGCGGGCTGAGCACCGGCCGGCGGAACGGCCCACTGGAACGCCGTACCCGGTACTCCGTACGGCCGCCCGTCGGATGCGGAGCCGGGGCGTTCGCGGTCCACTCGGGCCATGAGCAGCGAACCGCCCCCCGGCTCCGGAGAGCAGCCCCCCGAGGACGACCCGTTCAGGAAGCGGCCCCCGTCGGACCAGGGGTCGGGCTCGCCGTACGACACCCCGCACGGCGGCGCCCAGCAGCCCCCACCGTCCGGCGGCGGGGGCCCGCAACCGCCCCCCGGCGGCCAGCCGCCCCCGCCGGGCGGCCAGCAGCCACCTCCCTACGGCGGCGGCCAGCCTCCCCCCTACGGGGGCGGTCCGTACGGCGGTGGCCCCTACGGGCCGGGCCCCGGCGGTTACCCCGGTGACCCGCTGGCCGGTATGCCCCCGCTCGCCGACAGCGGCAAGCGCACGCTCGCGCGGATCGTGGACATGATCCTCGTCGGCATCGTCGTCTGGCTGCTCACCTGGGCGTTCGGCGTGCGCGAGTACAACGTGAACGGTGACCACGTCGAGGTCGGCAAGTCCGTGGGCCAGTCCGTCATCGTGGCCGTGCTGTACATCGCGTACGACACCTTCATGATGAGCAAGTACGGCCAGACCCTCGGCAAGCAGTGGCTCAACATGCGGGTGGCGAACCTGGACAACGGCGCCACGCCCTCGGTGCAGACCAACCTGATCCGCGCCCTGGTGCTCTGGGTGCCGTTCGCCTTCTGCTGTGCCTGCATCTGGACGGTGATCAGCGGCGGTTGGAGCTACTTCGACAAGCCGTACAAACAGGGCCTGCACGACAAGGCGGCCAAGACGGTGGTGGTCAGCACTCGCTGAGCGGCGGCGCAGACGACGGCGGCGGGTCCGTGGCCTACACGGACCCGCCGCCGACGTGTACGCCGCTCAGAGTGCCGTGGACACCGGCTGCTCCTTGGGTGCGGACTCGGCGGATCCGGCCGGTGCCTGGGCCGCGGGGGCCTGTGGCAGCGGCACCGTCATCGCCACGAGCAGCCCGAGGGCCAGCGCCGCGAGAGCGATGACGGTGATCCCGAGGCCCGAACTCGTCTGGGACAGCAGCAGCATGGCGAGCGTCGAGAAGATCACGGTGCACGAACCGTAAACGAGCTGTGCGGCAGTCGGACGAGGCATGGCAATCGTGTCCTCGGAAGTCTTCGGGTGATTGGGGGTGCCATTCGACTCTCTTCGCGTGCATGCCCGAACGAGCCGCCTGGTAAGCGTGACCTAACCCACGGTACCGGTGCACGGGGGGCGCACAGGGGGCACGTCCTCCGTAAAGCACCGGTCGACTCCACCTAGTCCAGTTGGCCGGAGCAAGTCAAGATCTGTCTTTTCTTCTAAACGTCTAGTCAAATTGCGTCACTTGAACGCGTCAAACAGACGCGGGGGAGGAACTCAAGTGACCTGCAGATCCTGGACGTTCAGAGCGGCCGCGATCGGCCTGACGCTCGCGGCGGCCTCCGTCACGTTCGCCACCTTCGCCGTCGCGGAGGCGAGCACCCAGGCCGGGCCCGCGGCGGTCGACCGGCACGACCCGGCGCCGGTGAAGCAGCGGGCACACGACCTCGACGGCCCGCTCAGCAAGACCCGGGAAGCCCAGCGCCGGGAGGCGTTGAACCAGCTCATATCGGGGAAGGCCAAGGCGCAGGAGCGGAACGGCTCCAAGGTCGTGGCGCTGGGCAGCCGCAAGGGCAGGAGCAAGTACGTCGAGCTGAGCCGTGAGAAGACCGACAAGATCTTCACGATCCTCGTGGAGTTCGGGGACAGGACCGACCCCAGGTACGGCGGCACTCCCGGCCCGCTGCACAACACCATCGCCGCGCCGGACCGTGGGAACGACAACTCCACGGCCTGGCAGCAGGACTACGACCAGAAGCACTACCAGGACCTCTACTTCGGCACCGGCAAGGCGACCCAGTCGCTGAAGAAGTACTACGAGAAGCAGTCCTCGGGCCGCTACTCGGTGAACGGCGAGGTCACGGACTGGGTCAAGGTCCCCTACAACGAGGCCCGTTACGGCAACAACGCCTGCGGCCAGACCAACTGCCCCAGCGTGTGGAACGTGGTCAGCGACGGCCTGAACGCCTGGGTGGCGCAGCAGAAGGCGGCCGGCAGGACGGACGCCGACGTCAAGAAGGACCTCGCCCAGTACGACCAGTGGGACCGCTACGACTACGACCACGACGGCAACTTCAACGAGCCGGACGGCTACATCGACCACTTCCAGATCGTGCACGCCGGTGAGGACGAGTCCGCGGGCGGCGGCGCGCAGGGCAAGGACGCGATCTGGGCCCACCGCTGGTACGCCTTCGGCAGCGACTCGGGCAGCACCGGCCCCGCGAACAACAAGCTCGGCGGCGCCCAGGTCGGCGACACCGGCATCTGGGTCGGCGACTACACCATCCAGCCGGAGAACGGCGGCCTCGGCGTCTTCGCCCACGAGTACGGCCATGACCTCGGACTGCCGGACGAGTACGACACCGCAGGCGGCGACAACTCGACTGGTTTCTGGACCCTGATGTCCTCCGGCTCCTGGCTCGGCACCGGCAAGGAGTCCATCGGCGATCTGCCGGGCGACATGAACGCCTGGGACAAGCTGCAGCTCGGCTGGCTGAACTACGACACCGCGAAGGCCGGTACGCAGTCCACGCACAAACTGGGCGTCGCCGAGTACAACACCTGGGACAAGCAGGCCCTCCTGGTCAACCTGCCGGACAAGGCGGTCACCACGGCCATCACCGAGCCGGCCCAGGGTGCGACCCAGTGGTGGAGCGGCAGCGGCAACGACCTCAAGAACACGCTGACCCGGTCCGTGGACCTCACCGGCAGGTCCTCGGCGAAGCTCGACCTGGACGGCTGGTGGGCCACCGAGGACGGCTACGACCATGTCTACACCGAGGTGTCGACCGACGATGGCGCCAACTGGACCGCCCTGGACGGCACGGCGGACGGCCAGGCCATCGGGCGGGACGGCAGCGGCAAGCCGGCGCTGACCGGCTTCTCGCAGACGCACAGGAAACTGTCGTACGCGCTCGACGCCTACGCGGGCAAGAAGATCGACCTGCGCTTCCGGTACGCCACCGACAGCGGCGTGGCCGAGAACGGCTTCACGGCCGACGAGATCACCGTGACCGCCGACGGCGCGCCGCTCTTCTCGGACAACGCCGAGACACAGGACGCCGGTTGGACCGCGAACGGCTTCTCCCGCATCGGTGCGTCCTTCACCAAGGACTACAAGCAGTACTACCTTGCCGAGAACCGGCAGTACGTGTCCTACGACAAGACGCTCAAGACCGGCCCGTACAACTTCGGTTCGGCCAAGCGGCCCGGCCGGGTGGAGCACTACCCGTACCAGAACGGTCTGTTGATCTGGAAGTGGGACACCTCCCAGGCGGACAACAACACCAACAGCACCAACGGCCACCCCGGTTCCGGTCTGATCCTGCCGGTCGACTCCCACCCGCAGGCGCTGAAGTGGTCCGACGGCACGCTGCTGCGCAACCGCATGCAGGCCTACGACTCCCCGTTCAGCCTCTACGGCACGGACGGCATCACGCTCCACAAGGCGGACGTGGCGACGGTGATCAAGGCGTCGAAGGGGGTGCCGGTCTTCAACGACCACACCAGCACCTACTACGACCCGGCGAATCCCACCGGGGGCGTGAAGGTCACTGACACCAACACCAAGATCGCGATCGTCAAGGAGGCCGGGGATGGTTCGACGATCTTGCTCAAGGTTGGTCCAGCAGTGAACTAATCCACATTTTCGCAGGTCAGGCGCGTATCGGCGGCAGCCTCTTGGCGGGTTGCCGCCGTTCGTGTTTAGGTGCGTCATGTGGACCGCTTATTGACACCGACGAAAACGGGGATGTGACCGCATGGCCGCTGGAGGCTTCTGCAGACTGCCGAACGGCACGGTCGTGGTGGCGCTGAATCTGCCCTACGGCTCCGCCGCGGTGCGGGTACTGGTGCATGCCCAGAACCGCGCCCGAGCCCTGACCAGGCTCCGCAACCTGGGGTTGCGCGCGATCTACCTCCGGGGGAACGCCGCGCCCCCCACGCCGGACGAGGTCACGGCGGTGCTGCACCATCCGGACGGGCTGATATGGCGTACGGCACCGGCCGACAACGGTGTCATGGTGACTGAGCTCTGGCACCCGATCCGGGCGCTTCTTCGCAGGTCAGCGGTGGTGCAATAGGGTTTCTGCTAACCACTGACCACCGGCTTGCCCGTGAGCTCCACTCCTGCTGCCCGCATTTCCTCCAGCGCCCGCTCCGTCGTCTCCGGGGCGACCCCCGCCGTGAGGTCCAGCAGGACCTGGGTGCGGAAGCCCTCTCTCGCGGCGTCCAGGGCGGTGGCGCGTACGCAGTGGTCGGTGGCTATGCCCGCCACGTCGACCTCGTCGATGTGGCGGGCGCGGAGCCAGTCGACCAGCGGGACGCCGTTCTCGTCGCTGCCCTCGAAGCCGCTGTAGGCGGCCGAGTACGCGCCCTTGTCGAAGACGGCGTCGATCGCGCCGGAGGCGACGGCAGGGGCGAAGTTCGGGTGGAAGCCGACGCCCTCCGTGCCCGCGACACAGTGCGCGGGCCAGGAGTGGACGAAGTCGGGGTCGTCGGCGAAGTGGCCGCCGGGGGCGATGTGGTGGTCCCGGGTGGCCACCACATGGCGGTATCCGGTGCCCGCCGCCTGGCCGATCAGTTCCGTGATCGCGGCGGCCACGTCCGCACCCCCGGCCACCGCAAGGCTGCCCCCCTCGCAGAAGTCGTTCTGCACATCTACGACGATCAAGGCGCGGCGCATGATGGGTGTCCTTCGACTAAGAGTTAAGTAACTGAGCCTAGAGACTTCCGGGCCCGTGCGGGAGGGGGCGGGCGCGCGGGCGGACGTCGGTCCCGCTCTAGCTACCCGAGTGCCCGGTGGCGTACTCCGTCGGAATCACGGGTTCCCCTCGGGAGAGCTGTGTAGCGGAGAGCGGGAGATTCGCCCGGGCGGCGATGTGGCGGTCCCGGGGGACGTCCAGTGGTTCACGGGTGATCACGTCACCGCCCTTGACCAGCTCGACCAGCAGCTGGCGGTCGGCCAGCTCCGTCGGCACCGGGCCGGTGCCCACGACCTCGGCCTCCGCCACCCCGTCCGCGTCCAGCCGGCGCGCCGCCCACTTGCGGCCCCCGAGGGAGGTCTTGCCGCCGCTGGACTTCTTCGCGACCGGCACGAGCGGCGCCTCGTCGTCACCGGACTTGGCACGGGCGACCAGCTTGTAGACCATGGAGCAGGTCGGGTGCCCGGAGCCGGTGACCAGCTGGGTGCCGACGCCGTACGCGTCCACCGGGGCGGCGGCGAGGGAGGCGATCGCGTATTCGTCCAGGTCGGAGGTCACGACGATCTTCGTGTTCGTGGCGCCCAGCTCGTCCAGCTGCTGCCGCACCCGGTGTGCCACGAGCAGCAGGTCGCCGGAGTCGATGCGGACCGCGCCCAGTTCCGGGCCGGCCACCTCCACCGCCGTACGCACGGCCTGGGCGACGTCGTAGGTGTCCACGAGCAGAGTGGTCCCCCGGCCGAGGGTGTCGACCTGGGCCTGGAAGGCGTCCCGCTCGCGGTCGTGCAGCAGGGTGAAGGCGTGGGCCGAGGTACCGACGGTCGGGATGCCGTAGCGGAAGCCGGCCGCCAGGTCCGAGGTGGTCGCGAAGCCGCCGACGTACGCCGCCCGGGACGCGGCCACCGCCGCCAGCTCATGGGTGCGGCGGGCACCCATCTCGATCAGCGGCCGGTCCCCGGCGGCCGAGGCCATGCGGGAGGCGGCCGCGGCGATCGCGGAGTCGTGGTTGAGGATGGAGAGGATGACCGTCTCCAGCAGCACGCACTCGGCGAAGGTGCCCTCGACCCGCATGATCGGCGAGCCGGGGAAGTAGACCTCGCCCTCGGGGTAGCCCCAGATGTCCCCGCTGAAGCGGTAGCCGGCGAGCCACGTCAGGGTCTCCTCGTCGACGATCTTCCGCTCGCGCAGGAAGCCGAGGACGCCCGCGTCGAAGCGGAAGTTCTCCACCGCGTCCAGGACACGCCCGGTGCCGGCGACCACACCGTAACGGCGCCCGTTCGGCAGCCGCCGGGTGAAGACCTCGAACACGCTCCGCCGTTCGGCCGTACCGGCCTTCAGCGCGGCCTGCAGCATCGTCAGCTCGTACTGGTCCGTGAAGAGCGCCGTCGAGGGAACATCCACCGGCAGCCCAAGGTCCGCTGTGTTCATGACTGGGGATCGTACTCCCTTTTCGTCGGTGTGACGATTTTCGCCGAGCGTGGCAGCATGGGCACCGTGACGTCACCCGCGCCCGTAGAGATCGAACGCACCGAGTCGGCGGAGGAGGTCTTCGCCGTACCCGAGCCCGACGTCCCCTGGGTCACGATCGTGCACAACGACCCGGTCAACCTCATGAGCTATGTGACGTACGTCTTCCAGACGTACTTCGGCTACTCCAAGGACAAGGCCACCAAGCTCATGCTCGATGTCCACCACAAGGGCCGGGCGGTCGTCTCCAGCGGGACCCGCGAGGAGATGGAGCGCGACGTGCAGGCGATGCACGGCTACGGTCTGTGGGCCACCCTGCAGCAGGACCGGAAGTAGCGAACCCATTTACATGCCCGGACATTTCGAACCGCTTCCCGGCGGCGGCGCGGCCGTCGCGCTCGACGACGTCGAGATCTCCATCATCCGGTCGCTGGCCGTCCAGCTCCTGGAGCTGATCGGTCCCGGCCCCGGCGCCGACTCCCCGGCGGACCCGCTCGCCGAGCTTTTCGCGGAGGGCCCGAGCGAGCCGCCCGCCGACCCGGTGCTGCACCGGCTCTTCCCGGACGCCTACAGCGACCCGGAGAAGGCCCCGGACTCGCCCGCCGATGCCGAGGAGCGGCGGGCCCACTCCGCCGAGTTCCGCCGCTACACCGAGAACGACCTCAGGGCAGGCAAGCGCGAGAACGCGCTCGCGGTGATCCGCGCCCTGGACGCGCTGTCCCCGGTGGACGAGGGCGGGGCGGTGCTGAAGCTGGCCCCGGACGAGTCCCGGCGATGGCTCAGCGCCCTCAACGACCTGCGGCTCGCGATCGGCACCCGGCTGGAGATCACCGACGAGGACGACACCGATCTGCTCTACCGGCTCCCCGACGAGGACCCGCGCAAGCCGATGGTGATGGCCTATCTGTGGCTGGGCGGGCTCCAGGAGACCCTGGTCGGCACGCTGATGTCGTAACTGCGGCATGTGTGGTGTACGAGTGTTCGCTCAGCGGACGCTCAGATCCGGATAACGATCCCGTCACCGTTGCGGCCTGGTTTGCCGCGATCGGGGGTCATTTGTCCGCTTTTCCCTGTGTGATGCGCCACAACCCGCCCCCGTGATCAATATTGCGGCCGTGATAAATCTTCACGATCGCCTGGCCGACACCACCTATGTCCGGCCGGGTGCGCCACCGAGCCGACGACCGTCGGCCAGGCACGAGCGGACCCGAAGAGGCCCGCTCAACTCCATCATCCGGGGGGATCGAAACCCGATCCGAGGCCGACGAAAGGCCCGGGTCGGCATGGAGAAAGGGCGCACCACACATGACCTCATCGCAGGTCGACCAGCTTCGCGACGGCAATGAGGCCGCGCGGGCCGCGGACAGCGAGGGTGGCGAGGGGTATCACCGCGGGCTCGGGTCCCGGCAGATCCAGATGATCGCCATCGGCGGTGCCATCGGCACCGGCCTGTTTCTCGGCGCGGGCAAGGGCATTTCCAAGGCCGGCCCCAGCCTGATCCTGGCGTATGCGGTCGCGGGCCTCGTGATCTTCCTGATCATGCGGGCGCTCGGCGAGCTGCTGATGTACCGCCCGGTGTCGGGTTCGTTCTCCGAGTACGCGCGCGAGTTCATCGGCCCCTTCGCGGGCTTCGTCACCGGCTGGACGTACTGGCTGTTCTGGGTGGTCACCGGCATCACCGAGGTCACGGCCGCGGCGGCCTACATGACGTACTGGTTCGACATCCCGCAATGGGTCTCGGCACTGATCTTCACGATCGTGCTGTACGGCGCCAACCTGATCTCCGTCAAGCTCTTCGGTGAGCTGGAGTTCTGGTTCTCCATGGTCAAGGTCACCGCGATCATCGGCATGATCCTGATCTGCGCCGGCATCCTGACCATCGGCTTCTCGGACGCGGGCAAGACCGCCTCGGTCAGCCATCTGTGGAACGACGGCGGCTTCTTCCCGCACGGCATCGGCAGCACGCTGATGACCCTGCAGATGGTCATGTTCGCCTTCCTCGCCGTCGAGCTGGTCGGTGTCACCGCGGGCGAGTCCAAGGACCCCGAGAAGGTGCTGCCGAAGGCGATCAACACCGTGCCGTGGCGCATCGCCGTCTTCTACGTCGGCGCGCTGATCATGATCCTGTCGGTCGTGCCGTGGACCGAGTTCCACCCCGGTGTGAGCCCCTTCGTGGCCGCCTTCCAGAAGATGGGCCTGTCCGTCGGCGCCGGCATCGTGAACTTCGTCGTCCTCACGGCCGCGCTGTCCTCCTGCAACTCCGGCATGTACTCCACCGGCCGCATGCTGCGTGACCTGGCGCTCAACGGCCAGGGCCCGAAGTTCTTCACCAATCTGACGCGCAGCGGCACCCCGCTGGCCGGCACCACGTTCTCCGCCGCGCTGATGCTCGTCGGCGTCTGGATCAACTACCAGTGGCCGGGCAAGGCCTTCGACTACGTGGTGTCCTTCGCGACCATCTCCGGCATGTGGGCCTGGATCGTCATCCTGATCTGCCAGATCCGCTACCGGGCGAAGGCGAACCGCGGAGAGCTGCCGCAGAGCGAGTTCCGCGCGCCGGGAGCGCCGTACACGAGCATCTTCGCGCTGGCATTCATCTTCATGGTGATCGTGCTCATGGGTATCGACAAGGACGCCCGGGTCTCGCTGTACTGTGCTCCGCTGTGGGGCGCGATCCTCGGCGTCTCCTACTGGGCGCTCCGGCGCCGCAACCCGGAGGCCGCGGCCTTCCGCAAACGCTGAGCACCGTAAGACCAACGGAAAGGACGTCCGGCCGCGAGGGTACTCGTGGCACCCTCGCCGGCCGCCGCTCAGGACGTCCAGCATATGGGCCGTCCCGTACCACACCTCGGTACGGGGCGGCCCTCTGCTTATCCTGACCGTCATGCTGACCATCACCCAGGCCCTGTACGACCAGATCGTCGCCCACGCACGCAAGGACCACCCGGACGAGGCGTGCGGCGTCATCGCGGGCCCGGCGGGTTCGGACCGCCCCGAGCGCTTCATCCCCATGCTGAACGCGGCGATGTCGCCCACCTTCTACGAGTTCGACTCGGGCGACCTGCTCAAGCTCTACCGCGAGCTGGACGACCGCGACGAGGAGCCGGTGATCATCTACCACTCCCACACCGCGACCGAGGCCCACCCCTCCCGCACCGACATCTCCTACGCCAACGAGCCTGGCGCCCACTACGTCCTCGTGTCCACCGCCGACACCGACGGCCTCGGCGAGTTCCAGTTCCGCTCGTTCCGGATCGTGGACGGGGAGGTCACCGAGGAGGAGGTCAAGGTCGTGGAGGCCTACTGATCCCGCGATCCGGACGGATTTCATCCAGCATGCGAGATCACACTCCGATTGCCGGACCGGGAATCGTTACGATGAGCCCATGGTTCTGTACGACGTGAGCGAGAAGGCGCCGGGCACGCTGCTCGTGGCGCGGCTGCACGTCGACCTGTGCAGGCTGAACAGCGCCATCTGTTGATTCCCCCTGCCGCCGTTCGGCCCGTGTGCCGCGGCGGGCCGCCGCACGCCCGAACCGACGACACCTTCCGACAGGAGCCCTGAGCCATGGCCATCGAGGTCCGCATCCCGACCATCCTCCGCCAGTACACCGACGGTCAGAAGGCGGTGGAGGGCAGCGGTGACACCCTCGCCGAGCTGTTCGCCGACCTTGAGACCCGGCACACGGGCATCCAGGCCCGCATCGTGGACGACGGCAAGCTGCGCCGCTTCGTCAACGTGTACCTGAACGACGAGGACGTCCGTTTCATCAACCACATCGAGACCAAGCTGTCCGACGGCGACACCGTGACGATCCTGCCGGCCGTCGCCGGCGGCATGCGCTGATCGGTCGCTGAGCAGCGATGCGCTACGACTCCCCGCTGGCCGCGGTGGGCAACACCCCGCTGGTGCGCCTGCCGCGGCTCTCGCCGGCCGCCGACGTCCGGATCTGGGCCAAGCTGGAGGACCGCAACCCCACCGGCTCGGTCAAGGACCGCCCCGCGCTGCACATGATCGAGCAGGCGGAGAAGGACGGCCGGCTCACCCCGGGCTGCACGATCCTGGAGCCCACCTCCGGCAACACTGGTATCTCCCTCGCCATGGCGGCCAAGCTCAAGGGCTACCGCATGGTGTGCGTGATGCCGGAGAACACCTCGCAGGAGCGCCGGGACCTGCTCGGCATGTGGGGCGCCGAGATCATCTCCTCGCCGGCCGCGGGCGGCTCCAACACCGCCGTACGCGTGGCCAAGGAGCTGGCCGCCGAGCACCCCGACTGGGTGATGCTCTACCAGTACGGCAACCCGGACAACGCGGGCGCCCACTACGCCACCACCGGCCCCGAGATCCTCGCCGACCTGCCCTCCATCACCCACTTCGTGGCGGGCCTCGGCACCACCGGCACCCTGATGGGCGTCGGCCGCTATCTGCGCGAGCACCGGCCGGGGATCCAGATCGTCGCCGCCGAGCCGCGCTACGACGACCTGGTGTACGGCCTCAGGAACCTCGACGAGGGCTTCGTACCGGAGCTGTACGACGCCTCCGTGCTGACCTCCCGCTTCTCCGTCGGCTCGGCCGACGCGGTCACCCGCACCCGTGAACTCCTGCAGCAGGAGGGCATCTTCGCGGGCGTCTCGACCGGCGCGGCCCTGCACGCGGCGATCGGCGTGGGCAGGAAGGCGGTCAAGGCGGGGGAGAGCGCCGACATCGTCTTCATCGTGGCCGACGGCGGCTGGAAGTACCTGTCCACCGGCGTCTACACGGCGGCCACCACCGAGGAGGCCATCGAGACGCTGCAGGGCCAGCTCTGGGCGTAACACCGCATTAACGCGCATCAAGCGGTCACCAGCCCCCTCTTATGAGGGGGCTAAGCCATTCCTATGGCGAGGCAAAGAAAAGCACCCGGTACTGCCGGTGGTGCCGGAGCCGGAGCTACGTTCCTCCCCGCACCCTGTCATGTAACGCTCACCCAGCGCCATGACAGGTGTCTGCGAGTGTCATGCTCATGACTGCGCGGTCCCACCGCCGCTACGCGCGTCACGGGCCTGCCAATCCAGTGCGCATCCCCACGTCAACCGGAGGCAGTACCCCATGCGTGAGTCACGCCTGAGCAAGCGGAGACGGAGCCTGCGAAGACTCCTCGCCGTCTCCTTCCCCGCTCTCACCCTCACCGTCGCCGGGCTCGTCGCGGCACCGACGGCCGGCGCCCAGACCGCCGCGGCCCACCCGCACGGCACCAAGGTCACGCAGAACGACAAAGCGCTGACCGCACCCGAGCGGCAGACCTACCACTCCACCGGCAAGGCCGGCCAGAAGGTGCCCACGACGCACCTGTGCGCCACCGCCGAGCCGGGGCACGCGTCCTGCTTCGCCCAGCGCCGCACCGACATCAGGCAGCGCCTCGCCTCGGCGCTCGCCGCCGCGGCGCCCTCCGGCCTCTCCCCGGCCAACCTGCACAGCGCCTACAACCTGCCCACCACGGGCGGTTCCGGCATGACCGTCGCCATCGTCGACGCCTACAACGACCCCAACGCCGAGTCGGACCTGGGCACTTACCGCTCCACCTACGGCCTGTCCGCCTGCACCAAGGCCAACGGCTGCTTCAAGCAGGTCAGCCAGACCGGCTCCACCACGTCGCTGCCGACCAACGACACCGGCTGGGCCGGTGAAGAGATGCTCGACATCGACATGGTCAGCGCGGTCTGCCCGAACTGCAACATCATCCTGGTCGAGGCCAACTCCGCCACCGACTCCGACCTCGGCACCGCCGAGAACGAGGCCGTCGCGCTCGGCGCCAAGTTCGTCTCCAACAGCTGGGGCGGCTCCGAGTCCTCCGCCCAGACCAGCGAGGACACCCAGTACTTCAAGCACCCGGGCGTCGCGATCACCGTCTCCTCCGGTGACTCCGCCTACGGCGCCGAGTACCCGGCGACCTCCCAGTACGTGACCGCCGTCGGCGGCACCGCGCTCACCACCGCCTCCAACTCCCGTGGCTGGAGCGAGTCGGTGTGGAACACCTCCTCGACCGAGGGCACCGGCTCCGGCTGCTCGGCCTACGACCCGAAGCCGAGCTGGCAGACCGACAGCGGCTGCTCCAAGCGTATGGAGGCCGACGTCTCCGCGGTCGCCGACCCGGCCACCGGCGTCGCGGTCTACGACACCTACGGCGGCTCCGGCTGGGCGGTCTACGGCGGCACCAGCGCCTCCTCGCCGATCATGGCCTCGGTCTACGCCCTCGCGGGCACCCCGGGCGCCGGCGACTATCCGGCGAAGTACCCGTACCAGCACACGGGCAACCTGTACGACGTCACCAGCGGCAGCAACGGCAGCTGCTCCCCGTCGTACTTCTGCACCGCGGGCACCGGCTACGACGGCCCGACCGGCTGGGGCACCCCGAACGGCACCGCCGCCTTCACCGCCGGCTCCAGCAGCGGCAACACGGTGACCGTCACCAACCCCGGCAGCCAGTCCACCACCGCGGGCGGCTCGGTCAGCCTGCAGATCAAAGCCACCGACAGCGGGGGCGCGGCCCTCACCTACAGCGCCTCCGGCCTGCCGACCGGGCTGTCCATCAACAGCTCCACCGGCCTGATCTCCGGTACCGCCTCCACCGCGGGCACCTACCAGGTCACGGTCACCGCGAAGGACTCCACCGGGGCCTCCGGCTCGGCCTCCTTCACCTGGACCGTCGGCTCCGGCGGTGGCGGCTGCACCTCGTCCCAGCTGCTGGCCAACCCCGGCTTCGAGTCGGGCAGCACCGGCTGGACCGCGACCAGCGGCGTGATCACCAACGACACCGGTGAGGCGGCGCACGGCGGTTCGTACTACGCCTGGCTCGACGGGTACGGCTCCTCGCACACCGACACGCTGTCCCAGTCGGTGACGATCCCGGCCGGCTGCAAGGCCACGCTCAGCTTCTACCTGCACATCGACACCGCGGAGACCGGCAGCACCGCGTACGACAAGCTGACGGTGACCGCCGGTTCGACGACCCTCGCGTCGTACTCGAACCTCAACGCGGGCTCCGGGTACGCGCAGAAGACCTTCGACCTGTCCTCGCTGGCGGGCCAGACGGTCACCCTGAAGTTCAACGGCGTGGAGGACTCCTCGCTGCAGACCAGCTTCGTCGTGGACGACACCGCCCTGACGACCAGCTGATCCGTCCCACCTGAACCACCCGGTGATCCCGCACGCGGAAACGGTCCGCGTGCGGGATCCGTTCGTCGTGCTGCTACGTCTCATCTGCATCAGGCGGCCGGCCCCCCCACGGCCACGGCAGAAAGGCGAACCCCATGCGCCGTACCACGACATCCCTCGCCCTCGCGGCGGCAGCGCTGCTCCTCGCCGGATGCGGCTCGCAGAGCGGCTCGGACAACGCAGGCGGCGGCAAGGTGTCGCCGTCGGCGCCCTCGTCCTCCGCACCGGCCAAGGGCGGCTGCGCCGCCGACGTGCAGCTGAAGGCCGCGGACGGCGGCCGTACCGTGTGTGTGGCCAAGGGCGGCGAGGTCCGCCTGACCCTGGACGGCACCAAGTCCCGCCCCTGGAAGCCGGTCATGGTGAGCGGCAGCGCGCTCAAGGGCATCAACGCCGGCTTCGTCCTCCAGCCGGGCGACGCCACCGCCGCGTACCACGCCGTGACCGCCGGAACCGTGAAACTGACGTCCTCCCGCCCGCTGTGTGCCCAGCCGACGGCTCCGGGTCAGGTCTCCTGCAAGGGCATCCAGGAGTGGACGGTCACGGTCACCGTGAAGTGATCAGCCGGCCAGGTGCCGTACCTGGTCCCACAGCACCGGGTCGACCACCCCGACGCGGCGCCGGAAGTCGCCCACCGGTACCTCACGCAGCTCGTCCGTCTCCAGGAAGCTCGGGCGGCCATGGGCGTCACCGACCGCGCCGGGCGGGAGCGGGATCACCCCGGCGCGCTCGTCGTGGTACTTGCTGGTGATCTTCGCGACCGTGGCCCGGTTCCCGCGCACGGCCAGCACCAGACACGGCCGGTCCTTGACCTCGGCGCGGTCCTCGTGGGGGACGTCCGCCCACCAGATGTCCCCGGGGACCGGCCGGGCGGCCTGCGCCGGGCGCGTTCCCGCACGGCCGAGCGGCCTCAGGCGCCGTCCGGCGGGCCGGCGACCGCGCCCCCAGCCGTCGACGAGCGTGGCGACCAGCGCGAGCAGTACGACCGCCGCGAGCGCCAGCCACCAGGACGTGTCCATACGACGACGTTACCGGCGCGCGCCGAGGATCGCGCGCCCTCTGGTGAACCTTGTGCGCCCCGGGTCCAGCCGAACCGGTGACAGCACAGGTGAGTTCGCCCACAACGGCCCTTTGCGGAGGAGCGACCCGTGCTTTCGCGCCTTACGCTCGACAAACCGCACGACCCCCGTTTCCTGCCCTTTTGATCTTTGCCGCCTGATCTTTCCGCCAACGGAGGTTTCTGCTTCATGAAGCTCACCGTCGTCGGCTGCTCGGGGTCGTTCCCGTCCGCGGAATCGGCCTGCTCGAGCTACCTCGTCGAGGCCGACGGCTTCCGGCTGCTTCTCGACATGGGCAACGGCGCCCTGGGCGAGCTGCAGCGCCACTGCGGTCTCTACGACCTCGACGCGATCTTCCTGAGCCATCTGCACGCCGATCACTGCATCGACATGCTCGCGTACTTCGTCGCGCGTTTCTACCGTCACGACGGCGGCCGCTGCGACCCCCTCCCGGTGTACGGCCCCGAGGGCACCGAACACCGCCTCACCACGGCCTACGCCGACACCCCCTCCGCCTCCTCCATGAGCGAGGTCTTCGACTTCCACACCGTCAAGCCGTCCACGTTCGAGATGGGCCCGTTCACGGTGCACACCGAGCGGGTCCGCCATCCCGTGGAGGCGTACGCCATCCGGATCGAGCACGGCGGGCGGTCGCTGACGTACTCCGGCGACACGGGTGTCACCGACGCGCTGGACGGGCTGGCCCGGGACACCGACCTGTTCCTGTGCGAGGCCGCGTTCACGCACGGCAAGGAGAACATCCCGGACCTGCATCTCAACGGCCGCGAGGCGGGCGAGACGGCGACCCGCGCCGGTGCCCGCCGCCTGGTCCTCACCCACATCCCGCCGTGGACCGACCCCCAGGTCAACCTCCGCGACGCACGCGAGGTGTTCACGGGCCCGGTGGAGTTGGCAGCGCCACGGGTGACGTACGAGGTCTAGATTGCGCGCACACGGATCGGAAAGGCCCCGGAACCAGTGAGGTTCCGGGGCCTTCGTCATGCCATGGCCGTGGCCGTCACGCCTTCGTCAGGTCCTCGACCTCCTCCTCGGGCTCGCGGCCCGGGGTCGGGAGGTTGAACCTGATGATCGCGAAGCGGAAGACCACGTAGTAGATCACCGCGAAGAACAGGCCGATGGGGATGATCATCCAGGGCTTGGTGGCCAGGCCCCAGTTGAGGAAGTAGTCGATCGCACCGGCCGAGAAGCTGAAGCCGTGGTGCACGCCCAGCGACCAGGTCACCGCCATCGACACCGCGGTGAGGACGGCGTGGATCGCGTACAGCAGCGGGGCGATGAACATGAACGCGAACTCGATCGGCTCGGTGATACCGGTGACGAACGAGGTCAGGGCGAGGGACAGCATCATGCCGCCGACGGCCTTGCGGCGCTCCGGGCGGGCGCAGTGGGTGATCGCCAGCGCGGCGGCCGGGAGGGCGAACATCATGATCGGGAAGAAGCCCGTCATGAACTGGCCGGCGGTCGGGTCGCCGTGGAAGAAGCGGGGCAGGTCACCGTGCCACACGGCACCGGCGGAGTCCTTGTAGTTGCCGATCTCCTGCCAGGCCACCGTGTTGACGAACTGGTGCATGCCGATGGGCAGCAGACCGCGGTTGATGAGACCGAAGAGGCCCGCGCCGAGCGCGCCGAGGCCGGTCATCCACTTGCCGAAGTCGGTGATGACGTTGCCGATGGGCTCCCAGATCAGACCGAAGACCACACCGATGCCGGTGCCGATGAAGGCCATCAGGATGGGCACCAGCCGGCGGCCGTTGAAGAAGCCCAGCCAGTCGGGCAGCTTGGTGCGGTGGAAGCGCTGCCAGACGACGGCGGCGATGAGGCCCATGACGATGCCGCCGAGCACCTTGGGGTCGTTGTAGGTCGCGGGGATGTCCGCGCCCTTGGTTATCTTGGCCTCGGTGATCGGGAACGCGGTCAGCACGTTCTTGTACACCAGGAAGCCGACCAGCGCCGCCAGCGCCGTGGAGCCGTCGGCCTTCTTGGCGAAGCCGATGGCGATGCCCACGCAGAACAGCAGCGGCAGATTGCTGAACACGGCGTCGCCGGCCGTGGCGAACACGGCCGCGACCTTGTTCCAGCCGAGGCCGTCCTTGCCGAACACGTCGTCCTGGCCGAGACGCAGCAGAATGCCCGCCGCCGGCAGTACGGCGATCGGGAGCTGCAGGCTGCGGCCGACCTTCTGCAGGCCCTGGAACAGGCCGGATCCCCGCTTCTTCGCGGGAGCCGCCGTGGCGGTGGCGGTGCTCATGGGATGGTTCCTCCATCGGTGGTGGTCTACACCACTCAGTGGTGTAGACCTGTTGTAGCACGATGAAGGCGGGATAAGGAACCACGAAATCCGCTACCGATACGCTACGCGGCGTGCCGATGTGCTAAAGGGGCGAACGGCCCCCGGTGTGCGGCCTGCTGAGGTCGCCTCGGCGAGGTCACGCCTTGGTGATGTCCTCGACCTCGTCCTCCGGTTCGCGGCCCGGCGTCTTCAGGTCGAACTTCGTGATGGCGAACCGGAAGACGGCGTAATAGGCCGCCGCGAAGCACAGGCCGATCGGGATGATCGCCCAGGGCTTCGTCGCAAGGTTCCAGTTGATCACGTAGTCGATCAGACCGGCCGAGAAGCTGAAGCCGTCGTGCACTCCGAGCCCCCAGGTGACCGCCATCGAGACACCGGTGAGCACGGCGTGGAAGGCGTAGAGCACGGGCGCGATGAAGAGGAAGGAGTACTCGATCGGTTCGGTGATGCCCGTCACGAACGACGTCAGCGCCACCGACAGCATCAGGCCGCCGACCTCCTTGCGGCGGTGCGGCTTGGCGCAGTGGGTGATCGCCAGCGCGGCCGCCGGCAGCGCGAACATCATGATCGGGAAGAAGCCCGAGGTGAACTGGCCCGCGTGCGGGTCGCCCGCCAGGAACATGTTGATGTCGCCGTGCACCACCGTGCCGTCCGGCTTGGTGTAGCTGCCGAACTGGAACCAGATGGGCACGTTCAGGAACTGGTGCAGGCCGACCACCAGCAGTGCGCGGTTCGCCACCCCGAAGACGCCCGCGCCCCAGGCGCCCGCGTCCCGCAGCCAGTGGCTGAAGCTCTCCAGACCGCTGCCGATCGGCGGCCAGATCCACAGGCACAGCGCCGCGAAGACGATGGCGACGAACGCCATGATGATCGGCACCAGACGCCGCCCGTTGAAGAAGCCGAGCCAGTCCACCAGTCTGGTGCGGTGGAAGCGGGCCCAGAAGAAGGCGGCCAGTAGACCGATGACGATGCCGCCGAAGACGCCCGGGTTCTGGAAGGTGAAGGGCGCCACGGAGCCCACGCCCGCGCCGCTGCTCACCTGGCAGCCGACCTGCGGGATCGCCTTCGCGCCGCCGGGGCAGGACTCGGGGAACTGGTGCAGCACGCCGTAGTAGACGAGGAAGCCGGCCACCGCCGCGAGCGCCGTCGAGCCGTCCGCCTTCTTCGCCATGCCGATCGCCACGCCCACGCAGAACAGCAGTGGAAGGCCGAGTGAGCCGTCGAGCAGGGCGCCGCCCGCGCCCATCATCACCTTGGAGACGTTGGTCCAGCCCAGCCCGTCCTTGCCGAACACGTCCGGCTGGCCCAGGCGGTTCAGGATGCCCGCCGCCGGCAGCACCGCGATCGGCAGCTGCAGACTGCGGCCCATCTTCTGCAGGCCCTGGAACAGGCGGTGCCAGCGTTCCCGCGCCGGGCTGACCGTGCCGCCGGCGGGTGTGCTCTCGGCGCTCATGGGCGACCTCCGGCCACTCGGCTCGAACGCGGTTCGTCGGATGCGGTTTGGCGACCGTCCCCACGGTGGTGTAGACCAGTTGGCGGACGGTTCCGCTGTTGTGATCGCCATCATTCGGCACGTACGGCAAGACCGCTCGCGAAGATGGGCCAACTGTGGGTTACTGCGACTAAGCGGTTCGGATCAGGGAGAAGGAACATGGCCACCAAGGCTGAGAAGATCGTCGCCGCGCTCGGCGGGCTGGACAACATCGAGGAGATCGAGGGCTGCATCACCCGCCTGCGCACCGAGGTGTCCGACGCCTCGCTGGTCGACGAGGCCGCCCTGAAGGCCGCCGGCGCCCACGGCGTCGTCAAGATGGGCACCGCCATCCAGGTCGTCATCGGCACCGACGCAGACCCGATCGCCGCGGAGATCGAAGACATGATGTGAGCTGACGGGTTCACCTTGGAGGGGCTCTTCCCTGTACGGGACGAGCCCCTTCCATATGTACGACTAGGCTCCATGCCATGTCTCGCATCGACGGCCGTACTCCCGAACAACTCCGCCCGGTCACCATCGAACGCGGATGGAGCAAGCACGCCGAGGGCTCCGTCCTCGTCTCCTTCGGCGACACCAAGGTGTTCTGCACCGCCTCCGTGACCGAAGGCGTCCCGCGCTGGCGCAAGGGCAGCGGCGAGGGCTGGGTCACCGCGGAGTACGCCATGCTGCCCCGCGCCACCAACACCCGCGGCGACCGCGAGTCCGTCAAGGGCAAGATCGGCGGCCGTACGCACGAGATCTCCCGCCTCATCGGCCGCTCGCTGCGCGCCGTCATCGACTACAAGGCGCTCGGCGAGAACACCATCGTCCTCGACTGCGACGTCCTCCAGGCCGACGGTGGCACCCGTACCGCCGCCATCACCGGCGCGTACGTCGCCCTCGCCGACGCCGTCGCCTGGGCCCAGGGCAAGAAGCTGATCAAGGCCGGCCGGCAGCCGCTCACCGGCACCGTCTCCGCCGTCTCCGTCGGCATCGTCGGTGGTGTCCCGCTCCTCGACCTCTGCTACGAGGAAGACGTGCGCGCCGAGACCGACATGAACGTCGTCTGCACCGGCGACGGCCGCTTCGTCGAGGTCCAGGGCACCGCCGAGGCCGAGCCGTTCGCCCGCGAGGAGCTGAACTCCCTGCTCGACCTCGCCGTCGCCGGCTGCGCCGACCTGGCCGCGATCCAGCGCGCCACGCTGGACGCCGCGCTCGGAAAGTAACGGGCACAAAGAAAGTAAAGGGCAGGCCAACAGGAAGGGTGCGCGCGGGCAACCCGCGCGCCCTCCCCGGCGTCCTAGCTACGGACAGCCGTCCCAGGGGAGGGGAACACCACCATGGCCGTCAGCCGACGCCGTCTCACCGCCGTCGCCGTCGTCGTGGCGACCGCGACGCTCACCGCCGGCCTCGCCACCGGCTGCGACAGCGTCGACAAGGCCCTGGACTGTGTGCACACCGCCGACTCCATCGCCGACAGCGTCACCGACCTGCAGCAGGCCGTGGAGAACGCCGCGAACGATCCCACCCAGGCCGACGCCTCTCTCGACTCCATCGAGAAGAACCTGGGGAAGATCGGCGACAAGACCGACAACGCCGACGTCAACAAGGCCGTCGACGACCTGAACAAGGCCGTGGGGAACGTCCGTACGGCCATCAAGAACGGCGACAAGACCCCGGACGTGAGCCCGGTGACGGACGCGGCGGGCGAATTGACCAAGGTCTGCACCAAGTAAGGGCGCGGAAGCGCCCGCCAGGCTCAGTACTCCCGGTCCCGCCGCCGCTGCTCCCGCTCCTCGCGCCGGTCCCGGAACAGCTCCCGCCGCTCCTCGCGCCGCTCGCGCAGCGCCTCGTGCCGCGCTTCCCTGCGCTCCACCCTCTCCTGCCTGCGCTGTTCCTTCAGCCGCTTCTGCTCGGCTCGGGTGACCTTGCGCTCCACGCCGACCCCGCCCCAGAAGGCGAGCCCACCGATGATCACCCGCGGAGCGCCCGGCTCGGGCGGCCCGTCGTCCCGGGGGTGCTCGAAGCCGCCCATGATGCCGATGCCCCGGACGACGACCTCGACCCCCGGCGGCACGATCACCTGGACCCCGCCCATGACCGCCACGCAGTTGATCTCGACCTCGTGGTCCGCGAAGTTGGCCTCACGCAGGTCGATCTCGCCGCCGCCCATGAACGCGAAACAGTTGAACCGCTTCGGCACCGTCCAGCGGCCCTTGCGCTCGAACCCCGACAGAATCGCGATCCCGCCGGTCGAGGACCCCTCGCCGCCGACGATCCGGGACGCCCAACTCCCGCTCTCCACAGGCGCCTTGGTGAACGAGACCGGAGTAGCGGGCGCCGCCGTGCCGCCCGTCGGCAGATCGCGGGTGAGCGGCGTCAGCTCGCCGTAGGTGCGCGCCTTGTACACCGCGTCCAGGCGCTCCTCGAACTCGTGCATGTCGAGGCGGCCCTCGGCCAGAGCGTCCCGGAGGACCTCGGCGACCCGCTCACGGTCGGCGTCGGACGCCCGGAGGTCCGGGACTGCGTCGTCGGTCATGACAGAAGCCTACGAGACGGCCTTCTCCGCGTACATCTTGGCGATGACGGCCTCGATGTCCGGCTCCCGTACCGACAGGTCCACCAGCGGATACTCCGCCGCGAGCCGTGCGACGAGCGGCGCCGCCGACTGCCCCGCCGGGAACGCCAGCCACTGCCGCGGCCCCTCCACCCGCACCACCCGCGCCGACGGCACCTCGACCGGCGGCAGCTCCCGCTCCAGGTCCACCACCAGCGTCCGCTCGCTCTCGCCTGCCTCGTGCAGCCCGGTGAGCGGACCGTCGTACATCAGCCGTCCGTGGTCGATCACCATCACCCGGGAGCACAACTGCTCGATGTCCTGCAGGTCGTGCGTGGTCAGCAGGACCGTCGTGCCCCGCTCGGCGTTCAACTCCCGCAGAAAACCCCGCACCTTGGCCTTCGACACGACGTCCAGGCCGATCGTCGGCTCGTCCAGGTACAGCACCTCGGGGTCGTGCAGCAGGGCCGCCGCGATGTCTCCGCGCATCCGCTGCCCGAGCGAGAGCTGCCGTACGGGCACGTCCAACAGGGCGCCCAGCTCCAGGAGTTCGACACACCGGTCCAGGTTCTCGCGGTAACGGGCGTCCGGGATCCGGTACATGCGGTGCGCCAGCCGGTAGGAGTCGAGCAGCGGCAGGTCCCACCACAGGGTCGTACGCTGACCGAACACCACCCCGATCCGGTGCGCGAGGCGCCGCCGCTCCCGCGACGGGTCGATGCCGGCCACCCGCAGCCGCCCCGCGCTCGGCGTCAGGATGCCGGTCAGCATCTTGATCGTGGTCGACTTCCCGGCGCCGTTCGGCCCGATGTAGCCGACCATCTCCCCGCGCGCCACGGTGAACGAGAGCGAGTCCACCGCCCGTACCTCGCGCCGCTCCCGTTTGAGGACCCCGGTCTTCTTGCGCACGTCGAAGACCTTCTCCACGTTCTCCAGCGCGATGAAGCCCTCGGTGACGTTCCCGGCGAAGCCCTCAGCGAAGCCCTCGGTGAATGCGCGTTCTGTCATCTGTCAGCTCCCTGTGCTCCGGTACGAACGAAGTCCCGTCCGCCAGGCCAGCCCCGCCAGCGCACAGCACCCCACCGCCACCAGCGGCGGAGTGAACGCCACCCACCCGGGCAGCCCCAGCGGATACGGCCGCCCCAGCACATAGGTCGCGGGCAGCCAGTTGACGAAGGCCAGCGGCAGCACGAAGGTCACCCCGCGCACCAGCTCCTTCGCGAACACCGTCGGCGGATACTGCAGCAGCGTCGTCCCGCCGTAGGTGAAGGCGTTCTGCACCTCCGAGGCGTCCTGCGCCAGGAACTGGAAGGCCGCACCCGCCACGAACACCGCGCAGAAGATCCCGCAGCCGCTCACCACCATCACCGGCATCAGCAGCAGCTTCAGCGGCGTCCAGTCGACGTCGACCCGGGTCAGCGACCAGCCCAGCACCAGCGCGCCCTGCACCACCCGGCCCAGCCGGCGCAGCGCGAACTGGTCGGCCGCCACCTGCGCCAGCACCGGCGCCGGACGCACCAGCAGCGTGTCCAGCGTGCCGTCCCGCACCCGCCGCCCCAGCCGCTCCATCGACCCGATCACCAGGTCGGCCAGCCCGAAGGCCGTACCGGACAGGCCGTAGAGAAAGGCCACCTCGGGCAGCGACCAGCCGCCCAGGGCGTGCACCCGCGAAAACATCAGCATGATCCCGACGAAGTCGAAGAACGTCGTCGCGAAGCTGCCGAACGTGGTCATCACGAACGAGGCGCGGTACGTCATCGTGGACCGCACCCACATCCCGGCGATCATCAGATAGGCCCGCAGCCCCTCCCGCACCCGGCCGCGGTCGAGGTGACTCACCTCACCCATGTCACCCACCCTGGACCACCACCCTGCGCGTCGCCGCCGACTGCACCAGCCGTCCGGCGCCGAGCAGCGCCACCGCCCACGCCCCCTGGAACGCGTATGTGCCCAGCGGATCCGCGTGCCCGAGCAGGATCTGGCTCGGCGCCTGGAGCAGCGAGGACCACGGCAGAGCCCGTACGACCTCGCCGAGCGCCCCCGGGAAGACGTTCAGCGGCAGCAGCATGCCCGAGCAGAAGTAGCCGGCGAGCCATGCCATCTGCGTCACACCCATGCCGTCCAGGAGCCAGAACGCGCTCAGCGCGATCAGGTACCGGATCCCGAACCCGACGAGCATCGCCAGCAGCACGGCGACGAAGAAGGCGATCCAGGTGCCCACGTCCGTCGGCAGGTACACAGGGAAGCACAGGGCGCCGAAGGCAAAGGGGACCACTCCCCGGCCCAGCAGCTGGAAGAAGGCCCGGCCGAGATCGGTGGCGAGCCACCACAGCTGCAGGTCGGCGGGCCGGTACAGGTCGATCGCCACGTCCCCCGTACGGATGCGTTCCATCAGTTCGTTCTCGACGCCTCCGCCGCCGATCGCGAGCGTCGACAGGAACGCCTGGCCCACCCACACATAGGTCACGACCTGTGACTGGTCCCAGCCGCCCAGATGCGGTCGCTCGTCCCAGAGCGCGCGATACGTGTACACGAGGATCAGCCCGAAGACCGTGTTCGTGAACACCCCTGCCGCAGTGGCGGCCCGATACGTCGCGTACCGTCTGAATCCCCCCGCCGCGACGGCCATGTACAACCGTCCCGTGCCCACGCCAGTCCACCTCCCGGGACCGCTCGACACCGAAGCGCAGGAGCCTAGTCCGGAGGCCCGGTCGCCGGCCACGCATTTTGTGGCCGAAGCGTGCCGGAATCCGGGAACGGAACGCCAGGTGCGAGAGTCTTCAACCTGGGGGCGCAGAAGCGTACGAGACGTACGGGAACGTACGACGCGAAAAACAGGAGTCCGTGCACGACATGAGCGACGAGCCGCAGCCGCAGCAGCCGACCGAAGGCGTGCCGCCGACAGAGCCGCTGCAGGCTGAAGGGCCCGGTGACCCCGGGGGCGAGCGGGCAGGGTCCGGGGCGACGCCGAAGCCGGCGAACCCGACGCCTGACGCGGAGACCGGGCGAGCCGAGGGATCCGGGCCGGCCGAGCAGGCCGGGCAGACCGCGCGTGGTGATCAGCGCCGGGAAGCCGAGGTCGGCCGAACGGGTGATCGTCCGGCCCAGGACCGGACGGCCTCCATGGCTCGGGCCCGCCAGGCTGCCCGAGGCCGCCGGACGGAGCCGGGAACGCCCACGCCGACCGGCGACACGGTCTCCGGTGCGGGCTCGGGCCCGGTTTCGGGATCCGCCTCGGCAGCCGGTGCGGCTTCGGTGTCCGGTAAGGATGCTGCGGCTGGTGAGGGCTCGGCCAGGGATGCGGCGGCTCGTGGGGGCTTGGCGTCCGGTGGGGGCTCGGGTTCCGGTGGGGATTCGGCGGGCGGTGCGGGCTCGGGTTCGGTTTCGGGGTCCGGCTCGGCGGGCGGTGTGGCTTCGGTGTCCGGCAAGGATGCGGCTATCGGCCAAGGGTCGGCCAGGGATGTGGCGGCTCGTGAGGGCTCGGCGTCCGGTGCGGGCTCGGGT
This sequence comes from Streptomyces sp. IMTB 2501, assembly GCF_001953885.1. Classification (GTDB taxonomy): domain Bacteria; phylum Actinomycetota; class Actinomycetes; order Streptomycetales; family Streptomycetaceae; genus Streptomyces. The sequence continues at coordinate 188,125 of NZ_MQUS01000008.1, read as the reverse complement.
TCCGGTGGGGATTCGGCGGGCGGTGCGGGTTCGGGTTCGGTTTCGGGGTCCGGCTCGGCGGGCGGTGCGGCTTCGGTGTCCGGCAAGGATGCTGCGGCTCGTGAGGGCTTGGCGTCCGGTGCGGCTTCGGTGTCCGGTGAGGATGTGGCGGCCGGCGAAGGGTCGGCCAAGGAATCGGCGGGCGGTGCGGCCACGGGTTCGGCGTCCGTCGGTGGTGCGTCGGCAGTCGGCGCGTCCGAGGCGTCCGGGGAAGCCGGCGCGGCCGCTGGGCGTCGTAGTGGCTCCGGGAAGCCGCAGGGGCCGGGGACGCCGGCCGGTTCCGGGCAGGAAAAGCCGGCCGAGAGCACCCAGGTGCTCCGCCGGGTCACGGCGCCCCGCGGGTCAGACGAGGCCGCCGCGGGCTCCGGTGAGACGCGAGCGCCCGAGACCACCCAGGTCCTCCGGCGGGTCAACGCACCCCGAGCGGCCGAGCCGGGCGAGCCCGCCAGGACCGCGGCCACCTCCCCGGCCGGTGAGCAGAGCGCCACCGGCCGTAACCCGCGTACCCCGCGCACTCCTCGGACCACCGGTACCGGCGCGAACCGCGCTGCCCAGGCCGCCGGCGCGGCAGGTGCCGTCGGTTCCGCCGCCGGACAGGCCTCCCCGGCGGGCCCCGCCGGAGCCGTCACCCCGGGCCCCCGCACCGGCACCAACGCCGGCCGCAACACCCCCCAGCGCGACGCCCAGGCTCCCGAGGAGAACACCACCCTCCTCGCCGCCACCCCCGGCGACGGTCAGCCGGCCGGAGGCGACGGCGGCACGGGCAAGAAGGCCAAGCGGCCCAAGCGGACCGGGTGGCGCAGGATCATTCCGACCTGGCGGATGGTGCTCGGCACCTTCTTCGTCGGCATGCTGCTGATCATCGGGCTCTTCTTCGTCGGCTACTCGATGGTCAACATCCCGCCGGCCAACGCCATGGCCGTCAAGCAGAGCAACGTCTACCTCTACGCCGACGGCTCCCAGATGGCCCGCGACGGCGACATCAACCGCGAGAACGTGAGCCTCGCCCAGGTCTCCAAGGACGCCCAGCACGCCGTACTGGCCGCCGAGGACCGCGACTTCTACTCCGAGTCGGCCGTCGACCCCAAGGCGATGGTCCGCGCCCTGTGGAACACCGCGACCGGCAAGGGCAAGCAGTCCGGCTCGACGATCACCCAGCAGTACGTGAAGAACTACTACCTGGCCCAGGAGCAGACGGTCACCCGCAAGGCCAAGGAGTTCTTCATCTCGATCAAGCTGGACCGGCAGAAGTCCAAGGACGAGATCTTCGAGGGCTACCTCAACACCAGCTTCTTCGGCCGCAACGCCTACGGCATCCAGGCCGCCGCCCAGGCCTACTACGGCGTGGACGCCAAGGACCTGGACCCGGCCCGCGCCGCCTACCTCGCCGCGCTCGTCAACGCGCCCAGCGAGTACGACGTCGTGGCTCACCCCGAGAACAAGTCGGCGGCGGTCGCCCGCTGGAACTACGTCCTGGACGGCATGGTCAAGAAGGGCTGGCTCAGCCAGTCCGCGCGCGCCGGCCTGAAGTTCCCGATGCCGAAGGAGCAGACGGTCTCCACCGGTCTGTCCGGCCAGCGCGGCTATCTCGTGCAGGCGGTCAAGGACTACCTGAGCAAGAACAACATCATCGACCCCGACCAGCTCGCGGCCGGCGGCTACCGCATCACCACCACCATCCAGAAGAACAGGCAGAACGCCTTCGTCAAGGCGGTGAACGACCAGCTGATCTCCAAGCTGGACAAGAAGAACAACAAGGCCGACAACTACGTCCGCGCGGGCGGCGCCTCCGTCGACCCGAAGACCGGCAAGGTCGTCGCGATGTACGGCGGCATCGACTACGTGAAGCAGTACACCAACGGCGCGACCCGCGGCGACTTCCAGGTCGGCTCGACGTTCAAGCCGTTCGTGTTCACCTCGGCGGTGCAGAACGGCTCGACCACCCAGGACGGCCGCACGATCACCCCGAACACCATGTACGACGGCACCAACGAGCGCCCCGTACAGGGCTGGAGCGGCGGCGCCTATTCCCCGCAGAACGAGGACCAGAAGTCGTACGGCCAGATCAACGTCACCAAGGCGACGGACCTGTCCGTGAACGCCGTGTACGCGCAGATGGCGGTCGATGTCGGCCCGTCCAAGGTCAAGCAGACCGCGATCGACCTCGGCATCCCCTCCGGCACCCCGGACCTCCAGCCGTACCCGTCGATCGCCCTCGGCACCGCCACCGCCAGCGTGCTGGACATGGCGGAGAGCTACGCGACCCTCGCCAACCACGGCCAGCACGGCACGTACACCCTGATCGACAAGATCACCAAGGACGGCACGAACGAGATCAAGCTGCCCGAGCAGTCGGTCAAGCAGGCCGTCACCCGGGAGGCCGCCGACACCACCACGTCCATCCTGCAGAGCGTGGTCGACAACGGCACCGCCACCGCCGCGCAGGCCGCGGACCGTCCGGCGGCCGGCAAGACCGGTACCGCCGAGAACGACACCGCCGCCTGGTTCGCGGGCTACACCCCGGACCTGGCCACGGTGGTCTCCGTCATGGGCCAGGACCCGGTGACGGCCAAGCACGTGGGGCTGTACGGCGCCCTCGGCCAGCCCCGGATGAACGGTGGCGGCCCGCCGACCCAGATCTGGGCCCAGTACACGCACGACGCGCTGCAGGACCAGCCGGCCAACGACTTCGACCTGCAGCTGGAGCAGGGCGCCGAGGAGCCGCAGCCGCCCGCCGCGACCGGCTCGGCCCAGCCGGGCACGACCGGTGGCCAGAGCGGCAGTGCGACCCCCAGCCCGTCCGGCGGCGGTGCGACCAAGAGCCCGGCCGGCGGCACCACCGGTATCCCCACCGGCGGCGGTACGGCGACCAACGGAGGCACTCCCACCACCGGCGGCGGCACCACGACCGGCGGCACCCCCACGACCGGAGGCAACACGACGGGCGGGGGAACGACCACCGGCGGTGGCACCACGGGTGGTGGCGCGACCGGCACGGACACCACCGGCGGAGGTACGGCCGCAGGAGGCGCCACCGACGCCGGCGGCGGTGGTACGACAGGCACGGCCGCCGGAGCCGGAGGCGGCGATCCCGCCGCCTGATGCCCCGGTGATGTCTCAGTGACCGCTGGTCGCCTTCAGACCCACCACGGCGACCAGCAGCAGACACACGAAGAAGATCCGGGCGGCGGTGACCGGCTCACCCAGCACCACCATGCCTAGCACCGCCGCACCGGCCGCCCCGATACCGACCCACACGCCGTAGGCGGTACCGATGGGCAGGGACTTCGCGGCGTACGACAGCAGGAGCATGCTGGCCACGATCCCGGCGCCGGTGAACAGGCTGGGCACCAGCCGGGTGAAGCCCTCCGTGTACTTCATCCCGATCGACCAGCCGACCTCCAGCAGACCGGCGACGACCAGCAGAACCCAAGCCATGACAGCACCTCCGGAAGGTATCTCTGAACGGGGGTGCGTCGTCTTTTCCTGGGGGTCGGGGATCCCGGTACGGCGCGTCTCGTCGGGCTGACCGCCTTCGAACATAGCAAAGGAAGCGCAAAAGGGGCCGGTGACGATGGTCACCGGCCCCTTTTGCGAGATGGGTTCAGAGATACAGCCCCGTGGAGTCCTCCGACCCCTCGAAGCGGTCCGCGGCCACGGCGTGCAGATCCCGCTCGCGCATGAGCACGTACGCCACACCCCGCACCTCGACCTCGGCCCGGTCCTCCGGGTCGTACAGAACGCGGTCGCCGGGCTCCACGGTCCGTACGTTCTGGCCGACCGCGACGACCTCGGCCCACGCCAGCCGGCGTCCGACCGCGGCGGTGGCGGGAATCAGGATGCCGCCCCCCGACCGCCGCTCGCCCTCGCCGGTGTCCTGCTTGACCAGAACGCGGTCGTGCAGCATCCGGATGGGGAGCTTGTCGTGATGGGGGGTGCGGTGCTCGTCTCTGGGGCTCACGCCTCGAACCTACCTGTCTTCGCCCTGCCCGTACGCCTCCGGGTCAGCCCCTGCGCCGCCGGGAGCCCATGGCGAGCAGCCCGACGACACCGACGGCGACCAGCGCGACCGGCACGACCCGCTCCATCCGCAGGGCGCCCTCCTCGTCCACGAACTGCGCCCTGACCTGACTCACCGCCCGGTTGACCTGCACATATGCCCGGCCGACGGTGTGGTCGACGTTGGCGACGACCTTGGCTTTCGCATCCCCGATGATCGTCTGCGGATGGACCCGCACCCCGATCTCGTCGAGCGTCTCGGCCAGCACTTCACGGCGGCGCTTGATGTCCGCCTCGATCTGCGCCGGGGTTCTGGTGTCCGACGTGTCCGCCACCGTACGGCCTCCGAAGTCTCCTGATGCTGTTCCGGACAGTTTGTCAGTTGCGGGCCGCACCGCGCCGCAAGGCCCCCCGGTTACGCTGGCCCGATGAGCGAGCGACTCCAGCCGGGGGACGTGGCCCCCGCCTTCACCCTCCCCGATGCCGACGGCAACGAGGTGTCCCTGGCCGCCCACAAGGGCCGCAAGGTCATCGTCTACTTCTACCCGGCCGCCCTGACCCCCGGCTGCACCAAGCAGGCCTGCGACTTCACCGACAACCTGGATCTGCTGGCCGGCGCCGGCTACGACGTCATCGGCATCAGCCCGGACCAGCCGGAGAAGCTGGCGAAGTTCCGCGAGAAGGAATCCCTGAAGGTCACCCTCCTCGCCGACCCGGAGAAGAAGGTCACCGAGGCCTACGGCGCCTACGGCGAGAAGAAGAACTACGGCAAGACGTACCTGGGCGTCATCCGCTCCACGATCGTCGTGGACGAGGAGGGCAAGGTCGAACGCGCCCTCTACAACGTCCGTGCCACCGGCCACGTGGCCAAGATCATCAAGGATCTGGGTATCTGACGGCCCGTCTCGGCGGAGGGCGGCCCGCCCCGGAGTGACCTGGTGCGGGCCGCTCTTACGACCCGCTCGCCGTCGGCGGTACCGACGGCCCCGGCAAGCCCCGTCCGCCCTGCGTACCCTCCGCCCCCGCCCTCGCCCGCACCGCCACCGCCGTCAGCGGGGGCGGCGGCTTCTCGGCTGCGGTCATGGGCTCCCTCCTCGGCGAAGGCATTCCCCGTCCAGGACACCCCCGTCGAAAGACATCCCCCTCGAAGGACCTTCCCCGGCCGGAGGACAGCACATCGGGTGCCCCCGCCCCGCCGCATCACGCGGAATCGCACGGCGAAGTTCACGCCCCCAGCGTGCGCGTCACCACGTAGATCAGCAGTCCCGCCAGTGATCCCACCACCGTGCCGTTGATCCGGATGAACTGCAGGTCCCGGCCGATGTGGGCCTCGATCTTCCGGGTGGTGTGCTCGGCGTCCCAGCCCGCCACGGTGTCGGTGATCAGAGACGTGATCTCCTTGCGGTACGTCGTCACGACGTGTACCGCCGCGCCCTCGACCCAGCTGTCGACCTTCTCCTGCACCTTCGGCTCGGACGCCATCCGCGCGCCCAGCGACAGCAGCGCGGCCCGAACCCGCAGCCGCAGTTCGCTCCGCTCGTCCTCGGCCGCCGCCACGATCATGGACCGTACGGCCGTCCAGGCCGAAGCGATCAGGTCCTGCACCTCGCCGCGGCCCAGCACCTCGCCCTTGAGCCGCTCCACCCGCGCCCGGGTGTCCGTGTCGGACTGCAGGTCGGAGGCGAAGTCCGTGAGGAAGCGGTCCAGTGCGCCGCGCGCCGGATGCGCGGGCATGTCCCGCATCTCGGCACAGAAGCGCAGCAGCTCCTTGTAGACGCGCTCGCCGACCTTGCGGTCCACGAATCTCGGGGTCCAGCCCGGGGCGCCGCCCTCCACCGCCACCATCACCTCGTCGCGGTGCAGCACCAGCCAGTCGTGCGCCCGCGTCACCACCAGGTCCACCACCCGCCGGTGCCCGCCGTCGGCGACGATCCCCTCCAGCAGTTTGCCCAGGCCCGGGGCGATCTCCTGGGTGTTCGCCCGCCGGGTGACGGCCTCGGTCACGACCGCCTGCACATCCGAGTCCCGCAGCACCGTCAGCGCGCCGCGCAGCGCGGTCGCCAGTTCCGCCGTCACCCGGTCCGCGTGCTCCGGCTCGGCCAGCCAGGCCCCGAGCCGACTGCCGATACCCACCGCGCGCAACCGCTGCCGTACGACGTCCTGGGAGAGGAAGTTCTCGCCGACGAACTCACCGAGCGAGACGCCCAGCTGGTCCTTCTTCGTGGGGATGATCGCGGTGTGCGGAATGGGCAGCCCGAGCGGATGCCGGAAGAGCGCGGTCACCGCGAACCAGTCGGCGAGGGCGCCGACCATGCCGGCCTCGGCGGCCGCGGCCACATAGCCGGCCCAGGGTCCGGCGCCCTGGTGCCCGGCGAGGTTGGCCAGGACATAGACCAGCGCCACGAACAACAGCAGGCCCGTCGCCGTGAGCTTCATTCGGCGCACCCCACGCCTGCGCTCCTCGTCGGCCGGGGTGAAGGCCGTCATGGTGCGGTACGACACGCCCCGCGCCGTCGCCGGTGCCGGCGCCGTCGTCTCCGTCTCGGTCGGTTCCATCAGCTCCACCCGTTCGGTGATCCCGCGGTGATCCCGCACACAATTGTCCCTGCCTGACCGACTCCCGGAACGGAACAAGAGTTCCCGGGCGTCTGCCCGAACGGAGGTTTGGGCAGGGTTCTGCCAGCTCTCCCCGGCCCATGACGCATCATGGGCTCATCAAGATCGGAGCCTCGGGCTCCCACCCCCGAGGAGAACCACACCAGCGTGACCAGGCGACAGGGCTATGCGGTACTGAGTGCGCTCGTCACGCTGGTCGTGGCCGTGTCCGCCGCGATCTACCTCACCGTGGCGGCCGACCACGGCGCCGTACACAGCGCCCTCACCGACGACCGCCCGCACCACGACTCCTCCGTCGCCCCCGCCTCGACCGGCACCTGGGTCGGCGCCTGGTCCACCTCCCCGGTCGGCGGCGAGCCGGGCACCGAGACCACGGGGCTCGCGGGCCACTCGGTGCGCAATGTCGTGCACACCGGCACCGGTGGTACGAGCGCCCGGATCACGCTGTCCAACCTCTACGGCCAGACCCCGCTGACCCTCACAGACGCCTCGATCGCGCTGTCCGCGGGCGCCGGCACCGCCGCGGCCGACCCGGACTCGATGCGCCGCCTCACCTTCAACGGCGCCACCGGCGTCGTCATCCCGGCCGGCGAACAGGCCGTCAGCGACGCCGTACGCCTCACCGTCCCACACGACAGCGACGTCCTGGTCACCACCTACTCCCCAACACCCTCCGGCCCGGTCACCTACCACCCGCACGCCCGGCAGATCTCCTACGTAGCCGACGGCGACGCCACCAAGGACACGACCGGCACCCCGTACACCGAACAGACCACGTACTGGCGCTACTTGACGTCCCTCGACGTCCTCAGCGACGAAGCGGACGGCACGGTCGTCGTGTTCGGCGACTCCATCGCCGACGGCATCACGTCCACCACCGGCGCCAACCACCGCTGGCCGGACATCCTCGCGGGCCGGCTGCGCAGCGCGATCGAGGGCGGGGGACAGGTGCCGCGGTACAGCGTCGTGAACGAGGGCATCAGCGGCAACCAGGTCCTCGCCGACGGACTCGGCCGGCCCGCCGAGAACCAGAGCGGACTCGGCCGCTTCGGCCGGGACGCGCTCTCCCGGCCCGGCGTCAAGGTCGTCGTCATCGACCTCGGCGTCAACGACATCCTGCGCAACCCCCAGCTCGCCGACCCGAACAGCATCATCGCCGGCCTGCGCACCCTCGTCCGCGAGGCGCACGCCCGCGGTCTGAAGGCCGTCGGCGCCACGCTGATGCCGTTCCAGGGCCACCGCGGCTACACCCCGGCCCGGGAGGCGGTGCGCCGGCAGGTCAACGCGCAGATACGTTCCGGTGGCGTGTACGACGCGGTCGTCGACTTCGACAAGGCGCTGCGCGACCCCTACGACCCACGCCGCCTCCGCCCCGACTACGACTCCGGCGACCACATCCACCCCAGCGACCGGGGCTACAGCAGGATGGCCGCCGTGTTCGACCTGAGCATGCTCAAGGGCGCGGGACAGGCGGAACTGTAGGGACCCTGTAGGGACCAGGCAGGCGAAGCCGCAGTGACGGCGCAGGCGGAACTGTGGGGACGGGCAGGCGGGCGGAACGGCAGGTGCGGCGGCGAGGAATACTGGCGGGCATGACCCGCTTGATCCTCGCCACCCGCAACGCCGGAAAGATCACCGAGCTGAGGGCCATCCTGGCCGATGCCGGCCTCTCCCACGAACTCGTCGGCGCCGACGCCTACCCCGACATCCCGGACGTCAAGGAAACCGGCGTCACCTTCGCCGAGAACGCGCTGCTGAAGGCGCATGCGCTTGCGCAGGCCACGGGGCTGCCGGCGGTCGCCGACGACTCGGGCCTCTGCGTCGACGTCCTGAACGGCGCCCCCGGCATCTTCTCCGCCCGCTGGGCGGGCAAGCACGGCGACGACAGGGCCAACCTGGAGCTGCTCCTGGCCCAGCTCTCCGACATCGCGGACGAGCACCGAGGGGCGCATTTCGCCTGCGCGGCGGCCCTGGCCCTGCCGGACGGGCGGGAGCGGGTGGTCGAGGGTCAGCTGCGGGGCGTACTGCGGCACGCCCCGGCGGGCACGAACGGCTTCGGTTACGACCCGATCCTGCAGCCGGAGGGCGACACCCGGACCTGCGCCGAGCTGAGCCCGGAGGAGAAGAACGCGATCAGTCATCGGGGGAAGGCGTTCCGGGCTTTGGTGCCGGTGGTTCGGGAGTTGCTGGGCTGAGAACGGAAGAGGGGCTGTCCCGATGGACGGCCCCTCCGTGTGCGTGGGCCCGGTGGGACTCGAACCCACGACACACCGGACCTAAACCGGCGCCCTCTAGCCAGCTGGGGTACGGGCCCTCAGCTGTGCCTACTGTACTGGTCGCGGCAAGCCGCTCGTCGCCCTCCTCGGCACCAGGTGCTCGTGATCGCGTGACAGTTGGGGCAGAGCAGCCGGAGGTTCGCTCGCCGGTTGTCGCGCCAGTCCCCGTTGATGTGGTCGACTTCCAGCGTCATAGGATTGCCGAGCCACCGCGGGCCGACCCCGCAACTGGCGCACTCCTCAGGAACACCGATGTCGCGAAGAGCGCGGCGGAGGAGCGCGGTCTTTGTCCGTTGTCTTCCATCGTGCCGGGCGAGAACTTCCTCAGGTCGTTTGGCGGTCGCGCTTGCCCTGCCTCGCTGGTGTGCCTGCCCCAGGAAGTGAGAGCAGTCGAGGTCATCCTCTGCTACCCACTGATGAAACAGTGCGCGGTGCTGGCCGTTGCACGGCTTGCCCAGTGCACGGAGAGCACCTGCGATGGAGGTCGCCTCCTCGACGGCGCGCCGCAGCTCCTCAGCTGCCGGCTTGGGCGAGAGCCCACCTGCTCGCCGCCGACGTGGGAAGTGGGAGATGTCGATGCCGAAGTGTTCAAAGCGCCTGTACAGGTGCCGACGAAGGTTGCGGTAAGACCGTACGCCGAAGAAGGCGATGACCTCGTCGATATCGGCGCATAGACGGGCTGCTTCGGCCAGTCGCTCGCGGGTGTACTGCATGCCATTGCTCATGAAGCCCACCCGCTGACGCGCCCTTTGCCGCGCCCCCGGTAACTGTCCGTCGTCGAGTGGCAATTAGGGCAGAGCAGCCGCAGGTTCTCGAGCCGGTTGTCTCGCCAGTTGCCGTCGATGTGGTCGACCTCAAGGGGGAGAGGTTCGCCTAGCCAGACCGGCTCAATCCCGCACAGGGCGCAGCGCTCCTCCACACCCAGTTCTCGCATCGCCCTCTTGAGACGGTCGCTGCGGATGCGCCTGGCGTGTGCTGCCGTGTCCTCTACGAGGATCTCCTCGGCCGTCCGGCGACGCTGGTTGTACCGCTGCCGTTCCGTACGGACTACCGAAGCGAAGTGCGAGGTGTCGAGGCCGTAGGCCTTGATGCGCCGGGAGATGTTCGTGTGGTGCCCGCCGACCAGCGCGAGTCCGAGCCGCCGTAGCACCTCGTTCACGCTCGTCGACGCAGCGACCACAGGTTCGAGAACCTCCCGCGTCCACTTGGCCCCCTCCCGCTCAAAGTGAGAGACATCCACTCCAAGCTTCTTCATCCGCTCGTAGATGTATCGCCGCTTCCAGCCCTTCGGTTCCACCCCCAACCTCACTAACGCCTCCGACAACGTCCGCGCCCCGCGAGCCGCTTCCTCCAGCCGCTCCTTGGTGTATGCGCTGACCCCCATCGAGCCCCTCCGCTCTGGGCGTGCGTTCGCCGCCCGTACGGAGTAACGAACCGTTTATCGGACAGTCACGCCCGGGACCGGAAAGTCAGGCCCCTGTCGTGGACCATGGCCGCACGATCATCAGCACCGTCACGGTGGCCCACAACAGGTTGAACACCCCGGTGACCATGGCGAGCCGCGCGGGGTTCGCGCCCCGGCCCTCCATCAGCGCGCTCTGGAGGGGCAGTACCAGCGCGCCCAGTACGACTGCGGCGAGGGCGGTGAGCGCGATCGACGCGATCAGCCAGGCACTGCCGAGCACGCCCATCTCGCCGGCGGTGGCGAACCCGAAGACCGGCACGACGACACCGACAAGGGCGTACACCCGGCAGATCCGGTGCAGCACGTGCAGGGTCCCGGTGGCGCCGGAGTCGTCCGGCGCGGCGAGCAGACGGCGCGCGACGGGCGGGAACATGCTGGCGGCGACGGTCACGGGGCCCACGGCGACGATGGCGGCGAGGACGTGGACGGCGAGGAGGAACTTGGTCACGCGGTGACGGTAGGAGGCTTTGGGATCTTTGCAGAAGCGGCGAAAACGCCACTCTTCAACGGATTCTCGCCAGCAGCTGAGCGGGGTGTCACCTCCTGCGGTACTGATGGATCCGCTCGGCTGTAATCCGTCGTAGACCTAGGATCCCGCCATGCACACCGTGGCCGTACTGGCGCTGGACGGCGTCATCCCGTTCGACCTCTCCGCCCCCATCGACACCTTCGGCCGGGCCCGGCTGCCGGACGGCCGGGAGCCGTACCGGGTGCGGGTGTGCTCGGTGCGGGAGGAGGTGAGCGCGGGCGCCTTCACGGTGCGGGCGCCGTACGGCCTGGACGCGCTGGCGGAGGCGGACACGATCGTCCTGCCGGGCGTGGCGGAGCCGCCGGAGCAACTGCCGCCGGGCGTCGCCGAGGCACTGCACGCGGCGGCACGCAACGGTACGCGCATCGCGTCGATCTGCGTGGGCGCGTTCCTGTTCGCGGCGACGGGCCTGCTGGACGGCCTGCGTGCGACGACGCACTGGTACGCGGCGGGCCGGCTGGCGGCGCTGTACCCGAGGGTGACGGTCGACCCGAACGTCCTGTACGTCGACACCGGCCAGTTCCTGACCTCGGCGGGCGCCGCGGCGGCGCTGGACATGTGCCTGCACATGATCCGCAGGGACTTCGGCTCGGCGGTCGCGGCGCACACGGCCCGGATGTCCGTGATGCCGCTGGAACGGGAGGGCGGGCAGGCCCAGTTCATCGTCCACGACCTGCCCCCGGCGCCCTCGGGTGCCACGTTGGAGCCCCTGCTGCAGTGGCTGGAGGACCACAGCGACCGCGATCTGACGGTGGACGGGATCGCGGCCCGGGCGGGCATGAGCACCCGCACCCTCAACCGCCGCTTCCGCGAACAGACGGGTACGACTCCCCTGCAGTGGCTGCACCGGGCGAGGGTACGGCGGGCCCAGCATCTGCTGGAGACGACGCCGTATCCCGTAGAACGCATCGCGGCCCAGACGGGCTTCGGCTCGCCCACGGCGTTCAGGGAACGCTTCCGGAGGGTGGTGGGGACGAGCCCGCAGGCGTATCGGCGGGCGTTCAGGGCGGGGGCGCTGTAGCCGACAGATAGTCTGCTGTGCCTCCCTGCCCAGCGGCCGAATCTGCGCCCGCCTCCAGGCCTTGCGGCCGACTCTGTGTCTCTACACCTTGGCGGGTGTCTCCAGGCCCTGGCGGGCGGTGTCTAGGCCTTGCGGTCGGCGACGGCCCAGGAGGCGAGGGCGACGGCGCCGGCGACACCGAGGACGGAAGGCCAGGCGCCGACCTTTTTGGCCAGCGGGTGCGACCCGGCGAACGCGGCGACGTAGGCGGCGCTGAGCGCCCCCGCGGCCTTTCCGCCGGCCTGCTTCCGCCACTGCTGAGCGGCAGCGGTACCGGCGACTGCCAGCACGGCCCCACCCAGCTGCCGCTTCTTGGTCCAGCGGGCAACGCCGTATCCACCGACGAGCCCGGTAGCGGCAACAACCGCACTGGGAACCCTGGCCATGAGTGCCTCCTAGCGTCCGTTATGTCTGCGCTGAGGCTAACGCGCAGGTAGGCGAGGGGTTGGAACCTGAGTCGAGGTCTGTCAAGTTTCGGATGGAGGGCCACTGGCCCCGACCAAGCCGAGAAGCCCCCCGTTACTGGGGGGCTTCGTCGGCCGCGCTGTCGTTCACCGGGGATGCGGGCCGTAGCGTCGTAGGGCCGTAGGAGGACGAGGCCGGGCCGGCACCTCCCGCATCAGCGGAGGGCAAGCCGGCCGGCCCACCGGACACCTGGCCGGCCGCCGCTGTCCGCCGTACGGGAATACGGGACCGGCCGCTTACCCGACGCTGTCGTTGCAGCCCATGGTCGAGCCGATGTGGGTGCTCTGTGCGCCCGGGTCGCCCTCGCCGTTGAGCGCGTTGCCCAGCGCGCCGTTGAGGATCCCGAGCTCGCCGATGACGTCGAGGTTGAGGTCGTGCGACCGGCAGTTGGCGCTCTGCATGGCGCTGCTGCTGCCCCCGCCCCCTCCGCCGCCGGCGTAGGCGGTGCCGGAAGCGAGGAACCCGACGCTGCCGATGGCCGCGACCATGACGGCGGTCTTGCGAAGCTTGTGCATGTCATCTCCAGATGTGCGTACGGATACGGTCAGTGACAGGTCGACCGCTTGCGGTTATGGAGATTAGTGAGAAAATACCCCAATGGGGGTGGAGGCGCGCCGGTATTGTGATCACGTAACGGCAGCATCCCGAAATCATACGAACTGACGAAAGCATGGCATTCGGGCGGTAATTCCCCTTGCGCCGGGTCGGCCGAGCGGCCGCCCACGGCACGGCCGTCGGGGCGACGAACCGCCGCTTTTCGACTGCGATGCCCACTGGTAGCGCACCACTGTCGAGCCGTGCATCACCGGCCTGGAGCGATGGCGTGCCCGGGCCGCTCTCCTCGGCGGCCAGGCGCTCGTCCACTCGCACGTCGGCAAGCGGAAATGCGGTGGTCAGCAGAGCGCTTGTTCACAGGGGGCACATCAGCTCAGGCTTCGCACGGTTCGGAGAACACGTCACCACCGCAAGCGACAGGTATGAGGGGCGTTCGAGGTAGAACCCGAGTGACACATCGCTGCCTGAAATCAGGGTTGCAGCAGTGGAGTTGACCAGTACCGCGAGATCGACGAAGTTCCGCTGCCATTCGGAGGTGAACCGGGGCGCATACTCGGCCACGCGCGCCCCGGCCCAGGCGGCGGCGTCCTTCGACTCATCCCATGTGCCACGCACCAGTGACCGTGGTTTGACGAGCCAGTACGCCGTCTCCAGCGGAGGAAGGTCCACGATCGGGAACTCCGCTACGACTTCGCGGTAGCGCTGCATCAGCTCCGGCCTGCCCCCGGCCGGCGGCGGCTCGGGATACGGAGGCCGCCGGAGGGCTTCCTGATCAAAACGCTCTTTCGCCCCCACCCATAGATAGCCGTGGTGATGCACCAGTCGTTCCTGTCGGGTGTCGAAGGTCGAGAGGGGGACCGGTCCCGGCCTCCACACGGAATCCGGGACCGGTCAGGGGTATCAGACGGACAGCCCGAACCTCGCCGGATCGATACCGGCCACGGCCAACTCCTCCGTCGTGAACCGCAGCGGCGCCACATCCGGCTGCTTGCTGTCACCCAGCGCCCAGGCGTCTTCGCCGATCCGAGCGAGGGTCACGCACCCCTCGGAGCAGGGCCCTCCACACGCCTTCACGAAGGATGCTTCGCTGATGTCGATCCCGTACAACTTGGTTCCGTCCAGCATCACTTCACCTTTCTGCTCAACTGATCGCGGCCATGACCGACCGCCGCCGCCCATCTGGGGCGGGAGTTTGGGAGTGGGGGTCCGTGCGTTGGTCACACGAGCGTGGTCGGTGCATGTCCGCCGAAACAGGTCATGGCCCGTCCTGGCCGTGTGCCGTATGGCCCACTCGGAGCACTGCTCCTCCCTGTCGGCGACGTGGGAGCCTCCGCAGCTGTAGGTCACGCAGAAGATCTCCCATGTCACGCCGCCCTCGCACACGTGGCTGATCGTGTAATTTACGAATCGCCACACAGAACGCGTGGGCATCAGAACCGCCTCGTGTCCATCTCGTTCACCCGTGCCCGCAGGCGTTCATTGGCGTGGGCCGGTCGCAGCTCGTCCGGGTTCGCTTCCCATTCGACGCCTCCACCGAAGAGGCGCAGCAGGACCCGTCCCGCCTGGTTTCCCATTACCTCGCCGACACGATCCCGCTTGGTGTCGTAGGTGAGCTCACCCACCTCCGGAGTCACCGTTTCCGCCATGTGAATCACGCTAGAAAGCGCCCCGGCGTGCCATCAACGAACGTGCCAGAACTTGCCGAGGATCACCCGAGCGCGTCGATCGCCGACGTGATCAGCTCGCGGGCCTTCGAGCCGTATACGGCCAACTCCTGCAGTGCCGCGAAAGTCTGCGCATACAAGTCGATCTCGTGGCTCTGCGTCACAGTGAGGTGCGCGGAGACCAATTCGACGTTGGCCACCTCGCAGTCGTAGAGGAAAAAGCCCTCAACGGGCCAGATGCGCGACCGGTCGGCGGTCAGCGGGATGATGCCGAGCGAGACGGACGGGAGGGAAGCGGCGGTGAGCAGGTGGCCGAGCTGCCCGGCCATGACCTCAAGGCTGCCGATGCGGTAGCGCAGGGCGGCCTCCTCCAGCACTATCGCGAAACTGTGGTCGCCTTCGTGAATGACGTGCTGTTTGGCGACGCGGACGCGCACCGCTTCTTCCACGTCGTCGGTCAATTGACGGCGATCCCGGATCGACTTCAGCAGAGCCTCGATGTAGGGGGCCGTCTGCACCGGGCCCGGAATAAGCCAGGAGGAGTAAATGCGAAAACGGCGAGTGCGTTCCCAAAGCGGAACGACAGACTCTTGCGCGTGACGCAATCCAGACCGCTCCATGCGCCGCCACTCGACGTACATGCCGTCGATACCGCGGGCCGTCGTGACGAGATCAGCAGCCAGATGCGGCACATCACAGTGCAATGCCCAGGCCTGAAGGTCGGCTTCGGAAGGACTGCGAGCCCCGCTCTCGTACCGAGAGCATTTGGATTCGTGCCAGCCGGCAAGCGCAGCCAACGCCCGCGCGGTGAGCCCGGCGTCGAGCCGGATCTCGCGCAGACGTTGGCCGAGAGCCCTACGGGCTTCGTGGACGCTGGAGGAAGGGGACGACATGGCGTTGCGTCGGACTCTACCTGCGCCGATCAGGCGAGTTGGTAGTCAGTGTGAGGAATGCCCAGTCCCCACACCGCCTCAAAGGCACCCGCGCACAGTTTGATCTCCTGGGGGTCGGTGCTGAGAGAGGGTTCCAGCCACTCGCCCTCGCCATCGAAGTGGTTCACGAGCAGCAGGGACGAGTCGAACAACCAGAAGTCGTTGCCGGGCAGGGCGATACCGGTGGCTTTCCTGCGCGGCAGCCAGCGCACTTCCTCGCCTGCGGTGATGTTCAGGCCGTCGGTCACCTCGTGCTCGAAGCGGATGTACTTGCTCACCGGCTCGGACACGATCCGGGCGCGGCGGACCTTCACTCCTCGGCTCGTTGCCTCGGAGATCAGGGCGAGCCAGTCGGCCCATCTCTCGGCGGGGTCGATCGCCGCGCCGGCATCCCAATCGATGTACGCCTGGTCCGACTTCATGTAGGAGTCCCGCATCTCCAGATGGACTGCCGATTCGCGGCAGCCGCGGAACAGTTCCTCAAACGTCGGAACCGCGGTCACGCTGTACCTCCAAGAAGAACTGGACCATGTGCCGCGGGATCTCCACCACGGACTCATGGCCGGGGATGTCCATCTGGCCGAGCCGCTCATCGTCCAGCACTTTCCATCCCTGCACCAGATAGGTGTCCTTCTCTTCGTCCAGATAGACGGTCGGGGAGCCGCCGCTCGGGCTCTCCGGGTCCTTGCCGAGCTTGCGCAGGGGCATGAGGTCCACCTCCGTCGTAGGCGACGATCCGTGTGCCAGAGCGTGCCCGACACGGCGCCCCGCGGGACAGCAGCTTGCCAGAACTTGCCAGCCCGGCTATCCAGACGCCGAGGAGTTCTCCGCCCATTCGCCGAGCAACTGCCGTGCCGCGTCACCGGCATACGCGTGCTCGGCAAACACGTCGAAGAGCCGCCTGTAGTGATCAACGTCCTTCACTTCGCGCAGCACGACCCGCCCGGTGAAGACCTCCAACGTCGCCAGAGTCGTGTCGTAGACGGTGAAGGTGTTGAACGGAACCTCGGGAACCCGGGCCGACAGCGGAAGCACCTTGACGTCCACATTCGGACGACGCGAGAGCGACACGAGATGCTCGATCTGCCGGGCCATGACGGCGGCCTCGCACAGTTGCCACCGGACCGCCGACTCGGTGAGCAGGAACTCGAACTCCTTTTCAGGATCGTCGAGTACGGCCTGCCGCTCCAGCTTCAACGCGATGACTCGGTCGACATCCCCTGCCCCTGAGGCCGACGTCTGCGTCATGACGTGCCGCATGTACTCGGGTGTCTGAATCAGCCCCGTGGGAATCGCCGGGAGGAAGTAGCGCAGGTGTGTAGCGCTCCTCTCCAGGGCGGCGAGTTCATACTGGACATCACCGGCAGCGCTGGACTCTGGCTCCAGCTTCATCCGAACCCCCAAGCTCAGGCTCCTGAGGAGCGCTTCGATGGTGAAATGCCGCTTGGTGGCTCTCCGCGCCACCGTCGGCCAGAGAACCCACACGCGGCACTTCGCGTCCGTACCGGCGTGGCCGCTGCGGTTGGCTCGACCTCACCACAGCAGGTGGTCCGCCTTGCCGGCCTTGATGTCTCGAATCATGATGCGCAGGGCGTCCCGGGTGTCGGTGATGAAACGGTCCTCCTGTCCGAGCACGGATATGTACGCGTTGCCGGCGTCGTCGACACCTATCCTGAAGCAGGAGTTCCCCTCCCCGCAGAACGGCTCTTCCCACTGGATCTCGGGCATAACTCCTCCTAGTGCCCCTGTGCAATGGCGTGGATGAAGTCCCTCGAGTCGTTGGGGGACAGCGCCAGGTCCTCCATCCGGTCCAAGTGGGAACGGTACTTGGCCAACTCGGCCTCTCTGTAGAGGAAATCGGGGCCGTGGGAGTTGTCGATCTGCACGGTGTCCAGTTGCTCCGTCGCCCCCTCGGCGTACAGAACGGTCTGACCTGCGCCTGGGAACGCGCCATGGGCGAAGGGAATGACCAAGACGCTCACTCCGTCTTTCTCGGACTGGGACAGCAGGTATTCGAGCTGCTCGCGGGCCACCTGGTGGCCTCCGAATTGCATGCGGAGCGCTGCCTCGTGAACGATGCCGGTGAACGAAGGAGCCGCGTTGGTGGCGAGTACCTCCTGACGTCGATTGCGATGGGCGACCCTCATGGCCACCTCGTGCTCCGGCAGTTGCGGCAGGACCGCACGGAAGACGGCGAGCGCGTAGTCCGTCGTCTGAAGCAGGCCGGGGATGTGAATCGTGCACGACGCACGCATGCGAACGGCCCGCGCCTCCAACTCGGCGATGTCGAGGAGACCTTGGGGGAGGACCTCGCGGTATTGATCCCACCAATTCTTTGCGTCTGCCGAAGCCATGTCGACCAATGCGCTCACGTACTTCTCGTCGGTGCACCCGCAGTGATGGGCCAGGGTGCGCAGGCGTTCCTCGCTGATGTTCCGTACCCCGGACTCCATGTAGGAGATCTTCCCTCGGTCGACGCCCAGGAGCTTCGCGGCCTCCTCCGCGGACATGCCGGCCGCTGCTCGCATCCTGCGCAGTTCGTGACCGAGACGCTTCTGCCGCTGAGTGGGGACTGGCTTCGGAGGCATGCCGTTCCTTCCTGTGCGCTCACGCGCAGTCTGCCGTGTCTGCGCGAGGGGTGCCACGATCGAGCTAATTTGCCAAAGTGGCTGGCAAATTTACCTCAGCACCTTCTAGGTTGAACATCGCGCTGCTTCGCGCGGCGAGCAGAAGTGCATCGCGCATGCCCGCCCTGCATCTCCTGCCCTGGGGGCGGTGGGCGTGCGTCAGGGCGACAGGCCACTGCTGACCGAGCAACACAAAATGCCTAGTCGAAGAAGGAGTTGAGAGATGGACTGCAGTGCATGTACGCCGAGACGACCTTGGCGGCTGCCGTTTCTCGCTGAGCCGGAGGGAGTGGCCGCACTTCGACGCATGCTGAGGATTCACCTGCGCCTTTGGGGCTTGCCGGAGCTGACGGAGACGGCCCAGCTCTGCGTCAGCGAACTCGTTTCCAACGTGGTCACTCACGTGGGGCCGGGTACCCCGGCAACCCTCGCCGTCTTGATGTGCGGTACGCGCCTTCGAATCGAGGTACACGATCCCGACACGCGTGCCTTACCGACGTTGGTCGACTCCGCCGCAGACGCGGAGGCGGGACGTGGTATGGCACTTGTCGCTGCCATCTCTGAGCGCTGGGGCGTCCAGCTTCTGCCTGAACGCAAGGTCACGTGGGTCGAGCTCGCAACCAGCTTGAGCACCCCGCACGGTCACATCCAAAACGTGCATGTCTCGAGAGCTGAAAGCGTCCTCGGCCTCTACGAGATGTGGCACTCCGTACGTCCGGCCGCGTCGAACAGGCTGACGGCTGCCATCGCCGAGTCGGCGGCCACCGAGGTCATCGCTGACCTCCTTCACTGGCTCCAGGTACATGGCCATGATGTTGACGAGACGCTGGACCGAGCTCAGACGCGCTTCGAGGCCCAGTAATCGATGAACTGGCACGCAGACGCGTTCGTCAGGTCTGAGGCATCAGTGATGCAGGGCGCCGGCTCCCGGCGGCGCCCTGCGGTCGGTCAATTGTCATTGGTCCAGCACGCTTGCGAAGAAGCCCAAGTGAGGATCGTCCGGAGTACCGACGATCAGTGCACGGTCGAGCAGGATGTTGTTGTTCTCGCAACTCGTCTCCGGGAGCATCACGCACGCGTGGCAAGCCGCGAGGTTCGTTCCGCCGGTGCCGGATGCCTCGGACTCGACGCAGAGCGGGTCGGAGGAGCACCACTCGGCACGGTGGACGGCCGAACGGATCGTCCGGTCGAGGCAGTCCGGTTCGCCCTGGGCGACGAGCCCGCCGAGGCTGCCCGCCGAGTCGCTCGTCGCGGTATAGATGAGTATCCCCGCCATG
Organism: Streptomyces sp. IMTB 2501; assembly: GCF_001953885.1. Classification (GTDB taxonomy): domain Bacteria; phylum Actinomycetota; class Actinomycetes; order Streptomycetales; family Streptomycetaceae; genus Streptomyces. The sequence continues at coordinate 168,621 of NZ_MQUS01000008.1, read as the reverse complement.
TCGTCGGCGGCGTACAGACGTTCACGCAGCGAGGCGGCCGGATAGCCCGCTTCCAGACTCCATTCGTTGATGAGGACATGGGCCAGCGTGTGCAGCAGCACCATGCGGGGCGTGGCAGGAGAAGACGCGGCTCGGCTCGGATCGCCGGCGCGCTGCTCCAGCACCCTCTGATGCGCGGTGCGCATCCTCTCGACCCGCGCGGCCACGGCATGGGCCTTTTCCCAGGATCCGAGCCGCTCCTCGTCCAGGCGCAGGAAGACACCCTCGCCGTGCACCTCCATGGCGGGGAGCCACTGCAGACCGCTGTCGGAGAGCGGAACCTCATTGGGCTCGGTCGTCGAGTCGGGGTCGGCGAGCCGGGTGAACGCCTTGAGAGCGCGCACCTCGCGGAGCTTCTTGACCAGCATCGGGCCGGTGACACCGAGCGGGTGGAGCGCGGTCACGTCGCCCAGCGGGGTCTCGCAGATGAACTGCTCCTCGCGGGTGCGCTCGCGTTCGTCGTTGCCCGCGCGGAGGCGTTCGTACTCCTTGTTGCGCAGCGCCCGGTAGCGATGGTCGAAGGTGGGAGCGTCCTCGCTGTTCGGGTCCTCCTCGCGCTCTGCGTCGAGGAGTGCCATCACCTCGTCGATCGGGACCGGACTCTCGCCCTTGAAGGTGAACTTGAGGCACATTTCGACCTCCGCGCGGCTATTGAGCTTGCGGAGTTCGTCCCAGTGCTCGGCGAGTGGGTCGGCGCGGCCGTCGCTCCACGGCGGGATGGAGAGCGCCGACTTCAGCACCGGTTGCCACACGGCGGAGGAACCGCGCTGGAGGGTGCGCGGGGTCAGGCCGCAGGTCTGGGCGGGTGCGGACGTGCCGAGCCAGGGGCGGGTGCCACGGCAGCGAAGGCCCAGGTCCTTGAGAGCACTCCTGCGGAACGATCCCTCCATCGAGACTTCGGGCACTCCGCAGGTGCAGGAGACGAGGATCGAGCGGAGCGAGGAACTGCGTCCGGAGGAACGCAGCTTGAGGATCCCCCCACATTGTCCGGCGGTCGTGGTGCCGTGACCGGCGACGCGATGGACCCAGTACCAGTACGGGAACTCGTCGAGGTGGCCGGCCTCGCAGGCGATCACGAAACGGGAGGGGACGAGGTCGACCTCGCACGTGCCGCAGATGCTCCGGCCGGGCGGAGGGGTGAAGTCGCGGTGCCGGCGCAGGTCGTTGCACTCCGGGCAGGAGTGCATGAGGGGGAAGCGCCGGACCCGGAGGCCGTCCCTGCTGGTGTCGTCGGAGGCGGGCGGCAGCCGGAAGTGGTGGACGCCGAGGAGTCGGGCGAGGCGCCGCTCGTGGATCCGGGGGGCCTCGTCGCTCCTCCAGTGCTCGTCGGCCCCGTCCAGACCGGAGACGACGAAGGACTCGTGGTCGACGGCGACGAGCGAGCCGACACCGTACGTGGTGATCGCCTGGGCACGACGGACCGCGCCACGACGGAGCAGGTTGCGGGCGGGTACTGCGCCGTCCGTGCCGGTCCGGCGGCGACGTGCGGGGGACGGGGTCATCGGGATGCCTCCATGAACAGGGCGGACTCGGCGTCGACGTCGCGCAGGCTCCACAACGTGGGCCATGCCTCGGCGTCCTCTGACTCGTCGTCGTACGACTTCAGGAGCGAGGGGGTGCGACTGCCCCTCTGGGGCTCGAAGAGCAGGCCGCCGTGCGTGTCGGCCTCGTCGCACCACCAGTCGACGAACTCGTCGAAGGCACGGGACGCCGCGTCGGCCTCCTCCGGGGTGACCTCCCGGACGCGGTCCATGAGAACCCGCTTGATGTCCTCGCGGAGGAGATGCTCGTAGGCATCCACCCGACCTGCCGCGTCGTTGGGTCGGGCCGCGGGAACGAGGATGCGGGCCAGGGCGACGATCACCGCGTGCAGGCCTCGCTCGCGGGCACGGGCGGAGAAGGGAGTGACGGAGGTGGACTCGACCTCACGATAGAGAGCGGAATGGAAGTGCAGGAAGTTCTCGTAGTGGGAGCGGTCGCGGGAACGGGTCGCGTTGAGCATGACGGCGACCAGACCGGGGTGGGCGCGGCCGACACGGCTGGTGGCCTGGATGTACTCGGCGGTGGTCTGCGGCTGGCCCATCACGGCCATCAGGCCGAGACGGTCCACGTCGACGCCCACCGCGATCATGTTGGTGGCGAGGAGGACGTCCACGGCGTCCTCGTCGGGGAGTTTCTTCTCGATGCCTTTTAGGCGGGCGGGGATCTCGCTGGCGTCGATCCGGCTCGTCAGCTCCGAGTAGTTGGCGACAGGGCGGACGGTCACCCCCTCCCGCTCGGCGAGCAGCTCCAGGTAGGCCACCACATCGTCGTGGACCTGGAGTTCGGCTGCGGAGAGCAGTCGGAGGCTGTTGAAGTAGCCGACGAGGCTCCAGTACGCGTCGCGCACTTCGTCCTCGGTCCGTGCGTGCTTGGCCCGGTGCAGCAAGGTCGCGTACGTACGGATCAGAAGGGTGGACTGGCTGGTGCCGGGGGCCAGGAGGCCGACATAACGGCGGCTCGCCTTCTCCTCGCGCGGGGTCTCCACTGCGAACCAGGAGTCGCGGGAATCCAGGCCGGCGGGCGGGAACTGTCGCACTCGGCGGGCGAAGAGGTGGCGGCCCTGGTCGGCGGCGCGACGGATGGTCGCCGTGGAGGCGATCACTTTGGGGCGATCGGCCAGCGCGTCCACAGCAGTTTCGTAGAGGCCGGTGAGTGTCCCCAACGGGCCGGAGATCAGGTGGAGTTCGTCCTGGACGATCAGTTCCGGTGGAGGAGTACGGTCGCTCGGGTCCTCGCGGTTGAAGAGTGCGGCGGTGGCCGGGCGCCACGGCATCGAGGCGAACTTGTCGACAGTGGCGATCACGAGCGTGGGCCGTGCGTCGTACACCGCCTCGTCGATCAGGTGGACCGGCAGGCCTTCGGCGAAGTCGCAGCCGGCTCCGGGACAACGGACGTGCATCCGCTTGGCGTCCTCGTCGACCTCGTATGCACGGGCGTCGAGGCGCGTGCCGCACCAGGGGCACGCATGCAACTGGACCGGGTTCTTCGTGGCGAGACGCTTGTCGAGATCACCCCGGAGCTCGGCGAGTCTCCTGTCGGCCTCCGCCAGGGTGTTGGGGGTGGCCGAACGGCCCACCCACATGCCGATGGAGAACTCCTCGAGACCCAATTCGGGCCTGTCCCGGCGCATGCGCTCCATGGCGCAGAGCAGGGTCGCGGCGCGCTCGAACTGCTGGAGGGTGAGCAGCCGCAGCGTGTAACGCATGAGCACGGTGACGCCACCGCCGTCCGCGCCCCTTCGGATACGACGCAGGAACGAGGTGAGCGCGATCAGACCGAGGTAGGCCTCGGTCTTGCCACCACCCGTGGGGAACCAGAGCAGGTCGGAGGTCTCCCGGTCGCGATGGCCGGGATCGTCGATGCCGGCCAGGCAGAGCAGCATGAATGCGATCTGGAAGGGGCGCCAGCGGCCGGCGGTCACGTCGGGGGAGCCGCTTCGACCGTTCTTGACCCAGGCACTGCGGGCACGCTGGTCGGCCATGGCGCGGTTGGCGAGCCGGAACGCCCGCATCAAGTCGGGTTTGGTCTCCATCAGTTCGATGCCCTGACGGATGCGACCGAGCGCCTCGTGGCAAGCCTCCACCTGGTCCCGGGCGGGCTTCGCGTGCGTGCCGTCGGCCAGGGCGTTCGCCTCGTCCCCCTTGCGCGCGATCCAGTGCTCGTAGCCCGTGGCGAGCGCTCTCAGGGCGCCCAGGATCTCGGCGTCGGGACGCTCCGCCAGGCCGAGCATGGACAGAGCGGAGCTGTCGATCTCCGGGTTGGAGTCGGTGAGCAGCACGTCCACAGTGGGCACGAACTCGCTCCGTACCTCGGTGACAGCGGCCGGGACTGCTTCGGTCATGCCGATCGGCGGCGGCATCCAGTCCCACTCGGCGGCGCAGCCGTGGCCGACGGCGAAGGTCGGGGCGTGGCGGTGCAGCAGGCGGCTGGTGGCGACTTCAGGGTCATGGGGGACAGCCGGGGCAGGGCGCTCGACGAACGCGGTGGAGCCGTTGGCCGCACGGACCGTGAGACCGCACTGGAACAGGCAGAACGCGTCCTGGAGCTCCCGCTCTCCGACGTGGTGGGTGTTGACCAGAGTGACCGTGACCGTGACGGTATTTGTGGTCGGGTCCTGGGGGCGGACGTTGACACGCAGCGCGGCCCCGGGGGCGAGAGGGAACCTTTTGTCCGGGTCGGGTGTGGTCACGTCGACGGTGGTGTCCGGGAGTGCGAGTTCCTTGCGCCGCCACTGCTCCCGCTGGTCGGAGGTGGTGCGCGCCTCGGCACGGCGGGCCGGGATCGGCTTGCCCTCGGCATCGGTCGGCTCGTAGACGGCCGCGCGTGCCGACACCACGATCGTGGCGCTCGTGGCCGGGGCGACCGCGAAGGTGAGGCCCATGGACGAGGGGCGGCGCGAGCCGGCAGCACCTACCTCCTGCTCGGTACCGGACTCCTCGACGTCGTTACGGCTGCGCTGCGGGGTGGTGTCCACGCCGTCGTACTCGGCCTCGTCCTCACGGAGTCGTTGCTCCGCCGCCGCGTTCGCCGGGCGCGGATAGAGGACACCGGTCAGATAGCGATCGATCGGCGCGTCCTGGGTGAGGATCTCGTCCCGGTCGCCCGGCGCGGCGTCCGGAGCCGGGCCGAGGAGCTCGCGGCGGAGACCCACCAGGAGTTCCTCGTCCCGGACCCGATAGTGCTCGGAGTGCCGACCTGCCACGTGCTTCATGCGCGCTGCTCCTCGTCGTTGTCAGCCCGTCGATACTTTCCGATGCCGGTGATCCTGGGGACGATCCATACGCCTCGGTCACCGAGGCCGGCGTTGGCGCCGGCGGCGGTGCTGCCCGTCACGGTCTCCAGGGTGTCGATCCACAGGTCGTGGATCTCGTCGGGCCACCAGGGGCCCCACGTCCGGTTCACCTTCTGCACCTGGAACAGCTCCTCGCGGAACCGTTCGGACGCCTCACCGATCTCCCGCCCGTTGTGCACCAGGGCGTACGGCGGGCTCTGGTACTCATCCATCGGCAGGTCATGGCGCTTGCGCAGCACCACTTGCTGCCCAGGGCCGATCTGTTCCAGGAGATACACCTGCGTCGCCACGGCGTCGGTCTCGTGGCCGGGCGGGTTGTCCCGGCAGACGTCGCCCGCCTCGGCGACGATGCCGAATCTGTCGTACGACCGCCACCCGCCGACGTACCTGCGGCCGTTCCTTCGGCCACCCGCTCGCCTGAGGACCGGCAACTCGGGGGAGTCGGCGTGATACAGATCCTGGCGGACGCGAGTCATCGCCACGTACAAGGCTCGGGCCTCTGCGGGGAGATCCAACTCACCGTTGTGCTGTCTGTGGAGCTCGGCGATGGTCGGCGGGGTCAGAATGATCACCCGGTCGAACTCGAGGCCCTTGGCCCGGTGCACGGTGGAGACGACGATCCGCGCGGTCTCGGGGTCGGCCGCCTCGTCGGGGAACCTGCCGTCCGCGAGCAGGTGGCGCAGCCGCTCCAGATCGAGCACGTTGCGCCCGGTCGAGCGCGTGGCCCGACGCAGCACCGTCCACAGGGCGCTCGTGTTCGGCTCGTACGGCAGAGGGATGCCCGCGAGCAGAGAGCGGAACCGATCCTCGGTGAGTCCGGTCGCCCCGGTGCGGCGCAACAACTCCGCCACCCAGTACGGCACCGGCCGCTCCTCCAAGGGGCGTCGTAGCCGGTGCTCGACGCCGTGCTCGTGGAGCAGTCCGGAGAGCACCAGGGCCTGTCGGTTGTCGCGGGTGAGGATCGCGCAGGTGTCGGAGAGGTTCCGCAACCCGTCCAACGCGAGCTCATCGGCGAGGTCGCCCATCCCGTTCGCCGGATCCAGGAGCAGGTCGCGCAGGTCCTCGTACAACGTCGCCGCTTCGTCCGCGTCGCTGACCTGTTGGAGCCGGGGACCGTACGTCAGCGCGACCCGGGCCTCGGGGGTGACGGCACGAAAGTTCTCGGTGAGGCGAAGCTCAACCAAGTCGTCGGGGTACGAACAACGCAGCCACTCGAAGAATCGGCCCGCCTCGTCGGCACGTTCGGCCAGGTTCTGGATCTGGAAGCCGTAGACGGACTGGGCGGCGTCGCCGACCACGGTGAAGCCGCAGCTGTCCTGGTAGCGGTCGAGCAGAGCCTCGACGAGTTCCCGGCGGTCGCCCAACAGGTCCTGCACCTCGTCGATCACCACATGGGCGGGCGGGACGGCGTCACCGGACTCCAGCGCGCCCTTCTCGATCGCCCCGACCGCGGCCCTGATCCGCTCGTCGAAGGAGGCCGCACCCCACTCCCCGTCCGGGTACGCCTGGACGAGCACCCCGTACGCCCAGGCGTCGAAGGTCTGGGCACGCACCCGGCGGGCCCGCTCCCCGTGGCGGGCGATCCGCTCCCGCAACTCGCGGGCGGCAGCCCGTGAGAAGGTGAGCACGAGGATCTCGGCCGCTTCCAGCGCCTCGTCCGGGTCCTCGTGACCGCACAGCGCATCGAGCCGGCGCACCAAGGTGTGCGTCTTGCCCGCCCCGGCACCGGCGGTGACCAGCACACGTGCGTCCCAGGGCTGCTCGACCACGGCCCGCTGCTCGGCGGTCAGCGGAGGACTGTCGAGATAGGCGTCGGTCACTTACGGCTCCAGAGGTGCTCGAACTGGGTGAAGGCGAGCTGGGTGTCGAAGTTGGCGATGTTGTCGCTGACGTTGAGGATCAGACAGGATTCCTTGCCACCGTTCCTGGGGCCGCGCAGGCCACGACCGATCATCTGCTGGTAGACGTTGGTGCTGTAGACCGGGCGGGCCACCACCACCGCCTGGGTGGCCGGTGCGTCGAACCCCTGAGTGAGGACGCCGTAGTTGGTGAGCACTCGGATGCGTCCGTTTCGGAAGTTCTCGACGCGAGCACGACGGTCCTGCGCACTCGTCGTCGAGTCCACGGCGGCGGACGGGACACCCCGGTCGTTGAGCATGGCCGCCAGGTACTTGGCGTGGTCGACGGAGGTGGCGAAAAGCAACGTCGGACAGTCGTCCGGCAGATCGGCCACCGAGTCGACGATGCGCCGGCTGCGCCCGTGGTCGTCGGCGAGCCGCTGCTCGGCGGAGCGGGAGAGCATCGCCATGCGTTCGGCGTGCGTCTTCTCGTCACGGGTCAATTCGATCCGGCCCCCCTCGAGGGTGCGGTGCTCGACCTGCGCCAGCATCCCCCACTCCTGAAGGTCGCGATACGGGTCACCTGACGGAAAGACTCCCTGGTCGAGTCGTCTGTTGCCGAAGCGGTTGATCAGCCGGCGGGTCTCGTCCTCGTTGGTGTTGCGGAACGGGGTGGCGGTCAGGCCGAGCAGATGCCGGCCGGTCTCGTACTGGGTGAGTCCCAGCAGGCCCAGGATCTCGGTGTACCGCTTGGAGATGGCGGTGTGCGCCTCGTCCACGACCACCAGAACGGCCTGTCGCAACCAGGCGTACTGGTCGGTGCCCAGGCACCGCTCCAGCTTGGCGTCGGTGGCGACCACCAGGTGAGGATGGTCGACAACGTTCCCGACCTCGTTGCTGCTCAACAGTCGGCTGATGGTGAGCGGGCGCTCCGCGCCGACCTTGCTCCAGACGAACTTCCAGCTCTGGAAGGCCTGTTCACACAATTCTTCGGTTTGCGCGATCCAAAGCAGTGGCCCCTTGAGATCGCCGACCCGCTTCACCCAGCGGATCACGGCCTCGGCGGTGACCCGTGTCTTGCCGGCACCGGTGGGCAGGGACAGCATGCCGCGCTGGGGGGCCAGCCGGTCGAGCATGGCGGATATGTTCCGGACCAGGTCCTCCTGGTAGTGGTGGAGGCTTGGGAAGTCCCGAGGGCCTTCGACAGTCTCGGACGGAGGCGGGGACGGAGTCCTCGAACCGGCGAACGTGACGGGCAGTTTCAGATCCGAGACGAATGCGATGGCCGCCGAAGAACCCCCATACGCGACGGGCGCGTTGGGGAAGCGCGCCTGGATGTCCCGGGCGTGCTGCTGGAGCACCCCGTCGCCGTGCGCGTTGAACGCCATCTGCGCGATGCGGCGCCCGGACGGCTCCACGCCTTCGGTCGCCTGCAGCTCGGCTTCCATCAGGCCCTCGGGGAGGCCGGTCCGGAGCGCGTCCGCACCGATCAGCAGTTCTATCTTGGCCACGACGTCCTCGGCCTCCCGAACCGCCTTCTGCGCCGCCTGCAGCTCGCTGTCCCGAGCCATGCGGTCCTGGTGCTCCAGGACTGCGTGGCAACCTGCCGTTCCAAGGCCGAGACCGAGCTCGCGGTCGATCAGTCGGAGCATCGGCTCCGGCTCCAGAGGCACGCGGACCTTGACGGTGCCGTCCTGACGGACGGCGTCCAGGGGGGAGGCGTGCGCGCCGTTGGGAGTGCGGGTGACCTCCTCCAACTCGGTGCATCGTTGCACCACGCTGTTCCGGTTCCCGCTGTTCAGCCGCTGCCGCAGGGCGGGGAACAGCTCGACCAACGGCACCGGGTCGCCCTCGGGAACTTCGCGGGTCTCCCGGCTGATCACGTCGGCGTAGCGGAGCATGCCCCACTTCTCGACCATCAGTTCGGCGTCCTCGGCGGTCGGCACCAGCAGCGCCGGGAGCTGCTCGGCGCGGAGCGCCCGGTACTCGGCGACTCCGACGGCGAGGGTGATCTCGTCGTCGGGGCGGGTGCCCCAGGTGTCGCCGATCCGGCAACGGGTCAGGGAGTCTTCGGGGAAGTCCGCGCCGAACCGGGTCAGCATCACGTAGGTGGCGCCGACGAAGGAGTCGTCCTCGCTGCGGGACACCTCGTCGAGGAGCGCGTCCCAGCGGTCGGCAGGAACTTCGTCGACGGTGGTCGGGAGCCGCAGCTTACGGGCTTTCTCGGCGGAGATGTCGGCGACCGGCAGTACGTCGCGGTAGGCGGCGAGCTGGGGGCCGACGGCCTCCTTCAGCGGCTTGATCCCCTGGGAGGTGGCGACCGTGCCGTACTTCCTCAGCATCCATCGGATCGGAGAGACCACCGCCTGCCGGGTGCTGGTCTGCGCGCCGATCTGGCCCGTCCAGTTGTCCACCACGGCGTCGTCGGGCAGCACCTTCAGGAAGGCGGCGCGGGATTCCTCGGAGAGGACACGAAACAGGTGGAGCGGGCCACCGATCGCGGCTCCCTCGACCTTTATCCGGTTCAGGGAGGGGCGGGGAGCGCGGGTGTCCAAACTGCGCAGGTACGCGGCGTGGACTGCTTCGCGGTACTCCTCGAACCAGGGCTCGTCCGCCCCGGGCTGCACCCCGCCGGACGGTCGCTCCCGCAGACCGACCTGGGAGAAGAAGGGCGTGTCGTCGGAGTGGAACTCCATGTCGACGGCGACGTTCGGGTCGCGCTTCGCGTCGACCACGACGCCCGGCAGCATGCAGTCCTCGACCGGCCGAAACCGCCCGTCGGCGGTACGCACTCGGAGCGTCGAGTGCGGACTGGGCACCCGCTCCAGGACCTTGTGGGCCAGTCGACGGACCCCGGCTTGGCGGAACAGCTCCCAGAACCGCTCCCAGTCGGACTCGCTGTAGTGGTCGAAGCCCTGGTCGAGAATGCTGACGAACCGACCCTCGACGTCTGCCTCGCGGATGCCCAGGGCGTTGAGCGCGTGTGCCAGCGAAGGGTCCTGGGCGATCTCGTCGACCACGTACACCAGGGACTCGCGCAGTCCGTCGTGGTCGGCTTGGCGGAACACCTTGCCGTGTACGGGGGCGACGAGACCGTGCTCCTCGGTGAGCACGATGCGGGCCTTGCGGGCCTCCTCGGCGTACGCGGAGCGGACCTCGATCATGTCCGCGAGGATTCGAATGGCTGCCTTCGACGCCTCGGCGGTGCCGCTCTCGACCAGGGCCTCCAGCCATTCGCGGACATCGGTCCGCCCGTGCTCGGCCGCGGCGAGAATGTGCTCGACCTTTCCGGAGCGCAGGGCGTCCGCCTCGACGCTCGGGTGCAGCCAGTTCGAGGGGCGCCCGGGGCACCCGTGCCATATCCGCAGCCAACTGGAAAGTTTCTTCGGGTCCTTGTCGAGCCGCGGATGGATCCGCAGCTCGGTCGGGACGCGCAGGGCGCCGTCCTGGTCGGGCAGCGACGGACGGTCCGCGGTGCGGGCCCAGATCTCCCGAGTCAGGAACTCGTCAGCCCAGCTGATCGCCTCCTTGACACGGCCGGGCAGCAGAGGGAGGTAGGCGGCCGGGTCCTCTGGGGGTGCCAGGGCGGGGAGGGAGTCGACGACCAGCTTCGCCGACACTCTGATCATCTCCTGGTTGAAGGGAGAGGAGTCGAGCAGGTTCTGTCGGTCCTCGTTGGTCTTCCAGGCTCCGTTGAGGATGCCGCTCAGCGACATCTCGTACTTGGTCGGGAAGAAGGACCAGAACTTGCCACGACCACGCGACCGCGGGCTGATGTACAGGCCGCTCTCCGGATCCTTCTCCAGGGCGGGGACACCCCAGGCGAGGTCGAGCGAGAGTCGGTCGTGTAGCTCTCCGGCGTCCGCGCGAGCCGCTGAACCGGGCTCGTGGGTGGTGGTGAACACGCGCCACTGGTCGGTGGCGATGGCCTTCCCGGTCCGCTCCTCGACCACGGTGTGCAGGTCGCCGGTCTGCTGGGTGGTCAGGGTCCGACGGATCACGGGCCGGGGCCGGCGGTCCTCCAACACGACCTTCGCGACGTGCGGCGAGAAGAGCTGGAAGCCGACCGGGAACTCCTCGCGGGGCTCGCCATGCTCCTTTGCGCGGCCTCCGTGCATGTCCCGGCCCAGCCGGTCATCGGCCTTCCGGAGCAGCGGTAGGCGGACGACGGTGGTCGCCCAGGTCAACAGCTCATTCAGAACGGAGTCGGAAGCACATTCGGCCTCGATGTCGAGGGGGCGGGCCATCCGCAGGACGGGGGCGTCGAACTCAGGACCGTACCGCTCCGTCACACCGGGCACGGCCTTGATCTGCTCGTACGACCAGGCGCGGTCGAATCCAAAACTTCCGCTGCGGCTGAAGAATTGCGGCGTGTCGGTCACCACGAGGACCGATTTGACGCCGACTCCGAATCGTCCGATCTGACCGCCGCGCTTCTTCGACATACTCATCCGAAGAATTGTTTCCGCACCTTCCGGGGTCACCGGATTTCCCTCGTTCGCGCAGTACAGATGGGTTTCTGTGAGGACGACATGAACTCGTCCGCCCGGCTCTTCAGCGATTTCGTCTGCCGCGTTCTGGACGAGCTCGAAAAGCTGGCGATCGCCGTATCCGCCCTGGGTGATTCGACGCTCACCATTGGCGTGCTCGGCTACGAGACCGGGGTCCACGGCGTAAGTCTGCAATACGCGGGAGGACTGCTCGAGAACGGTCTGAATTACCGGATAGGACGAAGACGGCACTACTCTGCACTCCTGAGGTGTCAAGGTCCGGACGAAAGCGTCAAGAAGCGGGCTGGCCGCCGGCTTTGCGTGGCCGGCCAGTGTTCCTTGCGCGGTGCTGGGTTGTCACCGCGCCTTCAAAGTGATCTCTCGGTGAAGGCATGGGCGCGTGGGCGCACTCTGGGGCGACTCGGGCCCGAGGCGTGCTTGATCAGGCCGAGGGGGAGGTCTCGTCCGGCAGGCCTTGAACCTTCTTGGCCAAGTTGGGGAAGTTTTCGGCGAGATCCTCTTCGGGAAGGTTGTATCCGTGAAGAATCTCGATCACCTCGACCTTGCTTTTCGCAATCTGAATTATCAGTTCAAACGCGCTTACCTCCCGGCACGAGTCCAAGAAGTCACCGCAGCCCTGTCCATCCATAGAGTGGTCCACCCCCCGTTGCGTCGTGTCCTGTTGATCGCACAGGGGTTGTATTCGGGCATGCGTCCCCTGCAAGCGGATAATTGCTTTTGCGTCAGATTCTATTCCGGCGATGACGCTAGTGGATGGAGGCCTCGTGCCGCCAGCTCCTTTTGGGAAATGGTTTCTGCGTCGACCTCCCGTCGCCTGGGGATGGATTTGGGTGCACCTGTCCCCCGGGCCGCCCGGCCTCCCCGATTTCGGGTTCGCGAGCGAGATGGCTTATCCATCGTCATCGAACATATCGACAGTCGCTCGATCGTGCAACCCGAACTCCCGTACGTGCGTGGGGAGTTGACCGTTACCGCTTGTGCAAATGCCCGCATAGGGGGATCGATTGGGGTGATCCGGTCAAGTTGGACGCAAGCTCGGAGTGATCGAAGCGATCAAGTCCGATCAACTTTTGGTTGACGCTGCCGCGTGTGTCAAATTAGCCTCCTGGTCTACAGCATGCGAGCTGCATGTCACTCCAAAGAAGGGGCAGTTGGCGCGTGGAGACAGGTGAGGAGTTCGGGCCTTGGCTGGCCCGTCAGCTCAAGCTCGCGAGGAAGACGCAGGCTGAACTGGCCGACGATCTCGGGCTGACCCGAGCCGCCGTCTCCGCGTGGATCACAGGGAGGTCGACTCCCCGCCCGACCGTCATGGAGGACATCGCCAAGGCGCTCGGCACGGACATCGGCACGGTGCACACCCGCACCACCGACACCCATGCCGGCCTCCCGGTCACCTGGTACCACCGCCCGGGCTACTCCGATGGTGGCCGTGACCTGGGCAATGCCGCTGCCTTCGCCTTCGACGCCGACGTGCAGGTCCTTGCACGCGAGACCTGCCAGAACAGCCTCGACGAGCGACTGACGGAGAACGGTCGCCCGGTTCGTGTCCGCTACACCCTGCACGAGCTGACCGGTGAGGCTCTGGACGCCTTCCGTGAGGCGATCCTCTGGAACGATCTCTTCCCGCACTACTCCGCAGTCTCGGAGATCGCCGGTAACCAGAAGGTCGGTCGGGTCGTGGACGCCGGAGTGCGGGACATGTACGAGAAGGGCCGACTGGTCCTGCTGCGCGTCGACGACTACAACGCTTCCGGGCTCATCGGCGACGATTACGAGGACGGCAAGTTCGCCGCCGTGGTCAGGCGTCAACTGGAGAGCCTCAAGTCCGGGCACGGTGCGGGTGGTTCGTACGGCCTGGGCAAGGCAACGCTGTGGGCCACCAGCGCCCTCGGGCTCGTGCTCATCAACTCCACTCTGTCCGTGCCCCACGAGGGGCGTACCGAGCGACGGGTCATCGGCCGTCTCGAACTGCCCTGGCGTGAGGTCGACGGCGAGCCGTACGCGGGTCCCGCATGGTTCGGGCGCCCCGATCCCGATTCGCCCGGCGCGAGGGTCGCCCGTTCCTGGTGGGCGGACGAGGAGACCGTGGCCCGCCTGCACCTGACCCGGGAGACCGACGAGCCCGGTACGTCCTTCCTCATCGTCGGCGCGCACGACGTGGCCAGCCTCGAAGAGAACTCGCCCAATGACGACGACGAGACCATGGACGGTACGGAGGGCAACGAAGACACACGTGACATCTGCAGGATGCATCGCCGTCTGGTAAGGGCTCTGGGGCGTGATTTCTGGGCCGCGATGACCGGTGGGGGCAACAGGCTTCCCCTCCTGGAGGTCTCGGTCCGCACCTTGCGCAACAACAAGGTGGTCGTAGCGGAGGAGCAGGTGGACCCGGCTACCGAGCAGCCCTCACGGACTCGCGCCCTGCGAGCCCACTACGAGGGCACCACGGTGGACCGCCTCACTGAGGCGGGACAGGTGGCGGCGCGAAGCGTTCCGCTGAAGCTGCCGCTCTCCGGAGGCGCTCAGGGGACGCTCGGTACCCACCAAGCGGTCCTCCTGGTCACCGAGGCCGAGGAGGGGGACAAGGAGAAGCAGAACCAGGTGCACTCGCTGCGCGGCAACCGCATGACCGTGAAGAGGGCCGTGGTCCCCAACCTGCCGCTCGGGACCAACCCCTTCCAGGCCGTTCTCCTGGTGGGCGAAGCAGCCGGGGAATCTGCCCCCTTCGCGAAGGAGGCAGAGGAATTCCTGCGTGCGGCGGAACCGCCTGAGCACGACCGCTGGGGGCAGACCGAGGAGCTCACCCTGCGCTGGTCGCCCTCCGCGTACCGGAGGATCAACTGGCTGACCACTGAGGTCAACAGCGCGGTCAGGGAACTCGTCGCACGGCCGAAGCGCAGCAACCGCGAAGGCGGTGAGGCACTGCGCAAGGCGCTGACCGTGAGAGCGCGACCCAAGGCCAAGGCGCCTGCCGGGCCGGTGGTGCCGGTATTGGACGGGCTCGACGCTGTGGTCGGCGATGACGGCGAGTGGCGGATCACCGCCGAAGTGAGCATCCCGCGTGGCGATGAGGTCGTCCCGATGGTGCCGGTCGCCCAGCTCGACGTGCGCTCCGGGGGCCGCCCGAAGCTGGACTGGGCGGAACTCGTGGCCGTCGAGGGCTGTGAGGTGGAGGACGGGACCCTGCGCTTCACGCCCGGCGCGCGTCGCGCGAAGTTCCGAGGATCCACCGATGTCACCAGCCACCCGGTCAGGACCACACTCACCCGCCTCGTGCTCGAACTCCGTGCCGGCAAAGGGGAGTGACGCATGAAGATCTACCCGTACAAGCGGCTCAACCGGCCGGTTACGCTCAGAGTGACCTCGGTCTCCCTCAGGCTCTCCGACGGCACCCGCGACCAGCTGGAGACCACCGCGTACTCGACCCAGCAGCAGGCCGTCGCACTCGGCATCGCGGGCCACACCGACTGGGTGAGCGCCACGATCGGCCTCTCGGCGACGTTGCCGCCCGGGGCGAACGCGCCCGACGCGGCCTGGTCCGATCTGCGCGTCCTCGCCGTGCTGACGGACGGCGAGACGAATGTGCGCACGTCCGCGGACCTGACGCGTGACGCGGAGGACGGCCGGGACTGGTCGGGCTCCCTGGAGGTGTTCCGTGACGACCACATAGGGCGGGCCTCCCTCGCCGTGTACGCCGTCGGGACGGTGGACGGAGTGCGCGGACGGTCGATCGCCGAGACCGACCGCAGCTGGATCATCGACACGGTCTCCGACGAACCGGTCCGTGGGCTCCAACTTGATGTCCAGAAAGCCTCGTTCAGGAAAAGCTCCCGGGAGTGGCTGCAGGCCTACGCTGACGCGCCCTGGATCGTGGACACCTCCGCCAGAGTCCCTACGGTGTTCGTGAACACCGACGTCGAGGGTGTCATCGGTCTGTTGGACAGCAACGGCTCCGGTGTGGACAGCAAGGTACGTGACCTCTTGGTCGCCCAGATGGCCACCGACGTCTGGACCGCCGTGTTCCACGGTGCCATCGGCGATCTGGAGGTGGAACCCGGCGGCGCCCCGGTCTTTCCGACGGACTGGCAGGGTGAGGTGCTACGGGAGATGCTCCCGGACGTGATCCCCGGCGTGCACGTGGAGGAAGCCCTACGACAGGTGCATCGCCGGCGCACCGGCGACTCGGGCTGGGTGGAGCTCCAGACCCGCATCCACTACGCGGCGGTCCGCCGCGCCGATGCCTCCAGGGCGCTTGCCTATGCCATCCGCAGTCTGGAACAGATGAACCGGGAGAGTGAGACGTGATCACCCAACCGAACCACGTACCGGAGCGCCTGGCGCTGCTCCCTACCTCGGCTGTCGATCCGTTCCTCACCGAGGAGCTGCTCAAAGGTGAACAGGTCCACGGCGGCATCGATCTCGCCAAGGTCGTCGAGCCGCTCCCCGAGGACGACGCCAGGTGGTGGGTCGAGCCGATCCGAAGTCTGGTTGAGGACGCCATGTTCGAGTTCCGCAAGGACCGCACCCGAGCCGACGCGTGGTTGGCGCCGCGGCTCCACGCCACGCTCCGCCTGACGCGGCGAGAGGCTGCGGACAAACGTCTGTGGAACCACATCGCCCTGGCGGTGGCCCCCGACTACGTCGTCTGGCGTCACCGTTCGGAGCCGACGGCGAACAGGCCGGAAAGACGCGTCGCTGCGGAGCGTTTCCGCGGCCCCGCGGACCGTCAGTGCTTCTCCCGTCTGTGGTGGGCGGCTGAGCTCTTCCGGAACGGACCGGACTATCAGCCGGTCGAGATCGCTTGCGGAAACCAGGACCTCATCCACACCGTTCTGCGGATGGAGCTGATAGACCACCGTCCCACCGCCCAGGCTCTGGTCCGTCTCCTGCAGAGCGGGCAGGTCACCACCGGACGAGAGATAAACGGTCTCGGCGTCGCGATCAGTACGGCCGGAGCGACCCTGACCTACGACGTCCTCGCACCGGACGAGCCCAGAGACCCTGCCCGTTTGCGGGACTGGATCGCGGAAGCAGAATCGGCACCACCGGTCGAGCGGCACGAACTCCCGCAGGGGCCCGACGAGGATCCCGTCCCGGAGCAGTCCGTGGCCGCGCTCACCGGCTACTTCGCTGAGCTGTTCGAGACTGCGCCGGTCAGGGGCAGGAAGAACGGGGACTGACCTGGCAGTTGTGCCGGGCTGCCGCAGCACCTTCCGCGCCGTGCTCGCGGACTACTTCGCCTGCGCCTTCTTGTTCTTGCGCGGGCGCACGGAAGAGGGGGGCGGCACCTGGTCCTTGGGCCGCGGGCACTTGTCGGTGCAGTCATCGGCGGCCCCGCAGCCGTTGCTTCGCAGCTTGGCCCGCTGCTCCTCCGTGGCCGGCTGCCACGGCTTCCGCAGTGCCTTCGGGGCCGGCCTGGGAAGCCCGAGCGCGGCGCTCAGCAGGTGCGCACCGAACAGGGGCGGTACGGCGTTGCCCACCTGCTGAGCCTGCGCCGTACCGGACCACGGATAGTCCGGCGGGAAGCTCTGCAGCATCCCCGCCTCATTCATGCTGAACCGTGCGCCCTCGTAGACGGTGCTCTCGTCGAGGTGTTGAAAGACGACGAAGCGGCTGATTTTGCCGGTGACGGTGAAGGCGGGCTGCTGGTCGCTTCGCACGCCTCGTCGCCCCGGGTGACTGGAGCTGCCGTAATTCGAGCGAACCAGGAACGGAGTGCGGCGCCCCGGATGTGAGCCCGCCGGGTTCGCGAGGACATCACCCATCGACCTCCAGGGCAGTAGGTCCTCGTCGCCAGTTGCCTGGTGTTCTTCGCTCTCCGGTTCCGTGCCGTCGTAGAGGGGCGGCTGATGGACCTCGCCTGCGGCCTGGTCGTGTTCGTTCTTCCCGTTCCTTCGGTTCCATTCCTTGGCTTCGTAGGAATGGTGGGTCGGCGCGGGAAGCGAGGGCTCACCGAGCCCTTCACGCCGAGCGATCAGCACCGCGCGGGATCGCGTCTGCGGCACCCCGTAGGTCTCGGTGTCGAGGACATCGACGACGACTTTGTACTTGGTCCCGTCGGGGAGTCCTGTCTCTTCCAGCACCTTGGCGTAGTGCTTCCAGAGCTCTTCGACCTCGCGGACCTGTTCCAGGACGATGACGTCGTACGGGCGCTTCTCCCGGTTCGGGCTCCGGGTCGCCTGAATGGCATACCGGAGAGGCTCGAGAACCAGTGCGGTGCGTGGATCGCTGAGGGTCTTCAGGCTCTTGTCGATCTCTTCGTCGGACTCGCCCGCCATCAGCCGTTCGATGTACTTCTTGACCCTGTCCAGGGCCTGGCGCCCGGCGCCGTGCCCGGCCACCGAATACGTCTGGCACGGTGGGCCGCCTGCGAGCACGTTGATCTCTGGCGGCAGCGACTCGAAGGCGTCTCTGCGTACCGCGCTCACGTCGGCGTGGAGTGTGTCCAGCCCCGCCGCATACCGCGTGAGACACGCACTTTTGTCCCACTCGATGCCGAGACTCGGGATGTCGAGCGCGTGTCCGGCGACATCCAGCCCTCCGGGCCCTGCGAAGAGATCCAGGACAAAGGGCTTGTCGAGGATGGACTGGTGGTGCGCCGTGCTGGTCATGTGGCGGAAGTCTAGCCGGCAGCGGGGGCTGCCGGATCCCCGTTCAGTGCTTCGGCCACGGCCCGTCCCAGCGCCTCCCCGACAGGTGGCGGTGTTGCGTGCCCGATCTGGCGGTACCGGGCGGTCTTGAGCCCGGCGATCTCCCACGATTCCGGGAAGCCCTGGAGGATGGCCGTCTGGTCCACTGTGATCCGTACCAGACCGTCATCCCCGAGTGACGGATCCCACTCGAAGTCGCGGCCGGGTAGCTCGTTCCCGAACGACTTCGTGTAGACCCCCATCCGTCGCCACTTGGTCTTCGTGCCGCTCGGTCCGAAGTCCGCGCCTCCGTGCGTTTTGGAGCCGCCCACCAAGGTCGGCGCCACACTCGTCGCTTGGGCCGCCCAGCGGTCGGCGTCCGGCCAGCCACGGGAACGCATCGACGGCGCCAGCGCCTCTCCGACCGACACGTGCTCGTGGACGGTGGACCGAGGCGGCCGGAAGGCGCTCGCCCACTCCTGCTTGACGGCCGCGAGGATGCCCAGCACGCGATCCTGGGGGACTCCGAAGGCGGAGGCGTTCAGGACGAACCAGGTCAGCTCGTAGCCGAGATGCTCCAACTCTTTGCGAAGGAAGTCCCGTATCGGCGCGAAGGATTCCTCATCGACCAAGGTTGGCACGTTCTCGATGATCAGCGCTCGTGGCTGGACAGCGTGGATCAGATAGGCGGTCGCCTCGATGAGGCGGAGCTCGGTGTCGGACGATCGGCGCGTCACCGTCGCGCTCGACTTCACACGGGGGAGACCGGCCGCCAGCAGATCCACGTCGTAGCTCTGCGGATACTCGCTCGGATCGAAGTCCAGAAGATCCGCCTGGAGCACATTCCAGTGCGGACGGTTGGCCCGAAGGGTCCTGCAGGCGTCGTCGTCCTCATCGAGCAGCAGTCGCGGCTCGAAGCCGGCCCGCTCCAGCCCCAGGGCGAGCCCACCCGCCCCGGAGCACACGTCGACGAAGGTCAGCCCGCTCAACGATTGCTCCCCCGTCCCCGCTGGGCCTTCCGTCGTTCGACCACCGCTGCGATGCGCAAAGCCACGTCCTCCGGTGCCTCATGCTCCCAGAAACGCAACACTTCCCATCCGGCCGATGCGAGGTGCTCGGTCGTCTCCACATCGCGAGCCATGTTGCGGTCCAACTTCTGGCGCCACCACTCTGCGTTCGACTTCGGCTGCGTGGCGTGCTGGGGGCAGCCGTGCCAGAAGCAGCCGTCGATCAGGACGGCCACCTTGACCGAGGTGAAGGCCACGTCGACCCGGCGTCGAGCCATCCCCGGTACCGGGTACTCGACGCGGTACCCCCGCAGTCCGGCCGCGCGGAGCAGGCGACGGACCGCCAGCTCGCACGCCGTGTCCTTGCTGGCCTGCTTGCTCATGCGCGCCGAGACGGCGGGCGACAACGGCTTCATCGTGCTCAACCCGGCTCTGCCTCACGAGATCGTGGCTCGGTCCGTTCGATTGACCGCTGGGTCCGCCCGGCCCGAGTCGATCGAGCCGGAGACCACGGCTGCGGTGTCGATTTCATCATGGATGCGAGTCCCACCGCACCAAGTCCCGGGGGCCGGCGATCAGTCCTCCGGACCCCCATGGCACTCCGCATAGACATCCCCCGCCCCACACCAACACCCCGCCCCCCTCTGCGGCGGCCAAGCCACAGCCCGCCCCCGTGCCGCCAAAGTCGTCGCATACTGCGGCAACAGCGTCACGTCCTCCGGCGTCGTGCCCTCCGACGCCGCGAACGCCTCGTACGACGGGACCGTGCCCGTGACGATGCCCAGGTTGGGCGTGCCCGAAGAGGACAGCTCGCGCAGGGACGACTCTATGGTCGCGAGGTGGGTCCCGTGGGAGGGGTACTCCGTGGTCAGGCTCGGGTAGGCCGAGAGCAGCTCGGCCAGTTCCCCCGCCGGCCAGTGCAGCACCGCTACCGGGAACGGGCGGGAGAGGGCCTCGCGGTAGGTGCCCAGTTCGGCTTGGAGGCGGGAGATTTCTGCCTGGAGTTCTGCCGGGTTGTCCGAGCCCAGGGACCAGATCCGTTTCGGGTCATGGAGTTCGTCCAGCGGGACCGGGGACGAGTGCAGGGTGTCCGCCAGGGTGTCCCAGTCGTCGTGCGGCAGGCCCAGCATGCGGCGGACGCGGTGGCGGCCGTAGAGGAGGGGGTGGGTGGAAGGGGTGGGGGCCGCCGTACCCGCTTCCGAGCCGTCCGCCGGAGGCAGGAGCAGGGTCGCTGCCTCCGTGAAGGTCTCCGCCGCTGCCTCCAGCTCGTCGTGAGCCTCCAGGGACTCCGCCACGATCACCCACGGCGCCGGGTCCCGGGGGGCCGTCGTGCGGATGCCCTCGATGATCGCCCTCGCCTCCGCCTCGTGGCCGTACTCCCAGAGGTTCGACGCCTTCAGGGCGCGGATCAGGGGCGGGTTCTCCAGGCCGGCCGTCGTGGACAGCAGACGGTCGTAGAGGGCGGTGGCCGCGGGGCGGTCGCCGGAGAGTTCGAGGTGGGCCGCCGCCCTCAAGAGCAGGGCCTCGGCGTCCTCGGGATACAGTCCGGCGGTCCGCTCCAGGCGTGCCGCTTCGGCGGTGTGGTCGACGTTCTCGGCAGGCGTGTCGGGGCGCATGGGGGACACCGTACTGCCGAGCCGGGACGGAGGGGGGTAAGTGCTGGTCAGGGGGTCGTCAACGGGCGTTCACATCGTCACAGGGTCACTCCACCGTCACACCGTCACTCCGTCCACCTGCAGCGTCTGGATCGACTTCGGGGCCCACGTGGCCGACACCGTCTTGCCTGACAGGTACGTGTCCGTGTGCGGTGTGTAGAGGTCCGCTCCGCCCGTCGTCACCGTGTTCCAGCGGGGGACCAGGCCTCCCGAGCCGCCGGTCACCGAGGAGAAGCGGGAGAGGTCGAAGGTCAGGGTCGTGGCCGATGACGAGGTGTTCGCCGCCACTATCGCCAGGCGTTTCGCCTGTCTGTCCAGCGCCGCCACCGCGTAGCTCACCCCCGTGTCCAGGATCGTCATTCCCGGGCGGATGTGGCGGGTGAATTGGGCCAGTACGTAGTACTTCGTCTGTACTGCGCCGGGCTGGAGCGTCGAGGCGTCGTACGCGATCGTCGCCCAGCCCGCGCTCGGGTCCATCACCTGCCAGTACACCCAGGCCGTGGGGTGCAGCCAGCGGAAGTCGTAGAGGAGGTTGCCGGCCAGGGTCAGGCCCGTGGCGTCGCCGTCTCCCGTTTCCGAGTTCCAGAGTGACTTGCCCGCCGTGGTCACCACGTCCGTGTAGAGCAGGTCGCGGCGGCCGCCCGAGCCCTGGTAGCCGTGGACGTTCACCCGGTCCACGTAGCCCTTCGTCGTCGACGAGAAGGAGTTCCAGGTGGTGCGCGCCAGGTCGTAGGTGTTCTCGTCCGACGCCGAGATCTTCGTCGCCGTCAGCCCCCGTTTGTCCAACTCGCTCCTCAGGTACGGGAGTACGGCCGCCTGGACCGTCGCGTCCATGTGGCAGCCCTCCTGGGTGCCCGTCGCCGTCCACCAGGACGACGACGGCTCGTTGAAGGCCTCCACCGTCGAGAACGACACTCCCCAGTTCTGCTTCGCGTACAGGGCCACCGACGCCAGGTGGGAGGCGTGCCGGCGGTAGTTCCACGACTGGAGGTTGTTGCCGCCGTCCGACGCGCCCGACGGGTTGTGGTTCAGGCACATCCACCACATCGGGGAATTGGCGAACAGCTCGGTGGTCGCGCCTCGCTGGGCTGCCTTCTGCAGCATGGCGCGCTGCGTCGCGTCCGCCGTCCACTTCCAGGACGAGGAGGTCGGGTCCTCGTTCGTCCAGTCCTGCCAGTAGCCCTCGATCTGCTTGAACGTCGGGATGTTCGCGGAGGCGGTCATCGACTCGCCGTTGACGCTGTTCCAGCTGCTCGCGCCCAGGTTGTAGCGGGCTATGTTCAGGCCCAGGCCGGGCAGTGCCGTGCCGTTGTACGTCGTCGATTTCGTGGTGAAGAAGATGTCCGCGAAGTCGTCCCTCGTGCCGAAGACGTTCGCCCACCAGGCCAGTGAGGTGCCCCAGCCCTCCCAAGTGCCGTACGTGGTGGACGGGTTGATCGAAATCGTCGCGTCCGCCGCCCGTGCCGTGCCCGAGGCCAGGGCGCTGCCCAGGAGGCCGCCGCCCGCTGCGGCCAACAGTGTTCTGCGTCGGATCATGGCTTCTCCGCCTCTCCCTTGAGGCCTCTCCGTTGCGGCTTCGGCAGCAGGAAGCATCGGGGGTGGCGGGTGGGCTTGTCGAGAGTTGTGACAGTCCTTTCTCTAACCCGTTGAAAAACAGGGTGCGGTTCTTCTTCCGGCTTGCGGCTATGGCCTGTTGTGCGCTCCGGGCCTATCGTGCGGGCGGCTCCCGCGGAGGTCGGTGTGGGAGGCCGGCCCGGAGGTGGGTGCGGAGGTGGGTGCGGATGCGGGTTCGGTCCGGCGTGCGGGTCGTACGGCACGGCGACCGGCGTCGGCGTGCCCGGCGCCGGCGGGCGCTGTGGAGCGGCGGTGAGGCGCTCGTCACCGTCGGGGTGCTGCTCATGCTGCTGGTCGTGCACCAGCTGTGGTGGACCAACCGCGAGGCCAGGCGCGGCGCCGAGCGGAAGGTGGAGGCGCTGGAGCGGGAGTGGGGCCCCGGCTCCGGTACGGACACCGGCCCGGTGTCCGTACCAGGACCCTCGACCTCGGACTCCGCGTCGGCGTCGGGAAGCGCCGAGTCCCGTGCGCCGCAACGGTCGTACACCCCCGTCGTCCTGCCCCGGACGGCTCAGGCGTACGCCGTCCTCACGATCCCCCGGCTGGGGCTGCGCGTCCCCGTCGCCGAGGGGGTGAGCAAGGCGGACGTCCTCAACCAGGGCTATGTCGGGCACTATCGGGGGACTCAACAGCCCGGCCAGGCGGGCAACTTCGCGCTCGCCGGGCACCGGAACACGCACGGCGAGCCGTTCCGGTATCTGCCCCGGCTGCGGCGCGGGGACGACATCGAGGTGGAGACGCGGACGGCGACGTACACCTACGACGTCGACCAGGTGCTGCCGCAGACCTCGGCGACGGACTCGGGGGTCATCCGGGCCGTCCCGCGCTCCCTCGTCCGGCCGTCCTACGGGTACGACACACCCGGCTACTACATCACCCTGACCACCTGCACCCCCGAGTTCACCTCGCGCTACCGGATGGTGGTGTGGGGGAAGCTCATCTCCATGCGGCCCAGGTGAGTCACCCGCCGGATCGTGCTCTCACCGCTCCCGCAGCACCACCACACTCACCGCCCCCACCGCCGCCAGCCCCGCCGACACCAGCAGGGCGATGTTCGCGCCCTGGGCGAAGGTGTGGGCCGAGGTGGCGAGGGCGATGGTCAGGGCCACGCCGGCGCAGGAGCCGATGTAGCGGAAGGTCTGCTGGGCGCCGGAACCCATCGCGGCGCGCTCGCGCGGGACCGATTCGACGGCGAGCAACGGCAGCGCCCCGTTCAGCAGGCCGCTGCCCACTCCGCCGATGATCAGGCCGGGCAGCAGCCGGGTCCAGGAGCCGGAGCCGAGGGCGCCGAGCATGGTCAGGACGGCGATGGTGTGCAGGGTGAAGCCGACGGCGAGTTGCACGCGCGGGGCGATACGGCCGGCCAGGTGCTTGACCTGGAGGGCGACCGCGAAGCTCAGTCCGGACCAGAGCAGGAACAGCCAGGCGGTGTCCATGGGGGACAGCCGGAGCGTCTGCTGGAGCAGGGCCGGCAGGAAGCTGAACAGGCCGATCACCGCGAGGCCGGTGAACAGACCGCCGGCCGACGAGGCCAGGAAGCGGGTGTGGCGCAGCAGGCCCAGGTCGATCATCGGCGTGCGGGTGCGGTGTTCCACCGCGGCGAAGACCGCGAGCAGCACTGCGGCGGCCGCGAAGAGGAGTCCGACGGGTGCGCGCAGCCAGCCGTCGCGGCCCAGGGTCAGGGCCGCCACCAGGGCCACCAGCGCCAGGCCGAAGGTCAGTGCGCCGGGGATGTCCGGCCGGCCGCCGCGCGGGGCACGGGACTCGGTGAGCGCACGGGTGCCGAGCGCGGCGACCACCAGGGCGGCGGCGCCCAGGACGCCGTACGCCACCCGCCACGTCGGCAGCGCGCCCGCGACCAGTGGGCCGGTCGCGATGCCGCCGCTGACGAAGGCGCCCCACACGCCGGTCGCGTGCAGCCGGCCGCGCGGTGCGGGGAAGGCCGCCACCAGCAGGCCGAGGCTGCTCGCCAGGATCGCAGCGCTCGCCGCTCCCTGGGCGATGCGGGCGAGCGTGAACTGCCAGGTCGACGTCGTGAAGGCGCCGAGCGCGGTGGTGAGGCCGAGGGCCAGGGTGCCGCCGAGGAAGATCCGGCGGCGGCCGTAGTCGTCGGCGAGGCTGCCGGCGACCAGCAGCAGGGCGGCGAGGCCGAGCGGGGTGCCGTTCAGCAGCCAGGCCTGGCCGGAGAGCGGGGTGTGCAGCGCGGCGGCGGTGTCCGGGAGCGTGACCATCGGGGCCGTGTACGTCATCAGGGCCACGGCGGTGGCCGCGCTGGTCAGGGCGAGGGTGGCCCGGGGGCGTGCGGGGGCGTCCCGGGCGGCCCTCGCGCCGTGTACGGCCGCGGTGGCGGGGGTGGTGGCGGAGTCGAGCCCGGTCATGGCGTGGTCCTGTCCTTCCGGGGCCTGCGGAGCAGCGTACGGCGGGTCTCCGCGCCCCCTTGCGATGTCAGTTCGGTCATTGAACTGACCTGACCCGCACACCGTAACACCGTCGGTTCGGTCACTGAACCAATGTGTCGGAAAGTGGCTACAGTGGAGGGCATGGCACTGGGCAAGGACTACGTGACACAGGAGTGCTCGATCGCCCGCGCGCTCGAGATCGTCGGCGAGCGCTGGACGCTGCTCGTCGTCCGGGACGCGTTCTACGGCGTCCGGCGCTACAACGACTTCCTGGTCCACCTCGGCATCCCGCGCGCCGTCCTGGCCGCCCGGCTGCAGACCCTGACCGCCGAGGGCATCCTCGAAAAGCGCCGTTACCAGCAGTCGCCGCCGCGCGACGAGTACGTCCTCACCGAGCGCGGCATCTCCCTGTGGCCCACCCTGCGCGCCCTCGGCCGGTGGGGGCGCGAGCACTTCTCCGAGGCGCGGTGGCGGTACTTCCGGCACGTGGACTGCGGCACGGAACTCGGCCCGTACGGCGAATGCCCCGCCTGCCGGACCGTCGTACCGCTTGAGGACGTCGTCATGGAACCGGGCCCCGGCCTCGACCGCGACCCGGCGGACCCGGTCAGCCGGGCCCTGCTGAAGCCGAGGCGGCTGCTGGAGCCGCTGGAGACGGAACCCGCCCAGGAGTCCTCCTGAGAGCCGGAGTCACCTCCCGGGCCGGGCGCGCGACGCCTGGCACGCACTCCCCCAGAGGGGGCACCCCCAGCCGCGTACAGGCTCTGAGGGGTGCGCCGTCGCTCAGGAGGGGGCCGGGCCGCTCCCCCTGACCAGGGCGACACCGGTGCGGTCGGTCTCGTCCGAGTCGCCGCCCAGGCGGTGGACGACCACCCAGCGGCCGTTCTCCATCGCCCCGGCGAAGACCGAGGCGTGCCGGGTGGCGCCGTTGTGCCAGAGCAGGGGGCCGGACCGCTGCCACGAGAGGGCGGGATCACCCAGCCGGCGCTCGATCGCCAGCCGGACGAGCACATCGGCGACCGCACGCGGCGTGGCCCACAGGCCGCCCGCCGGAAGGATCGCCCCGTCCATGGTCCAGGGGCGGCGGGCCCTGCCGAACAGCCCCGGGGCGAGCAGCCGCCGGTCCGGGTCCGGCCGCACGCTCACCTCGTGCACGTCCAGCGGCCGCAGCACGTGCTCGGTGAGCAGTTCCTCGTACGACGCACCGGCCGCCGAGACCAGCGCCGCGCCCAGCACGGCGTACCCGAGGTTGGAGTACTCCTCCTGCTGTCCCGGCGGCCGGACCGCGACCTGGTCCAGCCGGCCGAGCAGCCGGCGCAGGGCGTCGGCGTCGAACGCGGCGTAGGGATCGCGGAGTTCGAGGAGTCCGATGCCGGGCGGGAGGCGGGGCAGTCCGGAGGTGTGGGTGGCCAGATTGCGCAGCGTGATGCCGGTGCCGGGGGTGGCCGGGAGCCGGCGCTCGACGGGATCGTCGAGGTCGAGCAGGCCCGCGGCGGCCATGCGCATGAGCGCCGTACCGGTGAGCACCTTGGTGAACGAGCCGATCTCCACGAACCGGTCCACCGCGTGACCGTCGCCGAGGCGTGCGGGAGACGCGTCGCTCAGGACGCAGGTGGGAGTGCGCGGCACGCGGGGGCCTTTCGAATGCGGCGGGCGGGATCGTCGGGGCCGGCCGGCCCCGCACATTGTCCGTCAGAGGCGCGGCGGAGTGTGTGGGTTTTGGTCATCACCGGCCGCTTGCTCGGTGTTGGCGCCGGTCAGGTATAAAGGGCAGGGAAGCACCGGTGGTTCGTGACCGTGGGGAGGGGAGCCGAGTGGTCCGCAGTCTCACGCGGTCGCGTGTGCTCGCCCCGCTGCTCCTTCTTCTGCTGCCGGTCCTGCTGCTCGACACCGGCAGCCTGACCGCGACCGTGGCGCTGGCCGCGACCGCCGCCGCCGGTTCCGCGCTCACCCTCTGCTCCCTCCTCGCCGCCCGCAGCGCACCCGCCGTCCCGCCCACCCGGGTGCGCACGGCGATCCGCGACCGGGCCCGGCGTACGGCCTTCCTGCCCCAGCGCGACCCCGACGCCCCCGGCCGGCGCCGGCCCAGGGCACCCGGCCTCGCCCTTCCGGCGACCGCCGCGTAGGGCACGTCTCACTTCTTCCGTATGCGTGACCCCGCGCGGGTCGTCCTGCCGTTCTGCTCACTTCCAGCACGCTTCCGGCACGACGAGACCCCCGGAGGGCTCACCCATGTCCGTCTTCTCCCTCTTCGCCCGCCTGGTCGAGCATCTCGCCGACCTGCTCCAGCCGCTCTTCCACGCCTCCGCGGCCGCCGCCGCGATCATCCTGTTCACCGCGCTCGTACGACTCCTCGTCCACCCGCTGTCCCGCGCCGCCGCCCGCGGCCAGCGTGCCCGCGCCGCACTCCAGCCGAAGATCGCAGAACTGCGCAAGAAGCACGCCAAGGACCCGCAGCGGCTGCAGAAGGCGGTCATGGAACTGCACGCCGAGGAAAAGGTCTCACCGCTCTCCGGCCTCCTGCCCGGACTGCTCCAGCTGCCCGCCTTCTTCCTGCTCTACCACCTCTTCTCCAGCTCCACGATCGGCGGCGAGGCCAATGGCCTGCTCTCCCACCGGCTGCTCTCGGCGCCGCTCGGCGGCAAGTGGGCCGACGCGCTCGGCGCCGGCGGGCCGTTCGGCCCGGCCGGGCTGGTGTACCTGGGGCTCTTCGTCCTCGTCGCGGCCGTCGCCGCCTTCAACTACCGGCGTACCAAGCGGATGATGGCGAACAATCCGGTCGCCGTGGGGGCCGGGGACGGCGAGCAGGCGCCGGGGCTCGGCGCGGTCAACAAAGTCATGCCGCTGCTGTCCTTCTTCACGCTCGTCACCGTGGCGGTCGTACCGCTCGCCGCCGCGTTGTACGTCGTCACCAGCACGACCTGGAGTGCCGTGGAGCGGGCGGCCCTTTATCAGTGAGCGGGCTGGTTACGGTCCAGTACGTGAACAGGGTCTTGCGGAGTGGACTACGGGATTGGAGGATCGGCCAGTCCTCCGATGGCTGCACCCATCGGCCGGGCGCCCGCGACCGAGGGAGATGTGACCATGAAGCTGCTGCGAGTCGGTACGGCGGGGGCGGAGCGGCCCGCGCTGCTGGACGCAGGGGGAACGCTCAGGGATCTGTCGGGGATCGTGAACGACATCGACGGCGCCCTCCTCGCCGACGAGGCCGCACTCGGCCGGGTACGGGCGGCGGCCGAGGCCGGCGAGCTGCCCGCGCTGGACGCGACGGGGCTGCGGATCGGGCCGCCGCTCGGCCGGATCGGCAAGGTCGTGTGCATCGGGCTCAACTACCACGACCACGCCCGCGAGACCGGCGCCGAGCCGCCCGCCGAGCCGGTCGTCTTCTTCAAGGCATCGGACACGGTGGTCGGGCCGAACGACACCGTGCTCGTCCCGCGCGGGTCGGTGAAGACCGACTGGGAGGTGGAGCTGGCCGTCGTCATCGGGCGTACGGCCCGCTATGTGGAGTCGGCCGAGGAGGCGCTCGCGCATGTCGCGGGGTACGCGGTGGCGCACGACGTGTCCGAGCGGGAGTTCCAGATCGAGCGGGGCGGGACCTGGGACAAGGGAAAGAACTGCGAGACGTTCAATCCGCTGGGGCCGTGGCTGGTGACGGCGGACGAGGTCCCGGATCCGCAGCGGCTGTCGCTGAGGCTGTGGGTCAACGGGGAGCTGAAGCAGGACGGTACGACGGCCGAGCAGATCTTTCCCGTGGCGGAAGTCGTGCGGTATGTCAGCCAGTTCATGACGCTCCATCCCGGGGACGTCATCAACACGGGGACGCCGGCGGGCGTGGCCATGGGGCAGCCCGAGCCCAAGCCGTACTTGAGGGCCGGGGATGTTGTCGAGCTGGAGATTGCCGGGCTCGGCCGACAGCGGCAGGAGCTCAAGGACGCGTAGACGCTCCGCTGGGGAGCGCCGGTTACCCGGCGCTGAGGAGCGCCGGGGAACCGCGGTTTCGTCGCCGACTGCGGGTGTTTCGTGGCTGGTCGCGCAGTTCCCCGTGCCCCTTGTCGGCTACGCCTCCAAAAGGGCAGCGAGCCTCCTCCATGCCTCTCGCGGCAGGCCCTCCCGGGAGCCCGCGTCGATGACCTGGAGGGCCACATGGTCGGCGCCGGCCTTGTGGAAGGCGTCGATGCGGGAGCGGATCCTCGTCTCGTCGCCCCAGGCGAAGAAGGTGTCGACCAGACGGTCGCTGCCGCCGTCCTTGAAGTCGTCCTCGGTGAAGCCGAGCCGGAGCCAGGTATTGGTGTAGTTGGGGAGGACGAGGTAGAGGGCGAGGACGTCACGGGCGGCGGCGCGGGCGTTGGCCGCGTCGGTCTCCAGGACGACCTTGAACTCCGGGGCCAGCAGCGCGGTCTCGCCGAGGATCTCGCGGGCCTGAGCCGTGTGCTCGGGGGTGACCAGATACGGGATCGCGCCGGCCGCGCGGGTGCCCGCGAGACCGAGGGTCTTCGGGCCGAGGGCGGCCAGCACCCGGCGGTTCGCGGGCACCCCGGCCTCGTCCAGGGCGTCGAGATAGGACACCAGGGCCGAGTACGGGCGGCGGTACTGGTCGTGCAGCTTGGCGTGGCTGATCCCGAGGCCAAGCACGAAGCGGCCGGGGTGGGCCGCCTCGACCTCGGCGAAGGCGGCGGCGCTCGCTGCGGCCTCGTACTGCCAGATGCTCTGGATGCTGGTGCCGACGGTGAGCGTCGACGTGGTCTCCAGCAGGGGGACGGCGTGCCGGGCGGCGCTGCTGCCGCCCAGCCAGACGGCGCCGTAGCCGAGCTGCTCCAGCTCGGCCGCCGCGTCGCCGATCTCGGCACGGCGGGACGGATCCTCGTCGCGCAGGCCGTGGTTCCAGATGCCGTACCGGCCGATGGACTCCTTGAGAGGGTTCGGGGTGTCGCTCATGGGTCTGGTTTCCTCCGGTCGGTGGTGGTGCCGTGACGGATGTGACATCAGTGCCAACCGGAGGGTGCCCTCGGGTAATCCCCGGTCAGTCAGTTCTCGTTCTCCAGGAACTGTTCCAGCGCCGCTACGACGAACCTGTGGTCCTGCAGCTGGGGTAGGCCGGAGACGGTGACCGCGCCGATGACGCCCGCGTTCTCGACGTGGATCGGGAACGAGCCGCCGTGGGCCGCGTAGGTGTCGGGGTCCAGGCGGGAGGAGTCCTCGAACGTGCTGCCCTTGGCGCGGAAGCGGGCGCCGACCAGGTAGGACGAGGCGCCGTAGCGCTCCACCACCCGGCGCTTGCGGGCGATCCAGGCGTCGTTGTCCGGGGTGGAGCCCGGCAGGGCCGCGTGGAAGAGCTGCTGGCCGGAGCGGTGGATGTCGATGGCGACCGGCGCCTGGCGCTCCCGGGCCAGCTCGACCAGGAGCGAGCCGAGGGCCCAGGCGTCGTCGTACGTGA
Organism: Streptomyces sp. IMTB 2501; assembly: GCF_001953885.1. Taxonomy (GTDB): domain Bacteria; phylum Actinomycetota; class Actinomycetes; order Streptomycetales; family Streptomycetaceae; genus Streptomyces. The sequence continues at coordinate 138,658 of NZ_MQUS01000008.1, read as the reverse complement.
ACTGCCGGAAGACCAGGCGGCGTTCCTGTGCCTCCAGTTCCTCGACGGAGGGGGTGAGCTCGGGAGTGGACCTGGGGGTGATCTGCGGGTGGTGCATCAGAGGGTCACCGTCACCTTGTCCCGGGCGGACCGGCGGGCCGCTTCCAGTACGTCGAGGGCGGCCGCCGCCTCCAGGGCGGTCACCGGGTTGGGGCCGGCGCCGGTCAGGACGCGGGCGACGGACGCGTAGTAGGCGGGGTAGTCGCCGGGCAGGGTCGGTACGGCGGTCCCGCCACCGGTGAGCGGGGACTCCCCGGAGCCGATACGGCCCCACAAGGACGCGTCCTCCGTGCCCCAGCCGGCGGTGGTGCCGGGGCGGTCGCCCTCGCGCAGGGCCGCTTCCTGCGGGTCCAGGCCGTACTTGACGTAGCCCGCGCGCGAGCCGAGGACCCGGAAGCGGGGGCCGAGCTGGGCGGCCGTCGCGGAGACGTAGAGGTGGGAGCGGACGCCGGCCGCGTGGGTGAGGGCGATGAAGGTGTCGTCGTCGGTCTCGGCGCCGGGGCGGCGGACGACCGACTCGGCGTACACCTCGGTGACCGGGCCGAAGAGGACCAGGGCCTGGTCCACGACATGGCTGCCGAGGTCGTAGAGCAGACCTCCGATCTCTGCCGGGTCGCCGGACTCGCGCCAGCCACCCTTGGGCTGGGGGCGCCACCGCTCGAAGCGGGACTCGAAGCGCCATACGTCGCCCAGGTCACCCTGGGAGATCAGCCGGCGCAGCGTCAGGAAGTCGTTGTCCCAGCGGCGGTTCTGGAAGACGGACAGGAGCAGGCCGCGCTCCTCGGCGAGGGCGGCGAGGTCCCGGGCCTCGGCCGCGGTGCCGGAGACCGGCTTGTCGACGACGACCGGCAGGCCCGCCTTGAGGGCGGCCGTGGCGAGCGGGACGTGCGTCCTGTTCGGCGAGGCGATGACGACCAGGTCCAGCTGGTCGGCACGGTCGAACAACTCCTCGGGGGTGGCCGCCGTGCGGACGCCCGGGAACTCGGACTGGGCCTGCTTCTGCCGCTCGGGGTTCGAGGTGACCACGGTGTCCAGGGCGAGGCCCTCGGTGGCGGCGATCAGCGGGGCATGGAACACGGAGCCGGCGAGGCCGTAGCCGATCAGGCCGACGCGGAGGGGGCTAGCAGTCATGGATCCTACTTTCGCAACGCTGTTGCCAAAGTGCAAGTGGTGGGGAGAATGGGTGTGTGAACAGGACGAGGGCGGGCAGTGGTGGGCCGGTGGGGGCGAACCTCGGTGTGGTGCGCAGTCACAACACCGCGCTGGTGCTGGGGCTGCTGCGGGACGCCGGGGCGGAGGGCATCAGCCGGCTTGAGCTTGCCGAGCGGACCGGGCTGACCCCGCAGGCCGTCAGCAAGATCACCGCGCGGCTGCGGGAGGAGGGGTTCGCGGCGGAGGCCGGGCGGCGCGCGTCGACGGGGGGCAAACCGCGGACCGTGCTCCGGCTGGTGCCGGAGGCGGGGCACGCGGTGGGGGTGCATCTGGACCGGGACGAGCTGCGGGCGGTGCTGGTCGATCTGGACGGGGCCGTGGTGGGGGAACGGCGGGCGGAACTGGATCTCGGGGCCGGGGCGGAGACCGTGCTCGGGGTGGTCGCCGGGGCGGTGGAGGGGCTGGTGGCGGACGGCCTGGGCCTCGGGGACGAGGGGCTCGCCGGGGTCGGGACGCTGCTCGGGGTGGGGGTGGCGCTTCCGGGGCCGCTCGATCACGCGCGGGGCGTGTTGCACCGGGTCACCGGGTTTCCCGAATGGGACGGGTTTCCGTTGCGGGACGCGCTCGGGGAGCGGTTGGGGGTGCCGGTGGCGGTGGACAAGGACACGAACGCCGCGGCGCTCGGGCTGTCGGTGGGGGGTGAGGCGGGATCCAGGTCCTTCGCGTATCTGCATCTCGGTACGGGGCTCGGTGCCGGTCTGGTGATCGGTGGGCGGGTGCACAGGGGGGCGCGGACCGGGGCGGGGGAGTTCGGGCACCAGGTGATCCAGCTGGACGGTCCGTTGTGCGAGTGCGGGAACCGGGGGTGCGTGGAGGTGCTGTGCCTCGCGGCCGTGGGGCGGGGGGAGCCCGGGGAGGCGGCGCGTGTGCTGGGGGTGGGGGCGGCGAATCTGGTGGGGCTGCTGGACATCGATGTGGTGCTGCTCGGGGGGCGGACGGTGGCGGGGGCGCCGGAGGTGTTTGTGCGGGGGGTCGGAGACGTGCTGGATGCGCGGGCCCGGCGGGAGGGGGTGCGTGCGGAGGCGGTGCCGGTACGGAGTTCTTCGCGGGGGGAGCGGCTGGTGGCTGAGGGGGCCGCGCAGCTGCTGCTGGCTCCGGTGTTCGGGCGGGGCGATGCGTGACGGTGCCCTCGCTTCCGCCGGGGGCGAGCGCCGTTGGTCCGCGGGCCGTCGCCGGCGCGGGCCCGTGGTCGGCTGGTCGCGCAGTTCCCCGCGCCCCTGGGGGACTGCAGTGCCGTCGGCTGATCGCTTCACACTGGAATCAAGCGCATCAAGCGCATCAAGCGCATCAAGCACATCAGGCACACCAGGCGAATCAAGAGGTCACTGTCGTCTCACGCAACGCACCGGTCGGTGTGGTGAGTCGGTGCGGTGAGGAGGAGTGCGTATGCGGCGAACCCCTGAGGGCGGCCGTGCCGAAGGGGTCCTGACCGGCGACGGCACCACGGCCCGTAGCCCCATCGACGCCGTCGGCCTCACGCCCACGGCGAAGGGCACCCTGGTCGGAACGATCTATCTGGTCTGCGCCTGCGATCCGGACAGCGTGGTCACGGTGGACGTCACCATCACCGGCTGACCCCCTCCCCGGGGACTGCGCTGATCGAGCGGAGTTCCCGAGGGGATCCGGAGTGGCAGCCCCGCGCACCACCAGACATACGGCATGGTCATGTGTTCATGCGACTGTGCTCGTCCCTGTCCCTCTGCCTTGCCGCAGCCGCCGTCACCGTCACCGTCCTCGTCCCCGTGTCGCCGGCCGCCGCCCGCGCCGGCGCGCCCCCCTCGTGCGTCGGCGCCGATCCACGGGCCTTCCCGCTGTCCGCCCGGATCCGCGGCGGACCGGCCTCCTACGAGCCGGGCGGCGGATACGGCACCTGGTACGTCGACCTCACCAACAGCACCCGCCGGACCTGCGCCGGCATCCACCCGGTGATCGTGCTCGTCGACGACAAACGCGCGCTGCGCCCGGACCAGCCCCAGCTGGACTTCTTCGACGGCTCCAGAGCCCGGCCGGTGAAATTCGAGGGCACCGACGAGCAGGAGCTGATCGGCGTGCTGGACGCCGCCGGGTTCGACGGGTTCGCGGTGCCGCCCGGCGGGACCGTCAGCGTCAGGGTCAGACTCGCGCTGCCCGCCGACGCCGTCACCGAGCGGGTCACCGTCAACGCCGCCGTCGTCCAGCGCCGGGGCGACGACGGGGACTGGGTCGGAGAGTCCAACCCGTACCGGTTCGGGATCGGCGAGGACGGGGCGGACCCGACGCCGGAGCCGGACGGTACGTGGGGCGTCGGGAGCGTGGCGCCCAGCGCGCCCGGGAGTCCGCAGGTCACCCCCGGTATCTCCACCTCCACCTCCACCCCCACACCCGAGTCCTCTCCGCCCGTCGCCGAGGCCGGGCCGGGAGCGGGGCGGCGACCCGGCGAGCTGGCCCGGACCGGGCCCGGCCTCGCCCACGTGCTGCTCGCGGCCACCGCCGCGCTGGTCTGCCTCGGCGTGAGCGCGTCGCTGCTGGTCCGCAGACGCCGCTGAGCCAGGGCCTGCCCGGTGGTTGAGGTGGCGGATGGGTGTGCCGGGCCTCGCGTCCGCGGCAGGATTCGCCGGGCGGGCCTGGGGGCCCGTGCTGCTCGCGGCCACTGCCGTGCTGGTCTGCCTTGGCGTGAGCGCGTCGCTGCTGGCTCGCAGACGCCGCTGAGCCAGGGCCTGCCCGGTGGTTGAGGTCGCGGATGGGCGTGCCGGCCCTCGCGTCCGCGACAGGATTCGCCGGACGGGCCTGGGGGCCGTACCGGCGACACCCGCTCCGTCTGCGACGATCCCTGCGTGGACTACCCGAACGACCAGGCCCCCGGCGCCCCCGTCCGCTCCGGCATTCCCGAGCACGGGCGTATCCCCAAGTACTACGCGGTGAAGGCACGGATCGCCGCGCTGCTGGACGAACTGGGGGAGGACAGCGTCATCCCCACCGAGCGGGATCTCGCCGAGCGGTACGACGTCGCCCGCGAGACCGTGCGGCAGGCCGTACGCGAACTGGTGCTGGAGGGGCGGCTGAGGCGCAAGGGACGAGGTACCGTCGTCGCCGGGCCCAAGCTGGCCCAGCCGCTGTCCCTCGCCAGCTACACCGAGGGTGTGCGACGGCAGGGCCGTACGCCCGGTCGCACGCTCGTCACCCTCGACCGCTTCCCCTGCCCGGAGGCGCTCGCGGCCGAGACCGGGCTCACCCGGGGCGAACCCGTCTGGCATCTGGAGCGGGTGCTGCTCGCCGACGACGAGCGGGTCGGCCTGGAGAGCACCTACGTCTCCGTCGAGCGGGTGCCGGGTCTGCGGGGCGACTTCGATCCGGACTCCTCCTTCTACGCCTATCTGAAGGCCCAGGGCATCCACTTCGGCGACGCCGACGAGCGCATCGAGACCGTGCTGGCCACGCCCCGGGAGGCCCTGCTCATCGGCACCCCGCCGGCCCTGCCGATGCTGCTGATCCACCGGGTGTCCCGGGACACCGACGGGCGGCCGCTGGAGCGCGTACGCACCCTGTACCGCGGCGACCGGTTCTCCTTCACGGCCCATCTCAAGGGCTGACCGCCACCCATCTGCGCGGCTGAAAAACAACCTTCCGTATGCCATCGTGAGTGTCACGAAAAGATAACGGGTCTAGCCCAAACGTGATGGGTCGTTCACGCTCTCGTTGTCAGCCGGACCCTTCCGGTTCCCCGATCACGAGGAGCGTTGACGTCGTGAAAGTGACAGTCGTCGGAGCAGGCGTGGTGGGCACCATGCACGCCTGGCACGCAGTGGAACGTGGCCACCAGGTCGTCCAGATCGAGCGTGAGGCCGAGGCGCGCGGCGCCTCGCTGCGCAACTTCGGGCAGATCTGGGTCAGTGGCCGCGCGGGTGGAGAAGAGCTGGAGACCGCACTGCGGGCGCGCGAGCTGTGGGAGGGCGTCGGCGCGCGTGTGCCGGCGCTGGGCTTCAGGGCGAACGGGTCCCTGACCCCCGTCCGCGGCGCCCTGGAACTGGCCGTCGCCGAGGCCGCCGTGGCCCGGCCGGACGCCGCCGCCCGCGGCTACAAGCTCCTCACCCCGGTTGAGGCCCGTGCCCTCAACCCGGCCCTGCGGGGCGACTTCACCGCCGCCCTGCACTGCGAGCGGGACGCGGCCGTCGAGCCGCGCACCGCCCAACTCGCCCTGCGCGCCGAGCTGTCGAAGTCCCCGAACTACACGTTCCTGCCGGGCCGTGAGGTCCGCGAGGTGGTCGGCGCCGGAACCGTCCGGGACGACCACGGGGACGTCCACCAGGCCGACACGGTCGTCCTGTGCACCGGCGCCTGGCTCGGCGGACTGGTCCGCGAGCTCGCCGGGCCCGAGCTGCCCGTGCGCCGGGTCCGCCTGCAGATGATGCAGACCGACCCGCTGGGCGAGCCGCTCACCACCTCGGTCGCGGACGCCGACAGCTTCCGCTACTACCCGGCGTACGCCTCCCCGGCCCTCGACCGGCTCAACACCGAACAGCCGCAGCCGGAGACCGCCGCCACGCACAAGATGCAGCTGCTCATGGTGCAGCGCGCCGACGGCGGCCTGACCATCGGCGACACCCACGAGTACGAGCACCCCTTCGCCTTCGACACCGTCGAGGAGCCGTACGAGCACCTGGTCGGCGTCGTCGAGTCCCTGCTCGGCCGGCCGCTGCCGCGCATCCGCCGCCGCTGGGCGGGCGTGTACGCACAGTGCACCGAACCCGGCCGCGTGGTGCACCGCCGGCAGGTGCGCGACGGGGTGTGGCTGGTGACCGGGCCCGGCGGGCGCGGCATGACCTGCGCCCCCGCGATAGCCGAGACCACCGCGAACGAACTGGGCTGGTGAGCACGTTGACCACCATGACCGACATCCGTCTCGTCGTCCTCGACATGGCCGGCACGACCGTCGCCGACGGCGGACTGGTCGAGCGCGCCTTCGAGGCGGCCGCCACCGAACTCGGCGTCGCACCCGGCTCGGCCGAGCACACCCAGCACCTCGCCCACGTCCGCGCCACCATGGGCGAGTCCAAGATCTCCGTCTTCCGGCACCTGTTCGGCGACGAGGACCGCGCCCGGCGCGCCAACACCGCCTTCGAGAAGGCGTACGGCGACCTGGTCGACGCGGGCCTGATCACGCCCGTACCCGGCGCCCGCGAGGCCGTCGAGGAACTCGCCGCCGGCGGCCGTACCGTCGTCCTGACCACCGGCTTCGCCCGCGTCACCCAGGACGCCATCCTCGACGCCCTCGGCTGGCGGGACTCCTCGTTCCCCGTCTCGCTCACCCTGTGCCCGGCCGACGCCGGCGGGCGTGGACGGCCGTACCCGGACATGGTCCTGGAGGCCTTCGTCCGCACCAAGGCCGCCGAGGACGTACGCCAGATCGCGGTCGTCGGGGACACCTCCTACGACGTCCTCAGCGGCGTACGCGCCGGGGCCGGGCTGGTCGCCGGGGTGCGCACCGGCGCCCACGGCGACGAGGCGTTCCGCGCCGCCGGTGCCACGCACGTCCTCGACTCCGTCGCAGGCCTGCCCGCCCTGCTCTCGGGAGCGCGCTGAGATGGGCATCCGCTTCGACTCCGTCACCGTCGCCTACGACGGCAACGTCGTCCTCGAATCGCTCGACCTGACCGTCGGGCCGGGAGAGGTCATGGCGCTGCTCGGGCCGTCCGGATCCGGCAAGACCACCGCGCTGCGGGCGGTCGCCGGGTTCGTCCGGCCCGAGTCCGGGCGGGTGCTTCTCGGTGGCCGGGACGTGACGGACCTGCCGCCGTACCGGCGGGGCGTCGGCATGGTCGTGCAGAGCTACGCGCTCTTCCCGCACATGCGGGTCGACGAGAACGTGGCCTTCGGGCTCAAGGCCCGCAAGGCGGCCAAGGGCGAGATGCGGCAGCGGGTCGCCGAGGCGCTGGAGATGACCGGCATGGCCGCCTACGCCCGCCGCCACCCACGCGAGCTGTCCGGCGGACAGCAGCAGCGCGTCGCCATCGCCCGCGCGCTCGCCATCCGGCCCGACGTGCTGCTCCTCGACGAGCCGCTGTCCGCGCTGGACGCCCAGCTGCGGTCCGGGATGCTCGCCGAACTCGCCCGGTTGCACCGCGAGTTGCCGGACGTGTCGATGCTGTACGTCACCCACGACCAGGTCGAGGCGCTGACCCTGGCCGACCGGATCACGGTGATGGACAAGGCGAGGCTCCAGGCCTGCGGCACGCCGAGGGAGCTGTACCGTTCCCCGGCCGACGAGTTCACCGCCTCCTTCGTGGGCGGCGCGAATCTGCTGCCGGTGACCGTGGGATCCGGGGGCGTCTCCTTCGCGGGCACCGAGCTGAAGGTCGACACCGAGGGGGCGCTCGCCGGGGCACGGGCCACGCTGTGCGTACGGCCGCATCTGGTCGCGCTGGGGCAGGGTCCCAACCAACTCGCCGGTGTCGTAAGGGAGATCCAGTGGCGGGGAGCCACGCACCGGCTGTACGTGGAGGTCGACGGGCACACGGTCATGGCGGACCTGCGTGAACTCAAGGATCCGCCGGCGTACGGAGACCCGGTGATGCTGCACTTCGCCTCCGAGGACGCGGTGCTGCTGCCCGCCGGAGTCACCCATGAATAGGCGCCTGTTGTGGGCCCTGCCCCCGGTGGCCCTCCTCGCCCTCTTCTTCCTCTACCCCCTCGCCCTCGTCGTCCAGCAGTCCTTCCAGCCGGACTCCGGCGGCACCTCCCTGCAGCCGTACGCCGACGTCTTCGGCTCCGAAGGCTTCCGCAACGCGCTGTGGACCACCATCTGGCTGGCCCTGGCCTCCACCGCCGGTTGCCTGGTACTGGGCTTCCTGCTCTCACTGGTGATCTCGTTCGTGCCGTTCCCCGGGGCGAAGGCGGTGGCGCGGTTCATCGACGTGTACCTGTCCTTCCCGTCCTTCCTCATCACGCTGGCGCTGCTGTTCATCTACGGCACCACAGGCGTCATCGGGTCCTTCCAGTTCCTCACCACGCCCTGGGGCGTGCTGCTGGCGGAGGTCACCTACTTCACGCCGTTCGTGATGCGGCCGCTGCTCGCCGCGTTCTCGCAGCTGGACACCGCGCAGCTGGAGGCGGCCAGTTCGCTCGGGGCGCGGGCGCCGCGGATCGTGCGGCAGGTGATCCTGCCCGAGGCGCTGCCCTCGCTCGCGGCCGGCGGAAGTCTCGTCCTGGTCCTCTGTCTCAACGAGTTCGGGATCGTGCTCTTCACCGGCGCGAAAGGAGTCACGACCCTCCCGATGCTCGTCTACAGCAAGGCGATCCTGGAGTCCGACTATCCGGGCGCGTGTGTGGTCGCCGTCGTCAACGTCCTGATCTCCGTGGGGCTGTACGGCCTCTACCGGGTGGTGAGCCGTCGTGCTGGTGCATAGCCGGGTGGCCAGGTGGGCGGTGTGGGCGGTGTTCCTGCTGCTCTTCCTGCCCCTGTTCGCCCTTCCTCTCCTCGTCGTCCTCGGCGCCTCCTTCGCCACCCACTGGTCCGGCGTCCTGCCCTCGGACCTGACCACGGCCAACTACCGTGCCGCCACCCGCGGCGAGGCCCTGCAGGCGCTCATCACCAGCCTGCTCACGGCCACCGCGGCCAGCCTGCTCGCGCTGGCCGTCGGCACCTGGGCCGCGCTCGCCGGAGCGGCGCTGCGGAAGCGGTACCGCAGGGTCATGGACGCACTGTTCGTGCTCCCGGTCGCCGTCCCCTCGGTCGTGGTCGGACTGTCCGTCCTGGTGGCGTTCTCCAAGCCGCCGATGCTGCTGAACGGCACCCGGTGGATCGTGATCCTCGCGCACACCGTGCTGGTCACGGCCTTCGCCCACCAGTCCGTGTCGGCGGCGATCACCCGCCTCGACCCGGCCTACGAACAGGCCGCCGCCTCCCTCGGCGCCCGGCCGTCCTATGTGCTGTGGCGGGTACGGCTGCCGTTGCTGCTTCCCTCGCTCACCGCCGCCGCCGGCCTCTGCTTCGCCCTGTCCATGGGCGAGCTGAGCGCCACGATGATGCTCTATCCGCCCGACTGGACCCCGCTGCCCGTCCTGATCTACGCGGCCACCGACCGCGGCGCCCTGTTCGCCGGCTCCGCCGTAGCCGTGGTGCTGATGGCCGCGACCCTGCTCGTCCTGTTCGCCGTCTCCCGGGTCCGCACCCGGGCGTCGTACCGCTGACCCACCCCCCACCTCCCCGAACACTCCCTACTTCGCCAGGAGTTGGCCTCGCCATGCCCAGAACCCGCAGCACGCTCGCCATAGCCCTCGCTCTCCTCGCCACCCCCGCGCTGTCCGCCTGCGGCGGCTCCTCCTCCGCCTCCGGCGCCAAGGAAGTCACCGTCTACAGCGCCGACGGCCTCAAGGGCGAGAACGGCGACGGCTGGTACGACAAGGTCTTCGCGGACTTCACCAAGCAGACCGGCATCAAGGTCAAGTACGTCGAGGGCGGCTCCGGCGAGATCGTGCAGCGCGCCGTCCGTGAGAAGAGCAACCCGCAGGCCGATGTGCTGGTCACCCTCCCGCCCTTCATCCAGCAGGCCGGCGACAAGGGCCTGCTGGAGAAGTACGAGCCCAAGGACGCAGGCCAGGTCAGCGGCGCCGACAAGGCCACGGACGGCACCTGGACCTCGGTCGTCAACAACTACTTCGGCTTCGTCTACAACAAGAAGGAGCTGACGCAGGCCCCCAAGACCTGGGACGAGCTGCTGGATGCCAAGTACAAGGACAAGCTGCAGTACTCCACCCCGGGTGTCGCCGGTGACGGCACCGCCGTCCTGATCAAGGCGGTGCACGACTTCGGCGGCAAGGACCAGGCCCTCGCCTACCTGAAGAAGCTGCAGGCCAACAACGTCGGCCCGTCCGCCTCCACCGGCAAGCTCGCGCCCAAGGTCGACAAGGGCGAACTGCTCGTCGCCAACGGCGATGTGCAGATGAACTACGCCCAGTCCAAGACCATGCCGGGCCTCGGCATCTGGTTCCCGGCCGACAGGAACGGCAAGCGCACCACCTTCGCCCTGCCCTACGCGGCCGGCCTGGTCACCAAGGCCCCGCACAGCGAGAACGGCAAGAAGCTGCTCGACTTCATGCTCGCGCAGAAGCAGCAGCAGGAGGTCAGCGAGATCGGCGGCGGCTTCGCGGCCCGCCAGGACGTCAAGGCCACCGACGCCAACGCCATCGCCCTGACCAAGCTGATGGACGGCGTCGACTTCTTCGAGCCCGACTGGAACGACATCAACAAGAACCTCACGTCCTACGTCGAGGACTGGAAGTCGGCGACCGGCAGCTGACCTGGACAACCGGCAGCAGACCGGGGTCAGGATCAGGCCACTGATGGCTAGGCTGGGGGCGTCGGTACGCCGTGGTTCCGGCGCCCCCGTTTCTTGATCCGTACGCATGCCAGGAGACGCACAACATGGCAGACCGCAAGCCCATCGAGTCATGGCTCACCGACATGGACGGCGTCCTGATCCACGAGGGGGTGCCGATCCCCGGCGCCGACGCCTTCGTGAAGAAGCTGCGTGAGTCCGGGCGGCCCTTCCTTGTGCTCACCAACAACTCCATCTACACCGCCCGCGATCTGCACGCCCGGCTGAACCGCATGGGCCTGGAGGTGCCGGTGGAGAACATCTGGACCTCGGCGCTCGCCACCGCCCAGTTCCTGAGCGACCAGCGGCCCGGCGGCAGCGCCTACGTCATCGGCGAGGCCGGACTGACCACGGCACTGCACGACATCGGCTACATCCTCACCGACCACGACCCCGACTTCGTGATCCTCGGCGAGACCCGCACCTACTCCTTCGAGGCCCTGACCAAGGCCGTACGGCTGATCAACGACGGCGCCCGGTTCATCGCCACCAACCCCGACAACGTCGGCCCCTCCACCGAGGGCGACCTGCCCGCCACCGGCTCGGTCGCCGCCCTGATCACCGCCGCGACCGGCAAGAAGCCGTACTTCGTCGGCAAGCCCAACCCGCTGATGATGCGGGCCGGCCTGAACGCGATCGGCGCCCACTCCGAGACCTCCGCGATGATCGGCGACCGCATGGACACCGACGTCCTCGCGGGCCTGGAGGCGGGAATGCGCACCTTCCTGGTGCTCAGCGGCGTCACCCAGCCCGACGACGTCGACCGCTACCCCTTCCGCCCCTCTCAGGTCGTCGACTCCATCGCCGACCTGGTCGACCTCGTCTGACCTGCGGATTTCAAACCCCGGTCCACCCATTTGGAGCAATCGGGCGCCCTCCGAGGATGCGGGGGCGCCCGGGCCGGGGGAGCCTCCTGATATCTGGAGGTTCACGATGGGCTCAGTTCGTCTCACTCTCTGTACAGGAATCCTGGCCGCCGCCGTCCTCGCCCCGGCGCCGGCCCACGCGGCCGACGCCGGCTCGGTCTCCGTGACCCCTGCCTCCCCCGCGCCCGGCGCCGACGTGGGCCTGCGGGTGCGTGGCTGCTCCGGGCGCGAGGGCACCGCCGTCTCACCCGCCTTCGTCTCCGACGCCCGGCTCACCGGCGGCCAGGGCTCCCTGTCCGGCGAGACCCGCGTCCGCTCCTCCCTCAAGCCGGGCGCGTACGACGTCAAGGTCACCTGCGCCGACTACGTGATCAGCGGGAGGATCACGGTGGGCGGCCGGGGGACCGGGACCGATCGGGGCACGGGGAGCGAGCGGGGGAACGGGCAGAGCGAGGAGCCCGGCCGTGAGCCCGTCGACGGCGCCTCGCCCGTCGCCCCCGTCCGCGCCGGAGGCGGGGGCACCGCGCACTTCGCCACCGTGGCCACCACCGAGTCCGGGCCCGACACCGTCCAGGCGGTGACCGGCCTGGCCCTCGCCGGGATCGCGGCGGTCGCCGTCGGGCTCCGCGCCCGTCGGAGCCGCGATCCGCGCTGAAGGCGGCCCATGTCCGACGAGCGCGAGCGCACCACCGGCACCGGGCGGCTGATCACCGGCCTGGCCTGGGCGCTGCTGCTGCTCGGGCTGTGGCTGTGGGGGCGCGCGCTGACCGACGTACCGCGGGGCGCGGACACCCCCGCCACGGGCGGCGTGTTCACCCTCGGCTCCGAAGACCCCGCCCTGCTGCCCCGTGCCGCCCGGCCGCTGGGGGACGCCCTGCCCCAGCGCGTCGACATCCCCCAACTGGGCGTGCAGGCACCGGTGGTGAGCCGCGGCCTGGACGCCCAGGGCGCCGTGGACCCGCCGCCCTTCGACCAGCCGGGCGTGGTCGGCTGGTACGGCGCCGGCCCCAAACCCGGCGCCGGCGGGGCGGCACTCCTGGTCGGGCACGTCGACACCGTGACCCGGCCCGCGGTCTTCTACAAGCTCAGCACGCTCAGGCCCGGCGAGTCGGTCCGGGTGGTCCGCTCGGACGGCAGGGTCGCCGAGTTCACCATCGACGACGTCCGCGTCCTGCCCCGCGCCGGCTTCGACGCCCGCCAGGCCTACGGCCCCCACCGGCCGGGCCGCGCCGAACTCCGCCTCATCACCTGCGGCGGCGCCTTCGACCGCGCCAGCCGCAGCTACACGGCCAACGTGGTGGTGTCCGCGTACCTCACCGGAACCACCCGCTGACTCCGGTACGCCCCACCACGCGGCCTCGTGACGGACCGCCCGGATATGCCACGATTGGCACCCGGACCAAGTTCGCCCAGGGGGACCAGGGGGAAGCGCATGTACGACAGCAGGGGGGCCCGTTCTTCCGCGCGGGCGTCGGCGGCGGCCGTGCTGGGGGCGGCACTGCTGCTCGCCGGATGCTCCTCCGGCGGCGGGGACAAGAACGGCGACTCCGGGGGCCGGATCACCCAACAGCCCAAGGCCGCCGACCCGTTCTGGGTGAACCCGGACGGCACCGCGGCCCGCCAGCTCACCGCCTACACCAAGTCCGGCGACAAGACGAAGGCCGAACAGCTCCGGAAGATCGCCGAGCAGCCGACGGGGGAGTGGATCGGCCCGGAGAACCCGGAGAAGGAGGCGCGCGGCTTCACCGAGGCCGCTCATAAGTCCGACCGCACGGCCCTGCTCGTCCTCTACGACATCCCGCACCGCGACTGCGGCCAGTACTCCCAGGGCGGCGCCGCCGACGGCAACGCCTACCGCGCCTGGATCGACGGTGTGGCACAGGGCATCGAGGACCGTTCCGCCATCGTGATCCTGGAACCTGACGCCGTACTCCACCTTGCCGACGGCTGCACCCCGGCCCAGTTCCACGAGGAGCGCTACGACCTCCTCAAGGGCGCGATCGCCAAGCTCAAGTCCCTGAAGAACACCAAGGTCTACCTGGACGCGGGCAACCCCGGCTGGGGCCACCCCGACCAGATCCTCCAGCCCCTCCAACAGGCAGGCATCGCCCAGGCCGACGGCTTCGCCGTCAACGTCTCCAACTTCTACTCCACCCAGGACTCCATCGCCTACGGCAAGCAACTCTCGTCGAAGCTGGGCGACAAACACTTCGTCATCGACACCAGCCGCAACGGCAACGGCCCCTACACGTCCGGCGACCCGGCCCAGCGCTGGTGCAACCCACCGGGCCGGGCCCTGGGAGAGCCCCCGACGACGAAGACGGCCGACCCCCTGGTGGACGCCTACCTGTGGGTCAAGCGTCCGGGCGAGTCCGACGGCACGTGCAAGGGCGGGCCGAAGGCGGGGGACTGGTGGACGAGTTACGCACTCGCCCTTGCCGGGAACAGCAAGTGACTACGGGACCCTGACCCATTGAGCCTCGGACGGCGTCCCCTGGTCGTCGTCCACGAACACCATGTACCAACCGGACTGCACCAGATCCCGGTTCTCCGGCACGGTCACCGTGATCTTGTCCCCGGACGTCCTGAAGTCCAGCGCGATGGACCGCTGATCCACATCCGTCACATGCGTGGACGCACTCGGCCGGATCAGCCGCACCTTCTTGATGCTCGACGCGTGATCCGAAGTGAACGTCCCCGACGCACCCCGCGCGATCGTCTGGGGCCCGCCACTGAGCGTCGGCCGGGAGTCCCGGTAGAGATACGGCGGTGTGTAGATCTCGATCCGCTGCTCGAACTTCCCCGGCTTGGTGTTCGCCTTGTCCCCGTACAGCGAGTCGGACCCGAAGAACATCACCCGCCCGTCCGGCAGCAGGATCGACCCGGAGTGGTAGTTCCGGCCCACCAGGGGATCGGCGACCTGAGTGAAGCTGTTGCTGTCCGGGTGGTACAGCCGCGCCCGCAGGATGTTGGAGTCGCCGCGTCCCCGGTAGTCCTCCGAGCCACCGCTCACCAGCACCGTGTCGTCGGGCAGGATCGAGGTCTGCGGATACCGGGTCCCCTCCTCCAGCTCGGGCCCGTCCACGAACCTGGGATTCGGGTCCTTCAGGCCGATGAGCCGTGTCTTGTTGCTCGACAGCTTGGACTCACCGACGCCGCCGCCCCCGATCACCATGAACTTCTCGTTCTGCGCCGGAGGCAGCAGCACGGTCCCGGAGGTCTCCATCATGTCCGGATCGCTGAGCCCGGGCAGCTTGGTGAACTTGTTGGTGTCCACGTCCCAAATGCCCGGTTCCCGGCCGACGTTGTCCGGTCCGTACCCCGCGTTCGAACCCGAATAGAAGATCTTCCCGTTCTGCATCAGGAACAGCGCCGGATACGTCGGGAACTGCCGGGTCGTCCGGGTGTACGTCCACGTCCTGGTCTTCGGGTCGAAGATCTCGTTCTTGCCCGGCACCAGCTGACCGATGTCGTCGAGACCGGAGACGCTGAGGATCTTCCCGTCCGACAGGGTCGTCAGCGTCGGGTACCAGCGGGCCTCGTTCATCGGGTCGACCTTGATGTACCGCTCGGCGACCGGATCGAACTCGTAGGAGTCCTTGATCCCTTCGAAGTCCTTCTTGTCGAGCGCGAGCTTCTGCGCGATGCCATAGGTGTTGCGCGCGTCGGCGCCGCTCAGGCCCTGGATCCGGTAGTTGTCCTGGGTGCCGGTCTCGTACTGGGTGCCCTCCTGCTGCGCCTCGACGTAGACACGGCCGTAACCGGGGTTGTTCCGCAGCCACTTGCCGGTGCTGTCGAAGACCTTCCGGGCGCGCGGAAGGAGCACGGAGTCCTGCGAGACGAACGTCCTTCCGTTGGTCTTGCCGGTGAACCTGGTGCCGGCGGGCAGGGTGATCGGCTTGTCCGGGTTCTCGTTGTAGAGGATCATGACGCCGCCGGCCTTCTTGACGTCACCCTTGAGCTTCTCGTACCGCTTGGTGCCGCCGGCGATCAGCAGATTGCCGTCGGCCAGCTGGGTGTGGCCGGTGCAGAACAGGTCGTTGGGCGTGGGTATCTTCTTGATCGTGCCCTTGACCGGGTCCCAGATCCGGGTGTCGAACTTCTTCTTGTCGAAGTTGTCCTGGTTGTTGCCCGAGCCCGCGACCAGCAGCACCTTGCCGGTGTGCAGGAGCGCCGCGTGGATGGTGTCCTGGCGGTACTCCGGCGGGAACTCGATGATGTCCCAGTGGCCGTTCTCGGCCTTGTACTCGGGTCTGTTGATCTTGTACTGGTGGTATTGCGCGGTGCCGAAGCGGTACAGCCACGGCCCGTTCATCCCGGCCAGCGCGAGTACCACCGCCGTACCGATCGCAAGCCTGCGGGCACGACGGCGGCCGGCCTGGTCCTTCATTCCTTACGTCCCCCAAGTCCGCCAAGGGCGATCTGCATGGTCTGCTCGTTCTCCCCGCTCCGGTCCGCGCTCCGCTCCCCGTGCCCGGACGCCGCCCAGGTGGGCCGCTGTTGCGGGACGTGCGGCGGGTGGCCCGTGTACGGAGGTGCGGCCTGCGGTTCGGCGACGGCCGCCGTGGGCTTCCGCTGCTCCCGCCGCAGCGCGTACTGCCAGGCGAAGATCGGTGACGCGGTGATCAGCAGGGCGAAGGACGCCCAGGTGATCATCGCGGGGTGGGAGTGCCCGAACGCGAAGCCGGCGGCGAGCGAGCCGGCGAAGACCAGGATGAAGAACCAGTGGATCCGGAACGTCCCGAACAACGTGTCGGGGCTTGCCGATTCACCCTTGGGCGTCACCACGAACTTGCTCTTGCGGCGCAGTACGGCATCCATCAGGGAGCGGGCGTAGACGGGGGCCGACAGGGCTGACATCACCATGCCCGCCACACCGCCCGAACCCTCCGGCTCGTGCGGGGAGACGTTGTGCCGCCGGTTCCAGATGTACAGGCCGATCTGGAGCGCGGAGGCGTTGCCGTACAGCATCAGCCACACGGTCGGGTCGATGTTCACACCCGAGGCGCCGAGGCCCAGGAACAGCGCGCAGCTCAGCGCGGCGAGGATCCAGTTGAGGGCGGACATCGGATAGAAGATGATCATCATCGTGTAGTTGAAGAGCTTGCCCGGTCCCAGCGTGAACAGGCCCTTCCAGTACTGCTTGAGGATCGTCTCGTACGTGCCCCGGGACCAGCGCAGCTGCTGGGTGAAGAAGTCCGTCCAGGCGCCTGGTCCCTCGCCCACCGCCAGCACGTCCGGGGTGTAGACCGACTTCCACTTCCGGCCCGTCGCCGGGTTCTTGGCGCGGTGCATCTCGAAGCCCGTCGCCATGTCCTCGGTGATCGAGTCGTACAGGCCGCCGATCTGCTTGATGGCACCGATGCGCACGGCGTTCGAGGTGCCCACGAACATGGGGGCGCCGTAGCGGTTGCCGGCGCGCTGGATCAGGGCGTGGAAGAGGAACTGCTGGGACTCCGCGGCCTTGGTGACGAACGTGTCGTAGTTGCCGTAGACCTGCGGGCCGATGACGAAGCCGACGTCCGGGTCGCGGAAGTAACCGAGCATCCGCTCCAGGTAGTTGGGCAGCGGTACGTGGTCGGTGTCGACGGAGGCGAAGAAGTCGTAGTCGCCGCCGTGCGCCTCCAGCCAGGCGTTGTAGTTGCCGTGCTTGGTCCTGGCGCGGTGCGGGCCCTTGGCCTGGTTCCACCGGGCGACGCCCTTGCGGGTGAAGTGGTGCACGCCGAGCCGGGCGCAGACCTCCTTGACCGCCGGGTCGTCGCCCTCGTCCAGCAGCCACACGTGCAGCAGGCCCCGGTGGCGCAGCTTCACCGCCGCTTCCAGGGTCTTCGTCACCATCTCCAGCGGCTCCTTGCCGGGCACGAAGGAGGTGAGGAAGGCGACGCGGGTGCCGGTCTCGGGCACGACCGGGACCGGGTCGCGGGCGACGAGGGTGGCGTGCGCGTTGGACAGCACGTTCATGCAGCGGAAGAACTCGATCAGTCCGATCGAGACGAGCATGACGGTGTCGAGGGCCGGCAGGAAGTCGTGGGCGGGATAGTCGCGTTGGGTCCAGTGCTCGGGCTGGAGCAGCCAGAACAGCAGGACCAGGGAGAGCACGGGAGCCGCGCCCAGCATGAGCGCGGCGCGGACGCGATGCGGCTCCTGCGACAGCAGCGAACGGTACTGCACCCTGTAGGGCCTGGTCGGATCAGGCTGGGTCAGGGGGCCCGCGAGCCGGCTGTAGTGCTCGTAGTCGTATCTCGGCAGGCTCTTCCTTATCCGGCGGAACTGGCCCGTCCGGTGCCCGATCGCCCGGAGCTGTGCGGTCTGTGACGGATCGTCGTGAGCGTGGCTCGGTCCGGCGCCCGTCGGCGTCGACGTCATGAGTCATTCCCCCCACACGCAGGTCACCGCGTGTTTCGTCGGTTCTTTGCCGCGCGGCAAGCTCCCCTAAAGCCCGCACGCACGGTTCAGTGGCAGTGCGCAGTCCCCACGTCTTCCCCACCGTACAGACACGGGACGGCGACCTTCCGGTTGCATTGATGCCCCCCTCGGCACCGGTTCATGAACGGGGCCCCCTCCCCGCGGGTCCGGCAACCGGTTGCTTCCCCCCAACTCCCGTCAAACGGCGGCAGCTTGGACATCCAGGTTTCTACGGTGCTCCGCATGATCGCAAGACGGGAAACACGGTGTTTACCGCTCAAACCCGTTCATTGTGGCGCGTGTGGGGCTCGGGTTGCCGGGGTGCGCCGGTGGTCTCGGGAGGCCGGGGTGCGCCGGTGGCGGAGAGACGGACACGGATGTTGCCGAAGTGGTCTCTTATGGCCTCCTCCGCCCGCATCGAGTCGCCGGACCGGACCGCGTCCAGGATCTCCCGGTGCTGCCGGCAGGTGACCCTGGGGTCCTGCGGCACGCCCACCAGATCCCGCTGCACCCGGTGGAAGGCGTCCCAGAACGCCTCCAGCACCTCGCTCAGCAACACGTTGTCCAGCCCCCGGTAGAGGGTGGCGTGAAAGGCCCGGTCGGTCTCGGCGAGGCTCGCCCCCTCGGCGGCCTCCCGTTCCATACGGAGCACGAGGGCGTCCAGTTCGACGAGGTCCGCCTCGGGCAGCCGCCCGGCCAGCCGTGAGACCAGCCCGGTCTCCACGGCCTCGCGCAGCTCCAGCAGCTGCAGCAGCGAGTCCTCGCCCCGGTAGTGGCCGGCGACGGTGCGGAAGGCCAGCCCCTCGATCATCGGCGCGAAGGACATCGAGCCGACGTACGTCCCGAACCCGTGCCGGATCTCCACGATCCCCATCGCCTGCAGCGCCTTCAGCGCCTCGCGCACGGAGTTCCGGCTCGCGCCGAGGTACTCCATCAGCTCCGGCTCGGTCGGCAGCGGGGCTCCCGAGGGCAGCCGCCGGTCCACGATCAGCTTCTTGATCCGCTCCTGAAGGTCCCGGGCTGCCATGGCCAGAGGGTACGCGACCCGCGCCGGGGCTGAACCTGCACCGACGTCTGGTGCGGTTGGGTCTGGTGGTGGGGCGCTCGGTGTTGCGGGTGGTTTGTGCGGGCGAGGTCGTGGCCTTCGGCGGCGTGGCCTGCATGCGGGGCTGTCAGGGGCGGTGTCGTATCTCCGGTGGTAGGTGTCTGGTGCGGTTGGGCGTGGTGGTGGGGCGCTCGGTGTTGCGGGTGGTTTGTGTGGGCGGGGTCGTGGCGGGCGGACCCCCGGACGCCGCGCGCCGATCCGGCCGGGGATGTGACACAGGGGCCCTCAGCCCGCACCGGCCCGGGCGGGGGAGTCCCCCGAGGTGCGGGCTGAGGGGGTACGGGGGTGGGACCAGCGGCGCACGAGCGGCTTCTCCACCAGCTCGTACAGCGCCCAGGACGCCGGCACCGCGACGGCGCACTCGGCGGCCGGCTTGCGACGTCCTTCCACCGCTACGTCGAACTCGACCGCCCGTGCTGGATCGAGGCAGCCCCGCCGACCGCCGACACGGTCCGCGTCACCGCCCACCAGGACGCCGGGCCCCGCTTCACGGCGGACATACGGACCCGCGCCCTCCAGGGCGTTCGGGTACATGCGAAAGGCCCCCCGCTTTCGCGAGGGGCCTTTCGGTCGGTGCGCCGCCAGGGACTCGAACCCCGGACCCGCTGATTAAGAGTCAGCTGCTCTAACCAACTGAGCTAGCGGCGCCTGCTGACGGAGATAACTCTACCCGACCTTCGGGGGTGCCTTTGACCACCTCCGGGCCACCCCACGGCGGCCGGCCCGCCGCCGAAGGGCCGTGTACATCATTCGGACCGTCAAAGTGGCGGTCGGGTGGACAGTTGGGAAACTGACCAACGTGCACACTAGCGGACAAATCCCATCCGAATGTGAGGCAGATCGCATGGCGACTCCGGTGTTCGCGGAATTCGACCCCGCGAGCGACTGCGACTGCCCCGGCTGCGTGCGAGGGCGACGGGTCGGTCCCCGCCTGTCGTCCGCCCGCTCCGCCGGCCGCCCGGCCGCCGCCTGCGGCATCGTGGCCGTGGCCGCCGCCTCCGCCGTCCTCGGCGCGGCCGCCCCGGCCGCCGCCCTCGCCCCCGGACGGCCCGCCGAGCAGCGCCCCCACGTCCCTGACGACGGCGACCCGCAGACCCCCCAGGGTCCCAGGGCACCGCTGCACGGCCCGGCCGGCAAGCCCGCCAGGCCCAGCAACCCGATCCCCGCGAGCACCCGGACCCAGATCATCAACCGGGCCAAGACCTGGGTGACCGCCCAGGTGCCGTACAGCATGAACGACTTCTGGTCCGACGGGTACCGGCAGGACTGCTCGGGCTATGTCTCCATGGCCTGGGGCCTGCCCGGCAACGAGTGGACCGGCAGCCTCGGCTCGTTCGGCGTGAAGATCACCAAGGAGGAGCTGCAGCCCGGAGACATCCTGCTGTACCACAACCCGGACAACCCCGAGAGCGGCTCGCATGTGGTGATCTTCGGCGGCTGGACGGACTACACGCACGTCAACTACACCGTCTACGAGCAGACACCCCCGCACACCCGCACACAGCCCACGCCGTACCCCTACTGGAGCCACACCGACAAGTACGTCCCCTACCGCTACAAGGGCGTGACCGTGGACACAGCGGGCGCGCAGGCGGCCGACGCCAAGCCGAAGAACACCTATCCGGGCGCCGCCTCCTTCGGTCCCGGCGCCAGCAACGCGTACGTCACCCGGCTCGGTCAGATGCTGGTGGCCAGGGGCGCCGGCTCGTACTACGCCAAGGGGCCCGGACCGACCTGGGGCGAGGCGGACCGGCAGGCCACCCGGGCGTTCCAGCTCGCCCAGGGCTGGAGCGGCGCCGACGCGAACGGGCTGCCCGGCCCGCAGACCTGGGAGCTGCTGGTCACCGGCAAGGGCAAGAACATCGCGGCGAAGGGGAAGGGCAAGGACATCACCGGGAAGGGGAAGGACATCGCTGGCCAGAGCAAGGACATCGCCGGCAGGGGCAAGGACGTCTCGGGCCATGGCAAGGACATCACGGGTCAGGGCAAGGGCCACGCGGGCAAGGGCCACGCGGGCAAGAGCCACGCGGGCAAGGGCCACGCGCCGGGCGTGGCCGCGGCGGTCCGGGCCGTCTCGCACGGGGTGTCCGGCTATCCCGGCCGGAACTACTTCCGTCCGGGCGCGGAGAACGCGTACATCACACAGCTGGGCCGCCAGCTTGTGAAGAAGGGGTTCGGCAGGTTCTACGCCGCCGCTCCCGGCCCGCGCTGGGGCGATGCGGACCGGCGTGCGGTGGAGGCCTTCCAGCGCGCCCAGGGCTGGCGCGGCGGCGCGGCGGACGGCTATCCGGGGCCGGAGACCTGGCGTCGGCTGTTCCTGGACGCGGCCCCGGACGGGGCGACGGACGGGGTGACCGGCCTCTGACCGCTCCGCTCCACCCCATCCCTGTTCATGACGCATCTGGCGCGGAGGCTGGAGGCAGACATGAGTACGACCACGTCACACACACCGCCCGAATCCGAGAAGCAGCCGGAGGACGCCGAGGGGCCGGGCGGGCGTCCGGCCCGGCTGATCCAGAACGAGGCGACCACCGAGATCCCGGTGCATCTGCTCTTTCGCGACGGCCCCGACCCGGTGACGGTGTCGCTCAAGCCCGCCGTGGTGGCCCGCCGCCAGGGCGCCGGCGAGCAGCCGCGCCTCAGACGCCAGGTGCCGGTGCGCAGCCGGCCGCTGCCGGAGGTCGACCCGGAGCTGGTGGAGCGCCCGGCGCGGGTGCTGCCGGGGGCGGCCGGGGTGCTCGCCGGGGCGTGCGGGGCCACCGGGTGCCTGGCGGCCTCGTGGTGGGCGGGACTGCTGCCGCCCGGCGTGCTGGAGGCGCTGCGGCTGCCCGCGTCCGTGGGGGCGGGGCTCGGTCCGGCGCAGTGGGCCGCGTACGCCGGGGCGGGGGCGCTCGGGTTGCTCGGGTTCGGCGGGCTGGCCCGGGGGCGGACGGGTGGGGCGTGGGTGCTCGGCCTGTTCGGCCGCTACCGGGGGACGGTCCGGCGGACCGGGCTGCTCTGGGTGAACCCGCTGGTGCTGCGCCGCCGGGTCGATGTGCGGCTGCGGCACTGGCGCAGCGAGGCCATGGCGGCGGCGGACCCCGACGGGATGGCGCTCCGGGTGGTCGTGCTGGTGGTGTGGCGGGTGCGGGACACCGCGCGGGCGCTGCTCGGCATCGAGGATCACGAGACGTACCTGAGCGAGTGCGTGGAGGCGGCGCTGGCCCGGGTGCCGGTGGAGCCGGGGGGCGGGACGCAGGGCGGGGTGACGGCGGCCGGGGAGACGCTGACCAGGTTGGTGGCCGAGGAGACCGCACCGGTCGGCCTGGAGGTGTTCGCGGTCCGGCCGGTCCGGGTGGAGTACGCCCCGGAGGTCGCCGCGGTGATGCACCGGCGCCGGATCGCCGCGCTGGACGCCCGGCAGCGGTCCAGCATGCTCAGCTCGGTCGTGGACTCGGTGGAGGACACGGTGACCCGGCTGACCGTGCGCGGTCTGGTCGAACTCGACGACTACGAACGGAAGGTGCTGGTACGGGACCTGACGGTGGCCTTCTGCTCGGGGCGCGGGGAGCCGTCGTAGGCCGTACCACGATTGGTATGGACATGTTCAACTAACGGCAATAATCTGAGACTTGGTCTAGACCTACCTGCACAGCTCACCGAACTCCCCACGTTCTCCAGGAGCGGCAGTATGCGCACCAAGACCAAGTTGTCCGCGGTGGTGCTCGGGGCGGTGACCGCCGGAGTGTTCGTGCTCTCCACCGGCGGCGCCAGCGGGCACGGCTACACCGACCTCCCCATCAGCAGGCAGAAGCTCTGCGCCAACGGCACGGTGACGAACTGCGGTGACATCCAGTACGAGCCGCAGAGCGTCGAGGGCCCCAAGGGCTTCCCGGCCGCCGGGCCCGCCGACGGCCAGATCTGCAACGGCGGACTGAGCCGGTTCGCCCAGCTCAGCTCGCCGGTCACGCCCTCCGGCGGGGCCTGGCCCACCACCCGGGTGACGGGCGGCCAGACATACACCTTCCGCTGGCAGTTCACCGCCATGCACGCCACGACGGACTTCAAGTACTACGTCACCAGGCAGGGCTGGAACGAGGACCACGCCCTGTCCCGCTCGGACCTCAACACCACCCCGTTCCTGACGGTCCCGTACAACGGCCAGCGCCCGCCGGCCACCCTCAGCCACAGCGGCACCCTGCCGACCGGGCTGAGCGGGCACCACGTCATCCTCGCGGTGTGGACGATCGCCGACACCGGCAACGCGTTCTACGCCTGCTCGGACGTCACCTTCTGAGTGCCGCTCCGCCGCAGCACGGAAACCGAGGTCCTCTTGAGGCCGGACGCCCGCGCCCGGCCTCCCCGGCCGTGTTCATCGCGGACTCCACATCTGATGGATCGTCAATTACGCTGCGCCCTCATGGAGTCCACGAAGCACACCGTTGCCGACCTGGTGGCGGCACGCTGGGGTGACCACCGGCCCGGGCTGTGGTGCGAGGACCGCGTGCTGACCCAGCACGAGGTCGCCTCCGGTGCCGCGGCGCGCGCGGCTCTGCTGGCCGGCCTGCTGCCACCGGGTGCCGTACCGCACATCGGCGTACTCCTCGACAACTCCGAGGAGTTCCCGCTGTGGCTCGGCGCCGCCGCGCTCGCCGGCGCGGCCGTCGCCGGGATCAACCCGACACGCCGGGGCCCCGAACTGGCCCGGGACATCCTGCACACCGAGTGCCCGCTCCTGGTCACCGAGCGGGCCCGGCTGCCGCTGCTCGCGGGCCTGGAACTGCCGGGGGTGCGGATCCTCGTGACCGACGACGAGGAGTACGGCGCGCTCCTCGCCCCGTACGCCGACGCCGTACCCGACCCGTCCCGGGCCGCCCCCGCCGACCGGCTGCTGCTGTACTTCACCTCGGGGTCGACCGGCGCCCCCAAGGCGGCCCTGTGCTCCCAGGGCCGGCTGGCGGCAGCCGGGCAGGCGCTGGTCCGGCAGTTCGGGGTGCGCGCGGACGACGTGCACTACATCTGCATGCCGATGTTCCACGGCAACGCGGTGATCGCCGACTGGGCGCCCGCGCTGGCGGCGGGGGCGGGGATCGCCCTGCGACGCCGGTTCTCGGCGTCCGGGTTCCTCGCCGACGTCCGCCGGTACCGGGCGACGTACTTCACCTATGTCGGCCGGGCGATCCAGTACGTCCTCGCCACCGAGGAGCGCCCGGACGACCGGGACAACCCGCTGCGGCTCGGCTTCGGCACCGAGGCGGGCGCGGTGGACGCGGCGGCCTTCCGGCGCCGGTTCGGGGTGCGGCTGGTGGAGGGGTACGGCTCCTCCGAGGGCGGCGCGGCGATCCAGTGGGCGCCGGGCACCCCGCAGGGCGCGGTGGGACCGGCCGGGCCGGGGCTGGTGGTACTCGATCCCGCCACCGGGTACGAGTGCCCGCCGGCCGTCTTCGACTCCGCGGGGCGGCTGCTCAACGGGGAGGAGGCGATAGGCGAGCTGGTGAACCGGGCGCCGAACCCCTTCGAGGGCTACTGGCGCAACCCGGCGGCGGAGGCCGAGCGGCGGCGGGCCGGCGCCTACTGGACGGGGGACCTCTTCTACCGGGACGCGCGGGGATACCTCTACTTCGCCGGTCGTAACGACGACAGCATCCGTGTCGACGGGGAGAACCTGGCCGCCGCGATGATCGAGAACATCGTCGCCCGGTACGAGGGCGCGGTGGCCGTCGCCGTGTACGGGGTGCCGGATCCGGTGACCGGGGACCACGTGATGGCGACCATCGACGGCACCTTCGACCCCGACGGCTTCGCGGCCTTCCTGCGCGCCCAGCCCGATCTCGGCACGAAGATGGCGCCCCGGTTCGTACGGGTGGTGGAGCGGATGCCGGTGACGGCCACGAACAAGATCCATCGGGCACTGCTCAGGCGGGAGGGGTACGCGTGTGCCGATCCGGTGTGGTGGCGGCCGCCGGGGGAGCCGACCTACCGGAGGCTTGTGGAGGGGGACGCCGAGGGGCCCCTCGCTTCCGCGAAGGGCCCCTCATCTGTGCGCCGCCAGGGACTCGAACCCCGGACCCGCTGATTAAGAGTCAGCTGCTCTAACCAACTGAGCTAGCGGCGCATGACTCTCGCCTGCTGCGGATTTTTGTCTTCCGCGGCCGGCGACGAAGAAAATACTACCTGGTCCGCGGGGGTGCTCGTGACCACCCTCGTGATCACTTCTGGGGGGCTAGATCGTGAGGGACAGCAGCACCGGTGCCGCGTTGCGGTTGAGCGCGTCCGCCGCCTGTTTCAGCCGGTGCGCGTGCTCCACCGGGAGGGACAGTGCCAGGCAGCCCACCGAGGCGCCCGCCGTGATCGGGACCGCCGCGCAGACCGTGCCGACCGCGTACTCCTGGAGGTCCAGGACCGGCACCGTCGGCGGCTGGGACTCCAGGCGGGACAGCAGCAGCTTGTCGCTGGTGATGGTGCGCGAGGTGAGGCGGGCCATCTTGTGCCGGGAGAGGTGGTCGCGGCGGGCGTTGTGGTCGAGCTGGGTGAGCAGGCTCTTGCCGACCGCCGTGGCGTGGGCGGAGTAGCGGAAGTCGACCCACTCGTTCACCGCCGGGGTCGTCGGCCCGGCGGCGTACTGGGTGACCTTGACCTCGCCGTCGACGTACCGGCTCATGTAGATCGCCGCGCCGACCGAGTCGCGCAGCCGGTCCAGGGTGTGCTGGAGCTTGTCGCGCACGGCCCGCTCACGGTCGTGCGCGGAGGTGAGGCGGCGCAGGGTGTCGCCCGTGACGTACGCCCCGTCGGCGATCTGCTCCACATAGCCCTCGCGGCGCAGCATGCGCAGCAGGGTGGTGAGCCGCTCGGAGCCGAGGCCGGTACGGCGGGCCAGCTCGGTGTCGGTGACGCCGGCGGAGTGCCGGGCCACGGTCTCCAGCACACGCAGGGCGTCCTGGGCGGAGTGGTAAGGGGCGGTCGGCTCGTGCATCAGCGCCACGGTGGTCTCCCCCTGCGCTCGCCTGTCAGTGGCCGCGGGATCCGGTCTGCGGATCGGTTCCACGATAACGGGCAAACCCGCTGCGAGGAGAGGGGGTTGGCGAGATTGTTGCGCTCGCCGTGCCCCTCCCAACTGCGCCGCAGATCCTCTGGCATATGCCAGCGACATGACCCAGCGACTGGACCTCGGCATCTGCCGGATCCACACCGCGTGGTCACAGCACCGCGCTGAGGAATTCCCGGGTCCGGTCCTGCTCCGGATCGCTGAAGATCTTGTCCGGGGAACCCGACTCGATCACCCGGCCCCCGTCGAACATCAGCACCTGGTCGGAGATGTCACGGGCGAAACCCATCTCGTGGGTCACACAGAGCATCGTGATGTCGGTGGTGCGGGCGATGTCCCTGAGCAGATCGAGCACGCCCGCGACCAGCTCCGGGTCGAGCGCGGAGGTCACCTCGTCCAGCAGCAGCACCTGGGGCCGCATGGCCAGTGCCCGGGCGATCGCCACCCGCTGCTGCTGCCCGCCGGACAACTGCGTCGGCCGCGCGTCGCACTTGTCGGCCAGCCCCACCAGCTCCAGCAGCCCCCGGGCCCGCTCCTCGGCCTCGTCCTTGGACATGCCGAGGACCTGCACCGGAGCCTCGGTGATGTTCCGCAGCACGCTCATGTTCGGGAACAGGTTGAACTGCTGGAAGACCATCCCGATCTTCTTGCGGACCTCCCGGATCTGCTTCTCCGGCGCGGGGAACAGCTGCTCCCCGTCGACGGTGATCGTGCCCTCGTCCGGCTGGGTGAGGGTCATCAGCAGCCGCAGGATCGTCGTCTTGCCGGAGCCGGACGGGCCGATCAGGGTCACGTGCTTGCCGGCGTCGACGGTGAAGTTGAGGTTGTCGAGGACGGTGTTCGCGCCGAAGCGCTTGGTGACGCCGTCCAGCCGGATCAGCTCACCGCCGGCCGTGGTCGCGCCGGCGCCCGGCTCGGGTTCTTCCATCAGGGGAGTGTCAGCGGACAAGACGTCGCTCCAGGGCTCGCATGAGAAGGGAGGCCAGATAGGAGATGAGGATGAAGGCCACACCGATCACCGTGATCGGCTCGGTGAACTGGAAGTGCTGCTGGGAGTAGAGCCGCGCCTGGCCGAGCATCTCCAGCACGGTGATCACCATCAGCATCGGTGTGTCCTTGAGCATGGCGATCACGTAGTTGCCGAGCGCGGGAACAACCCGGCGGATCGCCTGCGGCAGGATCACCGCGGTCCAGGTCCGCCGCCGGGGCAGGTTCAGCGCGGTCGCCGCCTCCCACTGGCCGACGGGCACCGCCTCGATACCGGCCCGGTAGACCTGCATGGTGTACGTCGAGTAGTGCAGGCCGATCGCGCAGACGCCGGTGGTCAGCGCGGAGAAGGTCAGGCCCCACTCGGGCAGCACATAGAACAGGAAGAACAGCTGGACCAGCAGCGGGGTGTTGCGCACGAACTCCGTGACCACCCCCACCGGCCAGCGCACCCACCGGGTGGGCGTCCGCATCAGCAGCGTCCACACCAGACCGAGAGTGAAGGACAGCAGCGAACCGAGGGCCAGGGCCTCCAGGGTGACCCGCAGCCCGTCCCAGAAGTGCGGCATGAAGCCGCTCACCGCGTTCCAGTCCCACTTCATGCGGCACCTCCGCCCATGCCCGCGCCACCCGCGACGCCCACGCCGGTCGTCCGGGCCCGCTTGAGCTCACGCGCCGCCCGCTCCGTCCCGGGAGCCTTGCCGACCCCGGCCTTCAGCCGCTTCTCCAGGCCGCGCATCAGCCGGGTGAGCACGAAGGCGATCGCGAAGTAGATCAGCAGGACGTACGTGTAGATCTCCGCGCTCTGCTGCAGCGCCAGCCGGACCAGGTTCGCGCTGAACGTCAGATCGCCCATGCCCATGACCGACACCAGCGCGGTGCCCTTGAGCAGCTCGATCAGCAGATTGCAGAACGACGGGATCATCTCCGGCACGGCTTGCGGCAGCACGATGAGCCTGAGCCGCTGCGCCGGCGTGAAACTGAGTGCGATCCCGCCCTCCTTCTGCGCCGGGTCCACCGCGTTGAGCGCGCCGCGCACGATCTCCGAGCCGTACGCGCCGTACGTCAGACCGAGCGCGAGCGTGCCCGCCCACAGCGGCACCAGCTGCCAGCCGGAGACGACCGGCAGCACGAAGTACACCCAGAAGATCATCACCAGTGCAGAGGTGCCGCGGAACACCTCGGTGTAGACGCCGGCGACGAAGCGCACGATCCACAGCCGATGCGTCCGCGCGATGCCGACGACGAACGACACCGCCGTGGCCAGCAGCGCGCCGAACACCAGCAGCTGGATGGTGGTCCAGACACCCTTGAGTACCAGTTCCCACAGCCCCGAGGTCATCCGCCGCACAGCTCCTTCGCGGTGAGGCCGGTCATCTCGGCCTTGGTGAAGCCGAACGGCCTGAGGATCCGGAACAGCTCGCCGCTCTGCTTCATCTTGTGCAGCTCGACGTTGAACGCGTCCCGCAGGTTCGTCTCGGTCGGCCGGAACGCGAAGGCCCCACCGTCGACATGCGGCTTGCCCTTGACGAGCGGCGCGAAGGGCGCGGTGGCCTCGGCCTTGGCCGACTTCTTCACCACCTCGCGGGTGGTGAGCGCCGTACCGGCGAAGACGTCGACCCGGCCCGCCTCGACGGCGTTCATCCCGGCCACCTGGTCCGGGACGATCAGGATGTCGCCCTGCTTGTATCCGGCCTCGACGGCGTAGTCGATCTCGGCGTATCCGGTGCCGGTGGCGAACTTCGCCTTCTTCGCGACGACGTCCTTGTAGGAATGCAGCCCCAGCGGATTGCCCTTGCGCACAATGAACGAATCGAGCATCTGATAGTCCGGGTCGGCGAAGATCACCTGCTGGCAGCGCTCCGGATTGACGTACATCCCGGCTGCCACGACATCGAACTGCTGAGAGTTGAGTCCCGGAATCAGCGACCCGAACTCGGTCGGCACGGGCTGCACCTTGCCGACCCCGAGCCGCTTGAAGATCACCTTGGCCAGCTCGGGCGCCTCCCCGGTCAGCTGCCCGTCCTTGTCGATGTACCCGAAGGGCACCTCACCCGCGATCCCGAGCCGTACGATGCCCTGCGCCTTCAGCCGTTCGAGCAGGTCACCGCCCTTCTTGCCCGAGGCCTCGGCCACGCGGGTGCAGCCCGCGGTACCCAGTGCGCCGACGGTGCCGAGGGCGGCGAGGCCGCCGAGCACCGACCGTCGGCTGCGTCTGAGTCCCGACCGGAATGTGTGTACGTCGTTCCCAAGTGGTGGAGCCATGGCGGCGCGGCTACCCAAGCGCTTCCCGGCTATGCACCCTGGTTTTCATGGCCGATCGATTCGTCACCGTCTCACTCGACAAGCGGGACGTGCGCTGCACGGCCCGCCTCCTGACCGACCGCGCACCGCTGACCTGCGCGGCGGTATGGGACGCGCTGCCCCTCGCGGGCGACGTCTACCACGCCAAATACGCGCGCAACGAGATCTACGCCCTCTTCCCGCCGTTCGCCTCCACGGAACCCCCACTGGAGAACCCGACGGTCACCCCGATTCCCGGCGACCTCTGTTACTTCTCCTTCGCCGGCGCCGAGCTGGGCACGAAGGCCTACGGCTACGACCGCGAGGTCCGCCCCGGCACCACGGTGGTCGACCTGGCCCTGTTCTACGAGCGCAACAACCTCCTCCTCAACGGCGACGTGGGCTGGGTACCGGGGATCGTGTGGGGCCAGGTGGTGGAGGGCTTGGAGGTGATGGCGGAGGCCTGCAACGATCTGTGGCGGACGGGGGCGGCGGGGGAGACGCTCAGTTTCCGGCGGGCCGCCTGAACCGCGACGACCGGGTGACGGAACGGCAGGCACCGGTGACCCGGGCCTGATCAGTCACCGTCCCCGCCGCCGAATCACGCCGTGCGGCGATCGGCGTCGGTACTACCGCTCGCCGAGCGCGGCGTGGAGCCAGTCCAGGGACCCTGTCTTCAGTACTGCGTCCGCGAGTTCCTGGCCACTCTTGGTGGTGATCCGGCCGCGGCTGTTGTCGATCCACCGCTGGACGTTGGCGTACCCCTGATCGCGGTACTCGACGCCCTGGATCATGCACTCCAGCTTGTCCGCGTCCCTCGCGCATCGGGCCTCCAGGGACTCCTTGCCCTCGTACTCGGCAATCAGCTCCTTGACCGCATCGGCCACCACCGCGGGCATGCCGGCGACTTGGTCCGCGGTGATCGTCTCGGGGTCGGCCTCGCCATTGGTGTACTTCTTTCCCAGGTGGTTGACGTCGCCGGTACGGGTTTCCTGGCTGTCGTGCCACACGGCGAGGAATGCGGCTCGGGCCGGGTCGGC
The DNA here is from genome assembly GCF_001953885.1 of Streptomyces sp. IMTB 2501. Classification (GTDB taxonomy): domain Bacteria; phylum Actinomycetota; class Actinomycetes; order Streptomycetales; family Streptomycetaceae; genus Streptomyces. Next base: position 108,344 of record NZ_MQUS01000008.1, on the reverse strand, counting down.
TCCTTCGAGTTTCGCGATGATCGTGGCGATGAGGGCGGTGCGCCAGGAGTGATCCGCGACCGACTCAGGGTCCTTGACACCAGCCATCCACCAACCGGTCCGCTTGCTCTGCTTCAGCGTCCCCGCCTCGTAAAGGAAACGGGCCACCGCAGTCAGCTCCTCGGACACCGTGGGCTCCTCTCATGCCTCGGCTGGGGGTACCGCCCACGCCCTTGAGGCAGTGGGGGAGGATCGCGTACCGGATGTTCTCCAACTCCCGCCGCCCGCGCGACGACAGCTCTCCGCTATCCAACATGATCGGGAGCCGGGGCAGCGCTGCCGTCTGGAGCGGCGAACCGGCGTCCGCCGGGCGCAACCGACCTGCTTCCCGTCGCAACCGAGCTAAGCCACGCCCGACGCGACCGGCGCCGCCGACCCCACCCCGGCCTCGTACAGCGCATGCGCCGCCCGCAGCACCAGATCGTCCCGGTGCCGGGCCGCCACCAGCTGCATCCCCACCGGCAGCCCGTCTCCGTCCGTGCCCACCGGGACGGTCGCCGCGGGCTGCTGGGTGAGGTTGAACGGGTAGGTGAAGGGGGTCCAGCCCGTCCAGCGCCCGTATGCCGACCCCCGCGGCACCTCCACCCCCGCCTCGAACGCCGTCACCGGCAGTGTCGGTGTCACCAGCAGGTCGTACCGTTCGTGGAAGCGGCCCATGCGGCGGCCGAGGTCCATGCGGGTGTCCACCGCGGCCAGGTAGTCGAGCGCGGTCAGCCGGGCGCCCTGGAGGCAGATCTCGCGCAGGCCGGGGTCCATCAGCTGCCGCTTGCGCGGGGAGAAGCGTTCGGTGAGGCGGGCCGCGCCGCTGAACCAGAGGACGTGGAACGCCTCGACCGGGTCGCTGAAGTCGGGGTCGGTCTCCTCGACGTACGCGCCGAGGTCGGCCAGCGAGGCCACGGCGCGCCGTACGGCCGACGCGACCGCCGGCTGGACCGCGACCTGGCCGCCCAGGGACGGGGAGTACGCCACCCGCAGGCCGTGCACGCCGCCCTTCAGGGCCTCCCTGAAGGACACCGGCGCGGGCGGCAGCGCCGACCAGTCGCGGGCGTCCGGCACGCCGATGACGTCCAGCAGCAGGGCCGCGTCCGCCGCGTCCCGGGTCATCGGGCCCGTGTGCGACAGCGTGCCGAACGGGCTGGAGGGGTAGAGAGGCACTCGGCCGTACGTCGGTTTCAGGCCGAAGATGCCGCAGAACGCGGCCGGGATGCGGATGCTGCCGCCGCCGTCCGTGCCCAGCGACAGCGGGCCCGCGCCGAGCGCGACCGCCGCCGCGCTGCCCCCGCTGGAGCCGCCGGCGGTGCGGGAGGGGCGGTGCGGGTTGCGGGTGATGCCCGACTGGGGGGAGTCCGTCACGCCCTTCCAGCCGAACTCGGGCGTTGTCGTCTTGCCCAGGAACACCGCGCCGTGTTCCCGCAGCCGGGCCACCGAGGGTGCGTCCTCGTCCCAACTCCCTTGCTCGGCAATGGTTTTCGAGCCGCGCAGGGTCGGGTGGCCGCGCATGAGCAGGATGTCCTTGACCGTCACCGGTACCCCGTCGAGCAGCCCGGCCGGCTCACCGCGCCGCCAGCGCTCCGCCGACTCCCGGGCCCGGGCCAGCGCGTCCTCCTCGGTGAGCCGGACGAACGCGTTCACCTCCGGCTGGATCCGCCGGGCCCGTTCCAGCGTCTGCTCGGTCGCCTCCACCGGGCTGAACTCGCCCTTGCGGTATCCGTCGAGGAGCTGGACGGCGGTCAGGTCGGTGAGTTGCATGCACCCTCCTGGTGGATCGGTGGCCCGGTCAGTGGCCGGGGACGTAGCCGCGTTTCTTGTCGACCACGTTCACCAGTGATCTGCCCGCCGCCCACCGCTCGTACAACTCCACGAACTGCGTTCCCAGTTCATCCCGCCAGCCGACCGTGTCGCCGCTCATGTGCGGGGAGATGATCAGACCGGGCAGATTCCACAGTGGGCTGTCCTCGGGGAGGGGTTCGGCGGTGAAGACGTCGAGCGCGGCGCCCGCGATCCAGCGGTGGGTCAGCGCGCGGGCGAGGGCGTCCTCGTCGACGAGCTGGCCGCGGCCGACGTTGATGAAGAAGGCCGAGGGTTGCATGACGCCGAAGCGGTGAGTGTCGAACATGCGGTTCGTCTGCTCGGTGAGCGGCGCCGCCGCGATCACCCAGTCCGCGCGGGACATCAGCCGGTCCAGGTCGGCCGGGCCGTGGACGCCCGTCCGCGGGACCCGGCCGACCAGCGCGGTCGTCACGCCGAGCGCCTTCAGGGTCCGTACGATCGCCCGGCCGATCGGGCCCGAGCCGACCACGCACGCGCGCGTGCCCGCCACCCGCCGGCCCTCCCGGTGCCGCCAGCTCCGCTCCCGCTGCAGTTCCAGCGTGCGCGGAAGATCCTTGGCGACCGCGAGCACGAGGGCCGCGACGTACTCGGCGATCGGCTGGTCGAAGATCCCCCGCGCGTTGGTCACCACCGTGTCGGACGCCGCGAGTTCCGGGCACATCAGATGATCCACGCCCGCGCTCGCCGTGTGCACCCAGCGCGGCCTCGGCCCGTCCCCCGGCCATGCCTCGCGCACCGCGTGCGAGGTGAAGTCCCAGATCAGGAGGGCGTCCGCCGAGGGCAGCCGCTCGGCCAGGTGCGCCGCGTCCGTGTGGACGATCCGGGCGCGGCCGGTGAGCCTGCCGAGCCGGGGCGGCGGCTCGGCGTCCAGCACGAGGAGGGTGGGGAGGGACGTCATACGGGGCGGCTCCCGGCGTCTGACATACGCGATGACGTGCGCGGTGACATGCACGGATTGACCACGCTCGCACCCGAATCTACCTTCGTCAACACGGGCGTACTCGCCGCCCTTTGCCCTTGGTCGTTCCCGTGTGAGGCGGTACCTGCCATGGACGTCACTTTTCTCGGCGGCCCCCGCCTCCAGCGCGGTGTCGGAGTGGTCGCCCCTTTTGACTTCGCCCTCGACCGTGAGCTGTGGCGGTGGGTGCCCGACGAGGTCTCGCTGCATCTGACCCGGACCCCGTTCGTGCCGGTCGAGGTGAGCCTGGACCTGGCCCGGCTGGTCAGTGAGCACGAGACGCTCGGCGACGCCGTGCGCGCGCTGACCGCCGTCGCGCCCGAGGTCGTCGCCTACGCCTGCACCTCCGGCAGCTTCGTCGGCGGGGTCACCGGGGAGCGGGCGATGCGCGCCGCGATGAGCCTGGCCGGGGCCCCGCCCTCGGTGACGACCTCCGGGGCGCTGCTGGACGCGCTGGCCGAGCTGGGCATCCAGCGGCTCGCGCTGGTCACGCCGTACACGGTGTCCGTCACCCGGGCGCTGGAGGAGTTCGTCGCCGAGGCCGGCGTCCAGGTCACCGGGTGCGCCTTCATGGGGCTGACCGGGGAGATCTGGCGGGTGCCGTACCGGGACGTCGTCGCCATGGCGCGGGAGGCGGTCCGCCCGGGCAGCGCCGACGCGCTCTTCATCTCGTGCACCAATCTGCCGACGTACGACGTGATCCCCCAGCTGGAGGCCGAGCTGCGCATCCCGGTGCTGTCCGCCAACCAGGTCACGATGTGGGCGGCGCTGCGCCGGCTGGGTACCCGAGCCGTGGGGCCGTATCAGGCGCTGCTGGACGAATCGGCGCGTGCCTGGCCCCCGGTGCTGCCGGAAGAGACGCAGGAACGCCAGGAAGGGCCGTCATGACCGCACTCGGATTCCTCTACCCGGGCCACTCCGCCGAGGACGACTATCCACGCATCGAGCAGCTCCTGGGCAGCAACATCCGGGTGGACCTGGTCCACACCGACATCGGCGAGGACGCGCACCGGGTGGCGGCGCTTCGCGAGATGGGCTCCGCCGAGCGGCTCGCGGCCGGCATGGAGACCCTGCGGCTGACCGGGGCCGAGACGGTGGTGTGGGCCTGCACCAGCGGCGGGTTCGTGCACGGCTGGGAGGGCGCGCAGGAGCAGGTGCGCACGCTCGCCCGGCTGGCCGGGATGCCCGCGTCCTCGACGTCGTTCGCCTTCGTGCACGCGGCCCGGGAGATCGGGGTGCGGCGGGTGGCCGTCGGAGCGACCTACCCGGAGGACATCGGCGGGCTGTTCGCGCAGTTCCTGCGGGCCGGTGGTCTGGAGGTGACCGGGGTGCGCTCCTCGGGGATCATCACGGCCGCGGAGGTCGGCACCTGGGGCGAGGAGGACGTGTTGACGCTGGCGCGGGCCGCGGACGTCCCCGACGCGGAGGCGGTGCTCCTCCCGGACACGGCCCTGCACACGGCCGCGTATCTGCAGCTGCTGGAGAAGGCCCTGTCCAAGCCGGTGCTCACGGCCAACCAGGTGACGGTGTGGGAGGGGCTGCGGCTGGCCGACCGCCGGGTGAACGCGCCCTCGCTGGGGACGCTGTTCACGAGGGAGCCGATCGTCCAGGTCTGAGGCGGGAATAAGCGGAGACTGTCTCCTGTTAGGGCCTCGCAGGAAACCCCACGCCGCGAAACAGGAGGCCCACACCGTGTCGGCAGACGAGATCCGGGGCACGACGCACGGGACCGCCCCCGTCCCCCTCTCCGTACTGGACCTGGTGACCGTCGGCGCGGGCAGTACCGCCGGCGACGCGCTGCGCACCAGCGTGGCGCTGTCCCGGTACGCCGAGGCGCGCGGCTTCCACCGGTACTGGGTCGCCGAGCACCACTCCATGCCGGGTGTCGCCTCCTCCTCGCCCGCGGTGATCCTCGCCCACCTCGCCGCCCACACCGACCGCATCCGGCTCGGCTCGGGCGGCGTCATGCTGCCCAACCACGCCCCGCTGGTGATCGCCGAGCAGTTCGGCACGCTGGAGGCGATGGCGCCGGGCCGGATCGACCTGGGCCTCGGGCGGGCACCGGGCACGGACGGGGCCACGGCCGCGGCCCTGCGCCGTACCGACACGCCGGGCGAGGGCGCCGACGACTTCCCGCAGCAGCTCGCCGAACTCACCCGGTTCCTTGACGACGACTTCCCCGACGGGCATCCGTACCGCCGTATCCACGCGATACCCGGCCCCGTCCAGGCCACCGCCCCCGGCGGTGTCCAGTCCCCGCACCGGCCGCCGGTCTGGCTGCTCGGCTCCTCCGGCTTCAGCGCCCGGCTGGCCGGCATGCTGGGCCTGCCGTTCGCCTTCGCGCACCACTTCTCCGCGCAGAACACCATCCCGGCGCTGGACCTGTACCGGCAGACCTTCCGCCCGTCGGAGGTCCTCGACGAGCCGTACGCCCTGATCGGCGTCTCCACCCTCGCCACCGACGACGAGCGTGAGGCCCGCCGCCAGACCCGGGCGATGGCTCTGAACATGCTCCGGCTGCGCACCGGCCGGCCCGGGCTCTTCCCCGACCCGGACGAGGCCGAGAAGCACGAGTTCAGCCCGGCGGAGGAGGAGTTCATCACCTCCTGGACGTCCAACATCGTGCACGGCACCGCCGACGAGGTCCGCTCCGGCCTCGACGAGTTGCACAAGCGCACGGGCGCCGACGAGCTGATGCTCGTCTCCCACGCCCACCGCGGCGAACTGCGCCTTCGGTCCTACGAGTTGATCGCGGACGCCTACGGATTGCCGACCGCGTAGGTCTGCGCGCCGAGGAGTTCGGCGATACGATCCGGCGGCACCGGGCGGGAGTACAGCCAGCCCTGGCCGGTGTCGCAGCCGATCCGGCGCAGCCGGCTGGCCTGGGCCGAGGTCTCCACGCACTCGGCGGTGACGGTGATGCCGAGCCGGTGGGCGAGCTGGATCATCGCCTCCACGACGACCTCGTCGGCCGGGTTGGGCGCGAGCGCCCGCGCGTCGCCCTCGTACTGGAAGCCGCGTACGAAGGACCCGTCGAGTTTGAGTGTCGAGACCGGCAGCCGGCTGAGGTAGGCGAGGTTGGAGTAGCCGGTGCCGAAGTCGTCGATGGCGATGCGGACGCCCATGTCGCTGAGTGCCTGCAGGGCCTGCAGGGGGCGGCCGGCCGAGCCCATCACCGCGGACTCGGTCAGCTCCAACTGCAGCAGATGCGGGGCGAGTCCGGTCTCCGCGAGGGTCTCCGCCACATCGGCCACCAGGTCGGAGTCCCATACCTGCCGTACGGCCACGTTGACGCTGACGAAGATGGGCGGGTCCTCGGGGTGGTCGAGCTGCCAGCGGCGGGCCTGGCGGCAGGCGGTGTTCAGCGCCCAGCGGCCGAGCTGCACGATCGAGCCGTCCTCCTCGGCCAGTCCGATGAACCGATTCGGCGTCAGTGTGCCGAACTGAGGATGATTCCAGCGGATCAACGCCTCGACGCCGCTGAGCCGTCCGTCCTCCATGCCGACCAACGGCTGGTATTCGAGCGCGAATTCGCCGCGGTCGATGGCGGGGCGCAGAGTGGACGACAGGGCCTGACGGGTCATCCGGTGCGCGTTGCGCTCGGGGTCGAACAGGGTCCAGCGGGCCTTGCCGTCGGCCTTCGCCCAGTACAGCGTCGTATCCGCCGCCTGCATCAGGCCGGTGGCCGTCGTACCCGCCGCATGGCGCTCGACGACCCCGATCGACGCCGTCAGGGACAGCCGCTGGCCGGCCAGGTCGAAGGGGGGCTCCAGGGCGTTGAGCGCCGACTCGGCCAGCTCCGCGAGCTGTTCGGTGCCGGTGGAGTCCTCCACGAGCAGCGCGAACTCGTCGCCGCCGAGCCGGGCCACCAGCGGAGTGACGGCCCGGGCGTAGCCGGCCTCGTCGGCCACCCGGGTCAGGCGCTCGGCGACGGCCGCGAGCAGCCGGTCGCCGACCCGGTGGCCGAGGGTGTCGTTGACGGCCTTGAAACCGTCCAGGTCCAGGTAGCACAGGCCGATCCGGCCGGTGCCGCTCTGCTCGTACGACTCCGCCTCCAGCGCGGCCGTCAGCCGCTCGAAGAACAGCGTGCGATTGGGCAGCCGGGTCACCGGGTCGTGCATCTGCAAGTGCCGTAGCCGCGCCTGGAGTTCGCGGCGGGCGCTGACGTCGGCGACGGACAGCAGCACCGCGGGCTCCCCGTCGCCGAGCGGGCCCACGGTGACCTGCACCCACACCGAGTGCCCCTCGGGGTGTTTCAGCCGGCGGGTGCAGCGCAGCCGGGCCTGCCGGCCGCGCAGGACCTCGCGGTAGGCGTGCCAGCTCCGGGTGTCCGAGGCCAGGTCCACCAGGTCGGCGGCGACCCGCCCGGTGAGTGTGTCCGGATCGGTGCCGAGCAGCTCGCCGAAGGCCGCGTTGGCCGCGGCGACGTGTCCGGTGCGGTCCACTACGGCCATGGCGAGCGGGGCAGTCGCGAAGACACGGTGGTAGGTGGTGTGGTCACTGTCTGTGACGGCTGACCGGTCGAGGTCTGCCGCGGGCGTCGGCCCTTCGGAGGTTCCGCTCACCGCTCGCTCCCGCAGTGCACTCGATCTCTGTCCGTGCCGGAAAGTGTGCCGATCATAGAGGCTGGCCCCGGGCCCTTCCAGCCACTCTCCAGTGTCCCGGACCGGACACGGTTTCTGACAGATCGTTTCTGCCCGCACGTGGGCCCGTTCTTCAGGCCCCCGACCAGTTGTGACGTTCCGTGAGTGTTTCGGGGTGTCGAGCGCCGGAGCGCGCGGGCGCGCCCTACGGCGCACTCACCCTACTGGTGCAGATAAACAGGGCATAGCGCGACACATACCAACAATCTGGATGTGGGTCCCGCGAACCGCATCCGGAGGTCGAGTCCGTGCTCAAGCTGCGCAGCACCGCCGCCGTGTGCACCACGCTGTCGGCGCTCGCCGCCACTTCGATGCTCACCGGACGCTCGGCCGCCCAGCCCTTCTCCACCATCCCCTGCGCCCTGCACCGCACCGACGCCCACCACTCCGAGGGCGTCGACACCTGGAACCCGGACTACACGCGCCCGACCCACCCGCTCGACGCCGTACTGATCTTCCTCTCCTTCCCGGACGGCACCCCGCACGCCACGCCCGCCGAGCTGACGGCAGATCACTTCCCCGCCACCAGCCGCTACTTCGAGCAGGCCTCCTACGGCAGATTCTCCCTCCGTCCGCACCCGCTGCGGCACTGGCTGCGCATGCCCCGGCCGTCCACCGCGTACGGTGTGAAGCGGGACTGGAGCGTGGAGGACCGGGCCGCCTATCTGCGCGACGCGTTCGCCGCCGCCGGCAAGGAGGTCGACTTCTCCCGCTACCAGCTCGTGTACTTCGTCGCCGACCCGGACGCGCCCGGCGTCGACTCCGACGCCACGAAGGTCGTGAACCTCGACACGCCCACGCATGTGGACGGCACGGACATCCGCCGCGTCGTCACCGTGTTCGAGAAACACCCGCCCGACCGGCTGGTCCTCGCCCACGAGACCGGACACGTCTTCGACCTGCCCGACCTCTACCACCGCCCGGACGACGGCAAGGGCGACTGGGACACCTACGTCGGCGACTGGGACCTGATGGGCAGCCAGTTCGGCCTCTCCCCGGACCTGTTCGCGTGGCACAAGTGGCGGCTGGGCTGGCTGGATCCGCGCCAGGTGATGTGTGTGCGCGGCACGGGGCCGACCCGGCTGACCCTGGAGCCGCTGGAGGCCGGCCCGGGGGTCCCGGTGGCTGGTGCGGCGGGCGCTCCGGCCTTCGGCCTCGGGCACGGCGTGAAACTGGCGATCGTCCGCACCGGGCCCGACAGCGCGCTGGCCTTCGAGGCGCGCGGCTCGGCCGGGAACGACAGCACCGGCTGCCGGCAGGGGGTTCTGGTGTACCGGATCAGAAGCGGGGAGGAGTCCGGCGGCGGCCCCGTGGAGGTCGTCGACGCCCACCCGCACACCGAGGCCTGCTGGGAGAACTCGGTCTACCCGCCCCTCGCCGACGCCCCGGTCGCCCTCGGTGAAAGCTTCACCGTGCCCGGGGAGGGCGCCCGGGTGGAGGTGGAGGGGAGAACGGATTCGGGGGCGTGGACGGTGCGGATCACGCCGGGGGTGCATGACGACTGAGCGTTGCCGTATCGCAGCCGTATACGAAAACGGCGGGCCGGATTCTTTCGAACCGGACCCGCNNGAGTCAGCTGCTCTAACCAACTGAGCTAGCGGCGCCTGCTGACGTCGTAGACCTTAGCATCCTGGTCGGCGGGAGGAAAAATCGATATGCGTACGGCCGCACGGGCGGCTCGTACGGCCGCCCAGAGGACGACTTCAGGCCCGGGCAGCCAGGGGTGACGGGTGTCCGGGGCGACCAGCCAGCGTGTCTCACCGGGGGTGTCGCCACCGGCCGGAGCCGGGACGGTCACCGCGTCGCCCGTGCCATGACACAGCAGTGGCGGCACCGCCTCCGTACGGTGCGAGCCCCACTCCTCCCACGCCAGCAGCGAGGGCAGCCGTTGGGCCGTACCCGGTGCGGTGAACAGCAGCACGCGGGCGCGGAACACCGCGACAGGGCCCGAGCCCGGGCCGTCGCCCCAGAGCCGGTCCAGCATTCGGCGGCCGAAGATCGCGGGCGCGCTCACCACGTCGAAGACGGTGCCGCAGGGCAGGACGGCCGGGGTGTCCGGGCGCTTCTGCCAGAGGGCCGGCGTGCTCCGCGGATACGTTCCCGCCGAGGCGAGCCAGTCGGCGCCGTCGGAGGTGACTCGGGTGACGTTCGGTGCGCTGCTCATGTCACTTACATGTACCGGGTGTGAGCGGGCCGTTCTTCTGAGTTGCCGAAAAACGGGACAGGGAGGGTGAGGGAGGAGTATCTTGCCCGCTCGGCATATGCCAGACGGGCTTACTCGCGGGGGTTGCCCCACGGGGCGGGGTGGTGCGGGCGTGGCGTCACACGGGGTCGGCGGACGTGCGCCCCTCGGTGTTCCCCTGCATCAGATCCCGCCCGAACTCGACCATCTTCTTCGCGTAGTCCTCGGTCCACTCCGCCTGCTCGGCGATGTCCGCCGGGGTCAACCGGTCGAATCTGCGCGGGTCGGCGAGTTGGGCCGCCGCGACGGCCTGGAACTCCACGGCCCGGTCGGCGGCCGCGCGGAACGCCTGGGTCAGCTCCGTGGCCCGGGCCAGCAGCGCCCGCGGATCCTCGATCGACTCCAGGTCGAAGAAGTGCTCGGGATCGGCGGCCGCCTCCGCGGGCTCGAAGATCAGGGGCGCGGGGCGTAGCCGCGGTTCGTTACGACGCGGCGTGGGCTCCGCCATGTCTTGTCCTCCTCGTACGGTTCGCTGGGCACCGCCTTCAGGTGGGCCACCGTCCATTGTCCCGCGCCCCCGCAAGGGGCCGCCCGGGGCGACGCACCATCGCCCGCGCACCCGGTGTTCGGCGAAGTGGTGGTGATGGGGTCGGGGCGCGTCGGCCGGGTGTCGGGGTGCTGGTCGTGGGCGCCAGGTCACCTGGTGTTCCGGTCATGGTCGCCAGCTCACGTGGTGTTCGGCCAGGTGTGCCAGGACCGCGTGGTTCGCCTCCCAGCCGTCCGGGCTGTTCCTCATGGCCGCCTCCGGCGGCGTGCCGGACTCCGTCCGGCGAAGTGGCGGCGATGAGCTCGGCGCTCGTCGGCCAGGGGCCGGGGCGGCGGTCACGGCCGCCAGACCACCCGGTGTCCGGACCAGTGATCCCATGTGGACATCATTGCCTCCCAGCCGTCCGGGAACTTCACCAGCGTGCCCAGCTGGACCGGTTCCGTGGACGGGTAGTCGTCCAGGAGGTCGCCGACGCCCGCGCGGCAGACGACGATGCAGGCGTGGCGGTGGCGGGAGGCCAGGACGCACAGGCGGCCGGTCTCCAGGTGGAACGCGGTGGCGTCGGGGCGGCCGGAGAGCGGGTGCAGGACGACCGTGATGTCGTACTCCCGGCCCTGGAGGCGGTTCGCGGTGTCGACCGTGACATCCGCCACGCCCAGTTCGGCGAGCGCCGTGCGGACCGCCGCCGCCTGGTCGCGGTGGGCCGTGCCGACGGCGATGCGGCCGGCGGTGAGGGGGGTGGGGACGGGCGAGCGCTCCGAGGCCGCCGCGCCTTCCCGGTCCAGCAGGCGGCGTACGACCGTCGCCACTGCGCGGACCGCCTCGGGGTCCGTGCGCGGGGTGTGCCGGGCGGGCAGTTCCAGCAGACCCCAGCCGGATTCCGCGGCCTCGTCGATCACCCGGTCGGGGCCGGAGCCGTCCGACGGAACGGCGAAGGAGAGACGGCGGTCGCCGTGGCCGGTGCCGCTGCGGAACGGGGTGTACGGGTAGAACGCGTCGGAGACCAGCGGCGCCGCCGAGGCGGGCAGCCGCCAGGAGACCGGGAGGCGGTGCTGCGGCAGGCCGGGGTTGTGGGCCAGCAGGGTGGTCACCGCGGAGGCCGAGGGGTCGTACGACAGGCCCGCCCACTGCTCGCTGCCGACGATCGCGAACGGGTCCAGCTGACCGGGGTCGCCCACGAACAGTGCCCGCTCGAACAGCCCGGCCACGGCCAGCAGCGAGTCGGAACGCATCTGGTACGCCTCGTCCACGATCGCGTGCCGCCAGGGCTCGTCGGTCTTCACATGCGCCCACTTCGCCGCCGTGGACAGCACGACCGGCAGGCCGTTCAGATCGGCGGCCTTCGCGGACGTACGGACCTGCGGCAGGTCGTCCAGCGCCTTGTCGTAGGCGTCGGTGTCGCTGCTGTGCAGGCGGCCCACCGGCAGGTCCGGGTTCTTCTCGGCGAGCCGCAGGACGAGGTCGTCCACCTGGGCGTTCGTCTGTGCCGCGACCATCAACGGGCGGCCCGCTTCCGCCAGTTCGAGGGCCGCGCGGACCACGAGCGTCGACTTGCCGGCGCCCGGCGGGGAGTCGACGACCACACCGCGCTCGGTGCCGTGCAGCGTGTCGTGGAGGATCGCGTCGGTGGCGCGGGCGGCAGCGGCTCCGGGATCGAAGTCGACCGTCGTCACAGCACATCCTCCTCGGTCACGGTGTCGGGGACCTCCGGCACGGCCTCACCCGGCGGGCCGCCGTGCGTCCACGGTGTGTCCTCCGGGTCGGGGAGCTTCGCGCCGCCGCGCTGCTCGTGCTCGAAGAGGGTGAAGCACACCCGGTCGCCCTTCTCCGGCACCGAACCGGGCTCCGGCTCCTTGCCCCGGCCCATCTTGTCCAGCACGCGCAGGACCAGCAGACCCTTGGCCTCCTGCCCGACCAGCTCGGCCGACTGCGGCTTGCCGCCCAGCGAGCGGTACACCTTCGCGCGCTCCGCGAGATGCGGCCGGTCGTCCGTGCGGACCGTCACCAGCGGGCGCGGGCTCGGCCGCTTGCCCTCGCTGTACGCGAGCACGACATCGGTGACCTCACCCGCGAACGCCTCCCCGGCCAGCCGCCGGCCCGCCATCACCAGCGGGTCGTCCAGGGCTTCCTGTGCCTCCAGCCGCGCCTGCTCGCGCTCGCGCGTGGCCAGCTTGTTCGCCGCCGTCACCGCGTCGTCCCGGCGCGGCTGCGGGGGCTCGCCGGCCAGCACCCGGTCGCGGTGGCCGGTGAAGGACCAGCGGTCGCGGGTCCAGCGCTCCTCGGTATGCGCCCCCCGCGGCAGCGCCCGCAGCAGATCCAGGCCCCGCCACACCGCGTCCCAGGTGGGCCGGGTGCGGCTCGCCACCAGGTCGCGGATCTCCCGCTCGGCCGCCGTGAGCGCGGCCAGCCGGTCGTCGGCGGCCAGGGCGTCCTCGGCGGCGGCGAGGGCGCCGCGCGCACGGTCGTAGCGCTCGATGGCCGGGGCCAGCAGCTTGTTGTCGAACGCCGGGTCGGTGGCGGGGCCGGCCGGCGGGCACAGCAACTGGCCGGCGGCGTCCCGGGCCAGCTCGGCCCGGCGCGCGGCCTCGGCACCGGAGAGGCCCTCCGGGGGGTCGATCCAGGCGAGCAGTGCGCCCAGGTGCTGGTCCTCCAGCCCCGACTGGCCGGTCGCCCAGTGCCGGGACAGCACATCGGTCAGCGCGAGCAGCAGAGAGGAGCCGGGGACCCGGGACCGCTCGCCGTAGTGGGTCAGCCAGCGGCCGAGCAGCGGCACCCGGGGCGGCGCCGGATAAGGCGCCTCCGGGTCCTGCTCGGCCGTACGGCGAAACCGCATCGAGCGGCCGAGGAGCCTGACGAAGTCCAGGCCCGCGCGGCTCGGCACGATCAGCTGGGGCGCGTCCGCGCACAGCTCCACCTCGACCTTGACCCGCTTGCCGGTCTCCGGGTCGGTCTCGGTGCGCTCGGCCGCCTCCACGGACTCGGCGTAGGAGTCGATGTACGGCAGGACCACGTCCGCCAGGTCGGCGAGGAACGTGAAGCGCAGATCGCGGTCGCGCGGCTGCGGTACGACCAGCAGGCGCGGGGTGTCCCGGTCGGTGCCGACCAGCGCGCCGAGCGGGGCGCCGGCCTCACCGGCGGTGGTGAGCGGCACGAACACCAGCGGGCGCTCGGACAGATGCCGGTGCCGGACGGTCGCGGCGGGCTGGGCCCGGCCGCTGCTGACGGCCTCCAGCCGGGCGAGGGTGGCGATCAGGGACACAGGGCCGCCACCTCCGCCTCCGCACGCGCGCGTGCCTCGGCCGTCCGGAGGGCCTCCGCGCGCAGGGCCGCCGCCCGGCGCAGGGCCGCGACCGCCGGGTCGTCCGGGTCGCCCAGCTCGCCGCGGGCCGCCGCGAGGACGTCCTCGGCCGTGGTCAGACCGCCCAGTTCGGCCCGCAGGGGCCGGCCGAGGCGGGTGACGGCGCCCGCCTCGCGGGAGCGTTCCCGGCAGTGGAAGGCCAGTTCGCAGGCGGACAGGCACTCGGGCGCGTACGTCGCCGGGACCGCCGCCACGGCCGCCGTCAGCTCCTCGGCGCTCTGGTCGGGGGCGAAGCACATGCCCTCCGGCAGGGCCTCGGCGATCTCCTCGACCCGGGTGAGCCGGGCCAGCTGGCGGGCGGTGACCGCGCGCTGTTTGCGGATGTCGACGGCGGAGCCCGCGGCCAGGTTGGAGAAGTCCTTCGGGCAGACCAGCAGCACCTGGTGACGCACGCGCGGGGAGGGAGCTCTTTCCTCGGTGAGCCGGGCAGCGACCTCCTCCAGGGCGAGCACGTACACCGCCGCCTGCCGGGCCGCCGCGCCGACCTTGGCCGGGTCCGCCGAACCGTCCAGCACCGGGAAGGACTTGATCTCCACCACCGACCAGCTGCCGTCCGGGTGCACCACCACCGCGTCCGGCTCCAGGAACGCGAGCGAGCCGGCCACGTCGAGCGCCAGCATCGGATGGTCGAGGAGCGTCCAGCCGCCCGCGCGCGTCGCCTCGCGCAGCGCCAGCGCCGTACGGGCCGTACGCCCCTCGGGGCCGTGCGCGGTCAGGTCGGGCACGGCGGCCCCGGCCGGCGGCTCGGCGCCCGGGTCGAGGTGGGCGTGTGGGAGGCGCAGCAGCTCCGCGCCGCCGTCGGCCTTCACCCGCGCCTCGAACGCGTTGCCCCGGGTCAGCGCGAACTGCGACTGCCCGAAACCGGACGGCGCGCCCAGTGCGCTCGCCAGCCGCGCCTTGTCCACCCCGGCGCCGTCCAGGATCGCCCGCCGCGAGCACCCCGGGTTCGCGGCCAGCGCCGCGAGGGCACGCGCGTCCAGGGCCTTGGCCGGTACGTCGGGACCGCGCAGCTCAGCGAGCCGGCGCCGCAGCCCCTTCTCCCGCGTCGCGGGGGGAGGCGTCCGGCTCGGCCCCGGCGTCGAGCTGCGACTCGCGCTGCCGTGGAATTCGCTCACCCGCGGAAGTCTGGCATCCGCCACTGACAATCGGGGAGGCGGTGCCGCCCGCGACGGCTGTGCTGCGCGGGAACAGACGGGACCGGAGCAGGTCCAGAACCCGCGTCACGCGCGGTGCCAGCAGGAAGCCGGCGCCCATCACGGCGACACCCGCGACCGCGTCGAGCAAGTAGTGGTTGGCGGTGCCCATGACCACCAGCGCGGTGCCCAGCGGATAGACCACACCGAGGACCTTCGCGAGGCGGGTGCCGCCGTGCCGCCACAGCATCACCCCACACCACAGCGCCCAGCCGACGTGCAGGCTCGGCATCGCCGCGTACTGGTTGGTCATCCCGCCCATGCCGCGCGGCGCGCTCGCGTCACCGCCCCACCAGCCGTACGAGCTGTAGTGCGCCATGGTGTCCACGAAGCCGTGCCCGGCGGCGAGCAGCCGGGGCGGGCAGGTCGGCACCAGCGTGAAGCCGATCAGGCCGATGAACGTGGAGGTCATCAGCCAGGTGCGGGCCCGCCGGTAGTACTCGGCGCGGGCCCGGAACAGCCATATCAGGATGGCGGGTGTGACCATGTAGTGCAGCGAGGCGTACCAGAAGTCCGCCGGCACCCCGAGCCAGGGCTCACGCGTGAACAGCCGGTTGAGCGGGTGCTCGGCGTTGAGGTGCAGGGTCTGCTCGAAGCGCAGGATCGCCAGACCGTGGTCGACGGCGCTGTGCACGTCACCGCGCGCGAGGAGACGGCCGGCCGAGTAACAGCCGTAGACCAGGAGGATCAGGGGCAGCTCGGTCCACCAGCGCAGCCGGGCCCGCGGGACCCCCTCGGTGCCCGGTGTCTCGGTCTGCGGCATCCGATCGCCCGCCCCCTTCGGCTGTGCTGTTGCGGTGCGCCCGGGTGGGCGACCGTGCCACCTTACGGCGTACGTATCTCGCCCATGAGGGCCCTCCGGCCCACAAAGACGCCGAGATCGCCCGCCGGGTTGCCCCGAACGGGTGTGAGCGATGATGGAGAAGTCCTCTCTTTTTGTTCCTGTGACGTCTGTGTGGCGTCCCGCTCCCGGAAAGGTCCCCCATGGCACCGCGCATCCTGCTGGCCCGGCACGGACAGACGGAATGGTCGCTGTCCGGCAAGCACACCGGCAGGACCGATGTGCCGCTGCTGGAGGAGGGCCGGCGGGGAGCCAAGCTGCTCGGCGAGCGACTGCACCGCGCTCCGCTGGACGGGCTGCCGGGGGTGGAGGTGCGCACCAGTCCGCTGGCACGCGCGCGTGAGACGTGCGAACTGGCCGGGTTCGGCGACCGTGCCACCACCTGGGACACGCTCATGGAGTGGGACTACGGCGCCTACGAAGGCATGACACCGGACGAGATCCAGGCCGTGCGGCCGGGGTGGCTGATCTGGCGGGACGGGGTGCCGGAGGGCGAGAGCATCGCCGACGTCTCCGCGCGTGCGGACGAGGTGGTTGCGTGGGCACGGTCCGCGGACCGGGACGTGCTGGTCTTCGCCCACGGCCACATTCTTCGCTCCATAGGCGCCCGCTGGCTGGGCCTGCCGCTGGAGTTCGCCGCGCGGATACGCCTCAACCCGACCTCGCTGTCGGTCCTCGGCTGGGCCTACGGGGAGCCCGCGATCGAGAGCTGGAACGACATGGGGCACCTGGCCGCCTGACGGGCGGCGAGGGTGGGTCGCTCAAGCACACCGGTCCCCACCCCCGGACCGCTACGCCCGCCCGGTCCTCGGTACGGACGCATGCCGCTCCAGGAACTCCGACACCCCCGACGCCCGCCGGTGCGGCAGCAGCACCCGCGCTGTCCCCGCCAGCATCCCCTGGATGCGGGAGGACTGGACCTGGTCCAGCAGGGACAGCACCTGCAGGCCGGCGGCAGCCGCCTCGTCGGGGCGGCCCTCACGGGCGAGGTCGTCGGCCAGTTCCGCCGTGTACAGGGCGATGTTCCGGGTGAAGTGCGGATCCTGCAGATGCGCCGCCCGGCGCGCGTGCCGGGACGCGCGCCGCCAGTCGCCCAGCGTGGACCAGCACTGCGCCTCAAGCCCCTCAAGTTCGGCCTCTCCGTAGAAGCTCATCCACTCGGGGTCGGCGTCCGTGCGGCCCCGCCCGAAGAGGGCATGCGCCCGGGCCAGCGCCTGCTCGCAGCCCGTGCGGTCGGCGAGCCCCGCCCAGCCGCCGGCCTCGCGCAGCGCGAGCAGCGACATCAGCCGGTCGGATCCCACCGGGCGGGCGGCGCGCTGGGCGGCCTGCGCCGCGCGGACCGCTTCCCGGGGGCGGCCCGCGTCCCGTGCCAGGAACGCGGTGTTGCAGAAGGCGTGCGCCTCCAGCGCCGGATCCCCGGTCATGCGGGCCGTGGCCAGGGCCTCCGCGTAGTGCGAGCGGGCGTCGTCGAAGCGGCCGGAGTCATGCGCCAGCCAGCCCACGGAGATGGCGAGTTCACCGGCGCCGGAGTGCAGCCGGTCCGCGGTGGTCTGCCGGGTCGCGCCGGCGTCCAGCAGCGCGTACGCCGCGCGCAGCGGAGCCGCCGCGCGCCGGTAGAGGCCGTCCGCGCCGTGCCGGTCGTCGAGCAGCCGGATCCGGCGGACGGCCTCCTCCAGGGCGGCCGCCTCGGGGCTTCCGGGGCGGCGCGCGGACCGTACCGCCGCCGCGGCGTCCGTGGTGAGCCCCAGCGGGCTCAGCGTGGCGGCGGCCATCGTGGCGCCTCCGCCGGTCATGAATGCGCGACGCAGCACGTCGCTCTCCTCGTGGTTCAGGTGGTCTTTCGCGTACGGCTCGTGCGGGTCCTGCACATCCGGTGTGTCATACGGTTCGAACGCCCCTGGCGTCTCACCCGCCCCTTGACGCCCAACGATGATGAGCGTCTCGGGCGCGTCCGCCGCCGTACGCGCCGCGCGGCCGCGCACTGATGAGCGGGGCGCGAACCCGAGGTCGGTGAGCGTGCGACCGGGGAACATGTGCAGGAACACCCGTTCGTAGGCGTAGTTCGGGCAGCGGATCTCGCCCGCCTCGACCCTTCCGACGTAACGGGCGTCACAGCTCACCCGCTCACCGATCTCGCGCGCGGCGCGCCGTACGAGCGCCGCGAACTCGGCCGGTGAACGCCTGCCGCGCAGTTGCCGGAAGGCGAGGTTGGGCCGGGGTGGCCGTTCGGACTGTGACGAGGTCACGGTTGACGACGCCATGGCCGGGTCCTCTCGTGCGAACCGTCGAACCATGCCGGATCCGGGACGGATTCGGGACGAGTTGTCCGAGTGACGCCCTGGTTCCGGCGGGCATGAACGTACCTGCTGTGAAGGACCCGCCACGCTGCGTTTGGCTACAAACCGGATATCTCATCCATGATCTGCCATGAAGTGCCATCCTTTGCGGCGCACTTGTGCCGTAGCCGTTGACGCGCTCGCGCGTTGGATCCCATGGACCGCAACAGGGCTGTGTGGTGGAGGCCGGCATGGAGACCAGCCAGAGCAACGAACCTTGTACGTCGCCGTCGTCACCTCCGCCGCCGTCGTCCGAGGAGGACCCGGCGGCCTGTGACCTCGTGACGGTGCCGGCCAGGCAGGGCCTTGAGGCGGTCGACATCCTGCGGCGCGGTGCCGGCGACGCGGTGGGGCCCGTGCTGCACGACGGCGGCTGCGCCACCCTCGGATTCCTGGTCCCGGCCGGCACGGCGGCCTGCTGGGACGTGCCCGGCAGCACCTGCACGGAGACGGACGGACGCGGACTCGCACTGAACCCCGAGCCACCGGTGGAGGGCTCCGACTGGCTGCTGCCGCCCGGCGACGCCGACCTCGCCACCGACCCCGTGGTGCTGCGCCGGGCCCTCGGGGAGGCGGCCCGGCTGATCGAGGCGGCCGACAACCGCAAGTGAACCGGTGCGGCGCGATCCCGGGCGGCCTGCGAAAATGATGTGATGGGCAGGTCCAGGAACATCCGGAGCAGGCGGCGCGGATCAGCCGCTGCCGAAGCCGTCGTGGAGGCGGTCGACGGCGGGCTCGCACAGCTCGTGCCCGACCCCGACCGGGGCCGCGCGTGGACGCTGCTGATCGACGGCGCGCCCCAGTCGCACGTCGACCTGGACGACCCCGCCCACCTGTCCTTCGAGTACCAGCGCCGCCTCGGCCATGTCATCGACCTCGTGGCCCCGCCCGGCAGGCCCGTGCACGTCGTGCACCTCGGCGGCGGGGCGTTCACCCTCGCCCGGTACGCCGCCCACACCCGCCCCCGCTCCACCCAGCAGGTCGTCGAACGGGACACGAGCCTGGTCCAACTGGTCCGCCGGGAGCTGCCGCTGGACCCGAACGCCCGGATCCGGGTGCGCTCCGCGGACGCCCGCGAGGGTCTCGCCAAGGTGCCGGACGGCTGGGCGGACCTGATCATCGCCGATGTCTTCAGCGGCGCCCGCACCCCGGCCCACCTCACCTCCACCGAGTTCCTGGACGAGGTCCGCCGGGCCCTGAAACCGTCCGGGGTCTACGCCGCCAACCTCGCCGACGGCCCGCCGCTCGCCCATCTGCGCGGCCAGATCGCCACCGCGGCGGCCCGGTTCGCCGAACTCGCGCTGATCGCCGACCCGGCCGTACTGCGCGGCAAGCGTTTCGGCAACGCGATCCTCGTGGCCTGCGACGCCCCGCTCCCGCTCGCCGAACTCACCCGCCGCGCCGCCTCCGACCCGCACCCGGCCCGGGTCGAACACGGCAAGCCGCTCACGGACTTCACCGGCGGCGCCGCGCCCGTGACGGATGCGGCGGCCGTGGCCTCACCGGCCCCGCCGCCCTCGGTGTTCCGCTGAGCGGCGACGGTTCGGCAGGCGGCGGTCAGTAGTTCCCGACCTCCACATGCGGCGGCCCGTCGTGCCAGGTGCAGATCACCGACACCCGGCTGGTGCCCCGGCTGAACTCCACCCGGATCCAGGTGTCGGTCTTCCACAGCTGCATCGACCAGCCGGCCCCCGGTGTCGCCGAGACGAGCGTGGCGCTGGACCCGCCCAGCTCGAACACCGCCCGGCCGCCGTCGGTGTCGTAGGACTTGACCTGGCCGGACGACGCGGGAGCGGAGGCGGTCGGTGACTGGCTCGGCGTCCGGGTGGTGTGGGACGGGGCCGGTGCCGCCGGGCCGGCCGACGGCCGCTTCGACGGGTTCGGCCGCTGTGTCGGCGAGCCCAGGGCCTGCGTGCCCTGCGTGGTCGCGTCGGCGGCCGCGATCGGCAGGGCGCGCGGCGGGTCGTACGCCGTCCCGGCCATCACCGTGTGCACACCCCACCACGACAGCGTGACCGCCGCTCCCGTCGCGAGCAGCCACGCCAGTACGTGTACGAGTCCTCTGCGCATCGCGGGCCATACTGCCTCAGAGACACCGCCGTCCGCACACCCCCTGAGTTATCCACAGGCACCCGCCGGCGTGGGCCGCATGGCGTACGGTGCGGCGCATGGCAAGTGTGCTCGTGGTCGAGGACGACCAGTTCGTACGCTCGGCGCTCATCCGGCATCTGACCGACGCCGCACACACCGTGCGCAGCGTCGGTACGGCACTGGAGGCGCTGCGCGAGGTCGCCCATTTCCGTTTCGACGTGGTCATCCTGGACCTCGGACTGCCGGACCTGGACGGCTCCGAGGCGCTGAAGATGCTCCGCGGCATCACCGACGTGCCCGTCATCATCGCCACCGCCCGGGACGACGAGACGGAGATCGTCCGGCTGCTCAACGCCGGCGCGGACGACTACCTGACCAAGCCGTTCTCCGTCGACCACCTCTCCGCGCGGATCGCGGCCGTGCTGCGCCGGTCCCGCTCCGTGAGCGCGGAGGCCGCGCCCTCGTCCGTGCTCCGGGTCGGCGGTCTGACCGTCGACCCGCTGCGCCGCCAGGCCGAGCTGGACGGGGCCCGCCTCGATCTGACCCGCCGCGAGTTCGACCTGCTCGCCTTCCTGGCCGGCCGGCCAGGGGTGGTCGTCCCGCGCAAGGAACTCCTCGCCGAGGTCTGGCAGCAGTCCTACGGCGACGACCAGACCATCGATGTCCATCTGTCCTGGTTGCGCCGGAAATTGGGGGAGACAGCCGCAAGGCCCCGCTATCTGCACACGCTCCGGGGGGTCGGTGTGAAGCTGGAGCCACCCATGGACGGGGAGCCGGTGCGATGAGGTGGGCTCTGGTCAAGGTCTGCCTGGCGGTCACCACGATGGTCGTGGTCGCCTTCGCCGTGCCACTCGGCCTGGTCGTCAAGGAGATGGCCCGCGACCGCGCGTTCTCGAACGCCGAGCGGGAGGCCGCCGCGGTGGCGCCCGCGCTGTCCATCACCACCGACCGGGACAAGCTGGAGCGGGTCGTGGCCTCCGCCGGCGCCGACTCCGGGATGGCCGTGCATCTGCCCGCCGGTGCCGGTCGGTCCGCGCTCGACCTCGGCCGGCAGCGTGCCACCGGCCGTGACATCCAGGCCGTGCGGAAACTGGGCCGGGCCTCCACGGCCACCGTGGCCGGCGGATCGACCCTGCTCCAGCCCGTCGCGCTCGGCTCCGGCGACATCGCGGTCGTCGAGGTCTACGTCCCCGAGTCCGAGGTGACCAACGGCGTCGGCACCGCCTGGGCGGTCCTCGCGGCCGTCGGCCTCGGGCTGATCCTCGGCTCGGTCGCGGTCGCCGACCGGCTCGGGGTGCGCATGGTGCGGCCCGCCCAGCGGCTGGTCCGGGGCGCGCACGAACTGGGCGAGGGCAGGCTGGGCGCCCGGGTGCCGGAGGACGGCCCGACCGAACTGCGGCTCGCGGCCGTGGCGTTCAACTCCATGGCCGACCAGGTCGTCCAACTCCTCGCGAACGAGAGAGAGCTGGCCGCGGACCTCTCCCACCGTTTGCGCACCCCGCTGACCGTGCTCCGGCTGAACACGGCCTCCCTCGGCGCCGGTCCGGCCGCCGACCAGACCCGGGCCGCCGTCGCCCAGCTGGAGCGCGAGGTCGACACCATCATCCGCACCGCCCGGGAGGCCAAGCCGCAGACCGTCGCGGCCGGGCCCGGCGCCGGGTGCGACGCGGCGGAAGTGGTCCGTGAGCGCATGGAGTTCTGGTCCGCGCTCGCCGAGGACGAGGGCCGCAAGTGGCGGGTGGCCGGCGTCGAGCGGCCGGTGCGGATACCCGTGGCCCGCGCCGATCTCGCCGCGTCGCTGGACGCCCTGCTCGGCAATGTCTTCCGGCACACCGCCGAGGGCACCGCCTTCGCGGTCGACGTGCACAACGGCGAGGACGCGGTGATCGTGCTGGTCTCGGACGCGGGCCCCGGCATACCCGATCCGGACGCGGCGATGGCCCGTGGCCGCGGCTCCGGGAGCGCCGGTTCGACCGGTCTCGGCCTGGACATCGTGCGTCGGCTCGCCGAGTCCACCGGCGGCGACGTCCGTATCGGCTCCTCGGTGCTCGGCGGCACGGAGGTGCGGATCTGGTTCCAGCTGGACGGGCGCAAGCCGGTCGGGCGCGGGCACCGGGGGTCGGTGCGAAGACGCCGATCGGGCAAAACGGTCGCGACTGGTCTCGACCATTAATCGTCTCCGATCCCTTCCTTAAGCGAACCCTAAGGTCTGCAAGGGCCGTCCCGATCAGGTGATTTGCCCGATTCCGGATCGCTAGCGTGCTGCCGCACCCCACCCCCGTGAACAGCGAAGGCAGGCACGCGCATGAGCACGCACCGGCGCAGGATCAGTGGCAGGAACAAGGCGATAGGCGGTCTCGTGGCCGCGGCCGTCGTCGGGGGCGGCGCGGTCCTGCTCACCGGCACCGCGAACGCCGCCGGCGTGAACGCCGCGTACACCAGGACCAGCGACTGGTCGACCGGCTACACCGGCCAGTACGTCGTCACCAACAACAGCGGCCAGCAGGAGAAGACCTGGACCCTGGAGTTCGATCTCCCGGCGGGCGCCAGGCTCAGCTCCCTGTGGAACGGCGAGTCGACCGTCAGCGGTTCGCACGTCACCGTGAAGCCCGCGAAGTGGGACACCGCCGGCCTCGCCCCCGGCAAGTCGGTGACCGTCGGCTTCGTGGTCGACGGCAGCGGCGCCCCGACGGGCTGTCGTATCGACAACTCCCAGTGCTCCGCGGACGGCGGCGCCACCCCCGAGCCGAGCGGCCGGCCCACCGGGACCCAGTCGCCGGCCCCGACCGCCGCACCGAGCAAGAGCACCACCCCCACCCCGAGCATGAGCGCCACCCCGACCCCGACCTCCTCCCAGAGCACCGGCAGCGGCACCAAGTCCGCCGCGGGCTTCGCCCCGTACGTCGACACCTCCCTCTACCCGGCCTTCGACCTGGTGGGCGCGGCCGACGCGACCGGTGTGAAGAACTACAACCTCGCCTTCATCACCGACGGCGGCGGCTGCACCCCCAAGTGGGGTGGCGTGACCGACCTGACCAGCGATGCGGTTGCCCAGCAGATCGGCTCGCTGCGCGCCAAGGGCGGCGATGTCCGGGTCTCCTTCGGTGGCGCCTCCGGCTCCGAACTGGCCACCACCTGCTCCTCCGCCGACGCGCTGGCGGCGGCGTACGGCAAGGCGGTCGACGCGTTCAAGCTCACCAAGGTCGACTTCGACGTCGAGGGCGGGGCGCTGCCGAACACGGCGGCGAACACCCTGCGGGCGAAGGCGATAGCGAAGCTCCAGGCGCTCCACCCGGACCTGGACGTCTCCTTCACCCTCCCGGTGATGCCCGAGGGCCTCACCCAGGACGGCGTGAACCTGCTGTCCGACGCCAAGTCCAACGGCGCGAAGATCTCCACCGTCAACATCATGGCGATGGACTACGGCTCCTCGTACAGCGGCGACATGGGCGACTACGCCCAGCAGGCCGCGACGGCCACCCAGGCCCAGGTCAAGAGCGTCCTCGGACTGTCCGACCCCGCCGCCTGGAAGGCGGTCGCGGTCACCCCGATGATCGGCGTCAACGACGTCTCCTCCGAGGTCTTCAAGGTGGCCGACGCCACCCAGCTGGCGAACTTCGCCAAGTCCAAGGGCCTCGGCGGCCTGTCGATGTGGTCCGCGGCCCGCGACAAGCAGTGCGACGGCGGCGCGAAGAACTCCGCCGACCCGACCTGCAGCTCGATCGTCCAGGACAAGTACGCCTTCTCGAAGGCCTTCGCCGCCTTCAACTGACGCCACCCCCCACCGGGGGCGCGGCACCACGGTCGGGTGCCGCGCCCCCGGTGGCGCCCTCGCCTCACTCCGTCGGCAACACCCCCGACCGGGCCGCCTCCCCATACCACCTGGCGCTCGACTTGGGCGTCCGCTCCAACGTCCCGTAGTCCACGTACACCGCCCCGAACCGCTTCCCGTAGCCGTACGACCACTCGAAGTTGTCCATCAGGGACCACAGGTAGTAGCCGCGCACATCGGCGCCGTCGGTGAGGGCCCGGTGGACCGCGGACAGATGGCCGCGCAGGTACGCGATGCGCTCGGGATCGTGGACGCGGCCGTCGGGGTCGGGCTTGTCGTCGTAGGCCGCGCCGTTCTCCGTCACGTACAGCGGCAGGCCCGGCGCCTCCCTCGTGTACCGCATGACCAGGTCGTACAGGCCCGTCGGATCGATCGTCCAGCCCATCTCCGTGCGCTCGCCCGGCGTCTGGTGGAACCGTACGTCGTCGGCGCCCGGCCAGGGGGAGTGGTCGCTGGCGCCGTGGCCGTCCGTCCGCGGGCCCGGCTGCGTCTCCCCGGACGCCGCCGAGACCAGGGCAGGGGTGTAGTAGTTCAGGCCCAGCGCGTCCAGTGGGACGTTGATCGTGCGGGTGTCGCCGTCGAGGACGAACGACCAGTCGGTGACCGGGGCCGTCGCAGAGAGCAGCGACGACGGGTACGCCCCGTGCAACAGCGGCCCGTGGAAGATCCCGTTGGCCAGGTCGTCGATCCGGCGGGCCGCCGCGGCATCGGCCGGGTCCTGTGAAAGAGGCCGTATCACCGAGGAGTTGAGGCTGATCGCGATCTCGTTGCGGGCCGGCATCACCGAACGCAGTGCCGAAGCCGCCAGGCCGTGGGCGAGGTTGAGGTGATGGGCCGCGCGCAGGGCGTCCTCCGGGTCGGTGCGGCCGGGGGCGTGCACACCGGAGCCGTAGCCCAGGAAGGCGCTGCACCAGGGCTCGTTGAGGGTGATCCACTGCTCCACCCGGTCGCCCAGCGCCTCGCCGACCAGCTGCGCGTACTCGGCGAACCGGAACGCGGTGTCCCGCTGCGGCCAGCCGCCCGCGTCCTCCAGCTCCTGCGGCAGGTCCCAGTGGTAGAGGGTGAGCGCGGGTTTGATGCCGTGGGCGAGGAGTTCGTCCACCAGGCGGCGGTAGAAGTCCAGGCCCATCTGGATCGCCGGGCCCCGGCCGGTGGGCTGCACCCGGGGCCAGGAGACCGAGAAACGGTACGCGTTCACGCCCAGCCCGGCCATCAGTGCCACGTCGTCGCGGTAGCGGTGGTAGTGGTCGACGGCGATGTCACCGGTCTCACCGCCGGCCGTCCTGCCCGGCATATGGCTGAAGGTGTCCCAGATCGACGGGGTGCGGCCGTCCTCCCGCACCGCGCCCTCGATCTGGTAGGCGGAGGTCGCGGTGCCCCAGAGGAAGCTGGGGGGAAAGGTCACGGGGGAGGGGGAAACGGAGTCAGGCATGGAAGCGCTCCCATAGAGGTCGTAGGAGACCCGATAAAGAGGTGAGGTGGGGAGAGGGGAGGGGCCGGGGTGGCGGTGCCCGGCCCCCTTTCAGCCCGGGGGTCGTCAGCCCTTGATCGCCCCCTGCATGATCCCGCCCACGATCTGCTTGCCGAACAGCAGGAAGGCGATGAGCAGCGGCAGCGTGCCGAGCAGCGCGCCCGCCATGATCACCGCCTGGTCCGGCACATAGCCGGTGCCGAGCGAGTTCAGGGCCACCTGCACGGTCGGGTTCTGCTGGTTCAGGGCGATGATCGGCCACAGGAAGTCGTTCCAGGCGAACACGAACGTCAGCAGGCCGAGCACCGCCATGGCCGGACGCGCGGCCGGAAAGACCACGTGCCAGACGATCCGCAGGCTGCTCGCCCCGTCCACCCGGGCCGCCTCGATCAGTTCGGTCGGCAGCGCCTGCACCAGGTACTGCCGCATGAAGAACGTACCGAAGGCGGTGACGAGGCTCGGCAGGATCACCGTCTGCAGCTGATTCGACCAGCCGAGGTCCGACATCCACAAGTACAGCGGTACGACGGCCAGTTGCGGCGGGATCATCATCGTGCCGACGGTGAGCAGCAACAGCAGGCCGGAGAAGCGGAACCGCAGCTTGGCGAAGGCGAAGCCGGCCAGCGTGGCGAACAGCACCGTGCTCACCGTGATCGTGCCCGCCACGATCACGGAGTTGAGCATCGCGGCGCCCAGCCCCGCCTGGTCCCAGGCGCTCTGCAGGTTCTTGAAGAGGTTGCCGCCGAACCACAGCGGCGGTGGGGTCTGGGCCAGGCGCCGGTCGGTACGGGAGGCGGCGATCGCCGTCCACACCAGCGGGGCGAGGGAGACTAGGGCGAAGACGGTCAGGACGGCGTAGGTCACCGGCCCCGCGTGCAGCTGCTTGCCCGCGCCCATCACCCGGCGCGGCTTCACCTTCGGGGCCTTCGCCGCGGTCAGAGTCAGTTCACCGGTCGTCATTGGGACTTCCTCAGCCGTCGGGTGAGCAGCAGATTGACCGCGGCGACGACCAGCAGGATCAGGAACATCGACCAGGCGATCGCGGACGCCTTGCCGAGGTTGCCGATGATCCAGCCCTGGTCGTACATGTACAGACCGAGTGTCTGGTACTGGTGCTCGGAACCGCCCTTGGACCCGCTGACCCCGCCGAACAGCAGCGGCTCACCGAAGAGCTGCGTCGCGCCGATCGTGGAGACGACGACCGTGAACAGGATCGTCGGCCGCAGCTGCGGAACCGTCACATGCCGGAACTGCTGCCAGCGGTTCGCACCGTCGATCGCCGCCGACTCGTAGAGGTCGGTCGGGATCGCCTGCATCGCCGCCAGATAGATCAGCGCGTTGTAGCCGGTCCACCGCCAGATCACGATCGACGACACCGCGAACCGCGAACCCCAGTCGGACTCCCGCCAGTTGACCGGATCCGCCCCGAAGAAGTGCAGGATCCAGTTGACCATGCCGCCGTCCCACGAATACAGCAGCGTGAACACCAGGGTCGCCGCGGCCACCGAGGTGGCGTACGGGGTCAGCATCACCACGCGCCACACGGTCGAGCCACGCAGCCTGTAGTTCAGCAGGTGCGCGAGACCGAGCGCGGCCAGCAGCTGCGGCACGGTCGAGATGACGCCGATGGTCAGAGTGTTCCGCAGCGCGTTCCAGAAGAAGTCCGAGGACCACAGGTTCTTGTAGTTGTCCAGGCCCGCCCAGCTCTGGTGGTCCAGCGCGGACAACTGCACATGATGCAGCGAGTACCACGCCGTGTAGAGCAGCGGGACCAGTGTGAACACCGCGAACAGGACGAAGAACGGGGACACGAAGGCGTACGGCGACGCCTTCATGTCCCAGCGGTACAGCCGGCTGCGCCAGGAGTCCGCGCCCGCCGGCTCACCGCGACCGTGAGCGTCCCGGGCCGCGCCCGGCGAGCTGCCGGGCGCGGCGTCGGCGCTCGGCGCGGAGTGCGCGAGAGCCTGCTCGGGACTGGTCACTGGCCGAGCACGTCCTTGATCTCCTTGGTCGCCGCGTCCCACCCCTGGGCCGGCGACTTGCCCTTCTGCTCGACCTGGAGGATCCCGATGTCGCTGATCGCGTTGTCGATCGGCTTGTCCTTGGGGCCGAGCGGCTGCGGGGGAATGGTCTTCGCCGAGTCGGAGAAGATCTGGGTGAGCGGCGCGTTCGAGAAGTACGCCGTGGTGTCGGCCTGCGGCTTCAGGCTCGGGTACACCGACGGGGTCGACG
The DNA here is from genome assembly GCF_001953885.1 of Streptomyces sp. IMTB 2501. GTDB lineage: Bacteria > Actinomycetota > Actinomycetes > Streptomycetales > Streptomycetaceae > Streptomyces. The sequence goes on along the minus strand of NZ_MQUS01000008.1, from coordinate 80,791 downwards.
GGAAGCTGGCCTGTTTGGCGAACACCTTCGCCTGCTGCTCGGGCGCGGTCAGCCACTTCGCCAGCGCGACGGCCTCCTTCTGGTGCTTGGTCGCGGTCGGCACGCCGAGGAAGGAGCCGCCCCAGTTGGACGCGGCCGGCGCCGCCGCCACGTCCCACTTGCCCTTGCCGGCGTCACCCGATTTCTGCTCGATGTAGCCGACCATCCAGGCCGGGCAGGCGAGGCTGGCGAAGCTGCCGTTGGCGAAGCCCTGGTCCCAGGTCGGGTCGAACTGCTTCAACTTCGCCGACATGTCGCTGGTCGCGACGGTCATGGCGGCGTCCCATGCCTTCTTCACGCCCTCGGACCTGTCCCAGACGACGTTGCCGTCCTTGTCGTAGTACCGCTCGCTCGCGCCGCCCACCGCCGCGTTGTAGACGGAGGAGGCCGAGTCCACGAACTTGGTGCCCTTGGGCGCCTTCTGCATGTACTGCTTGCCGACGTCGACGTACTTGGACCAGTCGCCCTTCCACAGCTCGGCGAGCTTGGTCCGGTCGGTCGGCAGCCCGGCCTTCTGGAACAGATCCTTCCGGTAGCAGACGGCCATCGGCCCGATGTCGGTCCCGAGCCCGATGAGCTTGCCGTCCTTGGTGGTGGCCTGGGCGTTCTTCCAGTCCAGCCACTGGGACTTGTCGACCTCCTTGCCGAGGTCCACGAACTTGTCGGCCTGGGTCTGCACGGCCTCGGTGATGTTGCCGATCTCGATGGCCTCGATGTCGTCCGTGCCGGAGCCGGCCTGGAGGCGGGTGAGCACCTTCGGCCAGTACACATCGGTACGGGTCGTGACGTTCTCCTGGATGGTGATGTCCGGATGCAGCTTCATGTACTCGTCGTAGAGGCCGGCCTGTTTGTAGCCGAAGACGCCGAAGGTGCCGACGGTCAGCGTGATCTTGCCCTTGCCGCTGCCGTGTCCGCCGCCGGAGCCGTCCGACGAGCCGTCGTTCGAGTCCTTGGCGCAGCCGGCCAGCAGCCCCGTGGCCAGGGCGGCCACGGCCGCGAGGGCCATCAGCCGCTGGGACCGGCGGATGCTCGTGCGCATTGCGTCCTCCTGTTGCCTGACGTGCCGACCCCCCGGCCAACTGCATGGAAATCGGGCCCGTTCGTCTTCGCTGCGGCTCGGGCGGGGAACGTGCGGGATGTGTAGGTGTCAGGTAGTGTGGGAGCGCTCCCATGAGTGATGTGTTGAAGGGTCGCCGGTGCGGGGCGGGGTGTCAAGGGAGCGGACGACGGCAACGGCGTTCGTTTATTGGGTCGTTAACTGGAGCCACCTGAGCCCGTCCGGCGCTTGAGGGCGGAGCCGGAGGCCGGCGAACGGGGGTCTGGGGCGCGGCCCCCAGGTCGGCCACCGCGGCGAACGGTCCTGTTACATTCCAGGCCGGCATCAGGAGACGGTCGAGAGAGGCGGAGCCCATGGCAAGCCAGGGAGCGCGGGGCCGCGGCGGGGGTCGGCCCACGCTCGAAGAGGTCGCCGCCCGGGCCGGCGTCGGCCGGGGCACGGTCTCACGCGTGATCAACGGCTCGCCCCGGGTCAGCGACGCCACCCGCGCCGCGGTCGAGGCGGCGGTCGCGGAACTCGGCTACGTCCCCAACACCGCCGCCCGCGCCCTGGCCGCCAACCGCACCGACGCCATCGCGCTCGTCGTCCCCGAACCGGAGACCCGGTTCTTCGCCGAGCCGTACTTCTCCGACATGCTGCGCGGTGTCGGCTCCCAACTCGCCGACACCGAGATGCAGTTGCTGCTGATCTTCGCGGGCAGCGACCGGGAGCGGCGGCGCCTGGCCCAGTACCTGGCGGCCCACCGGGTCGACGGCGTACTCCTCGTCTCCGTCCACGCCGACGACCCCCTGCCGGATCTGCTGGCCCAGCTGGAGATCCCGGCCGTGATCAGCGGCCCGCGCTCGGCCGGCGAGACGCTCACCTCGGTGGACTCGGACAACTACGGCGGCGCCCGCTCGGCCGTGGAGCATCTGCTCTCCCGCGGCCGCACCCGCATCGCGCACATCACCGGCCGCCTCGACGTGTACGGCGCCCAGTGCCGCGTCGACGGCTACCGCGACGCGCTGTGTGACGCGGGCCGTGAGGTGGACGAACTCCTTGTGGAGCCAGGGGACTTCACGGAAGAGGGCGGCCGACGGGCCATGTCCGTACTCCTGGAGCGGCGCCCGGACCTGGACGCGGTCTTCGCCGGCTCGGACGTGATGGCGGCCGGTGCCCGGCAGGTGCTGCGCGAGGCCGGCCGCCGCATCCCGGACGACGTGGCGCTGGTCGGCTACGACGACTCCGCCATCGCCCGGCACATGGACCCACCGCTCACCAGCGTCCGCCAGCCCATCGAGGAGATGGGCCGCGCGATGCTCGACCTGCTCCTCACGGAGATCGCCGACCGCCGCCCACCCGTCTCGCGGGGCCTGGAACGCCAACATGCCGTGCTGCCGACGGAGTTGGTGGCGCGGGCGTCGTCGTAACCCTCGTACCCGTCAGCCCCCACCGGCCCGTTTCAGCGCGCCCTCGGCCTGTGCGGCCAGAGTGCCGACCAGGTCGGCGGCACGGGGCAGGTCGTCGATGAGGCCGACGGCCTCGCCGGCCCACCGCGGGAGCGCGGGGATCTCGCCGCGTGCGACGGCTTCCTGGTGCGACTGCCCGGCCTGGGCGTCGGTCCCGACGCCCCGGGGCTTTCCGGCGCTTTCGGCGGTCAGGACCGGCAGTTCGCGGGCCAGTCAGGCCCGGTCGCCGTTCCCGCTGCCCAGCAGCCCGAGACCGCCACCGCGCGAGACGGCCGCCGTCAGCGCCCCGCCCGCCGAACCTCTCGTCGGAGCCAGTGCGATCGGATGCTCTACGCCGGGCAGTTGTGTGAACGCCGTCGACAGGCTCTTGCGGTCGCCTCTTCCCGTCAGTGGACGAGGGACTCGGGGCCCAAGCGGCCCCAGGCCACGAACGCTGCCAGGGCGATGTAGAACACGTCCACCACCATGAACTCGATCTCGTGGCGGCGCAGTCGGACGACCGCCGCGCCGATCATGAGGAGTACCAGGCCAAGGGCGGCCAACGGCTCCAGCACCGGGGCGATGTCGAGTGCGGCGGGCAGGACCAGACCCACGGCGGCCAGGATCTCCACGGCGCCGATGGCCTTCACGCCGCCGTTGCCGAAGTCGTCGACCCATCGCGAACTGGGCCCGAAGGCGGCGATCCTCTCCTTCGCCATGACGACCTTGGCGCCGCCGCCGAGCAGGTAGGCGACGGCGAGCAGTCCGGTGACGATCCACAGGGCGAGGTTCATGTGCTGCCTCCTTGTTCGCTGTTGCCCCTCTAGGACAGGACACCCGGGCAGCCTGTGACGGGACCGCGTGTGCCGCGCGTCTCGGATACGCTGCCGGACATCGAGCGGATCTTCGGAGGGGGAACTCCGTGGCGGGATCAGTGGTTGGCACGGACGCGGACCGATACCGGTCGTTGCTGTTCTCCATCGCCTACGGAATGACCGGATCGGTGGGCGACGCCGAGGACCTCGTGCAGGACGCCTACCTGGGTCTGACCCGGGCGCGACAGTCGGGAACCGCGATCGGCAACGTGAAGGCGTACCTGACCACCTCGGTGACCCGGCTCGGCATCAACCATCTGCGCTCGGCACGTGTACGGCGGGAGACCTATGTGGGCGACTGGCTGCCCGAGCCGGTCGTGGTGTCCACCGAGCGCCCCGGACCGGCCGAGCACGCCGAGCTGTCCGACGCGCTGTCGATGGCGTTCCTCGTGCTGCTGGAGGCCCTTGCCCCGGCGGAGCGCGCGGTGTTCGTGCTGCGCGAGGTCTTCGGGTACGGCTACCCGGACGTGGCGAGGATCGTCGGCAAGTCCGAGGCGAACTGCCGGCAGATCCTGGTCCGCGCCAGAAAGCGCGTCGCTCCCGGCGGGCAGCCGGCCGGCATCGCGCCGCCGCCCCCGCTGCGGCGGGCCGAGGGCGAGGAGCTGGCCCGTAAGTTCTTCGCGGCCGCCGAGGGCGGCGACATGGACGCGTTGCTCGGCATGCTCGCCCCGGAGGTGGTGTTCCAGGGCGACGGCGGCGGCAAGGCGCGCGCGATCGCGAGGTCGGTCACCGAGCCGCGCCACGTGGCACAGCTGCTGGTCGGTGGTCTCCGCCGGGTCGGGGCGCTCGGCGCCTCCCTCCGCGCGGCTTGGATCAACGGCCGTCCGGGCGCGGTGATCCAGGACGCCGAGGGGCGCGTGGCCAGTGTGGTCGAGCTCGACATCGCCGACGGGGTGATCCGGGCGATCCACTCGGTGTCCAACCCCGACAAGCTGGGCCACCTCGGCCCGGTGTCGGACATCGGGCGTCTGCCGCAGGGGCGAGCCGCCGGTCACTGAGGGCCGGCGTCCCCCGGCAGGGCGCGCTGCGGCTCGCTGTGTCCCCACTCCCAGCCCAGGAAGGAGAAGAGCACGATCAGTACCCCACCGCTGACGATCGCCCAGTCCGCCAGGTTCATCACACTGAAGCCACGGACGGCGATGAAGTCGACCACCGCGCCCTGCAGGCCGCCGGGGGAGCGGAAGACACGGTCCGTCAGATTGCCGAGCGCACCGCCCAGCAGCAGGCCGAGGGCCATGGCCCACGGGACGCTGTACAGCTTGCGTGCCAGGCGGACGACGACGACCACCACGGCTGCGGCGATGGCCGTGAACACGAAGGTCATGGCCGTGCCCATGCTGAACGCGGCGCCCGGGTTCCGGGAGACCCGCAGCTCCAGCCAGCTGCCGATCACCTCGACCGGCGCGTGGTTCTCCAGCCGTGCGACGACGAGCAGTTTGCTGCACAGATCGATGGCATAGGCGACTCCCGCCACTGCCAGGAGCAGCGCGATCCGCCGCTTCGCCCCGGTGCCCTCACCGTGTGCGTCCCGCGGGTCCGGCGTCATGAGCTGCGCACCTCCGCGCCCCGTACCGCCTCCCAGCCGCGTTCCAGCAGATCGAAGGCCGCGTTGACGGCGGCGACCCGGTCCGGAGCTGTCGCCGCGAGGGACCGGGCCTCCAGGGCGAGATGGGCCAGGGCGGCGCAGGCGGGGTCGTCGGCGGGGGCGCCGGTGTCGGCGGCGATCGCCTCGGTCAGGGCGCGTTCGTGCCGCATCCACATGCGCCGGTAGTACTCCACGAGCGCCGGGGTGCTGGTGACCAGCCGCTGGAACGCGGTGATCTGCTCGTCGTACTCGGACTTGAGCGCCTGGGCGCGCAGCATGTGCTCGCGCAGGGCCTGGACGAGCGGGGTGCCGGTCGCCCGGTCGCGTACGGCGGCGACCAGTGCCTGTTCCAGGTCCGTGTCCATGTCGAACAGCAGCGCTTCCTTGCTCGGGAAGTGCTTGAACAGGGTCGTGGTGGAGACGTCGGCCGCCTCCGCGATGTCCCTGATGCTCACCGCGTCGAAGCCGTGCTCCAGGAAGAGCTCCAGTGCCGCGTCCGCCAGCGCCTGGCGGGTCGCGGCCTTCTTGCGTTCGCGCCGGCCCATCGTCTCCGTCATGGTCCGTAGCCTACCCGCTCGGTTGCCGCAGGCAAAAAGTTGACTCGTTGCACTTAGTGAGTCGGTGTGCTTTTCTGGGCCGTATGACCACACCACCTCCCAAGAACGTCCGCTGGACGCTGCTCGGCGTGATGCTCGCCATGCTGCTGGGCATGCTGGACAACAACGTCGTCGGTACGGCGATGCCGACGATCGTCCGTGACCTGGGCGGCCTGGAGCACATCTCCTGGGTCGTCACCGCCTACACACTCGCCACCGCCGTGTCGACTCCCGTCTGGGGCAAGCTCGGTGACCTCTACAGCCGCAAGCAGGTCTTCCTCGCCTCGATCGTGCTCTTCCTGCTGGCCTCGCTGCTCGCCGGCGCCGCCCACTCGATGGCCCAGCTGATCGAGTTCCGTGCCCTGCAGGGCATCGGCGCGGGCGGGCTGGCCGCCGGGGCGTTCGCCCTGGTCGGCATCCTCGTGCCGCCCCGGGAGCGGGGCCGTTACCAGGGCATGACCGCCTCCGTGATGGCTCTGGGCGTGGTCGGCGGACCCCTGGTCGGCGGCCTGGTCACCGGCCACCTCGGCTGGCGCTGGGCGTTCTACGTCAATCTGCCGCTCGGGATCGTCGCCCTGGTCTGGGTCCGGCTGATGCTCCGGCTGCCGGCGCGGCCGCCCAAGACCCGGCCGCGCATCGACTGGGCGGGCACCGCCGTGCTCACGGCCACCATCGGCGCGACGGTCCTCGCGGCGACCTGGGCCGGTACGACGTACGCCTGGACGTCCTGGCGGATACTCGCCCTGGGCGCGGTGGCCGTTCTCGGCACGGTGGGGTTCGTCGCCGTGGAGCGGCACGTCACCGAACCCCTGCTGCCGCCCCGTGTGTTCACCGGGCACCGCAACTTCCCGCTCGGCATCGGCCTGTTGGCGGCGACCGGAGTGGTGATGTTCGGCTCGGCGCTCTATCTGCCCCTGTTCCAGCAGACCGTCCAGGGCGCCACGGCGACCAGCTCCGGGCTGCTTCTGCTGCCGCTGATGATCCCCGTGGTCATCGCCTCCAACATCGCCGGGAAGGTCATGTCCCGCACCGGCCGGTACAAGGTGTTCCCGGTGCTCGGCACGCTGCTGCTGACGATCGGCACGGTGGCGCTCGCCACCATGGACACGGGCACCTCCCGCCTCGTCGCAGGCTGCTGGACGGTCCTCGTCGGCCTCGGCATGGGCTTCACCATGCAGATGGCCACCACCCTCGCGCAGAACAGCGTGGAGCTGCGGGACATGGGGGCGGCCATGGCGGCGACCAACTTGTTCCGCACCCTCGGCGGCTCCGTCGGCGTGGCCGTCTTCGGCTCGCTGTTCACCCGGGCGGTGACGGGGACGGCGCGGGGCGAGGCGCACCGGCACGCAGTGGCGGTCGGCACCCGGCACATATATCTGACGACGGCGGCGGTGTGCGCGGTGGCGTTCGTACTCGCGCTGCTGGTGCGGGAGGTGCCGCTGCGGGGCGGGCCCGGCACCGGAAACAAGAACACGGCACAAAAGAATCAGCCGGTGACCCGTCTCGCGACGGAGTCACCGGCTGATTGGTGAGGGTGAGTGACGGGACTCGAACCCGCGACATCCTGGACCACAACCAGGTGCTCTACCAGCTGAGCTACACCCACCACGACCGGCGGTGGAAGTCGTTTCCCCGACCGGCCGAGAAGAAGTCTACAGGGTCCGCGGGGGTGCTCGCGCACACGTTTTACGGCACCCTTGCGCGGGACCTCTGAAGACTTACTGAGCAGGCAGGACGTACTTGGCGGCGATCGCCTTCGCCGTGTCGGAGTCGGGACCGGGCTGCGGGACGAAGACGGCCTCGCGGTAGTAGCGCAGCTCGGCGATCGACTCGCGGATGTCGGCGAGGGCCCGGTGGTTGCCGTTCTTCTCCGGGCTGTTGAAGTACGCCCGCGGATACCAGCGCCGCGCCAGCTCCTTGATGCTGGAGACGTCCACGATCCGGTAGTGGAGGTAACTCTCCAGGGCCGACATGTCCCGCTCCAGGAAGCCGCGGTCGGTGCCGACGGAGTTGCCGCACAGCGGGGCCTTGCCGGGTTCCTTCACGTACTCCTTCACATACGCGAGGACCTGCTCCTCGGCGTCCTGGAGGGTCGTGCCGTTCGGGAGCTCGGCGAGCAGCCCGGACGCGGTGTGCATCTGACGCACCACCTCCGGCATCGTCTCCAGCGCCTGGTCCGGCGGGCGGATGACGATGTCCACCCCCTCGCCGAGTACGTTCAGCTCGGAGTCGGTGACGAGGGCGGCCACCTCGATGAGAGCGTCGTCGGACAGCGAGAGGCCGGTCATCTCGCAGTCGATCCACACCATGCGATCGTTCATGCGACCACCCTAAAGCGGAGCTGCGCTTTTGGGGTGCCCTGTGCCGGCGCCGAAGTCCGGGGGCTGCCGCCCGCGGGCCCCGCTGTCGGCCTTCGGCCTCGTCCTCAGATGCCGGACGGACTGTTTTTGCCGGCCTGTGCCGAAAAGACCGGCCTGTGCCGAAAAGACAAGGGGGGCGAGTCTGTCCTCGCCCCCCTTCTCTCAGCTACCGCTCCGCGGCCCCGGCAGCAGTCCCACCGCGCCCGCCGCCTGGCGGCGGGTCTGCATCGGGACTCCGTTGTCGCGGTCCGGGTGCAGCATGGTGGGCGGGTGACCTATCGCACCTGGGCCCGGCAGGCCCGGGGGCGGGCCCGGCTGGCCCGGCGCGGGCAGCGCCGGCTCCGCGTCGGCCGGTTTGTCGCCCTGCGGCCGGCGGGCCCGGTAGGCGGCCCGGTAGGCGGCGGGGGACGAGCCGAGCTGGCGGCGGAAGTGGCCGCGCAGCGCGACGGGGGAGCGGAAGCCGCACCGGCCCGCCACCTCGTCCACGGAGTAGTCCGACGTCTCCAGCAGTCGCTGCGCCTGCAGCACCCGCTGCGTGATCAGCCACTGCAGCGGAGCGCTTCCGGTCAGCGAACGGAACCGGCGGTCGAACGTACGGCGGCTCATATAGGCGCGTGCCGCCAGGGTCTCCACGTCGAACTGCTCGTGGAGGTGTTCCAGCGCCCAGGCGACGACCTCGGCGAGCGGGTCGGCGCCGATCTCCTCTGGTAAAGATCGATCGAGGTAGCGCTCCTGGCCGCCTGTTCGGCGCGGTGGGACCACCAGGCGCCGGGCGAGCGCGCCGGCCGCCTCGTTGCCGTGGTCCGTCCGCACGATGTGGAGACAGAGATCGATACCGGCCGCCGTACCCGCTGACGTGAGCACGTCGCCGTCGTCGACGAACAGCTCCCGCGGATCCACGTGGACCGACGGGTAGCGCTTGGCCAGCGTCGGCGCGTACATCCAGTGGGTCGTCGCCGGGCGGCCGTCCAGCAGGCCCGCTGCCGCGAGGACGAAGGCCCCGGTGCACAGTCCGACGATGCGGGCGCCCTCCTCATGCGCCCGTCGCAGCGCGTCGAGCGCCTCTTCCGGTGGCGGCGCGGTGATCGAACGCCAGGCCGGTACGACGACCGTCCCAGCGCGTGAGATCGCCTCCAGTCCATGCGGCGCGGTGAGTTCCAGGCCCCCTGTGGTCCGCAGCGGGCCTTCCTAGCCGGCGCACACCAGCAGCCGGTAGCGCGGCACCCCGGCGTCCTGGCGGTCGATCCCGAACACCGACAGCGGAATGGAACTCTCGAAGATCGGGCCGCCGCTGAACAGCAGCACTGCGACGATCTCCTTGCGGCGGCGCCCGGACAGTTTCCGGACAGCGGCCTCCGGCGCGGCAGTGGAGTCGTGGCTCATACTGCTAAGCCCCCCTCGGTGGTCGCGGCTCCTCGGTTGTGTCGCTCCTGCACGTTTCCCCTCGGTCCTGCACGAGTCCCCCGCCGTAAGACAGTCAAGATCGAATCTACTGGCTCCCGCGGTCTCACGGTGACCAGTTCCACACGCCCCAGATTGTCGACATGACAACTTGGCGTGAAGCATTCGATCACGAAGCGTTGCACTCACGAGGCGTGCAGGGAAGTGCGCCTCGTCGCAGTGGCCAAACCGCGTAGGGTGCACAGCCGCCCGTAGACCCTTTCCGTGCAGGTCAAACGGGGGTTGGAGGGTGGTTCGGGGTCACCTGGGGCGACATTCAGAAGTTGGCTGAAAAGAAACGTTCGGGGGTACTGAAACAGGTCAGTCGACCGGTGTCCGTCGGCGGGTATGACGCCCACCTCTTTGCACCGCGCAACGCTTTGCGGAACAGGCGTGTCGCTCGGCGCACCGCTCGGACCGGCGCAGCAGGATCCGGCACACGGCCGTGACCGCGGCCAGGCCCAGCGCGGCGCCCGCCGCGCCGGCCAGCGAGGAGCCGTACCAGACGAGGACCACGGGGACGAGAACGCAGCTGAAGGCGGCCCAGCGGATCACATCGCTCACGGTGTCCGGCGCGGAAGGCGGCTCGCAGGTGGATCGGGGACCGGGCATCACTCGTACTCCCTGTGGCGGTGGGTCACCCGGGTTCAACGTCTGTTCGACCGGTCGGTCACCGGCCGCACGTATGTGAATCCTGAGCAAACCGCCTGTACGGGGCAGCAACCATTGCGTTACGGGCGTCGCTCGTGCATGCTCCGGTGAACCCCTACGGACGTCGGGGGACCGCTTACGGAGCGTGCGCGGGATCTGGGCTCAGGAGGCGTGCCGCCGTACCCTTGGGGGTATGGGGTTGGGAAGATGTTTCCCGGACACAGCTCCGTGAACAGCTCCGCGCACACTGTCGTCCCACCCATAAAGGATCACAACGCCGAGACAGCCATGGCCGGTCACGAATTCTTCGAACCCGCGGACCGCAAGCGGCCGGTCGCCGATCCGACGGCGGCCGATCCCCTGGCGGCGGAAGAGTCACGCCCCTCATGCGACCCTGCCTTCCGGCACGGAGTCGTCGTCGGCTTCGACGGCTCCACCTCCAGTGAGCGCGCCCTCGCCTACGCCATCGGGATGGCCCACCGCTCCCATTCGGGCCTGATCATCGTCCATGTCGCCAACCGGCTGCCCACCACCGTGTGGGCCGGCTGCGAGCCGCCCGTCTTCGTCGACGTGCCGGACCATCGCACCGAGGTCCTCGGGCTGGAGCTGGCGTGCGCGGACTATCTGGCCGAGGTGCCGTGGATCCTGGTCGAGCGGGGCGGGGACATCTGCCACGAACTCGAAGAGGTGGGCCGGGAGTACGAGGCCGACGCGATCGTCGTCGGCTCCACGCACGGCATCGTCGGCCGGATCTTCGGCTCCGTCGCGGGGCGGCTCGCCAAGCGGGCGCAGCGGCCCGTGATCGTCATTCCCTGAGTACTCCAACTCCCTTTGTGCAGCGCGAAACTACTCGTGCGTAGAGGTGGTTTGTGCCCTTGTGAAGGGCATATATCGGTCACCGCACAACTGCACAGCACGAAGGGAGCCCGCCGTGGACAGCGAAGTCTCCGCGGGAAGCGGAAGCACTACGGTAGTGGGCCGACTCGCCCTGGGAATCACCCTGTTGGCGTTCGGCCTCGGTACGACTGGCGTGATGCACGGCGTGGCCGCGTCCGACGCCGTGTCAGTGGCCCACTATGTGGGCGGAGTCGCCCTGTTCCTCGTCGGCCTGGTGGCCTTCCGGGGTGGCGACAGCGCCTCGGGTACGCGTTTTGTGGCTCTCGGCGCCCTCTGGTTCACCTGGGCCGTCGCGGGCCAGTCGTCGGCCAACGCGGCCGGGCTCTTCCTGCTTCTGTTCGCCCTCGTGGCGCTCACCCTGACCCTCGCGGGCGGGGACAGCCTCGGTCAGCTCATGCACGGGCTGCTGTTCCTCGCGATGCTGGTGCTGGCCGTCGCGGCCTTCGCCGGCAGTTCCTCTCTGACCAAGGTCGGGGGTTGGGTCGCCGCGGTGTCCGGTGCGGTGGCCTGGTACGCGGCGACCGCGGCGCTCGCGCACTGGCCTACGGCCCTTCCCGGGCGTGCCGCCCGCCGGGGGGTGACGGCCACCGGCTGATTCTCAGCGGCACTGAAAGGACCCCCGCGTGAAGGTGGCCACGTGGGGGTCCGTTCTGTTGTCGCGCCTGTGCTGCGCCGTCATGGTTGATCGCGCAGCTCGCCGCGCCCCTGGGGAACTACTCCACCGTTACCGACTTGGCGAGGTTCCTCGGCTTGTCGATGTCCCGGCCCAGCGCCTTCGCCGTGTGGTACGCCAGGAGCTGGAGGGGGATGCCCATCAGGATGGGGTCCAGTTCGTCCTCGTTCTTCGGGACGACGATCGTCTGGTCCGCCTTGTCCTGGTGCTGGTGGGCCACCGCGAGGATCTTGCCGCTGCGGGCCTTGATCTCCTCCAGGGCCGCGCGGTTCTTCTCCAGGAGGTCGTCGTCGGGGACGATCGCCACCGTGGGCAGGGCCGGCTCGATCAGGGCCAGCGGGCCGTGCTTCAGCTCGGAGGCGGGGTAGGCCTCGGCGTGGATGTAGGAGACCTCCTTGAGCTTCAGGGAGGCCTCGCGGGCCACCGGGTAGCCCCGGACGCGGCCGATGAAGAGCATCGAGCGGGCGTCGGCGTACAGCTCGGCCAGCTCCTTGATCTGCTCCTCCTGCTTGAGGATCTCGGTGATCTGCTCCGGCAGCTTGCGCAGCCCCTCGATGATCCGCTTGCCGTCGCGGACCGAGAGGTCACGGGTGCGGCCGAGGTGGAGGGCGAGGAGGGCGAAGGCCACCGTCATGTTCGTGAAGCACTTCGTCGAGACCACGCAGACCTCGGGGCCCGCGTGGACGTAGATCCCGGCGTCCGCCTCGCGCGCGATCGCCGAGCCGACGACGTTGACGACGCCGAAGACCTTGGCGCCCTTGCGCTTCAGCTCCTGCACGGCGGCGAGGACGTCGTACGTCTCACCGGACTGGGAGACGGCGACGTAGAGGGTGTCGGGGTCGACGACCGCGTTGCGGTAGCGGAACTCGGAGGCCGGCTCGGCGTCCGCCGGGATGCGGGCCAGCTCCTCGATCATCTGGGCGCCGATCATGCCCGCGTGGTAGGAGGTGCCGCAGCCGAGGATCTTCACGCGGCGGATCTGCCGGGCCTCGCGGGCGTCCAGGTTGAGGCCGCCGAGGTGCACGGTGGAGAAGCGGTCGTCGATGCGGCCGCGCAGCACGCGGTCCACGGCGTCGGCCTGCTCGAAGATCTCCTTGTGCATGTAGGTGTCGTGGCCGCCCATGTCGTACGACTCGGCCTCCCACTCCACGGTCGTGGGCTCGGCGGTGGTGCGCGTGCCCTCGGTGGTGTAGGTGCGGAAGTCGTCGGCCTTCAGTGTGGCCATCTCGCCGTCGTCGAGGGTCACTATCTGCCGGGTGTGCATGACCAGGGCGGCGATGTCGGAGGCGACGAACATCTCCTTCTCGCCGATGCCGAGGACGACCGGGGAGCCGTTGCGCGCCACCACGATGCGGTCGGGGTGGTCGGCGTGCAGCACGGCGATGCCGTACGTGCCCTCGATCACCCGCACCGCCTGGCGGACCTTGTCCTCCAGCTTCTCGGCCGTGGAGCGGGCGATGAGGTGGGTGAGCACCTCGGTGTCGGTCTCGGAGAGGAACTCGACGCCGTCCGCCTCCAGCTTGCGGCGCAGGTCGGCGGCGTTGTCGATGATGCCGTTGTGCACGACGGCGACCTTGCCGTCCGCCGACATGTGCGGGTGGGCGTTGACGTCGGAGGGGGCGCCATGGGTGGCCCAGCGGGTGTGGGCGATACCGGTGGTGCCCTTGAAGCGCGCCGGGACCTTGGCCTCCAGGTCGCGCACCCGGCCCTTGGCCTTGACCATCTTCAGGCCGGGCGTCTTCGGGGAGGTGACGACGATGCCCGCGGAGTCGTAGCCGCGGTACTCCAGCCGCTGCAGGCCCTCCAGGAGGAGAGGGGCGACGTCACGCTTCCCGATGTATCCGACAATTCCGCACATATAGAGGTATTCCTAGCCGTAGACAATGCGGCGCAGCTGCCTGAGCGTCAGCTCAGGCGGTGCCACCGCCCGGTATTTCAGATCCGCCCCGATCCGTTCGAAGATCTCCGCGTTGACCAGACCCCGGGTCTGGAGCTCGCGGTGGCGGCGACGGACGTAGTCCTCCGTCGACTCGTCGAAGTAGGCGAGCACGTCCTGGACCACCCGTAGCGCCTCGCCCCGGTTCAGGGGCGTGGACCGCGTCAGATGATCAACGAGTTCGTCGTGCACCCGGTAGATCCTGAGGTACCGGCGCCGGATTCGCAAGAATCGTGCCCGATATCGGGCAGTGGGTCATGAGCCGACCTGTTGTCGGGCTGGTGGATCTCTGTTCGCCGGCTGTCCATCCTGTGTCTTGCGTCTCGTTGGAGATGTGGACCATTTTCAGGCGCCATGGACATTCCTCGTATGGGAGTACCCGAGAAGCTGGCCGAGCGCATGAGCATGGCCGAGCAGCATGAGTACCTGCGCGCCAGATTCTCGCGGCGCACCATGATCAGAGGCGGCGCCGTCACGCTGGGCGCCGTCGCGGGTGGCGCGTTTGTGCCGGGTGCCACAGCACAGGCGGCCGTGCCGACCCAGCGCACCGCCTCCTCCGCCGAGACCGTCGACGGCGCCCTGGTCGCCCCCTTCGGCCGCCACCTCGCCTACGGCAGCGACCCGCGCACGGAGATGACCGTCTCCTGGCAGGTCCCCGTCGCCGTGAACAAGCCGTTCATCCGCATCGGCGCCCACCCCTGGGACCTCTCCCGCAAGATCGAGGCCGAGGTCCGCAGCCTCTACACCCCGGCCGGCGTCGGCGCGAGCGGCGACCACACGCAGTACTACCTGCACGCCCGGCTCACCCACCTGCGCCCGGGCAGGACCTACTACTACGGCGTCGGCCACGAGGGCTTCGACCCGGCCGAGCGGCATCTGCTGGGCACCCTGGGCACCTTCACCACCGCCCCCGCCCGCAAGGCGCCGTTCACCTTCACCGCCTTCGGCGACCAGGGCGTCAGCTACCACGCCCTGGCCAACGACAGCCTGATCCTCGGCCAGAACCCGGCCTTCCATCTGCACGCCGGCGACATCGCGTACGGCGACCCGGCCGGCCAGGGCAAGTCCACCGACACGGGCTTCGACTCGCGCACCTGGGACCAGTTCCTGTACCAGACCGAGTCGGTCGCCAAGCAGGTCCCGTGGATGGTCTCGTACGGCAACCACGACATGGAGGCCTGGTACTCGCCCAACGGCTACGGTGGCGAGCAGGCTCGCTGGACCCTCCCGGACAACGGACCGGACGCGAAGAACCTGCCCGGCGTCTACTCCTTCGTCCACGGCAACACCGCGGTCATCTCGCTGGACCCGAACGACGTCTCCTTCGAGATCCCGGCGAACTTGGGCATATCAGGTGGAACCCAGACCAAGTGGTTCGAGGCCCAGCTGAAGAAGTTCCGGGCCTGCGACGACGTCGACTTCATCGTCGTGTTCTTCCACCACTGCGCGTACTGCACGTCCACGGCGCACGCCTCGGAGGGGGGCGTGCGCCAGGAGTGGGTGCCGCTGTTCGAGAAGTACCAGGTGGACCTGGTCATCAACGGTCACAACCACCAGTACGAGCGCACCGACGTCATCAAGGCCGGCGCCGTCACCAAGAAGCTCCCGATCGGCGGCACCGCCTACACCGAGACCGAGGGCGTGGTCTACGTCACCGCAGGCGCGGCGGGCCGCAGCCTGTACGCGTTCAGCGCCCCGGACTCCTACGAGGGCCACGAGCACGAGGTCGACTCGGTCGCGTCCTTCATCAACACCAAGGACGGCAAGGTCAACGAGACCGTCACCTGGTCCCGGGTGCGCTACCTCAACTACTCCTTCCTGCGCGTGGACGTCACCCCCGCCCCACGGGGCCGGCAGACCACGCTGACGGTGTCGGGCATCGCCGAGACCGGCGACCGCATCGACCACTTCACGGTGTCCCGCACGGCGAAGTAGGTCCCGGAACGGGTCCCGCGGACGGTCCTCACACGCACTCTCGCACGCGCTGTCACGCGTGCTGTCACATGCGTTTGAGGACCGCCTGCTTGGCCAGGGCGAACTCCTCGGCCGTCAGGATGCCGTCGCGGTGCAGGTCGCCCAGCTCGCGCAGGCGGCGCAGCAGGGCGTCGTGGTCGCTCTCGGCGGGCTCCGGCTCCTTGGCGAGCCGCGGCGGCCCGTTCCGTATGTCCGCCTCCGCCGCCGGATGCGGCAGCCGCGCCTGTACGGCGGCGGCCACCAGCGCCATCAGAGGGTCCTTCTTGAAGCCCCACAGCTCTACGGCGTTCGGGTCGTACTTGGGCGGCGCCGTGACCGGGGCGCCGCGCACCAGGAACCGCAGATGGCCGTTCTCCAGTCCGGCCGCGGGCTGCCACTGAACGCCGACGACGTCCGCGACGGGGATCGTACGGGGGCCGCCGGCGGACTTGGCGTCCTCGGTCTTCCAGTTCCACTCCAGCCGCACCCGCTCCCCGTCGAAGCCCGCCGTGCCGTCCCCGGCGGAGGCGGACACCGGCAGCGGGGGCCCCGGCAGCAGATACTCGGTGACCGGCTCCGGGGAAACCCCGTCCAGCAGCAGCGCGTTGCGCACCTCGTCCGCGAAGTACTCGGCGACGCCGTACCGGTCGGACTCCACCGTCAGCTGACAGGGGTCGTTCGGCTCGGCGAGCCGGCCGCCGGTGGCCTGCGTCAGCGGATCGGCGCCGTCGCGCAGCCGCAGCCTCAGCCGCCCCGACTTCCGCCCCTGCTCGAAGGAGACCCCGGCCAACGCCCCGAGCGGTACGACGAGTTCGCCCAGCTCCCGGCGGAGCAGGCTCACGTTCTTGTCCCGTCCCGGGGTGAGCCGCAGGGCCTCGCCGTCGAAGGCCCAGGTGCCGTCCTTCTGGATGATTTCCGCCATGGGGGGATTGTTTCACCGGATCTGCGGGACAGTGGTCTCGACCATGTCTGACGAACCACCACGTCCGACGGTCATCCCCCCATCTGAAGGGAGCGCATGTGAGACGCAACCACAGCACGACTCCCCGGACACCTGGCATCCTCGGTTCCCTGCTGCTCGTCGCGGCGGCCGGGGTCTTCACCCTGGGCGCCGCCCCGGCCGCCACAGCCGCCGCCCCGACCCCCCTCGGCCAGGTGGTCCCGGCGCCCGCCTCGGTCGCACCGGGCGGAGCCCCGTACCGCATCACCCGCGCGACCGGTGTCCGCGTCGACGACTCCGCAGAGGTCCGCCGCATCGGCAGCTATCTCACCGGTGTCCTGCGGCCCTCCACCGGCTATCCGCTGCCGCTCACCGACCACGGCACCGGCGGCATCCGACTCCACCTCGTCCAGGGCGACTTCGGAGCCGAGGGCTACCGGCTGCACAGCGACGCGGCCGGGGTCACCGTCACCGCGACTGCCCCCGCCGGCCTCTTCCACGGCGTCCAGACCCTCCGTCAGCTCCTCCCGGCGGCCGTCGAGAAGAGGAACGTGCAGACCGGCCCCTGGCAGATCGCCGGCGGCACCATCGAGGACCGCCCCCGCTACTCCTACCGAGGCGCCATGCTGGACGTCTCCCGGCACTTCTTCACCGTCGCCCAGGTCAAGCGGTACATCGACCAGCTGGCCCTGTACAAGATCAACGAGCTGCATCTGCATCTCAGCGACGACCAGGGCTGGCGCATCGCCATAGACTCCTGGCCGCGCCTCGCCGGCTACGGCGGTTCCACCGAGGTCGGCGGTGGCAAGGGCGGCTACTACACCAAGGCCGAGTACCGGCAGATCGTCTCCTACGCCGCCGCCCGTTATCTGGAGGTCGTCCCCGAGATCGACATGCCCGGCCACAGCAACGCGGCCCTCGCCTCCTACGCCCAGCTCAACTGCAACGGCCAGGCACCCCCGCTGTACACCGGCACGGAGGTCGGCTTCAGCTCGCTGTGCGTGCCGAAGCAGGCGACGTACGACTTCGTGAACGACGTCGTCCGTGAGCTGGCCGCCATCACCCCGGGCCGCTACCTCCACATAGGAGGTGACGAGGCCCACTCCACCAGCCACACCGACTACGTGACCTTCATGGACCGCGTGCAGCCCCTCGTGGCCAAGTACGGCAAGACGGTCATCGGCTGGCACCAGCTCACCGGCGCGCATCCGGCCAAGGGCGCCATCGCCCAGTACTGGGGCCTGGACAGCACCAGCGCGGCCGACAAGGCCCAGGTCGCCAAGGCCGCGCAGAACGGCACCGGGCTGATCCTGTCCCCGGCCGACCGGATCTACCTCGACATGAAGTACACCAAGGACACCAAGCTGGGCCTGGACTGGGCGGGCCTGGTCGAGGTGCAGCGGTCGTACGACTGGAATCCGGGCGCCTACCTGTCCGGCGCCCCGGCATCCGCCATCAGGGGCGTGGAGGCACCCCTGTGGTCCGAGACCCTGAAGACGAATGCCGACATCGACTACATGGCGTTCCCGCGGCTCCCGGGCGCGGCCGAGCTGGGCTGGTCCCCGGCGGCCACGCACGACTGGGACACGTACAAGGTCCGGCTGGCCGCCCAGGCCCCGCGCTGGGAGGCCCTCGGGATCGGCTACTACAAGTCGCCACAGGTCCCCTGGCCGACAAGCTGACCTCGAACGGCTGACAGCAGCCGACGGGCACCCCGGAGGACCGCGCTCCGGGGTGCCCCCCAGACCCGTTCGTAGGGTCCGCCCCACCCTGCTCCGGGGGCTCGCCGGAGTGCCTGAGGCCGAGGCCGCATGATCCGCTGGCTCGTACGGGAATCGTGCGACAGAAGGCGGACAGGTGAAGGCTCGGATCGGATATGCCGCGTGGACCGCGGGTGTGGCGCAGTTCTTCGTGATCCACGGGATCACGCAATCAGCCTGGGCACGACCGTACAGTTGGGCGCGGAACAACATCAGTGACTTGGGTAATGCTCACTGCGCCATGCAGCGGGAGCCCGAGCCACGGTATATCTGTTCGCCCGAACACGGCCTTATGAACGTCTCGTTCATCGCTCTGGGAACGCTACTCGTCGTCGGGGCCGTGCTGACCGGCCCCCTGTGGCGCCGAGGCGCGACTGCGACGGTGGCCCGGATTCTCCTGGCCGGTGCCGGTCTGGGATTCGCGCTCGCCGGGCTGGCGCCTGCGGACGTCCACGAGAACCAGCACGTCCTGGGTGCCCTGCTCATCATGGGAGCGGGCAACATCGGCCTTGTGCTGGCGGGAACCGGCCTGTCGAACAATGTTCCGGATCCCATGCGCCGGGCCGCCGGCCTGCTCGGAATCACGGCGATCGTGGCTTTGGGGCTCTTCCTTTCCCACCACTACCTGGGACTGGGAATGGGAGGAATGGAGCGGGTCGCGGTATTTCCCCTCCTGGTGTGGACACTGGCTGTCGGCACACACGGTCTGTTCCGGCTGTCCTCGGACCTTGGGGCAGGGCGGCGAGGCGGGAACTCCCCGGTCCCTTCGCGCGTTGCGGAAAACGACCTGATCGTTTGATGTGTCACACGACGAAGGTGCCGTCGTCGGGGGGAGTGAGCACACCCATGGCCATGGTGGGGCTGTTCTGCATCGTCGGGAGCGATGTGTACCTGGGTGCGAAGCCGTCCGGCCTGGCTCCCGGGGTACGCCTGACCGCCGAGGGCGTGGTGGCCCTCGGCGACAGACAGTCCGGCCTCTACCTGTGGGAGGACGTGCATGCCCTGACGGTGGCGGAAGTCCCCGTGAAGTCCCTGAAGCGACAGGCCGGCGCGGTCAGGGACCTGGCTCTGGGCCTGGTGCTGGACGTGGCTCTGTCCGGGGGCGTCAGCCTGACGGGCGAGGACCCGCCGACGATGACGGTCCGCGTGGAATCAACCGTCGGTGAGGACGAGTTGACGGCGTACGTCGCGGCGGCCGCCGGCTACTCCCAGACGGAGGTTGACCTCTCCCGCGCTCTCCTGTCCCGCCTCACGGAGGGCGCCGCGACGATGGCGACGACGCTGGTGGCGATGTCGGAGTGGGGCCGCGCGTGGGAAGGCGGCTCGCCTCGGAGGGCGGAGCGGGAGGGGCTGTTGCGGGCGTGGGTCGGCTGACGCCCGGAGGTTTTTCGGCTTGCCGCCCGCCCGCTCGATGCTCGCGCCGGCACGGTGGGCCGACGTCGGCACTCACGAACTGTGGGCTGCCAGGGTGATTGACACCGTTGTGCTCGACGTCGGCAAGACGATCACCCGAGACGACCGGTACTGGGCGTCCTGGGCCGACTGGCTGGGCTCCCCGGTCATACCCTGTCCGCGCTCGTCGGAGCCGTCGTGGCCCAAGGCAGGGACAACGCGGAGGCCCTGAGACTCGTCCGTCCGGATGTCCTGTGGGACGCGGCCGAAGATCAGCTGGGCAGCTGGTGTGCCGCTGGAGCACCGGAGCTGGAGCGGTTCGCGCTTCGCGTCACGCGGGAAGGGCGGACCTGCGGCTGGTGGTCGGCAGACGGCCCTGTGCCGACGGGCTCCCCGCAGGACCGTACTGCGGGGAGCCCGTCGGTCTGGGTCAGAACCCCGCGATGGGATTTTTCAGGGTTCCGACCAGCTGGAGGGCACCCGACGGATCCGTCAGGTCCACCATCTGCCGGTTGTCGCGCAGCTGGAGCCGGTTGAGGCAGGACAGGGCGAACTCGGGGGCGAACATGTCGTACTGCCGGAACTTGTCGGCCAGTTCGGGGTTCGCGTCACGGTACTCGCGGGTGATCTCCGCGACCGTGCGCCAGAAGTCGTCCTCGGCCAGGATCCCCTCGTCCGCGAGGTGCGCGGCGAGGAAGCGGAAGAAGCAGTCGAAGACGTCCGTGAAGATCGACAGCAGCTTCTTGTCCTCGGGGACCTCCACCCGGATCCGCCCGACCTCCGGCGGCAGTACCGCGTCCGGGTCCATCACCGTGATCTCCTCGGCGATGTCCTTGTAGACCGCCCGCTCCACGATCCCGTCCTTCAGCACCAGGATGACGTTCTCGCCGTGCGGCATGAACGCCAGGTCGTAGGCGTAGAAGCTGTGCAGGAGAGGGGTGTAGTACGCGCGCAGGTAGCGGCGGAGCCATTCCGTCGGGGTGAGTCCGGACCGCTCGATCAGGGCGCCCGCGAAGGAGGCCCCGGCGTGGTCGACATGCAGCAGGGAGGCCATGGTCGCGAGGGACTCGCCGTCGCGCAGCGAGGGCACGGGGCTCTCCCGCCACAGCGCGGCCAGCATCTTGCGGTACGGCGAGTAGCGGTCGGTGGCCTGCTCGTACTCCAGGTGCCGGTAGCCGACGGCCGCCCGCTCCCGGATGATCGTCAGGCCCGTCGCCTTCAGCGCCGGGTCGTTCTCGATCAGCTGGGCCAGCCAGTCGTTGATGGCGGGCGTGGCCTCCATGTAGGCGGCCGAAAGCCCGCGCATGAAGCCCATGTTGAGCACGGACAGGGCCGTCTTCACATAGTGCTTCTCCGGGTGGGAGGAGTTGAAGAAGGTCCGGATGGACTGCTGGGCCAGATACTCGTCGTCGCCTTCGCCGAGGCAGACCAGAAGCCGGCGGGCCACCTCGGCCGCGAAGGTGACGGAGAGCTTGTTCCACCACTGCCAGGGGTGGACCGGGATGAACAGGTAGTCGGCGGGGTCGAGGCCCTGCTCGGTGAGCGTGGCGCGGAAACGGTCCAGCGTCTTCTCGCCCAGCTCCTCCCGCAGGAAATCCTCGTACTCGATCCCGACGCCCGCCGTGAACGCGGCCCGGGAGCGGTGCGCGGCCAGCCACACCAGCCGGAGGGGGCTCGCGGTCTCCGGGGCGTACGACAGGTACTCGTGGATGCCGAACCCGAGCCGCCCGTTGTTCGCGACGAAGCAGGGGTGGCCCTCGGTCATCCCGGTCTCGATCGCCTGGAAGCCGCCGTCCGCCAGCTCCGCGGAGGTGATGCGGGGCTTGGTGAGCTTGTAGCAGGTGCCGGACAGGGTGGAGGAGATCTCCTCCAGATAGACCGGCAGGATCTCGTCGCTCAGGCCCAGGGAGGTCTTCAGCTCGATGAAGAAGTCCAGGGCGGAGAGGGGGAGTTCGGTGCCCTCGCGGTGCCGGGTGACGGAGTCGGCGTCGATCTGCCAGTGGTCGAGGGCGCGTCGGACGGCGGAGAAACGGTAGGAGGTCAGTCCGTCGTCACTGCGGACGACAAACCCGTCACCCTCCTGCTCGGGCGTGATCAGGCGCTCGTGGGCGAACTCGGCGAGCGCCTTGCGTATGAGCAGCCGGTTGGCCCTCGCCCAGCGCTCGGGGGACAGATGGGCCACGGCGTCGGCGAGGCTCATGCGGCCACCCCCGTCGCGGCGATGAACTGCGCACGGGTGCAGAAGCTCAGCAGCGCCTTCTTCTCCGGCTTCCGGACCTCCCGCTCGGGCACGAACCCGACCGCCTCGTTCAGGGCGTGCACGGCCTTGTTGCGCACGTCCGGCTCCACGACGACCCGCAGGGTCGCCGGATCCTCGAAGAGGTGGGCCATCACGGCGGTGATGACGGACCTGGTGAACCCGTGCACGGGAGTGCCGGTCGCCGGGGTGAGGAAGTGCATGCCGACGTCACCGGGCAGTGCTTCGTACAGGCCGGCCAGCTCACGGTGCGCCGGGTCGTACTTCTCCATGAGGAAGGCGGGCTCGCCGTGGCGCAGCCCGAGCAGCGCGTGGTGGTGGGCGTCCGCCGCGATCTCCATGTAGGCGCGCTCGACGTCCTCCAGTTTCGCGTCCTGCATCATCCAGAAGGACGCCTTGGGATGGGTGACCCAGGAGTGCAGCAGCTCGGCGTCCTGCAGCGGATCGACGTCACGGAAGGCGAAGGTCATACGGAGAACTCCTGGAACGCGATGGTCTTCTCGACCGGGTAGTACTCGGTGCCGAGCAGCTCGCGGATGATGTACGAGTTGCGGTACGCGCCCATGCCCAGGTCGGGGCTGGTGATGCTGTGGGTGTGGACGCCGGCGTTCTGCAGGAAGACGCCGCGGCCAGTGACGTCGACGGCGTAGTTGCGGGCGACGTCGAAGCGGCCGTGGCCGTCGAAGAGCAGACGGTCGCGGATCGGGGCGAGGAAGGCCGGGGGCTCGTAGTGGTAGCCGGTGGCCAGCACCAGGCCCTCGGTGCCGATCTCGAAGTCCTTGTCCTGCTCGTCCTGGTGGAAGCCCAGGGTGTAGCCGCCGTCGGCGTCGTAACGCGCGCTCGTCAGGCTGGAGTTGGTGAGCAGCCGGGTCGGGACCGGCCGGTCGCCGCTCGTGACGTTCTTCTGGTAGAGCAGGTCGAAGATCGAGTCGATGAGATCCGAGTTGATGCCCTTGAACAGGCCCTTCTGCTGCTTCTCCAGCCGGTAGCGGGTCTCCTCGGGCAGCGCGCGGAAGTAGTCGATGTAGTCCGGGGACGTCATCTCCAGGGTCAGCTTGGTGTACTCCAGCGGGAAGAACCGCGGGGAGCGGGTGACCCAGTTGAGCTGGTAGCCGTGGACGTCCATCTCGGAGAGCAGCTCGTGGTAGATCTCGGCCGCGCTCTGGCCGCTGCCGACGATCGTGATGGACTTCTTCGCCTGCAGCTCCGCCTTGCGGTGCATGTACTGGGAGTTGTGCACAAAGTCACCGCCGAGCCCCCGGCAGGCCTGCGGGACGAAGGGGACCGTGCCCGTGCCGAGAACCAGATGCCGGCCGCGGTACGTCTCGCCGGTCCGGGTGCGGACGACGTACAGCTCGTCCTCGTCCTCGTACGTCACCTCGGTGACGGTCGTGTTGAACCGGACGCTGCTCAGTTGGCCCGCCGCCCAGCGGCAGTAGTCGTCGTACTCGACCCGCAGCGGATAGAAGTTCTCGCGGATGTAGAACGAGTACAGTCTGCCTTTCTCCTTCAGGTAGTTGAGGAAGGAGTACGGCGAGGTGGGGTCGGCCAGGGTGACCAGGTCCGACATGAACGGGGTCTGCAGATGGGCGCCGTCCAGGAACATCCCGGCGTGCCACTCGAAGTCCGGCTTGGAGTCGAGGAAGACGCCGTCGAGGCCGTCGATGGGCTCGGTCAGACAGGCGAGGCCGAGGTTGAAGGGGCCGAGCCCGATCCCCACGAAGTCATGGGTGCGGCTGGCTTCAGGAAGCGCGGTCAAGGGACTCTCCCAGGTACTGCTCGGCGTGGCCGGCGATCAGATCGAGGACGGCGGCGATGTCGGCCGCCGTGGTCTCGGGGTTGAGCAGGGTGAACTTCAGGTAGTGGCGGCCCCCGACCTTGGTGCCGGCGACCACGGCGTCGCCGGAGGCGAACAGGGCCTTGCGGGCGTAGAGGTTGGCGCGGTCGATCTCGGCCGGGTCGGTGACGGCCGCCGGGATGTAGCGGAAGACCAGGGTGGACAGGGTGGGCTGGACGACGACGTCGAAGCGGGGGTCGGCGGCGAGCAGTTCCCAGCCCTCGGCCGCCAGGTCGCAGACCTCGTCGAAGAGCGCGCCGATGCCGTCGGCGCCCATCACCCGCAGCGTCATCCACAGCTTGAGGGCGTCGAAGCGGCGGGTGGTCTGCAGGGACTTGTCGACCTGGTTGGGGATACGTTCCTGCACCATGCGGCGCGGGTTGAGGTACTCCGCGTGGTAGGTGGCGTGACGCAGGGTGGCCGCGTCGCGGACCAGGAGAGCGGACGAACTCACCGGCTGGAAGAAGGACTTGTGGTAGTCGACCGTGACCGAGTCGGCGCGTTCGATGCCGGTGAGGCGGTCCCGGTACTTCAGGGAGGCGAGCAGCCCGCAGCCGTAGGCCGCGTCGACGTGCATCCAGACGCCGTACTGCGCGCACAGCTCGGCGATCTCCGGGAGCGGGTCGATGGAGCCGAAGTCGGTGGTGCCGGCGGTGGCGACGACCGCCATCGGGACCAGCCCGTCGCGCCGGCAGCGCTCCAGTTCGCGGGCGAGGGCGACGGTCTGCAGGCGCTTGTCGTGGCCGACGGGGACGGAGACGACCGCCTCCTCGCCGAGGCCGAGCAGTTTCGCGGACTTCTTCACGCTGAAGTGGCTGACCTCGGAGGCGAAGATCCGCAGTCTGGCGAGGGAGTCGGTCTTGGCCTCCTCTCGCGCGAGGAGCAGCGCCTGGAGGTTGGACTGGGTGCCGCCGGAGGTGAACACACCGTCGGCGGCGGGCCCGAGGCCGGTCCGGGCGGCCGTCCAGTCGATGAGCTTGCGCTCGATGAGAGTGCCGCCGGCCGACTGGTCCCAGGTGTCGAGGGAGGAGTTGACCGCGGAGAGCACGGCCTCGCCGAGCACCGCCGGGATTACGACCGGGCAGTTGAGGTGGGCGAGATAGCGGGGGTGGTGGAAGTAGACCGCGTCCTTCAGATAGACGTCCTCCAGCTCGTCCAGGACGGCGGCGGTGTCGCCGAGCGGCCGGTCCAGGTCGATGGCGTCGACGCGGGGGGTGAGGGCGCCGACGGTGACGCCGGTGAACGGACGGTCGGTGGTGGCGAGTTTGGCCGCCACCCGCTCGACTCCTTCGGTCACGGAGCTGCGGTAGTGCTCCGCGGTGAGGCCATTGAGCAGGTGCGAGCGCATGTGGGGGTCCTCCGAGGGGAGTCCGTGCGGGGTTTTCGGTTCAACTTAGGTTAGCCTAACCTAAGTTTTTTGGATCAAGGCACGCCTCATCCGTGACCGCTGTCACGACCAGGGGAGTTACTCCGCGGCCCGCAGCTGTTCCTCGGTCATTCCCTGCCGCCAGTACCCGACGAAGGTCACCCGCCGCCGGTCGACCCCGCGGTCGCCGACGAAGTACCGCCGCAGCGCCTTCACCTGCCCCGACTCACCGGCGATCCAGACGTACGGCCGCCCGTCGAGGGGGAGTTGCGCGGCCCGTACGGCGTCGACGGCCATGGGGGCGCCGTCGTGCCGCACGAGCCACGTGATCTCCGCGTCCGCGTCCGTGGCGATGTCCTGGATGTCCCCGGCGTGCGGCACCTCCAGCCAGGCGCGGGCGCGGATGCCGGCGGGCAGGGATTCGAGGATGGCGGTCGCCGCCGGTACGGCGGTCTCGTCGCCCCACAGGATGACGAGGCCGGTGTCCTCGGGCGGGCGGAAGCGGATGGCGCGGTTGTCGGCGATGGCGGGCCCGAGCAGCAGCACCCGGTCGCCGGCGCCGGCGCGGGAGGCCCAGCGGGAGGCGGGGCCTGCGGGGGTGTGCAGGGCGAAGTCGATATCGATCTCGTTCGTGCGGCCCAGGGCGTCCCGGCGCAGGGCGCGCAGCGTGTACGAGCGCATCACCGCCCGTACGTCGTCCGGCAGTTCCCGCCACGCCTGCCACCAGCCGTCGCCCAGCTCCAGCGGGACGACGGGCTCGGGCTGGCCCGGGTGCGGCAGGAACAGCGACAGGGACTGGTCGCGTCCGTCGGAGTGGAAGGATTCCAGTTCGGCCCCGCCGAAGGTGACCCGGACGAGAGACGGCCCCAGCCGCCTCGTCCGTATGACCTGCAGAGCGAAGAATCGGAACGGGGCGGCTACGGCCGTCGTCATGTGTGGCTCCTGAAGGGGGGTGGGATTCAGGACTTTTCCGTGCGGGAGGGTCAGCTGAACTTCTTGGCCTTCTCCAGGGCCTCGGCCAGACTCGTCAGCAGTGGCACGCACTTGTCGTACGACAGGATCGGCTCGGGGGAGCGGGAGATGACCTGACCGGCCTTCACCGCGGGCAGCTTCTTCCAGGTCGGCTTGGAGATGCCGGCGGGCTGGATCGCCGAGGAGCGGTCGTCCATCATGATGATGTCGGCCTGGTACTTGTCGACGTTCTCCCAGCTCAGCGACTCGAACCAGCCGCCGCCCTGCTTCTTCGCGCTCTCCGGCGGCTCCACGAAGTTCACCCCGAGGGCCTTGAAGTACTCCAGGTCGACGGAGAGACGGGTGCCGGAGACGTAGAAGAGCTGGTCGCTCGCGCTGCCGGCCATCACCTTGATGTCCGGCTTGGCCTTGGCGGCGGCGCGCAGCCGGGCGGCCGCGGCCTCGAAGCGCTTCTTCGCGTCCGTCACCTTGGCGGCCTTCATGTCGGCGCCGAGCGACTCCGCGAGGTCCCACACCCGCTGCAGCGGCTGGGTGAGCTGACGGTCGTAGGCGGAGATGCCGACGCTGGGCGCGAGCTGCGCGATCTTCTTCTTCGACTCCTCGGGGACGTACCAGAGCGTCCCGGCGTTGTCGAACATCGTGGTGATCAGCACGTCCGGCGCGAGGGACGCGTACTTCTCGATGTTGAACTGGCCCCAGGTGTTGCCGAGGATCGTCACCTTGCTGAGGTCCATGTCACCGGCCTGGACATCGGGCTTGCCCGCGCTGGTCTTCGTCGGTCCGAAGACGCCCTTGACCTGGACGCCGTAGTCGAAGAGGGCCGCGCCGACACCGGTGAAGGCGACGATGTCCGCCGGGACCTTGTCGAGCTTCACGGTCGTGCCGCGGTCGTCCTTGAAGGACCAGGGGCCGGACTTGGCGGCCTTCGTCCCGCTGCCCGCGCCACTGTCTTTGCCCTTGTCGTCCCCGCAGGCCGCGAGCGTGGCACCGAGACCGACGGCGCCGCCCGCGACGAGAAGGCCGCGGCGAGTGAGGTGGGTGGCACGGGCTTGGGACATGGGTATGACTGCTTTCGAACGGGGCGGAGCGCCCGCCGGACAGGTTCGAAGGTAGGTTAGCCTAACCTCACCTGATGTCCAGGGTCGGGGGTGGTCCCGGGCGTCCGGAGCCATGGGAGCGGAATCGGCCATTCGCCGCGCATCCGACGCTCACCTCCCTTTTCCTGCCTGGTTGTTGCGATCACGCGCGGTTATGTTGGTCCGCGCGCTGACGGCTGTCCGATGGCGGCCGAGTACGAAGAAGGAGTGACCGCGGCAGTGGGTGGAGACGTGAGCGCGGTGGAGGATGTCGTCCGTGCGGACGCCGCGTTGCTGGAGGAGGATCTGGCCCGGTTCCTCGGATCGCTGACGGGCCGGCCGCCCGGCGCTCCGCGACACGGCTCGGCCTACGCCGCGGCGCTCGACCGCGCGCTGCATCTGCCGGTCGCCGACGCCCTCGGCTCCAAGGCGGGGCAGGAGGCGCTGCGACCGCACCCCGGAGCGCCCGGGGGCGGGGCCCCGCTGCGGCCCTCGATGGTGTACTGGGCGTACCGCAACTACCGGGGCTTCCACGACATCTCCGACGCACCCAAGGTCTCTGACGGCGACGGCGACGGCGACGGCGGCGGCGGTGACCTTGCCGCCGTCCGGCGGGCCGCCGTCGCCGTGCGGGTCCTGCTGAAGGCCGCGGTCGCGCTCGACGACATCCAGGACGGCAGCACCGTCCGCTACGGCGAACCCGCGCTGCACCTCACCCACGGTGTCCCGCTCGCCCTCAACACCGGCTCCTGGCTGATCACGGCCGCACTGGCGCACGCGGCCGACCCGGCCGTCGTGGAGTGCCTGCTCGCGGCGGTGGCGAACGGATTCACCGGGCAGGCCGTCGACCTCGCGACCCGCTCGGACCGCACCCGCGGCGAACTGACCGACGCCCCCTACGCGGAGCGGATCGGCTTCTGGGAGTCGATGACCGCGCTCAAGACGGGCACGCTGTTCCGGATGCCGCTCGACGCGGCGCTGGCCGCCCTCCGCGTCGTCACCGAAGAGCGCGCCACCCTGGACGAGGCGATGCGTCAACTCGGGCTCGCCAGCCAGCTGTTCAACGACGTCACCGACTTCGTGCCGGAACTCGGTGGCGCCAACACCCACGAGGACCTCGACGCGCTGAGCAACCGCGTCCTGCTGGAACTCCTCGACTCCGTACCGCCCGACATCCGCCGCACCCCGTCCGGCGAACGGCTGCGCAGCCACGTCCTCGGCCACCCGGACCTCGACCGGACGCTGCTCGCCCTCGCGGCCGAGGCGGTGGAACACAAGCGCGCCGCGAAGGAGGCCGTGCACCGGGTGTGCCGCACGGCGGAGAGTGCGGCCTACTTCGACATCACCATCGAACGCAAGGGCCACCTCGTCGACCGGCTCCACGACACCCTCCGGCAGCGGGGCGGCGTATGACAGCGACGGCCACAGGCCGCCTCCGCACCGGCACCCGGGCCCGGCACGACGCCCTGGAGACCACCGCCTTCGCCACCGCGCTGCTCGCCGGAAGCCTCCCGCTCGACCGCTATGTGGCCCAACTGGCCGCCTACCGGGTCGTGTTGCGCACCCTGGAAACGGAGCTCTCCCACACCACCGAACCGGCCGTCGCCGGGCTCTGGACGGCGGAAGACCTGCGGAAGGTCCCGCTGATCGAGCGCGATCTGCGCCATTTCGCGGCCCGCGGCGTCTCCCCGGTCCTCGCCCTGGTGCCGGCGCGGACGTCCGGCTGACGCACCCCCATGGCGACCGCAGGGTCAGGGCCGCACCTTTCGAACGCCCTTCCCGTCGTGTCGAGCAAGACGTGGCGGGAGGGGGCTCCAACGTACGTCCCAGCAGGGCATGTGTCTGCTTCGACGTTCTCGACAACGCTCAAGACGGCATCGGGCCATCTCGATGTGGCCGCCAACGCGCATGGCGAGGAGAAGGCGTGTCTGCGCTCCGGGCACTCAACCGAGTGAGCCGCTCCAGTCGCCACCTGGTGGAGGTCGAGCCGGGCGGTGGATCCGCTATCGTCTGCCCGGCGTCTCAGCTCGCCGCCCAGTCCTGCGCCGACGACGTCGGCTGCTTCGCCGGTCCTCGCGGTGATGATCCGCTCCATCCGCCGACCGGGGCCCAGGGCAGGAGCGAGGGGAGCGGCAGAGGGTGATGCGCGGCGTCGGCCTTCGAGGCATCGGCACGTCCTAAGGCACCAGCATGTCCTGAAGACCGACGCCGCGCGGCGTCTCAGCTCCTCAGCTCACCTTGATGGTGACCTTCCACGGTGCGATGGCGAGGGGGCACTTGTGCCCGGGGTCGGGGCGGCACTGCCGCACCGCGGTGATGGTGCCGGTACCCGGGCTTTCCGCGTGCAGGACCGCGTACGCGTCACCGGCAGCTGTAGTGCCGCTGACGGTCCGGGTCAGGACGTGGGCGTCGCGGGTGCTCGGCATGCTCCACGTGTATGTCAAGCCCCGCTCGCGGGAGGCCGTCAGCCGGATCCCGGTGTCGTCACCGACCGACCGGGCCACGGTGCGGCCGTTGTCGGAGTTGGTGAGGGCGATGCGGTCGGCCCCACCGGAGTGCGGCGCGGCGGAAGCGGCCGGGGTGACCAGTGTGACGGTCACCATCAGTCCCAGCGTCAATCCGGTCGCATACTTCGCGGCTTTCACGGTTACCTCCAGGCAGATGACGGACGCGCTGACCAACGTTCCGCTCGCCCGTCACGCAATGCCCTGCCCCGGGAGAACCACCTGATTCGCCGAACAATGACTAGCTCACCAGCCCCAACTCCCGTGCGATCAGCATCCGCTGGACCTCGCTCGTGCCCTCGCCGATCTCCAGGATCTTGGAGTCGCGCCACATGCGGGCCACCGGATACTCGTTCATGAAGCCGTAGCCACCGTGGACCTGGGTGGCGTCGCGGGCGTTGTCCACGGCGACGGTGGAGGAGTACAGCTTGGCCAGGGCTGCCTCCTTCTTGAAGGGTTCGCCGGCCACCAGGCGGCTCGCCGCGTCGCGCCAGGCCAGGCGGGCCGTGTGCGCCTTCATCTCCATGTCGGCGATCTTGAACTGGATGGCCTGGTTGGCGCCGATGGGGCGGCCGAACGCGTGGCGCTCCTTCGCGTACTTCACCGATTCGTCGACACACCCCTGTGCCAGGCCCGTCGCGAGAGCCGCGATGGCGATGCGGCCCTCGTCGAGGATGCGCAGGAACTGGGCGTAGCCCCGGCCCTCCTCACCGAGCAGATTGGCGGCGGGGACCCGGACGTCGGCGAACGACAGCTCGCGGGTGTCGGAGGCGTTCCAGCCCACCTTCGAGTACGGCGCGGCGACCGTGAAGCCAGGGGTGCCGGACGGGACGATGATCGCCGAGATCCGCGGCTTGCCGTCCGGCTTGCGGCCGGTGACGGCGGTGACGGTCACCAGACCCGTGATGTCCGTGCCCGAGTTGGTGATGAAGCACTTCGTGCCGTTGATCACCCATTCGTTCGTGTCCGGGTCCAGGCGGGCCGTCGTACGCGTGGCACCGGCGTCGCTGCCGCCGTCCGGCTCCGTCAGGCCGAACGCGCCCAGGATCTCGCCCGTGCAGAGGCGGGGGAGCCACTCGCGCTTCTGCTCCTCGGTGCCGAAGAGGTGCAGGGGCATGGCGCCCAGGGAGACGCCCGCCTCCAGTGTGATGGCCACGGAGGAGTCCACCCGGGCCAGCTCCTCCAGGGCGATGCCGAGCGCCAGATAGTCGCCGCCCATGCCGCCGTACTCCTCCGGGAACGGCAGCCCGAACAGGCCCATACGGCCCATCTCGCGGACGATCTCGTACGGGAACTCGTGCCGCTCGTAGAAGTCGCCGATCTTCGGCGCCACGACATCGTGCGCGAACTCCTCCACCGTACGGCGGAGTTCCTCCAGCTCGGGGCTGAGACGGTGGTCCATGCTGATCACTGGTCCTTGTGGGAGAGAGCGCGGACGGTACGGGACGGGCTGGGCCGGTCCAGATGGGCGGCCATCCACACGCTGGTGGCGGTCAGACGGCCGAGGTCGACCCCGGTCTCGATGCCGAGGCCGTGCAGCATCCAGACGAGGTCCTCGGTGGCGAGGTTGCCGGTGGCGGACTTGGCGTACGGGCAGCCGCCGAGGCCTCCGGCCGAGGCGTCGATGGTGGTCACGCCGTGCTCCAGGGCCGCGTAGGTGTTCGCGAGCGCCTGGCCGTAGGTGTCGTGGAAGTGGACGCCGATCATGTTCGTCGGCACGCGCTCCTCGTTCAGCAGCGCGAGCAGTTCGAGCACATGGCCCGGGGTCGCGACCCCGATGGTGTCGCCGAGGCTCAGCTCGTCGCAGCCCATGTCCCTCAGCGCCGTGCAGACACGGGCCACCTGGTGGAGCGGGACCGCTCCCTCCCAGGGGTCGCCGAAGCACATGGACACATAGCCGCGTACGTGCGCGCCCGCGGCCTTCGCCTGCCGGACCACCGGCTCGAACACGGCCAGTGACTCGTCCACCGTGCGGTTGAGGTTGGCCTTCGCGAAGGACTCCGTGGCGCTGGCGAAGACGGCGACCCGGTCGGCGCCGAGCGCCAGCGCCCGGTCCAGGCCGCGCTGGTTGGGCACCAGCACCGGGAGCGCGACCCCCGGAAGGCCCTTGACCCTCGGGAACAGCTCCTCGGCGTCGGCCAGTTGGGGCACCCACTTGGGGTGCACGAAGCTCGTGGCCTCGATGGTGGTCAGGCCCGCGTCGGCGAGCCGGCGGATGAACTCCGCCTTGATCTCGGTCGGTACGGCCGACTTCTCGTTCTGCAGCCCGTCGCGCGCGCCGACCTCGTGGATCCGCACCCGCGCGGGCAGATCGGCGGCCGGTACGACCATGGGGAGACCGTTGACAGTCACTCCGCCACCACCCCTTCCTCGTCATGCGGTGCGATCACGGCGAGCACCTGGTCCATGGCGACCGTCGTGCCCGGGGTCACGTCCAGCTCGGCGACCGTGCCGGCGTGCGGGGCGGAGATGACGTGCTCCATCTTCATGGCCTCCACCACCAGCAGGCTCTGCCCGGCGGCCACCTCGTCGCCGACGGCCACCTTGACCACGGTGACCGTGCCGGGCATGGGCGCGGTGAGGGAGTCGGCGCCCGCGTGGGCGGCCCTGCCGAGGGACGCGGCCACCGGATCGTGGTCCCGCACCTGCCAGGCGTCGCCGTCCCGGCCGATCCAGTCACCGGCCCGGTGGAAGGCGTGGCGGACGCCGTCGAGGGTGACGGAGACCGTGTCCTCGGCGACCGTCGCGGTGCCGCGCGGGGTGTACGTCACCGGGTCCTGCACCCGCAGGTGGAAGGCGGGCGGCTTCGGGGTGCCGCCGAGCCGCCAGCCGCTCGGCACCGCGAAGGGGTCGACCCAGCCGTCCGCGCGGGGCTCCAGCGCCTTCGCCCGTACGGCCGCCGCCGCCTCGTAGACCTCCTCGGGCACGTCCGTCGAGACCAGCTCGTCCACGACCCGCTCGACCAGACCGGTGTCCAAGTCCCCCTGTACGACGGCCGGGTGGGCCAGCAGCCGGCGCAGAAAGCCCGCGTTGGTCTGCACGCCCAGCGTGACCGTCTGCGCGAGTGCCGCCCGGAGCCCCCGCAACGCCGTCTCGCGGTCGGGGCCGTAGGCGATCACCTTGGACAGCATCGGGTCGTAGAGGCTGCCGACCTCGGTGCCCTCGCTGAGCCCGGAGTCGGTGCGGACGCCGTCGCCCTGCGGCTCGTTCAGGAGAAGGACCGTGCCGCCGGAGGGCAGGAAGCCGCGTGAGGGGTCTTCCGCGCAGATCCGCGCCTCCACCGCATGCCCGGTCAGTCGTACGTCGTCCTGTGTGAAGCCCAGCCTCTCCCCGGCCGCCACCCGCACCTGCCACTCCACCAGGTCGAGTCCGGTGACGAGTTCGGTGACCGGGTGCTCCACCTGGAGGCGGGTGTTCATCTCCATGAAGTAGTAGTGGGTGGGGTCGTTGCCCGGCACGATGAACTCCACCGTGCCCGCGCCCCGGTACCCGCACGAGCGGGCCGCCTGCACCGCCGCCTCGCCCATCGAGGCCCGGGTCCGCTCGTCCAGGAGCACACTCGGCGCCTCCTCGATGATCTTCTGGTGGCGTCGCTGCAGCGAGCACTCGCGCTCGCCGAGGTGGACGACGTTGCCGTGGCCGTCGGCCAGCACCTGGATCTCGATGTGCCTGGGCCGGTCGATCCATCGCTCCACCAGCAGCGTGTCGTCACCGAAGGAGGCGCGGGCCTCGCGGCGGGCGGCCGCGATCTCCTCCTCCAGGACCGTCAGGTCCCGCACCAGCCGCATGCCCTTGCCACCGCCGCCGGCGGACGGCTTCAGCAGCACGGGCGCCCCCAGCTCGTGGGCTGCCTGGGCCAGTTCGGGGTCGCGTCCGCCGGGGACCACCGGGACTCCGGCCGCCTTCACCGTCTCCTTGGCGCGGATCTTGTCGCCCATGAGCGCGATCGCGTCCGCGGACGGACCGATGAAGGCCAGCCCCGCCTCCTCGCAGGCGCGCGCGAAGCCCGCGTTCTCGGCGAGGAAGCCGTATCCGGGGTGGACCGCCTGCGCGCCGGTGCGGGCGGCGGCCTGCAGCAGCCGCTCCACCGACAGATAGCTCTCGGCGGCCGGCGCCGGACCGATCCGTACCGCCGTGTCGGCCTCCCGGACGTGCCGCGCGTCCGCGTCGGCGTCGGAGAAGACCGCCACCGAGCGCACGCCCAGCGAGCGGAGCGTACGGATGACACGTACGGCGATCTCGCCCCGGTTGGCGACCAGCACTGTGTCGAACACGGTTCCCCTCCTCACATCCGGAAGACGCCGAACTGGGGGTCTCCCAGCGGCGCGTTGGCACAGGCCGTCAGGGCGAGTCCCAGCACCTGACGGGTCTCCAGCGGGTCGATCACGCCGTCGTCCCAGAGCCGGGCCGTGGCGTAGTAGGCGTTGCCCTGGCGTTCGTACTGCGCGCGGATCGGGGCCTTGAAGGCCTCCTCGTCCTCGGCGGGCCACTCCTCGCCGCGTGCCTCCAGCTGGTCCCGCTTGACGGTCGCGAGGACGGACGCGGCCTGCTCGCCGCCCATGACGGAGATCTTGGCGTTGGGCCACATCCACAGGAAGCGGGGGGAGTAGGCCCGGCCGCACATCGAGTAGTTGCCCGCGCCGTACGAGCCGCCGACCACCACCGTCAGCTTCGGCACGCGCGTGCAGGCCACCGCTGTCACCATCTTGGCGCCGTGCTTGGCGATGCCGCCCGCCTCGTAGTCCTTGCCGACCATGAATCCCGAGATGTTCTGCAGGAACACCAGCGGGATCCCGCGCTGGTCGCACAGCTCGATGAAGTGGGCGCCCTTCTGGGCCGACTCGGAGAACAGGATGCCGTTGTTGGCGACGATCCCGACCGGGTGGCCGTGGATCCGGGCGAAGCCGGTGACGAGCGTCTGCCCGAACTCGCTCTTGAACTCGGCGAACCGCGAGCCGTCGACCACGCGCGCGATGATCTCGCGGACGTCGTAGGGGGTACGGGAGTCGACCGGGACGGCGCCGTACAACCCGTACGGGTCGGCCTTGGGTTCCGTGACCGGCGCGACCTCCCAGGGGAGGGGTTGCCGGGCCGGGAGGGTGGCGACGATGTTCCGCACGATCCTGAGCGCGTGCGCGTCGTCCTCGGCGAGATGGTCGGTGACACCGGACACGCGCGAGTGGACCTCGCCGCCGCCCAGCTCCTCCGCCGTCACGACCTCTCCGGTGGCGGCCTTCACCAGGGGCGGACCGCCGAGGAAGATCGTCCCCTGATCGCGGACGATCACGGCCTCGTCGCTCATCGCCGGGACGTACGCCCCGCCCGCGGTGCAGGACCCGAGCACGGCCGCGATCTGCGGGATGCCGGCCCCGGACATCCGGGCCTGGTTGTAGAAGATCCGCCCGAAGTGGTCCCGGTCGGGGAAGACCTCGTCCTGCATCGGCAGGAAGGCGCCACCGGAGTCCACGAGATAGACGCAGGGCAGCCGGTTGTCGAGAGCCACCTCCTGCGCGCGCAGGTGCTTCTTCACGGTCATCGGGTAGTACGTGCCGCCCTTGACCGTGGCGTCATTGGCGACGATCACGCACTCACGGCCGCTGACCCGCCCGATCCCGGCGATCACCCCGGCGGCCGGGGCCTGCCCGTCGTACATCCCGTCGGCCGCGAGGGGGGCCAGCTCAAGGAACGGCGATCCGGGATCGAGCAGTGTGTCCACCCTGTCCCTCGGCAGCAGCTTGCCTCGCGCGGTGTGCCGGGCCCGTGCCCTCTCGCCACCGCCGAGGGCCGCCGCGGCCAGCTTGCCGCGCAGTTCCTCGACCAGCGCGAGATGCGCCTGTTCATTGGCCCGCCAGGCCTGGGACGCGGGATCAGCCGCGCCCGTCAGCTCCGGTGCCTCCTGCATTCTGCGGTCCCCTCACCCGGTGATCGAACCTGCGATCCGCTGTTAATGAGCGTTAACCATTTCCTTCAGGTTAACGACCGCTAACCTCGCTGTCTAGAATTGCCTGCATGGTCACCAGAACCGACGCCCCGACCCGCCGCGAGCAGATCCTGAAGGAGGCCGCCCGGCTCTTCGCCGAGCGTGGCTTCCACGGCGTCGGTGTCGACGAGATAGGTGCCGCGGTGGGGATCAGCGGCCCAGGTCTCTACCGGCACTTCCCGGGCAAGGACGCGATGCTCGCCGAGCTGCTGGTCGGCATCAGCGGCCAGCTGCTGACGGGGGCGAAGCGGCGCCTGGCGGAGGCCGACGGGGTGCCCGCGAGCCGGATCCTGGACTCCCTGATCGAGGGCCACATCGACTTCGCCCTGGACGACCGTCCCCTGATCACTCTGCACGACCGTGAGCTGGACCGCCTGCGCGACAGCGACCGCAAGCTGGTGCGCCAGCTTCAGCGGCAGTACGTGGAGCTGTGGGTCGAGGTGGTCCGCGAGGTGTACCCGGCGCTGACCGAGCCCTCCGCCCGCTCCGCCGTCCACTCCGTGTTCGGCCTGCTGAACTCCACCCCGCACCTCGGCCGTGCGGGCACGCTGCCCGGCCGGGGGGCCATGGCGGCGCTGCTGCACCGGATGGCGTGCGGGGCGTTCGAGGCGGCGGGGGAGTCGTCGGTGGAAGGGGAGTGATCTCCGCCTCCCGTCGGCGCGGCTGACGCTCGCTGTCCACCCGGGGGCCCGGGTGGGCAAGCTCACCCTGGACGGCTGCCGTACTCGCCGGTATCTTCGAGTCTGAGCAAGCGCTTAGACAGGTACCTGGAGGTGGGCGGCGTGCGCCGTACGGTGTTCAACGAGGATCACGAGGCGTTCCGGGAGACCCTGCGCGCCTTCATCGAGGCCGAGGTCGTCCCGGTCTACGACGAGTGGTTCGCAGCCGGCCAGGCGCCGCGCGACTTCTACTACAAGCTCGGTGAGCTGGGCATCTTCGGTATCAACGTCCCCGAGGAGTTCGGCGGCGCGGGCCTGGACAGCCACAAGTTCGAGGCCGTCCTCTACGAGGAGACCGCCCGCGCCGGCGTCCAGTTCGGCGGCTCCGGTGTGCACGTGCTGCTCGCCCTGCCGTACATCAAGATGCTGGCCACGGACGAGCAGAAGAAGCGGTACCTGCCGAAGTTCGTCACCGGCGAGGAGATGTGGGCCATCGCGATGACCGAGCCGGGCACCGGCTCCGACCTCGCGGGCATGAAGTCCACCGCCAAGCTCTCCGAGGACGGTACGCACTACGTCCTCAACGGCGCCAAGACCTTCATCACCGGCGGTGTCCACGCCGACCGTGTGATCGTGTGCGCCCGCACCGCCGCGCCGACCGCCGAGGACCGCCGCCACGGCATCTCCCTGTTCGCCGTGGACACCAAGTCCGAGGGCTACTCCGTCGGCCGCAAGCTCGACAAGCTCGGCCTGAAGACCTCCGACACCGCCGAGCTGGCCTTCGTCGACGTCAAGGTGCCCGTCGAGGACCTCCTCGGCGAGGAGAACAAGGGCTTCTACTACCTCGGCCACAACCTCGCCTCCGAGCGCTGGGGCATCGCCTTCGGCGCCTACGCGCAGGCCAAGGCCGCCGTGCGCTTCGCCAAGCAGTACGTCCAGGAGCGCACCGTCTTCGGCAAGCCGGTCGCGCACTTCCAGAACACCAAGTTCGAGCTGGCCGCCTGCCAGGCCGAGGTAGACGCCGCCGAGGCCGTCGCCGACCGCGCGACGGAGGCCCTGGACGCCGGTGAGCTGACCCCGGCCGAGGCCGCCTCCGCGAAGCTGTTCTGCACCGAGGTCGCCCACCGCGTCATCGACCGCTGCCTGCAACTGCACGGCGGCTACGGGTACATGAACGAGTACCCGATCGCCCGCCTCTACGCGGACAACCGCGTCAACCGCATCTACGGCGGCACCAGCGAGATCATGAAGTCGATCATCGCCAAGGACATGGGTCTGTAAGGCCCCCGCAATCACTGGCCGGTACAACTGACGCCATGAGCCAGGCACTTCAGGATCTCCTCGATCTGCTCGACCTGGAGCAGATCGAGGAGAACATCTTCCGCGGCCGGTCCCGCTCCGCCGTCGTCCCCCGGGTCTTCGGCGGGCAGGTCGCCGCGCAGGCGCTGGTCGCCGCCGGGCGGACGGTCCCCGCCGACCGGCCCGCCCACTCCCTGCACGCCTACTTCCTGCGCCCCGGCGACCCCGGCGCGCCGATCGTCTACACCGTGGACCGCATCCGTGACGGCCGTTCCTTCACCACCCGCCGCGTGGTCGCCGTCCAGCACGGCAAGCCGATCTTCCATCTCTCGGCGTCCTTCCAGACGTACGAGGAGGGCCTGGAACACCAGGCACCCATGCCCCACTCGCCCGACCCGGAGACCCTCCCCACCTCGCAGGAACGCCTGCGCGGCTACGACCACCTCGCCCCCGAGGTCGTCGAGAAGTTCCTGGAGGCTCGCGAGGCGATCGACCTGAGGTACGTGGAGGAGCCGCCGTACGGGCAGTTCGGCGAGCCGCGCGAGCCGCACTCACAGGTCTGGTTCCGCACCAACGGCAAGCTGGACCGTGCTTCTGACGAGCCGTTGCTGCATGTCGTCCTCGCCACCTATGTCTCCGACATGACCCTCCTCGACTCCATCCTGCTCGCGCACGGCCGCGGCGGCTGGGCCGTGGGGGATGTCGTGGGGGCCTCCCTGGACCACGCGATGTGGTTCCACCGGCCCTTCCGCGCCGACGAGTGGCTGCTGTACGACCAGGAGTCCCCGTCCGCGCACGGCGGCCGCGGCCTCGGCCAGGCCCGGATCTACACCCAGGACGGGCAGCTCGCGATCACCGTCATCCAGGAGGGTGTGGTCCGCGTTCCGCGTGCCTGAGCCGCCGAGATGCCGAGCCACAGGTGGGGCACTAATCTCTAAGAGTGAAAGCCGCAGCACATGGCGTAACCGGCCGACGAGTTTCCGGGTACCCGGAACGGCAGACGTCGGCGGCGACGGACGTGTGACCAACCTTCTGCGGTGACACCTCAAGAGCGCGCCGTGCCCTTCCCCCATCTGTGAGCACGGCGCCGGCCATCCATCCCGCGCCTCCCCCCATGAAGCCGCTCGGGATGGTGGACAACGAAAGGGCAATCTCCCATGCGAGCACAGCGCATCAGGCGTTATGTCGTGATGTCCGCAGCGGGCTTCCTGCTGGCGGGCGGAACCGCCATAGGCGCGGCGGGCACCGCCTCGGCAGCACCTGCACACCACGGTCACCACCACTGCGGTCGTCACCACGGCCACCACCACCACGGCCGTGGTCACGGCCGTGGCGACCGCGACCGTGACCACGGCCGCGGCGACCGCGACAACGGTCGTGGCGACAACGGCCGCGGTGACAACGGCAACAACGGCCGTGGCGACAACGGCAACAAGGGTGGCGACAACGGCAACAAGGGTGGCGACAACGGCAACAAGGGTGGCGACAACGGCAACAAGGGAAACAACGGCCGCTGACCCGACGCCGACAGCGCACACACTGTGCGGCTCCGCAACGCGGGGCCGCACAGTGCCGCGTGGGCGTGGTCGGGGCCGGTCAGGAAAGTCCGGCCGCAGCCAGCAGATACGCCGTCATCGGGTCGTAGTGACGGGGGCTGAGCACATGGTCGTCCAGGGGTACGACGACCTGGACGGTGCCCTCGGACTCGGCGAGGAACAGCGCCGGGTCGTTGCAGTCGGCGTACCCGACGGAATCGACTCCGTGCTGCCCGGCGTACCCGGCCCACCCGTGGTCGGCGACCACCAGGTCAGGCAGCGGGCGCCCCTCGCGCTCAAGTCCCGTCAGAATGGCCCGCATCGGCTCCCCGGAGTGGGTGTGCCACAGCGTCGCCCCGTGCTCCAGCACCGCCACGTCCGCGAACTGCATGACGTACCCCTCGTCCGTCTGCAGCCCGTCCGGGATGACGACGATCTCGCAGCCCGCGGTGCGCAGCGCGGCCGCCGTGGCCCGGTGCACATCCAGCAGACCGCCCGGGTGCCCGGTCGCGAACAGCACCCGCTGCTGCCCCTCGGCCGCCTTGCGCAGCCGTGCCGCCATCCGCTCCAGCGCGGCCACGGTCAGCTCGGGGTCGATGGTGTCCTGCCCGTACCGGTACTCGGGGTCGTCGTTGACCCCCACCCGCTCGGCCATCACCGCGAGCACGTCCTGCTCGTCCGTCCAGCGGTCGCCCAGCTCCAGGCCGAGCCAGAAATTGCGGACACCGTTGGCGAGCTGACGGTAGTGGGAGAGGTTGTTCTCGCGGGGCGTGGCGACGTCCCCCGCGATACGGGTCCTCACCAGGTGGTCGACGAGCTGGGCGCGGCTGGGTGTCCCGGATATCGGCATGCCTCCCATTGTGGGGCAGCGCGCGACCGGAGTCCTCGGCATATCGAGGGCTGGGACCGCCGAAGCCCGTGCTTCAGACCTGCCGCAGCGCGAACCACAACTCCATGCGGACGTCCGGGTCGTCCAGGTCGGCGTCCAGCAGGGCCGCGCAGCGGGCGATGCGTTGGCGCACCGTGTTGCGGTGGACGTCCAGGGCCACCGCGGTGCGGTCCCAACTGCCGTGCAGAGCCAGCCAGTTGCGCAGGGTCCCGGCGAGCTCGGGCCGGTCGGCGAGCGGTGCCAGCAGTGCGCGGGCGTGTGCCTCGGCATCCGCCCGCGGCACCAGGTCGGTGAAGCCCGGACGGGCGTCGTGCCGGATGAGCGGGGTGCGGGTGGCGCGGGCGCGGGCCAGGGCGCGGGCCGCCTGGGTGTCGGCCGCCGGCCACTCGCGCGGCTCCACCGCGGCGCTCACCCCGAGCGCCCAGCCCGGCTGCGGCTGGGGTACCCGCCCACCCGGCACCAGCACCCGTACGACGTCTCGTGCGAGGTCGACCAGCGGTGAGCCCAGCGCGGCGCCGAGCGCCGAGGCGGCGACGGCGTCCGGAAGCTGAGCCTCGGGCCGGGCGTGTACGACGACCCAGCCCCCCTCCCCGAGCAGCGGGGCGACCTCCTCCGGCCGCGCCCCGAGCAGCAGCCGCACGAACGCCGAGGACCGCGCGGCCCCGGCCCCGCTGTGATGCTCCCCGGTCAGCAGCGACAGCAGCACGGAGGCCACGGAGGCGATGGTGTGGTCGCCGGGTTCACGCCGCGCGGTGGCCACGCCCAGGACGAATCCCCCGCCGGAGCCGAGGGCGTAGGCGGCGAGGTGGGTGTCCCCGAGCGTGTCGGTGGCGGAGGTGGGGGTGCCCGCCCCGGTCGGCCGTACCACCCCCGCCAGGTCCGTCAGCGCCTCCCGTGCCCCCGGCCCCGGTTCCCGGCCCGCCGAGGCGATCTCCGTGCCGTCGGGGCCGTAGAGCACCGCCTGGCCGGTCAGGCGGTGGGCCAGTTGCCGTAGGACCGAGGGGACCGGGTCGGGGCGGGCCGCGGCGGAGGCGAGACTCTGCTGGGCCTCCGTGACCCGGCGCAGTTCGGCCAGCCGGGCCTGCGCCATCAGCTGCCACACCGCGCGGGCCACGCCGGAGAACGTGGTCTGCGGCGGGACCTCCAGCAAGGGGAGGCCGTAGGCGTCGCAGGCCGCTACCAGGGCGCGCGGGACCGTGTCGTGCACCGGGGCCAGGCCGAAGCCGAGCGCCGCGCCGCCCGCCGCGACGATCCGGGAGACGTAGTCGTCGAAGTAGGTCCCCGAACCCGCCGCCTCCGGGATGTGCACCCCGGCCGTCAGCAGCAGCTCGCCGCCCAGCAGATACGGGTACGGGTCGGCCATCTCCGACGTATGCGCCCAGTGGATCACGGTCCCCCGATCCGTCGGGCCCGCGATCTGGCGCAGGGCGAGATCCTCGCGGGCCAGCAGCGCCGAGAGCGGTACGGGTGGGGTCGGTGGGACGGCTGGGGTGATCGTCTCCGACATGGTGTGCACTGCCTCCACTCCCACCCCGTTCATATGGATGAAACGTACACTTCGCAGCCGCTTTCCGGCCACCTAGTGTCGAGGGGCGTCACCCGCCGGCGACCCCCAGTACGACTTCGAGTGAAGGAGGGCCTCATGGCCGTCGACTACACCGTGATCGTCGTCTATCTCGCCGGCATGCTGGCCATGGGCTGGTGGGGCATGCGCCGCGCCAGGTCGAAGAGCGAGTTCCTGGTGGCAGGGCGCCGCCTCGGGCCTGTCATGTACTCCGGCACCATGGCGGCGATCGTCCTCGGCGGCGCGTCCACCATCGGCGGCGTGGGGCTGGGATACCGGTACGGGCTGTCCGGCGCCTGGATGGTGTTCACCATCGGGCTCGGCCTGCTCGCCCTGTCGGTCTTCTTCTCCGCCCGCATCGCCCGCCTGAAGGTCTACACCGTCTCCGAGATGCTGGACCTGCGCTACGGCGGACGCGCCGGGGTCATCTCCGGCGTGGTCATGTGGGCGTACACCCTCATGCTCGCCGTCACCTCCACCATCGCCTACGCCACGATCTTCGACGTCCTCTTCGACATGAACCGGACCCTCGCGATCGTCATCGGCGGCTCGATCGTCGTCGCCTACTCCACCCTCGGCGGTATGTGGTCGATCACCCTGACCGACATGGTCCAGTTCGTGGTGAAGACGATCGGCGTACTGCTCCTGCTCCTGCCCATCGCGGTCGTCAAGGCCGGTGGCTTCGGCGCGATGAAGGCCAAGCTGCCGGCCTCGTACTTCGACCCGCTGGGCATCGGCGGCGAGACGATCTTCACCTACGTCCTGATCTACACCTTCGGCATGCTGATCGGTCAGGACATCTGGCAGCGCGTGTTCACCGCCCGCAGCGACAGGACCGCCAGGTGGGGCGGCACGGTCGCCGGAACCTACTGTCTGGCCTACGCCCTCGCCGGCGCGGTGATCGGTACGGCCGCCAAGGTGCTCTACCCCAGGCTGGGCAGTCCCGACGACGCCTTCGCCACTGTCGTCAAGGCCGAACTCCCCGTCGGTGTGCGCGGCCTGGTGCTGGCCGCCGCCCTCGCCGCCGTGATGTCCACCTCCTCCGGCGCCCTGATCGCCTGCGCCACCGTCGCCAACAACGACATCTGGTCGCGACTGCGCGGGATCACCGAGCGGTCGTCCGGGGATCACGACGAGGTCGGCGGCAACCGCGCCTTCATCCTGATCATGGGCGTCGCGGTGATCGGTACGGCGATCGCCCTGAACAACGTGGTCGAGGCGCTGACGGTCGCCTACAACCTGCTCGTCGGCGGCCTGCTCGTCCCGATCCTCGGCGGCCTGCTGTGGAAGCGCGGCACCGCCCAGGGCGCGCTGGCCTCGGTGCTCGTCGGCGGCCTCGCCGTGATCGGTCTGATGGCCGGGTACGGCATCCTCGCCAACGAGCCCGTCTACTACGGCCTGCTCGCCTCCCTCGCCGCCTACGTCGCCGTATCCCTGGCGACCAGGCCCACCGACGAGACCGTTCTCGCCACTTGGCGCGAGCGCCTCGCCGGACGCTCCTCCGAACTCGTGTCCGAACCGGCCCCGGCTCACCAGTAGAGTCGTAGGGAAAGCAGTACATGCGCGATGAAGCGCAAGAAAGAAGGCATTTCATCATGAGCAGCAACGAGACGCCCCGCGGTCCCGTCGACTCCTCCCGCATCCCGCGGTACGCCGGCCCCGCCACCTTCGCCCGGCTGCCCCGTCTGGACGAGGTCGGCACCGCCGACGTCGCCGTCGTGGGCGTGCCGTTCGACTCCGGCGTCTCGTACCGGCCGGGCGCCCGCTTCGGCGGCAACGCCATCCGCGAGGCGTCCCGGCTGCTGCGCCCGTACAACCCCGCGCAGGACGCCTCCCCCTTCGCCCTCGCCCAGGTCGCGGACGGCGGCGACATCGCCGTGAACCCGTTCAACATCAACGAGGCCGTCGAGACCGTCGAGGCCGCGGCGGACGAGCTGCTCGGCACCGGCGCCCGCCTGATGACCCTCGGTGGTGACCACACCATCGCGCTCCCGCTGCTGAGGAGCGTCGCGAAGAAGCACGGCCCGGTGGCCCTGCTGCACTTCGACGCCCACCTGGACACCTGGGACACCTACTTCGGCGCCGAGTACACCCACGGCACCCCGTTCCGCCGCGCCGTGGAGGAGGGCATCCTCGACACGTCGGCGCTGTCGCACGTGGGTACCCGCGGCCCGCTGTACGGCAAGCAGGACCTGACCGACGACGAGAAGATGGGCTTCGGCATCGTCACGTCCGCGGACATCTACCGCCGCGGCGCCGACGAGGTGGCCGACCAGCTGCGCCAGCGCATCGGCGACCGCCCGCTGTACATCTCCATCGACATCGACTGCCTCGACCCGGCCCACGCGCCCGGCACCGGCACGCCCGAGGCGGGCGGCATGACCTCGCGCGAGCTGCTGGAGATCCTGCGCGGACTGGCCTCCTGCAACCTGGTCTCGGCGGACGTCGTCGAGGTGGCGCCCGCGTACGACCACGCCGAGATCACCTCGGTCGCGGCCTCGCACACGGCCTACGAACTGACCACCATCATGAGCCGCCAGATCGCGGCGGCCCGCAACGCCTAACTCTCCTTAGGGGACCGAGAGCA
The DNA here is from genome assembly GCF_001953885.1 of Streptomyces sp. IMTB 2501. GTDB lineage: Bacteria > Actinomycetota > Actinomycetes > Streptomycetales > Streptomycetaceae > Streptomyces. The sequence goes on along the minus strand of NZ_MQUS01000008.1, from coordinate 36,685 downwards.
GTGACTCACGACCACGACCTGGTACTCCGCCCGACCGATCGGCAGACGGCGGCCGCGCTGAATCCCCCTCCCGGCCGCAACGGCGGAGACCTGGTCGTGGAAACGCTGGCCGGGCTGGGCGCGACGACGGTCTTCGGACTGCCCGGCCAGCACGCCCTCGGCATGTTCGACGCGCTGCGCCGGTCGTCCCTGCGGTACGTCGGCCTGCGGGTGGAGAACAACGCGGGCTTCGCGGCGGACGCGTACGGCAGGATCACCGGCGAGGCCGCGCCGCTGCTGCTCTCGACGGGCCCGGGGGCCCTGACCTCACTGGCCGCGCTCCAGGAGGCGGCCGCGGCCTCCGCTCCCGTGCTGGCGATCAGCAGCCAGATCCCGACGGCGGGCCTGGGCGGCGGCCGGCACGGATATCTGCATGAACTCCCGGACCAGTCGGCCTCGTTCCGGGGCGTGGTGAAGTCGGTGCACACCGTCCGTACACAGTCCCAGATCCCGTCCGCGGTCGCGGCGGCCTGGAAGTCGGCGCTGACGGCACCGCACGGCCCGGTCTGGGTGGAGATCCCGCAGGACGTCCTGCTCGCCGAGACCGCACTGCCGGCGGTGACGGCGGTCGACGCGACCCCGGAGGACCTTCCCCCGCGCCCCGAACTGACCGCGGTGGCGGCCGACTTGCTGTCACGTGCGGCCCGCCCGGCGATCATCGCGGGCGGCGGGGTCGTACGGTCGGACGCCTCGGGCAAGCTGCGTCAGCTGGCCGAGAAGCTCCGGGCGCCGGTCGTGACGACCTTCGGCGGCAAGGGCGCCTTCCCCTGGGAGCACCCGCTGTCGCTCCAGTCCTGGCTGGAGGACCGTCATACGACGGACTTCCTGGAGGACGCGGACGTCCTGCTGGTCGTGGGCTCGGGCCTCGGCGAACTGTCCTCCAACTACCACACGTTCAAGCCCCGCGGCCGGGTGATCCAGATCGAGGCCGACCTCGGCAAGCTGGAGTCCAACCACCCGGCGCTGGGCATCCACGCGGACGCCCGTCTCGCGCTGCAGGCCCTGCTGGAGACGGTGGAGGAGCGCACGGACGCGTCGGCGCCGGAGCGGGTGCGAGAGCTGCTGGCCAAGGTCGCCTCGCGTATCGCGGCCCAGGAACTCACCCTGGAACAGGGTGTGCTGGCCTCGGTCCGCCGGGCTCTCCCCGCGGGTGCCCCGTCGTTCTGGGACATGACGATCCTGGCGTACTGGGCCTGGTCGGCCTTCGACCCCAAGGGCGCGAACACCATGCACTCCGCCCAGGGCGCCGGCGGCCTCGGCTACGGCTTCCCGGCGGCGCTGGGCGCGGCGGCGGCCGACCCCACCCACCCGGTGCTGGCGGTGTCCGGCGACGGCGGGGCGCTGTACTCGATCGCGGAACTGGCGACCGCCAAGCAGTACGACCTGCCGGTCACCTGGCTGATCGTCGACGACGGCGGCTACGGCATCCTCCGCGAGTACATGACGGACGCCTTCGGCCGGGCGACCGCGACGGAACTGACGCGTCCGGACTACGTGGCGCTGGCGGAGTCCTTCGGTGTGCCCGGTGTCCGTACGACCCCCGAGACCCTGGAGGAGGACCTGGCGAAGGCACTGGCGGCACCGGGTCCGTCGGTGGTCGTACTCCCGGCGCTGCTGCGGATGTTCGCGCCGACGCATCTCGGCTAGGAGTGCGTGGCGCCGCCCTGGCGCGGGTGCGGAACCCGCGCCAGGGCGGAGGAACGGTGCCGGAGGTGCCTCAGCGGCACGTGCTCGACGTGCTCAGCACGTGCTCGAAGAGCTGATGTACACCTGCGTCGGGTACGCCCCGTTGAAGGCCCATCCCTCGCCCGGCTTCATGCAGATGGTGGGGTGGTTGGAGAACCGTACGTAGGCCACGTCGTCGTGCCGGGTGTTGACGGCGCCCTTCGCGTCACGGCTCGCGCCGAGCGTCTGCCAGTACCCGGTGTCCTTGAACTTCCCCGTCATCGTGTCGCCGTTGTAGAAGCACACGTACGGATACGGACAGCTGGGGCGGGCCGCGGACGACACGGTGTGCGTGTCGGCCGAGGCGGCCTGCGCGGAGACGGCGAGGCCGCCCCCTGCCATGGCGCACGCGGTCAGGACGGATGCGGTCGCGATACGGAATCGCATGGATGCTCCCTGGGTCGATTGCCGGTGCGGCTCGCCCCACCCCCGTGGGGGCGGGCCGCCGAGTGCCTGGGGCGGTGCGGGGTGGACCGCACCGCCCGTCGTGCACCACCGACAGTGCAGGCCGAGTCCGGGGCCGGGACAGGCCTGCCGGACAGGTGCCGTCGGCGCGGGACGTCCCACCCTCCGACCTGCGGGAACGCTCCCCGCCATGAGGCGCCGGCGGGACGCGCGGACGCCCGGTGAGGCGGCCGAAAGCATGCGCTCGCCCGGTCGGCCACGGGAACCGCGGGCGCACGAGGGGCATCCTCGTTGGAAGTGGCAACAGACATGAGGTGGAGCATGTCTCGTTGGAAGCAGTTGCCCGCCTCGCTCGACCCGCGAGTACGGCAACTCGCCGTACAGATGCGCCGGATGAAGGATCACAGCGGACTCGGACTGCAGGCGTTGGCCGGCCGGACCGGCTACAGCCGTGCCTCCTGGGACCGGTATCTCAACGGCCGCGCGTTACCGCCAGGGCAGGCGGTGGCCGCACTGGCCCGCGCCTGCGACATCGACCCGGCCCGGCTGCTGGCCCTGCACGAGGTGGCCGTCGCGGCGGACCGCGGCGGGGAGGACGGTGCCGGCCGGGCGGGGGAGACGGACGTGGGGCCGGAAGCGGGGTCGGACGCGGGGGCGGACCTGGGGCCGGAATCCGGGCCGGGTGAGCAGGAGCGCGTACGACGGCGCGGTCGGCGGGTGCTCGGAGCCGCACTGGCGGCGATCGTGGTCGTGTCGGCCGTGGTCGCCCTGCTGGTGATGGCGCCATGGGACGGCGGACGCGAGCGGACCGACGGGCGGCCGGCTCCGGCGGACGCCACGGCGCCGGCCGCGCCGACGGGGACACGGACGCAGGCGTTCGTGTTCCGGGCCGGAAAGGACTACCCCTGCAAGGTGCGACGTGCCGGGGACGGGCTGCTGTACGCGGGCTACAGCAGTACCCGGGTGGGCCTGATCGGCATGGGATCCGCGCAGTGGTCCGTCGTCGAGGCGCAGTGCCTGCTGCGCCACCACGGCATGTCGCCGGGGATCGCCGACGGGGCGTTCGGCTCCCGCACCGAGCACGCGGTGGAGCAGTTGCAGGGCCGGGCGCATCTGCGGGTGGACGGGGTCGTCGGTGAGGACACGTGGGGGGTACTGCGCACATGACGTCGGGCGACCGATCCGGTGGCGGTTCGTCCGTCGACCGGGGGGTGGAGCGTGAGCGGCTGGCGGAGACCCTGCGCGGGCTGCGCGTCCGGACCGGGCTGAGCCTGGCCGCGCTGGCCGCGAAGACGCCGTACAGCAAGTCGTCCTGGGACCGCTATCTCAACGGCAGGACCGTCCCGCCCCGGCAGGCCGTCGCGGAACTGTGCGAGCTGGCGGGCGAGAACCCCGGCCGCCCGCTCGCCCTGTGGGAACTGGCCGACGCCGTGTCGAGCGGGCGCGCGGCGGGCGGCGGTGCCGAGCGCGGACGCCCTCTCGCGGACGCGCCCTCGCCCGCTCCGGCGGGGACACCGGTCCCGCCCGCGGCCCCCGGCCGCCCGGCCCGGGGCCTGCTCGCCGCAGTCGTGGGCGGGCTCGCCGTCGTCGCGGTCGTCGTCGTGGCGCTGGCGGCCACAGGCGTCTTCGGCGGAGCCACCCCGGACCGGCGTGCCACGCCCTCCGCGTTCCCCTCCGCACTGGCGCAGGGATGCCACGGCGGCGGATGCACGGGCAAGGACCCCCAGACGTACGGCTGCGGAGGCGAGCCCGTGCCGGTGACCCTGGGCCGGAAGAGCTTCCCGGGGCCGACCGTCGTCAAGATCCGGCACAGTACCGTCTGCGGTGCGGTGTGGGTGCGGATCGACCTCGGCAGGGTGGGGGACCGGGTGGAGATCCTCGTACCGCATCAGGCTCCGGGGCGGACCGAGGTCAAGAGCCGGAACGACGCCAGGGACTCCTTGTCCACCCCGATGGTCGCCGCCTCCCCGTCCGACCTGGGCCAGGTGCGCGCCTGCCTGGTGCGGGACGGCGAACGGCACTGCTTCGGCACCCACTGATCGCCGAGCGCGGCACGGCGCGCCAAGGGGGATCGGGCCCCTTGGCGCGCCGTGGGGTCGAGGCGGGCTCAGCTCACGTCCGACGCGTCCAGCCGGTAGAGCGTGGACTGGTTGGTCTGCGATGTCGTCCCGGACGAGGATTTCGAGGACGACTTCGAGGACGAACTCGACTTCGGCGACGCCGAGTTGGCGCTCTTGCTGTACGCGCTCTCCTTCACCGGCGTCCCGTGCTTCGTCACCCAGGCCGTGACCTCGGAGGACACGCTGTTGCTGTCGCCGCCGGGGCCGCCGCCCATCATGCCGCCACCGAGCTGGATGTAGTGCAGCTCGCCCTTCTTCACCAGTTCCTTCAGCTTGGCGACGGTCATCGCCTGGTCGGAGCCGGTGAAGCCCCACATGGAGATGACCGGCACCCTGGCGCTCAGCTCGATCTGGGCCGCGCTCTGCGAGTTGGAGACCGCGAGCAGCCAGATGGCGCCGTCCTGGTGCTTCTTGAGGTACGCGATCAGCTCGCTGTTCGCGCCTCCCATGCCGCCTCCCATGCCGCCTCCCATGCCACCACCCATGCCGGCTCCCGTACGGCCGCCCATGCGTCCGGAGCTGCCGTCCGGGGTGCCGGCCCCGCCGCTTCCGCCGGTGCCGCCCGGGGCCGTACCGCCCGACGCGCCCTGGCCGCCGGGGAGTTCACCGTTCTGGGCGCCGCCCGGGAAGTCGCCGGCCTGCCCTCCGCCGCCCGGCAGCTGTTCACCGGACGCACCGCCCGAGGCGCCTCCGGGCGCCGTCGTGCCACCGGGGAAGCCGCCGCCCGCCTCGGCGTTCTGGCCGCCCTGCCGGATGCCGCCCGGCATCTCCCCACCGCCCGGGAAACCGCTGCGGTCACCGCCGAAGCCGCCCCGGCCGCCGCCCCCGCCGGGGCCGCCGAAGCCGCTTCCCGTGGAGGGGCCCGCCGTCGGGTTCACCCCGCTCATGCCGCCGCCCGAACCGGACGGCACCGACCAGGCGTACGCCGCCGGGCCCGCGATCGCGGCGACGACCGCCGCCACCACGGAGGCCGCGAACAGCCGTACGCGATTGCCGGAGCGGAAGACGAACAGGCCGACGATCGCCGCGGCCATCACCACACCGACGGCCGGCCACAGCCAGGTGTTCCAGCCGGAGGCCCGGCGCAGGAGGACGATCGCCCAGACCGCGGTGACGGCGAGTCCGGCCGGCAGCACCCAGGCCCAGCGCTTGTCGGCGCGGAACGCGCGCAGCAGCAGGACACCGCCGCCTCCGCACAGCGCCGCGATGCCCGGGGCGAGGGCGGTGGTGTAGTACGGGTGCATCGTGCCCTCGGCGGTCGCGAAGGTGACGTAGTGCAGGACCGTCCAGCCGCCCCAGAGGACGAGGGCGGCCCGGGTGAGGTCGGTGCGCGGGGCGCGGCCGCACAGGATCAGGCCGGAGACGAGGGCGATGGCCGCGAACGGGATCAGCCAGGAGATCTGGCCGCCGAGGATGTCGTTGAACATCCGGCTGAGGCCCGCGGAGCCGGAGAAGCCGCCTCCGCCGCCCCCGCCACCGCCGCCGTTGCCCTCGCCGCCGAAGATCCGGCCGAGGCCGTTGTAGCCCATGATCAGGTTCCAGGCGGTGCCGTCCGTCGAACCGCCGATGTACGGCCGCTCGGAGGCGGGCACGAGAGACACGGCGACGGCCCACCAGAAGCTGGCGACCGCCAGGACCACACCGGCGATCAGCAGGTTCACGATCCGCCGTACGAGCGCCGGCCGCGCCGCGAGCAGATAGACGGCGAAGACGGCGGGCAGCGCGATGTAGCCCGCCAGCATCTTGGTGTTGAAGGCGAGGCCGAAGCACACGGCCGAGCCGAGCAGCGGCAGCAGCGCGCCGTCGCGGGTGGCGCGCAGTGCGAGCGCCGCGCCGCCGACCATCAGCAGGACGAGGATCGTGTCGGGGTTGTTGTCCCGGTCGATGGCGACCGTGATCGGGGTCAGCGCGAGAACGAGCGCGGCCACGGCGGCCGCCGCGTGCCCGAAGGACCGCTTCACGGAGGAGTGCAGGATCCAGATCGCGCCGAGCCCGGCCGCGACCTCGGGCAGCATCATCTGCCAGGTGCCGAAGCCGAAGATCCGGCACGACACGCTCATGACCATGTTGGCGAACGGCGGTTTGTCGACGGTGAGGAAGTTCCCGGCGTCGAGCGAGCCGAAGAACCAGGCCTCCCAGTTCTGCGTGCCGCTGTAGATGGCCGCGCTGTAGAAGCTGTTGAGGCTGTCGCCCGACAGGTTCCAGCAGTACAGCACCGCCGCCAGGAGCATGATCGCGATCAGTGCGGGGAGCGACCAGCGGGGCGCGCGCTCCGGCTCGCCGGCCGGCGTCGGGGACGGCGGACCCGGGGTCGCCGTCGTGGCGTGGGGGAGGGGATCGGTGGCAGATGTCACCAGTGCACCGTGCAGGCCGGCGATGGGTACGGGCTGTGGTGCACCTGGGCGGAAGCTGTGGGTCGGTGAAAGCGGGGTAAGGTCTCGGATCCTCCTCGGTAAGAAAGGAGTGCAACCTTCCGGCCGCCTCAGCGAGTCAACTGGGGCATGAATTCCCGGACATCAAGGCGTACCGGAGCGGTCGCCGCCGCCCTCGGCGCCGCGCTGCTCATACCGGCCGTCACCGCCGCCACCCCGGCCGCCGCGGCCACGCCCACCGTCAGCTGTACGTCCGCCAGGGCGGGCCTCGCCGCCAAGCTGCAGAAGGACATCGCGGCCGCCCTGGCCGGCCGCAACGGCACCGTCGCCCTCGGCCTGTACGACCGCGCTACCGGGACCACCTGCACCCTGCGCGCCGCCAACTCCTACGACTCGGCGAGCACCGTCAAGGTCACCGTGCTCGCGACGCTGCTGTGGGACGCGAAGAAGGACAACCGCTATCTGACGGACACCGAGGCCTCGCTCGCCAAGGCCATGATCACCAAGTCGGACAACGCCGCGACGACCAAGCTGTGGAAGCAGCTCGGCCTGACGAAGATCAACGGCTTCCTGGCCGCCGCCGGCATGGCGAGGACCGTACCGGGCGCGAACGGCTACTGGGGCCTGACCCAGGAGAACGTCACCGACGAACAGAAACTGCTCCAGCTCGTCACCGCCAAGAACAGCGTGCTGAGCGACAACTCCCGTGCCTACATCCTGAAGTTGATGGGCCAGGTCATCCCGGCGCAGCGCTGGGGCACCCCGGCCGGCGCGCCGTCCACGGTCTCCGTGCACGTCAAGAACGGCTGGCTGCAGCGCTCGGCGCACGGCTGGCGGGTGCACAGCCTCGGCACCTTCGACGGCGCCGGCCACGACTACATGCTGTCGGTGCTCTCGCAGGACAACAGCACCATGGACTACGGCGTCACCACCATCCAGAACGTCGCCAAGGCCGTCCACAAGGACCTCGTGCCGACCACGCCGACGACCACGGTCTACGTCCCGACGAGCAAGCCGAGCGAGGCCTTCGTGGCCGTGCCGCCGGGAAGCTGACGCCGCACGAGGCGGTTCACGTGACCGGGTGCGCATCCGGCTCCGAGCAGGGCCGCCCCCGACGGCACCGCAGCCGTCGGACAACCGCACCCGGTAATTGTTGCGGCGGGATGAAATCCGAGCCCGTCGGCGTTGGTGCCTTCCGGCGGACGAGCCGAAGACGAGCCGAAACAGGGAGGCACCGGCGTGGCAGCGCAACGGGGATGGGCACGGAGACTGGCGGGGTACGCCTGGCGCTACCCCAAGGACGTGATTCTCGCCCTCGGCTCCTCCCTCGCCGGTATGGCCGTCATGGCCGTCGTACCGCTGATCACCAAGGTGATCATCGACGACGTGATCGGGAACCACACCCGCTCCATGGCCCCCTGGGCCGGCACCCTGATCGGCGCGGCCCTCCTCGTCTACGTCCTCACCTACATCCGCCGCTACTACGGCGGCCGCCTCGCCCTCGACGTCCAGCACGACCTGCGGACCGAGATGTACGGCACGATCACCCGTCTCGACGGCCGCCGTCAGGACGAACTGTCCACGGGGCAGGTCGTCGGCCGGGCCACCAGCGACCTCCAGCTGATCCAGGGCCTGCTCTTCATGCTCCCGATGACCATCGGGAACGTCCTGCTCTTCCTGATGTCTCTGGTGATCATGGCGTGGCTGTCGCTGCCGCTGACCCTGGTCGCCCTAGCCGTGGCGCCCGCGCTCGCCTGGATAGCCAAGCGCAGCCGCAGCAAGCTGCACCCCGCCACCTGGTACGCCCAGGCGCAGGCCGCCGCCGTCGCGGGCGTGGTCGACGGCGCCGTCAGCGGCGTACGCGTGGTGAAGGGCTTCGGGCAGGAGGAGCAGGAGACCGGCAAGCTCCGGGAGGTCGGGCGCAAGCTCTTCGCGGGACGGCTGCGCACCATACGGCTGAACAGCACGTACACCCCCGCCCTGCAGGCCGTACCGGCCCTCGGCCAGGTCGCCATGCTGGCGCTCGGCGGCTGGCTGGCCGTACGCGGGCACATCACGCTCGGCACCTTCGTCGCCTTCTCCAGCTATCTCGCCCAGCTGGTCGGCCCGGTCCGCATGCTCGCGATGGTCCTCACGGTCGGCCAGCAGGCCCGGGCCGGCACCGAGCGCGTCCTGGAGCTGATCGACACCGAGCCGACGCTCCACGAAGGCACCAAGACCCTCCCCGCCGACGCGCCCGCGACCGTCGAGTTCGACGACGTGTCCTTCGGCTACGACAGCGGATCCAAGGTCCTCGACGGACTGACCTTCGAGATACGCCCCGGCGAGACCCTCGCCGTCGTCGGCTCCTCCGGATCCGGCAAGTCCACCCTCTCCCTGCTGCTCCCGCGCTTCTACGACGTCACCCACGGCGCCGTCCTGATCGGCGGCCACGACGTGCGCGAGCTGACCCTGGACTCGCTCCGGGCCGCGATCGGGCTCGTGCCCGAGGATTCGTTCCTCTTCTCGGACACCGTCCGCTCCAACATCGCCTACGGCCGCCCGGACGCCACGCAGGAGGAGATCGAGGCCGCCGCCCGCGCCGCCCAGGCGGACCGTTTCATCAGGGAGCTTCCCGAGGGGTACGACACCAAGGTCGGCGAGCAGGGCCTGACCCTCTCCGGCGGCCAGCGCCAGCGCATCGCGCTCGCCCGCGCCCTGCTCACCGACCCGCGGCTCCTCGTCCTCGACGACGCCACCTCGGCCGTGGACGCCCGGGTCGAGCACGAGATCCACGAGGCGCTGAAGCAGGTGATGGAGGGCCGTACCACCCTGCTCATCGCGCACCGCCGCTCCACCCTGAACCTCGCCGACCGTATCGCCGTCCTCGACGGCGGCCGGCTCGCGGACCTCGGCACCCACGAGGAACTCCAGCAGCGCTCGGCGCTCTACCGGCGGCTGCTGACCGACCCGGACGAGCTGGGCGGGGTCTCCCCGGGCCGTGTCGAGCCCGCCGCAGTGCAGGAGGACACCTCCGTCCGTGAGGAGCTGGACGCCGAGTTCGACGCCGAGCGGGGCGTGACCCCGAGGCTGTGGACGGGCGACCGGGAGCCGAAGGATCAGGCGCTCTCCGGCACCCCGGCCACCCCGGAGCTGCTCGCCCAGGTGGCGGCGCTGCCCCCGGCCGTCGACACCCCGGACATAGACGAGGCCAGAGCGGTCGGGCGCGAGGACTCCTACGATCTGCGTCGCCTGCTGCGCGGCTTCGGCCCGCCCCTCCTGCTCAGCCTGCTGCTGGTCGCCGTGGACGCGGGCGCGGGCCTGCTGCTGCCGGTGCTGATCCGGCACGGCATCGACGCGGGCGTCACGAAGATGGCCCTCGGCGCCGTGTGGGCGGCCTCGCTGCTCGGTCTGCTGACCGTCGTCGTCCAGTGGGCCGCGCAGATCGGCGAGACCCGGATGACCGGCCGTACCGGTGAGCGGGTGCTCTATTCACTGCGGTTGAAGATCTTCGCCCAGCTCCAGCGGCTCGGGCTCGACTACTACGAGCGCGAGCTGACCGGCCGGATCATGACCCGGATGACGACCGACGTGGACGCGCTGTCCACGTTCCTGCAGACCGGGCTGGTCACCGCCTTCGTCTCGGTCGTCACGTTCTTCGGCATCATGGCCGCCCTGCTGGTGATCGACATCCAGCTCGCCCTCGTCGTCTTCGCGACGCTGCCCCCGCTGATCGTCGCGACCTTCTTCTTCCGCCGGGCGAGCGTGAAGGCGTACGAACTCGCCCGCGAACGCGTGTCGACGGTCAACGCGGACCTGCAGGAGTCGGTCGCCGGGCTGCGGATCGTGCAGGCCTTCGGGCGCGAGCGGGACGGCGGGCGGCGGTTCGCCGAGCGCAGCGACAGCTACCGGCACGCCCGGATCCGCGGCCAGTGGCTGATATCCGTCTACTTCCCGTTCGTGCAGCTCCTGTCGTCCGTCGCGGCGGCCTCCGTGCTGATCTCGGGCGCGCACCGGGTGGAGGCGGCGACCCTGACCACGGGCGCCCTGGTCGCCTACCTCCTCTACATCGACCTGTTCTTCGCCCCGGTCCAGCAGCTGTCCCAGGTCTTCGACGGCTACCAGCAGGCGACGGTCTCGCTGGGCCGCATCCAGGAACTGCTGCGCGAGCCGACCTCCACGAAGTCCGCGGACGAGCCGCTGGAGGTGCTGTCCCTGCGCGGTGACATCGCCTTCGAGGACGTGCGTTTCGCGTACGGGGCCGACGAGGAGGCGCTCACCGGCATCGACCTGACGATCCCCGCCGGGCAGACGGTGGCCTTCGTCGGCGAGACGGGCGCCGGCAAGTCCACGCTCGTCAAGCTGGTGGCCCGGTTCTACGACCCCACCGGCGGCCGGGTCACGGTCGACGGCACGGATCTGCGCGCCCTGGACCTGACCTCGTACCGGCACCGCCTCGGGGTCGTCCCGCAGGAGGCCTACCTCTTCCCGGGCACGGTCCGGGACGCCATCGCATACGGCCGCCCCGGGGCCGGTGACGCCGAGGTGGAGGCGGCGGCACGGGCGGTCGGCGCGCACGAGATGATCGCCACCCTCGACGGCGGCTATCTGCACGAGGTCGCCGAGCGCGGCCGGAACCTCTCGGCCGGCCAGCGCCAGCTGATCGCCCTGGCCCGCGCCGAGCTGGTCGACCCGGACGTGCTCCTGCTGGACGAGGCCACGGCCGCCCTGGACCTGGCCACGGAGGCACAGGTCAACCAGGCCACCGACCGCCTGGCGGGCCGCCGTACGACGCTGGTGGTCGCCCATCGCCTCACCACGGCGGCCCGCGCGGACCGGGTGGTCGTGATGGACCACGGCCGGGTCGCGGAGGACGGCACCCACGACGAACTCCTGGCCCGCGACGGCCGGTACGCCGAACTGTGGCGCACCTTCGTCGGACGCCCCGAACCGGAGGAGCCGGTCACCGCGTCCCGCTGACGGCCGTGCAACCATCCGACATACGTCGTGCGTCCGTACAGCAGTACGGAAATCGGGGGACAGGATCATGGCTGGGGGAGGACAACAGTGGACAGTGGTGCGATTCGCCGGCGTCTGGCGCTGGGAGCGGCCGTGCTGGCCGCGGCCGGGACGCTCGGCCTGGTGACATCCGGAGCCGCCCAGGCGGCCGAGGCCGACAGCTGCTCCGGCCGCCAGGTACGGACCCTGCCGTTCAGTACCGGGGTCACCCAGATCTACAACGACAACGGCTACGTCTGTGCCATCACGGTGGCCCGCCATCCCGGCACCACCCAGACGATGTCCGTCAGCGTCCAGGCCCGCGGTGGCCGGCCGGTGGTCGACCAGGGCAGCTACCGGTACCACGCGGGCCCGATCACCGTCCACGCCGGACACCGCTGCGTGTGGATCAGAGGTTCGGTGGGCTCGGGGTCGGTCAGCTCGGGCTGGATACTGTGCTGACGGCCCGCTGACGGCCCGCCCGGTCAGCCCGCTTCCGGCGGCCGCGCGAACCGGGGCACCGGGGCATCGGGGCGGCGGGAACCGGCCCGGTCCCTCGTCCGTCCAACGGCGGGTTGCCGGACGAGTCTCCGTGGTGCGGTGTCGGCCTGTACGCCTGGCAGCGAGCGCCGACTCACCCTCTCCGCCGCATCCGGCCGGCAGCCCGTCGCCATCGGCGCGCCCCCCTCAATGCGCCGATGGCGGCCCCTCTTCCGGTTACTGTGCTCTCCCTTGACGGAAAGAAACTTCCCGGATATTGGTGACCTCTCGGAAGTTTCCTTCAGCGGTTCTCCTCTGGAAGGAGCGCACGTGCCCGACACCGGCAGACCGTCCAGACGCGCCGTCCTCGCCGCCACCGCGGGCCTCACCGCCGCGCTGACCGTACCGGCCACCGCCCACGCCGCCGCACCCCCCGACCCCCGCCGGCTGCGCGCCCTGATCTCAGGCATGACGCTGGAGGAGAAGGTCGGCCAGCTCTTCGTGATGCGGGTCTACGGCCACTCCGCCACCGCCCCCGACCAGGCCGACATCGACGCCAACCTCAAGGAGCTCGGCGTCCGCACGGCCGCCGAGCTGATCGCGAAGTACCGCGTCGGCGGCATCATCTACTTCACCTGGGCCCACAACACCCGTGACCCGCACCAGATCGCGGACCTCTCCGAGGGCATCCAGAAAGCCTCCCTGGACCAGCCGCGCGGTCTGCCGGTGCTCATCTCCACCGACCAGGAGCACGGCGCGGTCTGCCGGGTCGGCAAGCCCGCCACCCTCTTCCCCGGCGCCATGGCCGTCGGTGCCGCCGGCTCCCGCTCCGACGCGCACACCCTCGGCCGGATCTCCGGCGCCGAACTGCGCGCGATGGGCATCAACCAGGACTACTCCCCGGACGCCGACGTCAACGTCAACCCGGCCAACCCCATCATCGGCGTACGGTCGTTCGGCGCCGACCCGGACGCCGTCGGCGCACTGGTGGCCGCCGAGGTGCGGGGCTACCAGGCGTCCCGGGTCGCGGCGACCGCCAAGCACTTCCCGGGCCACGGCGACACCGCCGTCGACAGCCACACCGGCTTCCCGGTCATCACCCACAGCCGGGACCTGTGGGAGAAGCTGGACGCCGTCCCCTTCCGGGCGGCGATCGCCGCGGGCATCGACTCGATCATGACCGCGCACATCCAGTTCCCGGCGCTCGACGACTCCGGCGACCCGGCCACCCTCTCCCGCCCCGTCCTCACCGGCATCCTGCGCGGCGAACTCGGCTACGACGGTGTCGTCATCACCGACTCCCTGGGCATGCAGGGCGTCCGCACCAAGTACGGCGACGACCGCGTGCCGGTGCTCGCGCTGAAGGCCGGGGTCGACCAACTGCTCAACCCGCCCTCGATCGACGTGGCCTGGCACGCCGTACTGAAGGCCGTACAGGACGGCGAGCTGACCGAGTCCCGCCTCGACGAATCGATCCTGCGCATCCTGCGCCTCAAGGCCCGGCTCGGACTCTTCGACCCACCGCACACCAGCCGGGCGGGCATCGAGCGCACCGTGGGCACCAAGGCCCACCTGGCCGCCGCCGACCGGATCGCCGAGCGCACCACGACCCTGCTGGTCAACGAGGACCACACCCTCCCCTTCGACCCCCGCACCGAGCGCCGGATCCTGGTCGTGGGCGCCGACCCGGACTCGCCCAGCGGCACCACCGGCCCGCCCACCGGCGTGCTGGCCGCCGCCCTCACCGAGCTGGGCTTCACCGCCACCGCCCTGTCCACGGGCACCACCCCCTCGGCCGCGGCCATCGCCGAGGCGGTCACGGCCGCGCAGGACGCGGACGCGGTGGTCGTGGCGACGTACAACGTGACGGCGGGCAACGCACAGCGGACGCTGGTGTCGCAACTGCGGGCCACGGGCAGGCCCCTGGCGGCCCTCGCCCTCCGCAACCCCTACGACGTGGCCCAATACCCCTCCGTCAAGGGCTGCTTGGCGTCCTACGGCTGGACGGACGTCGAAGTGCGCGCCGCCGCCCGGGTGATCGCCGGACGCGTGGCGCCGCGCGGCAGGCTGCCGGTGCCGGTGCAGCGGGCCGACGACCCCGCGCAGGTGCTGTACCCGATCGGGCACGGGCTGACGTACTAGCCGTACGCTACACACCCGGCGTACTACCCCCAACAGGCGGAAACCATCCCGGATGGGTGGCGTGGCCGCGCGGTCAAGGGCCACGCTGGAGCGGGGTGTCAGGGGGGATGGCGATGCGTGGGACAGGTGCCGTCGGAGCCGTGTGCCTTGTGTGCCTCGCGTGCCTGCTGCCGGGCGTCCTGCTGACCGGCTGCCGGGGCCCGGCGGGCGCCCCCGTCGGCGACGCCCGCCCCACCCCGGCCACGACCGGCGGTCACGGCGCCGAGTTCCTCGCGGTCGGCGAGTGCAGTTCCTTCGGCACGACCAGCTTCACCGAGGTGCCCTGCACCAGCGAGCGGGCGGCGGCCAGGGTCGTCGCCCGCTACGACGGCGCGGTCACCGACGGCCCCCTGTGCCCGGCGACGACCGACTTCGTGCTGCACATCGGCGCCCAGACCGCGATCTCCCCGGGCTACGCCTGCATGCGCAACCTGGAGCCCCCGCACCCCGGCGACCCCGGCGGCGGGGGCGGCCCGCGCACGATCCCGGGCGACTGCGTCTACACCTCCGGAGAGGGCCAGGTCCGCGAGACCCCGTGCGACGGCTCGGGCACCCACCGGCCCCAGTACCGGATCACCAGGGCGGCGCCGACGCGCGACGACTGCCCCGCGTCGACGACGCTGTACGTCCAGCTGGGCGGGAGCGATCCGGTGGGCTGCGCAAGGCGGGTATGAGTTCCTAGGGCCGCATCGCGGCCTCGCGCCCGGCATCCCCGGCATCCAGCTTGGCGTCGAAGCGAGCCAGAGGCCTGCCCCGGGCGGCATCGGCCGAGGACACCCCCGCCCACTCCAGGATGCGCCCCGTGGCAAGAGCGTTCTGACCCGGCACCAGGCCCGCGACGTTCGCGCCGTGGTTCATGCCGGGCGCGGTGAAGACATAGGAGTCACGGGCGCCCGAGCCGAGCCGGAACCGCTCCGAACCCCAGGGGTCGTTCTGGCCGTACACGAAGAGCATGTGCGTGGCGTGGTGCCGTACCCACGTGTCCACGTCCCGCATCGCGTAGGGCTGGAAACGCATCGGGATGGAGCGGGGCACGAAGTTGCGCGGCGGCTGATAGCCGTACCGGATCAACTTCCGCCCGATGTACGGGAAGTGGATGGTCGGCGAGCCCAGCTGGGTGCCGGCCTGGTAGTAGTACGGCGTGAACTGCGCGAGACCCTGGTCGGTGTAGGCGGCGAAACCGGAGATGGTGTCGACCGACGTCCAGATCGCGTCGTCGCTCGCGGCCGCCGCGTCCGCCGGGACGGTGCCGCAGTCCTTCAGCAGGCTGTACTGCCAGAAACCCCACACATAGTCGAGGACGACCGCCTCGTACGCCTTGTCCAGCCCGCCGATGGTGCCGAAGGTGTACCCCTTGTCGGCGGCGTACCGCGCGTACCGCTTCTCCAGTGGCTCCCGGCGCACCAGCGCCTCCCGCTGCACGGCGTTCAGCCGGTCCCGGCACTCCTTGGTGCCGACCGTGGCGAAGAAGCGGTCGTAGGCCGAGTCCTCGTTGTTGACGACGTCGTTGGGGGCGACGTAGGCGACCACGCCGTCCATGTCGCGCGGGTAGAAACGCTCGTAGTACGTCGCCGTCATACCGCCCTTGGAGCCGCCGGTGGCGATCCAGTGGCCGCCGTAGATCGGCTTGAGCGCCTCGAACACACGGTGCTGGTCGCTCGCCGCCTGCCAGATGTCGAGCTTGGACCAGTCGGCGGGGTCGGGGCGGGACGGCGTGAAGAAGCGGTACTCCAGGGAGACCTGGTTGCCGTCCGCGATCCGGGTGGGCTCACTGCGGGACGGGTTCGTGGAGACGTTGTAGCCGCTGGTGTAGAAGACCGTCGGGCGGCTCACGTCCTTGTGCAGCACGGTGATCCGCTGCTGGAAGGTACCGCGGTCCGGGTGGTGGTGGTCGACCGGCTGGGTGTAGTTCAGGACGAAGTAGCGGTAGCCGGGGTACGGCTTCTCCTGGATCAGGCTCATGCCCGGTATGGCGAGCAACTGGTCCTTGATGTCGGTGGGCTCGGACCGGGTGGCGGTGGCCGCTCCCGCCGCTGTACCGCTCAGCGTGCCTATGAGCACCGCGAGCGTCAGCAGCCATCTGAGCGCCTTGCGCATGCGCACTCTCCCCTGTGTGACTGTTGTGAGACACATGTGCGCCGGAAGCTATCTGAGTAACTGGCGTCACACCAGGGGGAGTTGTCTGCAACGTCAGGTACCGGTCAGCCGGCCTCCGCCAACTCGGCGGCCGCCGTATGGAGTTGCTCACGCACCGCCCCCAGTACCGGATCCCCCTCCGCTCCCGCCCGAACCGCCGCGAACGCGTTCCGGGACGGCGGCTCGCCCGCCACCGGCCGCACGGCGAGGCGGCGCCGGGCGTACAGCGGCCGGACCAGGCGCGGCACCAGCGCCACCCCGGCGCCCGCCTCCACCAGGGCGATCAGGGCGCCCCAGTCGTTCACCGGGTGACGGATGTCCGGGGTGAAGCCCGCCGCCGCACACACCGCGCGGGCCACCGCGCCACAGCAGCTCTCGGCCGCGCCCACGATCCAGGGCGCGGCGGCCAGTTCGCGCAGCGGGACGCGGTCGCGGGCGGCCAGCGGATGGTCCTCCGGCACTGCCACGTCCAGGATGTCCGTCAGCAGATCGGTACGGGAGTAGCGGCGGTCGGTGTGCGGCGGGGCGGCCGCGAAGTCGACGGCCACCACCACGTCCAGCCGTCCCCCGTCGAGCGCCGTG
This sequence comes from Streptomyces sp. IMTB 2501, assembly GCF_001953885.1. Lineage (GTDB taxonomy): Bacteria > Actinomycetota > Actinomycetes > Streptomycetales > Streptomycetaceae > Streptomyces. The sequence goes on along the minus strand of NZ_MQUS01000008.1, from coordinate 19,668 downwards.
AACGCATCCGGCGGCTCGGCCTCCACCACGTCCACGCGGACGTGCGGAAGCCGCTCGGCCAGCGCGCGTAGGGCCGGTGGCACCAGTCCGAGGATGCCGCTGCCGAAGCAGCCGATCGTGACCTGCCCGCGCCCGCCCGACCCGTACGCCGCCAGGTCGGCCCGTGCGCGCTCCAGCTGGGCGGCGATCGCCTCGGCGTGGCCGAGCAGGATCCGGGCCTGCCCGGTCAGCCGTACGCCCCGCCCCTCGCGCTCGGTCAGCGGCGCCCCGAACTCCCGGGCCAGCGCCGTGATCTGCTGGGACACCGCCGACGGGGTCAGATGCAGGGCCTCGGCGGTACGGGCCAGGCTGCCCCGGCGCTCCAGCTCACGCAGCACGGTCAGCCGCCGCAGATCCATGGTGAAGGTTCCGCTTACCTGTTCCACCCCGAAACATTAACTGGACCGAGGCAGTGCGCTCGGCAAGCATCGCACCCATGACCACGCACTCGTACCTCGTCCTCCACGGCTGGCAGAACCGCCGCCCCGAGGGCCACTGGCAGCACTGGCTCACCACCCGGCTCACCGAACTGGGCCACCGGGTCAGCTATCCCCAGCTGTCCGACCCGGACACCCCGGAGCTGGAGGTGTGGCTCGCCGAACTGGTCCGCCATCTGGAGGAGTTGAACGGATCCGGCCCGGGGGAGCGGGTCGTGATCGCCCACAGCCTGTCCGCGGTGCTGTGGCTGCACGCCGCGTACCGCGGCCTGAAGCAGCTGCGGTACGCGGACCGGGTGCTGCTGGTCGCTCCGCCGTCCGGATCCTTCCTCGCCGGCCGGCCGCAGGTTTCCCCGTTCGCCCCGCCCGCCCTGGACGTGGCCCTTCCCGCCCCCACCCACCTGGTCGCGAGTGACGACGACCCGTACTGCCCCGAGGGCGCGGACCGCCTCTACGCCGACCCGCTCGGCATCCCCGTCGACATCCTCCCGTCCGCCGCCCACCTCGACCTCGACGCGGGCTACGGCTCCTGGCCGGCGGTCTTGGACTGGTGCCTGCATGCCACGACCCCGCTGACGGCACGTCCGGCCCCCTGAGCCCGTAGCGGCAGGGTGCCGGTGCGTTTCAGGGAGCGGTGGCCGCACCCTCCGGGGCGCGGGGCTGTACCGATATGCGGCTCCGCCGCGTGGGCGCGACCAGCCACAACGCACCCGTACCCGTACTCGGCGATGGTGGGTTGTGCCGTGCTGGTGGCCGGCAGGTCCGCCAAGACCCGCCGCGTGGGCGCGATCAGATCATCACGCACCCGCACCCGTACTCGGCGATGGTGGGTTGTGCCGTGCTGGTGGCCGGCAGGTCCGCCAAGACCCGCCGCGTGGGCGCGATCAGACCATCACGCACCCGCAACCGGCGACGACGACCAGCCCCCGAGCCCGTAGCCGACCTAGGCCGCCTCGTCCAAGAGCCGCAGCAAATGATCCCGCCCGGCACCGAGCAGCCCCGCAAGCGGCGCAGCCGACTCGTGCCAGCGCTTCTCGTACTCCCAGCACAACCACCCGTCCCACCCGCGCCGGCAGAGCACATCCACGCACTCGGTGAGCGGAAGTACCCCCGAGCCCAGCGGCAGCGGCACCGTGTCGTCGGCCGAGGCGATGTCCTTGACCTGCACATATCCCAGATGCGGCGCGAGAGCCGCATATGTGTCGGACGGCTGCTCGCCGCCCAGCCAGGTGTGCATCACATCCCACAGCGCCCCCACCTGCCGGTGCCCGACCGGCCCGAGGACCCGGATCGCGGCGGCACCGGTGCGGTGCGAGTCGTGCGTCTCCAGCAGGATCCGGACGCCCAGCGCGGCAGCGTCCTCCGCGGCGGTGCCGAGCCGCCGGGCGGCGATGGCGTCGGACTCCTCACGGGGACGGTCCGGGTCGGCGCCGGGGAAGACCCGGATGAAGGGGGCGCCGAGGTCGTGGGCGAGCTGAAGGAGATCCCGGATCTCCGTCAGCACGGGAGAGTCCGCCCCGGGCGCGGCGACGCGCGCGTACCCCGCGACGCCCAGCACCTCGACCCCGGCCTCCTTGAACAGCGCCGCGGTCCCGGCGCGTTCGGCGGGGGAGAGGCCGGGATGCACCGGCTCCTCCGGGTGGGCGCGCAGTTCGACACCGTGGTAGCCGTGCGCGGTCGCGAGCGCCAGGACCTCAGGGACGGGCAGGCCGGGGACACCGAGAGTGGAGAACGCCAGCTTCATGGCCCGGACCCTACTCGCCCTGCCCGTCACTCGCGCTGCTTGTCACTCGCCCGATCCATGCAGATCCAGCCGCCAGTCCTGTCCCACGAGATCCCTGCCGAAGGAGCGGTGCGGTTTCTCGGCGACGAGCACGAAGCCGTGTCGCTGGTAGATACGGCGGGCACCGCTCAGCACGTCGTTGGTCCACAGCACCAGCTCGCGGTAGCCGGCCCCGCGCGCGAAGTCGATCACGGCCCGCACCAGCCGGTCGCCGACGCCGTGCCCGCGCGCCTCGGGCTCGACGAGCAGCAGCCGCAGCCGGGCGGCACCGGGTGCGTCGTCCCGTACACACATCACACAGCCCACCGGCCGGCTGCCCTGTTCGGCGATCCACACCCGCTCCAGATGGGGGTCATGGTCCTCCGCGAAGTCGGCGACGATCCGGGCGACCAGCCCCTCGTAGTCGGCGTTCCAGCCGTACTCGGCCGCGTACAGCGCGGCGTTGCGCTGCACGATCCAGCCGAGGTCACCGGGACCGGTCTCGCGCAGGACGACCTCGTGGGACCCGGCGCGCCGCTCGCCGAGGATGTCCTGGATGGTCCGCATGGCCTCCGCCAGCCGTGGCCGGTCGGCCGGGGCCACGGTGTCGAGCAGCGCCCCGATCGTCTCCCGGGCCCGCTCGTCCAGCACTCCGGCGGCCTCCCGGCCCCGTTCGGTCAGCCGTACCCGCCGCCGGCGCGGATCGCTCTGCGAGGGCCCGCGCTCGATCAGGCCGGCGTCCTCGAACTTGTTCAGGATGCGGCTCAGATACCCGGCGTCCAGGTCGAGCTGGGTGCGCAGCTCGACGGCGTCCAGGTGCGGAACCCGGGCGAGTTCGTACAGCACGCGGGATTCGGTGAGGGTGTACGGGGCGTAGAGGCGGCGGCCGTAGTCGAGGGCGCCGATGAGGCCCGTGTAGAAACGGTTGAAGGCGCGGACGTCCTGGACGGTCATGATCGCCCCCAGATGCTTGACTCAGTCAGAGATATCGTCTCTCCGAGCCTAGGTCCGCCGCCCGCCCGCGTCCATGGATCGACCCCTTTCGGCGCCCCAACTTCCTTTGCTGGTTCTTTCTTTCTCTGACTGGTCCAGCTTTTGACATCCTCGCGATCGCATCGTACGTTTGAAATCAAACGTCACATATGTCCGTTTTGAATCGGCAGTGACGACGCCCCCGCAGGGCATCGCGGGCGGCGGACGATGCGCAGAGCTACGCGCAGGCTCTGGAGCGCTGGCGGACGGCCCGTGGAGGCCGCCGAAAAACAATCAAACCCTCGGAGAGGGGCTCATCATGCGCGCGCACGCGACTCGTATCAAGAGAGTGGCCATCGCGGTCTGCTCAGCACCGATCCTGGCCATCGCGGCCGGAGCCGGGGCTGCCCACGCCGCCACCACCGCTGCTCCTGAGCACGTCACCGCCTCCGCGTTCACCGACGACCACGGTGGTGGTTGGGGCGACCACGGCGGCGGCTGGGGCGACCACGGCGGCTGGGGCGACCACGGCGGTTGGGGCGACCACGGCGGTTGGGGCTGGGGCGACGACCACGGCGGCTGGGGCTGGGGCGACGGCGGCTGGGGTTGGGGAGATGGCGGCTGCGACTGAATGCCGGCAGGCGTGATCGACGCCCTCTGAGAACAAAGGGTGAATCCGGGTGCCCGACCCCAAGGGCACCCGGATCCATATGACCAGACGGTGAGGCGGTGACCGGATGAGGATCGTCTGCGTGGGTGGAGGTCCGGCCGGGCTGTACTTCTCGATCGCCGCGAAACTGCGGGACGCCGGGCACGAGATCATCGTGATCGAGCGGGATCCGCCGGAGGCGACGTACGGCTGGGGCGTCGTGTACTGGAACGATCTGCTGGACATCCTGCACCGCACCGACCCCGAGAGCGCACGGGCGGTGAGCGCCGGTTCCGTGCTCTGGCAGGACCAGGAGATCCGCCTGCACGGCAGCCGGCACGACGGCACCGCGTACTTCGGCGGCTACGGCTACAGCATGGGCCGCGCCGCCCTGCTGGAGGTCCTGACCCGGCGCGCGCGAGCACTCGGCGTCGACGTCCGGCACGGCCAGAAGCTCGACGACCCCGCCGACCTGCCGGAGGCCGACCTGATCCTGGCCGCGGACGGCGCGGGCAGCCGGATCCGGCAGAGCCGCGTCGAGCACTTCGGCACCCACGTGGAGACCGGCCGCAACCCCTACATCTGGCTCGGCACCGACCGGCAGTTCGGCAGCTTCGTCTTCGACTTCGAGGAGACCCCCGCGGGCTGGATCTGGTTCCACGCCTACCCGTCGATCAAGGGGCGGATCAGCACCTGCATCGTGGAGTGCTCACCGCGGACCTGGCAGGGCCTGGGGCTCGACACGCTCGAAGCCGAGGACGCCGTACCCCTGCTGGAGAAGATCTTCCACCGCGCCCTCGACGGCCACTCCCTGATCAGCAGATCACGCGGCGAACCGGCGAAGTGGCAGCGGTTCGGGCACATCAGCAACCGGACCTGGGTCGACGGCAATGTCGTCCTGGCCGGCGACGCCGCCCACACCACCCACTTCACGCTCGGCTCCGGCACCCGGCTCGCGATCATCGACGCGATCGTGCTGGCCCACGCTCTTACCCGGTACCCGGACCTGCGGACGGCGCTGCGCGAGTACGACCAGCACCGCCGCGCCGAACTGCACTCCACGCAGGCCGGAGCGCGCTCCAGCATGGCCTGGTTCGAGCAGCTCGACGACTATCTGGACCGCGACCCGGTCTCCTTCGCCTACGCCATGTCGGTCCGCACCGGCCGGCAGCGCGCCTGGAAGTACCAGGTCCACCTGGCCACCCAGCTCGCCGCCGTCCGCGGCGCACGGCGTGCCTACGACACGGGCAAGCGCTGGTACCACGACCGCCGCAGGGGCGAGGCGGCGCTGCCGATTCTGGGCCGGTCACTTCCCCGCTGACGGCACCCCGGTGGACCCCCGCACCATCAACTCCCCCCGGACGGAGGCGACACCTCCCGGCGGCGCCTCCTCCCGCCCCATGGCGATGCGCCCGGCCCGCGCCCCCGCCTCCGCCAGCGGCAACCGCACCGTCGTGAGCGAAGGCACCGCGTCCACACTGAACGGCAGGTCGTCGAACCCGGCCACCGACACATCCTCGGGAACCCGCAGCCCCGACTCCCGCAGCGCCGCGGACGCCCCCAGGGCCACGGAGTCGTTCGCTGCGACGACCGCCGTCAGCGAGGGGTCACGGCGCAACAACTCCAGCGTGGCCTCGTACCCGGACTGCCGGTCGTACCGCCCGTGCACCGTCCAGCGAGGGTCCTCCTCGACCCCCGCCGCCGCCAGCGCGGCCCGGTGGCCCTCCAGCCGGTGCCGGGTCGTCGTACGCTCCTCGGGGCCCGCGATGTAGCCGAGGCGCCGATGGCCGAGGCCGAGCAGATGCTCGGTGAGCCGGCGTGCCCCGCCCCGGTTGTCGAAGGTGAGGGCGACCGCGTCGGTGCCGGGCGCAGGCGGCCGCCCGCACAGCACCACCCGGGTGCCGGCCTCCGCCAGCTTGCGCAGCTTCGCCGCGACCGCCGCCGCGTGCGGCGCGTCCTCCACGGCCCCGCCGGTCAGCACCACGGCCGCCGCCCGCTGCCGCTGCAGCAGCGTCAGATACGTCAGTTCCCGCTCCGGCGAGCCGCCCGTGTTGCACACGACCGCCAGCCGCTCGCCGCCCGCCCGGCCGCCCGGACCGCAGATCTCGGCCTGGATCGCGCTCGCCATGATCCCGAAGAACGGGTCGGCGATGTCGTTGACGAGGATCCCGACCAGATCCGACGTGGCCGCGGCGAGGGCGCTCGCGGGGCCGTTGAGGACGTAGTCCAGCTCGTCCACCGCTCGCAGCACCCGCTCGCGCGTCGAGGCAGCCACCGGGTAGTTGCCGTTCAGCACGCGCGACACCGTCGCGGGTGAGACCTGGGCGCGGGCCGCCACATCCGCCAGGGTCACCGTCATGTCGTCGTCCTCCGGTCGCGCATCGTGTCGTACGCCCTCGTAGACAGCCAGGCCAGGCCACTGGTTCCGAGAAACTGTCGACCAGACCTTAAAGCCATGGACCCGGAGTGTTCGCCCCCTCGAACAATTCGAAGGGGACACGGTCTTGTACAGACCAGTGTCCAGAGGCTAGCTTCTCACGATAGAAAGCGCTTGCTGCGCTCGCTTGCTCGCTTACTCGCTTGCCGTACCGACCGGGGCGCGCGGCGCCCCCGAAGGGGACTGACGTGACACGCAAGACGGTGCGTATCGCCATGAACGGCGTGACCGGGCGCATGGGCTACCGCCAGCACCTCGTCCGGTCGATCCTCGCCCTGCGTGAGGCGGGCGGGCTCGACCTCGGCGACGGCACCGTGCTGTGGCCGGAGCCGGTCCTGCTGGGCCGACGCGAGCACGCGCTCAGGGAGATCGCCGACCGGCACGGCCTCGATCACGTCTCCACCGACGTGGACGCCGTTCTCGCCGACCCGGTCGTCGACATCTACTTCGACTCCCAGGTCACCTCCGCCCGCGAGGAGTCGATCAAGAAGGCGATCGCCGCCGGAAAACACGTCTACACCGAGAAGCCGACGGCGACGGGACTGGCCGGCGCCCTCGAACTCGCCCGTCTCGCCCAGGAGAAGGGCGTCAAGCACGGCGTGGTCCAGGACAAGATCTTCCTGCCGGGCCTGCTGAAGCTGAAGCGCCTCATCGACGGCGGCTTCTTCGGCCGCGTCCTCTCCGTCCGGGGAGAGTTCGGCTACTGGGTGTTCGAGGGCGACTGGCAGCCGGCCCAGCGCCCCTCCTGGAACTACCGAGCGGAGGACGGCGGCGGCATCGTCGTCGACATGTTCCCGCACTGGGAATACGTCCTGCACGAACTGTTCGGCCGAGTGAAGTCCGTCCAGGCCCTCGCCACCACCCACATCCCGCAGCGCTGGGACGAACAGGGCAAGCCCTACGACGCGACGGCGGACGACGCGGCCTACGGCATCTTCGAGCTGGAGAGCGGCGCCGTCGCCCAGATCAACTCCTCCTGGGCGGTCCGGGTCAACCGCGACGAACTGGTCGAGTTCCAGGTCGACGGCACCGAGGGCTCCGCCGTCGCCGGCCTGCGCACCTGCCGCGCCCAGCACCGCTCCGCGACCCCCAAGCCGGTCTGGAACCCGGACATCCCCGCGACGGAGGTCTTCCGCGACCAGTGGCAGGAGGTGCCGGACAACGGGGACTTCGACAACGGCTTCAAGGCCCAGTGGGAGCTGTTCCTCAAGCACGTCTACGCCGACGCCCCGTACCACTGGGACCTGCTGGCCGGTGCCCGTGGTGTCCAACTCGCCGAGCTGGGACTGAAGTCCTCGGCCGAGGGGCGCCGTATCGAGGTACCGGAGATCTCCTTGTGACTATTCAACTCCCGTCCCTCGATGGGACGTTGCGGCCGTACGAGCCCCGCACCGAGCCCCTGCCGGTGACACCGGGCACCCCCTTCACCTCCCGTACGGTCTTCGCGGCGGCGCATGTCGTGGCCGACCCGTACGCCGACACGACCCCCGACTCGCCCGCCGCCGTCGACTGGGACGCCACCCTCGCCTTCCGCCGTCACCTCTGGTCCCACGGACTCGGCGTCGCCGAGGCGATGGACACCGCCCAGCGCGGCATGGGCCTGGACTGGGCGGGCGCGGCCGAGCTGATCCGCCGTAGCGCGGCCGAGGCACGGTCGGCCGGGGGCCGGATCGCCTGCGGGGTCGGCACCGACCAGCTCACGGGCGGTTCGCTCGCGGAGATCCGCGCCGCCTACGAGGAACAGCTGGCCGTGGTCGAGGAGGCGGGCGCCCAGCCGATCCTGATGGCGTCCCGGGCCCTGACCTCCGCCGCTTCCGGCCCCGAGGAGTACCTGGAGGTCTACGGCCACCTGCTGCGCCAGTCCGCCGAGCCGGTGATCCTGCACTGGCTGGGCCCGATGTTCGACCCGGCGCTGGAGGGCTACTGGGGCGCGACGGACCTGGACCCGGCGACGGAGGTGTTCCTGGACGTCATCGCCGCGTACCCGGACAAGGTCGACGGCGTCAAGGTGTCGCTGCTGGACGCCCGGCGCGAGATCGGCCTGCGCCGCAGACTGCCCCGAGGGGTCCGCTGCTACACCGGCGACGACTTCCACTACCCTGAGCTGATCGCGGGTGACGACCAGGGCTTCAGCCACGCCCTGCTCGGCATCTTCGACCCGCTGGGCCCGCTGGCGGCTCAGGCGGTACGGGTGCTGGACACGGGGGACACGGCCGGCTTCCGGGGCCTGCTGGACCCAACCGTGGAACTGTCCCGCCACCTCTTCCGGACCCCGACCCGCTTCTACAAGACCGGCGTGGTGTTCCTGGCCTGGCTCGCGGGCCACCAGACGCACTTCGCGATGGTTGGCGGCCTCCAGTCGGCCCGCTCCCTGCCGCACCTGGCCCGCGCCTACGAACTCGCCGACGGCCTGGGTCTGTTCCCGGACCCGAAGCTCGCGGAGGAGCGGATGAAGACGCTGCTGTCGCTGTACGGGGTGACCTCATGACGGCCGAACTCTCGCGTCTCAGCATCAACCAGATGACGGTGAAGCAGCTGGCGCTGCCGGAACTGGTGGGCGCCTGTGGTCAGTTGGGTGTCGGTCAGGTGGGCCTGTGGCGGGAACCGGTGCGGGAGTACGGCCTGACGGAGACGGCGCAACTGATCCGCGCGTCGGGCCTGACGGTGACGACGCTGTGCCGGGGCGGCTTCTTCACGGCGATCGACCCGGAGGCGCGAGCGGCGGCGCTGGCGGACAACCGGCGTGCGATCGAGGAGGCGGCGACGCTCGGCACGGACACCCTGGTCCTGGTCTCGGGCGGCCTCCCGCCCGGCAGCAAGGACCTGCGGGCGGCTCGCGAACGCATCGCCGACGCCCTCGCCGAACTGGCGCCGTACGCCGAGAACCACGGCGTCCGCCTGGCCATCGAGCCGCTGCACCCCATGTACGCGTCCGACCGCTGCGTGGTCTCGACCCTGGCCCAGGCCCTGGACCTGGCCGAACGCTTCCCGGCGCACCAGGTCGGGGTGACCGTGGACACGTACCACATCTGGTGGGACGACCAGGCTCCGGCGCAGATCGCGCGGGCGGGGGCGAGCGGCCGTATCCACTCCTTCCAGCTCGCCGACTGGATCACCCCGTTGCCCGAGGGTGTCCTCAACGGCCGGGGCCAGATCGGCGACGGTGCGATCGACATGCGCGAGTGGCGGGACTATGTGGAGGCGGCTGGATACACGGGCCCGATCGAGGTCGAACTCTTCAACGACGATCTATGGGCCAGGGATGGCCGGGAAGTGCTGGCGGAGACGGCGGCGCGGTTCGTGCAGCAGGTGATCCGCTCGTAGTTCGCGGCCCGACCCGGCGCACCGGGTCAGGCCGGGGTCCGCCCTACCTGACCTTGTACTCGCAGGGCTTGTTGCTCTTGCCGCCGTCGTTGTCGGTGACTTGCCTGCCATCGACCTTGATCATGCAGGATGCCATCTTCAGCGTCCCGCCGGTGCCCTGGACCGAGCCCGGGACGACCGACACCAGGTACCCCACCCGCTGTTCAGCAGCCGTGAGGTGGATGGTCTCCGTCTTCGTCCACGGCAGCTTCTGTGTCCCGGAGCCATCGCTCGACAGGTTGTACATCACCATTGTGCTGCCCTCGCCGGCGACCTGCAGCGTCACGGTGTGGGTGGCCTTGTCGGCTGTCTTGGCCGCCGACGGCACGCTCGGCGAGGCCGCTTTGCCGCTGGCCGAGTCCTTGCCGCTGCCGCCGCATCCCGTCAGCAGCAGCGCCGCCGTGGCGAGGGCGGCTGCGACGGTAACTGTCCTGCGCATGTTCCCCGTTCCCTGATCGGTTTCCTGTCGCGAAGGGCGACGGCGAAGATCCAATCATGTTCGGGTTCAAGATGCCTCTCTCAGATGTCCCCGATCCGACCGTCCTTGACGGCGGTCACGAATGACTGCCAGCCGTCGCTGGAGAAGATCAGGGCAGGTGCGGTGGTGACTTTGCTGTCGCGGACGGGGACGACGGTGTGGCCGCAGGCGATCTCCAGGCATTCGTCGTTGTTGCCACTGCTGTAGCTGGACTTGTACCACCCGGTGAGCATGGACGAGTCGGAGACGGTGTGCTCACTGCTGACCATGTGCGTGTTCCTCCGCTGCCGCCCTGACTGCGGCCAGTGATTCCTGCTGCGACAACGCGTCGCTCAGCGCGAGAGCGCAGGCGGTCTGGCTGGCGGCCACCAGCGCCGGATCGTCCATCAGATTGCCGGTGAGAAAGCCTTCGGCATAGGCCACCGGAGCAGAGTCCTCGAAGCTCATGAGCGTGAGCAGGCTCTGCTGAAGCGGGTCCGCCCCGACACCGTACGGAAGCACATGAAGCCGCAGCCGCCCTGCCTCGGCCGTGTCCGCGATCTTGTGCAGCTGTTCGGCCATGAGCTGCGGGCCACCGACGCGGCGCCGCAGCACCGTCTCGTCGAGCAGCGTCCAGATGACCGGCTGCTCGGAGCCGTCGAGGATTTGGCGGCGTTTTGTGCGGTTGACGAGGAACTCGTCAAGTTCCTCAGCCGTATAGGTCGGCCGGTAGGCGCGGAAGAGGGCACTCGCGTAGTCCTCGGTCTGGAATACGCCGGGAACCAACGACAGCGCGAACTGCTGGATCAGCGTGGCCTGTTGCTCAAGCTCGGCCACGGCCGCGAAGTAGTGTGCGTACTTCGACTCCAGGTCCTCCAGCCACCGTGTGAAGAACCCGTCCGTTTTGAGTGCCTGGTCGATCCGCCGTGCGTCATCGGGCTTGGGCAGCCTCCTCCCCGCCTCGTAATGACTGATCAGCGTGGGTGAGCACACGATCAGTTCGCCCAGCTGTTCCTGGGTGAGCCCGGCCGCGATCCGCCGCAGCCTCAGCTCCTCCCCGTACTTCTCGCGCGGCGTCCGCGGCCTGCGGTCAACGCTCATGCGGCCAACTCCCGTTCCTGACAAAGGCGCTGTCAAGCCCCCGCCCCTAGCAGCGTAGCCAGCCCCGACCCCACTCTGTGAGCGATTCCCCACAGAACGCAGTCACCGCAGGTGAGAAAGCAGGTCGGCATGACACATCTCCTCGCCCGGCTGGTCGAGCCATTGCTCCCTCCCTGTCTCGACCTCGTGGAGACCTACGCATGAGCGGGCGCCTGCTTCCCTGGACCGGTGCGGACGGCAAACCCTGCTGTCTGATGGGTGACGGCACGGGATACGTCTCCCGGCTTGCGGACCAGATCGAGAGCGTGCAGCTCGGTATGGCGGCGGGTCTGCTGGACCACGCGGCCGAACTCCTCGCCGAGCAGCGGCTGACCGGCGAGGAGCTGCGCTTCCTGGCCGAGCGGCTCAGTGAGTCCCTGACGGACGTCAAGCGGGTCGCGGAGAGCAGGGGGCACGGCTCGGCCGGCCGGGCGCGGGGCCGACGAGCAGGTCATTGTTCAGTCGGCGCTGACGTCGGGCTGTGGCACGATGCCGTGATGATCATCTCGCCCATTCCGCCCGTCGTTCCCGCAGGCTACCTGGCCAAGCTGCAACAACCCGTGCTCGCCCTCGACGGCGGCCTGGAGCTGCGCCCCTGGCGCGTCAGCGACGCCGGCACGTTGGTAGCCGCTGGGCAGGAACCGACGATTCGCCAGTGGAACCGACTGGTCGTGACCTCGCTGACGGAAGCACGCAAGCGAATCGAGCGCATGCACGAGCGCTGGCAGAACGAGCAGAGCGCCATATGGGCCATCGCCCACCCCGACGGCGGCCAGGCCGTGGGCCTGATCGGCTGGGGCGACATCGACCTCGCCGGTGGCAGCGCCGAAATCCTGTACTGGATCCTGCCCGCAGGACGCGGGCGCGGCGTCGTGGTCGAGGCAACGAAGCGCCTCAGCCGGTGGGCGTTCGACGACCTCGGCCTGCACCGGCTCCGGCTGTGCCACGCGGTGGCCAACCAGGCGTCGTGCCGAGTGGCGACGAAGGCCGGCTTCTCCGTCGAAGGCACGATGCGCAGCGCGCTGCTCCACGAGGACGGGTGGCACGACGAGCATCTGCACGCCCTGATCCAGGGCGACATCTGACGCTCTTCCGCCCCGTCCGCGCTAGAAGAACACCCCGCACCGCAACAGCACATTCGCGTACGGCCGTGCCTCGCCGGTGCGGACCACCAGACGTGCGCCCGCCGAGAGTTGCTTCAGGCGTTCGTGCGGTACCAGGGACAGCCTGGGGAAGCGGCCTTCCAGCAGGACCCTGTTGGCGCCGCCCATTTCCTCCGCCGCCGTAGCCCCCTCCACGACCAGCTCGGCCAGCAGGCCGTCCAGGACCTCGGCGAAGGACGGGACGCCGGCTCGGAACGCCAGGTCCACCACGCGGGGCCCGGCCGGGATCGGCAGGCCCGCGTCGCACACCAGCACCGTGTCGCCGTGTCCCAACTCGGCCAGGGCACCAGCCAGATGGCGGTTCAGGATCCCCGCCTTCTTCACAGGGCGTCGACCTCCCGCGCCGTCGGGTACGACTCCTGTGCGCCCCGTTTCGTCACGGCCGCCGCGCCCACCCGGGCCGCATAGGCCGCCGCCTCCGGCAGATCCGCACCCGACGCCAGCTTCCAGGCCAGCGCGGCCGTGAACGCATCACCCGCGCCCGTGGTGTCCACCGCGTCCACCTTCACCGACGGCACGGCGGAGACACCACCGGAGTCGGCCACCAGGGCCCCCTCCGCGCCCAGCGTCACCACCACCGACCGCGGGCCCTTGGCCAGCAGCAGCCGTGCCCAGTCCGCCGGGTCCTCGCTCACACAGGACTCGCCGAGGATCACCCGCGCCTCGTGCTCGTTGACGATCAGCGGATCGCAGACCGCCAGCACCTCCGTAGGCAGGGGGCGCGGCGGGGACGGATTGAGTACGAAGCGGCCGTCCGGGGACAGGTTCCGCACGACCTCCACGACCGTCTCCAGCGGGATCTCCAACTGCGCCGAGACCACCCGGGAAGCGAGGAAGAGGCTCACCGCCGCCCGGACGTCCGCCGGGGTGAGCCGGGCGTTCGCGCCGGGCGACACCACGATGCTGTTGTCCCCGGAGGGGTCCACCGTGATCAGCGCCACGCCCGTCGGCGCCCCGCCCACCAGCACGCCGACCGTGTCGACGCCGGCCGCGTGCAGGGAGTCCAGCAACAGCCGGCCGTGGCCGTCGTCGCCGACCCGGGCCAGCAGGGCCGTACTCGCGCCGAGCCGGGCGGCGGCGACCGCCTGGTTGGCGCCCTTGCCGCCCGGGTGGACGGCCAGGTCGCCGCCGAGCACCGTCTCACCGGCGGCCGGCCGCCGTTCGACATCGATCACCAGGTCGGCGTTGGCCGACCCCACGACCAACAGGTTGTAGTCGTACATCAGTTGACTCCCCTTGCTCCCCTGAGAGATGACCCGCCCATTGACAGCCGTCCATGTCCGGCCGCCGCTGTCAGCCGCTGAAACCGGCCACGTCGTCCTTCGTGACCACCTTCACCGGTACCTTCACCGTCGGCTCCACCTTCTTGCCCTGGACCGCCCGTAGCGCGTTGTCCACGGCAATCCTCCCCAACTGCGTCGGCTGCTGGGCGACCGACGCGTACAGCGTGCCGTTCTTCACCGCCGTCAGGCCGTCCGGGGTGCCGTCGAAACCGACCACCTGTACGGACTTGCCGGCCTTGGAGCCGAGCGCCTTGGCCGCGCCGAGCGCCATCTCGTCGTTGGCGGCGATGACGCCCTGCACGTCCGGGTGGGCCTGGAGCAGGTTCGACATCACGTCGAGGCCCTTGGTGCGATCGAAGTCGGCGGGCTGCTGGGCCAGCACCTGGATGCCCGGGTAGGCCTTGAGGCCGTTCGCGAAGCCCTGCGCGCGCTCCCGTGCCGCCGACGTACCCGCCTGGCCCTGCAGGATCACGATCTTGCCCTTCCCGCCGAGTTTCCCGGCGATCGTCCTGGCGGCCAGCTCACCGCCTGCCACGTTGTCGGACGCCACCAGAGCGTCCACGTCGGCCTTGTTGACGCCCCGGTCGACGGCGATCACCGGGATCTTCGCCTGGTCGGCGGCCTTGACCGAATTGCTCGCCGCGTCCGAGTCCACCGGGTTCACGATGATCGCGCCGAGGCTCGAACTGGTGAAGTTCTGCAGCTGGTTGGCCTGCTGCGAGGCGTCGTTCTGGGCGTCCGTGACGGTCAGGTCCACGCCCAGTTTCCTCGCCTCGGCCTGGGCCCCCGCCCGGATCTGCACGAAGAACGGGTTGTTGAGGGTGGACAGCGACAGGCCCATCCTCGGGTTCGTGGAGGACGACGAACCGCCGTGCAGGAAGGAGGCCGCGCCGACGATCGCCACGGTCACCACGGCCGCGAGGGCGTACGTCGCCGCCTGCTTGCCCTTGCCGGCTCCCCCGGGGCCGGTCGCCACCGAAGTCGCCCCCGCCTTGCGCCGCACGGTGTCCAGCAGCACCGCCAGCGCGATGACGACACCGATCACGACCTGCTGCCAGAAGGCCGAGACGCTCAACAGGTTGAGGCCGTTCCTGAGCACCGCCAGGATCAGTGCGCCGATCAGCGTGCCGGACGCCTTGCCGGTGCCGCCCGCGAGGGAGGCCCCGCCGATGACGACCGCCGCGATCGCGTCCAGCTCGTAGCCGTCGGCGGCCTGCGGCTGCGCCGACGACAGCCGGGAGGCCAGCACGACACCGGCGACGGCCGCGAACACCCCGGACAGCGCGTAGATCGCGAGCTTCTGCTTCGGCACGCGCAGCCCGGACAGCCGTGCGGCCTCCTCGTTGCCGCCGATGGCGTACATGGAGCGTCCGATGTACGTCCGCCCCAGCACAAGAGCGGCGGCCAGCCCCATCACCACCATGACCAGCACGGGCACCGGCAGCCAGCCGCCGAGCGTGTCCCCGAGGTGCGAGACCGAGGTGGGGAAGGCGATCGGCGACCCCTGCGAGATCACCAGGGCGAGACCCCGCCCCACCGACAGCATCGCCAGCGTCGCGATGAACGGCGGCAACTTGCCGTAGGCGATGAGGAAACCGTTCACCAGCCCCGCCACGACACCCGTGCCGAGCCCGAGCAGAACGGCGACCGCCACGGGCACCCCGTGCTGCGTGGCGCTCCAGGCCAGCACGGTCGCCGACAGCGCGGCCACGGACCCGACCGAAAGATCGATGCCGGCCGAGACGATCACAAAGGTCACACCGAAGGCGAGGATGGCCGTAACGGCCGCCTGAACACCGATGTTGAGCAGGTTGTCCGTCGTCAGAAAGTCCCCGGACAGCGCCGACAGGGCGATGACCAGAACGATCAGCGCGGTGAGCGCGCCGTTGTCGAGGAGCAGCCGGCGCAGGCCACCCGGGGCGCCGGTCGCGCTCGCCCGGCTCTTGAGCGTGTCAGTGGCCACGGGAGGCCTCCTTCGCGGTGTTCTTCTCAGCGGTGGGGGTGGAGACGGCGAGCGCCATGACGGCGTCCTGTGTGGCGTCGGCCGCGGGCAACTCGCCGGCGATCCGGCCCTGGGCCATCACCAGCACCCGGTCGCTCATGCCGAGCACCTCGGGCAGATCACTGGAGATCATCAGCACGGCGGCCCCGGCGGCGGTCAGCTCATTGATCAGCTGATAGATCTCGACCTTCGCGCCGACATCGATCCCACGCGTCGGCTCGTCGAGGATCAGTACCTTGGTGTCGGCCAGCAGCCACTTCCCGATGACGACCTTCTGCTGATTGCCACCGGACAGGGTCCGCACACGCTGCCCGAGCCCGGCCATCCGCACGCCCAGCTGCCCGGCGATCCGCTCGGCGGCGGCCCGTTGACCCTTGCGGTCGACGAGCCCGCCCCGGGTGGCGGCCCGCATCGTCACGAGCCCCAGGTTCTCCTCGACGGAGGCGTCGAGCACGAGCCCCTGCCCCTTGCGGTCCTCGGGCACGAGCCCGATCCCGGCCGCCATGGCGGCGTTCACGTCATGCCGCTTGAGACGCGTCCCGGAGACGGCGACGACCCCGCCGTCGTACGGATCGGCCCCGAACACGGCCCGTACGACCTCGGTACGCCCGGCGCCCACCAGCCCCGCGATCCCGACGACCTCACCGGCGTGCACCTCGAAGCTCACGTCGTGGAACACCCCGTCCCGGGTGAGCCCCTCGACGGACAGCAAGGCCGCGCCGCGGTCGGCCCGTTGCCGTGGATACTGCTGCTCGATGGACCGCCCGACCATGAGCCGTACCAGCTCGTCCTCGGACGTGGAGGCAGGCACCTGCCCGACACTGCGCCCGTCCCGGATGACGGTGACCCGGTCCCCCAGGGCGGCGATCTCCTCCAGATGATGGGTGATGAAGACGATCCCGACGCCATCCGCGCGCAGTTGGCGCACGATGCCGAAGAGCTTCTCGACCTCCTCCGAGGTGAGCACGGCGGTCGGCTCGTCCATGATGAGCACACGCGCGTCCAGGCTGAGCGCCTTGGCGATCTCGACCATCTGCAGCCGCGCGATGCCGAGTTCACGCACACGCGCGCGTGGAGAGACCCGAACGCCGACACGTTCGAGCAGGACGGCGGCCTCGGCCTCCATCCGCTTGCGGTCGATCATCCCGAAGCGCCGAGGCTGCCGCCCGAGGAAGATGTTCTCGGCGACGGTCAGATCCGGAACGAGATTGAACTCCTGGTAGATGGTGGCGATCCCGAGCCGCTCGGCGTCCTGGGCGCCGTGAATCCGCACTTCGCGGCCGCCTGCCCGGATCCGCCCGGCGTCGGGCGTATAAGCCCCGGAGAGCATCTTGATCAGCGTGCTCTTGCCGGCGCCGTTCTCACCGAGCAGCACATGGACCTCGCCCCGGCGCAGATCGAAGTCGACGCCGTCGAGCGCGACCACGCCGGGGAAGGTCTTCCGTATGCCCTCGATGCGCAGCAACTCGTCCGGGTTGCTCACGACGTGCTCCTGTTCTTCGGGGGATGCTCGCCGCACGAGCGGCGCACGACGAGCCGGGCGGAGAGGGTGACGGACGCGGCCGCCCGCCCCTCGATGCGGTCGACGAGCGCCCGTACGGCCGCCCGCCCCAGCTCACCGGTCGGCTGGGCGATCGCGGTGACGGGCGGATCGGTGTGCACGAACCAGGGGATGTCGTCGAACGCGGCCAGCGCGATGTCGTCCGGAACGCGCAGCCCACGCGCGCGTACCGCGTCGAGTGCACCGAGTGCCATGAGGTTGTCGGCGGCGAAGACGACCTCCGGCGGCCGAGCCAGATCCAGAAACCCCTCGGTGACCCGCCGCCCGCTCTCGGCCTGGAAGTCGCCCTGGCCCGTGTAGGCCTCGGGGAGCGGAAGCCCGTACTCGGCGAGAGCGGCCCGGAATGCCTCGACCCGCTCACTGCCGGTGGTGGTCGCGGCGGGCCCGGCGATGATGGCGAGCCGCCGGTGCCCGAGCGCGTACAGATGCGCGACCAGATCCCGTACGGCCGCCCGCCCATCGGCCCGTACGACGGGCACGGCCACGCCCGGGATCCAGCGGTCCACGAACACCGTGGGCGTCCCGGCCCGAGCGGCATCGAGCATGAGCGGCGACCCCCCGTCGGTGGGGGAGACGAGCAGCCCGTCGATGCGCCGGTCGAGCAGATTCCGCACGTGGTGATCCTGAAGCTCGGGCCGTTCGTCGGCGTTCCCGATGATCACGCTGTACCCGAGGGCCCGGGCCTCCTCCTCGACGGAGCGAGCCAGCTCGGTGAAGTAGGGGTTCAGCACATCGCTGATGACGAGCCCGAGGGTGTGGGTCTGGTCGGTACGCAGCGACCGGGCGACGGCGTTGGGCCGGTACCCCAGCTCCTCGACGGCGGTCAGTACGCGCGCCCGTGCGTCGGCGCTCACCGACGGATGCGCGTTCAGGACACGCGAGACCGTGGCGACGGACACCCCGGCCGAGGCGGCGACGTCCTTGATACTCGCCATCGCGGGGCTCACCTCCTTGTGAGAACTCTTTGGCGGCCGGTCGTGTAATCGATTCCACGCCGGGCCGCAGGAAGGATTGGAATCGATTACACGGGTGGTGTGCAAGAGGTTGAAGATTGACCGAAACCTAATCGTGACCGGAGGCTAGGAAGGGCCGGCGCCGGGCCCGGGCCGGCTCAGTTCCGCCTTGGCCCGCCGGGTGCGCTCGTCGGCGAGGACTTCCGTACGGCCCGCCTCGACGGCGTCGAAGGTCTGCTCGGCGATCGACTCCGGGGTGTTCTTGGGGTGAGTCACATGGGCGGCCATGTCCGTGTCGATGTACCCGCAGTGCACGCCGACGACAAGAACGCCGGTGCCGCTCAGCTCCCCCCGGATCCCGTTGGTCATGGCCCAGGCGGCGGCCTTGGAGGCGCTGTACGAGCCCATCGCCGGGTTGGTGAACCAGCTGCCGATGGACAGCACGTTGACGAGGGCGCCGGGGGCGTGGGTGACGAGCAGCGGCGCGAAGGCACGGCACATGGCGAGGGTGCCGAAGTAGTTGACCTCCATCTCCGTGCGAGCGGCGTCCGTGCCGGGTGCGGCGAGCAAGGGGCTGTCGGTCAGTACTCCGGCGTTGTTCACGAGCAGGGTCACGTCGGAGCAGGTCTCGGCGGCCGCGGCCACCTGGGCGGGATCGGTGACATCGAGGCGGACCGGAACGACGCCGGGCTCCACGACCGAGCGCGGGTCGCGGGCCCCGCCGTAGACGCGCCGCGCGCCACGCTCCAGCAGCATCCGGGCCAGCACCCGCCCCAGCCCACGGTTGGCGCCGGTCACCAGGGCGGTGGCGCCCGCGATCGGCATGCTCAAGGTCACGGAGTCGTCCCTTTCGTCTTCGTCGCCCACTACGGCATCCCCTTCTTCGTCCACTTCAGGCAGGAGGCGGTCTCGTGGAACCCCAGTCCCCGGTAGAACCCGGTCGCACGGCGGGTCGGCACGGTCACCTCGACGTCGTCGTAGGCGAAGACGTGACGGGGGTTGGTGTACGTGCCGACGATGCCGACGATCTCGACCTCAAAGCCGGTCTCTTCGCGGGTCTCGCGGATGGCGCAGTCAGGCAGCGAGTCTCCGATGTGCATGGCGCCTCCGGGCAGAGCCCACATGCCTTTGTCGCGACGGCACTGGAGCAGGATGCGCCCGGAGTCGTCGACAACGACTGTGGAGGTAGCGGGAACCAGGCTGTTCGCTGCCGGGGCTGTCCCGCCCTTGAGGACGTAGGTATGCACCCGCCGCTCCAGGTCGGGAACTCACCAACGGCGTCCCACCTGTTGGCTCCGGTACGCACGGCAACGGGTCGGACTCTGTGGCGGGGCTGTGACGTAGGACGGTTGCAGATGCGATCGGCAGCTGTGAGCATGGCAAGGGCGGAAACGTTTCTTATCAGACCGTACCGGGGGAGGCGACATGAAGTTCGACATGGGTGCGCAGA
>NZ_MQUS01000071.1 GCF_001953885.1 Streptomyces sp. IMTB 2501 | reverse complement strand
ACCATCACCGCCTGCGACGCCGCGAACAAACCCGCACTCACCAAAGCCATCAACACCATCCCCCACGACCACCCCCTCACCGCCGTCATCCACACCACAGGCGCGCTCGACGACGCCGTGCTCACCTCGACAACCCGCGAGCAGCTGCGCACCGTGTTGGCATCCAAGGTCGATCCGGCGGTCCACCTGCACGAGCTGACCAAGAATCACAAGCTGGGCGCCTTCGTCCTGTACTCATCCCTCGCGGGTGTGATCGGCAGCCCCGGTCAGGCCAACTACAGCGCGGCCAACGCGTTCCTCGACGCCCTCGCAGGCCACCGCCACGCCCACGGCCTGCCCGCCACCAGCCTCGCCTGGGGACTGTGGGCCCAAACCAGCGGCATGACAGGCCACCTCAGCGACCAGGACCTCGCCCGCATGTCACGCAGCGCCATCAAGCCGCTCAGCTCCCAACAGGGACTGCAGATCTTCGACGCCCACAACCACAGCCACCGGCCACTGCACCTCGCCTCCGCACTCAACCCCGACCACATCCCCACCCACCCCCTCTGGTCACGACTCAAAGCCGTACGACCCACCGCCACCACCCACCAACACGGCCCCGCCCTCACCGAACAACTCGCCACCCTCACACCCACCAAACGCCACGAACACATCCTCACCCTCGTCCGCCGGCACACCGCCNNACGACCAACTCACCCCCACCACAACCCAAACCACAACAGACACAACGCAGGCGGCGACCGAACGCATTCTCTCCGAGCTGGACAAGGTCGCGGCCATGCTGGCAGGCGTGCCGGCTTCCGCGGTCGCCACCACGAGAATCCCGGCGCGTCTGCACGCACTCCTTGCGGAGATGACCGGCCAGCAGTCCGCCGAGAAAGACGGTGCCGTCACCACCCACCTCGACTCGGCGTCCACGGAAGAGCTGTTCGCATTCATCGACAACGAGCTTTAGCCGGTTCCCCTAGCAGGAGAGGCGATCCCCTAATCTGACCGGATAGGGGTTTCCATCGGCCGCAAGCCGCTGTTTCGCTGGACTTCAAACCGTGAGGGAAGGATTCGAGCATGAACACCGTCCAACCCAATGTGATTCTCCAAGGCGGCACTTCCCCCTATCTTCCCGATGACCAACGAGTCCTCTACGTGCAACATCCCGACACCAAACTGAAGATACTCCGGGGGAACCGCCACGAGCATTTCGAGCCGACCTCCGAGACCGTGCTGCACCAGGGCGTTGCGCTCCAAGTGTTCGTCTGGTCCGGAAGCACCAAAGTAGCGGAGTGACACCGCAGCCCACATGAAACTGATCACGAAAGACATCGCGCGGACCGATCCCCGGATGGGCACGGATGTCGCACCACTCATCCAGGCCCTCAGGCCAGGCCTCGACAGAGAGGAGTTCGAGGAGTTCGCCGCCGAGGCGGGCCGGCAGGGGCTGGTGTTCACCGGAGCCTACGACGACCAGGGACGATGTCTGGCGGTCGCCACCCACCGGGTGCTGGCGACCAGCCGGGGCCGACTGCTGTTCATCGATGATCTGGTCACCGACCCCGCCGCCCGGTCCACGGGCATCGGCGGCCACCTGATGGCCGAACTGGAGAAACAGGCGCGGCGGACCGGCTGCACGCGAATCGAACTCGATTCCGGCATAACCAATGACAGGGCCCATCTCTTCTATCGCTCGCGCCGCATGTCGGTCGTGGCCCTGCACTTCTCCCTGGAAGTGTCCGGCAATCAGCACCCGTTATCCGCCCCGATCCACGGCGGCTTGACGGTCGCGACGAAACCATCATCCACCGATACCGGAAGCGCAGGAACCCTGATCATGAATCAGACCACTGACGAGAAGAAACCCCTCTTCCAGGTCCGCGGCGAACTGCACATCGACGCAACGCCCATGGAGATCTACTCCGTCATCAGCGACCTGTCCCGCACCAGCGAGTGGAGCCGGGAGTGCAAGCGCATCGAATGGGTGTCGGGAGAACCGGCCACGGTCGGCGCGGTCTTCCGCAGTGAGAACTTCCGGAAGGATGAAGTCGTAGCCTGGGCACCGGTCCCCCGCGGCACGTGGATGACGCGGTCCGAGGTGGTAGCAGCCGACCCGGGCCGGACTTTCGCCTGGCAGATGTACAACAGTGACGGAGTCCGCGAGGACAGCGTCTGGACCTACGACATCACCGCGGACGGTGGAGGCAGCACGCTGGTCCACCGCTTCCGGATGAACCGTCCCACCAAGGGAATTCTGCGGATCGTCTCCGGCCTGGACGAGGCGGAGAGGCAGAGTTTCTACGCGGATTGGGCCGTCAAGCTGGAGGGCGACATCCTCGCCACACTCGGCCGTATCAAGGCCGTCGTCGAGAAGAAGTGACCCAGCGCCGTCGCGAAGCATCAGATGAGGGGCTAGCACATTGTTTCTTCAACGTGTAGCAAACCGCGGAATGCGGCTGGGAACGCTTTTCGAACGAGCCGCCAGGCGGCATCCCGCCAACGTCATCATTCTCGATCACGACCTCGACATCGCCCCGGGCATCGGCCGACGAGCCACGGTCTCGGAAATCGCCGACCTGGTGGACGACTTCGCCTCCAGGCTCTGGGCCGCTCGGGTCCGTCCCGGCGACCGGGTGGTCATCCACAAGAGCGACGGCTTCGACATCACACTCCTCGCCTGCGCGACCTCGCGGATCGGCGCCGTAGCGGTGCTACTGTCGCCGAAGCTCGACGGCGAGACCGTCGCGGAGCTGGTGCGCCGCACCGAGCGTCCGTACCTGGTGACCGACGAGGCCAAACTCCGCGACGAGTTGCCGTCCTCGGTCTTCGACCTTGCCGAGCGCGTGCTGCTCACATCGGGCAGCCACCCAGGGGCGACCGGTCTGGCGGAGCTGGCCAGCGCCGAACGTGTTCCGCCCGTCACCATGCCGCCGGACCACCCGTTGCTGATCACCCATACCTCGGGGACCACCGGCACCCCGAAGCTCGCCGTGCACACCGGCAGGACCATGCAGGCCCGGTACCGCCCGCAAGTGTCCGCGCTCTCTCCGGTGATCCGCAAGCGCGAGATCATCGCGATGCATGTGTCCTTCGTGCACTCGCGGCTGTTCACCGCGCTCACCATCTCGCTACTGCGCGGCTTCCCGATCGTCGTCCTCGCCGACTCGCGGCCCGCGCGCGTCGCCGACATGTTCGCCCGGCTGAAGCCCGGCATCCTGGAGGCGCATCCCAACTCCTTCATGGAGTGGGAGGAACTGGCGGACGATCCGCGCCGACCGCTGGGCAACGTCAAACTGTTCAGCAGTACCTTCGACGCCATCCATCCGCGGACGGTTCGCCGTCTGCTGCACGCGACCCGCCGCAGGGCCCCGGTGTTCGGCCAGTTGTACGGGCAGAGCGAGGTCGGCCCGGCCGTCGCGCGCACGTTCAGCAAGCGGCGCGCGCCGGATGCCGACGGCCGATGTGTCGGAATGCCGTTCCCCGGGATGACCGAAGTCCGGGTGGTCAGCCGGAACGGCAACCCGCCCTCGGAGTCGAATCCGGGCTACATCGAGGTGCGCAGCGACGGACGGATCGTCACCTACCTCGGTGAGCAGGAGCGGTACAACCAGCAGGTGTCCGAGGGCGGTTGGTGGCGGATGGGCGATGTCGGCTACCGCACCAAATGGGGCTGCGTACACCTGCTCGACCGCGAGGTCGATCTGATCGAGGGCTTCGGCAGCACCCTTGCCGCCGAGGACGCTCTCTTCGCCCGGATGGACGACCTCACCGAGATCATCATCATCCCCGGCCCGGACGGCAGGGCCCTCCCTGTGGTTTGCACCAAGGGCGACATGCCGCTGGACCTGGCCGCCTGGCGGGCCGCGACGGCGGGGCTGCCTCCGATGGCGGACCCCGTGCAGTGGAAGCTGGAAGAGCTGCCCAAGACCGCCACGACCAAGATCAAGCGACTGGAGCTGGCCCAGCTGGTGGCCGCCGGTCTCGGCTCTTCCTGAGCACCGCTGCGGCGACACCGAAGGGTACGCATGAGCACCAGTCGAATCGAGATATGCATCGTCGGGGCCGGCCCTCGTGGGCTGTCCGTCCTGGAGCGGCTGTGCGCCAACGAACGGTCCCGGCCCGCGCACTCCGCCGTGACAGTGCACATGGTCGACCCGGCCGTGCCCGGTTCCGGCGCGGTCTGGCGGTCCGAGCAGTCCCGGCATCTGATCATGAATACGGTCGCTTCGCAGATCACCATCTACACGGACGACAGCGTCCGGATCGACGGACCCATAGAGCCCGGACCGACACTCTATGAGTGGGCCAAGGGCCTGCTGGAGCCTGGCGCCGGGAGCGCGTACGACGACGGAGTCCTGGCCGAGGCGCGGGACCTGGGCCCTGACGCCTACCCGACCCGCGCCTTTTACGGCTGTTACCTGCGTGACAGTTTCCGACGGGTGGTGGCCGGTGCCCCTGGGCACATCAGCGTACGTGTGCACCGCTCCCGTGCGGTCGCCATCGCGGACACTCTGGGTGTGGTCGGCGGGCCCCAGGGCATCCGGCTGGAGGACGGCACTCGGTTGAACCAGCTCGACGCCATCGTGATGGCACAGGGTCATGTGCCGGCCCGGCCGACGCCCCGTGAGGAGAAGACGGCGAGCCTGGCCCGCATCCATCACCTGACGTACGTCACGCCGGCCAATCCGGCGGATCTCGATCTGAGCGGGATCCAGCCCGGGCAGGACGTCCTGGTGCGCGGTCTGGGGCTCAACTTCTTTGACCACATGGCGCTGTTCACGGTCGGCCGGGGCGGCAGCTTCGTCCGGCAGCGCGGGCATCTGGTCTATCGCGCCTCCGGGCAGGAGCCTCGGCTGTACGCCACCTCCCGGCGGGGTGTGCCGTACCAGGCCAGAGGGGAGAACGAGAAGGGCGCCCACGGCCGTTACTTTCCCCGCCTGCTCGGCCCGGAGCGCATCAGGCATCTGCGCGAGCAGGCACTCGCAGGTCAGCGAGTACGGTTCGGCACCGATATTTGGCCGTTGATCGCCCGTGAGGTGGAGAGCGTCTACTACGGCGTACTGCTGTCCGCACGCGGTCGCCAGGCCGAGCGCGGGGCGCTGGTCGATCGCTACCTGGCGGCTGCTGGCGGAGCGGAACTAACCGCGCTGCTGGACGAGTTCGGCATCGATCCGGCCGACCGCTGGAACTGGGAGCGACTCTCCCGGCCGTACGGTGACCGCGTGTTCGCCGACCGCGCGGACTTCCGGGACTGGCTGCTCGACTACCTCGCCCGGGACGTCCGGGAGGCGCGAGCGGGAAATCTCAGCGGCCCGCTGAAGGCAGCCCTGGACGTGCTGCGCGATCTGCGCAACGAGATTCGTCTCGCCGTCGACCACGGCGGTCTGGACGGCGAATCGCACCGCGACGACCTGGAGGGCTGGTACACGCCGCTGAACGCGTTCCTCTCGATCGGGCCGCCGGTCTCGCGCATCGAGGAGCTGATCGCCCTGGTCGAAGCGGATGTGGTGGTGCTCACCGGCCCGGCGACGGAGATCCGCATCGACACCAACACGCCTTCGTTCACCGCCGGTTCACGTGCCGTACCGGGACCGGAGGTGCGCTCCAGGGTGCTCATCGAGGCCCGGTTGCCGGAGCCCGACCTGCGGCGCACGGCAGACCCGCTGCTGCGGCACATGCTCAACACCGAGCAGGCCGCCGCCTACCGGATCGAGGCGTCCTGCGGGAACAGTTACGAGACGGGGGGCCTGGCGGTCACCGAGCGGCCGTACCGTCTGCTGGACTCGCGGGGCCGTGCCCACCCGCGCCGTTTCGCCTACGGCGTTCCCACCGAGTCGGTGCACTGGGTCACGGCCGCCGGGATCCGCCCCGGGGTGGACTCGGTGGCCCTCGGCGACTCCGATGCGATCGCCCGCTCGGTGCTGGCTCTCCCGCCGGTCGCCCATGTGCCGGCCGCGGTTCGTCCCGCGCGCGGCGAGACGGACCTCACCGGGGTGATCGTGTGAACGTCGAGCGGAATCTCCTCACCGATGCCGGCCTGCTCTCCCCGGTGCGCGCCGGCACCCCCGTCGAACGCGCTGTCTGCGACGTCGCCTGGCTGCAGGCCATGCTCGACGCGGAGGCGGCGCTGGCTCGCGCGCAGGCCGGCCTCGGCACCCTGCCGAGGTCCGCCGCCGACGCCATCAGCGCCGCGGCCCGCGCCGAGCGCCTCGACCCCCGTGCACTGGCTCTGGCATCCCGGGAAACGGCCAACCCGGTGGTGGGTCTGGTGCAGGCCCTCACCCGGGTGGTGGCGGCCGACGACCCGGGTGCGGCGGAGTACGTGCACCGTGGTTCGACCAGCCAGGACATCTTCGACACCGGCGCGATGCTGGTGGCCGCCCGGGCGCTGCGGATCATCCGGGCGGACCTGGCTCGGACGGCCGCCGCCCTGGCGGTCCTCGCCGAACGGCACCGGGACACCGTGCTGGCCGGGCGTACCCTGGCGCTGCACGCGGTCCCGACGACGTTCGGGCTCAAGGCCGCCGGGTGGCGCCACTTGGTCCTGGAGGCCGAGCAGCGGCTGGCCGCGGTACTGGATGGCGGCCTGCCGGTTTCGCTCGGCGGAGCCGCCGGAACGCTGGCCGGCTACCTGGAGTACGCCAGGATCGATGGCGCGGTGGGCGCCGACCCCGGAGGCTACCTCGATCGGCTGGTCGATGCTTTCGCCGCCGAGACCGGGCTGTGCCGCCCGCAGCTGCCCTGGCACACTCTGCGCACTCCGATCGCTGATCTGGCGGCGGCACTGGGCTTCACCGCCGGCGCACTCGGCAAGATCGCGGTCGATGTGCAGTCGCTGGCCCGGACCGAGGTCCGCGAGGTGGCCGAGCCCGCCACCGCGGGCCGCGGAGGTTCCTCCGCCATGCCGCACAAGCGGAATCCCGTCCTGGCCACACTGATCCGTAGCGCATCACTCCAGGTCCCGGTGATCGCGACGGGGTTGACACAGTGCCTGGTCTGTGAGGACGAGCGCTCCGCGGGCGTCTGGCATGCGGAGTGGTCACTGCTGCGCGAGTGCCTGCGGCTGGTCGGCGGTGCGGCCCACACCGCGCTGGAGCTGGCCGAGGGGCTGGAGGTGCGCCCGGAACAGATGAAGGCCAACCTCGGGCTGACGAACGGCCAGGTCGTCTCGGAACGGGTCACCGCGGCGCTCACCCCCCTGCTCGGCCGTACGGCTGCCCGGCGGTTGCTCACCGAGGCATCCGCGACGGCGGCCTCCCGCGGCCGGCCGCTGGAGGAAGTGCTCGGCTCCGCCCCGGAACTCCAAGGGCTGGTGGACGCCGGTGATATGGCGCGTCTCTGCGACCCGGCGCAGTACACCGGCGCGGCCGGACCGCTCGTCGACCGAGCGCTGGGGTCGTGACGACCACCGAGGACCGCTGCCTCGGCGGCATCAGGTGACCCCGCGGAAGACGATCGCGGCGCCCAGGGCAGCCGTGCTCGACACGAAGAGGTCACCCGGCGTCGTCCGGCGCAGCGGGACTCCGTTTCGCCGCAGGAAGTCCCGGGTGGCGGCGATGTCGCGCACGGCGACCGTGTAGGCGACGAAGGCGGGCAGCGCGGCCGGGTGCTCGCCCGGCAGGAGCGCTGCGAGGCTGCTGTCCGGCAGGAGGACCAGCCGCGCGCCGTGGAGGTCGAGTACCCGCGTCGGCCCCTCACAGCGCGCCGGCCGGCCGAGGTAACGCTCGTACCGGGCTCCTACCGCGGCGAGTTCGGCATCCGCGACGCAGAGCATGGCCTCGATGAGATCGACTGCACCGTTGGGGTGGTCCGGCCGTCGGGCGTCCTGGGCTTGCGGGGAGAGATCCGCGGCGACGCCGACCCGGCCCTCCGCCACGCAGCCCGGCCTGGCCCCGGGGCGATCGCTGTCGATCTCCAGGCAGCGGACGGGTTCCCTCAGGGGACGGCCCGTGGTCTCCACACGGCGCCGCACGGTGCTGACCCCGCCGTGACCCACTCCGGCCGCTGTCAGTCGCGTGGCGGCGGCATCGATGTCGGGCGAGGAGAACATCAGGATGTGCAGGCCTTCGAAGCGGTCCAGACACACCGCCAGATTGGTGCCGGCGTTGCCGATCCGCTCCACGAGCTCCGGCAGCATCCCGGCCGGCGCCTGCAACGGGACGAGCTTCGCGCCCGGGATGCGGTCGACGTCACCGTCCTGCACGCAGGTGGCGAGCTCGACGAAGTTGTGCGCGAAATGGGCATGGGTGTTCACCACGCCGAACGGCCTGGGAACGGCGCCCCTTCGAGGTGCCATCGCGGGATAGCTGGGCGGCTCCATCACAAAGCCCAGGCGCCGGTAGAGAGCGAGCCCCTCGGCCATGTCCCTGACTACGTGACCAACATGATGCAAACGGGTGATGTCGGAACCCACGAGCGACAACGTAGAAGTGGTGCGTCCAGGAGGTCAATCTGCCGCGCGGTCAACTCGCCGACGGTCGCGCGGATCGCCCCCCAAACCCCGGAGATCCGGCCACTTCGGCCGGCCCGGACGGGAGCTGGCGAACCGAATCCCGAGACAACGACAGGAACAGTCCGGCACGGGGTGAAACGCGGAATAGGGGTTGAGATTAGGGGTGTTGCGGCGCTCCACGCCGGTGGAAGACTCGCCGATCATGCGTGCAGCCTTCATCGAGACACTCGGTCCGCCGGAGAGCATCCAGTACGGCGAACTGCCCCTGCCCGCCCCCGGTCCGACCGACGTCCTGGTCAATGTCACGGCCACTACCGTCAACCCTGTGGACACCTTGCTCCGTGCGGGCATCTTCCGGACACCCGTCGCCTTCCCGCTGGTGATCAGCCGGGACCTGGTCGGCACGGTGGCCGCGGCGGGGCCTGGCGCACCGGGTTTCGCGGTCGGCGACCGGGTATGGTCCAACAGCCTCGGGCACGGCGGGCGGCAGGGCGCGGCGGCGGAGCGGGCCGTGGTGGCAGCCGACCGGCTCTACCACCTTCCCGCGGGGGTGGATCCCGCCGAAGCGGTGTCCATGGTCCATCCGGCCGCCACCGCCTACCTCGGGCTGTTCACCCATGGCCGGGTCATGGCCGGCGAGACGGTGCTGGTGGCCGGGGCGGCAGGGAACGTCGGCAGCGCCCTGGTGATGCTGGCGGCCGAAGCCGGTGCCCGTGTCATCGCCACCGCCGCCGTCCAAGACCTCGATCACTGCCGCTCGCTGGGAGCCGCGGAAGCCTTCGACTACCGGCACCCGAAGCTCGCCGCGCTGCTCCGCGACACCTGTCCCCGCGGGGTGGACGCGTACCTGGACACCTCCGGACAGAACGACCTCGCGACCGCGGTCGAGCTTCTCGCGCCGCGCGGCCGTATCGTCCTCCTGGCCGTGAAGCAGGCGGACCCCGTACTGCCGGCGCGTCGCCTCTACATGAAGGATTGCTCGGTCGTCGGCTTCGTCATCTCCCACGCCACCTCCAACGAACTCGCCGAGGCCGCCGTCACCATCAACCGCCTCTTGGCGAACGGCCGACTCCGGCCCCGCACACTCGAACGCCTCCCCCTGAGCGCCGCCGCCGAAGCCCACCGCCGCATGGAGCTCGGTGAACTCCACGGCAGGCGACTGGTACTCCTCCCCGACGCCTGACCGTGACCGGGACCGTCGACGAGCGAGTTCCGTCCCCGTGGCCGGAAGCCGGATCACGGCGGTCAGTCGCGACGCGAGCCACTCGGGCGGGGCCCCGGCGAAGGCCGGGCGGCCCTCGATCGTGGCGTTCCCCGAAGGGGTACGACTCCGGTTCGCTGGAGGTGTGCGGCGACACCGGGGTCGGGACGATGGACGTCAACAGTGCGGGTGCGCCGATCGTGGCAGTCGTCGGGGTGGTCGGAACCTTGCTGTCGCCCCTGTTCGCCCAGCGTGCGGCCGAGCACAGCCGACGGCGTGAGCAGGAGCGGGCCCAGCAAGCACAGGCGCGGGCAAGGGAGGCCGCGGAGCGGAGCACTTGGTGCGTCCCCCTCAGCACCGCCTCCCGGCGGTATCCGGCCGTCCTCACCGACCAGTTGCACGCCCTGCTCCGCACGGAGGATCCGTGCCCAGCGACAACGCCTCACTGAGGCCCGGGATCTGCACCGGGACGTGTACGCGGACGACCAAAACGGAAGAAGGAAGAGCCCCTCACCCCGACCAGATCCGGTAGATCACCGAGAGACTCGTCAACATCGCACGACGCATCCGAGCCGCCGAGGCCGACAAGCAAGAAACCCTCTACGAGGCCTTGGGCATCACGATCACCAACGACAACACAACGAGGACCGCGATCGTTAGGTCAAGGCCCTCGCATCCGTATCGTTACTACGAGTGTCCGAGGGTGAGTTGACCACTGACGATACGGTCGTGGTGGCGCAAGGGAAGCCCTACCTCTGATGAGGTGTGCCGGGAGACAGGGTGACCCGCAGGATGGCGTGACGTGGCACCTGGCTGCCGGGCGAAGGTGTCTGCTCGCATACTCGGCCGACGGGCGTGCCGGGGTGAGGGCACGCTCGGTGTCGGATGGGCTGGACGCGTACGCCGACGGCCTGGGCGCTCGACCGGGCTTCGTTCATCGTCTCGCCGATCAGCGAGGGTGCCGCGACCCGGGGACGAGCAGGGGCGTGGGATCCGGTGATCATGTAAGTGCACGCGGCGGCCGCCAGCAGCACCGCCATCGCCTGGAGTGG
>NZ_MQUS01000073.1 GCF_001953885.1 Streptomyces sp. IMTB 2501 | reverse complement strand
CTGGCTGGGCGTCACCGGCGACACGGTCGCCGCGTTCACGGCCGCCGTCGCCGTCCTGATCATCGCCTGCCCCTGCGCGCTCGGCCTCGCCACACCGACCGCGCTGATGGTCGGCACCGGGCGCGGCGCCCAGCTCGGCATCCTCATCAAGGGCCCCGAGGTACTGGAGTCCACGCGCCGCGTCGACACCGTCGTCCTCGACAAGACCGGCACCGTCACCACCGGACGGATGACCCTCCAGGCGGTGTACGTCGCCGAGGGCGAGGACGAGAAGGAGCTGCTGCGGCTCGCCGGCGCCCTGGAGCACGCCTCCGAACACCCGGTCGCCCGCGCGATCGCCGCCGGCGCCGAGGAACGCGCCGGAGCACTCCCCGCGGTCGAGCACTTCGAGAACGTCCCCGGGCAGGGCGTACGCGGGCGGGTGAGCGGCCGCGAGGTGGCCGTGGGGCGCCTCTACGACGTGCTGCCTCAGGAGTTGGCCCGGGCGGCCCGTGAGGCCGAGCAGCAGGGCCGTACGGCCGTCGTGGCCGGCTGGGACGGGCGGGCCCGCGGGGTCCTCGCCGTCGCCGACGCGGTCAAGGCGACCAGCGCCGAGGCGGTGGCCGGACTGCGCGCGCTGGGCCTGCGGCCGGTGCTGCTCACCGGGGACAACCGCACGGTCGCCGAGGCGGTCGCGCACACGGTCGGCATCGGCTCCGGGGACGTGTTCGCCGAGGTGCTCCCCGAGGACAAGGTGGACGTCGTACGACGGCTGCAGCGCGAGGGGCGGACCGTGGCCATGGTCGGCGACGGCGTCAACGACGCGGCCGCGCTCGCCACCGCCGACCTGGGCCTGGCTATGGGCACCGGCACGGACGCGGCCATCGAGGCGGGCGACCTGACCCTGGTCCGCGGTGACCTGCGGGTCGCGGCAGACGCCATCCGGCTGTCCCGGCGCACGCTGGCCACCATCAAGGGCAACCTGGTGTGGGCCTTCGGCTACAACGTGGCAGCGCTGCCGCTGGCCGCCGCCGGGCTGCTCAACCCGATGATCGCCGGGGCGGCCATGGCCTTCTCCTCGGTGTTCGTGGTGACCAACAGCCTGCGGCTGCGTCGATTCCGCTGAAGTCCTGCCGGGTTACCGGCGGTTCACGCAAGCCGAAGTAAGAGACCCTCTAGAGTCCGGCGCGAGCCTCACATAAGCTCTTCACAAGGCTCGCGCATCTTCCTTACGCTTGGGCCCCGATCGTTGATCGGGGCTCTTGCGCACCTAACGGACATATGCAAGAGACGCAGATCACAGTGATGCGAACGTAACCATCGAAGGGGTTCGAAGGTCTAAGTTGGCGATGTCGGTTCGGCGTCTTGGGGGGCGTCAGCCGGCATCTGGGGATGTCTTGGGGGACTTCCTCAGAGATGCGTTGCCGGGGCACGCACACCGGGAAGCTTTGAGCGGCCCTCCCAGCGTGCGTTGTCCCGGCAGATCGCACCGCGTCACTGGAGCAGGGCGAGTTTTGCTCATTCTGCTCACCGACAGCGATTCAGGCGCTGTCCTCTCCGAGCGCCCGGCCGGATCCCGTGGGGGGAATCCGCACCGGGACATGGGAAGGCGCCCTGGTCGTCGGCCCGTGGGGGGACCGGCGCACCAGGGCGCCTTCCTTCTTTTCGCTTGTCGGCACCGATGTTCGCTTGTCGGCACCGATTCAGGGCCCGCCACCCAGGCAGACCCTGTCGCTCAGTGCGCCGTTCAGCGCTCCTCGACCGGCACGAAGTCGCGCTCGACGACGCCCGTGTAGATCTGGCGCGGGCGGCCGATGCGGGAGCCCGGCTCCTTGATCATCTCGGTCCACTGGGCGATCCAGCCCGGCAGCCGGCCAAGGGCGAACAGGACCGTGAACATCTCGGTCGGGAAGCCCATGGACCGGTAGATCAGACCGGTGTAGAAGTCGACGTTCGGGTACAGCTTGCGCTCGACGAAGTAGTCGTCGGAGAGCGCGTGCTCCTCCAGCTTCAGGGCGATGTCGAGGAGCTCGTCCTCCTTGCCCAGCGCGGAGAGCACATCGTGCGCGGCGGCCTTGATGATCTTGGCGCGCGGGTCGAAGTTCTTGTAGACCCGGTGGCCGAAGCCCATCAGACGGACGCCGTCCTCCTTGTTCTTCACCTTGCGGATGAAGGTGTCGACGTCGGAGCCGGAGTCGCGGATGCCCTCAAGCATCTCCAGCACGGACTGGTTGGCGCCACCGTGCAGCGGGCCCCACAGGGCGCTGATGCCGGCCGAGATCGAGGCGAACATGTTCGCCTGCGACGAACCCACCAGGCGGACCGTCGACGTCGAGCAGTTCTGCTCGTGGTCGGCGTGCAGGATGAGCAGCTTGTCGAGCGCGGCGACGACGACCGGGTCGAGGTCGTACTCCTGCGCCGGGACCGAGAAGGTCATACGCAGGAAGTTCTCGACGTAGCCGAGGTCGTTGCGCGGGTAGACGAACGGGTGGCCGATCGACTTCTTGTACGCGTACGCCGCGATCGTCGGGAGCTTCGCGAGCAGCCGGATCGTGGAGAGGTCGCGCTGCTTCTCGTCGTGCGGGTTGTGGCTGTCCTGGTAGAAGGTGGACAGCGCCGAGACGACCGAGGACAGCATGGCCATCGGGTGGGCGTCGCGCGGGAAGCCCTTGTAGAAGTTCTTGACGTCCTCGTGCAGCAACGTGTGCCGCGTGATCTCGTTCTTGAAAGTGGCCAGCTCGTCGACGGTGGGCAGCTCGCCGTTGATCAGCAGGTACGCCACCTCGAGGAAGGTGGAGCGCTCGGCCAGCTGCTCGATGGGGTAGCCGCGGTAGCGGAGGATGCCCGCCTCGCCGTCGAGGTAGGTGACAGCGGATTTATAGGCGGCCGTGTTGCCGTACCCGCTGTCCAGAGTCACCAGCCCGGTCTGGGTGCGGAGCTTCCCGATGTCGAAGCCCTTGTCGCCGACGGTGCTGTCGACCACCGGGTAGGTGTACTCGCCGTCGCCGTACCGCAGTACTACAGAGTTGTCGCTCACGTCTTCCCTCACCGACGTAGTGCCTCATCTTCGAGGTGCCCTGACTGTCTCTACCATCCCCCATTTGGCTCAGGAGAGTGCACTCGGGGTCGACCATTGGGCCCATTGGCGGCACTCAGTGCCGCCAACTTGCCCATCCTGCCCCCTCCGAACGGCATCTGGAAGTGCTCTGTGACCTTCACGACTCATTTGATCGATCATTTTTTGTGATGCAGGTCGCTGCGCCTGCCCAGCGGCAGGTCAGGAGCCGTGCAGCCGGAAGTCCAGTGCCGCGCAACGCCGTCCCGCGGACACCGTGCGCACCGCCTGTCCGATCGCCTTGCGTGAACCGACGAGGACAACCAGCCGTTTCGCCCGTGTCACCGCCGTGTACAGCAGGTTCCGCTGCAACATCATCCATGCGCCAGTGGTGACGGGGATCACGACGGCGGGATATTCACTCCCCTGCGAACGGTGGATGGTCACCGCGTACGCATGGGCCAGTTCGTCCAGTTCGTCGAATTCATACGGAACCTCCTCGTCCTCGTCCGTCAGCACCGTCAGGCGCTGGTCGACCGGATCGAGCGACGTGACGACGCCGACGGTGCCGTTGAACACACCGTTCTTCCCTTTTTCGTAATTGTTGCGAATCTGGGTGACCTTGTCGCCGACCCGGAAGACCCGGCCACCGAACCGCTTCTCGGGCAGATCGGGACGGCCCGGGGTGATGGCCTGCTGGAGCAGCCCATTGAGGGTGCCCGCCCCGGCCGGCCCCCGGTGCATCGGCGCCAGCACCTGCACATCCCGCCGCGGATCCAGCCCGAACCTGGCCGGAATCCGGTGAGCCGCCACGTCCACGGTGAGCCGCCCGGCCTCCTCCGTGTCGTCCTCCACAAAGAGAAAGAAGTCCTTCAGCCCGTCGGTGAGCGGATGCTGCCCCGCGTTGATCCGGTGCGCGTTGGTGACGACGCCGGACTGCTGGGCCTGCCGGAACACCCGGGTGAGCCGGACGGCGGGAATGGGGCTCCCGTCGGCGAGCAGATCGCGCAGCACTTCGCCGGCGCCGACGCTGGGCAGCTGGTCGACATCCCCGACGAAGAGGATATGGGCCCCCGGCGGTACGGCCTTGACGAGCTTGTTGGCGAGGAGCAGATCCAGCATGGAGGCTTCGTCCACGACGACGAGATCGGCATCGAGCGGCCGATCCCGGTCATAGGCGGCATCCCCACCGGGCTTCAGCTCCAGCAGCCGATGGACGGTGGAGGCTTCCGCCCCGGTCAGCTCGGCGAGGCGCTTGGCGGCACGTCCGGTCGGCGCGGCAAGCAGCACCTTGGCCCGCTTGGCACGGGCCAGCTCCACGATCGACCGCACCGTGAAGGACTTGCCACAGCCGGGCCCGCCGGTGAGCACGGCGACCTTCTGGGTGAGCGCGAGCCGTACGGCGGCCTCCTGCTCGGGCGCGAGATCTGCCCCGGTACGCGTTTTCAGCCAGCCGAGGGCCTTGTCCCAGCCGACGTCCTGGAAGGCCGGCATACGGTCCTGGTCCGTGCGAAGGAGGCGGAGGAGCTGGGAGGAGAGGGCGATTTCGGCCCGGTGGAAAGGAACGAGATACACGGCGGTGACGGGTTCGGAGTCACCACCGTCCGGGCCCGGCACCTTCTCCCTTACGACGCCCGGGTCCTCGCCGTCCTCTCCTGGCTGGGCCAGCTCGGCGAGGCACTCGATGACAAGGCCGGTGTCGACGGCGAGCAGCTTCACAGCATCGGAGATCAGCCGCTCCTCCGGCAGAAAACAGTGCCCTTGGTCGGCGGACTGGGACAGCGCGTACTGCAGACCGGCCTTGACCCGCTCCGGGCTGTCGTGCGGAATCCCCACGGACTGGGCGATCTTGTCGGCGGTGAGAAAGCCGATGCCCCAGACGTCGGCGGCGAGCCGATAGGGATGGTTCTTGACGACGGAGATCGAAGCATCCCCGTACTTCTTGTAGATCCGCACGGCGATGGACGTCGACACCTCGACGGTCTGGAGGAAGAGCATGACCTCCTTGATCGCCTTCTGCTCCTCCCAGGCGTCGGCGATCTTCTTGGTCCGCTTGGGGCCTAGACCGGGGACCTCGATGAGCCGCTTGGGCTCCTCTTCGATGATGCGGAGGGTGTCGGTGCCGAAGTGCTGCGTGATGCGATCGGCGAAGACGGGCCCGATCCCCTTGACCAGCCCGGACCCCAGGTACCGCCGGATGCCCTGGACGGTGGCGGGCAGGACGGTCGTGTAGTTCTCGACGTGGAACTGCTTGCCGTACTGGGGGTGCGAGCCCCAACGGCCCTCCATGCGCAGCGATTCCCCGACCTGGGCACCGAGCAGAGCACCGACGACCGTGAGAAGATCGCCGGCGCCTCTGCCGGTGTCGACCCGGGCGACCGTATATCCGTTCTCCTCGTTGGCGTACGTGATCCTCTCCAGCACACCTTCGAGCACGGCCGTCCGCCGCTCACCGCTCGTGGGGGTCCCCGCCTGTTGAGCCATGATCCGACGGTACCGGTGGGGTGTGACAGCAGGGGCGTCACGCTGCGCCTGGCCCTGCGGATCGAGGGCAACGATTCAGACGAAGTAGTCCTCCGTGTCGGGATCCGGCAGCCCTCGCAAGAACCGCGAGAACGCGTCGCACAGGGAGCAGAGCCGTCCCGAGTCCCGCGGCCAACTCCATGACGGCAGCCGCGTCTCCGTCGTAGCCCACGGTCGGCTCCATGACCCACGCGACCCCGGGCGTATCCGGTTGCGGCAGCCTGAGCCTGCCGTACGTGTGGATGACGTGCAGCGCGGGCGGAACCGGGACCTTCTATGACTCCGTTGGAACCGGCTGCTGTTCCTGCTCTTCGGGGAGTATCGACGGACTCTTCCTTGAAAGCAGTGGTGGCGCCTCACAGCCGCGCCGGTTCACCGTTCTTCCTCATCCACAGGGCTTCACGCAATTCAGAGGCTATCCGTCACATCAGGCCCCAATCCGTCGTCATACGGCTCAGGGGTGGCTACACCCAGTTTCGCTGCGGCACCAAAGATCGTGGGCTCCCCGGGCTCGCCGTCTACGCCAAAGAGCTCATTGAGATCCTTGAGCGCCGCCGCAAGCCTGGGTGCATTGCGGCGATGCACATCCGGATGCGGACGGCCCGAAAAATCAAACCACGCCCAGATGTCGTGATAGACCGCGAGTTCCGCAGAGAGACCGACCGGGGCAGGGGAGACGGACAACTCGACAAGGCGGGGCTCACGGTGCGACTCCCCCACAGCATCGAGCCAATGTCCCGGTCCCGTCACGTACAGGTCGTCAACCTCCGCGTCCGAGAAGCCGACAGGCCTACTTGCACGAACCCGATCAGGAAGACTGGCATCGCTCAGCGGAACTGTGAGCGCCAGCGTTGTCCTGATATTGATGCCTCCCGATCCGTAGACAAACCAACCGTATTCCAGCTGTTGCGGCAGCAAGAGATCCTGCTTCAGCAATACCTCGGCCATGCGCGACGCTGTCACCAGCGCGGAATCCAGCCCTGCGGGGGCGAAATCTTCCAGATCCCAGAACCATGTACCGCACGGACGCGGGGCACGCTTCAACGTCGACATCACTACCTCACGGGAACAAGGGATGGCCGTTGGCCGGTACGCTGACAGATCCATCATGGAAGCGGAGGTGGAACGTGGCCCCAGTCCTCCGAGCCTGGAATTCTACCTCCCTGAACATCTTGGCGTTGAGCTCCGCCATCGGCTGATGGACGTCGAGGATCGCAAGCTTTTTGGCACCCGTGAGATCAGGCAGGAGCTGTTTGGCAGCACTCTTTGCCGCTCCTCTGATGCCTGCGATGTTGTCGACATCCTTCAACTGATAGCCATAGTGCGGCGTGCCATCGGGGTGGAGAGTGGTGACGTCCAGATCGAGCCCGGTCACATCGTCCTTCAGCTCAAACGCCAGGTGAGTGAAGCCCTTGCTCTGCAGATCCGTCGCATGACTCAGCGCCATGTAGGCAGCGGGGACCATGCCCTTCTGATCGCCCCTGCTGGCCTGCTTGCACATCTTGAGTATCTCGTCGTAGTTCTTCACGTCACTGAGATGACCCCGAGAGATCAGATCGGCCACGTCTGCGCCGTAGGGCTCCTTCCGCAAGGTACGCAGAACCTTGGCCTGGTCCTCAGGGCTCATCTTTTCCCGGGTCAACGCCTCTGAGAGCGCTGACTCCTGCTCGGGGCGCATGGGCTCTGACGGAGGGTGAGAGGCATGGTCGCCCACGCCATACCGATCAGCCTGTATGTCGTCGATGGGACGGTCACCTGAGTGCCCACCGCCCGGCAGGTCTGTCTGTCCGTGTCCGGGGAGATCGTGACCAGCCTCGGATGAACTGCCCGCCGGTGCATGGCCGGAGCTGTGCGCCTCGTGGGAGCCTCCGGCTGCCGGGTCATGGCCGTGCCCGCCCGCATCGCCCTGATGATGGCCACCCGTGGTCTGGTCATGCTCCGTCCCGCCGGGGCCGTCCGTATGACCGCCCGTGTGGCCGCTCGGCGGTTCGTGGCTGGCTGAGGGACCCGTGCCGTGCTCGTGGACGCCTCCGCCCGGCAGGTGGTCGGCGCTGCCGCCCGGGAGGTGGTGGTCGCCCAGGCTGCTGGCGCTGGGGAGGTGGTCTCCGCCGGCGTGGACGGTGGGTATGTCTCCGCCCGCGTGGATGCC
>NZ_MQUS01000072.1 GCF_001953885.1 Streptomyces sp. IMTB 2501 | reverse complement strand
GGAGGGATTTTCGCCACGGCAACGTCCTCGCTGGCGTAGACGGCGTCGAAAGCATTGGTGGACTTCGCGTCCTGATCCCGGACGAGGTGCGTGAAGTCAGCGGCGCGGTTGCCGAGCTGCCACAGCAGTTGTCGGGCCTGCTGGGTCGCCCGTGCGGCGGTGGGGTGCGTGGTGACGCCCAGGATGTGCACGGTGGGAGTGCGCGCTTCCATCACGAGCAGAACGTACAGCCGATGCAGCGCGATGGTGTCGACGTGGAAGAAGTCAGTGGTCAGCGATCCGCTGGTCTGGGTCTTGGGGAACGCGGCCCACTCGCTGCGTGCCGGGTGGCGGCGTGGCGTCGGGCTGATTCCGGCGGCATGCAGGACGCGGCGCGCCGTGGCCGGGCTGATCTTGTGAGCGAGTCGGTGCAGTTCGTCGTGTACGCGACGGAACCCTCGCTGAGGGTTCCCGCTGCCGAGTCGGACGATCAGGTCTCCAAGCTCGTCGGGCGGCAGCGGGCGGCCTGGAAGGGGCGGCTGGGCCCACTTCTTCTTCACCAGGCGCTGGTGCCAGGCGAGCAGGTCGGCCAGAACGGTCCCGGGAATCCTCCGAGTTCGGGTCCTGAAGCGGATCCCTTACGGTTGGTACGGGGTGTACGTGATCGAGGAGACCTTCAGGTACCTCGCGCCGTCTGCTGTGGCCCATGTCGAGTCGTTGGGGTTGCCCGGCCAGTCGCCGCCGACCGCGGTGTTGACGATGAAGTGCATCCCGACACCCGGGGCAGTGGTGTACCACTTGGTGCCGGTGATGGTGCCGTCCACGGCGAAGTCGATGTGATCGGGCCACCAGGTGAACGAGTACGTGTGGTACGCGTTGGTCCAGCCCGCAGAATTTGTCTTCGAGAACTGGGTCTGGGCGTTGTTGGAGTCGTGGGAGGTCTGGTAGACGGTGTTCGGGTTCTGGCCGACGATTTCGGCGGCGTCGAACTCGGGCAGCCACGGATTCAGGTAGGCCGCCCATACCGCAGGCAGGAGGCCCTGGCCGTTGGGCATGCTCGCGGTGAAGCTGTAAGTGCCGTAGCCATAGAGTGCCTTGGACTCCACGCGGCCCGAGTAGTACGTGCTGCCCGACCTGTAGGTCTTGACGACGAGGGTGTTGCCCTCGTACCAGACGCAGTCGGGGGTGTAGGTCTCCAGCTCGTTGTTGGCGGTCCACCGTCCGTTGATGGTGTTCCACGAGTTGATGGTCTGGGGGGCTCCCCAGGACGCCGCGTGGGCTTGCGGCTGCCCCAGGAGAAGCAGTGACAGCGCCGCCAGGGCGGTAACTATCAGGCGTCCCGGCCTGAGAAGTGCAGATGACATCGCGGTTCCATCGCTCGGATGACATGAGGCGGGGGAGCGGTCCCACGCTCCCTTTAACGCCGGACTCTAGAAGTCAGTTTAATATTTGACAAGATGTGTGGCATCGATCTCTTCATGGCTTCCGGAGTTGAAGGCACCAAGTGTCGCACCCCCGGCTTGATAGCAATTGGATACAGACCCTGCCCCCTCCCCAGCACGCTTCGCTGCCGGGGTCCTTCGCCGTGAGCGGGGTGCGGATGAACTGGGCTCAGTCCTCGTCCTGGTCGCCGCCGCCCTCGTGGCCGCCCAGGACGCCGATGACCGTGCCGGCGTGGCTTTTGGGGTCGTCGTCGGCGGTGAGTGGATGCTCGCTGGCGCGAGTCTCCCAGCCCACCGAACTCCGGGCGTCGAGCACGCTCAGGACTTCCGGCGAGAGGGGGCGCAGGGTGACGACCATCTGGCACCCCTGGCCCGGCGGATCAGCCCCCAGCTCCCCGGCTGATCCCGCAGACCCGCCGATAGTCCGCTCCCGGCGCATATGTCCACCACTGCTCCCGCGTCAGGTCGGCGGCCGCGCGGGCGCAGACCTGCTCGACCGCCTGCCCTGCGTCGACGGCGTACTGCTGGAGCGGGACGTGCGGGCTGCCCGCGTACAGGGTCGTGCCGTCGGGTGAGAAAGCCAGGGAGTCGATGCCGTCGCCAGGTGTGGTCAGCGGGGCCGAGGAGCTGGCGGGTCGCCACGTCCCACAGCTGCAGGCTGCCGGTGTCGCCGCCCACGGCCAGGGTCCGGCCGTCGGGGCACGCGGCCACCGCGCTCACCGTTTCCGGGGTCTTGCCGAGCGGTGCCGGGAAGACGTTGCGCAGCACACCGGCGCGTCGGCGGACGTTCCCGTCCCACAGCGCGACCCGGCCCGTCTGGTCGCTGACCGCGAGCAGCGAGCCGTCGGCGGAGAAACCCGCCGCGCCCACCTGCTCGCCCTGCACGAGGTTGTGGCCCGCGGCCCTGCCCGAGGGCAGCGCTGCGTAGCGACACGTCGGGTGCCGAGCACAGTGCGGGAGCGTCGTGTGAACCTGTTTCTCATGTCAATCATTGCAACCGCCGTGGTACTGCTCATCGCCGCTCTGCACGTCTACATCCTGGTCCTGGAGATGTTCCTGTGGACCGGCTCCAGGGCCCGGGCAGCCTTCGGGACCAGTGCCGAGTTCGCCTCCGGGACGAAGGCACTCGCGGCCAATCAAGGGCTGTACAACGGCTTCCTCGCCGCCGGCCTGGTGTGGGGTGCGGTGGCATCCGATCCGGTGGGTTTCCAGGCGAAGGTGTTCTTCCTGCTGTGCGTGGCCGTGGCCGGCGCGTACGGTGGCGCCACGGCCGGCCGAAAGATCGTCTTCGTGCAGACTGTTCCCGCGCTGATCGGATTGGCGCTGGTGCTGGCCGCCCGCTGAGCATTGCCCGGCAAGTTGAACAGGGCTGACGGAACTGTCAGTGGGGGGGCGGCACGATCGGGAGATGTGACTCGTGCCCTGGACCGTGCTGCCCCGTCCCGTTACCCCCGGGCCATCGTGCCCCGCCCCCCGATTGCCCCCAAGGCCGTTAGCCGACCGTGGGCCGCTGGCGCGGGTTCACCTGCCGTGCGAAGTCCTGCCGCGGCGTACGCGAAGTACCAGCACGCAGCCGGCAGCGATGGCCAGCAGGCCGCCGGCGGCGCTGTAGGTGACAGCGTTGCTCATCCCTGTGGAAGCCAGGCCGCCGGCCGTGCCGTTCTCGGCCGGCCGGCCGAGGGGTGCGCCGGCCGCCTTCGCCTGCGCACGGGGGCCGACCGTGCCTGCGGCAGAGGCAACCGGCGCAGCGGGCGTCGGTGTGGCGGCGGTCGGCGTGGAGGCAGGAGACGGGATGCCATTGCCGGCGGTCGCCGACGAGGGCTTCAGCCGGAGCGTCGTGATCGAGTACGGGGGCAGCGTCTGTGCGGTCGCTGTTCCCCGCGTCGCCGTTGTCCGGGCGGTGTCGCCCTTGGCGTACGAAACGGTTGTGACCGTTCCCGGGGCCGGGGTGTATCCGGTGTAGGAGAGTGACACCTGTGCCGCGTTCTGCGGGTTCTTGTTGATCAGCATGACGTTCAGGCCGCCGTTGTCGGCGCGTACCGCGTGCACGGCGACCGACGGGTTGCCCGAGGACGCCTTGACCATGGTGTCGCCGGGCCGGGCCAGTGCGGTCAGCGAGCGGACGCCCCAGTAGGTGGGGAAGGGTGTCTCGCGGGAGGGTTCACAACTCCCGCCGTGGCAGCTTCCGCTGGAGAGTACGCCCTCGTCCTGGTAGTCGGCCTCGCCGTTGACGGAGGTGGGTGCCGTGCCCATGCCGTTGTCCGGCCACTGCGACGGCCTCGGCCACCAGTACCGCGCCCGCGAGCTCCAGGGCAGCGGCCCTGACCGCACGGATCAAACCAGCCGTCAGCTACCAGGGGGTCGGCACCGCCTACGTCGCTGGCGACGGCAGCGGCGCCTGCCTGTACGGGTCGTCCGACAACCTGATGATCGCAGCGATGAACGTCACCGACCATGAGTCGGTCAAGGCGTGCGGAGCCTACGTGCTGGTCCGCGCGGCCAGCGGGGCCACGGTACGGATCGTCAACGAATGCCCGTGGCCCTGCGCGCCGGGGCAACTCGACCTCAGCCGACAGGCGTTCCCCCGGCTCGCCGACCTGTCGGTGGGCCGGCTCCCGATCACCTGGTCGCTGCTGAGCCCGGACCTGCCGGGCAGGATCGCCATCCGGTACAAGACCGGGTCCACCAAGTGGTGGTGCGGGATCCAGGTTATCGGCCACCGGAACCCGGTGGCCGCGCTGGAGGTGCGGGCCGCCGGCGGCTGGCGGCAACTGCCCCGGACCGACTCGACTACTTCCTGTCCGCCGATGGCACCGGCTGCGGCGGGGCGCTCAGGAGCACCGACATCTACGGGGAGCAGCCGACCGTCGACGGCATCTCCGTGCGGCCGGACGTCGCGCAGCCGACGGGCGTCCAGTTCGCCGGGCATTGACCAGCCCGCCGGTCAGCCTTCACCGGCCCGCAACCGAGCACGACCGCTGTTCGAATCCTGGGCTGGGCACTGTTAGGCTGCGCTTCCCGTTGTTAAACGCGCAACTAACGCGCACCATCATTGCCAGGAGAGGGCGACCGGGGGATGGTCCTCGATGACGCGTCCGCGGAGTTCCACGAATTCTTCGAACGCCACTATGCCGAACTCGCCCGTCTAGCACACCTCCTGACCGGCGAGACCGACACGGCGGACGACCTCGCAGCGGATGCCCTGGTCGCCCTGTGGCAGCGCTGGGACCGATTGCGGCAGGCCGACCACCCGCTCGCCTATGCCCGCGGTGTGGTGGCCAACCTGGCGCGCGGACGGATCCGCAGCGCGGTGCGCGAGCGACGCCGGATCACACTCTTCTGGTCCCGCAGCCCCCAGAAGGTCGAGGGACCGGACGTGGCGGCCGTGCTGGACGTCCGCGCGGCGCTCGCCCGGCTGCCGTTCCGCAAGCGCGCCTGCGTGGTGCTGCGGCACGCCTTCGACCTGTCGGAGAAGGACACGGCAGTGGCGCTGGGCATCTCGGTCGGCACGGTGAAGAGCCAGACCTCGAAGGGAATGGCCGAGCTGGAAAGGATACTGGGCGCACGAGCGGCCGGGGACCTGGTGGCAGGGAGGAGGAACCGGTGAACGAGGAGATCGCCCGTCGGCTGCGCGAGGCCGCCGAGGCCCACCGGCCCGACCGTGCGAGGATGCTGGCCCGGGTGCAACGCGGCATGGCCGGCCCCGCCGTCCGTCACCGCGCGCGGCCGTTCGCGAGGTCCGGGACCAGGGTCGCGCTCGCCGGGCTCGCCGCCACCGGCATCCTGGCGACCGGCGGCCTCGCCATCGCCGCCATCGTCGCGCACTCGTCGCCATCGGCCACCGTGACCACGCCTGCCACCCCGTCCCCGACCGCCGGCTCCCCGCACCCGACATCGACCCGCCCCACCCATGTCGCGCCGGCCCCGGCCACCACCCCGGGCAG
This sequence comes from Streptomyces sp. IMTB 2501, assembly GCF_001953885.1. Classification (GTDB taxonomy): domain Bacteria; phylum Actinomycetota; class Actinomycetes; order Streptomycetales; family Streptomycetaceae; genus Streptomyces. The sequence continues at coordinate 3,023 of NZ_MQUS01000072.1, read as the reverse complement.
CGCGCGCCCGACTCCGTCGGCCACCAGTCCATCGCCGGCCGCCGGCGAGAGCCAGAACGGGCCCCTGTGGTCGGCCGGCTCGGTGGACCCGCACAGCACCGTCTACTGGACGCAGAGCAATCTCGCCCTCAAGACGACCCAGCCGCTCACCTCGCTCACGATCGAGATGCGGATCGTGCAGACCGGCGGGGTGCAGAACACCGGCACCTGGCAGACCCTGCCGAGTGCTGACTTCACCGTCACCGCCCAGGAGGCCGACGGCACGCTGGTCTACCGCTGGGTCCTCAAGCCGGGCCTGACCGTGCCGGCCGGGAGCTATGAGTTCGCCGCCCAGTTCAACCACGCCAGCGGCGTGCGCAGCGCCGCGGGCGACGGCTACCGCGTCGACGCGCGGGGTTCGGGCGGCTCCGCGTCGGTCCGGGGAGGGTTCGTCCCGACCCGGTGAACGCCGCTGTGCGGCAAGGGGACGAGTTCCCTTGCCGCACAAGCTCGATGGGAGAACGAGTACCCGACGGCTGGCACGGGGTCCAGTCGGCCGGGCCGGCGTTGGCCCCAGCGGCGTAGGTGGCCTTCGCGGTGGCCGGCAGGCCGCCGTGGAACAGGGTGGGGATGGTGACGGCGGCCGTGAAAATTCTTCCCTCGACCGCGGCAACCTTTGTGTGCGTGGCGGCAACTGGCGGGTAACCGGGGCCGGATCAAGGCCCGCTGTGCCAGAAGGACATGCCGTTGTCAGATCAGAACCGCTCTCATCGCCGCCGTCCGGCTGCCCGCCGCGTGCTCGTCGCCGCCGTGGTTCTCGCCGCCGCTGGTGCTGCCGTACCCCTGGTCGCCCAGGCCGCACACACGCCGAATGCCCGCACGCCGACCCTGGCCGGTGCAGCGGCCGGCAGTGGCCGCTACGTCGGTACGGCGGTGTCCTCGGGCAGGCTCGGCGACTCGACGTACTCCGCCATTCTCGACCGGGAGTTCAACATGATCACCCCGGAGAACGAGATGAAGTGGGACACCACCGAACCCTCCCGCGGGAACTTCAACTTCGGCCCGGCCGACTCGATCGTGGGCCACGCCGCCGCGCACGGCCAGCGCATGCGCGGGCACACCCTGGTCTGGCATTCCCAACTGCCCGGCTGGGTCAAGTCCATCACCGACGCCAACACCCTGCGCAGTGTGATGGACAACCACATCACCACCGAGATGACCCACTACAAGGGCAAGATCTACGCCTGGGACGTGGTCAACGAGGCGTTCGCCGACGGCGGCAGCGGTCAGCACCGCAGCTCGGTTTTCCAGGACGTGCTGGGCAACGGCTTCATCGAGGAGGCGTTCCGCACGGCCCGGGCCGCCGACCCCCCGGCCAAGCTCTGCTACAACGACTACAACATCGAGAACTGGACCGACGCCAAGACGCAGGGCGTCTACGCGATGGTCAAGGACTTCAAGTCCCGCGGTGTGCCCATCGACTGCGTCGGCTTCCAGAGCCACTTCGGCGCCGGCGGCCCGCCGGCCAGCTTTCAGACCACCCTGTCCAAGTTCGCCGCGCTCGGGGTGGACGTCCAGATCACCGAACTCGACATCGCCCAGGCGTCGCCGGCGGCGTACGCAGGCGCCGTCCAGGCGTGCATGAACGTCGCCCGCTGCACGGGCATCACGGTGTGGGGGATCAGGGACAGCGACTCGTGGCGAACCGGTGAGAACCCGCTGCTGTTCGACAGCAGCGGCAACAAGAAGCCCGCCTACAACGCGGTGCTCACTGCCCTGGGCGGCAGCAGCGGCGGCGGCACGCCGGGCGGGGGCATCACCTCCGGCACGGTCTACACGCTCTCCGACGTGGCCGCCGGACGCGTTCTCGACGAGCCCGCGGGATACAACGGCAATGGCACCCCGCTCCAGGTGTGGGACGCCAGCGGTGCCTCCAACCAGCAGTGGCGGGCCGACCGGAACAGCGACGGCTCCTACACGCTGACCAACGTCGCCAGCGGCCGGGTACTGGACGAGCCGGGCAACCAGACGGGCAACGGGACCAGGACGCAGGTCTGGGACTCCAACGGCGGCGCCAACCAGCACTGGCGGGCCGGCCGCAACAGCGACGGCTCCTTCACGCTGACCAACGTCGCCAGCGGCCGCGCGCTGGAGATCCCCGGCGGTCACACCGCCAATGGCACCCCCGTCCAGATCGGGGACTCGGGCGGCGGCGCCAACCAGCACTGGAACTTCAGGACTTCGACGGCCGCGCCGATGGGCGGCACGTGTGCTCTTCCGTCGACATACCGGTGGACGTCAACGGGTGCGCTGGCGCAGCCGGCGAACGGGTGGGTCTCACTGAAGGACTTCACCAACGTGGTGTACAACGGCAAGCACCTGGTCTACGCGTCGAACGTGTCGGGATCGTCGTACGGCTCGATGGCCTTCAGTCCCTTCACGAACTGGTCGGACATGGCGTCGGCCGGCCAGACCGGGATGAGCCAGGCCGCGGTGGCGCCCACGCTGTTCTACTTCGCGCCCAAGAAGATCTGGGTGCTGGCGTACCAGTGGGGCGCGTCGCCGTTCGTCTACCGCACGTCGAGCGACCCCACCAACCCCAACGGCTGGTCCGCGCCGCAGCCGCTGTTCACCGGCAGCATCCCGGGCTCCGGCACCGGCCCGATCGACCAGACCCTGATCGCCGACGACCAGAACATGTACCTGTTCTTCGCCGGTGACAACGGCAAGATCTACCGGGCGAGCATGCCGATCGGGAACTTCCCGGGAAACTTCGGCTCGTCGTACACGACGGTCATGAGCGATTCGACGAAGAACCTGTTCGAGGCGCCGCAGGTCTACAAGGTCCAGGACCAGAACCAGTACCTCATGATCGTCGAGGCTCGGGGTGCGAATGAGCAGCGCTACTTCCGCTCGTTCACCGCCACCAGCCTGAGCGGTTCCTGGACCCCGCAGGCCGCCACCGAGAGCAGCCCCTTCGCGGGCAAGGCCAACAGCGGTGCCACCTGGACCAACGACATCAGCCACGGTGACCTGGTCCGCAA
>NZ_MQUS01000090.1 GCF_001953885.1 Streptomyces sp. IMTB 2501 | reverse complement strand
GGACTGCAAACTGGGCGGCGGCTGTTCGAAGACCGGTGTGCAGACCGGCAACGGGAACGCGGACGTCGAGATGGTGGTCCACATATCCGCGGACCGTTCCAACGCGACGGTGATGAGCATCCCGCGTGACACCATGACCCAGGTCCCGGCCTGCAGGGACAGCCAGTCGGGCCAGTCCACGCCGGGCTACTACGGCCAGATCAACAGCGCTCTCTCCTACGGTCCGGCCTGCCAGGTGGCCACCATCCACCAGCTCACCGGTATTCCGATCGATCACTTCGTGAAGCTGGACTTCTCGGGTGTGGTGAAGATGTCCGACGCGGTGGGCGGTGTTCCCGTCTGTGTGAGCGACGACGTCTACGACACCTACTCGCATCTGAAGCTGTCCCAGGGCTCGCACACCCTCAAGGGCGAGGCGGCGCTGGAGTTCGTCCGCTCCCGGCACGGTTTCGGTGACGGCAGCGACCTGGGCCGTACGGTCTCGCAGCACATCTTCCTCAGCGCGATGATCCGCAAGTTCAAGAGCGCGGGCACGCTCACCGACCCCACCGCCGTGTACGGTCTGGCGGACGCGGCGACCAGGGCGCTGACCGTGGACGACGGCCTGGGCAGCGTGAACAAGCTGATCTCGCTCGCGTCGGACGTGAACAAGGTGCCGACGAAACGGATGACGTTCACGACGATGCAGACGGCCGCGGACCCGAACAACAAGGAACGGGTGGTCGTGGGCCCGGGCGCCAGGACCCTGTTCTCGACCATCGCCAACGACCAGTCGCTGACCACCGGTTCCGGGCAGAAGGCCGCGGCGGCCTCGGCGACCGCGAAACCCGCCACGCCCGCCGCCCCGGCGGTACCGGCCTCGCAGATCGCCGTCACGGTCGAGAACGGCACCGCGGTCACCGGCCGCGCCTCGGCCATCGCCTCCGCGCTGACCGACCAGGGCTTCAGTACCGCCACCACCACGGCCAACGCGCCCAGCCCCGCGACGACCACGACCCTGACCTACGGCGCCGGCCGGCAGGCCGAAGCGCAGACGGCCGCCAAGGCACTGGGCCTGTCCGGCTCGCATCTGAAGCAGGGCACCGGTACGGGCCTGACCCTGGTCATCGGCAGCGACTGGCCCAGCGGCACCAGCTTCCCCGGCGGCGCCTCCCAGCCCGCGCCCGCGGACACCAAGACCGCCGTCGGAGGCGCCCACGCCTCCACCGCCGACCAGGCCAAGACCTGCGCCAAGGTCAGCCCCTACAAGACGGTCAACCTCAACGGC
>NZ_MQUS01000077.1 GCF_001953885.1 Streptomyces sp. IMTB 2501 | reverse complement strand
AGGAACAGTTCCCGGCGCCGGAAGGCGGCGAGACGGCGAAAGCCGGCGACGTCGATCATGCGGGAGCCCGGAAGGCACTGTGCCGATGACAGCGGCCCCGTACCGGCTGTCGAGACCGAACGTGCCCACGGCGGCCGTCGCGAGCACCACGCGCGCAGTGGTCCGGGAAGCGCGGGGAGGAACTGGCCATGGCGAAGAGGAACCCGAGGACGGCGGCGGACAGGGCCGCGGTGGCCGGGTGAACCCGGGGGCAAGTGGCTGAAGAAGAAGGCAAGTTGGGAGAAGGGCTCCGAACTCCCGGCGGGCATGCCTGTGAGCCGGGGTAGCTGGTCCACCGCAATGAGCACGGCGACCCCGGCGAGACAGCCGATCAGGACCGGGCGGGAGAGCAGGTCCGCGAGGAACCCGAGGCGGACCGCCCTGGCGGCCAGGCCCAGCAGGCCGACCGTGACGTCGAGAGCGGCCGCCTGAGAGGCGTAGCGGCCCGGGTCGCCTGCGGCGAGGGGACCCACCACCGTGGCCGTCATCAGCGCGGTGGTGGACTCGGGGCCGACCGAGAGCAGGCGTGAGGTGCCGAACAACGTGTAATGGCCGAGCGCGGGCAGGACCGCCCGCAGTCCGGCGACCGGCGGCAGCCCGGCCACTCGCGTACGCCATGACCTGCGGCACGAGATGGGCGGCGACCGTCACCCCCGCGGGCAGATCCCTCCGCAGCCAGGACGGCCCGGGCGTGAGCAGGGCGCCGACCCCGGACGACGAGAACCGTCTCTCCGGCACCCGCTTGCCCGCGCCTTCCGCCATGCGCCGTCCTCAGTGGTCCGCTTCCGGCATCCACCGGCGTACGGGTGTCGCGTCTCACCCGTCACTTCGACACTGTGCGCCCTGCCGCTCCGCCGATCGTTCCGGCCCCGCGGCGGGCGTCCTCGGGAGGTTCCGGGCACCGGGGCCGTTCGGCCCCGCAGAGGGACCTGCGGCCCCTGACTCCGTGACCGCGGTGTCAGCACGCTGGTATCGGATCCCTCGCCCCGGGAGGTGGAGACCATGACCCGAACCATCACCGTAGGTCTCGACGGCTCGCCCGAAAGTCGGGCCGCCGCCGAATGGGCGGCCCGCGAAGCGCAGTTGCGCGGCCTGCCGCTGAAGATCCTCCACGTCTTCGAGCTCCCGCCCGTGCCTGTGGCGCAGGCACCGCTGCTCGGCACCGAGACCAGCCAGAACTGGGCGGAGGAGTGGGCGCAGAGGATGCCGCTCGAGGCCGCAGAGGGCCTTCGGCTGCGTCACCCCGGTGTCGAGGTGATCACGGATCAGGTCACCGGCGAGCCGTCCCAGACCCTGGCCGAGGCGGCGGAGGCCGCGGAGATGCTGGTGCTGGGCTCGCGCGGCCTCGGCGGGATCGACGGGTTCATGGTCGGTTCGGTCAGCCTGTCCGTCATCACCCACGCCACCCGTCCGGTGGTGCTGGTCCGGGCCGGTGAGCAGGCCGCCGACGAACACAGGACCGACCCCGTGGGCATCCCGTCGGCAGCGACCCCCTTCCGGCCCGTCGTCGTCGGACTCGACACAGGCGACATGGACGAGACGCTCCTGGAGTTCGCCTTCGACGCCGCCGCGCGCCGCGAAGCACCCCTGAGGATCGTGCACGCCTGGCCCGAGCTGCCCACCGCCTTCTACCGCTTCTACGGCGACGCGGAACTCTCGGACACGCTCTCGCGGCAGCACGCGACTGCCCTGACCGAGGCGCTGCGTCCCTGGCGGCAGAAGTTCCCGCACGTCGACGTGATCGAGGCGAGCCGCTGCGGCAGCGCTGCGCAGGTGCTCGTCAACGCCGCCCGCGACACTTCCCTGGCAGTGGTCGGCCGTCGTATCCGCACCAGCCCGTTCGGTGCCCATATCGGCCACGTCACGCACGCCGTTCTGCACCACGTCGTCGCGCCCGTCGCCGTGGTCGCGCACGCCTGACCCATGGCGACTAGAAGTCCCACAAGAAGTCCGACAAGAGGACCAGGAACAGGAGCATGACGGATCTTCCGGTCGTCGTCGGGGTGGACGGCTCCGAGCCGAGCCTGCGGGCCGTGGACTGGGCGGCCGACGAGGCCGCCCTGCACGGGGCGCCGCTCCGGCTGGTGTACGCCTCGCTCTGGGACCGCTACGAGGGTGCCCTGCTCGCCCAGGAGCTCGACAAGCCGGTGGAGGAGGTGATGGCCCAGGACGTCGTCGGCACCGCCCGGGAACGGGCCGCGCGCCGCCGATCGGATGTGCAGGTCACCACCGACGTGCGGCCCGAGGAACCCGAGTACGCACTCGTACGCGAGAGCCGCGCCGCCCTCGCCGTGGTGCTGGGCTGCCGGGGCCGTAGCGGGATCACGGAGGCGCTTCTCGGCTCCGTCGGTGTCACAGTCGCGGGGCACGCGCACTGCCCGGTGATCGTGCTGCGCGGCAGCCACGACAACCAGGCTCGCACCGGGACCCGGGGCCACATCGTCCTCGGCGTCGCCGAGAAACCGGCGGGCTCGTCCGCCGTACGGTTCGCGACCGAGGAGGCCGTGCTGCGCGGGGTGCCCTTGGAGGCCGTACGGGTCTGGCGCCGCCCCGCGCACGCGACCACCGGCCATCCCCTGCTCGCCGGCGAGCCGGCGCACCTTTACGAGCGGCAGGCCGTCGAGGCGCTGGAGGAAGCCCTGCGGGACGCACCGGCCGACCTTGATGTGCGG
>NZ_MQUS01000053.1 GCF_001953885.1 Streptomyces sp. IMTB 2501 | reverse complement strand
CCAAGGCCGTCCTCACCCTGGAGAGTCACCGCTGAAGAAGCTCAGTGACCCACGAACTCGGCAACGGTCCGAAATCTGCTGGTGCGTGGCATGCTCGCGGGACTCGCCGCGGGCTTGCTCGCCCTCGTCGTCGCCTACTTCCTCGGTGAGCCGCGCGTCGACTCGGCCATCGCCTACGAACAGGCGCACTCCCACGAACACGGCATGGAAGTCGTCAGCCGCACGCTGCAGTCCACCGGCGGCCTGGCCACCGGGGTCCTCGTCTACGGGGTCGCGTTCGGCGGCATCGCCGCCCTCGCTTACTGCTTCGCGCTCGGCCGGATCGGCCGCTTCGGGCCACGCGAGAGCGCGCTGCTCCTCGCCGCGGCTGGCTTGATCGCCGTGTATGTCGTGCCGTTCCCGAAGTACCCCGCCAACCCGCCGTCCGTCGGCGACCCCGACACCATCGGCAAGCGCACCACCCTGTACTTCCTGATGATGCTGCTCAGCGTGCTGCTGGCGATCGCCACCCTGATCCTCGGCAAACGTCTCGCACCACGCCTGGGCAACTGGAACGCGACGGTGGCCGCGGGGGCGTTCTTCGTCGTGGCCGTCGGGCTGTCGTACGCGTTCCTGCCGGCCGTCAACGAGGTCCCGAAGGACTTCTCGGCCACACTACTCTGGCAGTTCCGCCTGGCGGCCCTGGCCATCCAGGCCACCCTGTGGACTGCCTTCGGGCTGGCCTTCGGAGCCCTCGCCGAGCGGCTGCTGGCTCCCGAGCTGCTGGACAGGCCGCCCCGGGAAAGTCGGCCGCGGGCGTTAGAACGACTTCTGTCCCGCGCTGAGCAGTCCGCTCGACAAGGCCCCGTCCAACCACCTGGTCGGGGCCTTCGGCGCACATGAGGTGACCGGGCCACGGCAGAGCGCTGGCAGAGCAGCAGCTTTGGGTGGTGCAGCGTGAGGGTCAGTTGGACCACCTGGCTCACCCGCGCATTGCCTCACCCGAAGGCGAGTTCACGGAAGGAGTTGCGGAGGTCGGTCAGAGGTCCGCGGTCGCGGCTGTAGTAGAGCCTGTTGGTCAAGAGCACCGCCCATCGGCCTTGCATGGGCGAGATCCACGTGCCCGTGCCGGGTGCAGGAGACGAAGTACCGGGCCCGGTTCTCGGCCGACATCGACGAGTTGATCGCGCTGATCCGGGCCGAGCGGCCCGATGTGGTGGTGGCCAACCAGATCGAGGAGGCACCGGCCGGCCGCACGGCCCTGCTGGAGGCCCGATCCGATGCTCTGCTCGCCGGATCTCCCGCTATCTGCCATTCTCCTTCAACGGCAGCGGCCAGCTCCTGCTGGACCCCTCCCTGAACGATGCAGGGTTCGGCCGACCGGTGCTGCTCGCCTTCGCTGCCGGTCTGGCCGCCTGTGATCGCGTGCTCGTGCATTCCGCCACGGCTGCCTCCTGGGTGTCGGTCGCCGCCGCACGGATGACGCTGGACGTGAGCGAGATTCGGCGGGTGGTGCCGGCGCCCAGGGACGTGCGCCTGGTGCGCGACCCGGCCAGCGCACAGCCTGGCCCCAGCACTGGCGAGGTGATCGGCGTCTACAACCACCGCCTGTACGCGCACTACGGCACTGAGCGGTTCGTCGCCCTGGCCCGTGAGCTGGTTTCCACGGGCACCGTCCGGGTGCTGGTGATGGACCTGTTCGGGCAGCGCCGTACCGAACGCACCGGCCTGGACGACAGCCCCCGAGAAGATGCGCGACCTGCTCGCCGCGCTGCCGCACGTCCAGGTCGTCTCCGACCGGGGCGACCGCGTCCGCTACCGGCGCCTGCTGGTTGGAGCCCGCTTCGGCATCGCCCCGTTCCGGTCCGGCTGTCCGTGGTCGATGAGCATGATCGACTGCCAGGGCATGGGGATGCCCGTGATCTCGCCCCGGCCGGGGTGGCTCGCCGAGCACATCGACCCAGACTTGTGCTTCACCACCACGCAGGAAGCCGTGGCCCTGGCCGAGCGCCAGGCCACGGATGACGAGTTCCACGCCGTCCAGGCCAAGCGCGCGCACGCTTCCACCGCCAACTTCGCACCCGCTCTGGTCGCCGCGCGCTACTTGGAGGCCGTCGCGTGAGCCTGTTCGACGCCGTCTTCCTGTCGTACGACGAGCCGGTGGCTCTCAGACCAGGCTCACGACGAGGGTCGGTAGACGAGGAGGGCCGGGTGCCCGCCGGAGCCGTGCGGGACGGGGTAGTAGCTGAGGTGGGTGGTGGGGTCGGCGGCGACGACATGGGCGCCGTCGGCGAGGTGGGCACGGCCGGTGACGGTCAGGTGCCGGTTGCGGTTGTCGGCGGTGGTGACCCAGCCGGACTCGGCGGCGACGTAGAGGTGGCGGGCGGTGGGGTCGTAGGCGAGGACGTCGGGGTCCTGGCCGACCTGGTCGGTGCCGGTGACGCGCCAGGTGGTGAGATCCATGGTGAGCAGGCGGGCGTTGCCGTCGCAGGCGACGAAGGCGAGCCGGTCGGCGGGATCGAGGGTGAGGCCGTGGTCGTGGTCGCAGCCGGGCAGGGGCACTCGGCGGGTGATGTGGAGGTTGGTCGGGTCGATGACGGCGAGTTCGTTGTGGGTCTGGACGTCGACGAGCATCTGCCGGGTGGTGGGGTCGTAGGCGACGTTGCCGGCCTCGCCGCCCAGGATGACGGTGCCGCGTACGGCTCCCGTGTTGGCGTCCACGACGGTCTCCGAGCCGCCGGACTCGTTGGTGGTCCACACAGTGTTGTGCAAGGGGTCGTAGGCCAGTCCGTCCGGGGTGCCGCTGGTGGGGCTGCGGTGCAGGACCTTGCCGGTGGTCTCGTCGATGGCGGCGACCTGGTTCGCGTCACTGGCGGTGGCGTATACCCGGTGCAGGGCGGGGACGACGAGGACGCCGTGAACGCCGGGCAGGTCGTCGATGGTCCGTACGACCTTGTCCGCGTGGGTGTCCACCTCGATGACCTGGCTCGCGCCGAGGTGGGCGATGAACAGCAGGCCGCGGCCGGAATCGAGGCTTGCGTAGTCGAATCGGGAGCTGTCGCCCGGCAGGGCGATCTCCTTCACCTGGCGGAGCGGCAACGCTGTCCTGGGTGGCTGGTCGCCGCCCCGGGTGAGCAATACGCCAGCCACGGCGGCGGCGACCGCGAGGATCAAACCGGCGGTCAGGGCCAGCAGGGCGCGGGGGTTGAGGCGACGGATCATGTGTGGGCTTTCCGGGGTCGGTGGTGAAGCGGTCCGGTCGTCCGGGCGGCAGCAGTGGGACGACCGGGCCATGTCAATACAAGTAGATGTCGACGAGCAGGGCCGCAACAGCGGCCAGAAGTGCATAGCGGATGCTGCTGCGGCTCGGCTGCGTGGCCAGTGGGCCGAGTCCGTAGCCGAGGGATGCGGCGGCCAGCGTGAAGACGCCGGAGCCGGTGTCCTGCCAACTGATGGGGAAGACAGGTACGGGCGCGTCGGTGAGGAACTGGTCCCCGTGAGCGGCCCGCAGGATGGCGTTCCAGGCGAGGGGCCCGACGGCCGCGGCGAGCGCACCGGTCATGACCACCGCTCGGGTGCGCCCCCGGGCGGCGACGATGAGGACGGCGGCGAACGCTGCCGACAGCGCCGCGCCGTAGCCGACCTGGCCCCAGCCGATCATGAGGCGGGTGCCGGTGCGGTCGCGTCCAGGGCCGGGCGCAGGGCCTTGGCGAGGGTGACTCCGTCGGCGGTGGCCCAGAAGTGCAGGTAGAACAGGCGTGGCTGGTCGGTCAGGGCGTGGTTGTGCAGTTCGACGATGTCGATGTTCCCCTTCCGCAGTGCCTGGATGACCTTCTGCACCTCGGGTGCGGTCATGACGAAGTCGCCGTTGATGGCCGCTTTGTTGCCGCCAAGCGGCTGGAAGTTGATGCCGGTGGTCAGGCCGAGGGCGGCGGGCAGCACGTGGGTGCCGTCGTTGACGGCCTGCTTGCGGGCGACGGTGAACTTGTAGATGCCGCCGTCCGCAGTGCCCTTGCGGCCGAGCGCCTTGTCGATGCCGGCGGTGTCCAGCGCGATGGGCGGCTGGGTGGGCAGAGGCGGCGAGGCGGGCGGGATGGCGGTGGCGTCGAGCGCGGACTTCAGGCCCTGGGCGAGTTTCACCGGGTCGCCCATGGCGTGGACGTGGGTCCACCAGACGGCCGGGGACTGCTGGAGAAGGTGCTTGTGCAGGGCGGTCTGCTCGATACCGGCGGCCTGGAGCGCGTCGGTGACCTTGGGCAGTTCGTCCTCGGTGATGACCAGGTCGCCCATGAGCATGGTGCCGTCGTGGTACTTGGCGAAGTTCGCGTAGCCGCCGAGCGACAGGCCCGGCTTGATCGCTATGCCCTCGGTGGTGACCTTGAGGTCCTTGCGGGGCAGCGCGATGTGGTAGACGGTGCCCTTCATCAGCGTTCCGGTGCGGCCGAGGGCGTCCGCGACGGGCTTCCAGTCCTTGTCCGTGGTCTGCATGGGCTGCTGAAGGCGGCCGGGCTGGACGGCGGCTTGCGCCGCGGCCACGCTCGTACCGCCGGCATCGCTTCTCGTCTGGGTGCCGCAGCCTGCCAGCAGGCCGCTGCCCGTCACCAGCAGGAGCGCGGCCGCCGTCCCTACGGCCGGCTTGGTGATCGAACGGGGTGACATGACCACTCCTCGTCGAGATCGTTGTCGAAGTCGAAGATGCCTATGTGGTCAGAGAACCCACCCCTGATGAAGTTGCCATGAAGAGCCACCGGGACAAACGGGTGACTTCATGCCACCTTCATGAGCGGCGGGGATCGTGAACCCCGCGACGACGTGCGGGCCAACGACGGGACGAGGGGAAGGTGCGATGCGGATCCTGGTGGTCGAGGACGAGCCCAAGATGCGGGACCTGCTGCGCCGGGCCCTGACCGAGGAGGGTTACGCCGTCGACACGGCCCCTGACGGCCCCCAGGCCCTCGCCCTCACCGACGTCGCGGCCTACGACGCGATGGTGCTGGACGTGATGCTGCCCGGTTTGGACGGCTTCGAGGTCTGCTCCAGCCTGCGCAGACGCGGCACCTGGCTGCCCGTGCTGATGCTCACCGCCAAGGACGCCGTCGCCGACCGCGTGCGCGGCCTGGACGGCGGCGCGGACGACTACCTGACCAAGCCCTTCAGCCTTGAGGAACTCTTCGCCCGGCTGCGGGTGCTGATCCGCCGTGGCCCGTTCGAACGCCCGGCCGTCCTCACCGCCGGAGACCTGTCCCTGGACCCGGCCACCCGGACCGTACGGCGCGGCGATGCGGAGATCTGCCTGACCGCCAAGGAGTACGCCCTCCTGGAGGCGCTCCTGCACCGGCCCGGCACCGTGCTGACCCGTGCCATGCTCGTCGAGCACTGCTGGGACCTGGGCACCAGCCCCGGCTCCAACGTGGTCGACGCGCACATCAAGGCCCTCCGCGACAAGATCGACCGCCCCTACGGCACCCAGGCCGTCGAGACCGTCCGCGGCGCCGGATACCGGATCCGCCGCGACGGCGGCCGCACCACCACCCGCAGCACCCCCGGCACGTCATGAATCGCATCCCGCTCCGCATCCGCCTCACCGCGATCTTCGCCGCCGTGATGGCCCTGGTCCTGGCTGGCGCCGGCTACCTGACTCTCAGCCGCTTCCGCGAGTCCCAGGCCGAGTACGGCGCCGCCACCGGCATCGCTCACCAGGCCCAGCAGGAGGCCCTCGACGACCTGGTGCGCGAACTGCTCACCGCGCTGCCCATCGTCTTCGTGCTCGCCACCATTGGCGCCTACCTGCTGGCCGCTGCGGCCCTGCGCCCGGTGGAGCGCATGCGCACCCAGGCCGCCGCCGTCACCGAGGACACCCCCGACTACCGGCTCGACGTCCCGCCCAGCCGAGACGAGATCGCCCGCCTGGCCACCACCCTCAACGACATGCTCACCCGGCTCCAGACCGCTCTCGACCACGAACGGCTCTTCGTGGCCGACGCCAGCCACGAGCTGCGCACCCCGCTCAGCCTGCTGCGCACCGAGATCGAACTCGCCCTACGGCACCCCCGCGACGCCACCGAACTGCACGCCGCCCTCGTCTCCGCCCACGAAGAGACCGAACGGCTCGTCCAGCTCGCCGAAGACCTGCTGCTGCTCGCCCGCACCGACCGCCGGGACACGACGCAGACCGGGTCGGCGGTACCCGACCTGGCCCCTCTCTTGCACCGCGTGGCCGCCCGCCTGCGCAACGGCTCACCCGACAAGGCCATCACCGTCGACTGCCCCGCCGGACTGACCGCCGCCGTCCCGAGCGACCGGCTCGACCGGGCGGTGACGAACCTGGTCCACAACGCCCAGCAGCACGGCCGCGGCCCCGTCGAAGTGACCGCCCGCCCCGACGGGGACCGGATCCGTATCGAGGTACGCGACCACGGCCCCGGCTTCCCGCCCGACTTCCTCCCGCACGCCTTCGACCGCTTCACCCAGGCCGACCGTTCCCGCGGCACCACCGGCATCGGCCTGGGACTGGCCATTACAGCCGCCATCGCCCGCGCGGCCGGCGGCGAGTACGGGGCCTTCAACCACCTCGACGGCGGGGCGGTGGTCTGGATCTCCCTCCCGGCCCTGGCGCGGCCACCCGCGTCGGCTTGATGGGCCCCGAGTGCCATGCAACCATGGTTACGTTTCTTCAGGATCAAGCTGTGGGGGGCATCGATGGACCGGACAAAATCCGCCACACGGATCGGTACACGTCGTGGCCGCTAACACTCCGATCCGCGAGCCGGGCGAGTGGGTCCTGCTCTCCTACCGGATGCCCCGCGAGCCGTCCACGCCTCGCATCGCCCTGTGGCGCAAGCTCAAGCGCCTCGGCGTCGCCCAGATCTCCGACGGTCTGGTCGCCCTGCCCGCCGACGCGCGCACCCGCGAGCAGTTGGAGTGGATCGCCGACGAGGCGATCGAGGCCGGCGGCACTGCCTCCATCTGGATCGCCCGGCCCGCGACCCACGCCCAGGAACGCGAGCTGGCCACCACCATGGCCACGGCCCGCGCCGCGGAGTACCAAGCCGTCATCGACCAGGCGACCCAGGCCGCCGACATACCCAACGTCGCGTCCGTCGTTCGCAAGCTGCGCGCCGAACTGCGCCGCATCGGCCGCCGTGACTTCTTCCCGCCTCTCGAACGCGACCTCGCCCACGCCGCCGTACGCGCCCTCGCCGACGAGCCGGGCGGCAAAGCCCGCACAGCACCGAAGACCGCAAGCCACCCGGAGAAGAACGCATGAAGTGGGCGACCCGCGCCGGCATCCACATCGACCGGGCCGCGTGCGCCTGGCTCATCCGTCACCACATCGACCGGGATGCGGAGTTCGTCTTCGTCACCGACCCCGGCGAAGTCCCGGACGGCACCACCCCGTTCGACATGCGCGGTGTCGAACTCGGCCACCACGGCGGCGACTGCTCCTTCGAGACGATCCTGCGCCACTACGACCTGACCGACCCCGTGCTGTGGAAACTCGCCGAGATCGTCCACGAGGCCGACCTCGACGACGAACGCTACGACGCCCCCGAAGCCCCCGGCGTGGACGTCATCCTCCGCGGCCTGTCCATGATCTGCGACGACCAACGGATCCTGGAGCTGACCGGCCCGCTCTTCGACGGCCTGTACGAGTACCACCACCGGGGCATGCTGCTGGGGCGCGAGCCCTCCTGACCACGTCATCCCGGAGCACGCCATGCCACTCGTCCTCGCCTCGTCACCCGAGGTCTTCACCACCGCCCACATCGGGCTGACTGCCGCGATCACCGGCGTCCTCGCACTGGCAGTGGCCGTCTGGCGGCTTCCGCGGGCCGCGTGGGCCGACATGGCCGCGGTCGCCGTGTTGTCTGCGGCTTCGGTGTACCTGTGGCGGACCTCCGCGAACATGACCCAGCTGAACACCGACGGTCTGCCGAGCTTCTCGGCCAACGACTGGGCCGCGCCCGTCCTGACCTACGTTTTCCTCAGCCTCTACGCCGATGTCCGCCTCCCGGCAGACCCACGTCGCTACGCCCAGACCCGGGCACTAGCCACCCTCGTCTCGCTGGCGGTCAACGTCATCACCATCTGACCGGCGGCCGTTGAGGGAAAATGCAACCATGGTTACAGTGCCGCTATGGGTTCCGACGACACGACCACGCCCGGAAGCGCAGGCAATGGTGAGATACCCGGACCGGCCACGGCAACGGCGCCGGTCGACCCGGGCTTTGCAGCTGTGCTCCGCTATTTCCTGCGCCTGGGCACCCTCGGCTTCGGCGGCCCCATCGCCGTCGTCGGCTACATGCAGCGCGACCTGGTGGAAAAGCGCGGCTGGATAGCCGAGCAGGAGTTCCTCAACGGCGTCGCCCTCGGACAGACCATGCCCGGCCCGCTGGCCGCCCAGGTCGCCATGTGGGTCGGCTACCTCAAGCGCGGCGCGCTCGGCGCCGCGGCCACCGCCCTCGCGTTCATCGCCCCGTCGTTCCTCATGGTCACCGGCGTCGCCGCCGTCTACGCCCACTACGCGGGCCTGAGCGTCGTACAGGCACTTTTCTACGGCATCGCCCCCGCCGTCATGGCGATCATCACCATCGCCGCGTACAAGCTGGTCCATCTCACCGACGGCAAGGACTGGCGGGCCTGGGCCATCAGCGCGGTGGTCTTCTCCGCCACCGCCCTCACCGGCCGGGAACCGATCTACCTCATCGTGGGCGCCGGCCTGCTGATGATCGCCCTGGACGCCCGGCCGCGCCCGCGCCTTCCGCGGCGCCGGCTCCCGAGCCCCGGCACGGACAAAGCCGTGCGCGGCATCGCCGCCTGGCCCCTGGCCTCCACCACGCTCGGCGCCCTCGCCTCCGGCGGGACGCTCGCCTCCCTCGGCCTGTTCTTCCTCAAGACCGGAGCCCTGGTCTTCGGCTCCGGCCTGGCCATCGTCCCCCTGCTGCGCGACGGCGTCGTCGCCCAGCACCACTGGCTCACCCAGGCACAGTTCCTCGATGCCGTGGCGATGGGCCTGATCACCCCCGGCCCGGTCGTCATCACCGCCGCCTTCATCGGCTACCTCGTCGGCGGCACCACCGGCGCTCTCGTCGCCACCGTCGCCATCTTCATCCCCATCTACCTGGGCGTCGTCGTCCCCGGCCGCTGGTTCGTCCGCCACCGCGACAACCCCCAGCTCAAGGCGTTCGTCACGGGAGCCACCGCCGCCGCGGGCGGCGCCCTGTGCGGCGCGGTGGTCGTCCTGACCCGCCAGGCCGTCACCGACCTCCCCACCGCCGCCATAGCCCTGACCACCCTCGCCCTGCTGTGGCGCTTCAAGATCCCCGAACCGTACGTTGTCGGTGCCGCTGGGGTCCTCGGCGTGCTGCTCCACTGACCGGCTGTTTGTAAGCACTTCTCTGGGCACCAGCGCACCAGCGTTTCACGGCTCCATGACGTACGAAGTTGATCTGGCTCCACCGGTATGACAAGACAGTTCAGGCCAGGGGCAGGAGCGCCTGTGCATCGCGTCTGGGGCGTGATCGGATAGGGGATGACTTCGTGCTGAACTGGTAACGGGTACGTTTGCGCGGTATCGAGCCCTAGGACTGGACGGCGTTCGGTCGCCGGGCCCTCAACATCGCGCTGAAAGTCGTCTCGGTCGGGCCACGTCAGAGGAGCTGGAGCACCTCGGCCAGCGCGCCGGGACGCTGGTCAACGGGCAAGGGATCGACCAGGTGGACCCGGCACCCCAGCGTGGCAGCGCCGGAGTCCGCAACAGGCTCGTCTCCCACCATGAGTGAATCGCCTGGCGCCACTCCGAGCTTGTCGCACGCCATCTGGAAGATCCGGGGATCGGGCTTCTTCACCCCGCGCTCGAAGGAGAGGAAGTAGGCGTCTACGAGGTCAACGACACCGTGGTCGCGGAAGACAGGGCGCATGTCCCAGCCGATGTTGCTGACGACAGCGACCGGGATGCCTCGCCCGCGCAGGGCGCGGAGGGTTTCCTCGGTGTCGGGATAAGGCAGCCATGCCCCGGACACTTGGGAACGTTCATACAGGGCCTCGGCCAGGTCAGCCGCAGGCAGCTTCGCTTCCCGGGTAAGGGCTGTGAAGGCAGCCCGGTGTCGTTCGGCGGTCAGATCGCGCTCCCGCCACAGTGCCTCCAGATGGGGCGGCACTTTGCGCGGAGGAACTCCTCCGGGCTGAGCCCCGAACTCTTCCAGCCGGCTGACGCACGCATCGAGTTCACCTTCGGGCACGTCCAGACCGGCCTTCGTTGCCACCGCGCGCAGCCACTGCGCGGCTGATTCGATCCGGAAGAGGGTCCCGGAGAAGTCGAACATCACACCCTTGATCATGCAGCCGATCCTGGCGGCGCCGACGAGCCGGCCGCAACCCCAAGACGATCAAGGTCTGCAACCCGAGCAATCCACCAACGTCCTCAGGCCCTTGATGTCCCATTCAACTGAGGAACAAGACACACGCTGGTCGATTCAGGAATCGCCATGACGATGAGCGAACTCGAGTGATGCTCGGCCTCCGAAGCAAAGTGAGGCTACGGCAGCTTACCGACGACCTGTCCTCTTTGGAGTGAATGCGCTGCTCCGTCCGCCCGGCGACGGCAGGGTTTGTGCGTCGATCGCGGTCATGTCGGAGGCCGTGTTGCTTGATCACGGTCGTGCCGGGAGGCCGGGATGGGTTTGTCGCGGACGGAGCTGTTCGCTGCGATCCGGAGGGACAAGCGTCTTGATCCGGAAATGTCGCAGCGGGTTCTGGCGGAGAAATACGGAGTGCATCGCAGGACGGTGCGGCAGGCCCTTTTGTCTGCTGTTCCGCCGCCTCGGAAGAAGCCAGCACCGCGGGCCACGGTCCTGGACGCCGCCAAGCCGTGGATCGACGCGATGCTGCGGGAAGACGCGAGTGCGCCGCGCAAGCAGAAGCACACGGCCCGCCGGATCCATCAGCGTCTTGCCCAGGAGTACGACTTCGACCTGGTGTCGTACTCCACGGTCTGTGACTACGTGCTGGCCAGGCGTCCGCAGATCGAGGCCGAGGTACTGGAGGGCCGCCGGCACCTGACCGGCATGGTCCCGCAGGTCCACCTGCCCGGCGAGGAAGCCAAGGTCGATTTCGCCGACGTCTGGGTCCGCCTGGCGGGCCAAGTCGTCAAGCGCCACCTGTTCACGCTGCGACTGTCGTACTCCGGCAAGGCCGTCCACGGCGTCTATGCCTCGCAGGCCCAGGAGTCCTTCATGGAAGGGCATGTCGAGGCGTTCAACGTCCTGGGCGGTTATGTGGGTGACAACTCTTCCGCGATCTCGCGCTGCCCGTCAGGATGGTCGCTCCCGTCGAGGAGCTCGGATGGCCTGGCAGCCGCAGTTGGTACGACGCGTCGATGCCGCGGGGAACCCCGCGGCATCGCTCGGGCACGCCCTGGTCGACGACTATCTGGAGTTCGTGGCGGCCCGTTGCCGACCGAACACTCTGCTGGCTACCGCCTACGACCTGAAGGTCTTCTTCTCGGTGGTGTCCAAGGAGCCGGCCGACGTCGTCACCGCGGACATCTTCACGTTCATCACTGCGCAGAAGAAGCCGCGGCGGGGACCGAAGGTTGTCCGGCTCGAGGACGGTGAAGCAGGGCTCTCGGCTCGGACCATCAAGCGCCGACTGGCCAGCGTCTCCGGACTGTTCGGATACCTGATGACCCGTGACGACCTGGCCATTGATCGCAACCCGGTGCCGACAGGGCTGGCCAATCGCCGCCGCAGCGGCAACCGCGCGGCACCGCTGTTGCGCACGCCGCGGACCCTCCCTCGCGTCCTCGGCCTGGCTGAGGTCGAAACGGTGCTCGGCGCGGTGAACACCGCGCGGGATAGGGCCATGGTCCTCGCGATGCTGCTCGGCGGGCTTCGCCGCTGCGAGGTCCTCAGCCTGCGGCTGGGCGACCTGTCACCGGGTGAGCGTCGGGTCTTCATCAGCGAGGGCAAGGGCGGCCACCAGCGCCTGATACCCGTCTCCGCGCAGTTCTTCACCGCGGTCGGCGACTACCTGGACCGCGAGCGTCCACCCGTCGACCACGATCGGCTGTTCGTGGTACTGCGCGGGCCCACCCGCGGCCGACCGCTCTCCGCCGACGGACTGGACGAGATCCTCGACGGCGTCCAGAAGCGGACCGGACTACCGAGGCTGACCTGTCACCAGCTCCGCCACACCTGCCTGACCCGGCTGAGAGAGGCGGGCATGGCCCTGGAAGCGGTACAGGCCCAGGCCGGACACCGCTCCATCGAATCAACCCGCATCTACATCCACCTGGCGAACAACTGGCTCGTCGAGCAGTACCTGCAGGCGAGTGCCGCCATCGACGCCGACTGGGCAGAGTCCTGATGCGCCGGGCCCGCGCCGCCGCCCTGCCGATCGTGCAACCGGACCTGGTCGAGTTCTACCTCTCCCACCGGGCCGCGCAGGGCATGAACACCGATCACAAGGTCCGCTGGGGAGCCCGCGCTCTGCTCGCCACGGTGCCCGACCTGGCCGACTTCCGTCGCCTGCCGCTGGCACGCCAGCTCGCCTTCAACCACGAGACCCACCGATTCATCAGCTGGCTCTCGGTCACGGGACGTATGCAACCCGGGGCGGACTACCTGGTCGCCCGACGCCCGCGCTTGGGCATCGTGCTCGCCCGCACGGAGCCGGAACTGCACCTGAAGTTTATGGAAACGGCCCGGTCCCTTGGTTTTCGCGACGCGGTGGCCATGACCCAGTTCAACCTGCTGGCCCACTTCCTCGCGCTGTTCGGCAAGCAGCCGCACGATCTGCAGCAAAGCGACTGGGACGAGGGACGCCGGCTGCTGCTGGCTGCCGCTCGGCGCATTCCCAACCGCGGCGTCAAGGCTCTGTCGACCGCCTTGTTCAACCTGGAAGCGACCCTGTTCCACTGCGAGTTGACCGACCAGCTCCCACGCCGACGCTCCCCGGACCACGCCGACATCCGAGCTCAGGAGTGGGCCCGCGTCCCGGCCGCGATGGCGGACACCATGCACCACTACCTGCAGCAGATCGCCGGAACAATGCGGCCGGGCACCGTGAAGAACGCCGAGCTGACGCTGCGAGAATTCGCCCTCCTAGTCGTCACCGAAGACACGCACGTCACCTGCGTCGCCGAGCTCAAGCGACGGCACGTCGAACGCTACCGCCAGTGGCTGCTGGAGCGGCCGGCCGCCCGGGGCGGCCCACTGCACCGGCACACCGTCCGCGACCGCCTCAGCAAACTCCGCGGCTTCTTCCGCCGCCTGGACGAGTGGGACGCCGACGACCGGCCGCCCCGCCAACTGGTGTTCGACAGCGATTTCCCGATCGCAGACGAGCCGCTGCCCCGCTTCCTCGACGACGCCGCGGCCGCCAAACTGCTGGCCGCCGCCCGCCAGGACCCCGATCCGTTCGCCCGGCTGGCCATCGAGATCCTCGCCCGCACCGGCATGCGCCGCAGTGAGATGCTCGGCCTCACCATCGACGCGGTCGTCCAGATCGGCTCCGCCTACTGGCTCCGTGTCCCGGTCGGCAAGATGCACACCGACCGCTACGTTCCCTTGCATCCGCAACTCAAGACGCTGCTGGACGACTGGCTGCTGCACCGCCCGGAGGGCCTGCGCTCGAACCTGCTGTTCACCGACCACGGCCGCCCCATCAACGCCTCCCGCATTGAAGCCGCTGTCCGCAGGGCCGCCGAGCGGGCCGGACTGGGCAGGGTCACCCCGCACCAGCTCAGACATACTCTGGCCACCCAAGCAATCAATCGGGGCATGTCCCTGGAAGCCATCGCGGCACTGCTTGGACACAGGTCGTTGTCCATGACACGTGTTTACGCCCGGATCGCGGACCGGACCGTCGCGGACGAGTACTTCGCCGTCTCGGAGAAGGTCGAAGCACTCTACGATGCACCTCGTCAGCTGCCGGCCGACGCCGAGGGAACGGAGATGGCCAAGCTCCGCAGGGAGATGCACCGCCGGATGCTCGGCAACGGTTACTGCGCTCGCCCCGTCGAGATGGACTGCCACTTCGAATCGATCTGCGAGTCCTGCACGTTCTTCGTCACCACGATCGAGTTCCGACCCACCCTCGAACGCCAGCGGGACGATGCGGCAGCCAAGGGACAAGTCGCCCGTGAGCAGATCTTCGACGGACTCCTCAGCCGGCTTGACGAACAGGCTGGCTGAGGCCTCCTTCCAGGCGGCAACCGATAGCTACCCCTCCGTCCAACCGCCCGGTCGATCCAGCTACGTTTGCCGCGTCCAATGACGGCGATCAAGCAGGTGAGATGCATGGCAGGACTTGATGAGTTGCAGCAACTGCTCGGCACACCGGCACTACGCCAGCAGTCGCCAGACGATTGGGCCGCGGTTGAGAACTACATTGGGTCGCCGCTTCCCAGCGACTTCAAGGCTTTCCTGAACACCTACGGCGCCGGAGTCATCGCCGAGGAACTCGTGGTCTTCCATCCTCGGGGGTCCAGTCCGCTGCTGGAGCGCATGCGCAGCATCCACGAGAGATTCGCCGCCCGGCGCGAGCGTCGACCGGACGACTTCCCGCACCCGTTCCACCCCGAGCCCGGCGGCCTGATCTCCTGGGGCTACGACTACGGCGGCGACGAGCACTTCTTCTTGCCCAGCCACCCGGATCCGAACCGTTGGAAGATCGTCACCATGGCCCACGAGGAGGGATGCGAGACCTTCGACGGCCCGTTCGCCGACTTCATCGTGGCGTTTATGGAACGACTCGAGTTCATGGACGAAGACGGCAACATCCGCCCTGCCACCCCAAGCTTCGAATCCTGCTGATCGATCGGCTCTCCAGACCGCGGCATGGTCCCCTCGGGGTTGACACCGAGACCCGCATATTAGAGGAGTGCCGACCAAGCACATCCGCTACGACAATCTGAAACCGGCGGTCAATCGCATCTGCACCGGCCGCAGCCGCATCGAGTCCGAGCGATGGGTGTCCTTCCGGGCCCACTACGGCTTCGACGCCTTCTACTGCATTCCCGGCGAGGACGGCGCCCACGAGAAGGGCGGGGCCGAGCACGAGGGCGGCCGCTTCCGCCGCACCCACCTGGTCCCGGTTCCCGAGGTCGCCACGCTGGAGGAGCTGAACGCGAAGATCGCCGAGATCGACGCGGTCGAGGACGAACGGATCCTCGCGGGCAGGCTGACCACCGTCGGCTTCAACTTCTACACCGAGGCGGACCAGCTGGCTCCGCTGCCGCTGGAGGAGTTCGAGTGCGGCATCACCATGACGCCGAAGGTTGACCGCAGCAGCCGGATCACCGTTCGGCAGTGCCACTACTCGGTGCCGGCTCGCTTCATCGGCCAGAACGTGCGGGTGCTGCTGCGGGGCAACGAACTCCTCGTCTTCGAACGGCGGGAGGTCGTCGCCCGGCACCCGAGGCTGACCCGCCGCGGCGACTTCCGTGACGGACTCGACGACTACCTGGAGATTCTCCTGGCCAAGCCCGGGGCGATGGCCGGCTCGACCGCGTGGTCACCGCCCGGCAGAACGGCTCGTTCACCGAGGTCCACGAAGCGTTCTGGGCCGCCGCCCGGGCCGCCCACGGCGGCGCGGCCGGGACGAGGGTCTTGATCGAGGTCCTGCTGCTGCACTGGCGGATGCCCGCGCCGGCCGTCGAGCAGGGCATGGCCGCCGCGATCCGGGCGGGCGCCATCACCGCCGACGTGGTGGCCGTCGAGGCCCGCAGAGCCGCCGCGGCGGCCCCGTCACCACCTGAGGACCTGGACGACGAGGGGTCTGGGCGGAATTTCGTGACGGTCGTGATCGCAGCAGCGGGCTACGGTCACCGGCCCGCGGTGCTCGACTGGCGCCTGGATCCGGTAGTGCGGGTCTCCGCCGCCCGGTAGGGGGTGGCGGACACCCATCTCGCCACCCGACATCGTCGCGTGGGATCAGTGTGCGGCCACGAGGGCGTCATCGAAGTGGTCGTTGGTCCGGCAGCCCAGGTTCTCGTAGGTGTTGACCTTGGTCTCCGGGTCGGTCCTGAGGAGGTGGTATTTGCAGGCGCTCTTGATGTAGCTGCCCTTGATGCCGCCGGGGAAGTCGATCTCCTTGTTCCAAAGGTATGGGGACTGGTAACCGTTCAGGTGGGCGGTGGCGTTTACGTCGATGCCGCCCGGGGCCTCGATCTCGTACACCCACCCCGTCTTCGCCGCGCCGTACGTGGCGAACTTCTCTGCAACCCACTTTTCGCAACTGGTGCTGACGTGCGCGTTGTTCTGGCCACCGCCCTTGACGATGTACTCAGCGAGCGGGGTGAGCGTCTGGCCGCGGGGAGTGAAGCCGTCATCGAAGAGCTGCTGTACGTTCTCCCGGGTGTCGCCCCGCCAGAGCGTGTTGGCGTCGTCGCGCCACTGCCAGTTCTCATCAGCCGCGGCGTGCCGCACGGCCGGGGCGATGGCGGGGGAGGTGGTGGTGCGCCACCAGTCGGACGGGTGGAACCGGCCGACCGGCCCGCAGGGCCCGGTGTCAGGGGTCGGAGCCTTCGCCGTGGTCGTGCGGTGGACGGTTGCGCTGGCAGGGGCAGCGACGGTCAGCGAAGCGGTGGCGAGGGTGGCGGAGGCGAGAACGCCCAGAGCTGCCTTCAACATGGTGAGCCCATCAGCTGATCAACAGGACGGGCCCTTTTATATCGGCGTACTGATCAAGAACCGGCTGGAACGGATGCCGGGTCACCCTCACGGGTAAACAGTCATACCGCCCCGCCGGCCGGTGACCGGTCCGTTCCACTACGAGAGGGTCTGGGTGGAATTCGTGATGGTCACGATCGCAGCAGGACACGGGTGCGGAGGAGCCGGAAGGATCCCCGGCCGTACATCTGCCGCTTGATCGTCTTAAACGGTTGACGTGGCCGCACGCCTGCGGGGCCAGCACCCCACCGATGCCGGGGCCTGGAACTTCGTCGCCGAGATGCTCGAAACCGTCGGCGAACTCCATGACGCGGCGGACTGGTTCACCGCGGGCCTCACGCATCTCCTGGGACCTGCCACCCCCCTCACACGCACCGCAGTCGAACACGCCCCCGATCCCAGCGGCATCGAGATGCTCGTCATCGGCCGCCACCGGGTCCGGCGCCGACTCGCCCAGCCGCACGACGACCTCGACCGTCTCGCCGACGAACTCCACGCGTACCGCCCGGCCCTGCTCCGTGGCCCCGGCACCCTGGACGACCTGCACGACCCAGACCAACTGCAGGCCGCCGAGAGCGGTGACCCGGACGTCCTACGCGCCTCGATCGAGAAGCTCACCGCCGAGGTCACCGCACGCCGCGCCGCCCGGTCCAGGCCCCGCATGACCTGCGCACTGTTCTGGCCTGAGACCGAGTTCACCCGGCTTCTGACCCAGTGGCCCGCGCTGGAAGAGGCTTACGGGGCTGATCCCCACGATCACATCCGCCGTGTTGAGGAGATCCTGCGCCGCCTGTCCGAGGAGGGCGAAGCGCATCTGGGCATCGCCGAGGCCAGCGTGAGCGACTTCGAGGAATTCACCCGCAACGAGGGCATCTCCCCGCAGGACGGGGACACCCGGGCCGAATACGCCGCCGACCTCGCTGCCCGGGGCCCGGCCCAGGCATGGCCCCCGCCCCGCAACAGCCCCTGCTGGTGCGGCTCTTCCCGCAAATACAAGAAGTGCTGCGGTAACCCCGCCCTGACCAAGATCAGAAGGCGCCTTTCGCTAAACTCGCGGCAGAGCCAGAACCAACTGGCCGCCGACATTCTTGGCGAACAGGGCACCGAGGTCGCAGTAGGCGTCAAGGTACTGGGCTGCACCGAAGTCGTACGCCGCTTTGGCGATCTGCCCCCGCGACCCGGGACAGGTCGTTGAGTCAGTGCCCATGATCACCTGGATTTGCTCGGTCGGTGCCCATGATCAGCCGATGGCGCTCACCCTTTTGCGGAACTGCATGCGTACCGCCGTGCCCGGCCTGCTCAGGAGTTTGTTGATGACGTCTGTGGTTGCTGTTTCGGGTGAGCAGTCCAAGGCCCGGTTGGTCTGTTGCACGCGGGTGATGGCGGTGTGTAGCCCGGAGCGGTTTCCGCGCGCGGCTTCGAGACGCATCCAGTCCCGGTGCAGCAGCTCAGCCGAGTCGTCTACATCGAGGCCGGTCGAGACGGCCTGGCGCGCGGCGTCGAGGTCGTGATGACGGCCCGCGGGGATGCGGTAGGTGGCCACGGTGTTGCAGCATGGGCGCTGGCGAGCGCCTGGCGCGGCGTGACCCTGTATCCGCTGCACGGCCCCGTCGTTGTCACGGGCCGCACGCCGGACGGGGAAGCGGCCGCGCTGGCCGACGCCCTTGCCGAGCACGCCCGCACGGTGACGCAGACCGTGTGGGAAACGCTGAAGGAATGGCGGGCCCGGCCGCCTGTCTCGAACGAGGCGGCCATCAGTGAACTGCTCGCCTACGCAGCTCGGGACGTGGGCTCCGGCCGGTAGCAGGTGCTGCGCATCTGGGGTACCGGCCGTCTACAGGGCTTTGCGTGTGTTCCGCGGATTCGTGAGCACAGGCTCCTGCGGAAACGTCGGAATCCGCGCATGATGAGCACTACTTGTGTCGGTGATCACGAGCAGAACTCACTGCCGGTACGTCCTCGGCGATCACCGTGAGCAGCGGTTGTTGGGCTCGGCCGTGGGACCGGGGCCAGCAGGGCCTGGGGGTGGTGCATTGCCGATGATTCGTTGTGGGGAGCTTGGGCTGACGTGGCGCATCACTGGTCGCGGCGATCGCGGGTTTGGGGAGATCGGGGATCCCAGCTACAGACAGCGATGTGTCAGGGGCGGCGAGGTGTCCAGGGACTCCCGCTGCACTGCGCCGCGGCCAGAGGCGAGCACGAGGAGGCACTTCGCGCTGCGGCTACCGGCATGCGGTAGGGGGTTGCCCGACCAGGGCAGCCTGACTGGATACCGAGAACGTACCTACTGTGCACGGTGCCCTTGTTCGTTCGTGGCGGAATGGGAGGTGTGCCAGGCGTCCCAGATTTCTGCACGGAGCCTGCCACGCGCTGGTACGTCCATGCCCTGTTCGCAGGCCCAGGCTCGTACCTCGGCCACGCTCGGCGCCGGAGCCACAGACTGAGCTCGCCGGGTGGTGAGGACAGGCGCGCGGGGCGGCGTGGGTGGCAGGTTCTCCGGAGTGGTCGTTGTGAATCCGCGGTGTTGGAGGACGCGGCGGCGTTTGTGGTGCATGCGCTCCAGGAGGGGGACGTCGGCCGTCGAGGTAGTCGTGGGCTTCGACGTGGGACTTGCGCTCTTCGGTGTTGCGCATGATCAGGCCGACCTGCTGGATGACGCGTCCCTTGAACGAAATGGGGCTGGTGAGGAAGAGGGTGTCGAGGCGCGGTGCGTCGAAGCCTTCGCCGGCGAGTTTGTGGAGCGCCGGCAACAAGCCGGGGATCGGCGGCACGACGGCACGGTCTTGATCGGCAGTGCGAAGATGAGCGGGCCCGATCGGGGGACTCAAGTTTGGTGTTGGCGCGGTGCCTTGGCCCTTGGGGAGCAGGCGGATAGTTTGAGTGGGATCCGGCTGCTGAAAGCGGTGCCGAGGAGGCCGCATCTGTGGCCCTCAGAGTCCAGTCGCAGCAGGGAGTGTCTCCACCGGCATGGACGTTCTCTTCATCACGAGCGTGGCGGTAGTCGTCGCCGACCCGCCGCTGAGCCGCAAATTGTTCATCGAGGCTCTTGGTCTCCCCCTGGAGGGGGAAGGCAACGGCTACTACTCCAGCGGGAGCGTCCCCGGCAGCAAGCACTTCGGCCTGTGGCCGCTCTCGCAGGCAGCCGAAGCATGCTTCGGCACGACCCAGTGGCCCGCCGACCGCGTGGTCCCGCAGGCATCGATCGAGTTCGAGGTGGCGAGTGCGGAAGCCGTCACAGCTGCCGGTGGCGAGCTGCAGCGTGCGGGCTTCGAGCTGGTGCATCAGGCCCGCACCGAGCCGTGGGGCCAGACAGTGGCCAGACTTCTCACGGCGGATGGTTTGATCGTCGGGATCTCCTACGCCCCTTGCTTGCACGATGTGCAGGACGACCAGCACCCCGGGTGAGGCCGGCCCGAGACCGCCTGTATCGGTGGCCGGTGTGCTGCTGATCCCTTGAGTTCACGGGCACCGCTGCCGTCCGTATCCCGGCTTGCGGATTGGGTGTCTGGTAGGCGAGGGCGTTTCCGGCGAGCGCTGCATCTCCGGCTTGGTGGGAGCGTGGTGACCTCGTCCAGGCTGGCGGGAATCTGCTGGGCACCGTGTGCCGAAGGCTGTCCATCCTGCGTGCTGAGCTTGTTCGGCCAGCACCCGACAGCAGGGCGCGCTCCGTTGCTTCGGTGTGGCTGCGGTCGCGGATGAACGTCTTCGTGTATTGGTACTCGCCGACGTAGGGCCTGTAGGTGTCGCCGCCACGATGGATGTCGTCCGGGCGGTGATGGCGGGCGGTCCGCTCGCGCAGCAGTTGGGCGTGAGGGCGCCGCGCGCAGCGCAAGGCGCCGCCCATCCGCCACGGGGGAGACGGACGAGCAGGGCCGGTCGTGAGGTCTACCAGTGGATGCTCTGGCCCTCCGGAGTGGCATGGATGGTGGCCTGTTCCACTGCTGGCGTCCCTGCGGTATGCCAGCGGCCGAGGTGCTCCTCGACCGCATCCCAGAGCAGGTCAGGGCCATCCTGCCGAACGATCCAGTGGCCGTCTTCTTCGTGGAGCGCGGCGAACGATCCGCTGTCGACGTCGATGAGCAGATCCTCGTGGTGCTGGTCGTGCCGCAGTTTCAGGCGCCGCGCGCTCGGCACGGCGAACTGTGCGACGAAGCGGGTCGGCCAGTCGTCCAGGACATCGGCGTCGATGATGGCCTCGCGTTCCGTGCCCCGGCTGAGGTCTGGAAGCAGGCCGAGCGGCGGCGCCTGGTGGGGCCGGGCGAGCATGAAGCTGACATGTCCGCCCAGTACTGGTCCGGAGGCTGTGCCGTCGTCGTGGACCGTCAGGCGCACCAGCTCGGATGCGTTCAGCCAGCCACCGATGGTCGTCAGGATCTGCCCGCCCGGCCGCGTCTGCTCGAGCCAGACCGCGGGCACTGTGCGTACGGCGCACGTGGCGATAACCCAGTCGTACAGTGCGCCCTCTGCGCCGGCCGCTCACCAGCGACTACATTGCCGAGCAGGCCGATGACTTCGAGCGGCGCTGGCAGGCACTGACCCGCCACCACGCGCAGCAGTGACAATTTGCGCCCCGGTCGTCACTGCGTACCAGTGATCCTGTCAGCGCCACGGCTGCACATCGAAGAGATACCGCAGGTCACCCCAGCATTGCGCCGACTGGCTGTCTAGTGCGCAGCTGGTGCGCACAGCGGTCTGCGCACTGAACCAGTCGCCGAGTAAGTCGCTGTTTTCAATCCGATCTTGCGGGGTGTCGATCGAACGTGAGTGTCCTTGGGTGGCGGCGGCCAGCGACATACCGAGACCTGACGGCGAGAAGCAACGCCGTCGACTCGGGGTTCACCGGTGGCGGCTGTCCGCCTCCGCCTGGATCAGCATCCGCTTGAGCAGGGCGCTGAGCGCGTCCTGCTCTGCCGGGTCGAGCGGGGCGACCATCGAGTCCTCCGCCTGCCCGCGCAGCTCCATCGCGGCCAGCCATCGGGTGCGCCCCGCCTCGGTGAGTTCCACGTCCACCCGGCGTCGGTCCTGACTGCTGCGCACACGTCGCACCAGCCCTGACTGTTCCAAGGTGTCCAGACGGCCCGTCATGCCAGCAGGGGAGAGCATGAGTTCAGCCGCCAGCTCGGAGGGGGTGGCCCGCCCCGGGGCCTCGCGCGCGCCGAGCCGGTGCAGCGTGGCGAACTCGAACTCCTGCAGGCTAACCTCGGCCAGGGCGCGGTCTTTGGCTTGGCTGACGTGCTTGGCCAGGAGCTGTATGCGGGTGATGATCCCTTCCACCCGCGCGTCGAACGGGGCCTTGCCGCGCCAGCGTGCGAGGTGCACGTCGACGGAGTCGTCCCCCTCTGCGGGCCGCTCCCGGCCCTGACTCTCGGTGTCCATGTCCTCAGTATGCTACGCCAACTTACATTTCGTTGCCAAATGATTAGCTGGCGAAATACTATGCGTGCATGACGCAACCCATGCGCCGACTGCTGGTCGGCCGTACCTGCGCGGCGCTGGCCACCGCGCTGATACCCACCACGCTCACGCTCGCGATGCTTCGAGGGCACGCCGCAGGCTCGACGGGTTCGGCGGGGGATCTGGGCCTGGTGCTGGCCTGCGAACTGCTGCCCATGCTGGTGCTGCTTCCTTTCGCCGGCGTGCTGGCGGACCGCTTCCCGCCACAGCGGGTCGTGCTCGCCGCCGACCTGCTCAGGGGCGCAGCACAGACCGCGATCGGCGCGGAGCTGCTCTGCGGCCTGGTCCGGGTGCCCGACCTCGCCGTGCTCGCCGCGGTCACCGGCGCCGCGGTCGCCTTTGGCACCCCAGCGGTCCGCACCCTCGTCGTGGCGACCGTCGACGCCGAGCAGCGGCTGCGGCTGAACTCGCGGCTGGACGTTGCCACCGGCCTGGCCCAGACCGCCGGCCCTGCTACGGCGGGCGGCATGATGCTGATGCTCGGCGCCGGCTGGTCCTCGCTACTGACCGGCGCGCTCTTTATCGGCTCTGCGACCACCCTGGGTGGCCTGCACACCCGCCGGGCCACCAAGCCGGCCGACGGCAGCCACGCGGGGTTCCGGGCGCAGTTGCGTGAAGGCTGGACCGAGACCCGGCGCCACCGCTGGTTCCTCACCAATGTGCTGGGCCATGGAGTATGGCATCTGGCGGCTGGCTTCCTGCTCACCCTGGGACCGCTGATCGCTGTCCGGAGCATGGGCGGTGACGGCGCGTGGGTCCTGGTGGCCCAGCTGGGGACCGTCGGCATGCTGGTCGGTGCTTTTGCCGCAGGACGGCTGCCGATGCGCCGCCCGCTGATCGGCGTGGCCGTGGGCGCGGCCGTCTTCGCGCTGCCGCTGACGGCCTTCGGGCTGGGACTGGCGCTACCCTGGGCGGCGTCTGCGTACTTCCTGGCGATGTTCGGGCTAGGAGTGCTCAGCCCGCTGTGGGAGACCGCCATCCAGCACCGCATCCCGCAGGAGATGCTCGGGCGGGTAGGCTCCTTCGACGCGCTGATCTCGTTTGCCGCCCGCCCGTTGGGCCTGGCCGTGGCCGTTCCGGTTGCCACCCTCCTCGGCACCTCGACACCACTGCTGGCAGGCGCGG
The DNA here is from genome assembly GCF_001953885.1 of Streptomyces sp. IMTB 2501. GTDB lineage: Bacteria > Actinomycetota > Actinomycetes > Streptomycetales > Streptomycetaceae > Streptomyces. The sequence continues at coordinate 18,762 of NZ_MQUS01000053.1, read as the reverse complement.
TGCTCGTGGCAACGGCGAACCTGGCCGTGCTGCTGCTGCCCGAGGCATGGGAGCACCCGGAGCCGGTCACGGCAGAGGGCGATGCCAGGCGCGAACCTGTGGCCGCGGCGGGCCGGGGTCAGTCGGAGGCTGGCTCCAGGGCAGCGGACGGCAGGTAGCCGGAGGATTGCAGACCCGGTGTCGGCCCATGCCGTTGCCTGACTGACTGTCGTCGTGCCCATCTTGAGGGGCACGACGGGGTCCCGATGGGGTGATCGTGGCAACTGCCGCGCATAAGAACAGGGCCTCTTGGTAGCTCGAAAGGTGTCCACGCCAACGAGCTGTCCAGTAGATCCTGTTGCCGCAGTTCTACGGCATGGTGGGAGCCGATTCCACTCCGGTCACTCTCGCGTGTGACTGCCTGGCGCACAGGTTCGGGAACGCTGGCGACCATGGGGCGCGCCAACGCCGCTACCCGACCGACATCTCGGAGGCCGAGTGGGCGGTGGTCAGGCTGCTGCTGTCGGTGCCGGGCTGGCTGCGGGGCCGGGGCGGCCAGGTGGTGCATGCGATCGTATGCGTCGTGGATGAACTCGTGGAACGTGTTGACGCTCGGGACCGTGTGCTGGGGGTAGTCAGTCGGCGGGATGCCGTTCGGGAGGGCTGGCTGCACCGGGTCGGCGTGGTGGTGTGCCGCGATAGGCAAGGCCGTTTTCTCGTCCATCGGCGGGCCGAGCACCTGTCCCGTTTCCCTGGGCACTACGAACTCGGGGTCGGGGGTGCTGCGGGAGTCGGCGAGTCCTATGAGCAGGCAGCTGCCCGCGAGCTCAGCGAGGAGCTGAGAGTGTGGGCGACAGCGTGCCTTCGGTTCAAGTTCCTCAACCGGGGCGGGCTCAGCCCTCACTGGCTTGCGGTCTGTGACGCTGTGCTTCCGGAGACAGTCGCCCCTGAACCGGAAGAGGTGGCCTGGCACGGGTGGCTGACTGAGTCCGAGCTGCGGCGGGCTCTGCAGCAGTGGACCTTCACTCCTGATAGCCAGGCGGTTTTCGACCGATATCTCGCTTGTCGCGCTGCCCCGGCTTCTGCGCAGGAAGGGTGCTCATGAGCTGGGTCAGTGGGACGAAGGCGCCGGTCGTTCCGAGCTCCCGCGGAGTGGGGCCGACGGGGGTTGGGGTGTCCGCAAGACGTTCGGGGGCCCCGAGGTTGAGGCCGCCGTCGACCAGTTCGAGCCCACCAGCGCGCAGTTCGCTGGGTGGCTCCTAGATCGGTACGGCATCGCCACGTCGGCCGGCGGGCTGCTGTCGGATGAGCAGCTCCAACCCTTGTTGCGGCTCCTCAAGCAGCGTCACACGCCCTCAGCCGAGGACGGGACCGAACCCCACGACCCGCAGGACGCGGACGACGGGTGGGGTGACTACTTCTAAAATGCCTGGCTCGCGTACGCGCAGGAGCACGGGGTCCACCCCGATGCCGACGCGCTTGCCACGTACGTCTACGAACGCGACGGGATCACTGGCTGCGGCGGCCAGCCCATCACGGGCGCAGACTTGGAGGGATTCGTGGCGACCTTCCGGCAGCGTGAGTTCGGCGAGACGCAGCCGCCCGCCGGCGAGGAAGCCGCCGGGTCCGCCGCGCAGATGCCTTCACGTGATACCCGCCTCAACGAGAACGAGGTTGGGGAGTCTCCGGCGGGCGCGGGCGCGCACCCTGCCAAGGGGAAGCGCAGTCGCAGGGTGAGAGCCGCCATTGATGACCTGCCGGGAGAGGACGGCGCGACCGGAGCGCCCGCCGCGCTCACCACCGTCGACCGCTACTACCTCGCCTGGACCGAGTTCCAGACCGAGCACGGCGAGGAACCCAGAGCCGAGCAGCTCTCCGCCTACCTTGCGAGCAAGAAGGGTATGACCGGCCGCGGCGGAAAGCCGGTCAGCCCGTCCACCTTGCGCCGCTACCTCTGGGTCCGCTGCACGATCGCGTACGAACTACTCTCCGAGCAAGACACCATCCCCGCCGCCAGTTAGCCACCGCAGCTGGAACCCAAACTGTGGGGCAGGTCAAACCTGTCACCCGACCCTGCAGCAGACCCAAGAACTCCCCGACGCATGCTGACCCACGGCTGACACAGGCGGGGGCCTCATCGGTCGGCCTCGCCACGGAACCGACCGGAGAGACTCCTGACGGTGCCCGGTACGAAGACTTCCTGTATGACGCGAGGGAACTGGACGTGCGGCAATCGCCCCAGGACTGGGCTCAAACCAAGTGGCGTGGCCCTTCACACCCCTCGTCATCGAGTTCATCGACAGGTGGGCCAGATGGCTGGCCCACGCAGCGACGGGCCGGCTCCAACACCCGAGCCACATGCCAGAGCGCGACCCCCAGGGATCGTGGAGGAAGTGACACCGGGCGGCGCAAAAAAACGCCGCCCGCCCGGTCACATCCGCTGCACTCAAGATCCGCGCCTCACGCCCACCCCACCCCCAGTTCCGCGAGCGCGGCCCGCTGGTTCTCGGTGAGCTTGTCCCCGCACCAACAGTTCCGTTCGCTGAACAGTCACAGCAAGCGTTCAGCGAACGCTTGCTCAGGCCGAGCGCAGCAAGCAAAAGGGTTCAGCCTTCGAAGTCGGACCAGATGATCCCGACGCCCGTCCCGCTCTCGTCGCGGCCGATCAGGATGCTGTTCGAGTTGGTATCTGTGGTGGGGAAGACGAGCGTATTGGCGCCGTTGGACGGGTTGACGACCACGTCGAGCAGCGGGGTCCGGGAACCGGCGGCCAGCTGGGCCGCGAACTCGGCCCCGACCCGGGCCATCGCGTCCGCGTACCCGGGCTCGCCGGCGGTCAGGTTGAGGGCACCGGCGATGCCCCAGCTGTCCGGGGTGCTGGAGTAGATCGCCGAGGCGCCATCGCTGAGGCAGTTGACGTCGTCCGCCTCGTCCTCCCAACTCGCGCTCAGCAGCGCCTCCGGCCTGGTTCCGTCGACGACCAGGGCCACCGCCGTGACGTAAGCGCCCAGCTCCTCGTCCCAGTCGTAGGCCAGGTAAACGTCGTGCAGGCCGTGAGCGATGTCGTCGAAGGTGAAATACTCCGGGGCGCCGAGCCCGCACATCGCGAGGTCGCCGTGCACCCGGAGCTGCCCGGCCAGGATGAATTCGCCCTGGTAGCCCGCCTGGTCAGCAGCGCTCGATTCGTCGGCCGCCCACAGCGGCTCGTAGTTGGCCTTCAGGACTTCGTGGATCGCCTCAGTGATCTTCATGGCGGTGAGTCTGACACGCCTGTCTGACACTCCATCGGCATGCAGCGGACTGTAGCCCCCAGCCAACCCGCTTATACGATCTTTCGCCGAAACTGCACGAGCACGTCGGTCTCCAGCCCGCTCGCGATGGCGCGCAGCGCTGCCAGGACAGCCCAGGACAGATGAAGGCGAAGACGAACTCGCCGCCGTGTTTGGGCGGTCGTCCGCCCGTGGGGACGTAGACCCGCAGCGGTGTCGGTCGACGCATGACACCGTCGGAGCACAGCCGCCCAAGGATCTCGACGGGCAGGTCGGTGATCAAATCGTGAAGCCGGAGGACGAGCCATGCTCAAGACCTGTGGATCGAGCTCCGGGAGCACGCGAACGGCGTACCTTCCCGAGTGATCGACCGATGGTGGACTTCAGGGGTCCAGTCCAGCGGCTGGCACACCTCGCCGCGACGGCGGGCGTCCTCGAGGAAGACGGGCGCAGTCTCAGTCACGATCAGCGTGTGGCTGGCCTTCAGCCGCACGGCGGTCGGATCGGACACGGTCCTGGAGGGCCGGCGCCCGCACAGCGCGGGCCACTCACAGGCGAGCTGCGCGCCGTACAGGGTGGGGAACCACACCCGGGTCCGCCCGGCGTGCGGCAGCGTGATGCGGTCGACCAGCCCCTCCACGCGCAGCCGGGCCAGCCGCCGCCGGGTCTGCTCGATACGCACCTCGGGGGCGGTCACCCGGTGCATCTGCTCAGTGGTGGCCATCCGGTACTGCGCCAGCACGCCTAGCCCCATCCGGTTCCCGCTGCCCGCGTCCACGCCCAGAGGGTGAAGCCGCGCGCGAAGGACGAACCCGCGCGTGCGAGGGGCAAACCCCGCGCGTGGAGGCGACGTCGCGCACGTAATGACCTGACGCGCTCCTGACAGAACCTGTTCCTTCGTGGCACGCTGCCTCACGCACGTCGATCCGCACCGTTCTCATCCCCACCTGCCCCGGTACCACCCTGGCCGGGCACGGCAGAAGGAGACATGCGTGAGACGCCATCGCACTGCCGCGGGCATCCTGTTGGCCGTCGGAGCCCTGCTCACGGGCGGGCTGTCGGCCGCCACCGCAGCCAACGCGGCCGCCCTGGAACCCGTTTCGGCTCACAGCCCCTCGGCCGCCGAGCAGCAGAAGGCCGGAACCTTCTGGACCGCGGACCGGATGCGAGGCGCCACCCCGCTCGATCTGCTGCTCACTCCGAGTGCGGCGAAGACCCTCAAGGCCCCGAAGCCCGGCAGGAAGGCGACGACCATCGCCCCCACCGCGTTCCCGCAGGCCGGGGGCCCCTGGACGGGTGGCGGCGCTGTGGTGAAGACCTCCGGCCGGGTGTTCTTCACCTTCCAGGGCCGTACGGCGTCGTGTTCAGGCAACGCTGTGACCAGCCAGAACTCCAGCACGATCATCACGGCCGGGCACTGCGTCAAGTACCAGGGCAGCTGGCACACCAACTGGGTCTTCGTGCCCGCGTACAACAACGGCCAGGCACCGTACGGCCAGTGGACCGCGTCCAGGACGCTCACCACACCGCAGTGGGAGGCGAGCGAGGACATCAACTACGACGTCGGCGCGGCGGTCGTCGCCCCACTTAATGGCCAGAAGCTGACCTCGGTGACGGGTGGACAGGGCATCCAGTTCAACGGCGGCTACAACAAGCAGATGTACGACTTCGGCTTCCCGGCGGCGTCGCCGTACGACGGCACGAAGCTGATCTACTGCAGCGGCAACAGCTCGAAGGACTTCCTGTTCTCGAGGGACCACAGCCTGGGCTGCAACATGACGGGCGGCTCCAGCGGCGGCCCCTGGTTCACCGGCTTCAGCGAGACGGCCGGCACCGGCCTTCAGGTCTCGGTGAACAGCTTCGGTTACGCCTTCCTGCCGGACCGGATGTTCGGACCGTACTTCGGCGACGAGGCGAAGGCGCTGTACGACAAGGCGCAGGTCTCCTGACGGCACGGGCGCGTGACGGCAGGCGCCCTGACCGAAGGTGCCCTGACGCAGGGCACCTTGGTTCCTCAGGGCGGGCCACGCGGTGGTCGGCCTGTCAGATCTCGTTGGGGGCCTTCGCCTCGCGCCGGTACACCAGCTCGTACACCTCCCGGCAGCGCTTGGCGCCGGAATGCGCCATCACCACGAGCCCCGGGTCCAGGGCGGCGACGATCCCGTACCCGGGGGCCGGCTAGCCATGCGCCGCCGCGACGCTGACCGCCTGACGGCGGATGGCAGTCACCGGGACCGGGGGTTTGCGCAGTGCCAGGCCCTCGATGAACTTCACGAGATCCCCGGGGATCCTGCGCCGCGGCCAGGGCCGACTCCGGTGCGGGCTACTCACGTTCATCTAGGTAGCTGCACCCAGGCGGAACACACCGTCTACCGTCTAGCCTTCGGACCATGAGTTCCGCACAGCAGATCGATCCGTTCGAAGAAGAGGCGATCCCGCGGTCGACGGGCGCGGGGTCACTCATGCTGGGCACCATTGCTGTCGCGCTGATCGGCTGTCCCCTGCTTCCAGCGTCCGTTCCGAACCAGCTCCGCTTCCCCCCTCTCTTGTTCATCCTGCCCCTGGGGATCTGGGCGGTTGTCTCAGGAGGCATCGCCCTGCGACGCACGCACGGCGGCGAGGGAGCCAGTCGCATCCGGGCGCGGGCCGGGATCACCCTTGGCACGGTGGCCATCGTGACGGCAGTGGCCGTCATCGTCTGGGCGTGCTGGGCGCTGCGCCACATCTAAGAGTGACGGCCCATGAGGCCCCCAGCGGGAGAACGCGCCTCACCGTCCCATCGCAAGCCCCAAGTAGCGCCAAAACAAAGGCTCATCGACACATGACGCCCGCAACTCGGTGTACGAAGCGAGGACCGAGGCTGAGCGCAATGCGCTATCAATCTAGTACTCTCCGTGATATCGACTGGGAGTGGTCGGGGTGAACGGTCCCGTCCCTGCGGTGTGGTGCCCCGGCGTAGGAGGAGAGCAGCATGGCCACTGGCACGGTGAAGTGGTTCAACGTGGACAAGGGCTTCGGTTTCATCACGCAGGACGGCGGCGGGCCGGACCTGTTCGTCCATTTCTCCGCCATCCAGACGCGTGGCTTCAAGGAACTGCACGAGAACGACCGCGTCACGTACGACCTCGCCCGGGGGCCCAAGGGTCCTCATGCCGAGAACGTGACGGTCAACAGGGCCTGAAAGGGGCCTGCCGCGGCGCGGGCGTCGACGCATCCCAGAGGGCCGCGGTTCGTTGGCCCGCCGCACGCTCGGCCTGTCCGTGAAGTACTTCGAGAACTTTGACAAATCCGTGAACGATCACTGGATGGGTGAAGCGTTGATCTGGGGGCTAGTGATCGTTTCAGGATTCGTGACTGTGGTGCGGTGAGTCTTTGAACTGGCGTTTTCGTGGGGCTGTGGTGGCTGGAGAGGTCCTGACGTGCGAGTTCAGTGATCGTCTCGCAATGTTGTGATCGGTGCGGGATTTCGTATTGTCTGCGGGTCCGGGCGGGTGGTTCGCACTGTGTGTCGCGTCGGCGCCGCCGGTAGAACGCGGTGGGCCGCTCCGGGAGTCGATCCCCCCGGGGCGGCCTGGTTGGTGGGCAGGCACCAGGGCGGCGGCCCTTGGTGGGCCCAGGACTTCGCGACCGGATAGCCCCAGGTAGGCGTCTGGCCCCCGTTGCGGAGAGGGCAGGATTCGAACCTGCGTGGACCTTTGGGGGTCCGACTCTGGGCAGCTGCCCTGGGTCCCCGATCAACCACTCCGGGCACCTCTCCTCGTTCCCGGCTCTCGCGGTTTCCCGCGGTGCCGTTCACGAGTACTACGGTGCCAGGTCGGCCTGACGTGCCCCTGACGCCCTGCTGATGGGTACGACAGGGACCGTGGCCCGACGGGCGACGGTCCCTGTCGCATTCGAATTCGGGGTGCTCAGCCGGTCACTTCGCCCCACATGTTGACGGCCGCCGCCCATGCCGCAGTCGAGGATGGAGGCCCATTCCTGACCGCTCTGGCGGCCGCCCTCGGTGCCGGTGTAAGGGCCGCGCATGCCACGGACATTGGCACAGTAACCGTGGACCCTCCAGCGGCCGTTGTCGCTGTCGCACCATCCGCTACACCCTTGTGGCGCTGGACGGGCTGGACAAGGTGCAGCGCATCGTGGCGGCCGTCGCAGCCGGCCGACGCGCGGACGTCGCTGTGGCGCACGGGCCGGTCAGGGCAAGTCGTTCACGAGTACAGCCGCTCCGTCGAACCGTCCCGCCTTGAGAGCTGTGAGCGCCTGGTCGGCCTGCGAGAGCGGATAGGCGTGCGTAGTCGCGTGCACCCCGTGCCGCGCGGCCAGGGCCAGGAACTCCCGTGCGTCCTCACGGGTGTTGGCGGTGACGCTGCGCAATTCCTTCTCGTAGAAGAGGTCGCTCTCGTAGTGCAACGGCGGCGTGTCGCTCAGGTGGATGCCGGCGATGGCCAGCACGCCGCCACGCTCCAGGGCCCGCAGCGCGACGGGTACCAGGTCACCGACGGGGGCAAAGAGGATCGCGCTGTCCAGCGGCTCGGGCGGCACGTCGTAGGCGCCCCGCGCCGAGGCAGCGCCCAGTTCCAGAGCCAGTCGCCGGGCGGCCACACCTCGTGTCATGACGTGCACGGTGGCACCCTCGGCGATCGCGACCTGCGCACACAGGTGGGCGCTGCCCCCGAAGCCGTACAGCCCCAGACGCCCGCCCGGCGGCAGCAACGCCCGGCGCAGCGCGCGATAGCCGATGATGCCCGCGCACAGCATCGGGGCGAGGGCAATGTCGTCGAGTTCGCCGGGCAGCCGGTGCGCGAAGGCGGCCGGCACCGTCGTGTACTCGGCGTAACCGCCGTCGGCGTCCCAGCCCGTGTAGAGCGAGGCCGGGCACAGATTCTCGGACCTCCGCCGGCAGTACGTACAGTTTCCGTCGGTGCGACGCAGCCAGGCCACTCCCACGCGCTCGCCGACCGTGAAGTCCCGCACCGCGGCCCCGAAGCCCTCGACCACGCCGACCACCTCGTGACCCGGCGTGACCCCGGGACGGTGCACCGGCAGGTCACCCTCGATGACGTGCAGGTCCGTGCGGCACACCCCGCACGCGCGCACGCGCACCAGCAGCTCATCGTCCTCGGGCACCGGAACGGGCTTTTCGACCAACCGGAGGGGATCTTCCTCTATGGGCCGGGGCCGGTCCACGACCCACGCCCGCATCGTCATTCTGTTCGTCATAACGCTCCCCGTTCGCCGAAGCCGTACCTCTCCGCACGTCTCATCCGGAACCGGTCCGGCAAACCCAGTCTGGAACTCCAGTCTGGAACGAAGGACGGTTGCGGGGCGTCAGCCGACGCCGTAGTCGAAGATCTCGTCTTGGCGGGGTCATCTGGCTGCGAGGATCATCGTCACCACGAGGAACCCGGCGACGACGAGGCCGAGGATCAGGGGATCGGCGACCGGGCCCCGCCTGGCGGGGGCGCGGTGGGCACCTCTGCTCATGGTGGTCATGGTGGCGCCTGGCGGTGCTCCGCGAGCGGAGGCGGGGCCGGTGACGGGCGCGAATGGTTGTGCCCGACCCGGAAACGGGGCGGCTCCCGGCAGGACGTGCACCAGCTGGTTGAGCCGGGTGGTGTTCATCTGCCGTGGAGAAGCCCTGGGACGGCGGGCCCGGGGCTTTGTGGGGTCCGGCGGTCACAGGTTCCCTTCAGCGGGGAGCTGCGGGACGCGCTTCGAGCGCCCCCTGTGTGGGCGATCGCGGACGGCAAGGAACAGCGGGACGCTTCCCCTGCGCGGGAGCGCGGGGCGAGGCCCCGGCAAACCCTCCTGCCCGGCCAGAGCGACCACCTGCCACCTCGAGGCCCGGAAGCGGAGAGGTGACCCTGTCTTGGCTATCTGACGGGCGCTCTGCCGCGCCGCGCTCACCTGGCACCTCTTCTGCACGCGTCTGCGCTTGTGCGTCTGGCCTTGCCGCGTCGGCCGGGGGACGCGAGGTGGTCCTCACTGCTGACCTTTGTGTACGAAACGGCTGATCGAATGGTTCAGCTCCGAGATCATACGGTCCGGAAAACTCGCGTGCTTGGGCCTGTTGCAGTTGTGCGGGTGATGGACATGTAGGGGCAGGCGCTACGGAAGGAAGCCATGCCCATCGATACCGAGGCCCAGTTCACGGAGGTGTACCGGGCTCACTATGAGGACGTGTTGCGGTTCGTACGCCGCCGCGCCCACCCGATGAACGTCGACGACATCGTGGGCGAGACGTTTCTCGCTGCGTGGCGCCGCCGACGCGAGCTTCCGGGGAACCCGCGGCCATGGCTGTTCGGCGCGGCACGCAACGTGATGCGGAACGCGGACCGCGGCATGCGCCGGCAGTCCGCACTCGTGGTGCATATTCAGCAAACCACCGCGGCTGGCTGCCACGAACCGGCGGTCGACGTGACGGCCCAGGCAGACAGCCGGGTGGACCTCGTTGCCGCCTGGCAGTCACTCACTGCGGCCGACCAGGAAGTCCTCTCGCTGCACGTCTGGGAGGCACTCGACGCCCGGGACGCGGCCACGGTCCTCGGCTGCACCCGCGCGGCCTACGCCATGCGCCTCACGCGTGCGAAGCGGCGCCTTGCCGGCCGTCTTCACACCGCCGCCGTCCCCGCATCGCCCGCCCTCTCCCTGACGCACTGACAGGAGCCCTCATGAAGCGCGACCCTTTTTCCCATCTCGCCGAGCTCGATGCCGCACCGCGCACCGAACCCTCCGCCGCCGACCTGGATCGTGAGAAGCGGCTGCTGCGGACCATCCTGAGCGACACGGAGCAGCCCAGCCGCTCAGTCGTCGCCGCGTTCCGCCGCCCGTTCATGCGACGCGTGACGTTCACGGTGGCTGGCGCACTCGCCGCGGGTGCTGTCCTGCTGTCCGTGTCGGCTGATCCGCCCCGGCAGGGCGGCTCCGGGCCGCTACCGGCAGCAGAAGTGGCCACCTGGACCGACACTGCGAGCGACTTGAACGATGCAGGCAGCGCGGGTTCCTCCTCTCTGGTCTGGTGCGTCAGGGAGACGAAGGGAGCTTCGGGGGAAGGAGGGCCAGGTGAGCTCGGTAACGTGGACATCCGCGGAACGATCGCCTCCATGATCGTCACGCGACACGGCCACGCAGCGTACTGCCTGGCCGGATCGGACGGCTCCGGCGTGGCAATGGCCATCAGCCCGGCGGTCGCGGTACCCGCGGACGGCATCACGCTGGACGCGCAGGGAGCCCGGGGGAGCGGCTCGGCCCGGTTTCATTACGCGGTCGGGTCGATGGGTTCCGGCGTGAAGGAGATCACCGTGCGCGACCACGGACGCACCGTCCACGCCACAGTGCGGCAAATCCGCACACTGCCGTACGGCCGGTGGACCGCCTGGTGGCCGGACAGCGATCCTCACGGCCTGCTGACCGGCACTCTCACCCTCACTCTCAGCAACGGCACGACCCGAACCGTCAACGCAGACTCACTGATGAAGTGACCAGAAGATACAGGCGACCTGGGGTAGTCGGCGCGTCCGGACCTTCTCCTGCTCCCCATACGGTCCCTGGTCCCACCACCGGCACATCACCACATACGCCTCCAAGCGGACTCGGACCAACCGCGCCGTCCGGCGCAGCGCCCTCGACGACCTGTTCCGCACCGCGTCTGGGAGGGTCGGCCGCACCGCCTACGCCGCAGAGCGAGCCATCACCGGCTACCTCTACCACGTCGCGCCCGACGCCCCGGCCAGACGATGACCGAGGAGATCGCGCGCCACCGCCGCTCTCGAAGGGGCCGACGACGACGTGAAGACGAAGGCCCACCGGCGCCTTCTCCTGCTCATCCGGGCCTGAACCATCAGGCGGCCGGGCTCGCGCGGGCCCGGCCGCTCTGGAGGGCCGCCGCGCCGCTCCCTGGCCTGAAACGCGGCCCACCACCCGCCTGGCCCCACCTGAGCCGACACCAGCCCATTTGTCGCCAAGACCGGGCCGGGCGACGACGTCGAGCCGGTCATGACGGTCATCTGCCGTGCCCTGGTGCCGCCGGCCCCGGTCCCCACTCGCCGGCCTCCCGGGTCGGGCTGCCCTCAGCTTCAACCGCCCTGCTGCGACAGGGCGGCGGTAGCGTCCCTTCACCGCCACTCGAACAACTCGCGTTTCACGGCGTACCTTTGGTGTTCGTCACACAAATCCAACGGCTGCCGAAGGCACTGTGGTTACGCCTACGGCACACGACTGCGGGAGATAGCGTCCCCGGTCACAGGCGGGTGGCGAAGCGGCCGTCGGGCAGTTTGCGCAGCAAGCCGCGGTCGACGAGTCTGACCAACCTGCCGCGCAGCGGCTCCAGCTTGGCCCGCAAGGTGACGTCGACTCCCAGTATCTCGCCGACTTGACGGGCCATGACTGGTCCGGCGGCCTGCCGCACGGGCAGCGAGGATGCGCTGGTAGTCCAGCGGGAGCAGGGTCTCCTCCATGTCCGGCGTGCGGTGCGGGATCAGCATCACCGCCCGGCCGCCCACCTGCCCCGGCGACGGGGCGACCGAGACTCGTTCATCGGCAAGCTGTTCGCTCACCCGCTCAAGGACCCGCTCGGCGACAGCGAGTTCGTCCCGCTCGGCCCGCACCTCTGCCAGCTGCTTGGCCAACCGTTCTTCGAGTTCATCCAGTTCCGCGCGCCGCGCGGCGATCCGTTCCAGCAGCTCGGGATCCACGCACCGGATCGTAGATGGCAGCCCCGCCCCAACGAGCTGGAACCAGCGAACCGTCCGGCTCCGTCAGACGATCTACACCGCACCTGCCTCAATTTCACCTTGCTTCCAAGATCACAACCGAACTAGCTTGATCATGACAATTGCGCAACTGAGGAAATGAGGTCTTGTGAAGGACACTGGCAGAAGCCGCAGTCGGGCAGTGACAGCCATCCCCGTCGCGGCGCTGGCCCTCTCCCTCCCCTTCATCGCTTCCCCCGCCGCGGGCGCGTCGCCCCAAGCGCCCGCCAGCGCGGCGGCAAAGGCGGCAGCCGTCGCCGGGAAGGGCCGCCCTGTCACGGATCCGCGCATCATCGCGCTCGAGAAGAAGCAGGAAGTGCTCGACAAGATCGCCGGGCAGATCACTGAAGGGCTCTCCGAATCGGACCGGGCCAGGATTCCCGGCTTCACCGAGATCGAAGTCGACCCCGACCACAACAGCCTGCGCCTGCACTGGAAGGGCTCCCCGCCGCAGCGTGTGCAGCGCATCCTTGCTCACCTGCCCAAGGGCGTGACCGCTTCGGTCCTTCCGGCCCGCTACTCCAAGGCCGATCTGCACACGGCCCGCAACAAGCTCCTGCGCGGCGGGAAGCCCGTGAATCTGCGCGTGGCTGGCGTATCCACCCCCATCCGCATCACCAGCCTCGGCGGGGCCGTGGACGGCAGTGGCCTCGACATCACTTATGCCGATGCCTCCGGTCCGGGTACGGCCGCCCCAAGGGATCACCTCGCGCCAGCTGCCCGCAAGGACCGTTCGCGCGAGGTCAAGGCCCTCACCGACCGACTGACGGGCATCAACACCGCCGCGAGTTACAAGGCTCCGCCCGCAGATGCCACAACCCCCACGACCCCGGCCAGGCGTGCTGCCCCAGCAAGCCCCAGGGTGGGGGGGCTCAACAGGCAGCATGACGCCGCCCCCTGGACCGGAGGTTCCGGGCTGAAGAATCCCACCGGCGGTATCTGCTCCAGTGGCTTCGGCGTCAAGAACTACAAGGGGGTGAACATGCTGACCACCGCCGCCCACTGCAACGGGAACGACGGCCTTTGGCGAACTTATCTGGGTGGCGACGCCGTCGGCTCAAGTGACGGCCTCGCGATCTCCATGAGCGATGACGTCCAGGGAATCGACCTGCCGAAGCCCCAGCTCAGCGGCGCCCTGTACGACGGGACAGCGATGCGGTTCGACTACTACGCGAAGCCGGTCGGCGGCTGGGGCCACAACAACGTTGGTGACTACGTGTGCGAGGACGGCGCCAACGGCGGTGTCCACTGCAACATCAAGATCGCACAGACTGACGTCCCAGCCACTGGCGCCAACGGTGTATTGCGGCCAATCACCGACCTCGCGTACGCCACCTCGCTGACACCGGACGGCATCGCAGGAGTCAACGGCGACAGCGGCGCCCCTGTCTTCGCCGGCGCGAACAACTTCACGACCGACGAGGCACGCGGAACACTTACTGCCTTCGATACCACGGTTACCTGCCCGTCAGATGAAACCTCCAGCACCGTGACGGATGGCTGGCAGCGCACGCCGTGGTGCTTCAAGGGTCTCTACTACGTGCCGATCTACCAGACGCTCCAGGACATGAACTGGACCCTCGTCACCAGTTGACATCACGGCGGGGGGCCCAGCACGCCCCCCGCCTCTATTTCTCTTCGGTTCCGCCATGGCAGGCTTGGCGTCAGCCATCCGCCGGAAGACTACGGAGTACGCGACCGTGCCCTTGAAGAACCCCCGCCGTTTCCGCTGGATCATCTGGGCCGGTGCCGGGTTGATCTGTCTAGCGGCAGCCGTGACCGGCTGGATGGCTCTGGACAGAGTGCACACCGACGACGGGCCTGTAAACAGCGACGTATTCATAAGCAACCACGGGCGCACCCTCACCACCGTCACATCCTGGATGGACTGCGAGAACAAGCCCGATCTCCAAGCTCACGAGTCTGACCACGGCATCGCGCTGACAGAAAAGCGCAAATGGCATGGTCAGCGTCGGTCCAGTGACTCGTGCCACAACCCGCATGGCGGCCTGATCAGCACCTCCCTCGACAAGCCCGTGGGCGACAGGAAAATCACCGACGGTGTCACCGGCGATGGCATCATTACCTTCGACGACACTCACTTCCCCTACCCTCGATATCTGCCGTCCGGCTTCGCGCCTGCAGATAAGACCATCGGCCCCAATAACCCCCTGGGGCTGCCGAACCCGGTGAGCAGCAAAGCCACGTGGACCTACACCTATGAACGCAAACCGGGCAAGGGGGGGCAGGTCGGCGCCCTGAGTATCACGGCGGACGCTGGTGAGACCACACCCACAGAGGGGACTCCGATGTCCTTCGCCGGTCATGCTGGCCGGCTTCAGAAGACGTCAGACCCGTCGTGGACGGCAGTGTGGACGCAGAACGGGTACACCATCACCGTCTGGACCGACGACCCGTCCATGACTGACGCCGAGTTCCTGCGAATTACGCAGAGCATGAGGAGCTAGAGAGCCTCCCCGGGCGATCACGAACGGGAGCCAGATGACCAGGGATGCGACGGTGCCCGTGCGGAGGGCGACGGAACCACGTTTGTCGAAGCGCCTCGCGACGGCCTCGTATGCCTTGAGTTTGGCACGGCCGCGGTGGTCCAGGCACTACGCGAGAGGCGCCTGATCTGGATCTCCGCCGCCCGGTCCGGCCGGACCCACGACATCGCCGCCCGCCACAACCACCGCTTGGCCCGCCTGCACGCCTTACATGTCCTGATGAACCTCGAAGTCAACCGCTGACAGACGATCTACTCCGCAGACTGCTGCCCACGACCAGCGCGAGCACCCGGAGCACCAGCCACACCAGCCCTTTGACCTGCGACGTCAGGTTGGCGGAGACTCGCAGTGATTGCAGCATTTCGGCTCATCCAGAGTGCAAGCGGTGGTGCGGATTTCTGCCATGGTTCGCGCGTGCCCTGTGCGCTCCGTTTCTATAGCCGAACGTATGGGGCACATGGTGTCCCTCCGATTCCGCTTACCTCTCTGCAGGCGTCGTCTCTTCGCCATGTCGGGGCTTATGTTCTTGCGTCTGCTGCTGCCTGTGGGCATAGAGTGACGGTCCGCTCTCGGTCAGTTGGGGAACTGCCAGCCCGTATCATCCGGACGGGACGGGAGTGGACGACCAACGCACGCTCAGCACAACGGGGACCGCAATGACGCTCGTGCCGCCACGGGCGAGGCCCCTTTGCGTCTTCAACATGGGGGAATGACGCTATGCGCAAGTGGCTGCCTGCTCTTGCCGTGTCCGCAGCCGCAGCTTTCGTCTCTTCGGTCCTGACAGCTCCACAAGCTCTGGCCCAGGACTCGAAGCCCGTTCCTGAGAAGGTGCCTGGCACCAACGTGGAGTTTTCACCGAGCGCGGCGCGTGATCCGCGGGCGCATGCCCTCGCGGCGGCCAATCCTGCAGCGGTACAGGCCGGCGGCTTGTTGTGCGGAAGCGGATACAGGCTGTCATTTGTGGACCCCCTTCCGGATTCGCGCCGGTTCGGAACCCTGTTCACGTACTTCAAGGAATCCATGACGCCGGCAATGTCGGGGGCATGCGCCCTGTTCGACAACAACCTTGGGGTCAAGAAGCACATGAAGCTGAAGCTGTGCTGGACCACGTGCAAGGTCGATGAGGGCTCGTTCTTCGACTACGCGGGTCCGGTCAAGTACGAGAGCAACGATCCAGACTTCCAACCCCGCTGTGCCGAGGTGAACGCACTGATGTGGGAGGGCGACATCGCGATCATCGACCGGCAAACCGACGTTGCTGCCTGCGACTGACCATCACCCACCCCTCTCTTTCTCCGAGGTAGATGTTCATGCCCCTGCGTACGCCGGCGTCCCGTCGGCTCCTTGTCCTGATCGTCGCTGCCGGAGCAACGACCGCTGCGTGCGGGCATGCCCAGGAGAGCCATCGGTCGGGCGCCACGGCCGTCCGGTCCTCGTCGTCGGCTGCTGCCACCCCGTCAGCTGGCACTGCAGGGGCTGACAGCACAGAGGCGGCTATGCAGAAAGCGGAAAGGGAGCGCAGGCAGGCCGCACCGCCCGGCACCACCATCACTCCGTCGCCGGCCGGGACCGGCATTGGCAAAGGCAGCGAGCACTTCGGAACGCCGGTCATTCGGCAAGGAGACGTGACCGTTTACGCGGCCCGCCGGGACAAGGGTGGGCTGACGGTCCTCGTAGAGGTGGTCAACAGCGGTCGGAAGCGCGCGTTCTACCGATTCCGCATTCGGATCACGGGTCCGGGCGGTTTCGACGCAACGGCCAGCGCCTCGATGGACGTCGTCGGCCTGTTTCCCGGGACCTCGTGGCCCACTGAGCTGACGGTAAGCGACCCCGGTCACACGCCTCCCGCGCACCCGCACATCACCATCGAGAGCGTCGAGCGGAACGAATACAAGGCCTAGCCTCGATCTTTCGCGAGGGCTCGCCGACGGAGCCGACGGGCCCTTTCGGTTCCCAGAGTTGATGGTGGGCAGGTTGAGGGCCCGGCTGTCGTGTCGGGTGGGCGCCGGGTTCCACTGCCCGGGGCGGGTGATGTTGTCGTCGGGACGGTGGAAGTTTGCTGATCAGCCGGGGGTGGCCAGGAGCGCGAGCCGTTCGAGTGCGGCGGTGATCTCGCCGGTCCAGGGCCAGTGCTGGGTGAGGCGGAGAATCCTGCGTCGGGCGGTGGTGACGAGCTGAGCGGCTGCGGAGAACAGGCGGAATCGCAGGCGGTGGGGTTCCCAGAGCCGGGCCTTGCCGGTGATGGCAAGCATGGGCATCCAGGCCAGCAGGTCGAGGGCGATCTGGATGATCTCCAGCCAGACCTTGTTCTGGGCTGCTGTGTGGAGTGGCAGGTTACGCAGGCCGGTGGCCCGGGTGGCCCTGATCCGGTCCTCGGCCCGGGCCCGCAGCCGGTGACGGAGCTCGAGAGCGGCGATCGGCCGGTCAGGGGTGTTGGTCGCGAAGCACGTGATCCGCATGCCGTCCGCGTCCATGATCCTCAACTGGGTGCCAGGATGGGGCCGTTCTTTTCGGGCGATCAGTCGCATGCCCTTGGGCCAGCGGTCCAGGAGCTTGCCAGTGAGCTCGGCGACCCAGGCCCCGTCACGGGCCTCACTGTCGGTCTCAACGGCCGGGGTCCAGGCCGAGGCGGGGTCCTTCAGCACGTGTTCGTGGATCGCTTGGGTGATGACCATGCCGACCGAGTAGGAAAGCCATCGTCCTCGTCGCGCGAGCCAGGACACGAAATCGTGGGTGCCGCCCGCGGAGTCGGTGCGGATCAGGGTCTGCCGCCCTCTCCGGTAGTGCTTCGGCAATTGGGCCAGGGCGAGTTGGACGGTGGTGATGTGGTCGGCTGCCGTGTTGGAGCCCGCGTTTCCCGGCCGCAGGAGGGCGGCGACAGGCTCACCGGTTCCGCCCGGTCCATGGTCGAGGAAGGCCATCAGGGGGTGATGACCGTAGGTCTTCTTCCAGGTCGCGGCCGCGTCCTCCTTCTCGGTGTGGGCGATCACGAGGACACCGTCGAGATCGACGACGACCTGACCGTCGGCGTCCGGGGCGACGCCGCCAGCCAACGACCAGACACGGCCACGGACTTCGGACCGTGCGGACCGGATGGCCTGCAGACCCTTCTCGCCGGAGGCGGCGAGGGCGTCGATCAGGCGGGAGATGGTCGGGTCGGAGGCGACCGGACCGAAGACGGCCGGCTCACACCGCAGCATCGCGACGTTCGCGAGGCAGTCCCCGCCTAGTGTGACCGCCAAGGCGACGTCCAGCAGGGCCTTGCCTGGATCGTGGACGGCCCGCGGCTTGCGCCACGGAGCCAGAGCCTGGGATATGGCCTGGTCAAGACCGGTGTTGCGGACCGTTTCGACGAGCAGGACCGACCCGGCCTGGGAGACGGCCTGGCGGCCGTCGTCCTGGATGCGGAAACGGGGGGTAGGACCCGATAGAGTGCTTCACGTGGGAAGTGCCTCCGGCTGGTGCGGGAACAAGGACCTCGACAATCCTCATTCTCGCTGGTCAGAGGCACCTTCTGCTTTCCTGACCGCCTGCCGGACAGCCCGCTTCATGAAGCCGCGAGGCTAGTCGTAGGACGTGCCGGACCCGCCCAGCCGGATGCCACGCAGAGGTGAACCTGCGCGGCATCCAGGAGGAGAAGTGAACGAGAACATCCGCAAGCTGATGACCCTGATGCCTCCGCACGACGGTGCGGGTGAGGTCATCGACTGGCGCCGGGTGCGCGAGGTATGGGGCTGCGATTTCCCCTCCGATTTCAGGGACTTCATGTCCATCTACGGATCAGGCGCGATTGAGGACGTCCTTGCCGTCTCCCGCCAGAACGAGGGCGCCCCGGGTGACGGGCCCTATGACGCCTGGTTCGTCCCATTCGAGGACTGGCTGGTGGAGGTTTCGGCGCCGTATCCGGCCTGGCCGGCAACGGGGAGTCTGATCTGCTGGGGGGAGGATGCCAATCGGGATGCCTTTTTCTGGTCCACCCGAGGCAGCGATCCCGATCAGTGGCCGGTCGTTGTCTGGGACTCCGGCGGTCTCGACGGCGAGGCATTCATCGAGTTCGACTGCGGCATGGCGGAGTTGCTGCTTCGGATCTTCAGTGCAGAACAGCCGTATCCCTTCAACGAGGGATTCCTGAGCGGGGTCACCCGTCCCAGGTTCGTGCATCGCAGGGAAGAAGCCCGCCTGCGCGCGCTCGGCATCAACCCTTGGCCGGACGCCTTGTGATTCCGGGGTTCGTAGTTGGTGTGGTGTGGGTGGCTTGAA
>NZ_MQUS01000070.1 GCF_001953885.1 Streptomyces sp. IMTB 2501 | reverse complement strand
ACGCACACCGGGGGAGCGGTCATCACCTCGGAGACCTTCATGCGCCTTCTCCCCGCTGCGCGAAGCGTCCGGGGCAGGGGACGTCGAGCAGATCGGCAACCGGTCGGCGTGGGCTGGCGTGGCCTTCCGGGCCGTAGCCGAGCCGGATCACCATCTGGACGTGTGCCATGGCCGAGACGGGATCGCGGACGGCCCACCGGATCTCCCGCCACTCCAGGGGCTGGGACGTGAGCGAGGTGACCAGTCCGTCCGCGGTGGCCTGGAGCAGGACCCGCTCCAGTGCCTGACCCGCACACAGCCAGTCCGTGGGCTCGTCTCGGGCGGTACCCAGCAAGGCGATGTTCGGGCTCTTCTCGAAGGGCGCCCAACCGCGCCCGGGCACCCGGCGACCGGCGGCGAAGTCGCGCACGGGGGCCGAGGTACCGCGCTGGCGGGGGCCGAACGCCTCGGCGGGGATGCCGTCGGCGGACTCAGCGACATCCGACGGTTCCGTACGGGTCCACCGCGCCGTTTCCTCGCGCATTCCCGGCTCGACCGCTTCCCTGCCCTCGGCGTCCCGGACCAGCTCCAGGACCGAGCGGACATGCCAGGCGCCGGGGAACAGCAGCTGTGCGCCCTCGGCACCGGCTGCCTCGCACAGCCGGTCTCGCACGACGGCGGGGATCTCCTCGTCGCGGAAGGGCCGGCGGCTGGAGTGCCGACTGCGGATCGCGGGCTGCAGCCGGGCCAGTGCCGCGTCGGGTGCTCCGGTGCCGCACAGATGCAGCTCGGCGAGGAACTCCGGGTAGGCCGGGTCGGGCAGCAGCCGCACGTCCGGCGCCAGCCCCGCCGCCGCGGCGGCCGCGCGCAGGTTGAGCAGGGCNNGGCGTCCGCCACGAGCGCCGTGACGGTGCTCACGTCAGGGGGTTCCGCAGTCACGGTGGCCTCCCTTCGTACCGGCCCTACGGCCTACTCACGTATCGGGACGGCGATGACGGGACAGCGGGCGTGGTGCAGCACACCCTGGCTGACCGAGCCCAGCAGCATGCCGGTGAAGCCTCCGCGCCCCCGGGTGCCCACCACCAGGCCGAGTGCAGGGGCCGAGGCGTCGGTGAGCACCTGGACCGGATGCCCCACGACCAGCTCATGGCGCAGGTCGACCTGGGGGAAGCGGGCGCGGCGGCCCGCCACGATCTCGGAGAGCAGCCGGCGGCACTCCTCCTGCGGGCCGTGCTCGTCGAAGATCCTGAGCGGGCCGGGCTCCCAGATGAACAGGGCCCGCAGTGCGGCACCGCGCAGGGCCGCCTCCTCGAACGCCACGTCGACCGCGGCACCGGAGTGCTCACTGCCGTCGACACCGACCACGTAGTACGCGGGATCCTGAGCGATGTGCTCCGGCTCGGGCACGACGACCACAGGGCAGTGTGTGTGGGCCATTACCGGAAGGGCGACCGACGCGGAGCCGAACACTTCCTGTGTGCGGCTGAGATGTTGCGAGCCCAGGACGACGGCGGTGGCGTCGCGACTCTGCTCGCGCAGCACCCACACCGGGTCGCCCTCCGCAAGCAGGGTGTCCACCTCTAGCTGCGGGTGCCGGGCCGTGACGAATCCCGCGGCCTCCTCCAGTACCTGTCTCCCGGCCTTGTGCAGCGACTCGTTCCATTCCTCCCACGACGGCGGCACCTCCCGCCCCCGATAGCCCCTGGTCGGCACGCCCTCGACATGGACCGCGCGCAACGGAAGCCGACGGCGGGCGGCTTCGTCGGCCGCCCAGGCAAGCGCCGTCCGATGGGAGGGATCGGGATCGACGCCCACGACGATCAGCCGGCGGTCACCGGGCCGGGGCATGGCCGCCTCCAGTCGTCAACTCGTCAGGAATGCAAGTTGGTTCAGGGTGGAGCGGCGCAGGGGACAGGTGTCTGACATAGGCGTCCGAGCCGGGGAAGCAGAGGGCGACCCGTCCGTTGTCGGTCCGGCGCGGGTCGCAGGGCGGGCTGCCGTGCGGATGACGGAGCCCGACGATCGCGCCGTCCCGGGCGATCACCCCGGCCGTGGTGCCGCGTACGACGATCTCGTCGCCGGCGCGGGAGTACACCTCGGGGCCGGTCGCCTCGGGCCCGGTACTCGCTGCGGGCCGGTCGGTCTCTTTCAGCGGTGCGGGAGCGGACATCGCCCTCGCCTCCTCCCTGCGGTGGCACGGACGAGAGCCACCGCCGATTCCATGGAAGGTTCTGGCAGCGGCGGCCTGCCAGGGGCCATTGGTCCCCACGGCGGACCCGTCGGCCCTGGTGTGGCACCGGGACCGGTCACGGCGTGCGGGCCGAGCGCACGGAGGAGGGGGAAACAGCGGCCTGTCGGCGCAACCTGTCTTCGATGTCGGAGCGCACCATGGCGGTCAGCTGCTCAAGAGCCCGGGACCGGACCGGCGGGACCGGCTCGGGATTCTCGATCCGCCGGGCCGGTTCGGGCAGAGCGGCGACATCCTCGCGGAATCGCTCCCGGGCGTCCTGCCACCGGTCCGGCGGGCCGGTCCGGCGCCCGCCGCGCATCACCGTGTGCAGCAGGGGTCGCGCCGACTCCGGCGGTTCCTCGCCTGCCAGAGCGATGACGTCGGGTCTTCCCGCACGCCGGAAGACCTGTTTGCGGCCCGGAGCCGTGACCTTCGCCGAGGACAGCTTCATGACGGGGCGGCCGTCGTACTCGACGAGCTTGTACGCGGCGTCCAGATACGGGGCGTCCGCCGCCACGCCCACCCGTGTACCAACCGCGTACACATCGATCGGGGCGCCGGCGCGTACCAGCCGCTCCACGCTGTACTCGTCGAGTCCGCCACTGGCCACGATCCGTACGCCGGCCAGCTCGGCGGTGTCGAGTAGGGCGCGCGCCCGCCGGGAGAGCGCGTCGAGGTCGCCGCTGTCCAGGCGGATCGCGCACCCGGGGTCGAGCCCGAGATCGGTCAGGACCCGGGCGGCGATACGCACGCCCTCTTCGGTGTCGTAGGTGTCGACGAGGAAGGTGACCGGGCCGGGATGGCTCAGCGCGAAGGCGCGAAAGGCCGCCTCCTCGCTCGGGAAGGCCTCGACATAGGAATGGGCCATGGTGCCCGAGGCCGGGATGCCCAGGGAGGTGGCGGCGGCGACATTGCTCGTGCCCGCGAATCCCACCAGGGCGCCGAGTCGGGCGGCCTGCAGGCCCGCCCACGGACCATGTGTGCGGCGCAGTGAGAAGTCCACGACCGGCCGTCCGGCCGCGGCCAGCACGCAGCGCGCCGCCTTGGACGCCACCACCGTCTGATGGCAGAGCTGGTTCAGCAGGTACGTCTCGACGAGCTGAGCCTGGGGCAGTGGCGCGGTCACCTCCAGCAGAGGTTCCCCGGCGAACACAGCATGGCCTTCCGGTACGGCCCGCACCTCACCCTCGAAGGAGAGGCCGAGAAGCGGCATCAGGTCGCGCGCCGGGCGATGCAGGGCAGCCGCGAACTCCTCGACATCGTCGCGTTCGACGCGGTAGCGGCCGAGGAAGTCGAGGGCCGGCTCCAGGCCCGCGGCAACCAGGAATCCGCGGCCGGGCGGGAGGTCGCGGACGAAGAGGCTGAAGGTGGCCGGCGCGTGCATGTCCTCGCGGACGTAGGACAGCGCCATCGTCACTTCGTAGAGATCGGTGGTCGTGACGTCGGACATGGTGATCGCCGCCGTGGGTGGTCGTTCACTCCTTACCAGTCTGATCGCGCCGGCCGCGGGTAAAAGGGACACAAGGGACCCAGGTATGGGCTGTTCGGCCTCAGTCCGACAGCGCCGCGAGCGCTGCACTGGAGGTGTCGGCAGACGACGACAACCCAGGAGGTACGGCGATGGCCACACTGATACGAAGGCAGAGGTTCCCCTTCCCGGAGATCCCGGACTGGTTCGAGACGATTCCCAGCAGGCTCACGATGCCCATGGTCCGTATCGAGGACTACATGGAGGACGACCGCTACGTCGTGCGCGCCGAGCTTCCGGGCATGGCCGCCGAGGACATCGACGTCGTGATCAGTGACGGGGTGCTGACGGTGCGGGCCGAACGTACCGAGCGGGAGGTGGACAAGAACCACAGTGAGATCCGGTACGGCGAGATGAGCCGCAGCGTGACACTGCCGCCCGGCGCCAACGAGGACGACGTCAAGGCCGACTACACCGACGGCATGCTGACTGTCAGCGTGGGGCTGGGCGCCGAGAAGGCGGAGGCCAGGCACGTCGAGATCCGGCACGGCAGCTGACGAGGACGTCTCCGTCCGCGGCGGGCCCCGAGCGGGCCCGCCGTCGCGTGGGCTGTCCTGCCGCTGTCACCGGGTGCCGCGCGAAGCGGCTCAGCGACGCCGTACCGCCTTCTCGTGCTCACCCTCCTCCACGGCTGGCTCCACCGCCGCCAGCTGGGTTTCGCCGGCCAACAGGCCGACATCCCCCGGGTCTTCGGGGGCGGTGACCGCCGGGACGGCCGCGCTGCCCGGCCCGGTGGGCTCGCCGCGCCCCCCGCAGTCGGCGCAGCCGCCGTGCCGCGGGGCCCGGGGCCGCCCGCTTCGCGCGGTCCATCTCCACACAGCCCGCTCCGGCGATCCGCACCAAGGCGGCCCGCAGCGCCGCCCGCGGCACCACCACCGCCACGCGACGCGTCCGGACCGGTGCCATCCCCTCAGGCCCGGGCATCGTCCCCAAGCTGCCCGCGGCGGGCTGCCGACTCCAGGGCCGCCCGCACCCGCCAGGCGTCCAGCACCGTGATCGCGCCGACGACCACACGGCGGCCGTACCGGATGCCGCGCAGCATGGCGGTGCCGTCGTCCCGGACCGTGCGCCGGCAGCGGGTCTCCGCCCGCCACAGCCCGTCCGGCGCCTCGACGTCCGCCAGGAGCCGGCGGGCGGGCGGCGGCAGGCGCGGGCCGCGTCAACAGCGGCAGTCATGACGCTTACGCCTCCATGCCATGCACGGTCAGCGGGGAGAGCGACACTCGTCGCCCAGCTGATCGACGCGTCCCGCAGACCGGGCTGGAGCCTCTGATCAGGGAGCTCAGGGCACCAAGACGTGAGCGGAGCAGCGTGCAGCGGTATCAGGGACATGTCGTTGTCGCCGCTGCTCATGTCCCGGTCGTCGTTCGTCAGCTTCCTTGGACGGTGGCAGTCTGGAACATGTGGAAGCCGGGCACGGCTTGGCTGGTGTGCGGCAGCCGTGGCAGTCGAGTCATGCGCTGCTGGTGATTCCGATCGTGCTCATCGTGGTGATCACGGCGGTGGACCAATTGGTCCCGGCCGACATCCATCTCGGCCCGCTACTGGTCATCGCGCCTGCGATCACCGCCTCGTTCGCCGGACCACGGCTGACCGGGCTCATCGGGTTCCTGGCCGTGGCCGCGCAGGCGTACATCGGCTGGCACTTCGGCGTGCTGTTCTCGCGCAACGTGCTGGTGCAGGTCCTCGCCCTGACGGTGCTGTCGGCCATGATCGTGTTCGGCTGCGTGGTGCGTGAGCGGTCCCGGCACCAGCTGGCCCAGGTGCGGTCGGTCGCAGAGGCCGCGCAACATGTCCTGCTGTGGCCGCTGCCGGAGCGGATCGGCGCCCTGCGGATCGCCTGCCTGTACCTGGCCGCCGAGGACGAGGCGCAGATCGGCGGTGACCTCTACGCGGCCACCCGCATCATGGGGGGTGTGCGCATCATGATCGGCGATGTGCGGGGAAAGGGGCTGTCCGCAATCGGTGAGGCCGCCCTCCTGCTCGGGGCCTTCCGTGAGGCCGCCCACCGGCACACCTCCCTGCCTGATCTGGCCGCTTCCCTGGAACAGAGCGTCACCCGCTACCTGGCCGACTTCGAGCCGGTGGAGGAGACCGGCGAACGCTTCGCCACCACCTTGCTGCTGGAGCTCCCCGACGACGACCACATCACCCGAGTCGTCAGCTGCGGGCACCCCCCACCCCTGGTGCTCAGCCCTGACGGCGGCCTCACCGTTCCCAGCCTGCACCCCGCGCCGCCGCTGGGCATCGGTGAGATCGGGCCGGAGGAATACAAGATCGATGTGCTCTCCTTCGAGCCCGGCGACACGCTCCTGCTCTACACGGACGGCGTCATCGAAGCCCGCGACGCCGGTGGTGACTTCTACCCCTTCGAGACACGCGCCGCCCAGTGGAGCGAGGCCGGCCCGGACTCGCTGTTGCACCACATCCAGCGCGATCTGCGCGCGTACACCCGCGGACGCCTCGACGACGACGCGGCCCTCGTCGCGCTCCGCCGCGAGCCCGACATCCATCGACGCCGCCATCACAGGCACATCACCCATGCGAGCGGGTTCGGCGGAAGCTCCTGAGATGGACGTGAGTGACGTCGGCCTGACCCCATCGGTCCATGCCGTCGCAGGGCAGACGCCGGCGCTCGGCGTCGACCCGCTCGGTACCCACGCGTGGTGGGTGGGCTGCCGGCCCGAGCGCGAGGTGTGCAAATCCGGCAGTCGGCGGACGCTGGGAACGAGCGACAACGCGGGAGGCGCACGATGCGGGAGCACTACCACGAAGAGCTGGGATCGATCACCGACGGCCTTGTGGAGATGGCGAACCTGGTCGGCTCGGCCATCGCCCGAGCCACCACCGCACTCCTCGATGCCGATCTGCACCTCGCCGAGAACGTGATCTCAGGCGATGAGAAGGTCGATGATCTGCAGCGCGCCCTGGAAGAACGGGCGATCACGCTGCTGGCGCGGCAGCAGCCCGTCGCCACGGACCTGCGGGTCGTGGTCACCTCACTGCGCATCAGCGCGGATCTGGAACGATCGGGAGATCTCGCCCATCACGTGGCCAAGCTGGCCCGGCTGCGCTATCCCGATCATGCGATTCCGCGCGACCTGCGCCGCACGATCCTGGAAATGGGCCAGCTCGCCCAACGCCTGATGGCGCAGGCCGCCGAGGTGCTCATCACCCACGATGTCGACGCGGCACTCCAGCTGGAGAGGGACGACGACCGCATGGACGAACTGCACCGCACGATCTTCCACCACCTCTTGGACGACCGGTGGCACCACGGTGTCGAGACGGCCGTGGATGCCACGCTCGTCGGCCGCTACTACGAACGCTTCGCCGACCACGCCGTGGCGGTGGCCCGACACGTGGTGTTCCTCGTCACCGGACAGCACGCGGACGACCTGCTCACCGAACCGCCCACGACCACCTGACCCGGCCCGCGGCCGACTGAGCGGCGTCCGACCGCTCCTCCGGGACACGAGTACGGCATGAGCTGGAGCCGGTGTTGCGTTTCCGAGCGGAGATGGGCCCGGTCGTCAGGTGGACGTCACTTCCGAGATCAGTGCTTGGACATGTGTCTCGATCGCGTCGCGGATGGGGCGTACGGCCTCGACGCCCTGTCCGGCGGGGTCGTCGAGCTGCCAGTCGAGGTACTGCTTGCCCGGAAAGACGGGGCAGGTGTCGCCGCACCCCATGGTGATCACGACATCGGATGCCTGGACGGCCGCCACGGTGAGGATCTTCGGGGTCTGGGCGGAGATGTCGATGCCGACCTCGCTCATCGCTTCGACCACGGCCGGGTTGACGGTGTCGGCGGGCGCGGAGCCGGCGGAGCGGACCTCGACGCGGTCGCCCGCGAGGTGGGTGAGGAAGGCGGCTGCCATCTGGGAGCGTCCGGCGTTGTGGACACAGACGAACAGTACTGACGGGCGCGAGGCGGGATTGCTCATGGCGGATCTTTCTCGGGGATTCGCTCAGGGGGAGGCGGGTTCGGGTTCGCCGTGCGGGACGCCGACTTCGGGGTGTGCGGGGGCGGTGTACGGGCCGTGGACCGCGGCGACGATGCCGAGCCCGAGCGCAGTGCCGAGCAGCTGGGCGGCGATGAACGGGGTGACGGACGCGGGTGCGATGCCGGCGAAGGTGTCGGTGAAGGCGCGGCCGATGGTCACCGCCGGGTTCGCGAACGACGTGGAGGGGGTGAACCAGTAGGCGGCACCGATGTATGCGGCCACTCCGACCGGGGCGAGCGCGGCGCGGCCGACCCGGTCGAGGCCGAAGATCAGCAGGATCAGCCCGGCCGTGGCGACGACCTCGCCCAGCCACAGCTGGTCGGCTGACCTGTCGTGGGTGGAGAAGCGCACCAGCGGTTTGGCGAACATCGCGTCGGCCAGGATCGCCCCGCCGATCGCGCCCGCGACCTGGGCGGGTATGTACGCGACGACATCCCGCAGGGCAAGGCCGTCGGGGGTGCGGCGGCCGGTGAACCAGGCGGCAAGGGTGACGGCGGGGTTGAAGTGCGAGCCGGAGACCGGCCCGAAGACGGTGATCAGCACGCCCAGGCCGAAGACGGTGGCCAGGGAGTTGGCGAGCAACTGCACACCGACGTCGTGTGACAGGTCGGTGGCCTGGATACCGGAGCCGACAACCATGGCCACCAGCAGCCCGGTCCCGATCGCCTCGGCCACCATCCGGCGGCCGAGGGAGGCGTTCACGCGTCAGCTCCGGCGGGCTGCGCGGAGGTCAGGAATGCGGCGAGCCTGTCCAGGACGCCGGGCAGTACCCGGTAGTAGACCCACGTGCCGCGGCGCTCGCAGTCGATGAGCCCGGCTTGGCGCAGCAGCTTGAGGTGGTGGGAGATCGTCGGCTGGGACAGGTCGAAGGCCGGGGTCAGCTCGCACACGCAGACCTCCCCGCCCTCTTCGCGCGAGGCGATCATGGACACCAGGCGCAGCCGGACCGGATCGCCCAGCGCCTTGAAGACCTTCGCCAAGTCAGCCGCCTGGTCCTCGTCCAGCGGCGCGGCGGACAGACCCGGGCAGCAAGGGACACCCCGACCGATCACCTCAAGTTCTTGTTTCGACATACCTCTATGTTGAGGTTTTTCAATTCAAGGCGCAAGGTTGCATCAACAAACGTCAATACAGGCCGGGTCCCATACGGTGGCCCGCCACATGGGAGTGAGTCGTGCGCGAGCAGTGCACCGACCTGCGCGAAACCGTCCGCCGGCGGTATGCAGCGGCGGCCATCAAGGTCACCGAGGGCGCCGCCGCCTGTTGCGGGCCAGAGCCGGTCGAGGTCGACGAGAACTTCGGCTCGACCCTGTACGCCGCCGACGAGCGCGACGCCTTGCCCGCAGCGGCCGTCGCCGCCTCGCTCGGCTGTGGCAACCCGGCCGCCGTGGCGGAGCTGCGCGAGGGTGAGCGTGTTCTCGACCTCGGCTCCGGCGGCGGCATCGACGTCCTGCTCTCCGCCCGTCGCGTCGGCCCGAGCGGCAAGGCGTACGGGCTGGACATGACCGAGGAGATGCTCGCGCTGGCCCTCGCAAACGCTGCGAAGGCGGGCGCGACGAACGTCGAGTTCCTCAAGGGCACCATCGAGGCGATCCCGCTGCCCGCGAACACCATCGACGTGGTGATCTCCAACTGCGTGATCAACCTGTCGGTCGACAAGCCCGCCGTGTTCGCCGAGACGTTTCGCGTGCTCAAGCCTGGCGGGCGGATCGGTGTCTCCGACGTCGTCGCGGACGACACCCTCACCGCCGAGCAGCGGGCCGAGCGTGGCGACTACGTCGGCTGTATCGCCGGTGCACTGTCCTTCACCGAGTACCGGGAGGGATTGGAGGCCGCGGGGTTCACGGAGATCGAGATCACTCCGACCCACGCGGTCGCCGAGGGCATGCACTCCGCCATCGTCCGCGCTGTCAAAGCCAGTGCCGCCACCCGCCCGGACACCGCCACGCCGCCCGTGCCGGACGACTCCTGTCGCGGCGTCACCGCCTGCCGCACCCCGGCCGAGCGTCCGACCGCCCACTGGCAGGCACGCAGATCACCGCTGCCGGGGATGCCTCACTTGTGACGGTCGAGATGTTCGCGGACCTGCCGCTGGTCCACAGCCGCTACTGACGTCGCCTCACCGGCCCGCCCAACGCCTATGCGGACAGGTGTGGTTGAACGGTCGGTGGACAGGGCTTCCGGGTATGCTCACGGCTCCGCCGGCACGGCAGCGGGCACTGGGATGCTGGGTATTGACGAGTTCGCCTCCCGCAGGGGACGCATCTACGAACGATCTGCTTGAGGACGTGGCCGGGCGCTTCGGTCGTGATCGCGTCCAGCAGGTCGGCCGAGCCGCGTCGCACGACCTCGTGATCGTCGAGATGGAACACATGGATCGGGTGCTGCTCACTGAAGGTGTGCGGCTCAGACAGGGCACGCCCTCGTTGCCCGGTGACGGCCGGACTGGGCTGTCCATGCGGCCGATCATCGCGACGGTGCGGTACACACTAGAGCCGTCCGGCCCCAGCCACACCATGCGCGTCGTGCGCGAGGTCGAACCGCACGTCCACCACCCCCTCGATGCCCCGCACCAGGCGCGCGGCGACCGGGACCAGGGCGCTGTCGCGGATGCGGCCCGCCAGCGTGACGACTCCGTCCTCCACCTCCACCTGGACGGCTGAGGACGAGAGCGGGAAGAGGTACGACACGATCTCGCGCCGGACCTCCTCGGCGATGTCCTCGTCGTCGCGCAGGAAGACCTTCAGCAGGTCGGCACGGCTGACGACGCCCGCCAGCAGACCGGCCGCGTCCACGACCGGCAGCCTCTTGACCCCAGCCCGCGCCATGGTGCGCGCGGCCTCGGCGAGCGTGGCGTCGGCCCGGACCGTGACGGCGGGGGAGGACATGAGGTCTCCCGCCGTCATCCCTTCGGCCTTCGCCACGTCGACCGGCTGACGCAGTTGGAGGTAGCCCGTGTCGGGGTCGTCCCGGAGTTCCTCCTTGGGCAGCAGGTCGGCCTCGGAGACCACACCGACCACCCGGCCCTCGCCCTCGATCACCGGGAGGGCGCTGAC
>NZ_MQUS01000087.1 GCF_001953885.1 Streptomyces sp. IMTB 2501 | reverse complement strand
GTTGATGAAGCTCCTATAGACCGTCAAGCACCCTGAATGAGCGGCTTCGCTGGGGTGTGTTGGCTGGCGAGGTACTTGTAGACCTCGCGGGCGATGAAGCGTTTGAGGCAGCGCAGGATGTCCTTCTTGGACATGCCTTCGGCGGTGCGGCGGGTGACGTATGCCTGGGTGCGCTGGTCGTAGCGCATGCGGACCAGGGCGATCATGTGGAGTGCGTGGTTGGCCCGGCGGTCGCCGCCGCGATTGAGACGGTGCCTGTTGGTGCGGCCCGAGCTGGCCGGGACGGGGGCTACTGCGCACAGATGGGCGAAGGATGCTTCCGAGGTGAGCCGCTCGGGGTTGTCGCCCGCGGTGATCAGAAGCTGAGCGGCGGTCTCGATGCCCACGCCGGGTAATGCGACCAGCTCAGGTGCTGCTCGGGCCATCAGCGCCTCCAGCTCGGCATCGGCGTCGTCGATCTCTGCTGTGAGGTATTGGTGGCGGCGGGCCAGGCGCCGCAGGGCGACCTTGACCGCGCAGGCAGGGTCGTTGGTCTGCGTGCCGGGGCGGGAGCGGGCCAGGTTCTTGATCAGTTCGGCGGGCGTCAGGGCGCGCAGCTGTTCGCGGACCTCACCGGGTGCGGTGATGATGAGGGTGCGGATCTGGTTGATGGTCTGCGTGCGGGCCTTGACGGCGGAGCGGCGGACCACCCGCAGGGTGCGGATGGCCTCCACGATGCCGTCGTGGGCTTTGGGGATCCCGCCGGCTCGGCCGGTGAGAACGGCTGTCGCGGCGGCGAAGGCGTCGATGGGGTCCGACTTGCCGCTTGCCCTGCGCGCCCGGCGGTCGGGGCGGTCCACCTCGATGACGGTGATCTGGTTCTGCCGCAGGTACCGGGCGAGTTCGCAGCCGTAGGCTCCGGTGCCCTCGACGCCGACGGCGATCACGTCGCCGTGGGAGCAGAGCCAGTCCAACAGCCGGCGATAGCCGTCGGGGGAGGTGGGAAAGGCCTGGGTGGCCAGGTGCCGGCCGATGGAGTCGATCACGGCGGCCTGGTGGAAGTCGGTGTGGGTGTCGACGCCACCGACCACCGCTGTCTGGTCTGCCATGCTGAAGATGCTGTCCTTCCGTGCGGCGCATGAGGGGACGCCACGCGCCGGTCGGGCGGGAGGACAAGACTGTGATGGGACCTTTGGCCAGGCTCCTATGAGGTCACACGCGCCCGACCGGCCGCGCGCAGGGCGGCACCGTCCGAAGCGGCCGACAAATCATCAACAGGACAGCGAGCGTCGGTCAGATGGAGGGTCAGACCCCTCGGACGGCACCATCCACATCCTCACAGTCAG
>NZ_MQUS01000065.1 GCF_001953885.1 Streptomyces sp. IMTB 2501 | reverse complement strand
CCGGGTACGACGAGCCGCACTGCGGCTGGTGCGAGCCGACGCACGGGCGTTCACGGCCACGCTGCTGCTGAACGCGCTGGCGGCGGGAGCGGGGCTGGTCGGGCCGTGGCTGGTCGGGCGGATCGTCGACGAGGTGCGGGGCGGGCACGGAGCCGGTGCGGTGGACCGGCTCGCACCGTGGATCCTGCTGTGCGCGCTGGCGCAGATACTGCTGGCCCGCTGGGCCCGGTTGGTGGGGTACCGGTTCGGGGAGCGGACGCTGGCCCGGGTGCGCGAGGAGTACGTCGAGCGGGTGCTGGCGCTGCCCGCGTCCGTGGTGGAGCGGGCCGGCACCGGTGATCTGACGGCGCGTGGCACGGCGGACGTGGCGATCGTCGGCACCACCTTGCGGGACGTCGGCCCGGAGCTGCTGGTCAACACCGTGCAGGCGCTGTTCGTCCTGGGCGCGGTGTTCGCGCTCGACCCGCTGCTCGGGGCGTTCGGGCTGCTCGGGCTTGCCCCGATCTGGCTGGCCCTGCGCTGGTATCTGCGCCGGGCCCGGGACGGCTATCTCGCGGAGGGCGCGGCCACCTCCGAGGTCGCCGAGATCCTCGCCTCCACGGCGGCGGGGGCCCGCACCGTCGAGGCGTTCGGGCTGCGGCAACGGCGGATCGCGGCGAGCCGGGACGCCCTGGAGAAGTCCCGCCGTACCCGCTTCTACACGCTGTACCTGCGGACGGTGTTCTTCCCGGCGGTCGAGGTGACGTACACCGTCCCGGTGGCGGGCGTACTGCTGCTCGGCGGCTGGCTGCACCAGCTGGGCGCGGTCGGGGTCGGCGCGGTGGTGGCCGCGGCGCTGTATCTACGGCAGTTCACCGAACCGCTGGACCAGATCCTGATGCGCGTGGAACAACTGCAGAGCAGCAGCGCGTCGTTCGCCCGCGTGGAGGGACTGGCACAGGCACCGGGCACGGATACCCCCGGCTCGGCCCGGGCACCCCGCAGGGACACCGTCCCGGCCGACGACCGTATCGACGTACACGGAGTCCGCTACGCCTACGAGCGCGGCGGGGAGGTACTCCGCGGGGTCGATCTGACCGTGCGGCCCGGGGAGCGGCTCGCCGTGGTGGGGCCCTCCGGGGCCGGGAAGACGACGCTCAGCCGGCTGCTCGCGGGCATCGACCGGCCCGGGACCGGCGCGGTGACGGTGGGCGGCGTGCCGGTCGCCGAGCTGGCGCCGGAGCTGCTGCGCCGCCAGGTCGTGCTGGTGACGCAGGAGCACCATGTGTTCCTCGGCACGGTCCGCGACAACCTGCTGATCGCCGAACCGGAGGCCACCGACGCCGACTTGTGGGCGGCGCTCACGGCGGTCGGGGCCGACGATTGGGTGCGTGAGCTGCCGGACGGTCTCGACACCGGGCTGGGCGAGGGCGGCCCCGCCACCGACGGCTCCCGGGCCCAGCAGCTCGCCCTGGCCCGTGTCGTACTGGCCGACCCGCACACCCTGATCCTTGACGAGGCGACCGCGCTGCTGGACCCCACGACCGCCCGGCACACCGAACGCGCGCTCGCCGCCGTGCTGGAGGGCCGTACGGTCATCGCCATCGCGCACCGCCTGCACACGGCCCATGACGCCGACCGGGTGGCGGTCATGGAGAACGGCCGCCTGACCGAACTGGGCACGCACGAGGACCTGGTGACGGCCGACGGCGCCTACGCGGCACTGTGGCGAACCTGGCACGGAGACACCGCCGGGCAGCCGTGACCACAACTCCGTTCCGGCAGGCCGTACATGACGGATCCGCATATCGAACTTGAACATCCGGTCAACGGACCATTTCCGGCCAAGTTTGTGACGCGGTCCTGACAGGTGCGCTGATCCCCTGTCACTCTTCCCAAGCCGACTCACCACAACCCACAGCAACCCCACAGTTCCACTCGCTGTGCGTGAGCGGCCCGCACGTGGTTCCGCGTAACGCCCTGTTCTGCCCGGACGCCCCAACCCACCGTCCGGTCTCCCCTGGCCGCGCGACCCGCGGTCATGCAGAAGGAGTCAGTGTGAGCAGCAGTTCCTCTCGCAGACGCACCTCCCACACAGCTCAGCGCCCCACGGCTCAGCACCCCACAGCACATCGCCGCACCGCCGCCGTCGCCCTCGCCGGTGTAGCCGCCCTGATCGCCGCCGCCGTCCAGTCGGGCGCGGCCAGCGCCGCACCGGCGAAGCCGCAGGCGGGCACGGTGAATCCGGCCCATGTCGCGGCCAGGCTCACGCCCTCGCAGCGCGTCGAGCTGATCCGCCACGCCGATGCCACCCGGGCCGCCACCGCCCGGTCGCTCGGCCTCGGCGCCCAGGAGAAGCTGGTCGTCAAGGACATCGTCAAGGACGCCGACGGCACCCTGCACACCCGCTACGAGCGCACCTACGCGGGCCTTCCGGTGCTCGGCGGCGACCTCGTCGTGGACACCCGGTCCGGCAAGACCATGGACGTCATCAAGGCCACCGGCGCCACACTGAAGGTCGCCGGCCTCACCCCGGCCGTGTCGAAGGCCGCCGCCGAGAAGCAGGCCGTACAGCGGGCCAAGGCGCGCGGCGGCAAGAAGCCGGCGGCGGACAGCGTCCGCAAGGTGATCTGGGCGGCGAGCGGAAAGCCGGTCCTGGCCTACGAGACGGTCGTCGGCGGCCTCCAGGACGACGGCACCCCGAACCAGCTGCACGTCATCACCGACGCCACCACCGGCAAGAAGCTCTACGAGTACCAGGGCATCGAGACCGGCGTCGGCAACACCCAGTACAGCGGCCAGGTGAACCTGACCACGACCCAGTCGGGTTCGTCGTACACGCTGACCGACGGGGCGCGCGGCGGGCACAAGACGTACAACCTGGACCACGGCACCGACGGCACCGGCACCCTGTTCTCGCAGAGCAACGACACCTGGGGCGACGGCACCACGTCGAACGCCGCGACCGCGGGCGCGGACGCGCACTACGGCGCGCAGGAGACCTGGGACTTCTACAAGGACACCTTCGGCCGCAGCGGCATCAGGAACGACGGCGTCGGCGCCTACTCGCGCGTCCACTACGGCAGCTCGTACGTGAACGCGTTCTGGGACGACGGCTGCTTCTGCATGACCTACGGTGACGGGTCCAACGACCAGGACCCGCTGACCAGCCTCGACGTCGCCGGCCATGAGATGAGCCACGGCGTCACCTCCAACACCGCGGGCCTGAACTACAGCGACGAGTCCGGCGGCCTCAACGAGGCGACCAGCGACATCATGGGCACCGGCGTGGAGTTCTACGCCAACAACAGCAAGGACGTCGGTGACTACCTCATCGGCGAGATGATCAACATCAACGGCGACGGCACCCCGCTGCGCTACATGGACAAGCCCAGCAAGGACGGCAACTCGGCCGACTCCTGGTACTCGGGCGTCGGCAACCTCGACGTGCACTACTCCTCGGGCGTCGCCAACCACTTCTTCTACCTGCTGAGCGAGGGCAGCGGCGCCAAGACGATCAACGGCGTCAGCTACGACTCGCCGACCGCGGACGGGCTTCCGGTCACCGGCATCGGCCGGGACAAGGCGCTGCAGATCTGGTACCGGGCGCTGACCACCAAGTTCACCTCCACCACGAACTACGCCGACGCCCGCACCGGCACCCTCGCGGCGGCCGGCGAGCTGTACGGCACCTCCAGTGCCGAGTACAACGCGGTGCAGGACGCCTGGGCGGGCGTGGCGGTCGGTGCGCGCTCCGGCGGCGGCACGGGCGGCGGTTCGACGTACGAGAGCAACACCCAGGTGGCCATCCCGGACAACGGGCCGGCCGTCA
The DNA here is from genome assembly GCF_001953885.1 of Streptomyces sp. IMTB 2501. Classification (GTDB taxonomy): domain Bacteria; phylum Actinomycetota; class Actinomycetes; order Streptomycetales; family Streptomycetaceae; genus Streptomyces. The sequence continues at coordinate 14,777 of NZ_MQUS01000065.1, read as the reverse complement.
CCTCGGCGATCACGGTCTCCGGCCGCAGCGGCAACGCGCCGAGCAACCTTCAGGTGAGCGTCGACATCACGCACACCTGGCGGGGTGACCTGGTGATCGACCTCGTCGGCCCGTCGGGCAAGGCCTACCGGCTGAAGAACTTCAGCTCCTCGGACTCGGCGCACGATGTGAAGCAGACCTACACGGTCAACGCGGCCGCCCAACCGGCCAACGGCACCTGGAAGTTGCGGGTACAGGATCAGGCCACGTACGACACCGGAACGATCAACGACTGGAAGCTGACGTTCCCGTAAAGAGGCCGTCAAAAGCCCGGGAAATGGGCGTCGTCCGAGGGTCCGACACCCTCGGGCGGCGCTACTTAACACACCAGAAACGTTTCTCGGACAGCCGACTTTCAGCCAACATCACTTCAGGGCCCTGACATGTACGCGCCCCCGATGTCACTCTTCCTTCACCCGCCGCAGAGCTTCACCACATCACTCCGGCCAGTAACCCCACGCTGACCGGACTCCCCCACTACAAGGAGCTTGCGTGACCCCCCGCCACCCGCGTCACAAGCGCGCCACTCTGGCCGTCGCCACCGCCGTCGCCGCCGGAGCCCTCATCTCCACCGGTCTGGCCACCAGCGCCTCCGCACAGACCCCGGCCAAGCACCTGGCCGCAGCGCCGACCGCGCTGTCCGCCTCGGCCCGTACCTCCCTGATACAGAAGGCCGAGGCCGAAGCCGCCGCGACCGCGCAGCAGCTGGGCCTCGGCGCCAAGGAGAAGCTGGTCGTCAAGGACATCGTCAAGGACGCCGACGGCACCGTCCACACCCGCTACGAGCGCACCTACGCCGGCCTTCCGGTACTCGGCGGCGACCTCGTCGTACACACCGCCAAGTCCGGCAGGACCGAGGGCGTCACCAGAGCGACCAAGGCGACCATCAAGGTGGCCTCGCTCAAGCCGCAGATCACCGCCGCCAAGGCGGCGCAGCAGGCGGTCTCCGCCGCCAGGACCCTCGGCTCCGCCAAGTCCGCCGCCAACGGCGCCCGCAAGGTGATCTGGGCCGGCTCCGGCAAGCCGGTCCTCGCCTACGAGACGATCGTCGGCGGCCTCCAGGACGACGGCACCCCGAACCAGCTGCACGTCATCACCGACGCCACCACCGGCAAGAAGCTCTTCGAGTACCAGGGCATCGAGAACGCGACCGGCACCGGCAAGACGCTGTACTCGGGTTCCGTCAGCCTGACCACCACCCAGTCGGGCTCGTCGTACAACCTGACCGACGCCTCCCGGGGCGGTCACAAGACCTACAACCTGGCCCGCAAGACGTCCGGCAAGGGCACCCTGGTCAGCAACTCGACCAACGTCTTCGGCACAGGCACCGCCTCCACCTCCTCCAGCGACCAGACGGCCGCGGCCGACGCCGCCTACGGCGCGCAGGAGACCTGGGACTTCTACAAGAACGTCTTCGGCCGCAGCGGCATCAAGAACGACGGTGTCGGCGCCTACTCCCGCGTGCACTACGGCAGCAACTACGTCAACGCCTTCTGGGACGACAGCTGCTTCTGCATGACCTACGGCGACGGCTCGGGCAACAAGGACCCGCTGACCTCGCTGGACGTGGCGGGCCACGAGATGAGCCACGGCGTCACCGCCAACACCGCGGGCCTGGACTACAGCGGTGAGTCCGGCGGCCTGAACGAGGCCACCTCGGACATCTTCGGCACGGGCGTGGAGTTCTACGCGAACAACGCCTCCGACCCGGGTGACTACCTCATCGGCGAGAAGATCAACATCAACGGCGACGGCACCCCGCTGCGCTACATGGACCAGCCCAGCAAGGACGGCAACTCCGCGGACTCCTGGTCCTCGGACGTCGGCAACCTGGACGTCCACTACTCGTCCGGTGTCGCGAACCACTTCTTCTACCTCCTGTCGGAGGGCAGCGGCGCCAAGACGATCAACGGGGTCTCGTACGACTCCCCGACCTCCGACGGCTCCAAGGTCACCGGCATCGGCCGGGACAAGGCGCTGCAGATCTGGTACAAGGCGCTGACGACGTACTTCACGTCGACCACCAACTACTCGGACGCCCGCTCGGGCACCCTGAAGGCGGCGTCCGACCTGTACGGCGCCAGCAGCACCGAGTACAAGACGGTGGCGGCGGCCTGGTCCGCTGTCAACGTCAGCTGACGCTCGCGCGGTTGAGAACGGGCGACACCCGGGAGGAAGGCGCTCCGGGTGTCGCCCTACGCTTGTGACCCATGTCCTCGGCGCCCTTCACCTACGAGCCGGTCGGCGCGACCCGCGACGACCTGACGTACTGCCCGCCCGGCTTCCACCCCCTGCACGTCCGCACCCGCCTCGGCGAGGGCCAGAAGCTCTTCCACCGGGCCGCCGAGGCGGTCCTGGGCTGGGAGATGCACCGCGCCCTGGGTGTGGGCATCGACGCCACAGCCGACCACGCGGCCCCCGGCGTCGACGTCACGGTCACCCTGGCGGGCGTCATCAAGGCTCCCTGTCGCATCATCTGGACCACCGAGGAACCCCGCCGGGCCGGCTGGGCCTACGGCACCCTGGAGGACCACCCCGAGTGCGGCGAGGAGGCCTTCGTGGTCGACCGCACGGGCGACGGCACGGTCTGGCTGACGGTGGCGGCCTTCAGCAAACCGGCCAAGTGGTACGCGAAGGCGGGCGGCCCGGCGACGCGGGGGTTGCAGCACGCGTACGCGCGACGGTGCGGGGCGGTACTGAAGAAGCTGTGCGCGGGGCTCTCGGAGGAGTGACCTGACGATGGCTGTTCTTCACGACGAGGCCGGGATCCCGCCAACCTGTTGAACGGATTCTGTACCGCGTTGCTGTCGGCAACGCGTAAATGTGATGATCCGAAGCATGTCTGAACGCGGGGGCGACACCGACTCAACTGCACGAATACCCAGGTCGCGGCTGTACGACTACGTGGACGTGTCCGGATCCGACGAGGTGAAGCCCGGGCCTTCGCCTGCTGTTCCCTCCTCCGACGAGGTTGAGCGCAGGCGCCGCGCGTTCGCGGTGCTGCTGGGTGCGTTCCGTCGTACCGCTGTGCTGGTGCCGGTGGACGAGGACGATGCGCCCCTGACGGGTGACTACGGCGGCATCCGCTGGATCTACGCATTCTCCAACGAGTCGGCTCTGGCCCGTTTCGCGGTCGCGCGGGGCGAGGGCGGGCGGGAGTGGGCGTATCAGCGGTGGCTGGGAGCGCGGTTGCTGGACGTGGGCATGCCGACCGTGGGTGTGCCCTGTGGAGTGGCCCTGGATGTGGGGTCCGAGGGCGAGGGCACGTTGTTCCCACCGGTGCGCGGGATCGCGCCGGACGAGGCAGCGGTGGACGTCGATGGGGCGATGGGGGACGTGAAGTGACCGACGGCGGCAAGGACCTGAAGACGGACGGGCTGGCATTGATCGCCAAGGGCCTGACCGATGCCCTGGGCGAGCTGAAGGATCTCGGTGCGGTCGGGGAGGCCGGGGCCGGGCGCGGGTTCGGCGAAATCTCCCTGTCAGGACTGGAATTGGGGCATGAGGGGCTGACCGACGCGTTCAAGTCGTTCTGCGAGCGCTGGGAGTGGGGCGTGCGGTCGCTGATCAACGAGGGCAACGGGTTCGCGTTGAGGACGGGTCTGGCGGCGGGCACGTACTACGAGACCGATCAGTACGTCGCGGGCACGGCCAAGGTCGCCGAGAACGCGCTCATCGGTAATCCGTACGCCTCCGAGGAGGACGTCGAGAGGAGGGGCTATGGCGACATCGCCGCCTCCGGTGCGTTCGGCGGCAATGTGGACTACAGCGAGAAGTCCTTCGACCAGGCGTGGGCCAACAGCGAGCAGGGCTGGATGGACGCCGACCGGGACTTCGCGACGTCGCAGGCCGGGGCCAACCTGGGCCTCAGGCCCAGCGGTATGTCGGACGCGGAGTACAACAAGTATCTGGACGAAGTCTTCGGTCCCTCGCCCGAGGCCCGTGCCAGGGCCGCCGAGCAGCAGGGCGGTCAGGGCTGATGGGACTCGGCAAGGTCACCAACGCGGTCCTGAGCGGTGCCGAGCACGTCTACGACGAGGGCAAGAAGAAGCTCGGTGAGGGCATCGACTACGCTTCGGACAAACTGGGCGGCTACCTGGACCATGAGGGGCTCCACGGCCTGGCGGACACGGTCGAGGACGTCGGCGACGGGCTCGCCTCGGACCTGGGTGCCACCCCTGGGGAGCAACAACTCGGCCAGAGCGAGGAGCCCGACGAACTCGTTCACGGCAGTCCGGCCAAGATCCGCGAGAGCGCGAGGCATCTGCGGGACTTCCACGGCGCCTTCGACAAGGTCAGTCGGGGTCTGAAGAAGATCGACTCCTCCGGCTGGCAGGGCGAGGGCGGGGACGCCTTCCGTAAGAAGTTCGGCGTCCACCCCACGAAGTGGGCGCAGGCGGCCGAAGCCTGCCATGCGGCGGCGGGCGCCCTGGAGTCGTACGCCGACACCGTCCACTGGGCGCAGGGCCAGGCCAAGGAGGCCGTCGCGCTCTACAACAAGGGGGTGAAGGCCTCCAAGGACGCGGTCGACGCGTACAACAAGAAGGTCGACGCCTACAACGCCAAGGTGAAAGCGGGCCAGGACCCGGGCCCGAAACCCGGACCGCTCAACGACCCGGGCAAGGCCGACGTCAAGGCCGCCGTCCACAAGCTCGCCGCGGCCCGCAAGCAGCGCAACACCCTCGCCGACGAGGCGCAGGGCAAGGTGAAGGCGGCGCTCGCCCACGCGCCCGCCGAACCCCCGCCGCTGGACCGCCTGAAAGGCGACCTCACCGACGTCGCGAAGGCCTCGAACACCGAACTCACGCATTTCGCCGGGGGAGTTGTCAAGGGCACGGCCGGCCTGCTCACCTTCGTCCGCGGCCTGGACCCCGTCGACCCGTACAACATCACTCACCCTGCCGCGTACCTGCAGAACATCAGCATGACGCTCAGCGGCCTGGTCTCCACGGCCTGCCACCCCGACCGCGCCTTGAAGCAGACCTGGGACGAGTTCCGCAAGGACCCGTCCGAGTTCGGCGGCCGCATGCTCCCCCAACTGCTCCTCGGCGACGGCATCGGAATGGAGGCCGGGCTGGCACGGGACGCGGCGGAGGCAGGCCTGACCCGGCAGGCGGCGGAGGCGGCGGCCCGGCGAGAGGCACGGGCGGGGGCGGAAGACACTGGCAAGGCAACTGCCCGGGACAAGGTGAACGAGGACCCGCCCCAGCACTCGCATGACGAGGACAGTACGAAGGGCTGCGGCGACCCGGTCAACGTGGCCACCGGCAAGATGTACCTGCCGCAGACGGACGTCACGCTGCCTGGCACACTGCCGCTGCTCCTGGGCCGTCGGGTGGAGTCGGGCTACCGCCTGGGCCGCTGGTTCGGCCCGTCCTGGTCCTCGACGCTGGACCAGCGTCTGGAGATCGACGCCGAGGGAGTCGTCTACGTCACGGAGGACGGACTCCTCCTGTCCTACCCCCACCCCGCACCGGGCGTGCCCACCTTGGCCAGCCACGGCCCGCGCCTCCCTCTGGACCGCGTGGACGGCGGCTACACGATCACGGACCGGCGCACGCACCGCACCTGGCACTTCGCGGATCGCGGCGCCGACCTGGCGGTCCTGGAACAGATCGACGACCGCAACGGCAACTGGACCACCTTCGAATACGACGCGGAGGGCACCCCGCTCGGCGTCTACACCAGCGCCGGCCAGGGCGTCCGCATCACCACCGACTCGGGCCGCGTCACGGCGTACCACCTGGTCGCTACAGGCGAGCAGCTGAAACGCTTCGCCTACATGGACGGCAACCTCACGGAGGTCATCAACTCCTCCGGCCTGCCTCTCCGCTTCACCTACGACGAGCAGGGCCGCATCACATCCTGGACGGACACCAACGACCGCAGCTACAGATACGAGTACGACGACCAGGACCGCTGCATCGCAGAGGGCGGCCCGGAGGGCCACATGGCCCTGCGCCTGACGTACGAGGACCCGGACCCGACAACGGGCCTGCGCACCACCACGGCGACGACCGGCGAAGGCCACACCCACCGCTACCTGGTCAACGAGACGTGGCAGGTGGTGGCGGAGACGGACCCCTTGGGCGCGACCGCCCACTACGTCCGCGACCGCTACAACCGTCTGCTGTCCACGACCGACCCTCTGGGCCACACGACGACGTTCGGGTACGACGGCGAGGGCAACCTCATTTCGGTGGTCCGCCCGGACGGCCGCGAGTCGAGAGCGGAGTACAACGCCCTGGGTCTGCCGCTCAAGGCGGTGAACCCGGACGGCACGGTGATCCACCTGACGTACGACGACCGGGGCAACCGCACGTCAGTGACGGACCCAGCGGGCCAGACGACCCAGTTCGCGTACAACGAGGCGGGCCACCTGACGTCAGTGACGGACCCGCTGGGCAACACGACGAGGGTGGTCAGCGACCGCGCGGGCCTCCCGCTGGAGGTAACGGATCCGCTGGGCGCAGTGACCCGCTACGAACGAGACTCCTCGGGCCGCACGACCACGATCACGGACCCGACCGGAGCAAGGACCCAACTGGAATGGTCGATCGACGGGCACCTGACCCGGCGAACGGCCCCCGACGGCACGACGGAGACCTGGACCTACGACGGCGAGGGCAACTGCACCAGCCACACGGACGCCCTCGGCGGCGCCTCCTGCTTCGAATACACCCACTTCGACCTGCTGAGCGCCCGCACGGACCCGGACGGAGTCCGCTACGAGTTCACCCACGACACGGAACTACGCCTGACGAAGGTCACCAACCCGCAGGGCCTGACGTGGGAGTACGAGTACGACCCGGCCGGCCGCCTGGTGACGGAGACGGACTTCGACGACCGCACGCTGACGTACGGGTACGACGCTGCTGGGCGCCTTGTCTCGCGCCGGAACGTGCTCGGCGAGGTGGTGTCCTTCGAGCGCAACGAACTGGGCCAGGTGCTCCGCAAGGACGCAGCAGGCCAGATCACGACCTACGCGTACGACCTGACCGACCAGCTCGCTCAGGCGACCGGCCCGGACGGCACGGTTCTGATGTTGCTGCGCGACCGCTTCGGCCGCCTGCGCTCGGAGACGGTCAACGGCCGTACGACGACGTACACATACGAAAGCCTCGGCCGCCGAACGGGCCGTACGACACCCACAGGTGCGACGACGACCTGGTCGTACGACGCGGCCGGCCGCCGCACAGGCATGGTGGCCTCGGGCCGAGTTATCGACTTCACCTACGACGAAGCAGGCCGAGAGCTGTCCCGCCACATCGGCGAGACGATCACCCTGGAACATGCCTTCGACACGGTGGGCCGGCTGACCACCCAATCGGTGACCGGCGCTGCGGGCCGCACGGTCCAGCGCAGGACGTACACCTACCGAGCCGACGGCAACGTGATCGGCATCGACGACCGCTTGTCCGGCTCCCGCCGCTTCGACCTGAACGCGGCAGGCCGGGTGACAGCCGTCGATGCCGCTGGCTGGACGGAGCGCTACGCATATGACGAGGCGGGCAACCAGACGCAGGCAAGCTGGCCGACGAGCCACCCGGGCACGGAAGCAACCGGAACCCGTGAGTACATGGGCACCCGCATCACCCGAGCCGGCAACGTCCGCTACGAACACGACGCCTTGGGCCGCATCACCCTCCGCCGGAAAACCCGCTTGTCCCGCAAGCCCGACACCTGGCGTTACGAGTGGGACGCCGAGGACCGCCTGACCTCGGTGGTCACCCCGGACGGCACCCGCTGGCGCTACACCTACGACCCCCTGGGCCGCCGCACAGCGAAACTCCGCTTGTCGGAGGACGGTGAAACGGTCCTGGAACGGGTGGACTTCACCTGGGACGGCACCACTCTCAGCGAACAGACCACAACCTCTTCAGACCTCCCCAACCCGATCATCCTCACCTGGGATCATCAGGGCCTACAACCCCTCGCCCAAACGGAACGCATCACGGCGGCAGGCGCTCCTCAAGAGGAGATCGACTCCCGCTTCTTCGCCATCGTCACAGACCTGGTCGGCACCCCCAACGAACTCATAGGCGAGCAGGGCGACATCGCCTGGCGCACCCGAAGCACCCTCTGGGGGACAGCGGCGTGGGCGGTAAACAGCACGACCTACACGCCCCTACGCTTCCCCGGCCAGTACTACGATCCCGAAACCGGCCTCCATTACAACTACTTCCGCCACTACGACCCTGAAACGGCCCGCTATCTGACGCCGGACCCCCTGGGCCTAGCGCCGGCCCCCAATCCGACCGCCTACGTCGACAATCCCAACGCCTGGATCGACCCGTTGGGTTTGACGCCATGCTTTGGGGCCAGAAAGAGTGCCGAAGAGCTCAGAAAATCCCCAGGATCCGTGACTGGAGGACACACGCTGCAAGATGTCCCCGGCAATTGGCTGAAGGGATCCGAGGGAAACGTGGGCAGAATTCCCGGACAGGTGGCCAGAGCTCTGCAAGGGCGGCAGTTCAATAACTTCAATGAGTTCCGCTCAGCTTTTTGGGAAGAGGTATCGAAGCATCCGGAGTTGGCCAATCAGTTCTCCCAGTCAGCTCAAACTGCAATGTCGGACGGTAAGGCACCGTTTACGGTTACAGGACAGCAGGCAGGTGGCAGGGGTAGATACGAGCTGCATCACGTCCAGCCCATCCAGCGTGGCGGCGGGGTCTACGACCTAGACAACATCATCGTTGTCACACCGCGCTACCATAAGGAGATACTGGATGGAAGTTATCACTTCGGAAAATGACAGTTGGCACCCGACCTGGAGGACAAAGTCATGCTGGATAAGTCGCGCGAAGAACTCGTCCGTATCGTTCAGCAGCTCATCGACGCCAGGTTGCCGGAAGAAGAGGAGGATCGCCTCATGGAAGAACTGAAGGCGAGCGTGCTCCATCCGCGGGTGTCGGACCTGATCTACTACTCTAACCCTCCATTGACGGCTGAAGAAGTAGTAAACCAGGCTCTCGCTTACCGCCCAATCGGACTCTAAACATCATCGAATTGCTAGCCCCTGTCGAGTAATCGGCAACAATAGCGAAAAGGTTGCCAGTGGGGCTGGTGGGCCCCAAGGTAATGCGTGGTCAGCCAGAGTGGTGTCACGAAGACCGAGCCGCGAGCACCGGCACACGCCATCCGTCCACGCATGGGGCTTGGGGCACACCTCGTAGCGTTCCTGATCAACATTCCGTTCCGGTAACGGCGCCGACAGGCGGTGTGCCGATCGTTCCGTACGTCACCGCTCCCGCCCTCGGCAGCGACGCCCACATCCGCGTCCCACCGCCCGGCTCCCTGGACGGCCCGAAACCCCAGTCACCGTTACATGCACGGCAGAGGCAGGACAGGAAGCGGAGGGCAGAGCGACGGCGGGTGTCGCAGGCGACGGCGAGGTTTGGTTGCGTGTGGGGTGGGTGGCTGTCATAGACGATGACCCGGAGGGTGTCCCAGCGGTAGCGCAGCGAAAGGTAGAAGTCCGCCGAGTCAGTGAACTGGGCGGCCACAGCCGTCAGTTCGCCGACTGCCAGCAGTCCGGCATCGAGCATGTCGCTCAGCCCGTGCGCCCCCAGCATCGCGCGCGCCGCCGCCCTCGCCAGAGCCGGGCTCGCCAGGGCGGCGGGCAGCGTGAGGCTATAGGCGAGGGTTCCCGGGGTGGGCGGGGTGGGATCCGCCGAGTACATCGTTGTCAGCGTCGGACAGTGGGTTGCCATCGGCTCGATTACATGCATGGACATGCGGTCTCCAAGGGGCGAGGGCTCGTATACACACGGCAGCCGGTGGCCCGTCTCCCCGACGTGAGCCCGCCCCTCCCAGGGGAGGAGATTGCGGGCAGGCCCACGCGATGCACTGCCAACTGCGGTGTGTAGCTTGCGCATCACCGAATGTAGAGCATAGAGGGGTTAATTTGCCCCTCACTTGAGGAAACTCAAGCCCCTACTAGGGTGTGCCTGGCAGCGAGGAAGGGGCGATATGGCCGCGAGAACGTCACCCACAGAGCGTCAGAAGCGACTCGGAGCGGAGCTCAGGAAGTTGCGCACCGCCGCTGGCGTGACCGGGGAGTACGCCGCCGGGCTCCTTGGTGTGGACCGGGGCAAGATCTCGAACATCGAGTCAGGCACCCGGCCCATCAGCGCGGACCGCGTACGCACACTGGCCTGCAACTGTGAATGTGACGACGCGGCGTACGTCAACGCGCTGGTCGGCATGGCCCAACCCGCCAAGGGCGGATGGTGGGAGCGCTACCGAGGTAGCCTCCCCGCCGGGATCTTGGACATCGCCGAATTGGAGCACCACGCGGCGCGGATCCGCAGCGTGCACCTGATCCATATGCCTGGGCTGCTGCAGTCCAGCGACCACGCCCAGGCCATCTTCAAGGCCGCACTGCCAGCACTACCCGAGCACGAGGTCGCCCTGCGGCTGGCCCACCGCCTCGAACGGCAACAGATCCTCGAAGGCGACAGCCCGACCGAGTACGTCGGGATAGTCCACGAGGCGGCGCTCCGCATGCAGTTCGGCGGCCCAGCGGTCGCCCAAGGGCAACTGGAACACCTCCTGGCGATGTCGAAGCGACCACATGTAACGCTCCGGGTCATTCCGTTCAGCGCGGGCTCGTTCCCTGGCGCCGGTCAGACCGTGGTCTACCTGGAGGGCCCGGTGCCACAGCTCGACACCGTGCAGATCGACAGCGCCCATGGTCCGGAATTCCTGCACCACGAAGCTCAGTTGCTCAAATACCGAGCCCAACTGGACTGGATGGAGGGCCGTGCGTTGTCGCCTGACGATTCGTACGGCTTCGTCCAGGACATCGCCAGCCACCTCTGAGGAGACGACCGTGCCCGACATCACGTGGGAAGACCCCTTCTGCGCCGAGGGATCGGCCTGCTTCCGCCTCGGCACCGATCACGACGGCAACGCCTACATCGCTATAGCCGGCCAGGAAGACCACCACCTCACCGACACCCGCGAAGCCCTCCGCACCCTCATCCGCGACATCAAAGCCGGCAAGGCGGACCACCTACTGTAAGGCAGAGGGTCCGCCCCGGCCGGATCGATCCTCAGCGCAACAAAACCCCCGCCCCCTCCACCCCCTCCCCCGAAGGCATGGCCACCAGCCCCAGCTCCGCGGCGGAGGCCAGCAAGCGCTGGCTCGGGAGGATGCGGACCGTGTAGCCGTACGGGCCGGTGCGGTCCAGGGCGAGGGGGCCCTCGTACAGCAGGCGGCCATCGAGGTCGGGAGCGCCTGCCGGCTTCAGCGGGACCACCGTCGCATCCGTGATGCGGTCCTCCGCGTCCACCCGGCCGGAAACCGCCTGCACCTCCACGTCGTCGGGGGTCAGCTCGCCCAGGCCGACCCGGACCCGCAGTCCCACCGTCGTGCCCAGTTCCGCCGTCGCCGTCGTCGCGGTCGTCTCCACGTGGTCGACGCTCACCCCGGGCCAGGCCGCCCGTACCCGCGCCTTCCACTCGGCCAGTTCCCGTGCCGCGTCCGGGGCCAGCGCGCGGTGTGCCTGCGCGGCGGGGACGTAGAGCCGCTCGACGTACTCGCGGACCATACGGCCGGCCAGCACCTTGGGGCCGAGCAGGGTGAGGGTCTGGCGGACCATCTGGATCCAGCGGTCGGGCAGGCCGGCGCGTCCGCGTTCGTAGAAGCGGGGGGTGATCCGCTGCTCCAACAAGTCGTAGAGGGCCGCCGCCTCGATGTCGTCGCGGTGGTCGGGGTCGGTGCCCGCGCCGTCGGCGGTCGGGATGGCCCAGCCGAAGTCCGGCTGGAACCATTCGTCCCACCAGCCGTCCAGGACGGAGAGGTTGAGGCAGCCGTTCAGGGCCGCCTTCATGCCCGAAGTGCCGCACGCCTCCAGCGGCCTCAGCGGGTTGTTCAGCCAGATGTCGCAGCCGGGGTAGAGCTTCTGCGCCATCGCCATGCCGTAGTCGGGAAGGAAGACGATGCGATGGCGGACGCGCGGGTCGTCCGCGAAGCGGACCAGCTCCTGGACCAGGCGTTTGCCGCTGTCGTCCGCCGGGTGCGCCTTGCCCGCGACGACGATCTGCACGGGGCGGTCCGCATGCAGGAGCAGCTCCATCAGGCGGTCGCGGTCGCGCAGCATCAAGGTCAGGCGTTTGTACGACGGGACCCTGCGCGCGAATCCGATCGTCAGGACGTCCGGGTCCAATACCCCGTCGATCCAGCCCAACTCCGCGTTCCCCGCGCCGCGTTGCCGCCAGGACGCGCGCAGCCGCTCGCGCACTTCCTGCACCAGCTGTTCGCGCAGGGTGCGGCGCAGCTCCCAGATCTCCTGGTCGTCGATCTCCGCGACCGAGTCCCAGCGCTCGGAGCCGCCGACGCTCAGCGCGTCCTCGGCCCGCTCGGACCCGACCTGGCGGGCGCCGAGCCGCAGCACCTCCGGTGCGACCCAGGTCGGCGCGTGCACCCCGTTGGTCACGGAGGTGATCGGCACCTCGTCAGGGTCGAATCCCGGCCACAGCCCCGCGAACATCTCGCGGCTGACCTGTCCGTGCAGCAGCGACACCCCGTTGGCCCGCTGGGCCAGCCTGAGTCCCATCACGGCCATGTTGAACAGATTCGGCTCGCCGCCCGGGTAGGTCTCCATGCCGAGGCGCAGCACCCGGTCGACCTCGATACCGGGCAGCTCGGCGTCCGCCCCGAAGTGCCGGGCGACCAGCTCCCGGTCGAAGCGGTCGATGCCGGCCGGGACGGGGGTGTGCGTGGTGAAGACCGTCCCGCCGCGTACGGCCTCCAGGGCCGAGTCGAAGTCCGAGCCGTCCGCGCACAGTTCGGCGATCCGCTCCAGGCCGAGGAAGCCCGCGTGCCCCTCGTTGGTGTGGAACACCTCCGGCTCCGGGTGCCCGGTGAGCCGGCAGTACGTCCGTACGGCCCGCACCCCTCCTATGCCCAGCAGCATCTCCTGCAGCAGCCGGTGCTCGCTGCCGCCGCCGTAGAGCCGGTCGGTCACCCCGCGTTCGCCGAGGTCGTTCTCCTCCACGTCCGAGTCGAGCAGCAGCAGCGGCACCCGGCCGACCTGGGCCAGCCAGATCCGGGCGTGCAGCGCCCTGCCGCCGGGCAGGGCGAGCGAGAGCTGCGCCAGGCTGCCGTCGGGCTCCTTCAGCTGGGTGAGCGGCAGCTCGTTGGGGTCGAGCACCGGATAGTGCTCCTGCTGCCAGCCGTCCCGGGACAGGGTCTGCCGGAAGTACCCGTGCCGGTAGAGGAGACCGACGCCGATCAGAGGTACGCCCAGGTCGCTGGCGGCCTTCAGATGGTCGCCGGCGAGGATGCCGAGGCCGCCGGAGTACTGGGGCAGCGCGGCCGTGATGCCGAACTCCGGGGAGAAATAGGCGACGGCGCCGGGCATGCCGTCCGCCCGGGTCTGGTACCAGCGGTCGCCGGTCAGGTAGTCGTCGAGGTCGTCGGCGACGGCGGTGAGGCGGCGCAGGAAGCGCCGGTCCCCGGCCAGCTCGGCCAGCCGGGCCGGCCGCACCCGGCCCAGTATCCGCACCGGGTCGCCACCGGCGGCGGACCATGCCTCCGGGTCGACGGACTGGAACAGATCGCGCGTTTCGGCGTGCCAGGACCAGCGCAGATTGCGCGCCAGGTCGCTCAGCGGCCGGAGGGGTTCGGGGAGAACGGGACGGACGGTGAACCGACGGATCGCCTTCACATGCCACCTCGGGCGCGTTACGGGGTGAGACGTACGGCGCCGTACGTCTCCTCGTCATCCTCGACGGTAATGGTTACCCGGGCGTCGGTGGGGAGGCGCCCGACGGGGGTGTCGGGGCGTGGAGCGGCGGCCGGCGGGCACCCGGAAAAAAGGGAACCGGTCTTGCGGGTGGACATACGCGTGAGTAGTTAACAAAGTTCCGGATTGCCCACCCGAACAGGGTGGGAAGGCTCCTCCGGTACACACCCCACAGGCGTCCCACAGCACCTCCGCAGGACCCACCTCCCCACATCCCTCCGCCCACACCCACGTTGACGCGGACAGGAGCGGTCATGCCCGCCACGCACCATTCGTCACCACCCCCGACAAGCAGCAAGGCCACGGCAGCGGCAGAGAAGAAACCGGCCGAGAAAAAACCGGCCAAGAAGGCAGCGGCGAAGAAGGCAACGGCAAAGAAAACACCGGGCAAGAAGGCCGCAAAGCCCGCCGCCCGTGTGCCCGGTCCGCCCGGCCCCGCCGGCACCAGGCCCGACACCTCCGCGGAGACCACCCTCGGCCGTATCCCGGTCCTCGACGTACGCCCCGTGGTCCAGCACGGTCGCAGGCCGGCCAAAGCGGTGACCGGTGAGTCGTTCGAGGTGTCCGCCACCGTCTTCCGGGAGGGGCACGACGCCGTCGCGGCCGATGTGGTGCTGCGCGACCCGGCCGGCCGGCCCGGCCCCTGGACGCCGATGCGCGAACTCGCCCCGGGCACGGACCGCTGGGGCGCGACCGTCACCGCGGGCGAACCGGGCCGCTGGACCTACACGGTGGAGGCCTGGTCCGACCCGCTCGCGACCTGGCGGCACCACGCGCGCATCAAGATCCCCGCGGGCATGGACACCGAGTTGGTCCTGGAGGAGGGCGCGCGGCTGTACGAGCGCGCGGCCGCCGGAGTGCCCGAGAAGCTTCGGCCGGTCCTGCGGGAGGCGGTCGCGGCACTGCGGGACGAGAACCGTCCGGCCGCGTGGCGCCTCGCGGCAGCCCTGTCGCCCGAGGTGGGCGAGTTGCTGGCCCGCCACC
>NZ_MQUS01000047.1 GCF_001953885.1 Streptomyces sp. IMTB 2501 | reverse complement strand
TCGGTGCCGAGCCGAAGAACTGGCCGTCCAGGTCGGCACCGGCGGCGATGCGGTGGTCGAGCTGCATGGAGGTGTCGACCGCCGCGCCGCCCAGCGACCAGCCGAACATCCCGATGCGGGACATGTCCACCGACTTCGACAGCCCGGAGGGGAGCGTGGCGTGGCCGGCGTCCGGGTTGCCGCCCTTGCTGATCGTGCCGAGCTGGTTGATGACGAACCGGATGTCGGCCGCGCGCACCTTGAGCGTGTCGGAGGAGTGGGCGCCCGGGGGCATCGTGTTGACCTCAAGCCGGTTGACCGGGAACTGCACCTCGCCGGCGTCGTGGGTGTGGTCGACGGTGACGACGAGGTAGCCGCGGCTGGCGAGGTCCTGGGCGAGAGCGGTGCCCATCGCGCGGTCCGAGTGCAGCCCGGTGGAGTACAGCAGGACGGGCAGCTTGCCGAGCTTGGTGTTCACCGGGGCGAGGACATGGCCCGCGGTCCTCGGCAGGGTCACCTGCTGCGGCGACAGCCCGCGCGAGGCGAGGAAGTGGTCGCCGGATATCGACGGCATCCACGGTGCCTGGTAGTGCCCGGACGTGGCGGTGGCCGGATACCAGAGCGACACCATCAGCTCGCGAGGAGTATCGCCGAGCACGTACGGATCCGTACGGGACTGGTCGACGAGGTGCAGGCCGACCATGCCCACGCTGTACGGCCCGGTCGGCGCGGGCATGTTGAGCTGGAGACCGGACGGATCCGTGCGGCCCGACGCGAGGGCATCGGGGTGCACGGGCTTGTGGTGCAGCGGCGCCTCGTCGTTCTCGGGCGCCCAGGGCGTGTTCGGGTCGGGCTGGTCGGGCTGGTCGGGCGAGAACCCGGTGGCCGCAGGCTTGTCGGACGGCTTCCCGGCGGCCATCGCCGGCGTCATCCCCGCACCCAGAGCGACGGCCAGCGCACCCGCCGTACCGACTGCTCTGGCGATCGCTCTGCGACGGTGGCGCGGGCGTCGGTGTTTCATGGAACCCCCTTGGTGGTCAGCGATCGCAGAACGGGCGATCGACTGCCGCACACCGTACCGCCGCAACGGCCGAACGACCGACGCTCCCGGGTTGCCACCGCTGTGACTTCACGTACCGGATGCCGGGCGCGGTCACGGCTCGATGATGTGCCGGCGCTTCATGAGTGCCGCCGGGCCGGCTCACCAGGTCTTCGCGGCGGCGAGCAGGTGCTCGCGGACGAGTGTCACATGCGGGTTGGCGGCGCTGCCCGGGCGCTGGACGAGGTAGGCGGTGTTGATGGGCGGGTCCTCCGGCTGGTGCAGCAGTTGGAGGGTGCCGGAGGCGAGTTCGGTGCGGCAGAGGTAGCTGGGCAGGACGCTCCAGCCGGCGCCGGCGGTGAGGGCGGTGAGGACGCTGCGCAGGTCCGGGACGGTGATCGCGGCCTGGGCGTGCAGGCGGCGGTCGAAGACGTGGCGCCAGTAGCGGCGGGCGATGGGCAGGTCCTCGGCGTAGGCGATCAGCGGGAGGTCCTCCAGGGCGGTGGGCAGCTCCTGCTCCTGCCCCTTGAGCCGCTCGGCCCATACCGGGGCGGCGACCAGGACGAACTCCTCGTCGGCGAGGAGTTCGGCGTGCAGCGTCCGGCCGCGGGGCCGCCGGGTGGCGACGACGAGGTCGTGGCGTCCTGCCCGCAGCTCTTCGAGCAGCGGTTCGGTCAGCCCGATGACCACCCGCAGCCGGACGCCCTGTGCGACCAGCGGGGCCAGCACCCTCACGCCGGTCACGCTCATGAACTCCGCGGGCCCCGCCAGATGAACCGGTGCCACGGTGCTGCCCGGCTCCTCACCGGTGATGCCGGCCAACTGGTCGAGGGGGGCCGACAGCCGCGCGGCGAGTTCGTCCGCGTGGGGCAGCGGGGTGACACCTTGCGCCCGGCGTTCGAACAGTTCACGGCCCAGGCGGTTCTCCAGCGCCCGGATCTGCGTGGTGACGGTGGACTGCGACAGGCCCAGCTGGCGCGCCGCTGCGGTGAAGGAGCCCAGGCGGTGCACCGCGAGGAAGGTGCGCAGCAGGTTCAGGTCCAGCGGACCGGACCCATGGGTGTCGTGAGCGCTCACGGCTCCGAGCCTACGAGGTACGCGCGGCAGCCACCCGCAGCTCGTCCCCGGGGACCAGGCATCGGGTCATCGATACCTGGTATCGGTCTCTTCATTGGCGCGGATACTTCAGCGGCTTTAGTTTCGGGAACGAAGAGCACCGGGTTCTGTGGATCACCACCGGAGACGTGGGAAAGGTGGTTCAGAAAAACATTCTGGCGATGAGGACCAGTCAGGCCACCTACGCAGCCCGGGCTGCGTGTTCGTCGACTGTTCCACGAGTAAAGAGACCGAGTAAAGAGACCGAGTAATCAGTCCGAAAACCTGGGGTTCCTGCTTCTGTGGGGACCGCCGGATAAACCTGGTTCCAGGAGACCGCACATGTCAAAGATTGTTTTCGTGATGACCGGCGCCGACCACTGGACGCTGGCGGACGGCACCCAGCACCCGACCGGCTTCTGGGCCGAGGAGGCAGTCGCTCCGTACCAGGCGTTCAAGGCCGCCGGCCACGAGATCGTCATCGCCACGCCGGGCGGCGTCGTGCCGCCCCTGGACCAGGCCAGCCTGGCACCGCAGTTCAACGGTGGCGAGGAGGGCGCCCGGAAGATGGCGGACGCCCTCGCCTCGATCAGCGAGATCCAGCACCCCGTCAAGCTGGAGGACGTCGACCTCGACGACTACGCCGCCGTCTTCTACCCCGGTGGCCACGGCCCGATGGAGGACCTGGCCGTCGACGCCACCTCCGGCCGGCTGCTCACTTCGGCGCTGAAGTCCGGCAAGCCCCTCGGCGTGGTCTGCCACGCCCCGGCCGCGCTGCTGGCCGCCACCGAGGCCGACGGCAGCAACGCCTTCGCCGGCTACCGGCTCACCGGCTTCAGCAACGTCGAGGAGACCCAGAACGGCCTGGCGGCGGGCGCCAAGTGGCTGCTCCAGGACCGCCTGGTCGAGATCGGCGCGGACTACCGGGCGGGCGAACCGTGGGCCCCGAACGTGGTCGTGGACCGCAACCTGGTCACCGGTCAGAACCCCGCCTCCGCCGGACCTGCCGCGGCCGAAATCCTGAAGAAGCTGACATGACGTAGCGGCGCCGGAGGAGGCGGCAACCTTTCGGGTCGACGGAGCCACTTGGGGGTGTCACTCCTCCTGGAGGAAGGAAACCCTCTGGTGTCCCCTCAGTCCCATCGGCGTTCTCGCGTCACCCGCCGTACGGCGGTGGCGGCCGGCGGCGCCCTGGCCGCAGTCGGTGGCCTTGCCTGCATCCCCCTGTTCGCCCAGGCCAGTTCCACGCACTCCGCCCGCACGCTGACCGTCGCCGCGGACGGCAGCGCCCCCTACCGGACGGTCCAGGCGGCGATCGACGCCGCCTCGCCCGGAGAGACGATCTCCGTCGCCAAGGGCGTCTACCACGAGGTCGTCACCGTGCCCGCCGCCAAGAGCGGGCTGACCATCGCGGGCGCCACCGGCAACCCGGCGGACGTCGTCATCACCTACGACAACGCGGCAGGAACGAAGAAGCCAGGCGGAGGCCAACTGGGCACCGCCGGGAGTGCCACGGCGACCTTTGCCGCCAAGGACCTCACGGTCAAGAACCTGACCATCGCCAACTTCTTCGGCAAGGCGGCGCATCCCGGGATCAGCGGCCAGGCCGTCGCCCTGAACGCGGAGGGCGACCGGCAGGTCTACGAGCACGACCGCTTCCTCGGCCACCAGGACACCCTGCTGGCCTGGGCCCCGACCGCCACCACGCTGACCCGGCAGTACTTCCGCGGCGACACGATCGCCGGCGACACCGACTTCCTCTTCGGCGACGCCGACGCCGTCTTCGACCATGACACCCTCGTCGCCCGGGACAACGGCGCCGCCGCGGGGGGCCTGAACGGTTTCCTCACCGCGGCCGACACCGACTCCTCGCAGAAGTACGGTTTCCTCATCGCCAACAGCACGGTGAGCAGTACGGCCAAGGCCGACACCTACTATCTGGGCCGTCCGTGGCACCCCTCGGCCACCTCGGTGGCCCAGGTCCTGTTCCGCAACACCGTGCTGCCCGCCGCGATCAAGAAGGCGACCCCCTGGACGGACATGAGCGGCTTCTCCTGGAAGTCCGCCCGGTTCGCCTCCTACGCCGACACCGGTCCGGGTGCGGCAACCAACGCCGGCACACCCCGGCTCACCGCCGCGCAGGCCGCCGACCGCACCGTGCGGAAGTACCTCGCGGGCACCGACGGCTGGGACCCGACGCGGGGCAGCGCGGGCACCGGCGCTTCCGCGAACGCCTCGGGCTCGGCGGGCTCGGCGCATGCCGTCACCTCGGGACCGGCCACCGGTGACAGCCGCCATGTGACCGAGCCGCGTCTTCCGTCCACCACCTGCAAGACGGTCACCGCCCAACTCACCGCCTCCGGCCGCGCCTTCGGTGCCGCTGCGGAGAAGAACCCGCCGGACACCGCGGTCCTCCAGGCCGCCCTGGACGCCTGCACCCGGAACGGCTCGGGCCCGGTGGCCGTGGAGCTGAAGGCATCGGGCTCCCACAACGCCTTCCTCACCGGGCCGTTGACCGTCCACCAGGGCGAGATACTCGTCATCGACAGCGGCGTCACCCTCTACGGCTCCCGCAACCCCGCCTCCTATCAGGTGAAGGGCAAACCCACCTGCGGCACCCTCTCCCCGGCCGAGGGCGGCTGCGCACCGCTGATCTCCGTCTCCGGCGCCCACGCGGGGATCGAGGGCGTGCGCTCCGGCAGCGGCAGCCAGGGACGGATCGACGGCCGCGGCGACCAGGACATCCTGGGCACCTCCACCACCTGGTGGGCGCTGGCCAGGCAGGCCCAGACGGCGAACGAGAACCAGCAGAACCCGCGGCTGATCACCGTCAAGAACGCGGACGACTTCACCCTCTACGACATCGACCTGCTCAACTCGCCGAACTTCCATGTCACTTACCAGAACGGCAACGGCTTCACCGCCTGGGGCGTGCGGATCAAGACGCCGGCCGACGCCCGCAACACCGACGGCATCGACCCCGGCGGCGCGACCGACGTCACCATCGAGGACTCCTGGATCCAGGACGGCGACGACGGCATCGCCGTCAAGGGCGGCAGCGCGGTCCGCAACGTCACCATCGCGGGCAACCACTTCTACGGCACCCACGGCATATCCATCGGCAGCGAGACCGCCGGCGGAGTGACCAACGTGCTGGTGGAGAACAACACCGTGGCCGGCACCGACAGCTCCGGCATCGTCAGCGGCAGCAGCAACGGCATCCGCATCAAGAGCTCCGCCAAGAGCGGCGGTGAGGTCTCCGACGTCAGTTACGTCAACACCTGCATCACCGGCGTCCGTTACCCACTGGTCTTCGACACCCACTACGCGAACGGCAGTGGCTCCCGCATCCCGTACTTCACCGGCATCACGGTGGCAGGCCTGCGCGCGGTGAACTCTCCCTCCAACGCACAGTCGGTCTTCAACGGCTACAGCCCGGCCTACCCGCTGGGACTGACCCTGCAGAACGTCAGCCTCGACCGCGACACCAGCACCGGCCAGTACGCGAAGATCGGCGTGTACGACAGCACCGTCACCCCGTCCGGGACCGGCGTCACCGTGACCAAGGTCCAGGGCAGCGGCTCACTCCCCTCCTGCGCCTTCCCGGCCTACCCGCCGCTGTAGACGGCCGGGCCCCACACCTTTGGGGCCCGGCCGGCCTCACTCGCCGTCCGGCGTTAGTTGCCTGCTTGCGTAATGTGGCAAGCATCTGTCGAGAATGGGGCCCATGACCACGCATGACACCCCGCGCCCCGGCCCCGAGCACTGGACCGAGCTCCTGCATGTCCGCCTGGAACGGATCGAGGGCCTGCTCGCTCCGGCCGATCAGGCGACCGAATCCGAGCGTCCCGCGTGGCAGCGGCGCACCCGAGGCGAGCAGCGCTGGGCCGTGATGGCGGCGCTGCTGGTCGCCGTCTCGGTGCAGTGGGCGCTGCCGGAACGGCTCAGCATCCACCCGCACTGGCTGCTGCCCGTCCTGGAACTGGTCATGATGGCGGCGCTGTGGGTGGCCCATCCGCACCGGCGGATCGACTACAGCTCCCGTCCGCTGCGCGCACTGGGCCTGCTGCTGGCCGCCGCGGTCAGCCTCGCCAACGGCTGGTCGGCCGTCATCCTCGTACGAGACCTGTTGCACGGCACCGAGGGCTCCAACGCCGTGGCCCTGCTGACGGCCGGCGGCGGCATCTGGCTGACCAATGTCATCGCCTTCAGCCTCTGGTACTGGGAGTGGGACCGGGGCGGCCCGGTGGCCCGGTCCCTGGGCACGCACCAGCACCCGGACTTCCTCTTCCCCCAGATGCAGCAGGAGGGCATCGCGCCCGAGGACTGGGAGCCGCAGTACATGGACTACCTCTACGTCGCCCTCACCAACGCCACGGCCTTCAGCCCCACCGACACCATGCCTCTGTCCCGCTGGGCGAAGCTGCTGATGTCCACGCAGTCCACGATCTCGCTGCTGACCCTGGCGCTGATCGTCGCGCGCGCGGTCGGAGTCCTGCAGTAACGCCCGCCGGGCCCGCCGACCCGGCGCTACAGTTCACCCGGCCGTGGTCGAACACCGTGATGCCGTCGGCGAGTTGGCTACATCATTTCCGCCGACCGTGTCCCGGCCGGACGCCGGCCGGGACCTCCAGGCCGACGCCGTCCGGCGCGACCACGTCCCCGTAACGTGGCGGAGCGTTACGTGATGTCCTTGGTCAGTTCGAGGAACCGTTGTGCGGCTTCCGTGGCCAGCGCGCTGTCTTCGAGGAAGCACCCCAGCCATGCGAACCCGGCTTCGCGGTGCCCGTCCAGCTGGGCCAAGCCCCAGGCCGCCCATACGCGTTCGCTGCCGACGAAGGCGGTGTCTTCCACGAAGAGGGTCAGCAAAGCCGCCCCCGCCTCCTCGTACTCCTCCATGCAGGCCAGCTGCCAGGCAGCCCAGGTGCGTCCGTGAGCCTCTGTCGAGGCGTCCTCGGCGAAGCGGGTGAGCCACGCCGCTCCGGTCGCCCTGTGTGCGGGAAGCCCGGTAAGCGCTCGCGCCGCCGTCAGACGATCGCGCGTGGGAAGACCGGTGTCCTCGGCGAAGCGGACGAGCAACGCCGCCCCGGCCTCGCGGTGTCCCTCGATCCGAGCCAATGCCTCCGCGGAATGGATGCGTTCGTCGACTTCGAGAAACGTCCACCGGGCCCAGTGGGACAGCCAGGCGGCGGCACCTTCCTGATGGCCCTCCAGCTGCCCCAGGAAGCCGACTGCTCTCACCCGGTCCCACACCCTGTTGCCGTCGTCCTCGGCGAATCGGGTCAGCAGATCCGCACCGGTCTTCAGATGTCCGTCCAGCCGGGTCAACCACCAGGCCGCGTAGACACGTGCGTCGAGCGGATCGAAGATGCTCGGGCGCTCGATCAGGTGGCGCAGGCGGCGGACGAGGGGCTCCTCGGGAAGCTTGGTCTTCAGGCCCGCCACCAGCGTCATGAGCACGCTCAAGGTCCTCATCTCTCCTCGCTCCGCGAGGGCACCCACGCACCGCGCGGTCTCGGTCGCGACGGAGTCGTCGGCGCCGAGGAGTCCGTCGAGAAGGAACCCAAGGTAGGAAACGGGTAGATCGGGCGGCTTCGGGGGACTGTCGGATGAACGTTCTTGATCGGGGAACAACTCGCGGAGCAGCTGGGCACGCGCCGTCTCGTGACGTGTCGCGTAGCGCGCGGCGTGGTATTCGAGGAACGTCCGATGCGGGAAGCCGAGACCATCGGCGCGGTGCACAAGCAGGCCGGTGTGCAGAAACAGGTCCTCCAAGAACGCCTCCCAGCGCTCCGGGCGAACCTTGCCGGGACGGCGCACGGCTTCGTGCGAGGCCAGCGCCTCGGGTACGGAGGACTCGTGACCTGTGAACCACCGGTGGGCCACGTACTGGATCAGCTCGGGCAGCTGCAGGTGCACCTGCCGCGCGGCGGCATCCGCTTCCTGGCGCGCTCGCGCACTCTGCACACTCCCGACCAGACGCGCAATGGATGCTTCATGGCTGTCCGCGATCCGTTTGCTCTCGTTGTTCACATAGAGCAGGTCGGTGAACTCCTCGTAGACCGCGGTACGGCCGTTGGGCAAGGTGCGCTCGGGATCGATGACGTACAGCTGGCAGAGCATGAACGCCATGAGCGGGGTGCGGGCGAGCTCCTCCAAGGAGATGTCGCGCAGCTCCCGCGTGAACCGGTGAGCGCGACGGGCGGCCTCCTGGGGCGACCACCGGGCAGCGAAGTACCGCCCGGCATAGTTGTCCAGGTCGTCGGTGGTGAAGGGTTGCAGTTCGTAGTGGGGTACCTGGCGGTCGAGAACGTTGAGTTCATGCTCGGCCAGCGGACGCGTCGCGATGACACACCGGTAGATCGGGGGGTCGCTCGCGACAGCGCCGGCCAGCTTCTCCAGCACCGTGCGGCGCTCAGCGGCCGTGGCGAGCTCGTCGAGATCGTCGACGAGCAGTTGCCAGTACGCTCCAGGCCACGGCGGTTCCCGCAGGCGGCCTTCCGACAGTCCCGGATACCGTCCGCACCCGGTGAGCTTTCTGGTGGCGGCGGCCAGTGCTTCCGCCACCTGGGTCTCATCCCCGGTGAGGGTCCGTGCGCTCACCCACACGGGGACTGCCTGCTCCTCGTCCCCTGATGTCTGCGCGTCGTCGAGCAGGACGGCGGCAGCATCACGCAGCCGTATGCGCAGAGTCGTGGACTTGCCGCCCCCCGGGCCGGCGATGAGGACGCACATGCGATCGGCCTTGCGGAAGATGGTCTCGACGCCTTCCGCCGGTACACCTCCGTCAGGGGTGTGCCGCGCAACGGCGGCGTCATCGCTTCGGGACACAGCCTGGTCCCGGGACACGCGGCTGCTGCGCTGGCGTACGAACACCTTCACCAAGGACGGCGGCGCGCTCGGGCCGAAGACGCTCTGATACGGATGCTGCTCGCCGGCCTTGCGGGCGGCCAGGAGGTATTCGCGCATCGTGTCTTCCGCCGCGCCTGTCACACCTTGGGCGGTCAGCTCGTCCACGACGGCGGTGGTGCCGCGGTGACCGTGCCGGCTCACCACGTCGGCGAAGCCCGGAAGGCGGAATGCCTCGTGGACGGGGACGGCTTGCAGACGGCGCCAGGCCATCGTCCGGTTGTCCTCGGACACGACACCGACAAGCCGGCCGTGGCAGAAGACCGCCGAGCCGGACGCGCCCGCCCAAGGGCGCTCCGCATCGGCCCGAAGCGCCGGCCGGACGCGGCAGTCCAGCACCCAGCCCACCGAAGTCGTGGAGATCGCCGGCAGGTGTCCGCGCACGAACTCGAACTGCACCTCGGCGCCGCCGCCCACGGCGGCGAAAGCGGGGAAACCCGCTCCCTCGAACGGGACAGGGGCCACCCCACCGGGCCGTCCCCACCGTACCGGCCCTCCATCGGTCGACACCGGTTCCGCGAGCCACAGCAGTGCCACGTCGAGAGCGTCGTCAGGGGGAACACCGTGCTGGGGATCCGGCCAGCACACCTGTGCCTCCACTTCGACCGGCCCGGCGCCGTAACGCGGATGGCCCACCCTTGCCGTCACCCTCCGGACCCAGCGGCCCTCCCGCCGTACGACGTGCAGCGCCGTCAGGACGAGTTGCGGGCCCACCAGGTACCCGGAGCCGGAACCAGGTGGGCCACCGGTCCGGACCAGGGTCAGTCGCTGCGGGTCCATGTCACTTCTCCCATGCCCGCGGACGCCCGGCCTGTGCGGCGGCTTCCGCGGTGTCGGGCGACCGCTGGGCGTCAGGTGACGGCTGGACGTCAGGCGACCGCTGCGGTGACCCGTCGTCGCACATGTCCAGTCCTCCGACGTCACGACGGATCGGGAACGTGGAGCCGCCCAGGGCCTCGTCGCGTACCTGCAACGTCAGTGTCAGTACCTGCCGTCGGGAACGGCCCAGCACACCGCCGGCTTCCGCGCCGGCCCTGGCGCCCAAGGCCTTCACTTCCACCTTCGCTTTGCCGTTGCCCTCCTGGCGGAACTCCAGTTCCAGTGACAGCTCGGCCTTCTCCACCTCGAACCGGAGTTGCTGATGAGCTCCTTCCGCCTGGGCCGCGTACAGTTCGCGCCGCAGCTCCGCCAGCGCTTCGGAAAGGGAAATTCCCATGCTGCCTGCTCCCCCCACGGGCGTTCCACCCGGAGCGCCCCTGGTGATGTGTGCTCTGATTACTGCCAGCCGCGCTCGACCTCGACGGTGTTGGAGACCTTGCCCGCACCTGCCGGCAGGCTCCACGCGCAGTCGCCGTGGAGATTGGCCAGCAGCTTCTGCTCCTGGTCGTCATTGACGGTCAGGTAGTAGAGGGATCGCGTGGACCCCACCGGCGAGGTGTGCACATCTCGCTCAGAGGTGTATGTCTTCTTCTCCGCTTCGGGGCCGATGGGATCACGCGGGCAATAGACAGGGTGCTCTGTCCCCTTTTTCCCGACGCCGTCCATCTGGCTGATGAGGTAGTACTTCGTGCCCGTCGGCGGCGGGCACATGAGCTTGGCCGTGGTCTCGAACGTGCCGCCCACCTGGCTGGGAGCGTCGAGCCGGACGGCGGGGAACGCGCAACTCTGTGTCGACTGCGGTTTGTCGTCCGTCTTGTGCATGCCGAACCAGCCGTTGATGAACGCGGTGCCGACCGTACCGGCGACGGTGATGATCGCCGCACCGACCGTGGCGTTGAGCCGCCATCCCATGACTCCCCCTCGCACCTGACTGAGTGTGCCCGAAAGGTGAACGCAGTGTGAAGGCCCCATGGTTCCCGTAAGGGCGAGAAACTTCGAAAATGCACGAAAGTGACTGCTGTGAATGCCTTCATGCGCATATGCGCGACGGCCGGGGCCGCTTCGTCGTACGCGCGGTTGCTGCTCGGCGCCGGGTTGTCCGCGTGGCGGGGACAAGCTCGGCGTTCTCGTGCAGGACGCCGCGGCCGGTGGAGGATGGGGCGAGGTTCTTCGCCGCCGCCCATGGCGTCATGAGTGTGGTGGCCGGTCGGGGACGGTGTTCGTCGGGGTGTCGTCGCGGAGGCGTTGTGGGCGTGAATCGGCCGGTGTCCGAGTCGGGGGCAGCTGACCGGACCGGGCGGATGGGGCCGTGGCGGTTCGTGCTGTGGTTCGGCACGGTCAGTCTGCTCGCGGACGTCGTGTACGAGGGCGCCCGCTCGATCACCGGGCCCCTGCTGGCCTCACTGGGCGCGTCCTCGCTGGTCGTCGGGGTGGTCACCGGTGCCGGTGAGGCGGCGGCGCTCGGGCTGCGGCTGGTCTCCGGCCCGCTGGCGGACCGGACCCGCCGCTTCTGGGGCCTGGCGATCGCCGGGTACGCCCTCACGGTCGTCTCGGTGCCGCTGCTGGGCGTGGCCGGAGTGCTGTGGGCCGTGTGCGTGCTGGTGATCGCCGAGCGCGTCGGCAAGGCGGTGCGCTCGCCCGCGAAGGACACCCTGCTCTCGCACGCCACCGCCGCGACCGGGCGGGGCCGCGGCTTCGCCGTCCATGAGGCGCTGGACCAGATCGGCGCCATCGCCGGCCCGCTGCTGGTGGCGGGCGTGCTCGCGCTCACCGGGAACGACTACGGTCCCGCCCTCGGCGTCCTCGCCGCCCCCGGCGTCGTCGTACTGCTGCTGCTCTTGTGGCTGCGGGCACGAGTGCCGGACCCGGAGGCCTACGAACGCGAGGCGCGGGCCTCGGCACCCACGGCGCCGGAAACCCGGGACGGGCGGCTGCCGAGGGCGTTCTGGACGTACGCCGCCTTCACCGCGGCCACCACGACCGGGTTCGCGACCTTCGGCGTGCTCTCCTACCACCTGGTTCAGCGCCACCTGCTGACCGCCGCGTGGGTGCCGGTGCTGTACGCGGCGGCGATGGCCGTGGACGCCGTCGCGGCGCTGGCCACGGGCTGGCTCTACGACCGGCACGGCCCGCGCGTGCTCCTCGCGCTGCCGGTGCTGACCGCGGGCGTGGTGGCCCTGGCGTTCACGAACACGGTCGCGATCGCCGTGGCCGGGTCGCTGGTGTGGGGCGCGGCCATGGGCATCCAGGAGTCCACCCTGCGCGCCACCGTCGCCGACCTGGTGCCCAGCGGGCGGCGGGCGACCGCGTACGGACTGTTCGCGGGCGTGGTCGGCGCGGCGAGCCTGGCCGGCGGCGCGCTGACCGGCGGGCTGTACGGCTACTCGGTCCCCGTGCTGATCACGGTGGTCGTCGCCATCCAGGTACTGGCCGTGGTGCTGCTGGCCCTCACGGGAGTCGACCGGCCGGGAGCCGATCGGCGCTGAGAGCGCGACCTGCCCCTGCCACGCGAAGAGGCCCGCATCCGTGTCCGGATGCGGGCCCTCGGCTCGTTCGCGGCCTGCTGGCGGCGTCAGGCCGCGGCGCCGCCCGACTTGCGGCGACGCACGACGAGCACCGCGCCGGCGCCGACCACCACGGCCGCGCCACCGATACCGGCGATCAGCGGGAGCGCGGAGGAGGCGCCGGTGTGGGCCAGCGAGCCCGCCGCGTTCGTGTCCGAGACCGGGACGACGTGGGAGGTGCCCTTCTTGGCCGGCGCCTTGGACGGCAGCGGGGCCTTGCCGCCGGTCTGCGGGACCGGGTTGGAGCCGGTGGTCGGGGTGCCCGGCTTGACGATGTCGATCTTGTAGGCGGCGAAGCCCGTCGCCACGCAGTTGTTCTTCGTGTCCGGGTAGACGCCCAGACCGATGGTGAGGGCCTTGCCCACCGGGGCCTTGGCCGTGACGTTCAGCCGGAAGCTGAGGTCGACCGCGGTCCTGCCGGGCAGGTCACCCGGGCCCAGGGAGCCGAGGGCGTACGTGCCGTCGTCCGTCACGTTGAACCACTGCTTCGCGTCCGGGTCGTACGCCTGGAGCGCCACCTGCTTGAGTGTGAACGGGTTGTCGCCGTCCAGCGGACCGACACCCGCGGCGAGCGTGATGTCCTTGATGGCGTCCTTCGACGGGTTGGTCACCGTCATCTTGAACGGGTGCCAGCCGCTGCCCTTCACGATCTTGCCGGGCAGGCCGCTCAGCGCGATCCGGAGCGTGGCCTTGTAGTGCGGGTTCTGGGCCTCGCAGAAGCCGAGATCGGTGGGCTGCGCGGTCGGCGTCGGGATGGCGCTCGGCACGGCCGAGGCGGAGTCAGCCGCGGCCGGGGCTCCGGTGGAGGCGGTCGCGCTCGTGGTGGCGGCCGTGTCGCCGGCGGAGGAAGTGCCTGTGGGGGCCTCGGAGGAGGCCGCGGCGGAGGCGGTCGCGCTGGTGGTGGGAGTGGCCGAGGCCGAGCTGTCATCGGCGTAGGCCACGGTTGCCGTCGTCAGCGCGGCGGGGGCGACAGCGGCGGTCGTGGCGACCGCCACAAGGGCACGGCGAAGCTTCATGAGACCTCTTCTGGGCAACAAAAGAAAACCAAGAGGCCGTAGCGGTGGTGGGGGCACGCGGTGCGGCAGGCGCTGATCTTAAGGCGGCTCGAAGGGAACCCACAGGCGCCCCTGCCGGCGGATGGATCAAGCCACGTCCCGGCCGGTGACCGCAGACCGTGGCGAAAGGTGCAGTTGCTCTCGGCTCCGCGATTTCTCCGTGAGGAACGTCACGTGCGCTCCGGGTCCGGGCTGCTGAACCGGCTGCCGGGCACGGCTCAAAAGGCTTGCTCCGGAGCGGGGTTACCGACCACTCCCGGCCGAACGGTCACCTGTGCCGGTCAAGAAATGGGAGGGTCGAATTTCGGCCATGGCTCGCCCAGGGAAGGCACATGAACATCCCAGGAAAGGCAAAGGAACGTTCCCACTTCAACGTCCACCTTGTTGTCGTGCCCCCGACATCCGTACGTTCTGCGCGGCCCCGGCGTACACCCCGCGCCGAGGCCGTACCGCGCACCCCCCACAGCCCTTCCCGGTACACCCACCATGTGGAGGACCTACGTTGCGCAGAACCGTTTCCCTCGCCGCCGTGGCCACGTTCGCCACGACCGCCCTCGCGCTGGCCGCCCCCGTCGGCCAGGCAGCCCAGGCCACCGCCTCCCCGTCCCACGGGGTCTCCGTCGCCCGCGCCTGCGCGGCTCCGACGAAGAAGGACGTGATGGCCTGCAACGCCCTTCAGGTCACCGCGGGCACCCCCGCCTCGGCGCACGCCGAGAGCACTCTGACGGCCGCCGCCGCGCCCGCCGGCTACGGCCCCGCCTCGCTCCAGTCGGCGTACAACCTGCCGTCCACGAGCGGCGGTTCGGGCCAGACCGTGGCGATCGTCGACGCCTACGACGACCCGAACGCCGAGTCCGACCTCGCCGTCTACCGCTCCCAGTACGGCCTGTCCGCCTGCACCACGGCGAACGGCTGCTTCAAGAAGGTGAACCAGAGCGGCGGCACCAAGTACCCGCGCGCCAACTCCGGCTGGGGCGAGGAGATCTCCCTCGACCTCGACATGGTCAGCGCGGCCTGCCCGAACTGCAAGATCCTGCTGGTGGAGGCCAGTTCGGCGAGCATGACCAACCTGGGCACGGGCGTGAACACCGCCGTCAGCCTGGGCGCGAGGTTCGTCTCCAACAGCTACGGCGGCTCCGAGTCCTCCAGCGACGCGTCGTACGACTCCACCTACTTCAACCACCCGGGCGTCGCCATCACCGTCTCCTCCGGAGACGGCGGCTACGGCGTCGAGTACCCGGCGTCCTCCACGTATGTGACGGCGGTGGGCGGCACGTCCCTGAAGACGGCGTCCAACGCGCGCGGCTGGACCGACACGGTGTGGAGCGGTGCGGGCTCCGGCTGCTCCGCGTACGACGCCAAGCCCAGCTGGCAGAAGGACTCCGGCTGCGCGAACCGCACGGTCGCGGACGTCTCGGCGGTCGCCGACCCCAACACCGGTGTCGCGGTGTACGACACCTACGGCCAGGGCAGCGGCTGGATGGTCTTCGGCGGCACCAGCGCCTCCTCCCCGCTGATCGCGGCGACCTACGCGCTGGGCGGCACCCCGTCCGCCGGCTCCTCCCCGTCGTCCTTCCCGTACGCCCACACCTCGGCGCTGAACGACGTCACCAGCGGCTCCAACGGCAGCTGCGGAGGCTCCTACCTCTGCACCGGCACCACTGGCTACGACGGCCCGTCCGGGCTCGGCACACCGAACGGCACGGCCGCTTTCACCGGCTGAACCGCCCGCCGGCTCATGTGAGTTGAGCCGGCAGGCCGTGTGTGCCGCGCGCAGGACCGCCGCCTTGTCGCGGCACTCCTGGTCCTCCGCCACCGGGCCGGAGCCGGCGACCATGCCGGCTCCGGCCTCGGCTCGCGCGCTCTCCTGCGGCCGGGAGGGGATCGGGCTCAGGCGGTGCCGGTCCGGTTGCCGCCGGTCACCGAGTGGAGAGTGAAGGAGTCCGACGCGTCGGGGACGGACAGATCGACCGAGACGCCGTAGTCGGAGAAGTAGGCGGTCGAGGTGACCTCGGCGGCGTCCGTCTGCATCCGCTCCTGCGTCTTCACCGGCAGGTTCTCGCTGTTGACCCAGATGTCGACGTGGTCGTCCGCAGCTCCTGATGCCACGAGTCGCTCCTTGAGGAACTTCACGTCGTCGGGCGTCAGACCCTGCTTGCTCGCGATCAGCTGGGCCACGTCCAGCGTGCCCGTGTAGTGGGTGGCGCTCACCCCGCGCACCGTCTCCGGGCCCACCTTGCGCAGATCCCCACTGGAGATCAGCATCCGTACGGCCAGGGCGGGGTTCGCCTGCTTCAGCTGGTCGGTGGAGGCCTTGCCCGCGGCACCTTGCGCGGCGAGAAGCGCGAGCGGCTCCTTGACCCAGTGCTTGCCGCCCATCCTGGCCACCTTCTGGGCGGGCACCTTCACGTACAAGGCGTCGCTGCGGAGCTTCATCTGCATCGCAGGGACCGGCGTCGGAGTGTCGGCCTTCACCGACACGGTGACGTTGCCCTGCAGACCGTGGGCCCAGTCGTGGTCTCCGACGAGGTGCATCTGGCGCAGAGTGCCCGTCGTGACGGTCTGGTCGATCCTGGCCGAGTGGACCTTGGCCGTGGCGTCCTCCACCTTGAGCAGGTAGGCGACCGGTGAGACAGCGACCGCTGTCGGCTTGGCGGACGCGTGGTGGCCCGTCACGGACGTGGGTGTGCCGCCGCAGGCGGAGACCGAGCCCAGAGCCGCCGTGGCGGCCGTGACCGCAAGAACCGTACGGAATCGCATGCCAGGCATGGCACGGCCCCCGTTTTCTGTTGTCCGATGACTCGGATGTTCGAATAGTGGGCGCAGAGTAGCGTACGGAACCGGCCATGCCGACTGCAGGGTTGGCCGAACTGGACGCCGTCGGGGTTCCCGAGCACGGCCCAGGTGCGGCGGGAGCGGATGAACGTGGCACTGCCGAGGGACATGGAGACCGCAGGCCCGCGGGGCGCGCCAGCACCGACCCGGGCGGACGACATGGCGTGCCGCACGGGAAGGGGCGAGGCAGCTGAAGGCCGGCTCTTTCGGTTCCCTCATTTTCCGCGCACCGTAACCCACGTTCTCGCATAGCGCGAGTCCTCGGGAATCCCGTGGCCATCTGGCGCATGATCGAAGTGCGATCGGCTTTGCAGGCATCGACGATGGCGTTGAAGGGCGGAGCGCAGAGCTCGTGACAGCCGAGTGCTCCGCCGAGTCATGCGTCAAAGAAAGAGAGAGCCATGACGGCAACGACGGAGACCCCCACTCGAGAAAAGGTCGGAGTAGGCCAGGAAGAGCTGGGCGAGGAATCCGCCTTCGGACCGCTCCTGCTGGCTGCGATGCTGTCGCGTCGTGAGGAGCGTGGCGAGGAGTCGATCATCGAGCACCCCCTCCTGCTCGCCGCGCTCGCGCGCCGCCGTGAGGAGGGCGGTGAGCAGTCGGTCATCGAGCATCCGCTTCTGCTGGCCGCGCTGATGCGCCGCCGCCGCGAGGAGCGTGGTGAGGAGTCGATCATCGAGCATCCATTCCTGCTGGCTGCGCTGATGCGCCGCCGTCGTGAGGAGCGTGGTGAGGAGTCGATCATCGAGAACCCCCTCCTGCTGGCCGCGCTGATGCGCCGCCGTCGTGAGGAGGGCGGTGAGCAGTCGGTCATCGAGCATCCGCTTCTGCTGGCCGCGCTGATGCGCCGCCGTCGTGAGGAGCGCGGCGAGTCGATCATCGAGAACCCCCTCCTGCTGGCTGCGCTGATGCGCCGCTGAAAGGGGATGTCGCCCCCTGCCCCCCGATCCTTGCAGTCGCCGGAATCGGGGGGCAGCTTCCATAAGGAAATCGAGGACATGAGGAACGACAATGGCAGCTGAGCCCGGCGGACAATCGGAACGGGATCCCTTGGAGAGCTTCATCGACGAGATCTTCGATGAAATGGTGCGTGATGCCGGAATCCCCCATATCGGCATTGGCGTCAAGCAAGGAAAGGACCCGCTGGCGGGAGCCCTGATGGAAGCGGCCGTGGCGTCTCTGTCCAAGCCGCCCTCCCGTTCCTCGGAACTGGAAAGGGTGCTCTTCGCGCAGACTCTCGCGACCGCACTGGCAGACGCTCTCGCGCCCGCTCTGGCGGATGTGCTGGCCTCGGAGATCATGAAGGTACTGACCCACCATGCGGACTCTCAGCGAGACCCCGCTCATGAATCCGTCGGTGGGACCGGCCGCGGTCGCCGCCCTTCCGGGGGCGGCGAGCGTTCCCAGCCTTGAAGCCATGTGCGCACGCCGGGAGTTCGGCACTCCGGCGATGGGCAACAAGGAACCCCCGGGTCTCTGACTCGGGGGTTTCGCATGGAGCGGGTGACGAGAGCGGAGGCGGAACGCGCGCGGCGCATGCGGGAGTGGGCGGTGGGACATCGACTCGACGTCCTGCCGGGCGTATCGGCACGCGGCCGGTTCCAGGGGACAAGCCGCGGCAACCTCCCAGGCACCCGGCGGTCACTGAGGGGGTACGCGAACCGTTCTCCCGGAAGGATCCCCGATGCAACACCGTCGACCGCGGCTGTCCGAGAAGGCGAAGACGCCGGCGGCGGCCGGCACGGCCGTGCTGGTGGCTGCCGCCGGCGTCACCGTCGCCCAGGCGGGTGAGACGAGCAAGAAGTGCGCGGCCTTCGACACGATCACTCTCGGCAAGTACTACGTGAACAACAACCTCTGGGGCCAGGACAAAGGTGTCGGCACCCAGTGCGTCTGGGCCAACAGCGCCAAGGGCAAGGACTCCGACGTGAAGTCGTATGCCGGCAGCCTCGTGGGCCGGCACTGGGGCCGGAAGGTCGACAAGGCGGCGACCGGGCTGCCCTCCGGATCGGCGACCACAAGCCGGTGAGGACCACCTGGAAGTTCTCGCTGCCCTCCAACCCGGGCACCATGGACGTGGCCTACGACCTGTGGCTGCACACCAAGAACACCGCGGACCGGCAGGACCGGCCCACCGACGAGATCATGGTCTGGCTCGACCGCCAGGGCGGGGCCGGTCCCCTCGGCACCAAGTACGGCAGCGTGAGCCTGGACGGCGCCATGTGGGACAACGTCTCCGGCATCGAAGCGGGCACCGAGGTCTTCAAGGGCACGGACCGACTCGACACCACGGCGTACTCGGTCGACATCGGCTGATCGCTGTTTCGCGGGTGGCTGCGTGAGAACCGGTGACCTCGCCCCGCATCGGATACCGACGATCGAGTAGCACCGGTCAGCAGCGTACGTCCACAGGATCGCCCATGCGCTCGTCCGGCCGTTGACCGAGGAGGGCCACTCGCCGCCGGGCAGCGGACAGCCCCGGCGGACAGGGACCAACATCAGCTGCTCACGCCCGCCGTGCGAGCCCCCATGCGCCGAGCCCCGGACGTTCCCTGTGGAGGTACGGCCACGGGCGCCCCCGCAGGGAAAGAGCCGCCTCATGTTGACGAAGCGTAACCACCCTGAAGCGTGGAGTCACCATCGGCCGGTAGTGACAAAAGCCGCAAATGTCGGCTAATGCTTCGCTTTGGTCCGGCATTGGGTCATCGTCGTGGGGTCCCGTCGTCGCCATCCCGAGATGGCCAGCAATGCCAGGAGCAAGTACAGGATGCCGAACCCGAAGTCCGTCCGTCTGCTGCGCCGTGCGGCTCTCGGCTGCATGGTGACCGTCTCGTTCGCCCTGGCCGGGGTCGGTACGAGCGCAAGTGCCGCATCCGACGTCAGCGCGCAGGCCGCCCCTGCCGGCTCCCCCAGCGCTTCGATCGCCTACAGCGCGGCCACGGGCGGCCGGACCGTTGCACTCACCTTCGACGACGGCCCAGGGCCGGCCACCGGCCAGATCCTGGACCTGCTCGCGCAGTATCACGCGCAGGCGACCTTCTGCCAGATCGGCACACAGGCCGCCGCAAACCCCGCCCTGGTCAAGCGCGTCATCGCCGACGGCCACCGGCTGTGCGACCACACCGTGGACCACCCCCAGCCGATGCGCACCCTCCCGCACGACAAGCAGGTCCACGAGATCACCGCAGCCAAGGACATGATCAGCAAGGCCGGCGGGCCTGGCACCCAGATCAGGTGGTTCCGTGCCCCCGGCGGCGACTTCAGCCCCGAAAACCGCCAGATAGCCGAGCAGGACGGTCTGCGCCCGCTGGGCTGGACCGTCGACACCCGTGACTGGGCGCACCCCGGTGCCGCCTCGATCCTTGCCACCGCGAAACGGGAACTGCGTCCCGGCGGCATCATCCTCATGCACGACGGCGGCGGCAACCGCAGCGAAACCGTGGCAGCCCTGCGCGAACTGCTCCCCTGGCTGACCCAGCAGGGCTACAGGTTCAGCCTCCCAGCCTGCTGACGCGGCGTACGTGTTCACTCGGCGCGCGGCTACCGTCCCCCTGGAGTCCACGGCGAGCTTGGTGTCGGCGTCGTAGAAGTCGGCGTCGGTGGCCTCGATGGCCGGTGGCGGGAAGTGGGTTCCCCGCGCTGCGGGCGAGGGGAATGCCGCGTCCTGTGGCGCGGCCGGTGCCAGAGGGCCTGAACGTGGCGCGGTCAGGTGTGCAGAGAGCGCAGAAACCGCTCGACAAGCCGTCGGTTCTCCCTCGGCCGGCTCGACGGCCCAGCGCAGTACGCCGTCGTGCGAAGGCCGGGGAACCGGGCATCCGCTTCGCGGATGTCACCGTCGCCCCGGACGCCGCGGACCCGGCCCAGCTGGTCGCGCTCGCGGCCCGCGGACAGGTGCGTGCGGCGGTCGAGCAGACACTGCCGCTCGCCGGCATGGCCAAGGCGCAGGAGCTGAGCGAGGCGGGTCGGGTGAAGGGGAAGATCGTGCTGCTCCCCTGATGCGAACTATGGCTCCGCATGGGCCACTTCGCGTGCGAGACAGCCACTGGCGACCCGGGTCACGGAAAAATGTGTCTCGCCGTTCGAGTGGGCACGCCGCACGCTTTTCGCGAGCGGGGGAAGACGTTGAAGGCTGCACGCTCACCGACGGCCGCTTCGGCCCGATCAGTACGGCCGGGTCGTTCGGTCCAGGCGGACGACGACCATCGCGATGTCGTCGTTGGCCCCGCTGGCGAGGCCGAGGCGGGCGAGGAGGGCGTCGGCGAGGTGTTCTGCGCCGAACTCGGCGCAGGTGGCGAGCGTCGAGGTCAGGCGGGTCAGACCGACGTCGATGTCTTCACCGCGGCGTTCGATCAGTCCGTCGGTGTAGAGGATGAGGGTGTCGCCAGGAGCGTAGGTCGCGTTGGCCTGGGGGCGGGGAATGTGTTCGGGGCGGGCGCCCAGCGGCGGATCGGTGGCCTGGTCGAGCAGCTCGCAGGAGCCGTCCGGATGCAGCAGGACGGGCGGCGGGTGACCGGCGCTGCTGTAGATGAGCAAATGGCTGTGGCAGTCGACCAGGACCTGGACGGCGGTGGCGGCCAGTGCTCCCTCGACCGAGCGGGCGTACAGCCCCAGGACTTCCAGTGCCTGGGCGGGGCCGTGGACGGTGCGCGTGGCGGCGCTCAGTGCGCTGCGGAGCCTGCCCATGACGGTCGCGGCCGTCAGCCCGTGGCCGACCACATCACCGACCGTGACGGTGAAGCGGTCCGCAGGCAGGTCGACCGCGTCGTACCAGTCGCCGCACACGTTCAGTGACCCGGTCGCGGGCAGGTAGCGCACGGCGATATTCGGGTGCCGGGCCAGGTCCGGGGAGTGGAGCATGGCTTCTTGCAGGGCGACGGCGATGCGCCGTTCACGGGCGTGGGCCTGTCGCAGCTCCTCGTTCAGCTGCTGCAGTTGCCGCGCCCGGGCGTACAGCTCGGCTTCCATGGCCGCTTCCCGGCCGGGGCTGACCGACGGCAGGTGCGCCGTGCGGCGGGCGCGGACGACGTCGGTCATGTCCTCGGACCGATGGATGATCCAGGCGACCTTTCCGTCCGGGCCGAGGAGAGGCACGTTGATCGCGGTCCACCACCGCTCCTTGAACACGTCGGGGTTGCCGGCGACCGGGATGTCGTACTTCTGCAGCCCCATGTGATCCGTCTGGCCGGAGGACAGGACACGGTGCAGTGAGGCTTTCAGCGTCTCCACCCCGTCGGCCTCCGGGTCGGCGGGGTTGGCCGGGAAGGTGTCGAAGAGGTACTGCCCGAGCAGCTCGGCCCGGCTCCGTCCGGTCACCTCGCAGAAGGCCAGGTTGGCATCGGCGATCACCAGGTCCGTGCCGAGCACCAGGCACGGGCTCGGAAGGGCGGCGAACACCCCTGTGTAGTCGATCCCCGGTGTCACACGCATTCCCTGCCAGTCGCTCGCTCTTCAATCTACGTAAGGTCCGGCTCCCGCGCCCGCCGAGCGGCGCCGCGTGACCTGCCCATCGAGGTGGGATCGAATCCTTGCCGGGGTGCGCGGCTCTTTGCCGGGGGTGCTCGGCGCTGCCGCGTAGTGCCGTCAAGCCTGATCAGCGCCACGCGGCTGTGTGCTTGATCCCGCTCAAGTCGCCTCGTGCCGGACCGTCCGCGCACGCATCGCGCACGCACGGAGCACGCGTACTGGCGGCAAAGGCGCAGTTCGCGGCCAGGCCGTCCCGCTCAGGCGGACGATGACGCGGGCGCCGCGGTACCAGGGGCTGACTGCTTCACGCCTTCCGGTGTGCGGGGGATGCGGCGGCCGTCGTTGGCGTGCGTCCGTCCTCGGTCCCGGGTCCGGGACTGGTGGCCCGCTCCACTGTGTCGCGGTCGCGGCGGAGATCGGTGCCGCGGGAGAGGGAGCTGTCGCCCCCGGAGACCTCGGTTGCCGAGCAACTCAACCGGGTGAACCATGGCACAGGTGCGGTTTTCATCCTTCGAGCAATGAGGTTGGGGATTTCCTCGGGCCTGCACGTGCGACCTATGGAGGACTCATGCACACGACTCGATCCCGTGCCCGCTCCGTCGCCGTCTGCGCCGCCACCCTGTGCGTCATGGGTGCCACGTCGCTCCCGGCTCTCGCTTCGTCGTCCTCACCGTCGGCGGTCTCTCCCCTGGACAGGCAGCTCCTGACCGCGGCCCACCAGGGAAATCTGTGGGAGATCACGGTCAGTCAGCAAGCTCAGAGCGCCGCAACCACCGCCTGCGTCAAGCGGGTTGGCGCTGAGTTCATCCGCGACCATCGCACCCTTGATGCCGGTGTCGTCAAGACCGCGGCACAACTCGGCGTCGCTCTGCCGTCCGGACAATCGGCCGCGCAACTGAGGCAAACCGCTGCCCTCAAGGCCCTCGCCGGGACAGCCGCGTACGACGCCGCGTGGCTCAAGGCCCAGTACCCCGCCCACGTGCAGACCCTCGCGCTCATCGACAAGGAGATCGCCTCGGGTACGAGCCCGCTCGTGAAGTCCCTGGCCAAGAGCGCCCGCCCGGTGGTCGCACGCCACACCCAGATGGTCAACCGCGGCATGTGCCACGCGTGACGCCCGCCGGCTCACGGGCCTGGACGCGGCGACATCACAGGCGTTGGCGCCATGGCGGAAGGCCCGTACGGTGCACGATCCGGGCAAGGTCCTGCTGGATCTCGCGCTCGCGGTGGCCCTGGACGAAGACTGCCTCGCCGACGTATCCCGTGATGTCCGGCGGACGCAGCTCGGCCGTGGCGCGCTACTGAGGCTTGCGGATGGCCTGGACTTGCCTGCCTCGGCTGCGCGGCCCGCGCCCGAGAGGGGGTCCCGGCGCGCCGCCGAACTCCGAGTGGCGCGGGCAGGCCGATGCCGAACCCCCGGACCGTCCGGTGATGGTCCGGTATGTCCGGGTTTGTGGACGTGTTCAGCGCGTGCGGGCGGATGCCGAGGCGCTGCACTGCTGCGTGCGTTGGTGATGTCCGTCAGCAGTGGGCCGGAAAAGCCGACGCAGGAGGGATCCGGGACTTCGGCGAGCATGGGTGTCTCGGTGGGCTGGACGCGGCTGTCGCTCGGCAGGCTGCTGGGGGCTGGGAGCGAGGTGAGGTCCGCGATCGTGGTGGACGTGGACGTTCGAGAAGGGCGGGTTGGCGGTGACGCTCCCGTGTTCATCGGCCTCGGGGCGTGCGCCGTGCCGTGAGCCGGCGTCCGTGGTGGTGACCTTCACGAAGGCGGTGGTCACTGCTACGGCGATCGTGATCGGGTACTTCCACCATTTGCGCTGCAGGGGGTGTCTCCAAGGACCTCATGGTCCGCGCCGGCCAGTCCTCGGAGCGGGCCCGCCGATCTACCAGCACGCCACGGTGAAGCACCAGCGCAAGCCGGCGCGGGGCATCGATGCCGCCAACGGACGTCACCGCACACTCAACCGCGAGGGCGGAACGCGGTCGGGCCGTCCAGGGGCCGCCTGGCTGTGCCTGCGTGTGCGGCCGGGTTTCCGGTCAGGCCTTCAGCGCGGCACGGATGAGAGCGCGCAGTTCGTCGTCAGTGACGGCCGCCATGTCCGTGGACCGCAGCCGAATGGTGGCCTTTCCGCTGATGAGCGCGGGATGGCGGGAGCTGAAGCCACCATCGCGGTCTGTTCCCCACCCGTAGATCGAGACGCCGTGCTGCCAGACACCGATGTGCAGCCTGCGCTGTCCGACCCGGTAGGTGGGCATTCCGTACGACAGTGCCACGCTCGCCTGCGGGAATTCCTCCAGGACCAGCCCACTCACCCGGTCGAAGAGTAAACGGTGAGCTGGCGCGATGGCGTCGATGTACTCCTGCACAGAGTCCATGCGACCCATTGTGGTCCTCCCACGAACCCCTGCCGCTGCGGCTCGGCCCCTTACGCCCGACCGTCGCGGCTTCATGGCAGGGCAGGGGTGTGCGGCACCAGCGGCCCGCTCTCGACCGTCAGGCGGCTGATCAGGGCAGATGGAGAACTGGGACGGGAGTATCTAGGGTCAGCACGTGGCTTTCATCATGGTGTGCGAAGACGACGCGGCGGTCCGCGGCGTCCTCAAGCGCGCCCTGGAGCACGACGGCCACACCGTCTCCGTCGCCGCCACGGCCGACAGCCTGCTGCGGCAGCTCGCACCGGCGCCCCATCTGGTCGTCCTGGATCTCGGGCTCCCGGACGCCGACGGCCGCGACGTCTGCCTCGCCCTGCGGGCTCGCGGCGTCGACGCGCCGGTGTTGATGCTCACCGCCTTGGACGGCCTGCATCACAAGGTGGGCGGTTTCGAGGCCGGCGCCGACGACTACCTGACCAAACCCTTCGACATCCCGGAACTGCTGGTCCGCGTCCGAGCGCTGCTGCGCCGGGTCACCGTCGCGCCCGCGCCGCGCGAGGTCGTCCTCGATCCGGCGAAGCACGTGGTGACCTACGCTTCGGTGAGCATGAGCCTGACCCCGACCGAGTTCCGGCTACTGGGCCGCCTGATCGCCTCGCAGGGCGACGCGGTACGCCGGCACGCCCTCATCGCTGCCGGCTGGCCGCACGGAGCGCAGGTCAGCGACAACACCCTCGACTCCTTCGTGCGCCGGCTGCGGACCAAGCTCGGTCCGCTGGGGGTGGCCGAGCGTCTGGCGACCGTCCGCGGCGTGGGCTACCGATGGCAGTGACGGGATTCCGCAGGAGGGTCGTCGCGCTCACTGTGCTGATCGCCACCGCCGTGGTCGCGATACTGGTCGTGGTCTCGCACGTGCTGCTGAGCGGGGTGACGGACGCCGACGCGCGCGATCTGGCGCGTACCCGCGCCGAGGCGGTCGCGGCGAACGTCACCGCCGTGGGCGGCCGTGTCGTACTGACGGAGAACAGCAGCGAAGCGCTGGACGAGGTCGCCTGGGTCTACGCCGACGGCCGCCTGATCGACGGGAACGTACCGGCAGGCGTGGTCGAGCGCGTCGAGGCGCTGGCAGGCGCACAGCGATCGCAGACCGCCGCCGTCGACAACTACCTCCTGTACGCGCGGAAGGTCCCGATCGACGGCCACCACGTCATGGTGATCGTCCGGGTGGACCTCACGCCCTACGAGACATCCGAACAGCACAGCCTGACGTTGTCGCTGATACTGGGCGGCCTCACGATCCTCCTCGCCGGCGGTGTCGCGCACCTCGTGGTGCGCCGCGCGCTGCGGGTCGTGCACGAGATGGCCGCCCTCGCCGACGACTGGGGCCATCACGAACCCGGGCGCCGCTTCAACCTCGGAGTCCCCCGCGACGAGTTCGGGGAACTGGGGCGGACCCTGGACCACCTCCTGGAGCGCGTCGACAACGCGCTGGCGGACGAGCGCCGGCTCACCGATGAGATCGCCCACGAGCTGCGGACACCGCTCACGGTCCTGCGGGGCGAGGCGCAGCTGGCGCAGCTGTCCGGCGAGCCGGTGCCGCCGGAGGCGGTGCTGAGCGAGGTCGACCGCCTCGATGCGGCGATCACGACGATTCTGCGCGCCGCGCGCGCACGGACGGACACCGGGACCCGGTGCGATCTGCGCTCCGCCGCGCGGCAGGCGATCGCCGGCCGCGCGGTCGAGGTCGCCCTTCCCGCGAAGGCCGAGGTCGCCGTGGCGGCCGAGGTCGCCGTCTCGCTGCTGGCGCCCCTGCTGGAGAACGGCCTGCGGCATGCACGCTCGCGGGTGTGGATCACCGCGCGCATCCAGGGTGAGGCAATCGTGGTCGATGTCCTGGACGACGGCCCCGGGTTCGATCCCGCGGAGGTCGACCGGGTCTTCGAAGCGGGTGTGACCGGCGGCGACGGGTACGGGCTGGGGCTGCCGGTGGTCCGGCGCATCGCCGCCTCGGCCGGTGCGGAGGTCCGCGCGATCGCGGACGGCCGCGGTCACGTCGAGGTGACGCTCCCGGCCGCGCGTGCGGCCACGTAGTCAGGTTGCGTGCAGGTTCCCCGCGTAAACCTCCCTGCATGACAACGACAACGGAGGCACGCACGCGCAGCGGGCGGCTCATGCTCAACAAGGTCCCCGAGGTCACCATCTGGTTCTGGGTGATCAAGGTCCTGTGCACGACGGTGGGTGAGAGCTTCGCCGACTGGATCAACACCCAGCTGGGCGTCGGTCTGGTGAACACGGCCTGGATCTTCACCGGGGTTTTCGTGGTCGTCCTGGCCGTCCAGCTGCGGCTGAAGCGGTACGTCCCCTTCCCCTACTGGCTGACCGTGGTCGTTGTCAGCGTCACGGGCACCTTGTACACCGACATCCTGACCGACCAGCTGAACGTGCCGCTGTGGATCAGTTCCGCGGTCTTCTCGGTGCTGCTCGCGGTGGTCTTCGGCGTGTGGTGGGCGCGTGAGCGCACGCTGTCGATCCACTCGGTCACCACGCTCTCGCGGGAGTCGTTCTACTGGCTGACTGTCCTGGTCACCTTCGCGCTCGGCACCGCGACCGGCGACTGGACTCTGGAGCTGACCGGCTGGAGCCCGGGTGTCTCCGTGTTGCTGCCGCTCGGCCTCATCGCGGCGATCACGGCGCTGTGGAGGTTCGGCGCGAACCCGGTGCTGTCCTTCTGGCTCGCCTACATCCTGACCCGCCCGCTGGGCGCGAACATCGGCGACTGGCTCGCCTCCCCCAAGGTCGCCCAGAACCCGGGCGACCCGACCGGTCTCGCGCTGGGCACGTTCACCACCAGCCTGATCTTCCTCGGCCTGATCCTGGCGACGGTGGTCTACCTGACGGTGACGCGCTCGGATGTGACCGAGACCCACGAGGCGGCCCACGCCGCGCGGGTCGCCGGCGACCCGCGCAAGGAGCGCATCGCGCTTGCCGGCTTCGGACTGCTGGCCGTCGCCACCGCGGGCCTGCTGGTCTGGGCCCACGGCCAGCCGCACGTCGGCCCGGCGCCGGAGACCGACACCACCTCCGCCGTCCAACTGGCTCCCGGCCAGGCGGTGAAGAACTTCCCGCCCGCGAAGGTCGGCGCGCTGCGGACCCTCGCATCCACCTCGCTCAAGGACGCGCGCTCGGGGAACGCGGCCGGGGCCCACGCGGCCGCCCAGTCACTGCGTGACCTGTGGGACGCCGATCAGGCCTCGCTGCAGCCGCTGGACGGAACCGGCTGGACCTCCATCGACGCCCAGATGGACAAAGTACTCAAGACCTTCGGTATCGACCACTCGAACCCGCCGATGTCGCCGGCGCAGCAGGAGAGCGAACTGAACGCCCTCCTGGCGGACCTGGGCTGACAGACCGCACAGCGCCCGGCCGGCCCACCCGGCCGACGGGCTCGGCGTGCCGGGCCGCACCGAGAACCGCGCCGCATCGGCACACGCCGGCGAGCCGCGGACAGCGCAGGCGGCCGGGCAGGCGGCCGGGGCATGTCCGCAGACTCCCGTGGGGCGGTCGAAGTCGGTGTCAATGGCTTCGACCGCCCCGCTGTTGCCCCAGGCTGGTCAGTCGCGGTGGCGGCGGAGGCGCCAGAAGCAGGCGCCGGTGACCACTCAGACCCAGGCCCTGCACGCCTGCCTGCGCCGGCGCAACACCAAGGCCCGCCACCCCGACGACCTCGCCGCCCAACGACGCGAACGCGTCCGTATCCGCGGCGGGAAAGGCATCCGCCGGGGCGACGCCCGCTCGCCACGGCAGTCTGACCGAACCGGTCAACCTATGCGGTCGAAGCACCAGCAGTCCCGTACCGCTCACGAACTCGCCCCCGGAGCAGGACCGTCACGCCCAGGCAGCCGAGAACCGCCGAGACCACGATCCGTGGCGCGCCTCTGGTAGTCCGGTCTTGTGGGCACGCTTAGGGCACGAACCCACGCGGGGAGGCCGCGCGGGGGCTCGACTGCTCCGTCGCGGCGCTGCACCTGCGGGTGCGGGATGTCCCCCGGCACGTCGGATCGCAGATGCACACTCCTGTGTCAGCGTAGGCGGTCCGAGGACGGTGGGGCCCAATGGGCGGCCACGTTCGGCCGAGTGGAGTGGCCGGGGCCGCCGCCCGTCGGGCTTGGACCGGGAGGGGCGGCGGTGGTCGGACGCGGAGGGCCTGGAGCACGGAGTGGGGCGCCACGATCGGCGCCCCGGCCGGTGCGGCCGCCGCTGAGCCGGCGACCACGGAGACGCCCTTGCCAAGGGCGTCAGGTGCTCGGCTGCGGCGAACCATGCGTTGTGGCACGTGAGTTGGCCGGTCACCGGCGGCGCCGCGGAACGGCACGCGCCTCCGGTGCCGGACGGCTCAGTGGTGGACGGCCGTGCACTGTCCGTCGGAGAACAGCGGGGTGGTGTCGACGGGCAGCCCCGGGTCCGGGTCGGCGATGATGTCGGCGTTCTGGGTGACCGATCCCTCGCAGTCGTCGAGCGCGGGCTCCGGTTGCATGGATGCGGGCCCCATCCACAGGTCGACGTGGTGGATGCCGTTCTGCCAGTCCGAGCTGCATTCCGCACACCCGTCCTCCATGATGAAGTACTTCTGGAGGTACGGGACGTAGATGCGGGTGCCGGGAGCGAACTCGCCGGGGTCGGTGGCGAAGGTGGACGGCTGATCGTAGGTGCCGAGGTCTTCGGTGGCCTCGCTGTGGATCTGCGGGTAGGCGATCTGCGCGGTGCCGTAGTGGCCGTTGCCGTCGTCGTTGTCGTTGTAACCGTAAGACGTGACATTGACGTTGACGGTCTGGCTCTCGGAGGACCGGGCACTGTGGAGATGGCCGCTCACGTCGGGGGTGCCGGTCGTGGC
This sequence comes from Streptomyces sp. IMTB 2501, assembly GCF_001953885.1. Classification (GTDB taxonomy): domain Bacteria; phylum Actinomycetota; class Actinomycetes; order Streptomycetales; family Streptomycetaceae; genus Streptomyces. The sequence goes on along the minus strand of NZ_MQUS01000047.1, from coordinate 23,096 downwards.
CGATGCGGACGGTGAGATGAGGGCGAGCGACAGGGCGCTCGCGGCCATGAGCAGCGGTGGCATGAGACGATGGCGCATGGAACCTCCTTGGATCCTGGGGGACATGGGCTCCGGCAGCGCGCGTTCGAGGTAACCGAGCCCGGTGGCCGGTGAGGTGGCAGCGGCGGATGTGAGCCGCGGACGGCATAGCTGCCGAAGGGGATGCCGGCCCGTCGTCTGCAGGGCGGGCGGCGTGCCCCGCGGGGAAGTTACGGCGGGGCGACAAGAGCAGGTTGTCCGGCTGAGCGCGCGGCCTTCGTATTACGGAAGGACGGCAGGGGTCTGGTGAAGTGTGCGTCCGCGACGTGCTGAAGAGGTCATGCGGATGAACCTCGCTTTGGATGTGGGGGGTTCGCGTCCGCGCCGAGTGGTCGGGAGCACCAGGCGATGCGGGTGGGCGGCGCCTCGACGCGCGGCTGACCCCTGCCCGGGGCACCGGAGGGATCGCCGTCCGGGCCCATGAGCGGGTCGAGCAGTGATGCCGGGACACCGCATGCGACGGTGGCGCTGAAGCCTGCCGGTGTGTGTTCGTGCTGTACGCCGTTAGGAAAGTTTCCTAACGGAAGGGACCGTAGTGAATCTGTCAGTGGACTGTCAATGGTGTGGCGCAGAGTCATGCCCAGTCGGGCGCGGACGGCATCGGCTCCGGTGCCGCCGGCTCCGCCCGAGCACCTGAGGGAGACTGGTTCGCTCCCCTACCGCAGCTGCTCGCTTGGCTGCAGCCAAGCGCATCAGGTACCGGCGGCCTCTCACCGCGGCGAGGCAGCCGGCACTCTCGGAGCGTGCGCCCGAGAGCTGCGTTGGCTGGAGGTCATCTCTCCCGTACTCGAACGGGGTTGTGAAGCAGGCGTCATCCCGGCCTGAGCGCCAGCCACTCGGCGTGGGGAACCGAGTGAGCAGGCGGCCACCCTCCATGAAGCGTCAAACCCCCATGTGAAGGTCGGCCCATCGGGTGGTCCTCTCGGGGTGGTGGGATATTCCGTGTCGTGCGGCCAGGGCCGCGACGATGTCGGTCCCGCGGCCGTTTTCCCTGTGTTCTGCGGGGTGGGGGCTGTCGTGCGAGGGGTGTCGTCGAGGTACCGGTCCGGCGTCGGTGACCTCGATGCGGAGGGCGCGGCGGCTGCCGGTCCCGGGCAGGGACAGCCGCAGCACTGCCGGGGGCAGTGCGTGGACGATGGCGTTGGTGGTCAGCTCCGAGATCACCAGGAGGGCGGCGTCGGCCGTCGGGGTGGGCACGCGCCATTGGGCGAGGACGGTGCGTGCCCGTCGGCGTACGGCGCAGACGGCCTCGGGGATGTGCGGCAGCAGCGGGCAGACGTGTTCGACCCGCGCGGGCGGGTCCACCGGGGCGTCGGACGTGCTCGTGGCAGGGGCGCCCATCCTCGGCCACCTCCACTGGTCTTGGCTTCTCATGGCGGACGCGGCGGCTGGTTTCGTGCCGCTGGTGGCGGCCGGGCTACTCGGCGTTGGCGAGGATGTGGACCAGCGCCGTGACGGCCTGTTCGGCGTCGTCGCCTTCGGCGCGGACGGTCACGCTGCTGCCGGCGGTGGCGCCCAGCCCCATGACGGCGAGCACCCCGGTCGGGTTGACCGTCCGGTCGGCGTACTGCAGTTGTATGGCGCTGGTGAATGTCGCTGCGGCGCGGGCGAGTTGACCCGCCGGCCGGGCGTGGAGGTTGGCGGGCAGGACGACGGCCGTCTCGTGCGTGGACACGGTCGTCGTGGTCGTGGTGGTGGTCTCAGAGCTTGTGGACATGACGGGCCTCCTTGGCGGCGTCGGCGACGGTCTTGAGGTCGGCGCCGGATGCGGCGGTGACGACGGCTGCGACGGCTCCTTCGACGAAGGGCGCGTCGACGATCAGCACGTCGGGGCTGGGATGGTCTTCCAGGACGGTGCGGGCGGTCAGCACGGAGCTGCCGAGGTCCGGCAGGACGACGACACCCTGGCCCCGGTCGACGCTGCGGATGGCGCCGAGGACGAGGTCGTAGCTGGTGCCGATCCGGCCGTCGTCGGTTCCTCCGGCGGTGGCGAGGGGGACCGTGTCGGAGCCGATCTGCTGCACCAGCAGGCGAAGGCCCGCGGCGAGCTCGGCGCTGTGGGACACGAGTACGATGCCGACAGATGCGCTCATGAACAAGTACCGTAAATCTCGGAACGCTGTTCATCAATAGTGAACCAGGGAGAAATATTCGATGGTGCAGGCGGTACAGCGGGCGGTGCAGATCCTGCGGGAACTCGCGTCCACCGGGCCCCGGCTCGGAGTGACCGAGCTGGCCGACCGCCTGGGCGTGGCCAAGCCGACCGTGCACGCGCTGCTGCGCACGCTGGAGGCCGAGGGGCTGGTGGTGCAGGACCGGGACAGCTCGAAGTACCAGCTCGGCCCGGACCTGGTGCAGCTGGGCAACGCCTACCTGGACACCCAGGAGCTGCGCACCCGCTCGCTGACCTGGGCGGACCAGCTGGCGAACCGGGCGAACGAGGCGGTCTGGGTGGCCGTGCTCACCGGTGACCACGTCATGGTCGTGCACCACGCCTTCCGGCCCGAGGGGGCTGTGCAGATCCTTGAGGTGGGCGCCAGCATCCCGTGGAGCACGTGCGCCCTGGGCAAGGCCATCGCGGCCTTCCTTCCGGCCGGCGAGCGCGAGCGGCTGCTCGCGGGTGAGCCGGCAGTGCTCACCGGCGCCAGCATCACCGACCCGGAGGAGCTGGCCGGGCAGCTGAAGGAGGTCCTCAGGACGGGCTATGCGATCGAGGACCAGGAATCCGCCATCGGTGACGCGGGTATCGCATCCCCCGTCTTCGACCGCTCCGGCGTCGTGGTCGGCGCTCTCGGCATCGTCGGCCCCGTCGAGCGCGTGCTGGCCGAATCAGCACGTCAGGAGCTTGCGGTCGCCGTCCGGGAGACCGCCCGCAACCTCTCCCGCGACCTGGGCGCCCCCCGCGGGACAGCCGCACGCACCGCGATGACCTGACCCGTCCCCGCAACTCGGTGACGGTCGGCCGCTCCTTCGCCCGCCACCTGATCCAGGCCCCCCGCACGCCGCCGGGGGCCTTCTTCGTGACGGCGGAACCGTCGGCGGAACGCGAGCGTCTGCCGAACCTCTTGACAGGCCGGAAACGCGGCCTTAATTTCCCGAACAACGTTCATCCATGATGAACGCGCTGGCCAGCCGGACACTCGATCCGCCCGGCTTCCCCCTGAGCGGCCGCCAGGTTGCCCCGACCCTGATGAACCTGGCGGCCACCTCCCTTCACAGCCCGCTCCCCGCGGAGGAGGTGAGACGCCCAAGCCGCCGTCCGGCTCTGGGCGCCTTCCATGGAAGAAAACACCTACCCACAAAAGCTTGTGGCCGAGATGCTGGGCACCGCGATGCTGGTGTTCATCGGCGTCGGTTCCGTCCCCGCAACACTCATCGTCAACGGCAAGGCCCCGTTCACCTTCGCCGACCTGGGCATGATCTCGCTGGCGTTCGCCACGGTCGTCATCGCGATGATCTACGCGATCGGCCACATCTCCGGCTGCCAGATCAACCCGGCCATCACCCTCGCGCTCGCCGCGACGAAGAAGATGCCCTGGCGGGACGTCCCCGGCTACATAGCCGCCCAGGTCGTCGGCGCGGTCCTTGGAGCCCTCGCGATCATCGGGGTGCTCGGCCACCAGGCCGTGACCGTCGGTCTGGGCATCGCCAACTACGGCACCCAAGTCGGCGCCGGCCAAGCCTTCTTCGCCGAGGCCGTCGGCACCGCCATCCTCGCCTTCGTCGTCTTCGGTGCCATCGACCGCCGCTCGGCCGGCGGCTTCGCCGGACTCGCCATCGGCCTGGCGGTGTTCGCCGTCATCATGGTCGTCGGACCCGCCACCAGTTCCGCGATCAACCCCGCTCGTGTCGTCGGCCCCATGCTGGTGGGCCAGGTGTTCAACGGCACGGTCCACTGGAACCAGCTGCCGGTCTACCTGATCGGCGACGTCGTGGGTGCGGTTGCCGCCGGTTTCCTGTACGTCGCCCTGAACGCCAGTCGCGGCATCGCCGCCACCACGGATGTGACGGCCGAGCCGGTCGCCGCCGCTGAAGGAGCCCTGTCGTGAAGAAGCTGATCAACGCCCCTGAAGCGGTGCTGGCCGAGGCGCTGTCCGGGATCGCCGCCGCCCACCCCGGCCTGAAGGTCGACGCGGAGAACAGGGTGATCGCCCGCGCCTTGGGTACCAAGCCGGGCAAGGTCGCCCTCGTCTCCGGCGGCGGTTCCGGGCACGAGCCCCTGCACGGCGGCTTCGTGGGCAGGGGCATGCTCGACGCAGCCTGCCCCGGCGAGGTGTTCACCTCGCCCGTGCCCGGTCAGATGCTGGCCGCGGCCCAGGCCGTTGACGGCGGCGCGGGCGTGCTGTTCATCGTGAAGAACTACACGGGTGACGTCCTCAACTTCCAGATGGCCGCCGAACTGGCTGCCGAGGAGGGCATCATCGTGGAGACCGTCCTGGTCGACGACGACGTCGCCGTCCAGGACTCCACCTGGACCGCCGGGCGCCGGGGCACCGGAGCCACCGTCTTCGTCGAGAAGATCGCCGGAGCACTCGCCGAGCAGGGCGGCAGCCTCACGGAGGTCGCCGACATGGGCAAGCGGGTCAACGCCGCTTCCCGGTCCTTCGCGGTGGCGCTGACCGCCTGCACCACCCCCGCCTCCGGCAAGCCCGGATTCGACCTGCCCGAGGACGAGATGGAGGTCGGCGTCGGCATCCACGGTGAACCAGGCCGCCGACGTGAAAAGCTCCGCCCCGCCAAGGACATCGTGGCAACGGCGCTGGACGCGATCCTCGCCGACCAGCCGATGGTTGCCGGCGACGAGACCATCGTCATGGTCAACGGCCTGGGCGGCACCCCGCTCATCGAACTGTACGTGGTCTTCAACGAGGTTGCCGCCGTACTCGGGGACAAGGGCGTGGCCGTCGCCCGCAGCCTCGTCGGCAACTACGTGACCAGCCTGGACATGGCGGGTGTTTCTCTCACCGTGTGCAAGGCCGATGCCGACATGCTGTCCCTGTGGGACGCGCCTGTGAACACCCCGGCGCTGCGCTGGGGCATCTGAACCGAGCCGGGGGCGGGGCCACGCGCGACGCGAGGGCCGGGCCGGGGCCTTCCCGCTGCCAAGCCCGCCCGGATCGCACCCCTCGCGTCTCCCCCCCCGCCCCCGGCTCACCCAACGCTCGACCAGCCCCGTACCGACCATGAACGGAGACTCCGTGGACACCGACCTCGCCCGCACGTGGGTGCAGGCCATCGCTGCCGCCGTGGACCAGCACAAGGACCACCTCACCCAGCTCGACTCGGCCATCGGCGACGCCGACCACGGCGCCAACATGCACCGCGGCTTCTCGGCCGCCGTCACGGCCCTGGCCGACTACGAGCCGGACACCGTCGGGGCCGTACTGGTCAAGACCGGCACCACCCTCATCTCCACCGTCGGCGGCGCCTCCGGACCGCTCTACGGCGGCGCCTTCCGCGCCATCGGCAAGGCCCTGGACACCCCGAGCCCCGACCCACAGCAGGTCGCCGCCGCGCTGGCCGCCGGCCTCGCGAGCATCGAGAAGCTCGGCGCGGCCGCACCCGGCGACAAGACCATGATCGACGCCTATGCCCCCGCACTGGCCGCCTTCAAGCAACAGGCCGACGCCGGAGCCGACTTGGCCGCAGCGGCAGTGGCCGCCGCCGACGCCGCCGAGGAGGGCATGCGCGCCACCACCCCGATGCAGGCCCGCAAGGGCCGCGCCTCCTACCTCGGCGCCCGCAGCATCGGCCATCAGGACCCGGGCGCCACCTCCACCGCCCTGGTCTTCCGCGCCCTCGCCGAGACGCTTGGGTCCCGCGCCGAGTCGCTGGGGGAGCGATGACCGAACGCCGCGCCTACACCGGACACGCCGCCGCATCCGGCATAGCCCTCGGCGTCGTCCACCGCACCGACCGGCCACTCACCAGAACGGCGCTGCCCCACCGCGCGGGCGGCGACCCCACGCGGCAGATCACCGACGCCTTCGACGCCGTAGCTGCCCGCCTGCTCGACCTGTCCACCTCGCTGCGCGAACAGGGCAAGGACGAACAGGCCGACATCATGGAGGTCAACAGCTACATCGCCCAGGACCAGGACCTGCGCGACCACGCCGTCAAGCGGGCGAACGACGGCGAGCCCGTACCTGTCGCCGTGCGGCTGGCCATCGACGCCTACGCCGCAACCATCGCCGCCCTGGACGACCCCACCCTCGCCGAACGCGCCGCGGACGTCCGGCAGGTCGGCCGCCGCGTCCTGGCCCACCTCCACGGTGAGACCGGCCCCGCCCCCGACCAGCCGCTCGTCCTGGTCGCCCACGAGATCGGCGCCGCCGACCTGCTGGAACCCGGCCAGACGGTGACAGCCGCCATCTCGGTGACGGGCGGCCCGAATTCGCACGCCGCGATCGTCGCCCGCTCGCTGGGCATCCCCTTCCTGCTGGGCATCGACCCCGAACTGCTCGAACTGCCGGACGGCCAGGAGGTCCTGCTCGACGCCGAGCAGGCCAGCGCGGTCGCCCACCCGGATGACGAGGAACGCACCAGGGCCCTGCACGCCATGGAGACCGCCCGCGCGCGCAGGCTCGCCCTCGCCGAGGAGCGTCACCTGCCCGCCGAGACACTCGACCAGCACCCCATCGTGCTGCGGGCCAATGTGGCCACCCCGGCCGAGGCCCGCGCGGCCGTGACCACGGGCGCGGAGGGTGTGGGCCTGCTCCGCACCGAACTGCCCTTCCTCAACCATCCCGCCTGGCCCACCCGCGACCAGCACGCGGCCACCCTCGTCCCCGTCCTGCGCGCTCTCGCCGGGCAGGTGGTCACGGCTCGTACGCTCGACTTCGCCGACGACAAACTGCCGCCGTTCCTCGCCCGCCTCCAGGGCGCACGGATCGGCCGCGGCCTCCCCCTGATGCTCGCCCAGCCCAATGCCTTCGCCGACCAGTTCCGCAGCCTGCTCAGCGCCGGAGCCGACACCGACCTGCGCATCATGATCCCCATGGTCGCGAGCGTCGACGAACTGCGCGCCTGCCGAAGCCTTCTTGAAGCAGCGGCCACCGAAGTCGGCGTACCGGCGCCGCCCCTGGGCATCATGGTGGAACTCCCCGAAGCGGTCGCCGCCGCCGACGACCTTGCCCGTGAAGCCTCCTTCTTCTCCATCGGCAGCAACGACCTCACCTGTCAGATCCTGGGACTGGACCGGCGCGACCCCACCGCCACCCCCGCGATGGCGGCACACCCCGCGGTACTCGACGCCATCGCCCGCGTCGTCACCGCCGCCCACCGCCACGACCGTCACGTCTCCGTCTGCGGCGACGCAGCCGCCCACCCCCTCGTGACCCCCCTGCTCATCGGCCTCGGCTGCGACAGCCTCTCGGTCGGCCCCGCCGCCCTCGACGAGGTCCGCGCCCGCATCCGCCGGCTCCGCCACGACACCTGCGCCTCCCTCGCCGCCGTGGCCCTGACCCGCGAAACCCCCGAAGAGGTATGGCGACTCGTGGAGCAGTGCTGCCAGCCGTCGCTGCCCTGAGAAGAAGGCGCCCGAACCATGAAGAAGCTCATCAACTCGCCCGACCAGGTACTTGCCGATGCCCTCGTCGGGGTGGCCGCCGCGCACCCGTCACTGATGGTCAACACGTCCGACCGCTACATCGCCCGCACGGGCGGACCGACCCCTGGGAAGGTCGGCCTGGTGTCAGGCGGCGGCTCCGGGCACGAGCCGCTGCACGGCGGCTTCGTCGGACACATGTCGGCTGATCGGCGGCGGCACGGTGCTGTTCGCGCAGCGGAGTGAAGTCACTGCCGACCGGTGGGCAGTGACCGGCTGGCGGGCGCTCAGGAGAGGTCTCGCCCTATGAGGGTGGCTCGGCGGTGGTATTCGTACAGGCCGTCGAAGAGCGGACCGGTCAGCTCCAGGATCCGGTCGTCGTCGCAGATCATGGACAGGCCGCGCAGGACGACGTCCAGGCCGGGTGCCTCGGGGGCGTCGTAGCGTTCGTCGTCGAGATCGGCCTCGTGGACGATCTCGGCGAGTTTCCACTGGACGCTCAACGCTTCCGCCGACGTCCGCCCCGGCCCGCAGCCGCTCGGCCATTCGCCGCCGCGCCCGCAGTCGCCGATTCCGTCTGCGGGCCGGGCCGGTCTGCCGAGACGACCAGGGCGGCGAGGAGCGTGGTGACCGGGACCGAGGCGACCAGGCCGATCGATCCGACCAGCGTGCGTACGATCTCCTCGGCGACCAGTTCGCTGTTGGCGACTGTGCCCACGCCGCTCTGGGCGATGGAGAAGAGCAGTAGCAGCGGCAGCGCGGCGCCGGCGTAGGCGAGGACGAGGGTGTTGACCACGGAGGCGATGTGGTCGCGGCCGATGCGGATGCCCGCTCGGTACAGCCCGCGCCAGCCCATTGCCGGGTTGGCGTCGTGCAGCTCCCAGACGGCCGAGGTCTGGGTCACGGTCACGTCGTCCAGGACGCCGAGTGAGCCGATGATGACGCCGGCGAGCAGCAGGCCGCTCATGTCGAGCTTCGGATAGAGGCCGTGGATCAGGCCGGTTTGGTCGTCGGTGTTGCCGGTGAGGGCGGCCCAGCCGATGAACTGTGAGCCGAGAATGCCGATCAGCGCCAGTGAGGCCAGTGTGCCGAGCACGGCCACCGACGTACGGGCGGACAGGCCGTGGCACATGTAGAGGGCGATCAGCATGATGGCGCTGGACCCGATCACGGCCACGAGCAGCGGGTCCGAGCCCTGGAGGATCGCGGGCAGGATGAAGAAGTTGAGCACCATGAAGCTGATGGCCAGCGCGACGAGCGCCATGACACCGCGCAGCCGGCCCACCACCACGACGGCGAGCGCGAAGATCCCCGCGAGCAGGTACATGGGGAATCGGCGGTTCACATCGGTGACCGAGTACTGCAGGTCCTTGGGCGCGGAGGGTTCATAGGCGACTACGACCTTCTCGCCCTGGTGCAGTTGCCGTGCCTGGTCGGGCTGCACGATCTCGGTGAACGTACGGCCCTTGTCCTTGCCGGTGTCGACGTGGATCGTGGCCTTGTGGCACGTGCCGTTCGCCTCCTGCTGCGCCGAGTTGCCCTCGGCGGTGGAGGTGTCGCCGGTCGGGGTCTCGCCGGAGGCGTTCACCGATTTGCAGCTCACCTCGACGGCTTGGGTGACCGTCGCCTGCTGGGTCTGCTGGTCGAAGCCGACACCGGTGCGCTTGTGGGGCGGCGCCCCGCCCGGCCACAGCACCACGAGCCCCACCATGACGGCTGCGGTGAAGGGAATCAGGATCGCGGCGATGACCTTGCGCAGGTGCCGGGAGACCGGCGCGGCAGGACCGTGACTGTGGCTGTGTCCATGGGGGTGCGCGTGTCCGTGATCGTCGGAGTCCGCTCCAGGACCGTGGGCGGAGCCATGTCTGGCGTCGGTCACCGTGATGGGCCCGTTGCCCATCATGGGGGCGTGCCCATGGCCGCTCATGGCCGGAGGGGGAACGTGCCCCGTGTCGGCATCGGGTCCGTAGCCAGGGTGAGGTATCGACTCGGGAGGACTCCCGTACTCGTAGTCGTGGCCGTACTCGCCCGCACGACCGCCTCTGGTTCCGGGAGGGTGCCCGACCCCGTTCCGGTTTCCGGCACTCTGCCGGTCAGTGGCTCCCATGCCGTCTCCCTCGCGGTTGTCCGAACCCCCTCCGGAGCCGGGCCTGCCCGGCGGCTCTGAGGAAGAGTACGGGAACGGCTGTGCGGGGTCTCAGCACGAGCATCGCCACCATCGGTCCCGAGGGGCGTTCAGGCTGGTCAGCAGAGTGAGCCACCACGGAAGAGGCCATCGAAACCCTCCAGGGTCAGCTCCGGGCCGCGCGCCTGGCCCCTACCCGGCACGCTTCGCCGCCACGGCCCTTCGCCGTGAGCGGGGTGCGGATGAGCTGGGCTCAGTCCTCGTCCTGGGCGCGCCGGTAGAGCTTGGCGATGTCGTCGTCGAAGTACGCGGCGTAGGAGACATCGTCCTGCTCGCCGCCGCCCTCGTGGCCGCCCAGGACGCCGATGACCGTGCCGGTGTGGGTCTTGGGGTCGTAGTCGGCGAGCCAGGGGCTGCCGCTGGTCCCGTCCTCAAGGCTGGAGCACTGGATGCTCAGCTGGGTGTCGCTGAACTTCGTGGTGCGGTTCTGGCACGAGATCGGGGTGTCATGGCTGGTGGGATAGCCGGTGATCTTGACCTTGTGGTCGAAGCCGCGGTTGATGCCGAGGGTGTTGCCGCCCAGGACGTCCTGGATGTCCTTGCCGTCCTTCTGGTCGAGGGCGAGGAAGGCGACGTCGAGGTCCTCGTCCTGCGACTTGGCCCAGCGGTCGTCGACGACCACCTTGCTGACCTTCCACAGGCCGGTGGGTTCGTTGCCGTTGCGGTAGCCGGGGGCGAAGACCAGGTCGTTCAGCGGCTGTCCGGAGTCGGGGTCGAAGGCGCAGTGGGCCGCGGTGATCAGCATGTTCCGGCCCGGACTCCGCACCACGCTCGCGGTGCAGAAGTGGGCGCCCTGGTCGTCCTTCTCGAAGACCGCGCCGATCCGGGCGTTCTCCTCGGTCCTGCGGGGGGTGTACGCGTTGCCGTCCTTGGCCGGGGCCGTCGCGGGGAGGTCCTGGTCCTGGCCCTGCGGGGACTGGCCCGGCTCGCCGGACTTGCCGAAAGCGCTGCGCCCGCTGCTTCTGGCTGCATGGGGGTTCTCCGCGGCGTCGCGCACCACCGCGGCCGTCCCGACGATGACCAGCGTCAGGGGCAGTATGGAATTCCTGACCAGCGAGCGCACAAGGTCATTATCGGCGCGGGTCCGGAATCCGGGAGGTGCTTCACCGGGAGGCTCCCGTCACAATCCACCGTCCGGATCGGCCATCGGCACCGCGCAGCAGATGCAGCCGTTGGCCATCTCGGCGAGACGTTCCTCGGTGCGCGACAGGGCAGCCTCGCCACCGCGGACCAGGGCGGCGTCGATGTTGACCTCGCCCGCACCGTCGTGCGCCCGTCGGAGCGGCGCCACAGCGCGTACCCCCTGGGGCCGGTCGCCACGACGTGCCCGGCATCCGGGGAGAGCGCGACCGTGAGTGCGCCTCCGGGAAGCTCGAACGCCCCGATCTCGGTGCCCATCGCCGCGTCGAGGACCGTCACCGTCCCCTCGGCCCCGGCGACGGCGACCAAATCGCCCCGTGCACTGAGCGCGACGGGTGCGTCGTCGACGCCGGCCTCCCAGGCGAGCGGGGACTGAACCGTCGTACTCACGCGGCGGCTCCCGCTGTGGCCAGGCAGTCGGCGAAGCCGCGTTCGAGGGCCTCGCGGTCGAGGTTGCGGCCGATGAACACCAGCTTGTTCGTGCGGGGTTCTCCCTCCTGCCAGTCGCGTCCGAAGGTGCCGTCCAGCAGCATGTGGACGCCCTGGAAGACGTACTGCTTGGGCGCTCCGGCGATGGCGAGGACGCCCTTGGAGCGGAAGAGGTCGACGCCCTTGGTGCGCAGCAGGGCGCCGAGCCAGGCGTTGAGCCGGTCCTCGTCCAGTTCGCCCTCCAGCTCGATGCCGACCGAGGTGACGGTGGTGTCGTGCTGGTGCTCGGTCTCGGTGAGGAAGGCGGGGTCGTCGGCGAGTACCCGCTCCAGGTCGAACGCGCCGACATCCATCACCTCGTGCAGGTCGATGCGGGCGTGCTCGGCAGGGATGATCCGAACCCCGCCGTTGACGGCCCGGATACGGCGGACGACCTGCACGATGGTCTCGTCGTCGACCAGGTCGGTCTTGTTGAGTACGACCCGGTCGGCGAAGGCGATCTGCTCGACGGCCTCGTTCTCCACACCCAGCGGCTTCACCGCGTCCAGGTGTTGGAGAACGTGCGCGGCATCCACGAGGGTGACGATGGCGTCCAGCCGCAGCTGGGAGGCGATCTCGTCGTCCATGAAGAAGGTCTGCGCGACGGGTGCGGGGTCGGCGAGGCCGGTGGTCTCGATGAGGATGTGGTCGAACTTCTCGCGGCGCCGCATCAGCGCACCCAGGATGCGGATGAGATCCCCGCGCACGGTGCAGCAGATGCAGCCGTTGTTCATCTCGAAGATCTCTTCCTCGGCGTCGAGGACGAGGGCGTCGTCGATGCCTACCTCACCGAACTCGTTCTCGATCACGGCGATCCTCAGGCCGTGGTTCTCGGTGAGGACGCGGTTGAGGAGGGTGGTCTTGCCGGAGCCGAGGAAGCCGGTCAGGACGGTGACGGGGACCCGCTGATCGCGAGCATCGAGGGTGGTCAAGTCAGTCTCCTAGTCATGCTGTTCAGGGGCGAGCAGGGTGGCTCGCAGGTCGCCCTCGGTGATCTGGTCGGCGGGGCGGTGCAGGGTCCAGCGGCGGGCCGCGCCCTCCATCGGCAGCACGGCGACGACGGTCTCCAGCGGCGGGCAGCCCGGTTCGGTACAGGCGAGTTGGCGGACCACGACGGCAGTGTCGTCGTCGAGTCCGAGCAGGGTGCGCACGGCCTCCTTCAGCTCGCGCATCTGCGGACTGGGCCCCGAGGGCCCGGGGCGCGATCCCAGTGGCATGGCGGTTCTTCTCCTTCACGGCCGGATCCTTCGTGCCCGGATCCTTGCTCCCCGGACGGCCGGCATCCGCCCGTGTGGGGCGGACAGTCGGGGCAGACACCGGTGAGTTCGACGGTGTGCTCGACCGCGGCGAAGCCGGTGTCGGCGGCGATCCGGCCTGCCCACTCCTCGACGACCTCGGAGTCGACCGGCCGGCTGCGGCCGCAGTCACGGCACATCAGGTAGTGGCGGTGCCCGTCGGTGGGGCGCAGCCGGTACAGCCGCCCGCCCGTCTCCTCGCGTACGACGTCCACACCGCCGTCCGCCTCCAGCTCACGTAGGGCGCGGTAGACGGTGGTCAGCCCGATCGCGTGGTCGCCGGCCACCAGAAGGGCGTACAACTCCTGGGCCGACACGAAGTCCTGGTAGCCCGCGAGTGCGCGCGTGACCGCTCTGCGCTGCCGTGTCATCCGGCCACTCACCGCAGACCACCTCCTGTGACACCCGCCGAATGGATGCACGCCAGGCTAGATGGAAATGAAACCCATGTCCATATGACTGCTGATTCATGCATGGGCTCACCCTGGGCTCTGCTGGGCCGAGCGCGTGAGTCCTCCTGGGTCGGTGGGCAGGTGATGGCCCCGCCCGTCCTGTATCTGGACCACTCGGTCCGCGAAGTCCCGTACGACCGCCTCGTCGGGGGTCAGGGTTGGTTGGTGCAACTTGCACCGGCTCCACAGCGGCCTCGGCTGTCGCAGTCCCGCCGCATACGAGACCGCATGCGCAGCCTGACCACCACGCCGATGCTGTCCGTCGAAGCGGAACAGGGTCGCCAGTTCGCTCTGGGTGGGGCCTCATCCCACAGGTGGTGCAGGCGTTTTCGTTGTCCTGTAGTGAGCACTACCGCGGACGCGCCGGCATGAACGGCGGTTCACTCGCTGACCGCGGCAACCTCACAAGACCTGCATTGACATGGCCTTGACCAGCACAAGAGGGCGGCCGCATGGTGAAACCATCCGGCCCGCAGTTGACCTGACATGCCGTCTGTCAACGCTGCTTTTGGTCATGTGGCCCTTCCGAACCGCCTCAAACCGCACGGAGGCTTGATGCAGCGCAGCGAGATACCCTCCGGATCCTTCGTGATCCACCGCCACCAAACGAGACGCCGGGTGCGGCGGATGGCAGCGGCCCTCACCGCGCTGCTCACATTCGCCGTCACTGCCCTCACCATCGGCCTGGCCACCGGCGTCCAGGCCGCCGCTCTCTCGTCCGCACCGCGCGCGTCCGCCTCCGCGAGTACGACGGGCTTCGGCTGCGTCCATCCCTTGCAAGCGGGGCAGGCCCGTTGTTTCGGCGTCATGAAGGCCCACCGCACCGCCTCGGGCCGCTTGTCTCCGTTCACCACCGGGTCCCCGACCACGGTGGGGTACGTGCCGTCCGATCTGCGTTCCGCCTACAACCTGGGCGGTACCTCGGGATCCGGTCGCACGGTGGCCATCGTCGACGCCATGGACGACGCGCACGCCGAGTCCGACCTGGCCGCTTACCGCAGCGCCTACGGTCTGCCGTCGTGCACCACCGCCAACGGCTGCTTCCGCAAGGTGAACCAGAGCGGCCAGGCATCGCCGTTGCCCTCTGGTGACTACGGATGGGCCGAGGAGATCAGCCTCGATCTCGACATGGTCTCGGCGACATGCCCTGGCTGCCACATCCTCCTGGTCGAGGCGAACTCGGCCAATGTCCCGGATCTCATGACGGCCGAGGACACCGCAGCCGCCACATCGGGCGTCGTCTCTGTCTCCAACAGCTGGGGTGGGTCCGAGGACAACACCATCACCTCCGTCGACTCGCACTTCAACCACCCCGGCGTCGCGATCACAGCGAGCTCGGGTGACTCCGGTTACGGTGTCTCCTGGCCGGCCTCCTCCCCGTACGTCACCGCCGTGGGCGGCACCTCGCTGAGCAGGGCGTCCAACTCGCGCGGCTGGACGGAGACGGCCTGGAGCGGCGCGGGCTCGGGCTGCTCTGCGTACGAGGCCAAGCCGTCCTGGCAGCACGACTCCGGGTGTGCCAAGCGCGCCGTCGCCGATGTGTCCGCGGTCGCCGACCCCAACACCGGGGTAGCGGTCTACGACACGTACAACAGCTGCGGCGGCGCGTTGTTGTGCGACACCGAGCTTCAACTCGGTCTCGCACAGGGTGCCGACGGATGGGTCGAAGTCGGAGGCACCAGCGTCTCGTCGCCGATCATCGCGAGCGTCTACGCACTGGCCGGGAACACCTCTCAAGTCGTTGACGGCTCGTATCCGTACAGCCACACCTCGGCACTCAACGACGTCACTTCGGGCAGCAACGGCTTCTGCGGAGGCAGTTACCTGTGCACCGGGGGTCCGGGTTACGACGGGCCGACCGGTCTCGGCACACCCAACGGCACCGGCGCCTTCTGACGGCGGCGCTTTCTGGCCGACAAGGGCTGGGCCACGTCGCACTGCTGCGGCGCAAGCCCAGCCCTTGCCTTGTCTCAGTCCTCGGAGAATGCGACCAGCGGCGTGCGGGGCGGGCAGCAGGCGGGGTTCTGCGGAGCCGGTTGAGGTCCTGGGCGAGGGCGGTACCTGCCGCGGTACAGGATGATCGGGTCGGCGGAGCGAAGAACATCGTCGCGCGGCGAGTGCGGGGGCGTCGCGGTGGCGGACTGCATGAACCCGCAGGTGCTCGCGTTGCGCGTGGTACTCCCAGTACTCCTCGAAGTCGCCGTTTCTGACCACCGCACGGAGCTTGAGCACGGCTTCGGCCGGCCCCAGCGGGCGCCGGTGATGTCCATCCGGTCCTTCGTCAGGTGCCGGCACGCCCCTCAATCACGCCGGTGGCGATCGGCCGGCCCTCGGTGAGCGCGTTGTCGTCTCCGAGGCAGGGGGCTTGGCCCGCAGGTAGCCGACCGCCTTGTCCGCCCCGAAGCGCCGCCGGCCGTCCAGTTCCTTCGCGTCAGCCCGCGCTTCGAGGGCGTCGGCGGCTTGCTCGGCCCGGCTTTGGAGGATCTCCAGCGCGATCTCGCCGCCCCGCCGCTCGGTGGCCGGGAACTCCTCGCGATCAACGTCCCTCAAACCGAGCCGCACCAAGGCAGAACAGGGAAAACGGGCCGCGGCCGGCTGCCGTGACCCGTTTTCCTTCTCCGCGCCGCCGAGGGGACCCCACGTCCCCCTCACACCGGCGGCTCCCCGTGACCCGACGGGGCGGTCGTTCCGTGCGTGATGTGTGGTGGCGTCACTCAGCTCGCGCTGAAGGCGGACGTGCCCTGCGGGGTGCCCCAGCCGGTCGGGCCGTCGTAGCCGGGCCCGGCGGTGCAGAAGTACGACGTGGAGCAGGAGCCGTTGCTGCCGCTGGTCACGTCGTTGAGGGCGGAGGTGCCGGCCTTGGCGTACGGGTACTGGGCCGGGTAGTCGCCGCTGCCCGGGGTGCCGGCGAGGGCGTAGACGGACGCGATGATCGGCGAGGAGGCGCTGGTGCCGCCGTAGGTGTTCCAGCCGCTCGCCTGGTAGGTGTCGTAGACCGAGACGCCGGTGGCGGGGTCGGCCACGGCCGAGACGTCGGCGATCATGCGGTTGGAGCAGCCGCTGTCGGTCTGCCAGCTGGGCTTGGGGTCGTTGGCGGAGCAGCCGGAGCCGGTGCCCTCGGTGCTGGAGGTGTGCCAGACGGACTCGGTCCAGCCGCGGCTGCTGGAGTCCGTCTTGAGGGCGGTGCCGCCGACGGCGGTCACGTACTGCGACGCGGCCGGGTACTCGGCACCGTAGGCGCTGTCACCCGCGCTGGCGGTGATGGCGACGCCCGGGTGGTTGTAGTACTCGGAGTCGTACGTCGTGTCGGAGGCGGACTCGGCGCCGCCGTAGCTGTTGGAGACGAACTTCGCGCCGAGGGCGACGGCCTCGTTCACGGCCGCGCCCAGGTCGTCGTCGCTCGCCGAGTTCGCCTCGACCAGGAGGATGTTGCAGTTCGGGCAGGTCGCGCTGACCATGTCGAGGTCGAGCGACTCCTCACCGGCCCAGCCGCTGTCGGCGGTGGGGAGGTTGGACGACGAGCCGTCCTGGCCGACCTTGCTGAAGCAGCCGCTGTCGCTGGTGCAGGCCGGGAGGCCGTACTGCGAGCGGTAGGTCGCGAGGTCGGCCTCGGCGTTCGGGTCGTCGTAGGCGTCGACGATGGCGACGGTCTCGCCGGAGCCGTTGGAGGAGGCTGCGGAGGCCAGGCCGTAGGCCGACTGGATGTCCGAGGGGCCGAATCCGGTGGGGGAGGCGGAGGAGGCGTTCGGCTTGATGGTCTTGGGCGCGATGCCCTTCAGGGCCGCCTGCTTCTCCATGAAGGCGGTGGTGCCGCCGGTGACGCGCAGCGCGTTGCAGGCGGCGTAGCCCTTCTTCGGGGTGGCGCCACATGCCCGCGTGTACTGCACGTGGGCCTTGGCGACCTGGGCGGCGATCGCCTTGGCGCTCACCTTGTGGCTCGTGGCGGCCGTGTCCGCGCTGGCGTGGGCGGCGGTGCCGAGTCCGGCGACGACGAGCGCGGCGGCGCCGAAGGCGGCCGAACCGATCCGGGCCCATCTGCCTCGTATGTGGGGGGAGTTGGGGTTGGTCGTACGCAAGGTACAGCCTCCTGGAAGTGGTGGACAGAGGCCTGCGGGTGTGGGGGTCCACCGATGGGTGACCGGTGGGGGCGGCGGCCCGCGACGACCATCGCTTTGTTGAGTACGCGACAACAAGAAGCCTTGCGAAATCCTGACTCCCGCATTACTCAAGAGGGTTGGGTGCTTACCGATCAATAGGTGGGGGATGGGTGTTGACTGGCTGAAACTTGACTCTGTGCGCGGCATGCGCGCGGGCCTGCGCTACGCGCGTTAACCAGCGCGCCCGAATCCGTTTGTGTTACCGGGGGCGAGGTGTGCCCGGGGGCGTTCGCGTGGCGAGTTCGTTTGCGTCATCGGGGATGGGCGCGGCTCTGTCTGAAGGGCCGGATGGACATCACCGGCGCTCACTGGAGCCTGCCGGAAGCCGAAGCCGTCCTGCGACTTCGCGCCGTCGTCTCCAACGGGGACCTCAACCCCTGCTGGCGCTACCACACCGCCCGCGAGCACGAGCGTCTCTGCCCGCCCCCCGCCCCCCGACCAGCGAACTTACGCCCTCACTGCGTGATCACGGCCGTCCCTCGAAACGAACCCCACCGCCCGACCCCGAGATCTTCATCGGTCTTCTGGGGAAAGGCTCGACGCTCTCGTCCCACCGAGGATCGGTCGGCAAGGGAACCTTGTTGACCAGCAGGACAGGCCAACTGGGTGGTTGTGACAGGCCATGGCCTCCACGAGACGTCGGCCGCGACTGATCCGCGCCGAAGGCAAGTGAGGGAGGTGGCCAAGGCGTCATCCGTCCCTTCACGGTCCACGAGGTTCATGCCGGTGGCCGTCCGCTGTGGCCCGCGCGTCGGCAGCGCTGCAGGTGTGCTGCGGCGAGTTCGGCCAGGGCCGGACCGGTCTTCTCGTAGGCCAGGGGGGCAAGGTCGGGAGGCGGCACGTAGCCGTCAGGCATGGCCGCGTACGCACGATCCATCAGGTTGCTGTACGACTCGGAGAGCTGGCTGGGCCAGTTTCCGGTCAGGGGCGGGCGCATCCGGGCCTCGGCCGCCAGCGCGGCGTGGTGGTTCGCGGCTTGTGCCGCTGCTTCATTGGCGGTCAGGTCGGTGATCGGTTCCCGGCATGGGGGGAACGCGGCTAGCGGACCCGGCAGTTGGTCAGCTGCGCCGGTCGGGGCCAGCAGGGCTTCGGCGAGGGCGGTGGCGATCAGCGGGGAGGCGTGGAGACCGTCACGGTGCGTGCCGGAGACCACCCACAGGCCCGCGCGGAGGGTGGGGCCGATCAAAGGGTGGCCGTCGAGGCTGAGGGGCCGGTTGCCGTGGTGGGTGCGCAGCAGGGACGCGGTGGCCAGCTGGTGGTCGAGCTGGCCGAGGGCTGCCTCAAGGAGGAACCGTAGTGCCCCGGCCGTGGGGGCGGGGGCCGGGCTCAGAGCGGGCTGGGCGGTGGCGCCGACGTACCAGGATCCGTCCTGCTGGGGGACGGTGTGCAATCCACAGGCGTAGGCCCGGTTGGGGGTGCGGACCACGGCCGGCATGGGCTGTGGTGCGGCCACGGTGACGGCGGTGCCGGCGGCGGAGACCACGGGCAGCACAGGGAGTTCGGGGTCGAGGGCTTCGATGAGCCGACCGGCCCAGGCACCGGCCGCGACCACGGCCTGCGGGGCACGGAAGGACCCCTCCGGTGTGGCGAGGAGGTAGCCGCCGTCGGTCAGGGCGCTCAGGGCGCCGGGGCCGGTCCGGATGACGTTCGGCAGCGCGGTCAGGGCGGCGTCGAGGGTGTCCAGCCAGGCCCGCCCGTCCAGGAACCTCTCGTCGGGCAGGTACCAGGCGCGCAGCGCACGGTCGTTGTCCAACGGACGGAAGCCGGGCACTTCAGCCGGGTCCGTCTGCTCGCAGCCCAGACCGTGAGCGGCCGCTGCGTCGGCGACGGCGGCGAAGGACGCCTCGTCCAAGCGGGACGAGACCGCGTTGAGGATCACGAAGGTGCCGCTGCCGAAGCCGTCCTGCGCCGGTGAGGCAGGACCTGCGACCGCACGGACACGTTCCCGCCAGCTGGGCCACAACTTGCCTGCCATGACAGCCAGTTCGATGCGCAGGCGCCCGTGGCGGGTCCGTACGCCGTGGTCCGTGACCTCTCCTAGTACGCCGAGCATCGCCCCCGCCGCCTGCGAGGCCCCGGCCCCCGCCGGGTCCCCGGCCAGCACCACCCGGACCGGCGGGTGCGCCGAGGCGACCGCGAACGCCACCGATCGGCCCAGCACACCCGCCCCCGCCACCACCACGTCCGCGCCTCGCACCGACAACCCCTCCCCGGCTCCAGGTGCCCCGGCGGATGGCGACACCAGACCCTCGATCCAGCCAGCACCCGTGGCCAAGATCAAGCGCAGTATCGGCCGACCGTCGAGCGCCTGAGCCTGAACTGCGATTTTTCGAACGTGACGTCGCCGACCATCGGACCTCTTATGGGGGCAGGTCACATGAAATGCATCTCGCTGTTTGAGATGAATGAGGGGTTGAGCGCCCGGAGTGGCGCCCGATCGCGTCCGAGGTGCCTGTCTGCACTTAGGGCGCGCAGAGGGCGCGCAACCCCCAGATTGGCCTAGACAATAAACAAACCCCAGGCCACTGACCTGGGGTTTCTCTCTGGAGCGGGTGACGAGAATCGAACTCGCGCTCTCAGCTTGGGAAGCGATGGCGCTTGCGCGGTGAGGTTGGCCATGACCTGCGAATACGTGCTCGGGGCCGCAGTCTCGCAGGTGCGCGATCCCGCCGCTGTTGACCGTGGTTGCCCGCTCTGAAGGGCACGCCGTGGGCACGCACCAAGGCCGGGCGTGGTGTGGTCAGTTCGCCGGCGCACCCGTCAGGTCGTCCAGCTCGGCGGCGAAGAGCTGCGCGGGGTCGATTCCCATGCCGGTGAAGTGGCCGGCGAGTTCCAGGGACAGGACGCCGTGCAGCCGGGTCCAGAAGGTCAGGGCCCGGTGGAGGGCCGCGGGCGGGGCGGGATGGCTGTCCGCCCAGTCCCGGTGGTCTTCGAGGTGCGCGTCGAACGGTGTCGCCGATCCGTCCAAGGGCAGCGCGGCACAGGCGTCCAACAAGGTCGCCATGATCTCGGACGAGATCGCGGTGGTGTCGTCGGGCGCTTGGTAACCGGGCACGGGCGTGCCGTAGATGAGGAAGTAACGCTGGGGGTCCTGCAGGGCCCATCCCCGCAAGGCGTGCGCCAGCGCGGTCACATCGGCACCGGCCTCGGAGGCCGCGCGGAAGGTGTCGGCGAGGCTTCGGTACGCGTCCCTGACGAGCTCGGTGATCAGCTCGTCGCGGCCGCCGAAGTACCGGTACAGCGCGGGTCCGCTCATGCCCAGCTGCTTGGCGATCGCGTTGAGGGAGAGCGCGGACGCGCCCGCTGTGGCGATCTGGTCCCACGCGCGTTGCTTGATCTCCGTACGCACCTGGGCGCGGTAGCGCGCACGCGGGGTCTTCGCGACCTGTTCCGTCACTGGCCTGCTACCTTTCCGCACCGCTGCGGCTGCATCCGCGCATCTAGTTAGATGCTATCACGAAAGCTATTGACTCTCCCCAGGGCATTGAGTTACAACTTCTAACGAACGAGAAGCCAAGTAACCAGATCTGGAACGCAGTGGAGGTCGCCATGAACGCCGAAGGACTCGTCGAGGTCGTTCTGCCGGGCAAGGTCGAGCCCGAAGGACTTCAGATCCGGCATGGAGCCGTACCCGCCGCGGGTCCGGGCCAGGTCGTGATCCGGATGGAGGCGACCGGCGTCTCCTTCGCCGAGCAGCAGATGCGGCGTGGCCGCTACTACGACCAGCCGCCATTCCCGTTCGTGCCCGGCTACGACCTCGTGGGTACGGTGCTGGCGACCGGCGAGGGGGTCGAGCAGGGCCTGGCCGGCACCCGGGTCGCCGCGCTGATCAAGGTCGGTGGCTGGGCCAGTCACGTGCTCGTCGACGCGGCGGACGTGGTACCCGTGCCCGACGGAATCGGTGCGGCGGAGGCGGAGACCCTCGTCGTCAACGGCATCACCGCGTGGCAGATGCTGCACCGCAAGGCCCGCGTCCGTGCGGGGCACACCGTCGTGGTGCACGGCGCGAACGGTGGCGTCGGATCGGTCCTGGTCCAGCTCGCCCAGGCCGCAGGCGCGCAGGTGATCGGCACGGCGTCCGTGCGCCACCACGACGCCCTGCGGGAACGGGGAGTCGTCCCCGTCGATTACCGCACCGACGACGTCGCCGCACGGATCCGCGAACTCGCCCCCCTTGGGGTGGATGCCGTCTTCGACCACGTCGGCGGCCGCGGCATCATCGACTCCTGGCGCCTCCTCGCCCCCGGCGGCACGCTCGTCTCCTACGGCAGCGCCTCGACCCGGGACGACGAGGGCTCCAAGCAATGGCCCGTCCTCAAGCTGCTCGGCCGGGTGTGGCTGTGGAACGCCCTGCCCAACCGCCGCCGCGCGTACTTCTTCAATGTCTGGGCCGGCCGAGCCCTGGCCAAGAACCGCTTCCGCGCCCGCCTCCGCACCGACCTCACCCAGGTCTTCGCCGCCCTCCAGCGCGGCGAGGTCACAGCCCAGATCGCCGCGCAACTGCCGCTCACCCGCGTCGCCGACGCCCTGCGGCTGGCCGAGTCGGGCACCGTTGCCGGAAAGGTCGTCCTGAACCTGTAGCAAGGACCCGAGTGGCCCGATCCGATCACCACGACGAAACGAGAGGAACACCATGTTCGGCGCCGGCCCGTCGAACGTGCACGATCAGTAGCCCCGGCCCTTGCTCCCGCGCACGCGAACCCTCCTGCGCCGGCCTCGCGCCGGCACGGCCGCGGTCTCGCTCGCCGTCGCCGCCGTTCCCGCAAGCACCATCCCGACCGCCCAGGCCGCCCCACATGGAGGTACGTCCCAGTGCGGCGGGCGAGGCGTCGATCCCACCGCCCTCATCCGCTACGAGTCCGCCATCGTGATCAAGGCGCCACCGAGTACTTCGAGAGCTGACTTCGCCCCGCTGTTTACCGTGGTTGTCCGGTCTTATGGGCGTAATGCCATTTTCCCTGGTCAACAGCACAGCGGCTGCGCACTCGATCTCGCGCATGACGCCCTGTGCCGGGGGTAGCCCGCTCACACATCGCGCGCGTAGCGGATGAGCGCTTGTTCGGCGGGGCCCGGTGTCCCAGTTGGCGGGCAGGGTGTCCAGCCGCTCGATCAGGTGGTTTGCCAACGAGCGTCAGCGAAGAGGGGAGGCCAGCTCAACGATGTGCCACATGAAGAAGCCTTCTCTCGTGACATGTGCCACTGGCCGGGTGCTCCGCCGCACCGTCGCCGCCCTGGCTGCCGGTGCGGGACTACTGGCAGCTGGTAGTTCCGTACCGGCAGTCGCCGCGAACGTGCCTCCGCCCGGCCTGGCAGGCGGCGCCCCGAGCTACAAGACGCAGACGTTCACCGAAAGCGGCTATTTCACCGTTCCCGACCGCACCACCACGTTCAGTTTCGCCGCCGTGGGGCCGGCGGCCAAGCCGGCCACCGCGGAATTGTGGTGTTCTCCTGGACTCCCAACTCCTGAACTCAGCCCCGAGAACGGCGCCTACGAGCCCGCCGACCGCGGCGAGTACGGCCTCGTCCGACCGGTCCGCGACGGAGGGCTCGATCATGTACGACGCCGAATCAAAGGCAGTGGCCACCGGTGCATCTGGCACGCTGATCGAGCTGGCGTCCCCGGTGTCATCGTTTGGCGACATCAGCAACGGCTGATCGTTGAAGAGGGCGCTCTCCGCCGAGGGACGGAGGGTGCCCTCACTGCTTCCAAGCCGTGGGCATGGGCAGGCGCCTAGGGCGTGTTTCGAGAGTGCTGGTCACAGCCACTCATTGATG
>NZ_MQUS01000006.1 GCF_001953885.1 Streptomyces sp. IMTB 2501 | reverse complement strand
GAGGGCATCGACATGGGCCCGTCCCCCACGGACGCCGCCCTGGCCGCCGACCTCGCGCTGCCGATCGAGGAGCTGGAGCTCACCGTTCGGTCGTACAACTGCCTCAAGCGTGAGGGCATCCACTCCGTGGGTGAGCTGGTCGCGCGTTCCGAGGCCGACCTCCTCGACATCCGCAACTTCGGTGCGAAGTCGATCGACGAGGTCAAGGCGAAGCTGGCCGGCATGGGCCTGGCCCTGAAGGACAGCCCGCCCGGATTCGACCCGACCGCTGCCGCCGACGCCTTTGGCGCCGACGACGACGCGGACGCGGGTTTCGTGGAGACCGAGCAGTACTGATCTCCACAGCCTCCGGGGTTCGCGTCGGCGGACCCCGGATCTCCGACAGGCAAACCCGCCTGCTCGGATACTGACCCCGGTACCTGACACGGCCAGGGCAGACACACAGGAGAAGAACAATGCCGAAGCCCACCAAGGGTGCCCGTCTGGGCGGCAGCGCCGCGCACGAGAAGCTGCTCCTCGCGAACCTCGCGAAGGCGCTCTTCGAGCACGGTCGTATCACCACCACCGAGGCGAAGGCCCGCCGTCTTCGTCCGTACGCCGAGCGTCTGGTCACCAAGGCGAAGAAGGGCGACCTTCACAACCGCCGTCAGGTGCTCCAGGTCATCACGGACAAGAGCGTCGTCCACACGCTCTTCACCGAGATCGGCCCGCGCTACGAGAACCGTCCGGGTGGCTACACCCGCATCACCAAGATCGGTAACCGCCGTGGCGACAACGCGCCCATGGCCGTCATCGAGCTGGTCGAGGCGCTGACGGTGCAGCAGAAGGCCGTGGGTGAGGCCGAGGCCGCCACCAAGCGCGCGGTCAAGGAGGCCGACGAGGCCAAGGCCGCGGAGACCACCGAGGCTCCGGCCGAGGAGGCCGCTGCCGAGGAGTCCAAGGACGCCTGAGGCTCTGCCTGACGTGAAGCGGGTTCGCCCTTCGGGGCGGGCCCGCTTTCACGTTTTTTCAAAGAGCACTGCCTTGAGAGGATTTCCACGTGAGCGATGAAGTACAGCCCGGGAACGTCCGGGTGCGCCTGGACATCTCCTACGACGGCTCCGACTTCCATGGCTGGGCCAAGCAGGCCGGCGGCAAGCGGACCGTGCAGGGCGAGATCGAGGACGCGCTGCGCACGGTGACGCGGTCGAGGGAGACGTACGAGCTGACCGTCGCCGGGCGGACCGATGCCGGGGTGCACGCGCGTGGGCAGGTGGCGCATGTGGACCTGCCCGAGGGGGTCTGGCGGGAGCACAACCAGAAGCTGCTCAAGCGGCTCGCCGGGCGGCTGCCGAAGGACGTGCGGGTGTGGGCCCTCAGGCCGGCGCCGAGCGGCTTCAACGCCCGTTTCTCCGCCGTCTGGCGCCGGTACGCCTACCGGGTCACCGACAACCCCGGGGGAGTGGATCCCCTGCTGCGGGGCCACGTCCTCTGGCACGACTGGGCGCTCGATGTCGACGCCATGAACGAGGCCGCGCGGCACCTGCTCGGCGAGCACGACTTCGCCGCGTACTGCAAGAAGAGGGAAGGGGCCACCACCATCCGGACCCTTCAGGAGCTGAGCCTCACGCGCGGGTCCGACGGGATCGTCACCGCCACCGTGCGCGCCGACGCGTTCTGTCACAACATGGTGCGCTCGCTGATCGGTGCGCTGCTGTTCGTCGGGGACGGGCACCGCGGCCCGGAGTGGCCCGGGAAGGTGCTGGCCGCGGGGGTGCGGGACTCCGCCGTGCATGTCGTACGGCCGCACGGGCTGACCCTGGAGGAGGTCGGCTACCCCGCCGACGAACTGCTCGCCGCGCGCAACAAGGAGGCGCGGAACAAGCGCTCGCTTCCGTCAGCGGGGTGCTGCTGAGCTACCGGTTCGCCGCCGCGGACGCCTGGGACTGGCCGCGGCGGTAGATCTGGTTGAAGGTGAACTGCTGCAGGTCGTCGCCGACGCGGAAGACCTTGGTGTCCTTGTTGGTGACGTCCTTGCCGTTGAGGAAGCCGCCGGTCGTGAAGTAGACGTAGCGGCCGACGGCGTTCGTGGTGGTCAGGCAGACCGCGGAGTCGCAGAAGTTCCCGATGCCCTTGCCGGGCAGGGAGCGCACCACGGCCTTCTTGGCGGCCTGCGCCTTGACCTTCGCGGCCTGTGCCTGGTCGTCGAAGACGGCGACGCCGACGGTGATCGCGATCCCGCCGCCGTTGGTGTAGGTCGCGCGGATCAGGCGGGTGCAGCGGTTGGCGTCGAGGATCTTCGGCAGAGTGCCGTTGGCGGCGGTGGCGCACTTCGTGGTGTCGTCCGTGGCGCCCTTCTTGTACACCGTGTCACCCATGGTCAGCTGCGTGCCCGGGAAGAGGCTGTCGGCGCTGAGCGGGGCGGTGTCCTTCTTGGCGCTGGAGATGAAGTCCTTCGGGTTCAGCGGCGGCGGGGCGCTGGTGGGGGCGAAGGACGGCGTGGCCGAGCCGCTCGGCACGGAGGCGCTGGCCGGCAGGTTGGTGGGGGTGCCGTTCGCGTTGTCGCTGCTGTTCGCCGAGACGACGGCCATGGCCACCGCGGTGCCTATGGCGACCGTGGCGACCGCGCCGCCGCCTATGAACAGCAGCTTGCGGCGCTTGTTCCGGGACTCCGAGGCCTCGGCGAGCGCGGCCCAGTCCGGGGTCCCGTCGTCGTCGCCGCTGCTCCAGGGCTGCTGGGAATGCGGTTTCCAGGGATCCCACTGAGACTGGGGTCCCCCCTGCCCGTAACTCATGGGGCGCATCTTAGACGGGGCGCGGAGGGTGCCGGAGCGTGTCCGGCGGCATGCCACGTTTGTCCGCCGGTGTGAGCGGGAAGAGCGTCGTTTTGACCCGTCCGGGGCGCTGCAGGTACGCTGCTTCTTCGTTGTGTATTGGCTTGCTCATTCTCACGGGACGGGCCCTTACACCGGTCCGCCGGGCCGATGACCAGCGACCAGCACGCGGTTTGCGTCACCGCGGTGCGGTCAAGGCTGTCGTGATCGTTTCGGTGACCTGTTCAGGACCATTCACTCGAAGCGAAGGCTACGAACCGTGCGTACGTACAGCCCCAAGCCCGGCGATGTGACGCGCCAGTGGCACGTCATCGACGCTCAGGACGTTGTCCTGGGCCGTCTCGCCACCACCGCAGCGACCCTCCTCCGGGGCAAGCACAAGCCGATCTACGCCCCCCACGTCGACGCTGGTGACTTCGTCATCATCATCAACGCCGACAAGGTGCACCTGTCCGGCAACAAGCGGACCCAGAAGATGGCGTACCGCCACTCCGGCTACCCGGGTGGTCTGCGCTCCGTCCGCTACGACGAGCTGCTGGACAAGAACCCCGAGAAGGCCATCGAGAAGGCCGTCAAGGGCATGCTCCCCAAGAACACCCTGGGCCGTCAGATGCTCTCCAAGCTGAAGGTCTACCGCGGCGAGAACCACCCGCACGCTGCCCAGCAGCCGGTTCCGTTCGAGATCACCCAGGTCGCGCAGTAAGTCCGGCCACCCCCTAAGACTGAAGAGAATCTGAGGAGAATCGTGGCCGAGACCACTGCCGAGCAGCCGATCGAAGAGATCGAAGACATCGAGAGCTACACCACCGAGTCCGAGGTTCCGGTGGAGGGTGAGTACACCTCCGAGTCCCTCGCCTCGCGCTTCGGTGAGCCCCAGCCCGCCGCCGGCCTGGGCCGCCGCAAGAACGCCATCGCCCGCGTCCGGATCGTCCCGGGCACCGGCAAGTGGAAGATCAACGGTCGCACCCTTGAGGACTACTTCCCGAACAAGGTGCACCAGCAGGAAGTCAACGAGCCCTTCAAGGTGCTCGAACTCGAGGGTCGTTACGACGTCATCGCCCGCATCGCGGGTGGCGGTGTCTCCGGTCAGGCCGGTGCGCTCCGTCTCGGTGTCGCCCGTGCGCTGAACGAGGCCGACGTCGACAACAACCGTGGCCCGCTGAAGAAGGCCGGCTTCCTGCGCCGCGACGACCGCGCGGTCGAGCGGAAGAAGGCCGGTCTGAAGAAGGCCCGCAAGGCTCCGCAGTACAGCAAGCGCTAAGCTTCGCTGCCTGCTCGTACGTATCACGGGCTCCGGCCCTACGTACTCCGAACGCCCCGGCGGCACGCCACTTGTGCCGTCGGGGCGTTCGTTTATACCGGTCAAGGGCGTATAACGACAAAAGACGCTCAGAGGCTGGTGTGATCGGATGACCCGGCGTCTGCCACCATGCATGGCAGCAAGGACGCTTCCTCAGGAGGACAAGTGGGACGACTCTTCGGTACGGACGGCGTGCGCGGTGTCGCCAACGCGGACCTGACGGCCGAGATGGCGCTCGGCCTGTCCGTGGCGGCGGCCCACGTGCTGGCCGAAGCGGGCACCTTCGCGGGCCACCGGCCGACGGCGGTGGTCGGGCGGGACCCGCGGGCGTCCGGGGAGTTCCTGGAGGCGGCCGTGGTCGCGGGCCTGGCCAGCGCGGGTGTGGACGTGCTGCGGGTCGGTGTGCTGCCGACCCCGGCCGTGGCCCACCTGACCGGCGCGCTCGGCGCCGACCTGGGCGTGATGCTCTCCGCCAGCCACAACGCCATGCCGGACAACGGCATCAAGTTCTTCGCCCGCGGCGGCCACAAGCTCGCCGACGAGCTGGAGGACAGGATCGAGGCGGTGTACGAGTCCCACCGGCACGGGGAGCCGTGGGAGCGGCCCACGGGCTCCGGCGTGGGGCGCGTACGGTCGTACGACGAGGGCTTCGAGCAGTATGTCGGCCATCTGCTGGCCGTTCTGCCCAACCGGCTGGACGGGCTGAAGATCGTCCTGGACGAAGCGCACGGCGCGGCCTCGGGGGTCTCGCCGGAGGCGTTCTCCCGGGCGGGCGCCGAGGTCGTCACGATCGGTGCGGCGCCGGACGGGCTCAACATCAACGACGGGTGCGGTTCGACCCATCTCGGCCAGCTGAAGGCCGCGGTCGTCGAGCACCGCGCGGACTTCGGTGTCGCGCACGACGGCGACGCCGACCGCTGCCTGGCCGTGGACCACACCGGCGAGGAGATCGACGGCGACCAGATCCTCTCGGTGCTGGCACTGGCCATGCGGGAGCGGTCCGCGCTGCGGGCGGACACGGTGGTGGCCACCGTGATGTCCAACCTCGGGTTCAAGCTGGCGATGGAGCGGGCCGGGATCCGGCTGGTGCAGACGGCCGTCGGTGACCGGTATGTGCTTGAGGAGATGAAGGAGCACGGGTTCGCCCTGGGCGGCGAGCAGTCCGGGCACGTGATCATTCTCGATCACGCGACGACCGGTGACGGCACGCTGACCGGGCTGCTGCTCGCGGCGCGGGTCGCGGAGACCGGACGCTCGCTGCGGGAGCTCGCCTCTGTGATGGAGCGGCTGCCGCAGGTGCTGATCAATGTGCCGGATGTGGACAAGGCGCGTGTGCGTACGTCTGCCGACCTGGCCGCGGCTGTTGCCGAGGCCGAGCGGGAACTCGGTGAGACGGGGCGGGTGTTGCTCCGCCCCTCGGGTACCGAGCCGCTGGTGCGGGTGATGGTCGAGGCCGCGGATATCGAGCAGGCTCGGTCCGTTGCCGGGCGGCTGGCCGACGCTGTGAAGTCGGCGTTGGGCTGAGATCCGGGTCCGGGGCGCCGGGAACTGTGCGTTGCGGGCCGCGGGTTCGTCGTGGTTTGTCGCTCCCCCAAGTTCTCGACTTCGCTCGAACCCGGGGGGACCCCATCGCGGCGGAGCCGCAAATCGACACAGTCCCGGGCCCCTGGGCAGTTACAGCTTGCGTAGCCTCAGGCGCTGCACCTTGTGGTCCTGGCCCTTGCGGACGACGAGGGTGGCCCGGCCCCGGGTGGGGGCGATGTTCTCGGTCAGGTTGGGCTTGTTGATGGTGCGCCAGAGGGTGCGGGCGTAGTCGAGGGCCTCCTCCTCGGAGACCTGGGTGTACTTGCGGAAGTACGAGTCCGGGTTCTGGAAGGCGGTCTGGCGCAGCTTCTTGAAGCGGTTGAGGTACCAGCGCTCGATGTCCTCGGCGCTCGCGTCGACGTACACGCTGAAGTCGAAGTAGTCGGCGAGGCCGACCCGGGTGCGGCCGTCCTTGCCCGGCAGGGCGGGCTGCAGGACGTTGAGGCCCTCGACGATCAGGATGTCGGGGCGGCGGACGACGAGCTTCCTGTCCGGGACGATGTCGTAGATGAGGTGGGAGTAGACGGGGGCCGTGACCTCGTCCTTCCCCGCCTTGATGTCGGCGACGAAACGGGTGAGGGCCCGGCGGTCGTAGGACTCGGGGAATCCTTTCCGCGACATCAGGCCGCGGGCCTCCAACTCCTTGGTGGGCAGCAGGAATCCGTCCGTCGTGACCAGCTCCACGCGCGGGTGTTCCGGCCAGCGGGACAGCAGGGCCTGCAGGAGACGGGCGACCGTGGACTTTCCCACGGCCACCGAGCCGGCGACGCCTATGACGAACGGGGTGCCGGACTGGGAGCCCTGCTCGCCGAGGAAGGTGTTCAGGGCGCCTCTGAGGCCGTCCGTGGCGCCGATGTAGAGGTTGAGGAGCCGGGAGAGCGGGAGGTAGATGTCCCGCACCTCGTCCAGGTCGATCACATCGCCCAGACCGCGCAGCTTCTCCACCTCCTCGGCGGTGAGCGGCAGCGGCGTCTTGTCACGCAGCGCGCTCCACTCGGCGCGGGTGAGGTCGACGTAGGGAGTCGCCTCCGGCCTGTGCCGGTGGGCGCTCCGGGGCATCGAGGAGACCGGTGAGATCACATTCCATTGTTAACGGAGTTTGAACTCCGTGGTGGGTGGGGTCCGTCACGCGGCCCTGTCACGCGACTCCGGCCACCTGGGCGTCGACCCCGGCGCACAGGGCGTCCAGAGCCGCTTCGACGCGCTCGTGGTCGCCGGTGATCAGCAGATCGGCCTGGAGGCTGGAGAAGGCGCTGTTGAGGAGGGTCGCGCAGGTCAGGGCGGCTGCGTCCGACAGGCCGCGGTGGACCAGGCAGGAGGCGACGAACTCGGCGTGGCCGCGCACGAAGCCGGGGTGCGGGAGGGTGAGCCGGCCGGACGCGGCGAGACCCTCGATCTCCCGGATGAGCCGGGTCATGCCGAGTTCGCCGGGGCTGAGGTTGCGGTGCCAGGCGGAGCGGACGACCTCGCTGACCGGGACCGCGGGGTCGTCCCAGCCGGTGGTGGCGCGCAGCGCCTCGTGCTGCCGCTCGTCCAGCCGCTGGAGTACGGCGGTGAGCAGGGCGTTCTTGTCGGCGAAGTGATGGGTCAGGACCCGGGTGCTCTGCCCAGGACCCTCGGCCGGCGTGCGCAGCCGGAGGATCCGCGATGCACGATCGGCGCCCGCGCGGTGCCGCTGCGGGTGCGCTGGGAGCCGAGGGAGCCGCGCGTACGGCCGTGTTCGCCGTTCGTATGGCTGTGGGAATTTCCGAATTCGGGCAGGAGGAAGCGTTTTCTGACGCCGAACGAGCCGTAGGCTGCGGCTCATGTGCGGAATCGTGGGATACGTAGGGTCGCAGTCGGCGCTCGATGTCGTGATGGCAGGGCTCAAGCGGCTGGAGTACCGGGGGTATGACTCGGCGGGCGTCGCCGTCCTCGCCGACAGCGGACTGGCCGCGGCGAAGAAGGCGGGGAAACTCGTCAACCTGGAGAAGGAACTGGCCGAACGGCCGCTGCCGACGGGCGCGACCGGCATCGGCCACACGCGCTGGGCCACGCACGGCGGCCCCACCGACGCCAACGCCCACCCGCATCACGACAACGCGGGCAGGGTCGCCGTCGTCCACAACGGAATCATCGAGAACTTCGCGCTGCTGCGGGCCGAACTGGCCGAGCGCGGCCATGAGTTGACCTCCGAGACGGACACCGAGGTCGTCGCCCATCTGCTCGGCGAGGAGTTCTCTCGCACCGCCGACCTGGCGGAGGCCATGCGGCGGGTGTGCCGGCGGCTGGAGGGCGCGTTCACGCTGGTCGCGGTGCACGCCGACGCGCCGGACGTGGTCGTGGGCGCGCGCCGGAACTCGCCGCTCGTGGTCGGTGTCGGCGAGGGCGAGGCGTTCCTGGCGTCCGACGTCGCCGCGTTCATCGCCCACACCCGCTCGGCGATCGAACTGGGCCAGGACCAGGTCGTGGAGCTGCGCAGGGACGGTGTCACGGTGACCGGCTTCGACGGCCGCCCGGCCGAGGTGCACAGCTACCACGTGGACTGGGACGCCTCCGCCGCCGAGAAGGGCGGCTACGACTACTTCATGCTCAAGGAGATCGCCGAGCAGCCCAAGGCGGTCGCCGACACGCTGCTGGGCCGTATCGACCCGTCCGGCTCCCTCACCCTGGACGAGGTCCGCATCTCCCCGTCCGAACTGCGCGAGATCGACAAGGTCGTCATCGTCGCCTGCGGTACGGCCTTCCACGCCGGCCTGATCGCCAAGTACGCCATCGAGCACTGGACGCGCATCCCCTGCGAGGTCGAGCTGGCCAGCGAGTTCCGCTACCGGGACCCGATCCTGGACGGCCACTCCCTGGTGATCGCCATCTCCCAGTCCGGCGAGACGATGGACACCCTGATGGCGCTGCGCCACGCCCGCGAGCAGGGCTCCAAGGTGCTGGCCATCTGCAACACCAACGGCTCGACGATTCCGCGCGAGTCGGACGCGGTGCTGTACACGCACGCCGGGCCCGAGGTCGCCGTGGCCTCCACCAAGGCGTTCATGACCCAGCTCGTGGCCTGCTATCTGGTGGCGCTGTACCTGGGCCAGGTGCGCGGCACCAAGTGGGGCGACGAGATCCAGGCCGTCATCAAGGACCTCTCCCGGATCTCGGAGGAGGTCGAGCGCGTCCTGGAGACGATGGAGCCGGTGCGGGCTCTGGCGCGGACCCTGGCCGCGAAGAACACGGTGCTGTTCCTCGGCCGGCACGTGGGCTACCCGGTCGCCCTCGAAGGCGCCCTGAAGCTCAAGGAACTCGCCTATATGCACGCCGAGGGCTTCGCGGCGGGCGAGCTGAAGCACGGCCCGATCGCGCTGGTCGAGGAGGACGTGCCGGTGGTGATCGTCGTACCGTCGCCGCGCGGCCGCTCGGTCCTGCACGACAAGATCGTCTCCAACATCCAGGAGATCCGGGCCCGCGGGGCGCGCACCATCGTGATCGCGGAGGAGGGCGACGAGGCGGTCGTCCCCTACGCCGACCACCTGATCCGCATCCCGGCCACCCCGACCCTGCTGCAGCCGCTGGTGGCGACGGTCCCGTTGCAGGTCTTCGCCTGCGAGCTGGCCACCGCCCGCGGCAATGACGTGGACCAGCCCCGCAACCTGGCGAAGTCGGTGACGGTGGAGTGACAAACCCCTCGGGGTGAGAAAAAGGGGCGAACGGCCGACCGCCGTTCGCCCCTTGAAGTCTTTGCTCAGTGGACCGAGAAGCCCCCGTCGACGAAGACCGACTGGCCCGTGACATAGGCGGAGGCGCGGCTCGCGAGGAAGACGGCCGCACCCTCGAAGTCCTCGGCGAGGCCGTTGCGGCCGGTCATCGTGCGCGCGGCCAGCGCCGCCACCTTCTCGGGGTCGCTGGACAGCCGCTGGTTGAGCGGGGTCATCACGAAGCCCGGCACCAGGGTGTTGACGGTGACGCCGTACGGCGACCAGGCCTCGGCCTGCGAGCGGGCCAGCGACTCCAGTGCGCCCTTGGAGACGCCGTAGGCCCCGCTCTGCACGAAGGCGCGGTGGGCCTGCTGTGAGGTGATGTGGATGATCCGGCCGAAGCCGCGCTCCGCCATGCCGGGCCCGAACCGCTGCCCCAGCAGGAACGGAGCCTGAAGGTTCACGGCCATGGTGGTGTCCCACACGTCCTCGCCCAGCTCGCCCAGCGGCGGCCGCAGGTTGATCCCGGCGGAGTTGACGAGGATGTCGGGCTCGCCGAACACACCGGCCGCCTCCTCGGCCGCCGCGCGCACGCCGGCACGCGTGCCGAGATCGCCCGCGACCCAGGCGGCCGTGCCGCCGGCGTCGGTCAACTCACCGACGGTTTCCTCCAGGTGTTCCTTGCCGCGGGCCACGACCACCACCCTCGCGCCGGCCCGCGCGAGCGCTTTGGCGATGGCCCGGCCGATGCCGGAGCTGCCTCCGGTCACCACGGCGGCACGGCCGTCCAGCGAGAACAGGTCGGAGAGGTAGGCCTGGGACGTCATGGGCGGAGCGTAGACGGCACGTACCGAGCCCGGCAGCGGGATTTCAGCAGGTGGACGGGGAGCGACCGTAGGCTGCCCGGCATGAGCATCATCGGAGTGGGGATCGACGTCGCCGAGATCGACCGGTTTCGCGCGTCGTTGGAGCGGACGCCCGGCATGGCCGAGCGGCTGTTCGTGGAACGGGAGCTGTTGCTGCCCAGCGGGGAGCGGCGCGGGATCGCCTCGCTCGCGGCCCGGTTCGCCGCCAAGGAGGCGCTGGCGAAGGCCTTGGGCGCACCGCCCGGCCTGCACTGGACCGACGCCGAGGTGTGCGTCGAGGACAGCGGACAGCCCCGCCTCCGGGTGACGGGCACCGTGGCAGCCCGGGCCGCCGAACTGGGCGTACGGTCCTGGCACGTCTCACTCAGTCATGACGCGGGGGTCGCCTCGGCCGTGGTGGTGGCCGAGGGCTGAGCGTTCCGGGTGTGGGCGGTGGGGGGTACGGGGCAGACTCGGTGCCATGCGTAGTGCGTACAGCGTGGAGACGGTGCGGGCGGCCGAACGGGCCCTGATGGCACGGCTGCCGGAGGGCGCGCTGATGCAACGGGCCGCGGCGGGGCTGGCCGCCGCCTGCGCCGAGTTGCTCGGCCGGGTGTACGGCAGCCGGGTGGTGCTGCTCGTCGGCAGCGGCGACAACGGCGGGGACGCGCTGTACGCGGGGGCGCGGCTGGCACGTCGGGGGGCCGGGGTGACGGCCGTACTGCTCGCGCCGGAGCGGGCGCACACCGGAGGGCTGGGCGCGCTGCGACGGGCGGGCGGCACGGTCGCCCCGGCCTCGGCCGATTCCGCCGTGGGGCTCATCGAGTCGGCCGATCTCGTCGTGGACGGGATCGTCGGGATCGGCGGCAAGGGCGGGCTGCGGCCCGAGGCCGAGGCCTTGGCCGGGGTCGTGGAACGGTCCCGTGCCGCCGTGGTCGCCGTTGACCTGCCCAGCGGGGTCGAGGCCGACACCGGTCAGGTGCGGGGGGCCGCGATCCGGGCCGACCTCACCGTCACCTTCGGCACCTACAAGCCCGGACTGCTGATCGATCCGGCGCGCGAGTACGCCGGGGTCGTACGGCTCGTCGGCATCGGTCTCGAACTGCCCGCCGAGGGTGAGCTGCAGGCCCTCCAACACGCCGATGTGGCACGGCTGTTGCCGGTGCCGGCTGCGGAGAGCGACAAGTACCGGCGCGGAGTCGTGGGTATCGCCGCCGGATCCGCGCGCTATCCGGGCGCCGCCGTGCTCGCCGTCTGTGGGGCGCTGCGCGGCGGAGCGGGGGCCGTACGGTACGTCGGGCCGGCCGCGGAGGCGGTCATCGCCCGCTTTCCGGAGACGCTCGTGTCCGACCGGGGACCGGCGAAGGCGGGGCGCGTACAGGCCTGGGTGGTCGGACCGGGCGCCGGGGACGACGCGGCGACCGTGGCCGAGGTGCTGGACACGGACGTGCCGGTGCTTCTCGACGCGGACGGGCTGCGGCTGGCCGAGCGGGACGCGGTGCGCGGGCGTACGGCGCCGACGCTGATGACCCCTCATGCCGGGGAGGCGGCCGCGCTGCTGGGAGTGCGCCGGGAGGAGGTCGAACAGGCCCGGCTGGCCGCGGTGCGGGAACTGGCGGCGGTGTACCGGGCGACGGTGCTGCTGAAGGGGTCCACGACACTGGTCGCCGGCGCGGGGGGCGGGGCGGTGCGGGTCAACGCCACCGGGACCTCCTGGCTGGCCACGGCGGGGAGCGGCGACGTGCTGTCGGGGCTCGCGGGGTCCTTGCTGGCGGCGGGGCTGTCGGCGCGGGACGCGGGGAGCGCGGCGGCGTATCTGCACGGGCTGGCCGGGCGGTTCGCGGCGGACGGGGCACCGGCGGGGGCGCATGACGTGGCGGCGCGGATCCCGGAGGCGTGGAGGGACGTGCGGGACTGAGTCCGTGCGGCGCCCTTCGCTGTAGCCGGGCGGGGGTTGGGTCGCCTGCCTGCGCTTGCGGGGTGCCTCTCCCGGAGGGACGCCGGCTCCATGGCACCGGGCAGAGATGCGCGCGTCCCCCCTCGCGCGCGGTGGCGCCCGGCCACTCCGGGTGCGGCGGCGCGTCGCCGCGGGGAGTCGCGCCAGCCGCACGCGGCGCGGGCGGCGCGGCCCAGACCCTTTCCGCCGGTCCGTACACGGCCGGCGAGCGGAGGGGGTAGGTACCCCCAGCGCCCGTCATCGCCGCCCCGGCGGCACGACTGCCCGCGGCCACGGCGCGGACGCGGGTGCGGCGGCCGCGACTTCCCAGGGGCGTGGGGACTGCGCGACCAGCCACGACGGCGCCGCAGACGAACAACTGCACCCCTCGGGTGACCCTCCCGCGCGGCACCGTCGATCCGGCGGAGCCGCACGTTTGGCTGATCGCATGATCAGCAGACGAATCGCGTCCCGCGGTGTCGCGGTACTGCTCGCCATGACGGCTGCCCTCACGACCGCCCACGCAGCGGCCGGCGCTCCCGCGCCGCCGGCTCCCGCCCCCGCCCCCGCCCCCGAACTCGACCTGGTCCCCGGTGTCGCTCCCGGGCCCGGCCAGCCCTGGCAGATCGACACGCCCGACCAGGCGCTGCCGCCGACGGTGTACACGCCGACCGAGTCGGAGGACGCCGTGGAGCCGAAGGACGCGGCGCCGGGGGCGTACGACCTCATCGAGTACGTGCCGCTCGACGACGCCGTCTCCAAGGTCAGTTGCAGCAAGAAGACCGGGCCCTATCAGCGGCAGGTGGAGCGCTGGCTGAAGCTGAAGGCCGACGGGAAGCAGTCGGCCGCCGACTGCGAGGCGATCCGCGACTTCCAGACGAAGCACAAGATCAAGCCCGCCAGCGGGTTCGCCGGTCCCGTCACCTGGTCGACGATGATGCTCATCGGTGCGAAGAAGGACCCGAACGCCGCCAAGAAGTGTCCCGTCCGGTCGTACAAGGTCGCCTGTGTCGATCTGGACCGCCAGCTCACCTGGGTCCAGGAGGACTCCAAGGTGGTGTTCGGACCGGTGCCCATGCGGAGCGGGCGCACGGGGCATCTCACCCGCAAGGGCTGGCACACCGTCTACTGGCGGCACAAGAACCACGTGTCGACCCTGTACGACGAGCCCATGCCGTATGCCCAGTTCTTCGACGGCGGCGAGGCCTTCCACGCCATCTACGGCAGCATTTACACCACGGTCGGCTCCTACGGCTGCGTCAACATGAAGCTCGATGACGCGCGCAAGCTGTGGGACGTCCTGAAGAAGGGCGACCACGTCTACGTGTGGGGGAAGCGACCGGGTAGCTGAGACTGGGACCGGGGCCCTCGGGGCCCTCTGAGAGACTGGGGGCGCGATGAGTGAGACTGCGACTGTGCCGACCGCCCCCCTGCGCGCCCGCGCCGAGATCGATCTGGGCGCCCTGCGGGCCAATGTGCGCGCCCTGCGCGCCCGGACGCCGGGCGCGGCCCTGATGGCCGTGGTCAAGTCCGACGGCTATGGCCACGGGGCCGTGCCGTGCGCCCGCGCGGCCCTCGCCGCGGGCGCGACCTGGCTCGGCACCGCCACCCCCGAGGAGGCCCTGGCACTGCGCGCGGCCGGGCTGCCGGGCCGGATCCTGTGCTGGCTGTGGGCGCCGGGCGGCCCCTGGCGGCAGGCGATCGAGGCCGACCTCGACATGTCCCTGAGCGGGATGTGGGCCCTGCGCGAGGTCGTCGCGGCGGCCCGCGAGGCCGGCCGCGCCGCGCGCGTACAGCTCAAGGCGGACACCGGGCTCGGCCGCAACGGCTGCCAGCCCGGCCCCGACTGGGCGGAACTGGTCGCCGCGGCCCTGCGCGCCGAGGCCGAGGGGCTGGTCCGGATCACCGGGCTGTGGTCGCACTTCGCCTGCGCCGACGAGCCCGGGCATCCCTCCATCACCGCCCAGCTGGAGCGCTTCCGGGAGATGCTGGCGTACGCCGAGGAACAGGGCGTGCGGCCCGAGGTGCGGCACATCGCCAACTCGCCCGCCGCGCTCACCCTCCCCGAGACCCACTTCGACCTCGTCCGCACCGGCATCGCCGTGTACGGCATCTCGCCCAGCCCGGAGCTGGGCACGCCCGCCGACTTCGGGCTGCGCCCGGTGATGACGCTCAGCGCCTCGCTGGCCCTGGTCAAGCACGTCCCGGGCGGCCACGGCGTCAGCTACGGCCACCACTACGTCACGCCCGGCGAGACCACCCTCGGTCTCGTCCCGGTCGGCTACGCGGACGGCATCCCGCGGCACGCCTCCGGCACCGGTCCTGTGCTGGTCGACGGCAAGTGGCGCACGATCGCCGGGCGGGTCGCGATGGACCAGTTCGTGGTGGACCTCGGCGGGGACGAGCCCGCGGCGGGCAGCGAGGCCGTGCTGTTCGGGCCGGGCGACCGCGGTGAGCCCACCGCCGAGGACTGGGCGCAGGCCTGCGGCACGATCGCCTACGAAATCGTCACACGCATCGGGACCCGGGTTCCTCGCGTCTATGTGAACGGGGAAGAACTCGGGTAAGCCGTTCGAGAGCGACCGGGCTCACCTGTGACACCCGTCGCAGACCCGCCTGCGACGCCCGTTGCACCGGCACCATCGGTTTCATCCGTTTCACCACCCAGGCGAACTGCAGTACGGCGAAGAGGAGCGGTACGTGAGCGAGAGCAGTGCGGAGGCCGTGGCGGACGCCGTCGCCTCGGCGGCCGCCGCCTCCGCCGCGGGGGCGGCCGGGAGCTGGCGCAGGGCGACCGGCATCGCGGGTACCGCGATAGGTGTGCTCGCCGCGGGCGCGGCGGCCGGCGTCGCCATCGAGCGGATGACGGTGGGCCGGGGCATGCGCAGAAAGGCCCGGCTGGCGCTGGACTCCGCGGGCCCCTACGGCACCCTGCGCGGCACCCCGGGCAAGGCCCAGGCCGACGACGGCACCGAGCTGTACTACGAGGTCGACGAGGTCGAGCCCGAGACGGGCCCGAACGTCTCACCGCGCAGGCGCAGGCTGTTCGGCCGTAAGGCGCCCGCCCCCGTCACCGTCGTCTTCAGCCACGGCTACTGCCTCAACCAGGACTCCTGGCACTTCCAGCGGGCCGCCCTGCGCGGGGTCGTCAGGACCGTGCACTGGGACCAGCGCAGCCACGGCCGGTCGGGGCGGGGCGTGGCCCAGACCCGGGACCGGGTGCCGGTCACCATCGACCAGATCGGCCGCGATCTGAAGGCCGTCCTCGACGCCGCCGTACCGGACGGGCCGATCGTGCTGGTCGGGCACTCGATGGGCGGCATGA
Organism: Streptomyces sp. IMTB 2501; assembly: GCF_001953885.1. GTDB lineage: Bacteria > Actinomycetota > Actinomycetes > Streptomycetales > Streptomycetaceae > Streptomyces. The sequence continues at coordinate 361,003 of NZ_MQUS01000006.1, read as the reverse complement.
CCGTGATGGCCCTCGCCGCCCAGTACCCCGAGCTGATCCGGGACCGGGTCGTCGCCACCGCCTTCGTCGGTACGTCGTCCGGACGGCTCGGCGAGGTCAACTTCGGGCTGCCGCTGGCCGGCGTCAACGCGGTGCGCCGGATCCTGCCCGGCGTGCTGAAGGCGCTCGGACAGCAGGCGGAGCTGGTCGAGAAGGGCCGCCGGGCCACCGCCGATCTGTTCGCCGGGATCATCAAGCGGTACTCGTTCGCGGGCCGGGACGTCGACCCGGCCGTGGAGCGGTTCGCCGAGCGGATGATCGAGTCCACACCGATCGATGTGGTCGCCGAGTTCTACCCGGCCTTCACCGACCACGACAAGACCGGGGCGCTCGGCTGTTTCCGTGACATGCCGGTGCTGGTGCTGGCCGGCGTCCAGGACCTGGTCACGCCCAGTGAGCACAGCGAGGCCATAGCCGACCTGTTGCCCGACGCCGAGCTGGTCCTCGTCCCGGACGCCGGGCACCTGGTGATGCTGGAACACCCGGAAGTGGTCACCGACCGCCTCGCCGACCTGCTCACCCGCGCGGGTGCCGTGCCCGCAGGGGCTACGGTTATGGGCTATGGAAGCACCAGCAGCACCGCAGGACCCCGCTGAGACCCGGCTGACGATCACCTCGCCCGAGCAGATGCGGGAGCTTGGCCGCACGCTGGCCAAGCTGCTGCGCGCGGGCGACCTGGTGATGCTCAGCGGTGAGCTGGGTGCCGGCAAGACCACGCTGACCCGCGGGCTCGGCGAGGGCCTCGGCGTGCGCGGCGCGGTCACCTCGCCGACCTTCGTGATCGCCCGGGTGCACCCCTCCCTCGGCGACGGCCCGCCCCTCGTGCACGTCGACGCCTACCGGCTCGGCGGCGGCCTGGACGAGATGGAGGACCTGGACCTCGATGTCTCGCTGCCCGACTCGGTGATCGTCGTGGAGTGGGGCGAGGGCAAGGTCGAGGAACTGACCGAGGACCGCCTCCAGGTCGTCATCCACCGCGCGGTTGGAACCGCGGCATCGGGGGACACCCCAGAACCCACCGGCACCGACGAGGTACGGCATGTGACGCTGACCGGGCTGGGGGAACGCTGGGCCGAGGCCGGCCTGGCGTCGCTCACCGCCTGAGCGCGGCCTCCGTATCAAGATTCCGACAGGCAGCAACATATTGCGCAGGACGTCCCGGGCGTGGTCACATGGTACCCAGCCCGTAGTTAGGTGTACCTAACTACTCCCGCCCCCGCACCACAGGAGGCGTCCATGTCCGCAACCGGTCCCACCGGCGTCTCCATGCACGACCTGCTGGCGGCATGCGCGGCAGCGGAGGTGGTTTCCCGGCCCCCGCAGCGCCCCGAAGAGACGCCGGCGGAAGGGGAGCGACCAGCCACAACGGCCCCGCGGGCGGCCGGTGACCGGTCGACGCGCCCCCGAGTCGCCGCTTAGCGAATCACCATCACCCGCACCCCGATCGTCGCGAAGTCCCACATCGCGTCGCCGTTCAGCCGCGTCTCCCGGATCCCCCCGCTCCGCACCACCGGGTCGCCCGCGGAGTGCGCCGCGCTGCCCACCGCGGCGCTGAAGCCGACCGCCAGCCCGTCCACCTCGGTGAACCGCACGACATGCTCGATGGGGGTGCCGTCGGTGCCGGTGATCGCGTTCGAGCGGGACGTGACCCAGTACGTGCCCGGCGACGGGTCCACGCTGCCCGGGGAGACCCTGAAGGTGCGCTCCAGCTGGTTCGTGCGGCTCACCAGCCAGACCCGGTTGGCGCCCAGCGAGTACACGACCCGTTCCCCCGCACCGGATCCGCCCGGCAGGGCCGTCGAGGTGGGGTCGTAGCTCGGCGTGCTCGTGGCGGTCGTCGAGGGGGACGCGCTCGCCCCGGCCCTGCCGCCCAGGCCCGCCGGTACGGTCGCCTGGGCCTGGAGGGCGAGGAAGCCGACGGTGCCGAGGGCCGCCGCGGTGAGGCCGGCCACGATTCCCGAGCTGGACCCTGCCACGTGCGCTCACCTCTGACTCGTACTGTCTCGTGTGATATGTCGTACTTCGTACAGACGGTAGCAGTCAGTGACCGTACGACCCGGACGGCGATGCGTGAGCCGTCGGCGCCGTAGGCTGTTCGCGTGCTCTTGCTCGCTCTGGATACCGCAACGCCCGCCGTCACCGTCGCGCTGCACGACGGCACGGACGTCATCGCCTCGTCGAGTCAGGTGGACGCGCGCCGGCACGGAGAGCTGCTGCTGCCGGCCGTGGACCGTGTGCTCGCCGAGGCCGGACTCAGACTGGACGCCGTCACCGGCATCGTCGTCGGCATCGGGCCCGGCCCCTACACCGGCCTGCGCGTCGGCCTGATGACGGCCGACACCTTCGGCCTCGCGCTCGGGGTCCCGGTGTACGGCGTGTGCACGCTGGACGGCCTCGCCTACGCCGCCGACATCGAGAAGGGCCCCTTCGTCGTGGCGACCGACGCCCGGCGCAAGGAGGTCTACTGGGCGACGTACGCCGACTCCCGTACCCGGCTGACCGGCCCCGCCGTGGACCGGCCGGCCGACATCGCCGAGCGGGTCGCGGGCCTCCCGGCGGTGGGTGCGGGCGCGCTGCTCTACCCGGACACGTTCCCGAGCGTCCATGAGCCCGAGCACGTCTCCGCCGCCGCCCTCGCCTCGCTGGCCGTCGAGAAGCTGGCCGCCGGCGAGGAGCTGCCGGCACCCCGGCCGCTGTATCTGCGCCGCCCGGACGCCCAGGTCCCCAAGAACTACAAGGTGGTCACCCCGAAGTGACCGTACGACTGCGCGAGATGCGCTGGTGGGACATCGACCCGGTCCTGGAGCTGGAGAAGGACCTGTTCCCCGAGGACGCCTGGTCGCGGGGCATGTTCTGGTCCGAGCTGGCCCACGCGCGGGGCGCCGAGGCCACCCGGCACTATCTGGTCGCCGAGGACGAGCCCGCCGAGCCCGCCGAGCCCGCCGAAACGGGCGGGACCCGCCGGATCGTCGGGTACGCGGGCCTCGCCTCCGCCGGCGACCAGGCCGATGTGCAGACCATCGCCGTCGCCCGCGACCTCCAGGGCACCGGCCTCGGCGGACGGCTGCTGGAAGAGCTGCTGCGCGCGGCGACCGCGTTCGAGTGCCACGAGGTGCTGCTGGAGTGCCGGGTCGACAACGTCCGCGCCCAGAAGCTCTACGAGCGCTACGGCTTCGAGCCCATCGGGTTCCGCCGCGGTTACTACCAGCCGGGCAACGTGGACGCCCTGGTCATGCGTCTGATCACCAACCAAGCCACCGAAGAAGCAACCGAAGAGAAGAACCATGGCTGACGAACCCCTCGTCCTCGGCATCGAGACCTCCTGCGACGAGACCGGCGTCGGCGTCGTCCGTGGCACCACCCTGCTGGCGGACGCCGTCGCCTCCAGCGTCGACGAGCACGCCCGCTTCGGCGGCGTCGTCCCGGAGGTGGCCTCCCGCGCCCACCTGGAGGCGATGGTCCCCACCATCGACCGCGCGCTGAAGGAGGCGGGCGTCCGTGCGAAGGACCTCGACGGCATCGCCGTGACCGCCGGTCCCGGTCTCGCGGGCGCCCTCCTCGTCGGTGTCTCGGCGGCCAAGGCGTACGCCTACGCCCTCGGCAAGCCCCTCTACGGCGTCAACCACCTCGCCTCGCACATCTGCGTCGACCAGCTGGAGCACGGCCCGCTGCCCGAGCCGACGATGGCCCTGCTGGTGTCCGGCGGCCACTCCTCCCTGCTGCTGTCGACGGACATCACCTCCGACGTCCGGCCGATGGGCTCGACCATCGACGACGCGGCCGGCGAGGCCTTCGACAAGATCGCCCGGGTACTGAACCTGGGCTTCCCCGGCGGCCCGGTCATCGACCGGTACGCGCGCGAGGGCGACCCGGAGGCGATCGCCTTCCCGCGCGGCCTGACCGGCCCCCGTGACCCGGCGTACGACTTCTCCTTCTCCGGTCTGAAGACGGCCGTGGCCCGCTGGATCGAGGCCAGGCGCGCGGCCGGCGAGGAGGTCCCGGTCCGTGATGTGTCCGCGTCCTTCCAGGAGGCCGTCGTCGACGTGCTGACCCGCAAGGCCGTCCGCGCCTGCAAGGACGAGGGCGTCGACCACCTGATGATCGGCGGCGGCGTCGCGGCCAACTCCCGGCTGCGCGCACTCGCCCAGGAGCGCTGCGAGGCCGCCGGCATCCGGCTGCGCGTGCCGCGCCCCAAGCTGTGCACGGACAACGGCGCGATGGTCGCCGCGCTGGGCGCCGAGATGGTCGCCCGCAACCGGTCCGCCTCCGGCTGGGACCTGTCGGCCGACTCCTCCCTGCCGGTCACCGACCCGCACGTCCCCGGCAACCACGACCATGTGCACGAGGTCAGCAAGGAGAACCTGTACTCGTGACCGTCGCGTTGATGTGGGAGGCCCGGGCGGCCGCGGGCCGGGGCGAGGAGCTGCTCGCCTGGGTACGGGAACAGCCGCTGGCCGCCGAGCCGCTGCGCCGCGAGACCTTCCGGGCGCCGCAGGACCGGGTGCTGGTCATCACGTGGTGGGACGCGTCGTACGACGCCGAACTGCCCGAACTGCCCGAGCCTGACGGCGAGTTGGTGAACCGGGCCGTGCACCGCTGGCGGTTCGAGGCGGTGGCCGGCGGCTGAGGTTTGGCGTACCCGGCCCGACTGGGCTATGATCATCACACAGCGAACGGCCGGAACCGAGAAATCGGAAACCGCCCCCGGACGCAGTGCGTTGGTGGTCCAAGGAAAGACGTCCCGCTTCCTGCGGGGAGATGCAGGTGCAAGGCCTGCCCGGCGCTCCACTCGAAACCCGCCCCGGTTGTCCGGGGCGGGTTTCGCCGTTACCGGTGCCCGGCTCGTTGCGGCTGGACCGTCTCCGCCTCGGGACCCGCGAACTCCGGAGTGGCCGCCGTCCGCCGCTCCTTGAGCTGCGCGTAGGCCATCAGACCGAACAGCACCGCGAGCAGCACCACCGAGGAACCGAGTGTCCCCAGATCCAGACCGCCCTTGGCGACCGGCTTGGTCAGGAAGTCGCCGGCCGTGGCGCCCAGCGGGCGGGTCAGCACGAACGCGATCCAGAACAGGAGGACGTTCGGCACCGCCGGGACCTTCATCAGGGCGACCAGGACCAGCAGGACGCCGGTCACCAGGGACGCACCGCCCAGATAGCCGAGGCCCGAGCTGTCGGACAGGAAGTCGCCCATCGAGGTGCCGAGGGTGTTGGAGACCAGGATCGCCGCCCAGAACAGGGCCTCGCCCCGGAAGGTGACGATCTCGGTGATCTGGAAGGTCATCCCGCTCAGCTTCCAGCCGAGGAAGATCAGCAGCAGGAGGGAGATCAGGATCGCGGCGCCCTCCGGGTAGCCGAGGCCGAGACCCTGAGGGCCCCAGCCCAGTTTCGTCGCGCCGTTCGAGAGGAACTTCGTGCTGGCGTCCCGGTTCATGAAGTCGGACATCGTGGTGCCGGCCATGGAGGTCGACAGGATGACGGTCCAGTAGAAGAACGGGTTGTAGTGCGACGAGCGCAGCTGCACCACCAGCGTCACCACGAACACCAGGAACAGCGCGATGGTGGTGAGGAAATAGCCGAGCTTGAGCGTCTGGGCGAAGAGGTCGCCCGCGGTCTCGCCCAGGGTCGTCGCCGCGATCTTCATGATCCAGAACGCGAGGGTGACCTCAGGCAGCTTCTTCATGACGGACTTTGTCGTCGTCAAAGGTGCTCCTGCCGGGTGTGGGGGGTGATCAATTACGGCCCGACCCTGCCAGGGGCAATCTGAACGCATCCTGAACGCCCGAGTCCTGGGTCTTGCGGAAGGGGGCTTGCTGTGCTTCCGCCGTGGCTCAATACGTTCCACCCGCCCGCTGCCGTTCAATCAGCGCCCCGGGAGACCTCCACATCGCACCGCAGCCGCCGGTCCGCGCCCACCACCCGCACCGGTCCGGTCAGCCGGAGCCGGACCGTGTGCCGTACGTCCGTGCTCGACGCGGACAGCCGCAGCTCCAGCGCGCCCGGCTCCACCACCGGGGCGCCCGTGCGGTCCGTGAAGGCGGACAGGTCGGCGTGGAAGCGGAAGGTCAGCCGGCGGGACTCGCCGGGGGAGAGCGTGATGCGCCGGTACCCGATCAGCCGTACGTCGGGCCGGGTCACGCTCGCCACCGGGTCGTGCAGATACAGCTGGACGACCTCGGCGCCCGCGCGGTCACCGGTGTTGCGGACGGTCAGGGAGAGGTCGCAGGAGCCGTCCGTCGGGATCTCGGGCCCGGGGCCGCGGACGTCCTCCCAGACGAACGTCGTGTACGAGCGGCCGTGCCCGAACGGGTACAGCGGGGTCGGGTCCAGGCTGCTGACCTCTCCGGCCAGGCCCAGCGGGGGCTGGAGACAGGTCCAGGGCTGGCCGCCGGGCGCGCGCGGCACGCTCACCGGGAGGCGTCCGGAGGGGTTCACCCGGCCGGACAGCACCCCGGCCACCGCCCGGCCGCCCTCCTCGCCGGGGAAGAAGGCCTGGACGACCGCGCCGAGCCGGCCGTGCCCAGCGCATACGGCCGGCCGGTCAGCAACACGAGTATCACCGGGACGCCCGTCGCCACGACCGTGTCCAGCAACTCGGCCTGCACACCGGGCAGTCGGAGGTCGGCCACATCGCAGCCCTCGCCCGAGGTGCCCCGGCCGAACAGGCCCGCCCGGTCGCCGAGCACCGCCACGCACACGTCGGCCTCCGCCGCCCGGGCCACCGCCTCCGCGAAGCCGGCGGTGTCCGGGCCGGAGACTCCGCACCCCGGGGCGAACGTGACCTTGGCGTCCGGGAGTTCGGCGCGCAGTGCGTCCAGCAGCGTGGGGATCTCGATACCGAGCGGGACCTCGGGGTGGTGGGTGAGGACGTGGGAGGGGAAGGAGTAGCGGCCGAGCAGGGCGAGCGGATCCGCCGCGCGCGGGCCCACGACCGCGATCCGGGTGCCGTGGGCCAGCGGCAGCAGGCCGTCCGGGTTGTCCAGCAGAATCACCGACTCCTCCGCCAGACGCCGGGCCAGGGCGCGGTTGGCCGCCGAGTCCAGGTCGACCGGGCCCGCCGGCTCCGGCCGCCAGTCCGGGTCCAGCAGGCCCAGCTCGCACTTCTGCGTCAGGACGCGCCGGGCCGCCCGGTCCACCAGCGCCTGAGGGATCCGGCCCTGGCGTACGGCGGTGACGAGCGGGGTGCCGTAGCACTTCAGGGTCGGCAGTTCGACGTCGATGCCCGCGGCCAGCGCCAGATGCGCCGCCTCCGCCTCGTCCGCCGCGACCCGGTGCAGGGTCTCCAGGAAGCCGATGCCGTAGTAGTCCGCGACCACCGTGCCGGTGAAACCCCACTCCTCGCGCAGCAGTTCGTTCAGCAGGCGTGGATCGGCGGAGGCGGGCACGCCGTCGGTCTCGGTGTAGGCCGCCATCACCGAGCGGGCCCCGCCCTCGCGCACCGCCATCTCGAAAGGAGGAAGGGTTACGTCCGCGAACTCCCGTACGCCCGCCCGGACCGGGGCCAGGTTCCGGGCGCCGGCCGAGGACGCGTACCCGGCGAAGTGCTTGAGCGTGGCGACGACCCCGGCCGACTCCAGACCGCGTACGTACGCCGTGCCGATGGTGCCGACCAGGTACGGGTCCTCGCCGATCGTCTCCTCGACCCGCCCCCAGCGCGGGTCGCGGACCACGTCCAGGACCGGCGCGAGGCCCTGATGGACGCCGACCGCGCGCAGGTCGTGGCCGATGCGCCGGCCCATCTCCTCGACCAGCGCCGGGTCGAAGGCGGCGCCCCAGGCGAGCGGCACCGGGTACGCCGTCGCGCGCCAGGCGGTGAAGCCGGCCAGGCACTCCTCGTGGGCCATGGCCGGGATGCCGAAGCGGCCGGCCGCGGCGATCCGGCGCTGGGCGCGGGCCAGGGCCCGCGCACCGAGGGCCGGGTCCACGGGAGCGGTGCCGAAGGAGCGGGTCAGCTGGCCCGGACCGAGCGAGACCAGCTCATCCCAGCCGTGGTCGGCGGTCATCTCGCGCTGCAGGGGAGCGACCCCGTCGCCGTCCGTGGCGGCGCCCACCCATACGCCGTACAGCTGGGCGGCCTTCTCCTCCAGGGTCATCCGGGCGAGCAGATCGGCCACGCGGGCGTCGGCGGGCAGGGCGGGGTCGCGCCAAGGAGCGATGGTCATGGAACTCCCGTCCGGCTCTGCTGGGGTCTGCCTGACTCTGCTCGCGAATGTTTCGGCCTGTATCTCGAATGTTCCGGGGAACCTATGGCGCATGGGGGCCTTCGTCAAGGGGTGCGGCGGGGATACGATCGCCCGCATGAAGCCTTCGAAGCCCGCAGAGACGCAGACGGCGACCCTCGCCGAGATCGCCCGTGAGGCCGGGGTGTCGGCTCCGACTGTTTCGAAGGTCCTCAACGGCCGTGCCGATGTCGCCCCGGCGACCCGTACCCGCGTCGAGGAGCTGCTGCGCACCCACGGCTACCGGCGCCGGCGCGCCGAGACGTCCCGCTCGCCGCTGATCGACCTGGTCTTCCACGAGCTGGAGAGCGCCTGGGCGCTGGAGGTCATCCGGGGCGTGGAGAACGTGGCGCGGGCGGCCGGGCTGAGCGTCGTACTGTCCGAGTCGGCCGGCCGGCTCACCCCGGGCCGGACCTGGGCCGACCAGGTGGCCGCGCGCCGCCCGCACGGCGTGGTGCTGGTGCTGTCCGGGCTCGACGAGTCCCAGCGGGCGCTGCTGACCAGCCGCTCCGTCCCGTTCGTGGTGATGGACCCGGCCGGCGACCCGGGCCCGGACGTGCCGTCCATCGGCGCCACCAACTGGCAGGGCGGACTCGCCGCCACCCGTCATCTGCTGGAACTCGGCCACACCCGGATCGGCGCGATCAGCGGCCCGTCCCGGATGATGTGCAGCCGGGCCCGGATCGACGGTTACCGCGCCGCGCTGGAGACGGCCGGCCTGCCCGCCGACCCCTCGCTCGTCGCCGCCGGCGACTTCCACCACGACTCCGGCTACCGCCTGGGCCTGGAGCTGCTCGGCCGCCCCGGCCGGCCGACGGCCGTCTTCGCGGGCAACGACCTGCAGGCGCTCGGGCTCTACGAAGCCGCCCGCGAGCTGGGCCTGCGCATCCCGGAGGACCTCAGTGTGGTCGGCTTCGACGATCTGCCGGTGGCCCGCTGGGTCGGCCCGCTGCTGACGACCGTACGGCAGCCGCTGACCGAGATGGCCGAGGCGGCGGCCCGGCTGGTGCTGGAGCTGGGGAGCGAGCGGGAGGAGCGGGCGGCCACCCGGGTGGAGCTGGCGACCAGCCTGGTGGTGCGGTCGAGCACGGGCGTGCCCCCGGTGCTTCAGCGGTAGCTGTATTGACGGGCGCCGAGGACCGCCCCACACTGCTCCGAAGCCAGTCGGTCAAACAACCGAAACTTTCGGAGGGCACCCGCATGAGATCTCTGAGAACCGGCTCATCCCTCGCTTCGCTCGTGACCGGCGCCGCGCTCCTGTTCACGGCGCCCGCGGCGCATGCCGCCGACACCCCGCTGCGCGACCTCGCGGCGGCGAAGGGCAAGCTCATCGGCACCGCCGTCACCGGCCCAGGCTCACCGGAACCTACGGCGACATCGCCGGAGCCCAGTTCAGCCCGCTGACCCCCGGCAACGCCATGAAGTGGGGGACCGTCGAGCCGGCCCGGGGCAGCTTCGACTGGACCGAGGCCGCCCGGATCGTGGCCTTCGCCCAGGCCCACCACCAGCAGGTGCGCGGCCACACGCTGGTCTGGTACAGCCAGAACCCCGGCAGGCTGACGAACGGCAGCTGGACGTCCGCCCAGTTGAGCAGCCTGCTCCGGAACCACATCAGTACCGAGGTCGGCCGCTACAAGGGCAGGATCGCCGCCTGGGACGTGGTCAACGAACCCTTCAACGACGACGGCAGCTACCGCTCGACGCTCTGGTACAAGGGCCTCGGCTCCGGCTATGTCGCCAGCGCCCTGACCTGGGCCCACGCGGCCGACCCGAACGCGAGGTTGTACATCGACGACTACAACGTCGAGGGCGTGAACGCGAAGTCCGACGCCCTGTACAACCTGGTCAGGTCCCTCAAGGCGCAGGGTGTCCCGATCGGCGGCGTCGGCCTGCAGGGGCATCTGATCCTCGGCCAGGTGCCGAGCACGCTCCGGCAGAACATCCAGCGCTTCGCCGACCTCGGCGTGGACGTGGCGATCACCGAGTTGGACGTCCGCATGCAGCTGCCCGCCGACAGCGCGAAACTCGCCCAGCAGCAAGCCGACTTCAAGTCCGTCGTGGCCGCCTGCACGGCGGTCGCCCGCTGTGTGAACGTCACCATGTGGGGCTTCACCGACGCCGACTCCTGGGTGCCGGGCACCTTCCCGGGCTACGGGGCGGCGACCCCGTACGACGAGAACTACCGGCCGAAACCGGCGTACTACGGCATCGCACAGGCGCTGGGATGAGAATTTCCCTGAGCTGTGGGTGTCCCTGCGCTGACCGGAGCCATCCGGAGCCGGGCCGGAGCCGGCCGGGAAAAATCCGCGGGAAATTTCTCGCGAGGGTGTCGATCCCGGTGTCTGCCGTTCGACGCATGGGGTGAGCGGCCGGGGAACGGCCCCGCCGCCCCCACCGAAGGAGTCACCATGCCCCGGTATCTGTCGATCGTGCACATCGACGAGTCCTCCGCCCCCGCCGAGGGGCCCAGCGAGGAGCTGATGCAGCGGATGGGCCGGCTGATCGAGGAGGTCACCAAGGCGGGCGTCATGCTCGACACCGCCGGGCTGACACCGTCCGCGCAGGGCACCACGGTGCGCTGGCAGGGCGGCAGGATCTCCGTCACCGACGGGCCCTTCACCGAGTCCAAGGAGGTCATCGGCGGCTACGCGATCATGCAGTGCAAGGACAGGGCCGAGGCGCTGGAGTGGGCCAAGCGGTTCCTCCAGGTCCACGAGGACTACTGGACCGTGAGCTGCGAGGTACGGGAGATCGCCGAGGGCTGAGTGCGCGCTGGCCCCGTGGCCGCCGGGGGTGTTGCATGGTGGGCTGTGGAACCACAGCCCACCCCAGCGCGGCCCGGCATCCCCGGCTCTGCCGCGGCGCACGCCATCGAGACCGTCTTCCGCCTGGAGTCGCCCCGGGTCGTCGCCGGTGTCGCCCGGATCGTCCGGGACCTCGGCATCGCCGAGGAACTGGCCCAGGACGCGCTGGTCGCCGCCCTGGAGCGGTGGCCCCGCGACGGCGTGCCCGACAATCCCGGCGCCTGGCTCATGGCCACCGCCCGGCACCGAGCCGTCGACCTGATCCGGCGCCGCGAGACCTACGCCCGCAAGCTCGCCGAGATCGGCCGGGACCTGGAGACGGCCCCGCCCTCGTACGACGCGCCCGCCGACCCGGACGACATCGACGACGACCTGCTCCGGCTCGTCTTCACCACCTGCCACCCGGTGCTGTCCGCCGAGGCCCGCACCGCGCTCACCCTGCGCCTGCTCGGCGGTCTGACCACGGCCGAGATCGCCCGCGCGTATCTCGTCCCGGAGCCGACGATCGCCCAGCGCGTCGTCCGCGCCAAACGCACCCTGGCGAAGCAGAACGTCGCCTTCGAGGTGCCCTACGGCCCCGACCGCGAGGCCCGCCTCGGCTCCGTCCTCGACGTCATCTACCTGATCTTCAACGAGGGGTACGCGGCGACCACCGGCGACGACCTGCTGCGCCCCGGCCTGTGCGAGGACGCGCTGCGCCTGGCCCGAGTCCTGTCCGCGCTGATGCCCAAGGAACCGGAGGTGCACGGTCTGACCTCACTGCTGGAGTTCCAGGCGTCCCGCACGGCCGCCCGCACCGGCCCCGACGGCGCGCCCGTCCTCCTCAAGGACCAGAACCGCCGCCGCTGGAACCGCATGCTGATCGCCCGCGGCATCCGCGCCCTCGACCGCGCCGGCGCCACGGCGACCGGCGCCCCGGGCCCGTACGCCCTCCAGGCGGCCATCGCCGCGTGCCACGCGCACGCCCACGCCTACGAGGAGACCGACTGGCGCGCCATCGCCACCCTGTACGGCCTGCTGGCCGCCCGTGCCCCGTCCCCGGTGGTCGAGCTGAACCGCGCGGTCGCCGTGGCGATGGCCGACGGCCCGGCCAAGGGCCTCGAACTGGTGGACGCCCTGGCCGCCGAACCAGCCCTGCGCGACTACCACCTGCTGCCCAGCGTCCGCGCCGACCTGCTGGCCCGGCTCGGGCGTACGACGGAGGCGCGGGCGGAGTTCGAGCGAGCGGCCGGCCTGGCACGCAACGAGAAGGAGCGGGAACTGCTGCTGCGCCGGGCGGCGGAGACACCGGACAGGCCCTAGGCGGGCCGCCCCACGAGCATCGTCGGCGCCCCGGCGACCCGGGTGAGGAACACGGTCGCCGCGTTCGGCCCCTGCGGCTTGACCTTCTTCCGCAGTTCCTCCGGCTCGACGGCCGACCCACGCTTCTTCACGGTCAGCGTGCCGACCTCGCGCTCCCGCAGCAGGGCTTTCAACTTCTTGACGTTGAAGGGGAGTTGGTCGGTGATCTCGTAGGCCGAGGCATACCGGGTGGGCCGCAGCTCGTCGGCGGTGACGTACGCGATGGTCGCGTCGACCAGCCCGCCGCCGACCTCCTCGGCCACCTCGGCGACCAGATGGGCGCGGATGACGGCGCCGTCGGGCTCGTACAGATACCGCCCCACGGGCCGGACCGTGGGATCGGGCAGCCGCTTGCCGAGGAGCGTGCGCGGCCCGGGCAGCAGCGTGGCGCGTACGGGGCCCGCCCCGGTCCCGAACCACAGCACCGCCTCCTTCACGTCCCCGCCGTCCGAGATCCACTCGGCCTCGGCGTCGGCGGGCACGGCCTCGTGCGGAATGCCGGGCGCCACCTTCAGCGCCGCGTGCGGTGCCCCGCGGGCGGCCTCGATCGCCCAGGAGAGCGGCGGGGAACAGGCCTCCGGGTCGAAGATCCTGCCGCGTCCGCCGCGCCGGGCGGGGTCGACGAACACGGCGTCGTACCCGCCCGTGTCCACCTCCGTGACGTCCGCCTCCCGCACCTCGATCAGCTCGCCCAGCCCCAGCGCCTCGGCGTTCGCCCGCGCCACGGCCGCCGTCAGCGGATCCCGGTCCACGGCGAGCACCCGGATCCCGGCCCGGCCGAGCGCGATCGCGTCCCCGCCGATCCCGCAGCACAGGTCGGCCACGGAGGTCACACCGAGGCCCTTGAACCGCTCCGCGCGGTAGCTCGCCACGCTGGTCCGGGTCGACTGCTCGACCCCGTTCGGCGTGAAGAACATCCGCCCCGCGTCCGCGGCGGTGAACTTCGCCGCCGCCCGCTGCCGCAGCCGGGCCTGGCCGAGCGCGGCCGACACCAGCTCGGCGGGGTGGTCACGGCGCAGCCGGGTGGCGACGGCGAGTTCGTCCGCCGGGGCGGTGTCGCGGACCTCGTCGAGGAGGGCACGGCCTTCGGGGGTGAGGAGCAGAGCGAGGTCGTTCACCGGGTCATTGTGGGCCAGTCGGTGGATCGTGCGCCTTCCGGCGGCGGTGTCGGCCCAGGGGCCGGGCCCCGGGCTGGGAGGATCCGGCACCATGCGAGCGGTCGTACAAAACGATGAAAACGCTAAAAGATCGTGCCGTAACGGGTGTCGGAGGCGGTCGCGTCTCGGGCGTCTGGTAAGGGGCTGCGGAGCCGTCGCGCTGGCCTCCGCCGCCCTCCTCTCCGGCTGCGCGGGCCCCTCCGGGACCCGCCCCGTGCCCGGCCGGGGTGGCCCCGGGCAGCCGCCGAGCCCCCGGGTCCGCCAGACCGCCGAGCAAGCCCGGCTGGTCGCCGCCGCCCGGCGCTGGGGGCTGGACCGGGTGCCGCTGACGCCCCCGGCGCCGCCCGTGAAGAAGCCGGACATCACCGCCCGGACCGGCTTCGAGGTGGCCCACCAGGAGGACTGGGACCTGCCCCCGGTCTTCACCACGATCCCCACCAAGCAGAAGATCGTCTTCCTCACGATCGACGACGGCTCGGAGAAGGACCCCAGGTTCCTGCGGATGATGCAGGACCTGAAGATCCCGTACACCGCCTTCCTCAGCAACTACCTGATCGAGGACGACTACGGGTACTTCCGCAAGATGCAGTCCCAGGGCCACACCCTCGACAACCACACCCTGCACCACCCCTACCTGCCGGGCCTGTCCTACGAGGGGCAGAAGACCGAGATCTGCGACATGCAGGACATCATGGAGAAGCAGTTCGGCAAGCGCCCGACGGTCTTCCGCCCGCCCTACGGCAACTACAACCAGGACACCCTGCGTGCCGCCAAGTCCTGCGGCATCAAGTACGCGCCGATCTGGAACGACGAGGTCTTCGTCGACCACTGGGAGTACCGCGAGGACGACCAGAAGATGCGCCGCGGCGACATCGTCCTCACCCACTTCCGCGGCCGCTCCGAATGGAACGGCACGATGGTCGACGACATGCGCCGCTTCCTGAACAAGATCACGCGTGAGGGCTACGCCGTGGCCCGCCTGGAGGACTACCTGTGAGGCCGGGGAGGAGCCCGCGGACGGAGCGCGCGAGGACCGGCCGCGGGCGGCGCCCGTACCGGTCCCTGGGCGCGCTCCTCGCCTCGGCCCTCCTCCTCGCCGGCTGCGCCCAGTCCGTCGACCCCATCGAACGCCTCGGCAAGAAGGCCGCCGAGGGCGTACACCCGCACGGCCCCACCCCCGACCAGAGCTACCGCCGCTGGGGCCTGGCCGAGCCCCTCGCCCGCCCGCCGCGCCCCGCCGCCCGCGCCCTGGCCCTCGCCCCGCAGACCGGCGGCCGCGCCCTGCCCCGCGTCGTCGACCACGTCCCCACCCGCGACCGGGTCGTCTTCCTCACCTACGACGACGGCGCCGAGAAGGACCCCCGGTTCGTCGACATGGTCCGCGAACTCCGGCTGCCGGTCAGCATGTTCCTCACCGACAGCGCCATGGGCCCCGGCTACGGCCACTTCGCCCGCCTGCATCAGCTGGGCGCCGGCATCCAGAACCACACCCTCGACCACCGCACGCTGGCCGGACTGCCGTACGCCGCACAGCGCGCCGAGATCTGCGGCCAGCAGAGCAGGCTCAGATCCCGTCTCGGCGTACGCGCCCGCCTCTTCCGTCCGCCGTACGCCTCGTACGACACCACCACCCTGCGTGCGGCGGCCGACTGCGGCATCTCGACGGTCGTCCTGTGGCGCGCCGCGATGACCCCGACCGACGTCGTCTACACCCGCGGCAAACCCCACCTGCGCCCCGGCGACATCATCCTGGTCGGCCCGGACGAGACGACGGGAGTGCCCTTGCGGGAGCGCACGACCCTGGTGCTGCGGAGGGTGCAGCAGCGGGGGCTGACGGTGGGCCGGCTTGAGGACTACCTGAACTGATCGGTGCTGGTCGGCGTCAACCAGTGCCGCCACGAGCAACCCCGCGCCGGCAATCTTCGGCCGACGCGCCGCGGGCATTGGCACTCCGCTTGACCGAGTGCTAATCGCGGTCATAGTCTCGGCTCTGGCACTCCCCGAGTGAGAGTGCCAAAAAAGCGACGGGCAGGTCCGGCACCCGCGACGACGGATCGACCTGGTCGCCACCTCAGACAGTTAACCCCGTGAGATCTCCGAAGGGGGAGGTCGGATCGTGACGACCACCAGCTCCAAGGTTGCCATCAAGCCGCTCGAGGACCGGATCGTGGTCCAGCCGCTCGACGCCGAGCAGACCACCGCCTCTGGCCTGGTCATCCCGGACACCGCGAAGGAGAAGCCCCAGGAGGGCGCCGTCCTCGCCGTGGGTCCGGGCCGCTTCGAGAACGGCGAGCGCCTTCCGCTCGACGTCAAGGTCGGCGACGTCGTCCTGTACAGCAAGTACGGCGGCACCGAGGTGAAGTACAACGGCGAGGAGTACCTCGTCCTCTCGGCTCGCGACGTGCTCGCGATCATCGAGAAGTAGTCACCTCGAGCATTCCTTTGCTCTTGAGCTGCGCCCCTGGCCCCCGCGACCGATAACGAAGCCGGGCGTCCGGGGCGCAGTTGTCTTTCCACCCATTAGCTTTCCGAGAGGGCTCCCGCTGTCATGGCGAAGATCCTGAAGTTCGACGAGGACGCCCGTCGCGCCCTCGAGCGCGGCGTCAACAAGCTGGCCGACACGGTGAAGGTGACGATCGGCCCCCGGGGCCGCAACGTCGTCATCGACAAGAAGTTCGGCGCCCCCACCATCACCAACGACGGTGTCACGATCGCCCGCGAGGTCGAGATCGAGGACCCGTACGAGAACCTCGGCGCCCAGCTGGTGAAGGAGGTGGCGACCAAGACCAACGACATCGCGGGTGACGGCACCACCACCGCCACCGTGCTCGCCCAGGCGCTGGTCCGTGAGGGCCTGAAGAACGTCGCCGCCGGTGCCTCCCCGGCCGCCCTGAAGAAGGGCATCGACGCCGCGGTCAAGGCCGTCTCCGACGAGCTGCTCGCCACGGCCCGTCCGATCGACGAGAAGTCCGACATCGCCGCCGTCGCCGCTCTGTCCGCCCAGGACCAGCAGGTCGGCGAGCTGATCGCCGAGGCGATGGACAAGGTCGGCAAGGACGGTGTCATCACCGTCGAGGAGTCCAACGCCTTCGGTCTGGAGCTGGACTTCACCGAGGGCATGGCCTTCGACAAGGGCTACCTGTCGCCGTACTTCGTGACGGACCAGGAGCGCATGGAGGCCGTCCTCGACGACCCGTACATCCTCATCAACCAGGGCAAGATCAGCTCCATCCAGGACATGCTGCCGCTGCTGGAGAAGGTCATCCAGGCCGGCGCCTCCAAGCCGCTGCTGATCATCGCCGAGGACGTCGAGGGCGAGGCCCTGTCGACCCTGGTCGTCAACAAGATCCGCGGCACCTTCAACGCCGTCGCGGTGAAGGCCCCCGGCTTCGGCGACCGCCGCAAGGCGATGCTGCAGGACATGGCGGTCCTCACCGGTGCCACGGTCATCTCCGAGGAGGTCGGCCTCAAGCTCGACCAGGCCGGTCTGGACGTGCTGGGCTCCGCCCGCCGCGTGACGGTCACCAAGGACGACACGACCATCGTCGACGGCGCCGGCAAGTCCGACGACGTGCACGGCCGTGTCGCCCAGATCAAGGCCGAGATCGAGAACACCGACTCCGACTGGGACCGCGAGAAGCTCCAGGAGCGCCTCGCGAAGCTGGCCGGCGGCGTGTGCGTGATCAAGGTCGGCGCCGCCACCGAGGTGGAGCTGAAGGAGAAGAAGCACCGTCTGGAGGACGCCATCTCCGCGACCCGCGCCGCGGTCGAGGAGGGCATCGTCTCCGGTGGTGGCTCCGCGCTGGTCCACGCCTCCAAGGTCCTTGAGGGCAACCTCGACAAGACCGGCGACGAGGCCACCGGTGTCTCCGTGGTCCGCAACGCGGTCGTCGAGCCGCTGCGCTGGATCGGCGAGAACGCCGGCCAGGAGGGCTACGTCATCGTCTCCAAGGTCAAGGACCTGGAGAAGGGGCAGGGCTACAACGCCGCCACCGGCGAGTACGGCGACCTGGTCAAGGCCGGCGTCATCGACCCGGTCAAGGTGACCCGCTCCGCCCTGGAGAACGCCGCCTCCATCGCCTCCCTGCTGCTCACGACCGAGACCCTGGTCGTCGAGAAGAAGGAAGAGGAAGAGCCGGCCGCCGCGGGCCACGGCCACGGCCACGCCCACTGAGCCGAGCGCTCCTGAGCGAAGGCCCGGTTCCCCTTGCGGGGTGCCGGGCCTTCGCCCTGTTGGGGCACTAGTGCTCCAACTCGTCCAGCGCGCCCAGCTGTTGCATCAGCCCGAGCTGGTCGTGCTGCCACCAGGTCTCGGCGATCTTGCCGTCGCCGCGGAACCGGAACAGTGTCATCCCGGTCATGTCGACCTGCCGTCCGGTGGCCGGGATGCCCAGGAAGTCGCCCTTGTGCGTGGCGTTCCACGTCCAGCGCGCACAGGCCCGGTCACCCAGTGCGAGCACATCCTCGACGGTGAAGACGAAGTCGAAGGCACCGCGCCACATGCCGTACTCGATCAGGGCGTTGTCCAGCCCGATGGTGTCCTGCGGGTTCACCGGATCGTGGCTGTGGATGTCCTCGTCCAACAGGTCGTTGAGCGGCGGCAGTTCACCCGGGGTCTCAAGCGCCGCGAAGAACCGCCGTACGGTGTCCTCGGCCAGCCGCTCGTCCCGTACGACGTCCAGATCGGTGAACGTCGGCGTCTCGTCGCACAGGGCGGCCATCCCCTGGAAGATCTTGTCGGTCTCCGGGAAGCCCGAGTTCCGCATCGCCTCTTCGTAGGACGGGAACTCCACCACCTCGACGATGTGCGACGCGTCCGAGCGGTCCTTGCCGACCAGCGCGTGCGTCGCCGTCCGCTTCCCCTTGGTCTGCGCGACCCAGTCGTCCATGAGCCGGTTCATCTCGTCCAGCCGGCTCGTCCTGCACTCGATGAGCTGTACGAAGGTCATGACGCCGCCTCCCGGCCCCCCTGGCCCGGTTGTCCACCCTCATTTTCGCACCGGGGCGGCAGCGCCACCCGTCCGCTACTGCGGCCCGTACTTGCGCCCGGTACGGGAGGAGATCCCGCCCATCAGCCCGCGCGGGGTGACCTTCACCAGGCCCATCAGCGCCTTGTAGCGAGGGTCGGGGATCGACAGCGTCTTGCCGCGCGCCAGGTCGGCCAGGGCCGCCGCGACCAGCTTGTCGGCGTCGAGCCACATCCAGCCCGGGATGTTGTCCGTGCCCATCCCGGCCCGCTGGTGGAACTCGGTGCGCACGAAGCCGGGGCACAGCGCCATCAGCCGGACCCCGCTGCCGGCCAGGTCCTTGGCCGCGCCCTGGGTGAACTGCACGACCCACGCCTTGGAGGCGCCGTAGGTGCCCCGCGGCACGAAGGCGGCCACGGAGGCGACGTTGACGACCCCGCCCCGGCCGCGCTCGCGCATCGCCTCGGCCGCCGCCGAGGTCAGCCGGAGCACCGCTTCGCAGTGCACCTTGAGCATCCTCAGCTCGTCGGCCATGGGCACCTCAAGATAGCGGCCCTTGTTACCGAAGCCGGCGTTGTTGACCAGCAGGTCGACCGGGTTCTTCCGGTCGCCGAGGCGGTCGGCCACCGTCTCGATGCCCTTGTCCTCGGACAGATCGGCGGACAGCACCTCCACCTCGATGCCGTGCCGGTCGTGCAGTTCGGTCGCCTGTTCGCGCAGCCGCTTGGTGTCCCGGGCCACCAGGACCAGGTCGTGCCCGTCAGCCGCCAGCCGCCGCGCGAACGCGGCACCGATCCCCGCGGTCGATCCCGTAATCAGAGCCGTTGTCATGGCCCAAGGGTAGTGACCCGGAGCCCAGGCCCTGCCTGGCGCGTCCGCCGTCCGAGGGCCCGGGCGGCCGCTCGGCCGACGGCCTTTCAGCCCTCCTGCCGGGCCGCGTACTTGCGTGCCGCCGCCAGCGTCTCCGCGTGCAGTGCCTCGCCCGCCGCGAGCAGGCGCGGCAGCAGCTCCCGTTCGGTGGTGACCGCGCGGAACTGCATCGCGACCGTCACCCCGTGATCCGGCCGGTGCACGATCTCGATCGGGTCACCCGCCCGCAGCTCGCCCGGTTCGATCACCCGGAGGTAGGCGCCCGTTGCGCCCTTCTGCGTGAATCTCTTGACCCAGCCGCGCTCGCCCAAATGGCCCTGGAACGTGCGGCACGGGATCCGGCCCGAGGTCACTTCCAGCACCACGTCGGCGCCGATCCGCCAGCGCTCGCCGATCAGCGCCCCGGACAGGTCCAGGCCGTCCGTCGTCAGATTCTCCCCGAAGGAACCGTTGGCCAGCGATCTGCCGGTCTCGCGCTCCCAGTCGTCCAGGTCCTCGCGCGCGAAGGCGTACACCGCCTGGTCGTCCCCGCCGTGATGCCGCAGGTCGCAAACGGCGTCCCCGGCCAGCCCGCTCGCGCCCACGCCCTTGGGACCCGGCGCCGTCACCCGCACCGGCCCGTCGGCCGGCCGCTTGTCGATGCCCGTCACTCCGTCCGGCTGGTCCGTGTACGCCACCGGCTGCGGTCGGCCCAGATTGACCGAGAGAAGCTTCATGTCCGCACGGTACGACACCCCACCTCAAAGCGTCGAGCGAATATCACGCACCATCTCCAAGTTGGCCTTATGCTTGAAGGGTGATCGAGGCCCGTCATCTCCGCGTCCTGCGCGCCGTCGCCGCCACCGGTTCCTTCTCGGCGGCGGGACGTGAACTGGGCTGCACCCAGCCCGCCGTGAGCCAGCAGATGAAGGCCCTGGAGAGTTCGGTCGGCACCCCGCTGCTGGTCCGCAACGGCCGCGAGATGCGGCTGACCCAGGCCGGGGAAGCCCTGGTCAGGCACGCCTCCGGCATCCTCGCCGGGCTCACCGCGGCCGAGGAGGAGGTCGCCGCGATCGCGGGCCTGCGCGCCGGCCGGGTCCGGCTGGTCTCCTTCCCCAGCGGCAGCTCCACCCTGGTCCCCACTGCCCTGGCCGCCCTGCGAGCCGCCCACCCCGGCACCCGCGTCTCCCTGGAGGAGGCCGAGCCCCCGAAGTCCGTGGAACTGCTCCGTGAAGGCGACTGCGACCTGGCCCTCGCCTTCCGCTACGAGGGGGCGGCGGTCGCCGAGGACTGGGACGACCTGGTCGTACGGCCTCTGCTGACCGACCGTCTGGTCGCCCTGGTGCCCGAGCGGCACCGCCTCGGCCGTGCGGAGACCGTCGCCATCGGCGAGCTGGCCCAGGAGCCCTGGATCGCGGGCTGCCCGCGCTGTCGCGGCCAGCTGGTCGAGGTGTGCGAGGGGGCCGGTTTCACCCCGCGCATCGACTTCGCCACGGACGACTACCCGGCGGTGGTCGGCCTGGTCGGCGCGGGCCTCGGAGTCGCCGTCCTGCCGCAGCTGGCGGTGGAGTCGGTACGGCCCAGGGGCGTGCACACGGTCCGGCTGGAACCGGCGGTGCGCCGTGAGATCGTCGCCCTCACCCTGCCCGACCTGGCACAGGTCCCGGCCGTGGCGGCGACGCTGGAACAACTGGCCCGCGCGGCCGGCCGCGCCTAGAGGTACGCCTGGTACGACGGGCAGCATGCCCTGAAGGCAACACGCCCTGAAGGGGGAGTGCGCCCGGCGAGGGGTGGCGGCAGAGACGAGGGCACGCGCGTGGTGATGCGGCGTGCCCTGGTGGCGGGAAGGAGCGCATCCGGCGTACCGGAGGTTGCAGAAACGTTCCTTCAGTGGTTCGGGGCGATGTCCGCGCCGGTGGCCGAAGCCGTCACCAGGCGGTTGCGCGCACGCCCCATCAACTCCTCGCGCTCGTCCTCGGTCAGGCCGCCCCATACGCCGTACGGTTCGCGCACCGCCAGCGCGTGCGCCGCGCACTGCGCGCGGACAGGGCACCTCATGCAGACCTCCTTGGCCGAGTTCTCGCGAGCGCTCCGAGCCGCCCCGCGCTCGCCCTCCGGGTGGAAGAAGAGCGAGCTGTCCACACCGCGGCAGGCAGCCAGGAGCTGCCAGTCCCACAGGTCCGCGTTCGGTCCGGGAAGGCGGGAGAAATCTGCCATTACGTGACCCCTTGTAGCCGTTCTGAGCGGATACGGTGCCATCGACCGTACATCTCCGGTCTAAGGAGATGAAAATATGACTCATTGCGAATCTAGCCTCGGACACCAAGAAACGGGAAGAAAAGCGGCCAAATGGGGCATAGTTGTGATGAAAAGTTGAGGGTCTGTCGGCCATGTCTGCACCGTGTCGAGACCCTCACGTAGAGTGCCGAAGACGGCATGTAGCCCCGTAACTCTTTCGAGTGACCGTCGTTGAGAGTGCGGAGGCGGTTGAAAACACAAGCGCTCGGGCAGGCGTCCGAGACGGTCGACCGCACAGGTGACGATTCCGTACCAGCCTGGAGGCTCAAGGTGACGCGCATCAGCTGCGGAGGGCGGTCATGACATCCGTCCTCGTCTGCGACGACTCCCCGCTTGCCCGAGAAGCGCTCCGCCGCGCGGTGGCGACCGTGCCCGGCGTCGAGCGCGTGACGACGGCGGCCAACGGCGAGGAAGTCCTCCGCCGCTGGGGCGCCGACCGCTCCGATCTCATCCTGATGGATGTGCGCATGCCCGGCCTGGGCGGCGTGGAGACCGTGCGCCGACTGCTGTCCGCCGACCCCGGCGCACGCATCATCATGCTCACCGTCGCCGAGGACCTCGACGGTGTGGCCCTGGCGGTCGCCGCCGGCGCCCGGGGCTATCTGCACAAGGACGCCTCGCGCGCCGAACTGCGTGCCACGGTGACGCAGGCCCTCGCCGACCCGACCTGGCGGCTGGCCCCGCGCCGGCTCCGCTCGGCCGAGATGGGCGCCGCGCCCACGCTCACCGCGCGCGAGATCCAGGTCCTGGAGGGCATGAGTCACGGCCGCTCCAACGCCGAGATCGGCCGCGAGCTGTTCCTCTCCGAGGACACCGTCAAGACGCACGCGCGTCGTCTGTTCAAGAAGCTCGGCGCCTCGGACCGGGCCCACGCCGTGGCGCTCGGCTTCCGCTGGGGACTGGTCCGGTAGGCGGTGTCCAGCCCTGCGGGGCAGGCGGGACCGGCCGCCACCGGGCACCGCGCCCGGAGCGGGACGCGCGTCCGCCTGACCAGGCAGCAGCCGGGCGCCGCGTCGGCGCCCGTACCGCTCACGGAAGCAGACCCGGCACACCCCACGGGGTGTCCGGGCCGTCCGTCGACCCCCACCACGACCGGCTCACCCGCCCACGCCACGGCGCCCGGCTCTTCCCGGAGCCGGCGGGCCCGGGCTCGGCCGGGTACGGGCACGGGCTGCACGAGCACACCCCTCGGCTCCAGGGGTGCCGACGCGCCATGGCGGCGTGTCGACGTGCCCTGGCCGTGCGCGGGGTCGAAGTGCACTGTGGCGCGGGCGGAGGTGTCCTGCGGCTCCGGGGTGCGTCGGCGCGTCCCGGCCGTACGCGGGCTGACCGCGCGCGTCCCTCGGCTCCGGGAGCATGCCGGCGTGTCCGGCGGCGTGCGCGAGAGCGGCCGCGGACGGTCCTCGGCCGGGACGCCGTACCGCCGCGTCCCGGTCCGCCCGACCGGGCGCCGCACGCGCGCGTGCCGCGGGAGCGTCCTCGTCCGCCGCGGAGGTGGGTGCCGGTGAAATGCCTTGACGGGTGTTCCG
Source organism: Streptomyces sp. IMTB 2501 (assembly GCF_001953885.1). Classification (GTDB taxonomy): domain Bacteria; phylum Actinomycetota; class Actinomycetes; order Streptomycetales; family Streptomycetaceae; genus Streptomyces. The sequence continues at coordinate 337,804 of NZ_MQUS01000006.1, read as the reverse complement.
GTTGCCCGTGGACGCGGCCGTGAGGGGCCTTCGAGGGGTGGACCCGGTCACACTCGGGGTGCCCCACGGATGGCCGTCGGCCGGGTGCGCGGTCGCACGCGGGCACGGAGATCCACATGATGAACACCCGTGGTCGGCGCCGCGCGACGAGTGCCGGGGCGCCCGCGGGAGGGCTGTTCGCGCCCCCGGCGTACGACTGCGTCGGACGCTTCGGCGGGCGTCGGGCAAGGCGGCCCGCCGGACGCGCGATGCTCGTTTCGGCGCGGATGCCGCATCCTTGAGATGTGGAGTCTCTCGGGGACAAGTCGGTCGAGGTGAAGGGGAGGGCGCAGGGGATGAGTGCCGGCGCGCCTGCTCATAACGCTTCGGTGCACAACCACGAGCACGATGCGACGGACCGGACGGCCGCAAGGCACCATGGACCGATGCGCGGTGACGAGGCGGGCACGGCCCACGGGGCGATCGGTGCGCTCGTGCATCGCGCCGTCGACGGGGACGAGCAGGCCACGCACGATCTGCTCGCGCATGTCCACCCGCTGGCGCTGCGCTACTGCCGCACCCGGCTGTCCCGGCTCCCCGGCGACGCGCGCCACTTCGTGGAGGACCTCGCCCAGGAGGTCTGTGTGGCGGTCCTGCTCGCGCTGCCCCGCTACCGCGACACCGGCCGCCCCTTCGAGGCGTTCGTCTTCGCCATCGCCTCGCACAAGGTCGCCGACCTGCAGCGCGCCGCCATGCGCCACCCGGGCTCCACGGCGGTGCCCTCGGACGAGATGCCGGAGCGGCCCGACGACTCGCTCGGCCCCGAGGAGCGCGCCCTGCTCAGCAGCGACGCCGCGTGGGCCAAGAAGCTGCTCGCCAACCTCCCCGAGAACCAGCGTGAACTGCTCCTGCTGCGCATCGCCGTGGGCTTGACCGCGGAGGAGACCGGGCAGATGTTGGGAATGTCACCCGGCGCGGTCCGGGTCGCCCAGCACCGAGCGCTGAGCCGCCTGAGGGCACTCGCCGAGCAGTAACCCCCTTGAGCGGAGCCTCTGAAGCTCCCTTTGTTGAACAGGCATGCTTCCGTTCCCGTACGAACATACGAAGCCTGAACTGACCCCCTACCGTGGAATTTGCTAGCGGTGCTTCCCGTTAGCATGGACATCCGCACCGATCAAGGCCATTTGGGGAAGGTGTCATGACTGCCAACGTCGACGGAGTGCCCGGTAAATTCGCGACACTCGGGCTGACCTACGACGACGTGCTGCTGCTGCCGGGCCCGTCGGACATGGCACCCGACGAGATCGACACCGCCTCGTACGTCTCCAAGAACGTGCGGGTCAACATCCCGCTGCTGTCCGCCGCCATGGACAAGGTGACCGAGTCCCGCATGGCGATCGCGATGGCCCGCCAGGGCGGCGTCGGCGTGCTGCACCGCAACCTCTCCATCGAGGACCAGGCCAACCAGGTCGACCTGGTGAAGCGCTCCGAGTCCGGCATGGTCACCGACCCCATCACCATCCACCCGGAGGCCACGCTCGCCGAGGCCGACGCGCTGTGCGCCAGGTTCCGCATCAGCGGCGTCCCGGTGACCGACGGAGACAAGAAGCTCCTCGGCATCGTCACCAACCGTGACATGGCCTTCGAGAGCGACCGCAGCCGCCGTGTGCACGAGGTCATGACCCCGATGCCGCTGGTCACCGGCAAGGTCGGCATCTCCGGCCCGGAGGCCATGGAGCTGCTGCGCAAGCACAAGATCGAGAAGCTCCCGCTCGTCGACGACAAGGGCGTCCTCAAGGGCCTGATCACCGTCAAGGACTTCGTCAAGGCGGAGCAGTACCCGAACGCGGCGAAGGACGCCGACGGCCGGCTGCTGGTCGGCGCGGCGGTCGGCGTGGCCGGTGACTCCTTCGAGCGCGCCCAGGCCCTCATCGAGGCCGGCGTCGACTTCATCGTCGTGGACACCGCGCACGGGCACTCCCGCCTGGTCGGCGACATGATCGCCAAGATCAAGTCGAACCACTCCGGTGTCGATGTCATCGGTGGCAACGTCGCCACGCGCGACGGCGCCCAGGCCCTGGTCGACGCGGGCGCCGACGGCATCAAGGTCGGTGTCGGACCGGGCTCCATCTGTACGACCCGCGTGGTCGCCGGCGTCGGTGTCCCGCAGGTCACCGCGATCTACGAGGCCGCGCTCGCCGCCAAGGAGGTCGGTGTCCCGGTCATCGGTGACGGCGGTCTGCAGTACTCCGGCGACATCGCCAAGGCCCTGGTCGCGGGCGCCGACACGGTGATGCTCGGCTCGCTGCTCGCGGGCTGCGAGGAGTCCCCGGGCGAGCTGCTGTTCATCAACGGCAAGCAGTTCAAGTCGTACCGCGGCATGGGTTCGCTCGGCGCGATGCAGACCCGCGGCGACCGCAAGTCCTTCTCCAAGGACCGCTACTTCCAGGAGGGCGTCGCCTCCGACGAGCAGCTGATCCCCGAGGGCATCGAGGGCCAGGTGCCCTACCGCGGCCCGCTGGCCTCCGTCGTCCACCAGCTGGTCGGCGGTCTGCGCCAGTCGATGTTCTACGTCGGCGGCAGCACCGTTCCGGAGCTTCAGACGAACGGCCGGTTCGTGCGGATCACCTCGGCGGGCCTGAAGGAGAGCCACCCGCACGACATCCAGATGACGGTCGAGGCGCCGAACTACAGCAGCAAGAGGTAGTTCTCAGGGACGGCAACGGCGCATCCACGCGCGCGTGAAGCCGTTCGAGGCGTGATCGAGGGCGGCTCCGGAGTATCCGGGGCCGCCCTTGTCGTAGCCGTCGGCGATACTGGGAGACGCTGAAACGCATCAGGGAAAGGCCAAGACGTGACTGAGATCGAGATCGGGCGCGGCAAGCGCGGCCGCCGGGCGTACGCCTTCGACGACATCGCCGTCGTCCCCAGCCGCCGTACGCGGGACCCGAAGGAGGTCTCGATCGCCTGGCAGATCGACGCCTACCGCTTCGAGCTGCCGTTCCTGGCCGCCCCCATGGACTCGGTCGTCTCGCCGGCCACCGCGATCCGCATCGGTGAGCTGGGCGGCCTCGGCGTGCTGAACCTCGAAGGCCTCTGGACGAGGTACGAGGACCCGCAGCCGCTGCTGGACGAGATCGCCGAGCTGCCCGCCGAGCAGGCGACCCGCCGCCTCCAGGAGGTGTACGCGGCGCCCATCAAGGAGGAGCTGATCGGCGCCCGCATCAAGGAGGTGCGCGACGCCGGTGTGGTCACGGCGGCCGCGCTCTCCCCGCAGCGCACCGCCCAGTTCTCGAAGGCGGTCGTGGACGCGGGCGTGGACATCTTCGTCATCCGCGGTACGACGGTCTCGGCGGAGCACGTCTCGTCCTCGCACGAACCGCTGAACCTGAAGCAGTTCATCTACGAGCTGGACGTCCCGGTGATCGTCGGCGGCTGCGCCACGTACACGGCGGCCCTGCACCTGATGCGCACGGGTGCCGCGGGTGTGCTCGTGGGCTTCGGCGGCGGCGCGGCGCACACCACGCGCAACGTGCTGGGCATCCAGGTCCCGATGGCGACGGCGGTCGCGGACGTGGCGGCGGCCCGCCGTGACTACATGGACGAGTNNNNGCCCGCCGTGACTACATGGACGAGTCCGGCGGCCGGTACGTGCACGTGATCGCGGACGGCGGTGTCGGCTGGTCCGGCGACCTGCCCAAGGCGATCGCCTGCGGCGCCGACGCGGTGATGATGGGCTCCCCGCTGGCCCGCGCCACGGACGGGCCCGGCAAGGGCCACCACTGGGGCATGGAGGCGGTCAACGAGGAGCTGCCCCGCGGCAAGAAGGTCGACCTCGGCACGGTCGGCACCATCGAGGAGATCCTCACCGGCCCCTCCCACACCCCCGACGGCTCGATGAACTTCTTCGGCGCCCTGCGCCGCGCGATGGCCACCACCGGCTACAGCGAGCTGAAGGAGTTCCAGCGGGTCGAGGTGACGGTCGCGGACAGCCAGCACCGCCGCTGACCCGCCCACGGGAGCAGTACGACGCGAAGGGCCCGGCCACCTTCAAGGGTGGCCGGGCCCTTCCGGCTGTTGGACGTACCTTGGTGCGGACGTGCCTTGAGCGCCCTTACGCGCCCTACGCGGCGGCCTTCTTGGCGCCGGAGAACGCGGCGAACGCGGCGATGGCGAAGAAGAGGAAGGTCATCGGATCGGCGTCGTCCTTCCACGCCTGCTGGACCAGGTCGAAGTGCTGGAAGAACACCTCGTTGAAGCCCCGGTGCACCGCGTCGGCGCCGATCATGGCCTCGCCGACCAGCTGGCCGAGGTACACCGAGCCGAGCGCGAGGATGACGCTCACGACGGGGAGGGCCGGGTTGCGGCCGCCCGCCTTGCCCGCCGCGATACCGACGACGAAGCCGACACCGACGGCCGCGTAGCCGATCTCGTGCTTGGTGGCGCCGATGACGACGCCGTACAGCGCGGCGGCGGCCAGGGCGGCGACGACCGCGGCGACCACACCGAGGACGACGTTGTTCCGGCCCGGCGCGGGCGGCGCCGGCGGCGCGAAGGCACCCGGCTGGGCGGCGTACCCGCCCGGCTGCGGCGGGTAGGGCGCGCCGGCCGGGGCCTGCTGGGCGTACGGGTTGCCGCCGGCCGGGCCGAACTGCGGCGGCTGCGGCGATTGCGGCGACTGTGGCGATGGAGCTGACTGGCTCATGACAGAAATCCCCCCGAGGTGGAGCACGGCTGAATGACGGAAACGGAAAACCCCCGCACACGCGTGTGCGGCGAGTCCGGGGGAGATTAACAGCCGGGGACGACAACGCTCCCGGCTGTTTTCCGTTCGTGATCAGGCTCAGAGCCGGTGCGCCGCGCCCGCAGGTGTGGCCCCCCGTGTGTCCAGCAGCAGCTGGGCCTTCACCGACAGGGCCTGCAGGTCGTACGTCCGGTGGTTCTGCAGCAGGATCGTCAGATCCGCGTCGGCGGCGGCATCGTAGAGCGCGTCCGCGCGCGGGACCGGGCGGTCCAGGACGTTCCAGGAGGCCACGAGCGGGTCGTGGTAGCTCACGGAGGCGCCCAGTTCCATCAGCCGGATCGCGATCTCCTGGGCGGGTGTGCCCTGCTGGTCGGCGACGTCGGGCTTGTAGGTGACGCCGAGCAGCAGTACGCGCGCGCAGCGGGCCGACTTGCCGTGCTCGTTGAGGAGGGTGGCGGCGCGCTGCACGACGTAGCGCGGCATGCGGTGGTTGACCTGCTGGGCGAGTTCCACCATCCGCAGGGTGCGGGTGGCGTGGCCGGTCAGGTCCTGCGGGACGCCGTGCCCGCCGACGCCCGGCCCCGGCCGGAACGCCTGGAAGCCGAACGGCTTGGTCTCCGCGCACCGGATGACGTCCCACAGGTCGACACCCAGCTCATGGCAGAGGACCGCCATCTCGTTGACGAGCGCGATGTTGACGTGCCGGAAGTTGGTCTCCAGCAGCTGCACGGTCTCCGCCTCGCGCAGTCCACGCGCGCGTACCACCTTGTCGGTGAGCCGACCGTAGAAGGCGGCGGCCGACTCGGTGCACGCGGGGGTGAGGCCGCCGATCACCTTGGGGGTGCCGGCGGGGGTGTGGTCGCGGTTGCCGGGGTCGACCCGGCTGGGCGAGTAGGCGAGATGGAAGTCCCGGCCGGCGCGCAGCCCCGAGCCCTCCTCCAGCAGGGGCCGCAGGAACTCCTCCGTCGTGCCGGGCAGCACCGGCGACTCCAGGATGACCGTGGTGTGCGGGCGCAGCCGTTCGGCGAGCGCGCGGGCGGCCGCCTCCACCTGCCCGAGGTCGAGTCCGCCGTCGGTGTCGCTCGCGGTCGACGGGCAGATCACGGCGGTGCGCACCCGGCCGAGCTGGGCCGGGTCGGTACCGGGCCGGAAGCCGGCCAGATGCATCCGGCGCAATTCGGCCGGACTGAGGGAGCCCGCCTCGGGCCCCGTGGTGAAGCCGAGCGTGGAGATGCCTGCGGCGACGGCGGCCTGGGCCAGCGGCAAGCCGTAGGAGCCGAGTCCGATGACGGCGAGGTCTGCGGGCATGCGTGGGCCGTCCTTCCCAGTAGCCGAAGCGGGACAGGTGCGCAACCGCTGTCGACAGGGTTGAGCGAGTGCTCTGCCAGACTAGGTACACATATGACAGTTATGTGTGATTGTGTTCGTGTGTCTTCCAAGGGTTGTGCATGAGTTGTCCACAGCGTGGGAGCCCGTGGTGGCTGAAGTCGGGCAACCCGGTCAGAATTTGGGCATGAGGAGGGGATGAACCGGGCTTCGCCCACCGGGTGCGGCCGACGCGAGCGGGTCTGGGACAGCGGGAGGCAGCGGTGAGGACAGCGACTCTGGGGCCGGCGCAGCGCGCCGAGGCACTGGCGGCGATGGCGGAGCGGGAGCTGGACGTGCTGGTGATCGGCGGCGGGGTCGTCGGTGCCGGTACCGCGCTGGACGCCGTCACGCGTGGACTGTCCACAGGGCTGGTCGAGGCCCGCGACTGGGCGTCCGGCACCTCCAGCCGGTCCAGCAAACTGATCCACGGCGGTCTGCGCTATCTGGAGATGCTCGACTTCGCCCTCGTACGGGAAGCGCTGAAGGAGCGCGGGCTGCTGCTGGAGCGGCTCGCCCCGCACCTGGTCAAGCCCGTGCCGTTCCTCTATCCGCTGCAGCACAAGGGCTGGGAGCGGCTGTACGCGGGGTCGGGTGTGGCCTTGTACGACGCGATGTCCATGGCGCGCGGGCACGGCCGTGGGCTGCCCCTGCACCGCCATCTGACACACCGTCATGCCCTGCGTGTCGCACCCTGTCTGAAGAAGGACGCCCTGGTCGGTGCCTTGCAGTACTACGACGCCCAGATGGACGACGCCCGCTTCGTGGCCACCCTGGTGCGCACGGCCGCGTCGTACGGCGCGAAGGTGGCCAACCGCGCGCGGGTGACCGGGTTCCTGCGCGAGGGCGAGCGGGTGGTCGGCGCCCGGGTGCAGGACGTGGAGGGCGGCGGGGAGTACGAGATCCGCGCCAAGCAGGTGGTGAACGCGACCGGCGTGTGGACCGACGACACGCAGGCCCTGGTGGGGGAGCGCGGCCAGTTCCACGTCCGCGCCTCCAAGGGCATCCACCTGGTCGTGCCCAAGGACCGCATCCACTCCACGACCGGCCTGATCCTGCGTACCGAGAAGTCGGTTCTGTTCGTCATCCCCTGGGGGCGGCACTGGATCGTCGGCACCACCGACACGGACTGGGACCTGGACAAGGCCCATCCGGCCGCGTCCAGCGCCGACATCGACTATCTGCTGGAGCACGTCAACTCGGTGCTCGCGGTGCCGCTCGGCCGTGACGACGTGCAGGGCGTGTACGCCGGTCTGCGCCCGCTGCTCGCCGGGGAGTCCGACGCCACCAGCAAGCTCTCCCGCGAGCACACGGTCGCCCATCCGGTGCCGGGACTCGTGGTCGTGGCGGGCGGCAAGTACACCACGTACCGGGTGATGGCGAAGGACGCGGTCGACGAGGCGGTGCACGGCCTGGACATGCGGGTCGCCGACTGTGTGACCGAGGAGACCCCGCTGCTCGGCGCGGAGGGGTACCAGGCGCTGTGGAACGCGCGCGCCCGGGTCGCCGCCCGCACCGGACTGCACGCGGCCCGCGTCGAGCATCTGCTGAACCGCTACGGCTCCATGGCCGAGGAGGTCCTCGACCTCATCACCGCCGACCCCGCCCTGGGCGACCCGCTGCCGGGCGCCGACGACTATCTGCGCGCCGAGGTGGTGTACGCCGCCTCGCACGAGGGCGCCCGGCATCTGGACGACGTCCTCACCCGTCGTACCCGTATCTCCATCGAGACCTTCGACCGGGGCACGCGCAGCGCCCGTGAGGTGGCCGGGCTGATGGCGCCGGTCCTCGGCTGGGACAAGGACCAGATCGAGCGCGAGGTCGAGCACTACGAGAAGCGGGTGGAGGCCGAGCGGGAGTCCCAGCTCCAGCCCGACGACCAGACGGCGGACGCGGCACGGCTGGGGGCACCGGACATCGTGCCGCTGTAGCCGTCGGTACCGGCCCGAAACGGCCGATTCCCCGTCCTGAAGCGGAGTCAAGGGTGCCGCTCCGTGGGGGGCTTCGGTCCTTTTGGTGTCCATCGTCCCGATAACCGGAACAGCAGGTTCATCGGGGCTTCCGGTGCGCGGAGGGCGGGCCGCGCCCAGGGGGCCCCTGGGCGTTGCGCACTTGTCGAGTGAGAGACAATGGAGGCTCTGTCAGGGCGGGTTGTATGAGGGGACGCATGTCGGAGGCGGAGCGGGCGGGTACCTCTCGTCAGGGGACTCGTCAGGACAAGAGCGAGCGTCGTCTCCTCGCCGGGCGGTACCGGCTGGGAGACGTGCTGGGCCGGGGCGGTATGGGCACGGTCTGGCGCGCCGAGGACGAGACGCTGGGCCGGACGGTCGCCGTCAAGGAGCTGCGGTTCCCGTCGAACATCGACGAGGAGGAGAAGCGGCGCCTGATCACGCGCACCCTGCGCGAGGCCAAGGCCATCGCCCGGATCCGCAACAACAGCGCGGTGACGGTCTTCGACGTGGTCGACGAGGACGACCGGCCGTGGATCGTCATGGAGTTGGTGGAGGGCAAGTCCCTCGCCGAGGTCATCCGCGAGGACGGTCTGCTGGAGCCGAAGCGCGCCGCCGAGGTGGGCCTCGCCGTCCTCGACGTGCTGCGCTCCGCGCACCGCGAGGGCATCCTGCACCGGGACGTGAAGCCGTCCAACGTGCTGATCGCCGAGGACGGCCGGGTCGTGCTCACCGACTTCGGTATCGCACAGGTCGAGGGTGACCCGTCCATCACCTCCACCGGCATGCTCGTCGGCGCCCCCTCCTACATCTCGCCCGAGCGCGCCCGCGGTCACAAGCCGGGCCCGGCGGCCGACCTGTGGTCGCTCGGCGGCCTGCTGTACGCGGCGGTCGAGGGCGTGCCGCCGTACGACAAGGGGTCGGCGATCGCCACGCTCACCGCGGTGATGACCGAGCCCCTGGAGGAGCCCAAGAACGCGGGCCCGCTCAGGGACGTCATCCACGGCCTGCTCACCAAGGACCCCGCCGAGCGGCTCGACGACGCCGGGGCCCGGGCCATGTTCCAGGCGGTGATCCGCGCGCCCGAGCCGGAGCCGATGGACGCCACACGGGTGGTGCCGCTGCCGGTGCCGCCGGGGTCGTCCGAGGGCAGCCGGGGCGAGGAGGCCGGGGAGAAGCTGCGCGGCGCGCTGCGTTCGGTCCGCAAGGCGGCCACCGCGGCGTCGGCGCGGACGAAGAACGGCGGGGACACGGCCGCGCCGACCGGACCGAGCGCACCGGCAGCACCGGGCGCACCGGGCGCGGGTGGGGCGGCGGGCACGGGCCGCACCGGCACCGGCGCGGCGCAGGCTGCCAGTCGCGGCGGAGCCCGCCCGGCTACTCCCGGCGGCGTCCGTTCGGCCGCTCCTGGCGGGGCGCGTCCGGCCACCCCCGGCGCCTCTTCCGGTGGGGCGCGGCCCGGGTCCGCGCCTGGGACGGGTGCCGGATCCGCCGCGAGACAGGCGGGGTCTGCTTCGGGTGGCGCCGGCGTTGCCGGTACGCCGAACTCCAGCACGAACAAGCCGAGTTCGGGCTGGCCCGTGGTGCCGCCGCCGGACCTGGACCTGCCGCCGCGGCCGGTGCCCAGGGCGCCGCTGACCGACGTCGTACCCAGGCGCACGCTGGTGATCATCGCCGTGGTGGTCGCCCTCGCGGTGCTCGGCACGGTCCTGGCCATCGCCCTGAACGGCAACGATGCCAAGGACGGCAAGAGCAGCGGGGCCAAGGCGGCGGCGAGCGCGAGCGCGTCCACCAAGCGGGACAAGGGCGACAAGGCCACGGGCAGCGGGCCGGGGACGGACGGGTCGAGCCCGTCGTCGGCCGGTGCCGGTACCGGTTCCGCCGTCGACGCGAGCGCCCCCACCGGTGGCTCCGGCTCGTCCGGTGCGAAGGGCGGCGGGAGCGCGCCGGTGGTGTCGACCCGCAAGGGCGGCCAGGGGTACTCGATCGGGTTGCCCAGGGGATGGTCGTTCAAGTCCAGCGACGACGCGGGCGACCGCTACACCGGTCCCGACGGGCAGAAGCTGCTCATCGGCTGGACCGACAGCCCCAAGGACGACCCGGTGGCGGACTGGAAGAACCAGGAGCGCTCCATGGTGCGTCCTCAGTACCGGAAGATCCGCATCGAGAAGGTGGACTACCGCGGCTGGAACACGGCCGACTGGGAGTTCACCTACGTGGACGCCGGCACCGGGTACCGCAGCATCGACCGGGGTTTCGTCGTCAACGGCCACCAGGGTTACGGACTGATGTACACGGCGAAGGCGGCGGACTGGGACAGCGCGCTGCGTGCGGACACCTGGAAGACGTTGACGCAGTCCTTCGAGCCCAGGGCGTAGGCTCCGGCCGCCGGTTTGGGTCGTGAGAATCCGTCATCCACGCGATGCGGGTTGCCTCCGGCACGTATCGTGAATGGTTGCGGACCGTACGCAGCCGGATGCGTGTGCGAAACGGGTCGCGAGGCGAACGGATGTGACCGACCGGGTGGCCGGGGGAGGCAACGTGGACGACTACGCGGGTCGGGTGCTGGCCGACCGCTACCGCCTGCCGTTGCCGCCCTCCGACGAGTACGAACTCACCGAGACCCGCGCCTTCGACACCTACAGCGGCCAGGAAGTACTCGTCCGGCAGGTGCCGTTGCCGGAGGTCGTCGAGGCGGAGGTGCTCGACGCGGAGGGACTGCCCGAGGGGTTCACCGCGCGTGAGCGCGGGACCCGGCGGACGCCGGACGCCCGGACCGCCACCCGGCGGCCCGCCGACCCGGCCGTGCGGCGCGCCGTCGAGGCCGTGCAGGCGGCGGCCCGCATCCCCGACCATCCACGGCTCGACCAGGTCTTCGACGTGTTCGCCGAGGGCGGGTCGCTGTGGATAGTGAGCGAGTCTGTGGCCGCACGCCCGCTGGCCGCGCTGCTCGCGAAGCAGCCGCTGTCGCCGTACCGGGCGGCCGAGGTCGCCGCCGACGTGCTCATGGCGCTCCGGGTGCTGCACGCCCATGGCTGGGTGCACCGCAACATCACCGCCCGTACGGTGCTGGTCTGCGACGACGGCCGGGTGATGCTGACCGGCCTCGCGGTCGGCGCCGCGGAGGAGGCACTGTGCGGGTACGACCCGGTGCCGGACGAGGGCGGCACGCAGGAGGGAACTCCGGGCGCGGCCGGGGCCGTGGGCGGAGCGGGGACGGAGAATGCCGGGCCGGGTGGCGGCCCGGGAGTGGCTCCCTTCGCCGGGGACCGGGGTGATTCCCGCGGTTCCGTGGGCCGGTCGGCCGGGGCCGCCGGAGCGGTCGCGGTGCCGTCCGCGGACGTCGATCCCGAGGCCGCCCGCCGCGCCGCGATCCAGGCGAGGGCGGCCGGCGGCCTGTCGGCGCCGGGAGCGAACGCGGTGCCCGGCGGGACCGGGGTGCCCGGCGGAACCGGGATGCCCGGTGCGGCGGGGCAACGGCCCCTGGAGACCGGCGCGGACATCCGGGCCGCACGCGCCGGGGCCATCGCCGCGTACCGCGCGGGTGCGCGTGCCGCCGCCCGGGTGCAGGAGTCCCGGGAGAACGGGCACCCCGCGCTGCCCGGTGGCCCACCGCCCGCCGAGAACGGCACCGGCGCCGGCCGGGCCGACGGTGCGCGGCAGTCGTCGTACCCGGGCGGACCCGGCACCACGACACCACCCGGGCGGACAGCCGACCCCTACGGTGTGCAGGGCACCCCGTGGCACGGCGCCGCACCCCGCACCGGTTCCGGCACCTCCCCGGCCCTGGACGGTGCCACGCAGCGCCCCGGACTGCCCCCGGCGGACTCCCCTCCCGGACACCCGTCGCCCCTGGGCGGCCGGACACCCGCCCCGCACCCCGGCACCGCCCACAAAACGGGCAACGACACCGCCCGCTGGGACGGAGCCGGAGAGCCCGCCGCGTCCCGGCGTGGCCCCGGGACGGCGCTGGCGGCCGAGCGGGCGCGGCAGGTGCGGATGACCGTCGTGGGGCCGGTCACCGAGCGGTGGGCGCCGGAGCAGGCCGGGCCCGTGCACGAGAACTGGCAGCTGGCGGCGCCGATCGGGCCCGCGACCGACCTGTGGGCGCTCGGCGCGCTGCTGTTCCGGTCCGTACAGGGGCATGCGCCGTACCCGGAGGAGTCGACGGCCGAGCTGGTGCAGCTGGTCTGCGCCGAGCCGCCCGCCTTCGCCGAGGAGTGCGGACCGCTGCGCCCGGTCGTGGAGTCACTGCTGCGCCAGGACCCCACCGAGCGCCTGGACTTCGAGGAGCTGAACGGCTGGCTGCGCTCGCTGGTGCGCTCCGCACCCGAGCCCGACGCCGGCACCCATGTCGTACCCGTGCCGTCCGCCGATCCGCGCCGGCTGCCGATCGTCCGCCGCCGCGGCGAGCTGGTGCGGCTGCGCCGCCGGCGCGCCGGGCTGCCCGAGACCCATCCGCACGGCCGGCACAAGCGGGCCCGGGAGGAGGCGGGCCCGTCGCCGCGCAGCCTCGGCCGGACCCTGCTCCTGCTGATCCTGCTCCTGCTGGCCGGTGCGGTCGCGTACGCGATGCTGTTCATGCCGAAGCAGGGGGAGAGCGGGGCCGCGGGCAGCGAGCGGACCGGCAGCGCGGGCGAGGCGAGTACCGCGCCCTCGCGCGGCCCGGAGCCCTCCACCGGGCAGAGCGCGCCCCAGAGCAGTGCTCCCGCCACCGACACCCAGACCGACGGCGACCCGTCCGTCGCCGACGGCTTCACCCTGCGCAAGGACCCGGAAGGCTTCCAGATCGCCGTGGCCAAGGGCTGGGACCGCACCCCGAAGAACGGCAGCGGCCAGGTGGTCTACGCGCACGGGGACTTCGAGCTGATCGTCGTACCCGGACGGGACGGCGCCGCGACGTACGGCAGTGACCCGATGGTCTACCAACGGGACAGGGAGAGCGAACTCCAGCCGTACCGCAGCTCCAGCTGGGCCACGGCCACCGGTCTGAGAACCATCGCGGTGGGCGGACGGACCATGGCCGAGGGGCAGTTCACCTGGACCGACGGACAGGGACAGGACCTGTTCGTGCGGAACATGGCGATCCTGCTGAACGGCCGTTACCACATCATCCAGGTCCGCGGCCCGGAGGCGCAGCGGGACGAGGTGACCCGGTTCTACGAGCAGGCCACGGCGACGTACCGCTACACGGGTTGAGCGCCCTGTATACCGGTGGGCCGGTCCTGGCCGGTTTCCGGTGGCGTCAACCGTCACAGTGCTGTCACCTTGGTACCCCGCTGGTTCCCTGTTGGCAGACCGGTCCTTAATCTGACCCTGTCAAGAGCATTGCGGGGCAACGTGAATCAGATGCAGGGCCTGCTCGTAGCGGGCCGCTACCGGCTTGCCGATTCCATCGGCAGCGGCGGCATGGGCCGGGTGTGGCGTGCCCACGATGAGGTGCTGCACCGGACGGTCGCCGTCAAGGAGTTGACCGCCGCGCTGTACGTATCCGACAGCGACCGGGCCGTTCTGCTGGCCCGCACCCGGGCCGAGGCCCGGGCCGCCGCGCGCATCAGCCACTCCGCGGTCGTCACCGTGCACGACGTCCTTGAGCACGACGGCCGCCCGTGGATCGTGATGGAGCTGGTCGAGGGCAACTCGCTGGCCGACGCGGTCAAGGAGCAGGGGCGGGTGGAGCCGAGGGAGGCCGCCCGCATAGGACTGTGGGTACTGCGGGCGCTGCGCGCCGCGCACTCCGCCGGTGTCCTGCACCGGGACGTCAAGCCCGGCAATGTGCTGCTCGGCCGTGACGGCCGGGTGCTGCTCACCGACTTCGGCATCGCCCAGATCGAGGGCGACTCCACCATCACCCGCACCGGAGAGGTCGTCGGTTCGGTCGACTACCTCGCGCCCGAGCGAGTGCGCGGCCACGACCCCGGCCCGGCCTCGGACCTGTGGGCGCTCGGCGCCACGCTGTACACGGCGGTCGAGGGCCGTTCCCCGTTCCGCCGCACCTCACCGCTGAGCACCATGCAGGCGGTCGTCGAGGAGGAGGCCGACGAGCTGCGCCAGGCCGGTGCGCTCGGCCCCGTCATATCCGCCCTGCTGCGCAAGGAGCCGGACCGGCGGCCGAGCATGGAGGAGGCCGAGCAGATGCTCGCCGAGGCCGCGGAGGGCCGGCGCCCGTCCACGGCCCAGGCGTTCGTGCCGACCCAGGGCTCGGGCGTGCACACCGGCGGGACGAGCACCTCGGGCTACGGCCCCTACAGCTATACGACGGGTGCCACTGTCCCCGGAGCGCTGGCGGGACCGGGCCGTTCCGCGACCGGGCAGACGGCCGTCGCCCCCGCGCCTCCCGGCCCGGCGCCGGTACGGCCCAGACCGAAGCCCCGGCGCCGGCTGCGCACCCTCGCCCTCGTCGTCGCCGTCGCGGCCGTACTCGGCGGGGGCGCGGCGGTGGCCTTCCAGGAGTGGGGCGGCCTGGAGCAGAACACCGGGTCGAGCGGGGGCGGCGCGGGCCCGGCGACGTCACCGTCCGCGAGCGGCAGCACCGTGCCGGGCCCCGAGGGCACGGTCCCCGACAACTGGGAGACGTACCACGACCCCCTCGGTTTCAGCCTCTCCCTGCCCCAGGGCTGGAAGCGGAAGGTCTATCAGAACCAGGGAAACCTCAAGCAGATCGACTACAGCCCGGACGGCGGCCTGCACTTCGTCCGAATCGCCGTCGACAGCTCGCCGGACTTCGCCAACGCCTACGAGCACCAGAAGGACCTGGAACAGCAGCTGCAGCGGCTGGTCGACTACAAGCGAGTGGCCATGAAGGCGAACATCTACCGCGACCGCAACGGCTCGCTGTGGGAGTACACCTGGACCGCGCTGAAGAAGGACCCGCCGCATGTCGCCGGTCCGCGGCACGCGATCGAGGAGACGTACTTCTCGCGCGCGGGCATCGAGTACGCCATCTACATGTCGACGCCGGCCGAGGACTGGGCGAAGACCAGCAAGCAGTTCAAGTGGGTACTGCAGAGCTGGCAGCAGCCGAACGACGGCTGACGCGACGGCCGATGGCGCCTGAGACGGCTGCCGGCGGCTGATACGGCCGAAAAACGCTGGTTGAACGGCCCGGCTTGGCCGATCGGCGCCCCGGAGCGGATGGGTCCGGTGCGGCATGATGGGGCGCATGGGGACCGAGAGCGCCGACTTCCGGGTGATCGCGGGCCGTTACCGCCTGGAGGCACGCATCGGGCGTGGCGGCATGGGCGTGGTGTGGCGGGCCACCGACCAACTGCTGGGGCGCCGGGTCGCGGTCAAGGAACTCCTGCCGGACGACTCGCTCTCCGAGGACGACGCGCGGCGCCGCCGGGACCGCACCTTCCGTGAGGCACGGGCGGTCGGCCGGCTGCGGCATCCGCACATCATCGTCGTGCACGACGTGGTGGAGCAGGACGGACGCCCCTATCTGGTCATGGAGTTGGTCGAGGGCGGCTCGCTCGCCGACCGGATCTCCCGGCAGGGCCCGGTCGACGCCGCCGAGGCCGCGCGGATCGGTGCCGCCCTGCTCGGCGCGGTGGACACCGCGCACGCGGCCGGTGTGCTGCACCGGGACATCAAGCCCGCGAACGTCCTGATCGAGTCCGGCACCGGCCGGGTCGTGCTGACCGACTTCGGTATCGCGCAGGTCGCGGGCGCCACCACGCTCACCGAGACCGGTTCCTTCGTCGGTTCGCCCGAATACACCGCGCCGGAGCGGATGTCGGGGCTGCGCACCGGGCCGGAGTCCGACCTGTGGTCGGTCGGCGCGCTGCTGTGCACGGTGCTCAGCGGTGAGTCGCCGTTCCGGCGGGACTCGCTCGGCGGCATCCTGCACGCGGTCGTCGCCGCGGAGATCCGGCCGCCCGCCGAGGCCGACCCGCTGCTTCCGGTCGTACGAGGGCTGCTGGAACGCGATCCGGACCGGCGGCTCGGCGCGGCGGAGGCCGAGCAGATGCTGCGTACGTTCCTGGAGACGGGCCGGACCCCGGAGGCCCCGGGCACGCCCGGCACGCCGGCTCCCGGACGCGGCCACCGGATCGGCGGGGGCCGTGTGCCGAGGCCCGGGGTGTCCGGGATGGCGGGGAGCCGTACGACGCCGGCCGACGCGGTGGGGAGCCGTACGCCGAACGCCGCCTACACGCCGGCCCAGCGGGACGTTCCGCACGGCGGACCGCAGTCGGCCACCGTGTCCGGAGCGGGGACGGAGGCCCCGGCCCGCACCTCCACGCGCGGTGTGCTGCTCGCGGCGCTGCTCGTCGCCGCGCTGGCGGGGGCCGGAGTCTCGGCGGCGGCGCTGCTGCTGAACGGGAGCGGGAACGGGGGCGGCGGCAGCCCCGGCGGTACGGCGACCTCCCCGGCGACCGGAACCGGCACGAGCCCGACCGCGCCGTCCGCCTCGCCTCCGGCACCCACCACGGCCGGCCCCACGACCACCGCGAGCCGTCCGACGGCCTCGGCCGACTCGCGTACCGCGCCCTCCGGTTACCGTACGGCCCGGGACCCGGCCGGCTTCTCGCTCGCCGTACCGCAGGACTTCACCCGCAGCCCGCAGGGCGAGCGCGTCTTCTACCTCTCGCCGGGGGGCACCTTCCGCCTCGGCGTCAAGGTCGCCGATCCCCAACCGGGGGGCCCGCAGGGCGTGATGGAACGCTCGGCCGCCACGGGGTCCGCCGCCAACCCCGGTTACCACGACGGCCGGGTCACCCCCGCCAAGCACGACGGACACCCGGCCGCGCTCTGGGAGTTCACCTGGGACGGCTTCAGCGCGGCGGAGGGCCCGCGCCACACCTACGACCTGTGCTGGGAGGAGGCCGGGCGGATGTACGACGTGTGGGTGTCGGCGCCGGTCGGCAAAGTGCGGGAGGCGCGGGAGTACTTCGACGTGGCGCTCGACACCTTCCGGGCGGAGGTCTGACGGCCGCTCGGTCACGGGTCAGTGACCGGTTGGCCATCCCGGTGGCCGGGTGCGCGCAGGGCGCGGTATGGATGACGCATGAGCAGTGACGGGGGAGTCGGCCAGGGGGCCGACGAGACGACGAGTTACCTTCTGCAACCGCCGAAGCAGCAGCCGGAAGCACCGCCGCGCGCCCTACCGCCCCGGCGACAGGAGACGGGCGACGGGCGGGTCATCGCCGGACGGTACCGGCTGCTCGGCAAGCTGGGCCACGGCGGGATGGGAACCGTGTGGCGGGCCCAGGACGAGATGGTGGACCGGGAGGTCGCCGTCAAGGAACCCCGCGTACCGGACGAGCTTCCCGAACAGGAACGCGCCAACGCCTTCGAGCGCATGCGCCGCGAGGCCCGCGCGGCGGCCAGCCTGGACCATCCGGCGGTGGTGAACGTCCACGACGTCGCGGTGGTCGACGATCGGCCCTGGATCGTGATGGAGCTGGTGCGCGGCCATACTCTTGGCGACGTCCTGCACGAGGGCACCCTCGGCGCGCGCGAGGCGGCCCGGATCGGCCTTCAGGTGCTCGGCGCGCTCGACGCGGCGCACGCGGCCGGTGTCCTGCACCGGGACGTCAAGCCCGACAACGTCCTGCTCGGCCGGTACGACCGCGTGGTCCTCACGGACTTCGGGATCGCCCAGATCGAGGGCGACACCCGGCTCACCGACACCGGGGGTTTCGTCGGCTCGCCCGAGTACATCGCCCCGGAACGGGTGCTGGGACAGCGGCCCGGCCCGGCGAGCGACCTGTGGTCCCTGGGGGTGCTGCTCTACACGGCCACGGAGGGCGTCTCGCCGTTCCGCCGCAGCAACACCCCGGCCACCCTCCAGTCCGTGCTCAACTCCACCCCGGCCGCGCCCGCGGCCGCCTCCGGCCCCCTTGCCGAGGTCATCGAGGGGCTGCTCCGCAAGGACCCCGCGCACCGGCTCCCGGCGGACCGGGTCCGCGCCCTGCTGGAGGAGGCGGCCAAGCCTCCGGAGTCTCCGGTCCCCACCCAGCGCGCCGAGTTCACCGCCCCCGACGCCACCCGCACCCGGCGGTTCGGCCGCGCCGGGTGGCTCGCCGTGGGCGCGGCACTGGTCGCGGCGGCGGTGGCGGCGTACCTGGTGCTCGCCGATCCCTTCGCGGGCCCGCTGCCCGACGGCTGGGCGAGGAAGCCGGAGGCGCAGCTGGGCGCCGGTGTCGCCGTGCCCGCGGACTACCGTGCCGTCCGGCCCGCCAAGGACGCCACCGACAAGAACTGGGTGACGTACGAGGACTGGAGCGGCGGCGTCTGGATCACGCTGGAGCTGGCCAGGAAGTCGCAGGACTCCCTGAACGAGATCAAGAACAGCGCGCGGTCCCAGATGTACGCCGACGACGAGAAGTTCCGCAGCCAAGGCGAGTACACCCTCGCCATGCCCGCGGGTGCGCGGACACAACCGGACGACACCGCGACGTACCACGGCAGGGAGGCCGCGAAGAACACCGCCGTGTACACGACCAACGACAGCCAGAACCCCCGCCCGCGCGAACTCCAGATCTTCTATTACCGGACCGCCGGCGGAGACATGTACAGGCTCACCGTCGGCTACCCGGGCAAGGGCGACTTCACGGCCCGTGGCCGGGAGGTGGCCAGGGCGGCGATCGCGAACCTGGACATCGACAAGCTCTGACCCCCCGCTTCGACAAGGGTGTGGTGCGCACGGTACTCATGTGACATGAGTGGAGACGGCGAACACCCGCCCGACGCACGTCTGATCGGCGGCCGCTACCGGCTCGCCGGGCGCCTCGGGTCCGGACCCACCGGGACCGTCTGGCGGGCCCGGGACGAACAGGCGCCGGGCCGCGAGGTCGCCGTCAAGGAGCCGCTGCTGCCCGGTGATCCGGTCGACGACGAGGACAGCGGCCGGATCGCCCACCGGCTCTACCGGGAGGCCCGCGCCGCGGCCCGGGTGCGCCATCCCTCCGCCGTCGCGGTGCGCGACGTCGTCACCGAGGGTCAAGTCCCCTGGATCGTCATGGAGTTGGTGGAGGGCGAGTCGCTGCAGGAGGCCCTGCGCCGCGGCCCCCTCGCGCCCGCCGAGGCCGCCCGGATCGGGCTCGCCGTCCTCGGTGCGCTGCGCGCCGCCCACGCCGTCGGCATCGTGCACCGGGACGTGAAACCGGCCAACGTCCTGCTGGAGTCCGGCACCGGGCGGGTGGTCGTCACCGACTTCGGGACCGGTGACGGACACCCGGGGGACGCGCCCGCCGGTTTCGTCGCCCCCGAGCGCACGGTCCCCGGCGCCGGCCCCGCCTCCGACCTCTGGTCCCTGGGCGCCCTGCTCCGCGCCGCCCTGGGGGGCACGGACCCCGGCCCGCTGAGCCCCCTCCTGGACCGCCTGCATGCCGCCGAGCCCGAGGCGCGCCCCGATGCGGAGCAGGTCACGGCGGAGCTGCGGACGTACCTGGGGCTGACGCCCGTACCGGACGAGGGATCCGAAGCGACACCCGCACCCGTGTCCACGCCCGCACCCGCACCCGCCTCCGGATCCCCGTCCGACCCCTCTCCGTCCCCGGCCCCCGACCCCCGCCGCCGCACCCCGCGCACCGCGCTCGGCCTGCTCCTGGCGAAAAAAGCCGGACTCGGATGATCGTCCCGCTCGCCACCGCCTCTACGCCCTGATCAGCACATTCTCTGCCAGTGATCACTGGCAGTGTGTGAGCACTCGGTGAATCCCCGTTACCGACGGGTACACAAAGCCTCCGCTCCGGCATACCCTGCGCGTCATGACGGACACGCAGGCCCCGGACAGTACCGGCACCAACCCCCTCGCGCCCGCACCCGAAGGCGCCCGCACCGCCGCCGACGTGGTCACCCCGGAACTGGTGGCCCAGCTCACCAAGGGTGTCGTCGGTTCCGGCCGTACGGCCAACCACACCCCGTTCACCGGCGAGAAGCTGGCGGACCTGCCCGAGTCCACGCCCGAGGACGTACTCCAGGCCTTCGAGGCCGCCCGCACCGCACAGGCCGTGTGGGAGAGGACCCCGGTACGGCAGCGGGCCGCGGTCCTGCTCCGCTTCCACGACCTGGTCCTGGAACGCCAGGCCGAGGTGCTCGACCTCATCCAGCTGGAGACCGGCAAGGCCCGTCTGCACGCGCACGAGGAGGTGCAGGCCGTCGCGGTCGCGGCCCGCCACTACGGCCGCAAGGCCCCCGCCTATCTGCGGCCCAAGCGGCACACCGGCGCGGTCCCCACGCTCACGAAGGTCACCGAACTCCGCCACCCGCGCGGCGTGGTGGGCCAGATCGCCCCCTGGAACTACCCCCTGGAGCTGTCCGTCGGCGACGCGCTGCCCGCCTTCGTCGCCGGCAACGCGGTCGTGATGAAGCCGGACACCGAGACCTGCCTCACCGCACTCTGGGCGCGCGACCTGCTGATCGAGGCCGGTCTGCCCGAGGGCGTCTTCCAGGTCGTGCTCGGCGAGGGCCCGGTCGTCGGCCCCGAGGTCGTCAAGCACGCCGACTACGTCTCCTTCACCGGCTCCACCCGCACAGGGCGCGAGGTCGCGCAAGGTGCGGCGGCCCGCCTGGTCGGCGTGTCCCTCGAACTCGGCGGCAAGAACGCCATGCTGGTGCTGGACGACGCCGACATCGAGAAGGCCGCCGCCGGTGCCGTACGCGCCTGCTTCTCCTCGGCCGGACAGCTCTGCATCTCCATCGAGCGGCTGTACGTCCACGAGTCGATCGCCGACGCCTTCCTGGAGCGCTTCGCCGCCCGCACCCGGGCCATGCGGCTCGGCAACTCCCTCGCCTACGGCGCCGACATGGGCTCGCTGGTCGGCGAGCGCCAGCTGAAGACCGTCGAACGGCATGTCGAGGACGCCGTGGCCAAGGGCGCGAAGGTGATCGCGGGCGGCAAGGCCCGCCCCGACATCGGCCCCTACTTCTTCGAGCCGACCGTCCTCGACGGCGTCGAGGACTCCATGACCGTGTGCGAGGAGGAGACCTTCGGCCCGGTCGTGTCGGTCTACCGCTTCTCCTCCGAGGACGAGGCGATCGAGCGCGCCAACGCCACGCCGTACGGCCTCAACTCCTCGGTCTGGACGAAGAACGCCCGGCGCGGCCGCGAGGTCGCCGCCCGCCTGCGCACCGGAACGGTCAACGTCAACGAGGGCTACGCACCCGCCTACGGCAGCGTCCAGTCCCCGATGGGCGGCATGAAGGACTCCGGCCTCGGCCGCCGCCACGGCTCCGAGGGCATCCTCAAGTACACGGAGGCCCAGACGGTGGCCCAGCAGCGGCTGCTGCCGATGGCTCCCTCGCTCGGCATGACGGACGAGGGGTACGCGCGCTTCATGAGCACGAGTCTCCGCCTGATGAAGGCATTCCGGTTCCGCTAGAAGCACCCGTCCAGAAGCACCCGTTCGGAAACACCCGTTCTCGACGAGGAGAGCACGTGTCGCAGGAGCAGTCTGTCCAGACCCGGGACGAGGACGGGTACGACTACGACGTCATCGTGGTCGGATCGGGGTTCGGCGGCTCGGTGACCGCCCTCCGCCTGACCGAAAAGGGCTACAGGGTAGGCGTGTTGGAAGCGGGCCGCCGCTTCACCCGCGAGGCCCTGCCCAAGAACTCCTGGGACCTGAAGAACTACCTCTGGGCCCCGAAGCTCGGCATGTACGGCATCCAGCGGATCCACCTGCTGGGCAACGTCATGGTCCTGGCGGGCGCAGGCGTCGGCGGCGGCTCGCTCAACTACGCCAACACCCTCTACGTACCGCCGAAGGCCTTCTTCGACGACCCCCAGTGGCGGCAGATCACCGACTGGCAGGAGGAGTTGAAGCCGTACTACGACCAGGCCCAGCGCATGCTCGGCGTACGGCTCAACCCGACCATGACCCCCTCCGACGTGCATCTGAAGGCGGCGGCCCAGCGGATGGGGGTCGGCGACACCTTCCATCTCGCCCCGGTCGGCGTGTTCTTCGGTGACGGCAAGGACTCGGACGGGTCGGCGAAGGCGGAGCCGGGCGGGCAGGTGGCGGACCCGTACTTCGGCGGGGCCGGACCGGCCCGCAACGCCTGTACCGAGTGCGGGGAGTGCATGACCGGCTGCCGGCACGGCGCGAAGAACACCCTGAACGAGAACTACCTCTACCTCGCCGAGAAGCGGGGCGCGGTGGTCCACCCCATGACGACGGTCGTGTCCGTCACGGACGACTCACGGGGCGGGTACGCGGTGGCGACCCTGCCGACGGACCAGAAGAAGAAGGGCCGGGGCCGGCTCTTCACCGCCCGCAGGGTCGTCCTCGCGGCCGGGACCTACGGCACGCAGACCCTGCTGCACCGTATGAAGGCCGGCGGCCAGCTGCCGTATCTCTCCGCCCGGCTCGGCGATCTGACCCGCACCAACTCCGAGGCGCTGGTCGGCGCCCAGACCGACAACCGCCGCTACCGCAAGGCGACCGGCCGGCCGCAGGCCGACTTCACGCGCGGTGTCGCCATCACGTCCTCGATCCACCCCGACGAGAACACCCACATCGAGCCGGTCCGCTACGGCAAGGGCTCGAACTCCATGGGCGGTCTGTCGATCCTCCAGGTGCCCTACGCCGAGGGATCCTCCCGGGCGCTGGCCTGGCTGGCGAACGCGGCCCGGCACCCGCTGCTGGTCCTGCGCTCCCTCTCCAACCGGCGCTGGTCCGAGCGGACCATCATCGGCCTGGTCATGCAGTCGCTGGACAACTCCCTGACGACGTACCTGAAGCCCGGCGGCGTCGGCAAGGGCCTGCTGACCGCCCGCCAGGGCCACGGCGCCCCCAACCCCAAGCAGATCAGGGCCGCCACGGAGGCCGCCTCCGTGCTGGCCGACGAGATCAACGGTTTCGCCGGCAGCAACGTCGGCGAGCTGATGGGCACCCCGCTCACCGCGCACTTCCTGGGCGGCTGCCCCATCGGCGACTCCGCGGAGACGGGGGTGATCGACCCGTACCACCGCCTCTACGGCCACCCCGGCATCTCGGTCGTGGACGGCGCCGCGGTCTCGGCGAACCTGGGCGTGAACCCCTCGCTGACGATCACCGCGCAGGCCGAGCGTGCGATGTCCTTCTGGCCGAACAAGGGCGAGGAGGATCCGCGTCCGGCGCCGGGTGCGGCGTACGAGCGGCTGAAGCCGGTGGAGCCGCAGGTCCCGGCGGTCCCGGCGGAGGCGTTCGGCGCTCTGCGCCTGCCGTTCCTGGGGATGCCGGCGGTACCGCCGAAGAAATGACGGTACCGCCGAAGCAATGAAGAGGGACCTGCATCCCCCTCCGAAGGCAGGTCCCTCTCGCTGTCTTTTCGACTCGGCAGGTTTGATCAGCGAGGACCTTCAACGGTTGCTCCAGCAGCACCTGATTTTCATGTGACGTGAGTCACGCACGCCTGGTAGGTGGGTCCCTCCGGTCATGACGAAGGGCCCCGCGGGACGGAGAGGCCGCGGGGCCCTTCTTTCAGTCAGCACCGACGTCAGGGCAGCGTCGATGCCTGGGGGCGGCGCCGGGGGGTGCGCCGCGGGTCCTGGGGTCCCGGTGCACAGGGGTGGTTCCCGCCGGCCGGCCCCGGGCGTCCCCGGGGCCGGCCGTTCTCTTGGGTGACCGGGCTGCTGTCCCCTGCCGTCCGGTCACATCCCTGGAGCGAGGTCCCACGGCGTACGGCACGACCCGTACGCCTCATCGCTCCAGTGAGCCACGCGTGGTTCTGTTCGGGCCCGCCCCTGGCTGGCACGGACACCCGGCTCAACGAAGGGAGACGCGGGCCGGTCACGCGCCGTACGGGTGAGACGTGATCGAACTCAGATGCGGCCCCGGCACAGTTCGAGCAGGGTCATGGCGAGGCCGGTGCCCGGCTTGCCGAGCGCGTCGCGGTAGCGGCCGAGGATCTCCATCTCGCGGGAGAGGTTCACTCGCCGGCCGCCGGAGGCGATACGGGTCTCCTGCACGACGGTGGACACGGCCATCCGTTCCTGGATGAGGCCGATGATCCGGTCGTCGAGCGCGTCGATGCGCTCACGGGCGTCGGCGATGGTCGCTTCCGCGGTGGTGGTGGTCACTTCGGGCTCCTTGATCGGGAAGGTGGATGCCCTGGGACGGCAGAACCCGGAAAACGACAGGCGCCCCGGGCCTTGTCGGCCCGGGGCGCCTGGGAAGTCGCTTGGCGGTTGGCTCAAGCAGCACGACCATGGCAGCCGGCGGGCCGGTTGCCATAGGTAAAGACGAAGGTCGAGTGCGTGAGCATGGAGTGCAGTATGCCACGGTGAAGTCCAGGGAAGGCCCTCCGGTCCACACCGTTAGACTCGATAGCACAGACCCTCGCCCGACCACCAGAAGGCACCCCGTGTCATCAGCGACTTCCACTGCCGCCACCCCCGACACCGTCCTGGTCGTCGACTTCGGCGCGCAGTACGCCCAGCTCATCGCCCGTCGTGTCCGCGAGGCCCGGGTCTACAGCGAGATCGTGCCGAGCACCATGCCGGTCGCCGAGATGCTCGCCAAGAACCCGGCGGCGATCATCCTGTCCGGCGGCCCCTCGTCCGTGTACGAGGAGGGCGCCCCCCGTATCGACCGCGCGCTCTTCGAGGCCGGCGTCCCGGTCTTCGGCATGTGCTACGGCTTCCAGCTGATGGCGCAGGCCCTCGGCGGCACCGTCGACAACACCGGCGCCCGCGAGTACGGCCGTACGGACCTGCACGTCTCCAAGGCGTCCTCCACGCTCTTCGAGGGCACCCCGGCCGAGCAGCACGTGTGGATGTCGCACGGCGACGCCTGCTCCGCCGCCCCCGAGGGCTTCACGGTCACCGCGTCCACGGACGTCGTCCCGGTCGCCGCGTTCGAGAACGACGAGCAGAAGCTCTACGGCGTCCAGTACCACCCCGAGGTCATGCACTCCACGCACGGCCAGCTGGTGCTGGAGCACTTCCTGTACCGCGGCGCGGGCCTGACCCCGTCCTGGACCACGGGCAACGTGATCGAGGAGCAGGTCGCCGCGATCCGCGAGCAGGTCGGCGACAAGCGCGCGATCTGCGGTCTGTCCGGCGGTGTGGACTCCGCCGTGGCCGCCGCCCTCGTGGCGCGCGCCATCGGCGACCAGCTGACCTGTGTGTACGTCGACCACGGTCTGATGCGCAAGGGCGAGACCGAGCAGGTCGAGAAGGACTTCGTGGCCGCGACCGGCGTCAAGCTCGTCGTCGTGGACGCCGAGGAGCGCTTCCTCACCGCGCTGAAGGGCGTCTCGGAGCCCGAGGAGAAGCGGAAGATCATCGGTCGCGAGTTCATCCGCGTCTTCGAGCAGGCGCAGGCCGAGATCATCGCGGACGAGGGTCCGGCGGTCGAATTCCTCGTCCAGGGCACGCTCTACCCCGATGTGGTCGAGTCCGGCGGCGGCACCGGCACCGCGAACATCAAGTCGCACCACAACGTCGGCGGCCTGCCCGAGGACCTTGAGTTCCAGCTGGTCGAGCCGCTGCGCAAGCTGTTCAAGGACGAGGTCCGGATGGTCGGCCAGGAGCTGGGCCTGCCGGAGGAGATCGTCCAGCGCCAGCCGTTCCCGGGCCCGGGCCTCGGCATCCGCATCGTCGGCGAGGTGACCAAGGAGCGTCTGGACCTGCTCCGCGACGCCGACGCGATCGCCCGCGAGGAACTGACCGCGGCCGGCCTCGACCGCGACATCTGGCAGTGCCCGGTGGTCCTGCTCGCGGACGTGCGCAGCGTGGGCGTCCAGGGCGACGGCCGCACCTACGGCCACCCGATCGTGCTGCGCCCGGTGTCCTCCGAGGACGCCATGACCGCCGACTGGTCCCGGCTGCCGTACGACGTCCTGGGCCGCATCTCGACCCGGATCACCAACGAGGTCCGGGACGTCAACCGGGTCGTCCTCGACGTCACCTCGAAGCCGCCGGGCACCATCGAGTGGGAGTAGGCCCTATGCGCGCCTGATCGTGCGCAGGGGCTCTGAGGGCTTCCAGACCTGGACGACCAGATACTTCTCGTCCTCGACGTAGGTCCGTACGACCTCCGTCAGCTCGGTGCGGAAGAGGTGGAACGGCTGCGGCGGTTCCACCTCTTTCACATACCGGTCCTTGGCCCGCCCGTCTTCGATCTCGTACGCCCGCCCGCTGATCCGCACGTCCCCGCCGGCCATGTCCGTGCCGTCGCCGGGGTTCGCCTGGAGCGCGAAGCGCGGATCGCGGCGCAGATCGAGGGCTTTCAGCGAGTCCGCCATCATGCCGAGCCACAGCTCACCGGCACGGAAGTCGGCCTCCAGGCCGGAGGTGCGCGGCGAGCCGTCCTTGCGCAGGGTCGCGAGGACATGGTGGCGGAAGGCGCCGAAGCGCTTCTCGGTGATCGCCGCCAGCTCGGGTGCGGCGGCGGTGAAGGCCGCCCAGTTCATATGCGTCATACCGGCCAGTCTCACCGGTAATCCGGACAACCTGTGTCGTGATTCCGTCGCGTACGCCATCTTTACAAAACAGCTCTGCCCTTTTGCGCTGACCGGCGGTAACTTCCGGCTCGTACGGCAATTCCCCCGCTGGAGGACCTATGCACGGGCAAACCCCGCCCCTGCCGCTGCCCACCGACCAGCTGCAGTTCGCCATGCCGCCGATGCACGACTCGGTCGAGGACGAACGCCGGCATCGCAAGGAGCGGCTCGCCGGCGCCCTGCGGATCTTCGGGCGGGCCGGGCTTGAGGACGGGGTATCCGGCCACATCACCGCTCGCGACCCGGAACACAGCGACTGCTTCTGGGTCAACCCGTTCGGGATGCCGTTCAAGCACGTCACCGTCGGCGATCTCGTCCTCGCCAACCAGGACGGGCAGGTCGTCGAGGGCCGCTACCACGTCAACCAGGCCGCGTTCACCGTGCACGCCCAGGTGCACGCCGCCCGCCCGGACGTCGTCGCCGTGGCCCACTGCCACTCGGTGCACGGCCGCGCCCTCGCCGCGCTCGGCGAGCTGATCGACCCCATCACCCAGGAGAGCTGCGCCTTCTACGAGGACGTGGCGCTCTACGACGCGTACACCGGCGTCACCGTCGACATCGAGGAAGGCCGCCGGATCGCCGACGCCCTCGGCTCCCGCAAGGCGCTCGTCCTGCGCAACCACGGACTGCTCACCGTCGGCGACTCGGTGGACGCGGCCGCCTGGTGGTTCCTGTCCATGGAGCGGTCCTGCCAGGTGCAGCTGATGGCGAAGGCGGCCGGCCGCCCCGTCCTCATCGACCACAAACTGGCCGTCGCCACCCGCGAACAGCTCGGCGGCGACCTGGTGGCCTGGATCAACTACCAGCCCCTGTGGCAGGACATCAGCCGCAGCGAGCCGGACCTGCTCAGCTGACCTGAGGCCTGGGGGGCGGCCGGACCTGCTCAGCTGAAACCTCTCAGCACGGCCGCCTTGGTCCGCGCGAACTCCTCGTCCGTGAGCACCCCGTCCCGGTGCAACTCGCCCAACTCCCGCAGCCGGCGCAGCAGTACGTCTTGGTGGTCGCTCTGCGCCGGTACGAGCGCCCGCTGCCGCTCCCGGCCGTCGCCGGCGCCGCCCGCGCGGGTGGAGGGATGCGGCAGCCGGGCGGTGACGGCCGTCGCGACCAGCGCGGTCAGCAGATCCCGCCGCACGTTGCCCCACAGATCCAGGGTGTAGGGGTCCCGCTCGGGCGGCAGCTTGGAGAACACCGTCTCCGGGATCACGAACCGCAGAAAGCCGTCCTCGAACCCGGAGTTGGGCAGCCACTCCACATGCACCAGATCGCACAGGGCGATGATCCGCGGGCCGGTCGCGCGTTTGACCCGGTCGGAGGAGTCGGCCCAGTCGATGCGCACCTGCGTGCCGTCGAAGGAGACCGTGCCGTCGGAGGACCGCACGGACACCGGTACCGGCGGGCCCGGCAGCAGATAGGCGGTCGTGGGCTCCTTGGGGATCCGGTCGAGGAGCAGGGCGTGCCGGATCTCCTCGGCGACGTACTCCGCGACCCCGCCGCGGTCCGCGGCCACCGTCAGCCGGTAGGGGTCGGCCGGGTCCGGCAGCCGCCCGCCCGTCGCCTGCAGCAGCGGATCGGCGCCCTCGCGCAGCCGCATCCGCAGCCGGCCGCGCTTGCGCTCGGGTTCGTAGACGACGTCCGAGACCGCTTCCAGCGGTACGGAGATCTCCCCGTACGTCTGCCGGAACAGCGGTACGCAGCGGTGCAGTCCGGGGGTGATCCGGATCGTGCTGCCGTCGAAGGCCCAGGTCCCGTCCCGCTGGATGATCTCGGCCATAAGGGAATTCTCGCAGCCGGGTCAACACGGTGGCCCGTAGTTCACCCGCCGTGACCCGGCCCGACGAATCCGGACGGCCTGCCGTAGGGCACAATTCGCTGTCGACGCAAGGGAGTTGCGCGGTGGCGAAGCCCTCTATCCCAGGGCCGCCGACCGGGCCGGTGAGTCGTGGGAAAGGAGGGCGCCGGGCGTGGCGGTGCAGGAGACGGGACTGGGCACGGATGTCGACGGGATGCACGGGGGCGGATGCACCTGCGGGGACTGTCCGCACGGCGCCCGTGAGGGGCACCGGCGGGCCGTCGCCGCGTTTCTGCGCCGGCGCGACGAGTTCGCGGCCGGGCAGGGACTGCCGGCGGCCGTGGCGCACTCGGCCTCGGCGTCCCGTCAGTGGGTGTCCGAGGAACTGACCCAGCGGGCGGAGGCCGTCGCCGAACGCGGCCGCGCGGAGGGTGCGGCAAGGCTCGCCCGGCTGTGGCGGCGCACGGTGTGCGCGGTGTGGGGCGCGGTCCTCGCGCTGCTGCTCGGCGAGGCGCTCACCGCCGTCGGCACGGGCTGGACCGGCGCGCGCACCGCGGCCCTGGCCGCTGCGCTCGTCGTCGCCGGCACGCTCAGCGCCGCCTCCTGGCTGCACCGGGCGCGTGGCGGGGTGCTGGCCCCGGTGATCGGCGAGGACAACCGGATGTCCACCTCCCGTACGGTGGCCGCCTGTTGGGTGCTGTTCGTCGGCTACGCCGTGCTGCTGCTGGCCGCCCGGCTGGCCGGCGCGTCCGGCCACGCCGAACGCGACGCGCTGATCTCGGGCCTCGACCTGGCGCGCGGTGCGGGCGTCGTGACCGTGCTCGCTGTGGTCTGCGGCATCGCCGTCCTGGTCCGGCGGGTGGTGAGCCTGCGGGTCCTCGCGCAGCGGCTGCAGAAGGTGCCGGCGCACCGGCCGCGTGCCGCCGACCTGCTCACCGACGACTCCGGCCGGGGCGCCTTCGCCGACATCCAGTACGTCGCCATCAGCGCCGTCGCCCTGCTGTTCGCCGCCGTACGCCTGGCCCGCCGCCCCGACCAACTGCCCGACCTGCCCTGGGGGCTGGGCGTGGTGGTGCTGATCTCGGCCGCGACCTACCTCGCCGGCAAGTACGCCGAGGGCGGCCGCCCGGTCGTCCTCTCCGTGGTCCGCGTCCGCGAACCCGGCGACCTGGACGGGCCGATCCGCACCGGTGACGACATCGAGATCCGCGGTGCCGGCTTCGTGCCACCCGGCGCCCAGGGCGCCGACCGGCTCTCCCGCATGGTGGTCCGCATCGGCACGGTCGATGTGCACGTGCCGCTGGTGCCCGTCGCGGGCGGCTTCAGCAACCCCACCGACACCGCTCTGACCGTGCCCGTTCCGGCCGATGTCGAGCCCGGAGCGGTGGAGGTGCAGGTGGTCACCGCGGCCGGGGTGGCCACCAACCGGTGCATCGTCCAGGTGACCGACTGAACCGTCCCGATGCCCGACCGAACCCTCCAGGTGACCGTCTGAAGGGCGCCGGCGCCCGGTGATCCCCGTACGCCGATCGCATCCGGCGCACCCTGCCCAGCCCCTCCTCGCGCCACGGGTCGCACGCGGACCCGAATTCCGGAAAAACGTCCGGGATGGGATTGAACTGCGCCCCCTGGTCGTACGTATGGTCAGGTGAGGGGTGGGTCGGCGGGCGAGAGGCGGTTGGCGATGATGACTCACGGTATGCGGAGCGACACGCACATGAACCGGCTCAACGGCCCGCGCGGCTGGCGCGACACCGCAGCCCAGTACGCCCTTCTGCCGCTCCGCGTCTTCCTCGGCGTCACCTTCGTCTACGCCGGCCTGGACAAGCTCACCGACAGCGCCTTCATGAAGTCCGGCGGTGCCGGGTCCATCGGCGACACCATGCGTGCCGCCCGCGACTCCGCGGCCATCCCGGCCCTGGTCGACCTGGCCCTGAAGGCCCCCGTGGGCTTCGGCTACGGCATCGCCCTCGGTGAACTGGCCGTCGGCATCGGCACCCTGCTCGGTCTGCTCGGCCGGCTGGCCGCGCTCGGCGGCGCGCTGATCTCGTTCAGCCTGTGGATGACGGTGAGCTGGGCGACGACTCCCTACTACTACGGCAACGACCTCGCCTACCTGATGGCCTGGCTCCCCCTGATCCTCGCCGGCGCCCCCTACCTCTCCGTCGACGCCGCCTGGCGAGCGCGACGCCG
Organism: Streptomyces sp. IMTB 2501; assembly: GCF_001953885.1. Classification (GTDB taxonomy): domain Bacteria; phylum Actinomycetota; class Actinomycetes; order Streptomycetales; family Streptomycetaceae; genus Streptomyces. Next base: position 307,350 of record NZ_MQUS01000006.1, on the reverse strand, counting down.
ACAGCACTTGGGCGGCTACCGCTAGGCGCAAGGACGCCGCCCGGAACTGGGAACGGATCGTCTCGGTGGCGCGCGACCACGTCGGCGAAGGCACACCACTGCAGCTCAACGACATCGCCCGCCGGGCCCACCTCGGCGTCGGCACCGTCTGTCGCCACTTCCCCGCGGCCGAGGCACTCTTGGAAACCGTCGCCACCCCCACCATGGAAGCCTCACCGCCCAGGGCGAGCAGGCGCCGGCCGACGACGACCCCGGCCGCGCCCTGGCCGGCTCCCTGACCCGCACCGTCGAAGCGCAGGTCACCGACGCGTCCCTGGCCCCGGTCACCGCTGCGGCCACGGACACCCTGCCCCGCACCACCGAACCGAAGCGGACCCTGTCGTCGGTCGGCAGAGAGCTGCTGGAGCGGGCCCGCGACGCCGGAGTGGTACGCGCCGGCCTGACCGCCGCCGACCTGGTCCCGCTGATGTGCGGAGTCGCCCACGCCGCGAATGTCCACGGCGCCCCCGCAGCCCGTGTCGAAACCGCCCGCCGCTGTCCGGCCACGCTCCTGGAGGGCCTGTACGTCCGCCAGGGGCCGAACGCCGGCCAGGATCTGCCCGAACCGGGCCGGACCGCCTAGCCGCTCTCCGTGCCGCCCCGTCTGCGTATGCCCCGTGCCACCGTCGCCGTGGCACCGGCCAGGCACAGGCCGCCCACGATCAGCGGCACGACCGCGAACCACGGCGTCTCCCACAGCCCGCCCGCGTCTCCCGCGAAGACCACGCCGGTGGCGGTGAGGAAAAGCCCGGCGACCAGCCTCCCGGGCTGGAACTCATGACGCAGCACGACCGACCTCCACCTCTCCCAGGCCGACGCCGAGCTTGAGGTCCAGCGTGCCCGCGTCCTTGGCGCCCTCGGCCGGAGCCAGCGTCACGCTCTTGTGCCTGTCCGGCTGCACGTCCACGTCCTTCCCATTCCCGTTCTCCCCGGGCAACCGGATGTCGCCCGCTCCCACATCGATCTTCATCCGCACGGTCACGTCCGCCGGCACGATCACCTTCAGCTGTCCCGCACCCACGTGGGCGTCCGTGGCGACCGTCCTTCCCCTGCCCGGACGCACCCGGCTCAGGTCGAGGGTGCCGCGCCCGGTGCCGAGGTCGTACTCCGGCCGCACCTGCGCCGTTGCGGCGGGCGTCCAGGAGGTGTCCCTCCAGTGGGTGGTGATGTCCTTGGGCATGGCCGACGCCCCGGCGAGCAGAGCCGCCGTGACGATTCCCAGGAACACCGTCCCGGCTCCCGTACGCCCCAGGAACGCGCTGACCATGAGGCCCAGCCCGAACACCGCCAGCGCGCACGCCAGTCCGGTCTGCAGGCTGGTGCCCAGCGGATGCGTGTCCCAGGTCAGCCCGGTGCCCAGGCCGCCCGCCATCAGGGCGAGCAGGAACACCCAGCCGCCGATCCAGCGCGGCCCGCGCGGTCTCGGGGGCGCGGCGGGCCGCGGCCGTATGGAGCCGGGGTGGGTCCAGGGGGTGGCGATGCCGACGTCGATCACCGAGGTGAGGTCCCGGTCACGGCTGTCGCCGGGCCCCCACAGATATCCGGTGCCGCCGACGTGGGTGCCGTCCTTGACGATCGGATCCCGCCACCACGACGGGTAGATGGCGACGACCGGCGGCGCCTGGGCCTCCGGCGGGGCGTCGGCGGCGGCCTGCGCGGCCAGCGGGTCGGGATCGGGGGCGCCTCGGCGCCGCGACCAGTACCCGGTGCCCGCCAGCAGCAGGGAGAGCACCGCGGCGAAGGCCAGCACCCCGCCGTTTCTCAGCATGGTCAGGAAGACTCCGCAGCCGACCAGGGCGAACAGCACGGCGGCGAGTGCCTGGCCGTCGACCCGGCCGGTCAGCAGCTTGCGGACCTCGTTCTCCTCCTCGTCCTCGTACGGCACGAGGAGCCAGGCGAAGCCGTAGAAGATGAGGCCGATGCCACCGGTCGCGGACAGCACGGCCAGGGTGACGCGGAAGATCACCGGGTCCATGTCGGTGTGCCGGCCCAGGCCCGCGCACACGCCCGCGATCATCTTGTGCCGGCGGTCGCGCCGGAAACGCTCGGGGGCCTCGGCGGCCGGCTGGTCCTGGTCCTGCCGCTGTTCGTCGGCATGTGTGTCGGTGCCGGTGCCGGCCGCTCCCGTCTTCCCCGTCGCGGCGGGCGCGGCATCCGTCGGTCCGGTGCCCGGGGCCGGGCGCGGGCCGGGGCCGGGTCCCGGACCCGTCGCGGCGTGCTCGTGATCCGTCATGTGTCCATGGTGACCGCCCGGCCGCCGCCGCGGCAGTCGGGACGACCCTGGGCGAACCCTGAAATCGGCCCTGAGACGGTGCGGGGAACCGTTCGAGCGGCACCGGACCGCCCCGGTCCGGCGCTCCCCGACCCGGCTCCGCGGAAGATCAGGGGCGTCTCGGGGACCGACCCTGATGCCTGGCCCTGCCGGCCATGTGACCATCGTTGGCATGCCGGAAGCCGCAAGCCTGCCAGTCGACGACCCGCGGCCGCCGCGCAAGCTCTACCGCAGCAGCGACGGACGCTGGCTCGGCGGAGTGGCGCGGGGCCTCGCTGGGCATCTCGGGCTGCCCGTCATCTGGGTCCGGCTAGCCTTCGTCGGCCTGTTCATGGCCAACGGCCTCGGCGCGCTGCTGTACGCGGCGTTCTGGTTCTGGGTCCCGCTCGGCGTCGGCGGTGTCGGGGAGCAGAAACAGCCGCTCGTCGGCACCGCGACCACCCCGGACGGCCGCCGCAGACTCCTGGCCCGCAGACCCGAAAAGGGCCAGATCGTCGCGCTGCTGCTCATGGTCATCGTGTCCATGGTCTTCGTGGGCAGCGTCAATCTGGGCGGCGCGGCCAAGGCGTATCTGCTGCCCGCCGTCCTCGTCGCGGCCGGTGTCGCCCTCGTCTGGCGCCAGGCGGACAACGCCCGCCGGGCCCGCTGGGCCGAGGTCGGCCGCCGGCGCCGCACCCTCACCCTGCTGCGCGCGGCAGGCGGTGTCCTGCTCGTCACGGCCGGTGTCTCCGCCATCTTCGTGTTGCAGGGCTCGGCCGCCCATCTCGGCGCGGTCCTCCAGGCGGCCCTCGTCGTCCTGGTCGGCATCACGCTCCTCGCCGGCCCGTATCTGGTCCGCATGACCCAGGACCTGTCCGAGGAACGCCTGATGCGCATCCGCGCCCAGGAGCGCGCCGAGGTCGCCGCCCACGTCCACGACTCCGTGCTGCACACCCTGACCCTGATCCAGCGCAACGCCGACAACGGGAACGAGGTGCGCCGCCTGGCCCGCGCCCAGGAGCGCGACCTGCGCACCTGGCTGTACAAGCCGGAGGGCACCGGCAAGGACGAGGCCGACGAGCCGGACACGGTCGCCGAGGCGGTGCGGCGCAGCGCCGCCGAGGTGGAGGACAAGCACGGGGTGCCCATCGAGGTCGTCATCGTCGGTGACTGCCCGCTCGACGAGAGGACCGGCGCGCAGATGCAGGCCGCGCGCGAGGCGATGGTGAACGCCGCCAAGTACGGTGGCGAGGGCGGCGCCGTACAGGTCTATGCCGAAGTCGAGGGAAGGACGGTCTTCGTGTCCGTGCGTGACCGTGGCCCGGGCTTCGACCTCGACTCGATACCCGCCGACCGCATGGGCGTCAGAGAATCGATCATCGGCCGCATGGAGCGCAACGGCGGAACGGCCCGGCTGCGGCCGGTGCCGGGCGGCGGCACGGAGGTCGAGCTGGAGATGGAGAGGGCGGAGAAGACGTCATGAGTGACGCGACCGAGACGAACGGCACGGCGGGAGCCGCCGGGACGGCCGGTTCCGGGGCTGCCGGAGACGGCGGGCGGCACGTACGGGTGGTGCTCGTGGACGACCACCGGATGTTCCGCACCGGAGTCCAGGCCGAGATCGGGCAGACCGCCGAGACCGGGGTCGAGGTGGTCGGCGAGGCCGCGGACGTCGACCAGGCGGTCACGGTCATCACCGCGACCCGGCCCGAGGTGGTCCTCCTCGACGTCCATCTGCCGGGCGGCGGCGGTGTCGAAGTGCTGCGCCGGTGCGCGGCGTTGACCGCGGACACCGAGCGGCCCGTCCGCTTTCTCGCGCTGTCCGTGTCCGACGCGGCGGAGGACGTGATCGGCGTGATCCGCGGGGGTGCCCGCGGCTATGTCACCAAGACCATCACCGGCACCGACCTGGTGGACTCGATCTTCCGTGTCCAGGAGGGCGACGCCGTCTTCTCCCCGCGGCTGGCCGGGTTCGTCCTGGACGCCTTCGCCTCCACCGACGCTCCGCCCGTGGACGAGGACCTGGACCGCCTCACCCAGCGCGAACGCGAGGTGCTGCGCCTGATCGCCCGTGGCTACGCCTACAAGGAGATCGCCAAGCAGCTCTTCATCTCGGTGAAGACGGTCGAGTCCCATGTCTCGGCGGTCCTGCGCAAGCTCCAGCTGTCCAACCGCCACGAACTGACCCGCTGGGCGACGGCCCGCCGCCTGGTCTGACCCCTACGGGCCCCGCCCCTACACCACCCGGGTCGCCCCCGCGAACGGCATCAGATCGACCGAGGCCAGCCGGACCGGGGCCGACGGGTTCGGGGCGTGGATGATCTGCCCATTGCCGACGTAGATGCCGACATGGCTGACCCCGGAGTAGAAGAACACCAGGTCCCCGGGCTGGAGTTCGGAGCGGGAGACGCGCCGGCCCGCGTCGATCTGGGCGTAGGTGGTGCGGGGCAGGGAGATACCGGCGGCGCGGTAGGCGGCCTGGACCAGGCCCGAGCAGTCGAAGGCGTTCGGGCCGGTCGCGCCCCACACATAGGGGCTGCCGAGCTTGGCGTAGGCATAGGAAATGGCCGCCGCGGCACGGGCGTTCGGGGCCATGGCCGGCCCCGTCTGCTCCAGCCCCTGCCGGGTGTCCGACGCCGACCGGGAGGCACGACCCGGCGCGGCGCCGTCACCGGTCACCTCGGCCCGCTGCCGCGCGGTGAGCCCAGCCAGCAAGCGCCGGGCCTCGTCCAGCTTGGTGGTGATGGTCTTCTTCTGCCGTTTCAGCTGCGCCTGCCGTGACCGCAGTGAGGTCAGCTCGACGCGCGCGGCGCCCCGCAACTGCTCAATTTCCCGAAGCTGTTCGCGCACCTGCGACACGGCGGCGGCCTGCCGGTGGCCGACCCGCTCCGCGAACGCGGCGTCGTCCAGATACCGGTCGGGGTCGCCGGACAGAGCGAGCTGTACGGCCGGAGCGAAGCCGCCGTCGCGGTACTGCGCCGTCGCGAACGAACCGAGCGCGCCCCGGGCGGAGTTGAGACCGTCCTGCTTGCGGGCGGTCTCGTCCCGCAGCGCGTTCAGCCGCCGCTGCGCCGAGTCCGCCTCCTCCTTCGCGCCGTCGTACTTCTCGGTCGCCGCCTCGGCCTCCTGGTAGAGCAGGTCCACCTTGGCCTTCACCTGCGCCGGCGTCAGCTGTGGCCCGGCGTGTCCCGTCCCGTCGAACCCTGTCGCGGTGGCCGCGCCCGCCAGGGCGAGAGTGACGGCCGTCCGGGCCGTAGGCCCACCGGTCGCGCGTTGCCGGGGCTTGCGGTGCGCTGCCACCTGGACCGTCACGTCCTTCCGTACGTCACGTCCGGCGGCGGCCCGCACAGGGGAAACGGGCCGCCGCCGGACCTTTCTCGGCGGTGGTGGCCGACTGCCGCCCCTGGCCCGGGCGGCGGTGGGGAGCCGGTCACCTGGGGGAGGACGCTAGGCCCGCCTGTGACGAGCAGGTAACGGAGTGTACGGAACTGGCCCCGACAGACCGGGATGTGACCGTATGTGACCGTGCCGTCGTCCTGGAGTCGTCGTCTTCACACAGCGTGGTGACCGAAGCGCGCAAAGCGTGCCGGGCGGGAAGCGTGGGATGCTATGGGGCGCATATATGCGAGTCGCGGCGTAAGATCGTCGCGCTCTGTGCCGGGCCCGGTGACACGAGGCACGTGGGCCTCTGGTTAGGCTCCGGCCCCATGGACGTACTCATCCATCTCTTCGTCGGCCTGCACATCATCGGCATCGCCGCGCTGCTCGGCGGTTTCCTCACCCAGATGAAGGCGATGGGCCAGGGCACGGCCCGGTTCGTGCCCGGGATGCTGCACGGCGCGCTGACCATGCTGGTCACCGGCGTGGCCCTGGTCGGGCTCAACCAGGCCGACCACCACCACGTCAACACGTTCAAGATCGGCGTCAAGCTGGCGCTGCTGATCGTGATCCTCGGGCTGGTCTATGTGAAGCGCGACGAGGAGAAGATCGACAAGGGCGCGTTCGGGACGGTCGGCCTGCTGACCGCGGCGAACATCTTCATCGCCGTGCTGTGGACCTGACGGTCATCCGTCCCCGCCACCGGCAGATGCAGGCCCACCGCCAGGACGCCGGTCGCCAGCACGGCGGCCCCGGCTGCGGGAAGCCGGTCCGCCGACCACGCGCGCAGCCCTGAGATGCCGGGCATGCGTTGATGCCAGGGAGCCGAGGGATGCCTGCCCGGGAAGGGCACGCGCGCGTGGGGCGCAAAAACACCGGCACGCGCGCGTGGGCGTAGGAAAACGCAGCACGCGCGCGTGGAGCGTGAAAGGCCGGGACGTACCCCGGGCCCGGCGACGGTCAGCCCGGTCGGACCACGCTGTGGATGATCGATTCGCCGCCGTAGTAGATCGACTCCTCGCGGACGTACGCGCCCGGCTTCGGAGCGTGGATCATCATGCCGTTGCCTATGTAGATGCCGACGTGGCTGATGTCGTCGTAGAAGAAGACCAGGTCGCCCGGCCGCGCATTGGCCAGCGAGACCGTGGTGCCGGCGTTGACCTGGTCGTACGTGGTGCGCGGAAGCGTGACGCCGGCGGCCCTCCAGGCGGCCTGGCTGAGACCCGAGCAGTCGTAGGAGTCCGGCCCGGTGGCGCCCCACACATACGGCTTGCCGATCTGCGAACGGGCGAAGGCGATCGCCTTCTCGGCCTTCGTGTCGTACGAGCCGGACGTCGAGGAGCCGCCCGAGCCGGAGCCCGTCGACGAACCGGAACCAGAACCGGAACCAGAAGCAGACCCGGATCCGGATCCCGTGGACGAGGACGACGACGAGCCGGCCGCCTGCTGCTGCTCCGCCTGCTGCTTCGCCAGCTCGGCCGCCTTGCGCGCCGCCTCCTCCTGCTGCTTCCGCTCGATCTCGGCCAGCCGCGCCTTCTCCTGGGCCGTCAGCTGCGACAGCAGCTCGCGTGCGGAGGCGAGCTTCTTCTGGACGGTGGACTTGGCGGTCTGCAGGTCGTGCTGCGAACTGGTCAGAGTCTGCAGGCTCTCCGCGGCGTCCCGCCGTTCCTTCATGGTCGCGGCCTGCTCGCCTATGTAGGCGTCGACCGCGCTCTTCTCCCGCGAGGTCAGCCGGTTCATCAGCTGGCTCTCGTCGAAGTAGTCCTGCGGGTTGTCCGCGAGCAGGAAAGTGGCCGTGGGGGGTGCGGCCACGCCCGAGCGGTACTGGGCCGCGGCGAAGGAACCCAGTTCCTCGCGGGCCTTGTTGAGGCGGTCGGTGCGCCGCGCGACCTCGTTGCGGAGGGCGTCGACGCGCCCGCGCTGTTTGCCGGCGCGCTCCTTGGCCGCGTCGTACTTCTCGGTGGCCGACTCCGCCTGCCGGTAGAGGTCGTCGACCTTCTTCTCGACCTCCTCCATGCTCGGCTTGGTGTGATCGGTTCCCGGAGCGGCCTCGGCGGTCTGCGAGAGCACGGCCATGGAGGTGAGGGCGGCGGTGGCGAGAGCGGGGGTGCGGAGGCCCGCCCCGATGGTCCCGCCGGGGCGTGGCTTGCGATGCGACGCCAAGGGAGGCGCCTCCTTCCAGTGGGCCGCCTACCGGGTTAGCTGTCGGGTTCGGGCGGTGGTTCGGAAGGGTTGCCCTACGGCGTCGTCCCGGGCGGGAGTCGGCCGATTCACCCCGGGATCGGTGGGTCCCCGGCTCCGGGCGCCACGCGGGCACGCCGGACTCGGCGGAGGCCGTGCGGCCCGGCGAGGCTCGCCGGTAGGGGTCGTACGGCCCGGACGCACGCTAGCCAACTCGTGTGACTCCTGTGAAGGTTGGTGCGCGATATGTCCGATACATTTTCGTGACCTGACGCGAGTTTCGCAGCTGTGTCATGGGGTGGTTCCGCAGCGTAAGCGGAGGGCGGCCCTTCGGACGCGAGGACCGACCCTCCTCGAAACCCGGCCATGTTCCGGGGACGGCGACCGGTTGTCGGTGGGGCGCCCTAGACTCGGAGAGCGATGAGCAGCCTCTTTGACGACAGCTTCCTGGCGGACCTCCAGGCCCCTCGTGGGCGCGAGGAGGAGCACCCGCCACCGCCCGAGGACGATCACGCTCCGGAGCCGCTTCCGGACGATCTGTTCGGCGGGAAGTTCGACGTGCCGCCGGACCGGGACGCCTACTACCGCGACGGCGCCCCCCGTCCCGCGATCGACCCGGCGGCCCTCCTGGAGGGGCTGAACGAGAACCAGCGCGCCGCGGTCGTGCACGCCGGCTCCCCGCTGCTCATCGTCGCCGGCGCCGGCTCCGGCAAGACCCGTGTGCTCACCCACCGCATCGCCCACCTGCTCGCCGAGCGGAATGTTCACCCGGGCCAGATCCTCGCGATCACCTTCACCAACAAGGCCGCCGGCGAGATGAAGGAGCGCGTCGAGCACCTCGTCGGCCCGCGCGCGAACGCGATGTGGGTGATGACCTTCCACAGCGCGTGCGTGCGCATCCTGCGCCGGGAGAGCAAGAAGCTCGGCTTCACCTCGTCGTTCTCGATCTACGACGCCGCCGACAGCAAGCGCCTGATGGCCCTGGTCTGCCGGGACCTGGACCTCGACCCCAAGCGCTTCCCGCCGAAGTCGTTCAGCGCGAAGATCAGCAACCTGAAGAACGAGCTGATCGACGAGGAGGACTTCGCCGCCCAGGCCACCGACGGCTTCGAGAAGACCCTCGCCCAGGCCTACGCGCTCTACCAGTCGCGGCTGCGCGAGGCGAACGCACTCGACTTCGACGACCTGATCATGACGACGGTCAACCTGCTGCGTGCCTTCCCGGACGTCGCCGAGCACTACCGCCGCCGCTTCCGGCACGTCATGGTCGACGAGTACCAGGACACCAACCACGCCCAGTACGCCCTGGTCCGCGAGCTGGTCGGCACCGGCGCACGCGCCGACGAAGCCGGCACCCCGCCCGGTGAGTACGACATCCCGCCCGCCGAACTCTGTGTCGTCGGTGACGCGGACCAGTCGATCTACGCCTTCCGCGGCGCGACAATCCGCAACATCCTCCAGTTCGAGGAGGACTACCCGAACGCGACGACGATCCTGCTGGAGCAGAACTACCGCTCCACGCAGACCATCCTGTCCGCCGCCAATGCGGTCATCGAGCGCAACGAGTCGCGCCGCCCGAAGAACCTGTGGACCAACGCCGGCCAGGGCGCGCGGATCACCGGCTACGTCGCCGACACCGAGCACGACGAGGCCCAGTTCGTCGCCGACGAGATAGACCGCCTGGTCGACGCGGGCGAGGCCAAGGCGGGCGACGTCGCGGTCTTCTACCGCACCAACGCCCAGTCCCGTGTCTTCGAAGAGGTCTTCATCCGCGTCGGCCTGCCCTACAAGGTCGTCGGCGGCGTCCGCTTCTACGAGCGCAAGGAGGTCCGGGACGTCCTCGCCTACCTGCGCGTCCTCGCCAACCCCGAGGACTCCGTCCCGCTGCGCCGTATCCTCAACGTCCCCAAGCGGGGCATCGGCGAGCGTGCCGAGGCGATGGTCGACGCCCTCGCGCAGCGCGAGAAGATCAGCTTCCCGCAGGCGCTCAAGCGCGTGGACGAGGCCTACGGCATGGCGGCCCGCTCCACCAACGCCGTCAAGCGGTTCAACACGCTGATGGAGGACCTCCGTACGATCGTCGAGTCCGGCGCGGGACCGGCCACCGTCCTGGAGGCGGTGCTCGAACGCACCGGCTATCTGGCCGAGTTGCAGGCCTCCACCGACCCGCAGGACGAGACCCGCATCGAGAACCTCCAGGAACTGGCCGCCGTGGCCCTGGAGTTCGAGCAGGAGCGCGAGGAGGGAGAGGCCGGCACGCTGGCCGACTTCCTGGAGAAGGTCGCGCTGGTCGCCGACTCCGACCAGATCCCCGACGAGGACGAGGACGGCTCCGGCGTCATCACCCTGATGACCCTGCACACCGCCAAGGGCCTGGAGTTCCCGGTCGTCTTCCTGACCGGCATGGAGGACGGCGTCTTCCCGCACATGCGTGCCCTCGGCCAGACCAAGGAACTGGAGGAGGAGCGGCGCCTGGCGTACGTCGGCATCACGCGCGCGCGAGAGCGGCTCTACCTCACACGCTCGGCGATGCGCAGCGCCTGGGGCCAGCCGTCGTACAACCCGCCCTCCCGCTTCCTGGAGGAGATCCCGCCCGTCCATGTGGAGTGGAAGCGGACGGGAGCGACGGCGCCGGTGTCCTCCGGACCGGCCTCCGGGATCGCTGCCTCGCTGTCCTCGACCCGCTCGCGCTCCTCGGCGTCGGGCGCGTCCGGGTTCGCCACGCGGCGCACGGCGGAGAAGCCGGTGGTCGCGCTGGCCGTCGGGGACCGGGTCACCCACGACCAGTTCGGGCTCGGCACGGTCGTCGCGGTGAAGGGCACGGGAGCGAACGCGGAGGCGACGGTCGACTTCGGCGACACCAAGCCGAAGCGCCTGCTGCTGCGGTACGCGCCGGTCGAGAAGCTGTAAGGCAGAGGGCCCTCGCCGTCGGCAAGGGCCCTCTGATGCTCAGGTCGGATCGAGTCCGTGGCTCCGCAGCCACGGCAGCGGGTCTATCGCCGCCCCGCCCGCGGGGCGCACCTCGAAATGGAGGTGCGGGCCTGTGGAGTTGCCCGAATTGCCCGAGAAGGCGATCGGCTGGCCGGCCTTGACGCTCGTACCGGAGGAGACCTGGTAGCTGGACAGATGGCAGTACCAGGTCTCCGTGCCGTCCTTCTCCGTCACGATCATCATGTTGCCGTAGGCGCTGTTCCACTTGGTGGAGACGACGCCGTCGGTCGCGGCCATCACCGTGGTGCCGTAGGAGACCGGGAAGTCGATGCCCGTGTGCACGGACATCCAGTTCACGCCCGCCTGGCCGAAGTAGGCGCTGAGCCCCTTCTGCGTGACCGGCAGCACGAACTTCGGGCGCATCCGCTCCTTGAGTGCGGCCGCCGCGGCCGCCTTCTTCTTCTCCTGCGCCTGCTGGTTCTTGAGGTCGAGCCGCTCCTGCGTGCGGCTCGCCCGGTCGGCGAAGTTCTCGGCGCCGGCGGACAGGGTCGTGAGCTGGGAGTCCAGCTTGCTGTTGGCGGCGGACGGCTTGACCGCTTGCGCGTCCGAGGCGGAGGCGGTGGTGTCCTTGCTGTCGTCGGTCAGAGCGCCGACCGAGGCGGCGGCGATGCCGGCGACCCCCATCACACAGGCCGAGGGCACGGCGACGGTCAGCAGCGCGGAGCGCTTGGCGGGCGTACGACGGCGGGAACGCGCGGCACCGCGCGAGCCGGCGCGGCCCGCCGGAGCCGGAGCGGCCTCTTCCTGGTCGTCCAGCAGATCGGTCGCGGCGGGCAGTAGGCCCGTGGCACCCGACTCGTCGTCCCCGGACGGCTGTTCACCGAAGACGCTGTCCTCGTACGACGTCCCGTCCGCGTACAGCGCATGGTCCTCGTACGGCACCTGCTGCTCGTACGGCACCTGCGCGAAGGCGCCGGTGGGGTACTGGCCGAACGGTTCGGCAGCCTGCGCGGGCACGGCCTGGCCACCCGAGTTCCACTGCGTGGCGTCGTACGTGCCCGACTCGAAGGTCTGGGTGCCCCACTCCCACTGCTGGGTCGGCTCGGCGACACCGGACTGGTCGGGCTGCAGCCACGCGGTCGCGTCCCACTGGCCGCTGATGTCATTGCCCGTCGCCTGGGCGGGGACCGTCCAGGCGGTCGTGTCGTGGACGCCGGAGCCGTAGGTGGCATGGTGGGCCGCGTACGGGTCGTAGTGCGGGGTCGGGCCGGTCTGCCACTGCGTGGTGTCGTACACGCCGGTGTCCTGCTGGCCGGGCAGGCTGCCGAAGAGCGGATCGGTGGAGAAAGAGCCGGTGCTGTCCGGAAAACCGGTGGTGCCGTAGCCGCCGTATGTGGTGAGGTCACCGTAGGGGGCTTCATGGCTTCCGTACGGCGCGTAGTGCGCGGCGGAGGCGTCGGAAGCCCGGGCCGGGGTCGTCATGATCCCCGACGGGTGACGGTCGTTCACCAACTTCTCTTTCGCCTCGACAACAGGGGCTGCCAGAGCAGTGCGGCGACTGTACCCGCCGGTACCTGGGCGCGACAATCTTCAGCTGGTTTCGCGTTGAGGGGAAACGGGCATTCGGCGGTGTTTCGGGGGTGCCGGACACGAGTTTGGCCGAGAGTTCGATTGGCGTTCGATGTGTGACGGCTGTTCGTCACCTGTACGTCACGCTACCGTCAGACCGCCGGCCGTCCGATCCCCGTGGCGCGCGGCGTCGAGAGCCTCGCGTATCCCGGCCGCCACCGCGGGGTGGACGGGCAGGGCGAGATGTCCGATGCCGGTGACCCGCACGTTCTGCGCGTCGAGATCGGGGTGCTCCAGGCAGGCCGTCTCCAGCGGCACCATCACGGCGTCCAGGTCGCTCCAGAAGCTGACGAACCGCGTACGACAGCCGGGCGCGGGCCGGTTCAGCTCCTCGATCACCCCCGAACCGGGCCGCATCTGGCGCACGATCGGATGGGCGTTGGCCAGCGGTGCCGCGCTGGTACCGGAGTGCGGCGTACCCAGCGTGACGAGCGTGCGCACCCGCAGGTCGCCGCCCTGGCGCTGCACGTAATAGCGGGCGATCAGCCCGCCGAGGCTGTGCCCCACGATGTCGACCCGGTCGCTGCCGGTGCGCTCGCAGATCTCCTCGATGTGCCGGCCGAGCAACTCGGCGGCGGCGCGGATGTCGCAGGTCAGCGGGGAGTAGTTGAGCGATATGACGCGCTGCCCGCCGTGCTGGGCGAGGTTGCGGCGCAGTAACACGAACACCGAACGGTTGTCGATGAAACCGTGCAGCAGCACCACCGGCGGGCCGGAGCGGACCGGCAGCTGGGCGGTGCCGCCCTGGGGGGCCGGCGCGAGGGAGTGGCGCTCCTGGGTGAGTCCGGTCGGATACAGCAGGAGATGGCCGGCCAGGATCGCGGCTTCGAGGGCGGTCGCCTTCAGCAGCGCAACGGACAGTCCGGTCAGTCTGCCGGGCCACAGCCGACGGCAGAACGGGAGGAAGAGCGGCAGTACCCCGGTGACCTTCATGGCCGACCTCCAGTCGGCACACCCGAGGACGGCTCGATCCCCCGTGTGCCCTCATGTCCCATCATGTGATTTCCCCCTCGCTGCGCACCGTAAAACTGCCGGTTGCGGGATGCTGGAGATAACGTTCGTTCACTTCGCGGCGGTGGCGGGACGCGCCAAAAGTGCGGTACTTGTCGTTACGGACGGAAGCGATCGCTTCCGGGGTCGTTTGATGGAGGCAGTGATGGGTGTGGCAGCCGGTCCGATCCGCGTGGTGGTGGCCAAGCCGGGGCTCGACGGCCACGATCGCGGGGCCAAGGTCATCGCGCGCGCCCTGCGCGACGCCGGTATGGAGGTCATCTACACCGGGCTCCACCAGACGCCGGAGCAGATCGTCGACACCGCCATCCAGGAGGACGCCGACGCGATCGGCCTGTCCATCCTCTCCGGCGCGCACAACACGCTGTTCGCCAAGGTGATCGACCTGCTCAAGGAGCGTGACGCCGCGGACATCCTCGTCTTCGGCGGCGGCATCATCCCGGAAGAGGACATCGCGCCGCTGAAGGAGAAGGGCGTCGCGGAGATCTTCACGCCGGGTGCGACGACCGCGTCGATCGTGGAGTGGGTGCGGGAGAACGTCCGTCAGTCGGCCGCGTCCGGCGGCTGAACCGACGGTTGGGTGAGCGGGGGCTGGTCCGGCGCCAACTCGCGGGCCATGTCCGCCCGCAACCGCAAGGTGGTGACCAGCCGCTGGAACGCCTCCGCCCAGTACCCGCCGGCCCCCGGCGCGGCGTCCTCCCGTTCGTCGGGTATCGCCAGCAGCCCCTCCAGCCGGACGGCCTGCGCGGGATCCAGGCAGCGCTCGGCCAGCCCCATCACGCCGCTGAAGCTCCACGGGTAACTGCCCGCGTCGCGCGCGATGTTGAGCGCGTCGACGACAGCACGGCCCAGCGGCACGGCCCAGGGCACCGCGCACACCCCGAGCAGTTGGAACGCTTCCGACAGACCGTGTGTCGCGATGAACCCTGCTACCCAGTCCGCCCGTTCCACAGGTTCCAGGGCGGCCAGCAACTTCGCCCGCTCGGCCAGCGACACCGCGCCCGGCCCGCCGGCCTCCGGCGCCGACGGCGAACCGAGCAGCGCCCTCGACCACTCGGCGTCCCGCTGCCGTACCGCGGCCCGGCACCAGGCCGCGTGCAGCTCGTCCCGCCAGCCGTCCGTCACCGGCAGCGCCACGATCTCGCGCGCCGTCCGGCCACCGAGCCGTCCCGGCCAGGTGCCGAGCGGGGCGGACTCCACCAACTGCCCCAGCCACCATGACCGTTCCCCTCTGCCCGCAGGGGGCGGGCCCACCACACCGTCGCGTTCCATACCGGAGTCGCACTCGAGCGGTGGTTCCACCACGATCGCCGGCGCGTCCTCCGTACGGTCGAGGGCCACGCACGCCGCGGCCCGTACGGCCATGCGCGCGGCGAGCGCCGAAGCGGGCAGCGCCGACAGCAGTTCCGCCGCCGTGGCCCGCACATTGCGGCTGCGGTCGCCCAACGCCTGTTCCAGGAATGGCTCGTCGGCGGCGGACAGGCCCGTACGCAGCGAGTCGAGGAACATCAGCCGGTCCTCCGCCCGTTCCGTGGGCCAGGTCGACGCCAGCAGTTCACGCGCGCGTGCGGGCGTGCCGGTGCGCAGCGCGCCCAGCAGGGCCGCCCGCTCGGCGAACAGTCCCTCCTGCCACAGCCGGCGCACCGCCTCGGCGTCCTCGGGGTCGGGAAGTGCGGCGCCGCCGCCGGGGGCCGCGCGCAGGGCGAACCGCCAGTCCGCGTTCAGCCGGGCCAGCCACAGCGCGCGCGGGCCCGCGAACGACAGCGCGGCAGGGCGCAGGTCCGTACGATCCCGGGCCGCGTCCAGCAGGGCGGGCAGTGTCTGCGGGGGTGCCGCGTACCCGTGCGCGTTGGCCGTCGCGAGCCACTGCGGGAGCAGCTCCATGAGGTCCGGTGAGCTGCCCCGGCGGCCACCGGTCCCGCCGCCGGAGCGGTCGGCCAGCAGCGTGGCAAGCCTGCGGGCCGCGGCGGCGGGCAGGGCCGGGCGCGGATCCCCGGGCGCCGGTTCCGGCCGCCGGGCCGCGTGTGCGGGTCGTAGCCCGGCCCGCCGCCGTACGGTCGCCATGGCGGCCTCGTCGAGCAGCGCCAGGGGGGCCTCCCGGCCGGATCCGCCGTAGGCGGCGGGGCGTCGGTCGGTGCCGAGGAGAGCGGTGGTGACCAGGTCTTCCCAGGAGCTGAGGGCAGCAGCGGTGGCCGCGTCGGTGGAGGATGTCCCGTTCATCGCGTTCCCTTCCCTGCGTCGGTCCGGTTGCCGGTGTCGCCTTGTCGGCGTCGTCTTCCTGGAGGAGCCGTCAGCACAGCGGTACCGCCTCGCCCGTGCTCCGTGGCCAGGCCGTGAGCGGGGTGAAGCCGCGGTGGCCGCACTCGCCGAAGACCGTGACCGGGGCGCCGCCGGACAGCGCGACCAGACGCCACAGGCCGGGGCGGGAGCGGGCGGCCCGGGTCAGCGGCAGGGCGCGGTCCGTGTCGGCGTCGGCCAGCTGCCACAGGTCGCCGTCCGGGACCGGTACCACCCGGTCCAGCGTCACCGGGACCGATTCCAGCCAGGGGTCGTCGCGCAGCGCCTTGCCGTACTGGGCGGCCGCCTCGGCCGTGGTCGTGCCCGGTGGGCGGAACCCGGCCGGTGCGGGCGGGGCGAACCGCTCACCCAGGGCGGACCGGGACTGACCGGCACCCGGAAAGGAGGACAGCTCCGCGTCCAGGGCCAGCCCCACCGGCAGGGACAGGTCGGGAGCCCGGCCGGCCGCGCCGTAGGACAGCAGCAGCCGGGTGCGGCCCGACGCGGCGCCGTGCAGCCATATCCGGCGCGTCGTCAGTTTCGGGTCCACCGAGTCGTACTGGGCGAGGACCAGCCAGTGGTCGCGGACCGGCGCTCCGTCCGCCGTGGCGGGCAGGCCCAGCCGGGAGCGGACCGTGGCCGCGAGGGCGTCCGGCAGCCGGTCGCGGCGCAGCCAGCCCTGGTCGAGCAGGTGCAGCAGCGCGCACTCCTCCAGCAGCCGGGCCGGCCAGCCCGCGCCGGACGCCGGGATCGCCCCCAACTCCCGTATACGTGCGGCGAGTCCCGGTGCCTGTGCGTCGACCATGCGGGCCGCCGTCTCGTCCCACAGGCCGTACCCCGCCTGCTCGGCCGTGGCCAGGCCGCCGCGCAGCAGGTCGGCGAGGCGCTGCTCCAGCTCCGTCGCGCCCGCGGTGACCCGCTCGGCCCGGCGTTCGGCCCGCCGTCGCGCCGCCTCGGGATCGGCGGCCCCGGATCCCGAACTGCCCTCGCCCCGTGCCCGTTTGCCCTCGGTGCGCTCGCGTCTGCTCGCGAGCCACTGTTCGGCCCAGTCCGGCGGCTCGGCCGACGCCGGCACCGAGCCGTCGTCGGCCGCCCACAGCAGGAGCAGTCCGAGCGCGTGCTTGCACGGGAACTTACGGCTCGGGCAACTGCACTTGTACGCCGGCCCGGCTGTGTCCGCGAGATCGACCACCGTCTGATACGGCCTGCTGCCACTGCCCTTGCACAGCCCCCACACCGTCCCCTCTCCGCTGCCCGCCTCGGACCACGGACCGGCCGTGCCGAGCTTGCCTCCCGCTTTGCGTGACGCGGCGTCAGGCGCCAGTGACAGCACCTGTTCCGCGCTCCAGCGCACCCCCTGCTCAGTCATGCCACCGACGGTAGGTCCCGCCACTGACAATCGGCCGGGAGCGGGCATTTATGCAGGTCAGAGCGATTGTCAGTGGCGTGGTGCACGGTGGATGCCAGATCCGAACCGGCCGAGCTGGAGGGGGCCTCAGCCATGTCTGCCATGTCTGCCACGTCTGCGTCTGCCACATCCACGTCCGTGCGACCGACCACCGCCGAACCGAGCGACGGCGAAAGCGCACAGGCGCTGCGCCCGCACGCCGAGCACGCCTTCGCCGCCGAACTGACCGCGCTCGCCGCGCAGGACGACCGCCCGCGCCCGGCCCGCTGGAAACTGTCGCCGTGGGCGGTGGCGACGTATCTGCTCGGCGGCACCCTGCCGGACGGCACGGTGATCACACCCAAGTACGTGGGCCCGCGCCGGATCGTCGAGGTCGCGGTCACCACGCTCGCCACCGACCGCGCCCTCCTGCTGCTCGGCGTACCCGGCACCGCCAAGACCTGGGTGTCGGAGCACCTGGCAGCCGCCGTCAGCGGCGACTCGACCCTGCTGGTGCAGGGCACGGCCGGCACCCCGGAGGAGGCGATCCGCTACGGCTGGAACTACGCGCAGCTGCTCGCGCACGGACCGAGCCGCGACGCCCTCGTGCCGAGCCCCGTCATGCGCGCCATGGCCGAGGGTATGACGGCCCGCGTGGAGGAGCTGACGCGTATCCCGGCCGATGTACAGGACACGCTGATCACGATCCTTTCCGAGAAGACCCTGCCCATTCCGGAGCTGGGCCAGGAGGTCCAGGCGGTCCGCGGGTTCAACCTCATCGCCACCGCCAACGACCGGGACAGAGGCGTCAACGACCTGTCCAGCGCGCTGCGCCGCCGCTTCAACACCGTGGTGCTGCCGCTGCCGGAGAGCGCCGACGCAGAGGTCGGCATCGTCACCCGCCGCGTCGACCAGATCGGCCGCTCCCTCGACCTGCCGGCCGCGCCCGACGGCATCGAGGAGATCCGGCGAGTCGTGACCGTCTTCCGCGAGCTGCGCGACGGCATCACCGCCGACGGCCGCACCAAACTGAAGTCGCCCAGCGGCACACTCTCCACGGCCGAGGCGATCTCCGTCGTCACCAACGGCCTCGCCCTGTCCGCGCACTTCGGTGACGGCGTCCTGCGCCCGGGCGATGTCGCCGCCGGCATCCTCGGCGCCGTCGTGCGCGACCCGGCGGCCGACCGGGTCGTCTGGCAGGAGTACCTGGAGACCGTCGTCCGCGAGCGCGAGGGCTGGACGGACTTCTACCGCGCGTGCCGGGAGGTGAGCGCATGAACGACACGCGCTGGCCCAAGGCCCATGACTCCGGGCCGCTCCTCCTGGGGGTGCGGCACCACGGTCCCGGTTCCGCCCGCGCGGTGCGCACCGCGCTCGACGCCGCCCGGCCGGCCGTCGTCCTGATCGAGGGCCCGCCCGAGGCCGATGCACTGATCCCGCTGGCCGCCGACCCGGACCTGCGACCTCCGGTCGCCCTGCTCGCCCATGCCGTGGACGAGCCAGGACGCTCGGCCTTCTGGCCCTTCGCCGAGTTCAGCCCCGAATGGGTGGCGATCCGCTGGGCCCTGGAGCATGGCGTCCCGGCCCACTTCATCGACCTGCCGGCCGCGCACACGCTCGCGTGGGAGGAGAGCGAGAAGGAGAAGGAGGCTCCCGCCGGGTGCGGACCGCCGGCCGGACCCGGTGCCGAGGAGACCGCCGCGGATCCGCAGAAAGACGACGACAGCCGGGACGCCGACAAGAACCGGGACACCGACCAGAGTCGGGACACCGACCAGAGTCGGGACACCGAGGAGCAGGTCCGGGTCGACCCGCTCGCCGTTCTCGCCGAGGCCGCCGGATACGACGATCCCGAACGCTGGTGGGAGGACGTCGTCGAGCACCGGGGCCCGGGCGAGCGGGACCCTTACGCCGCGTTCGCCGCGCTGGCCGATGCCATGGGCGCGCTCCGCGAGCGGTACGGAGCGGGCGGGCACGCCCGGGACCTCGTCCGCGAGGCGCACATGCGGCTCCGACTGCGCGCGGCACGCAAGGAGTTCGCGGACGAGGTGGCCGTGGTCTGTGGCGCCTGGCATGTGCCCGCGCTGCGCGAGAAGACCACCGTCGCCGCCGACCGGGCTCTGCTGAAGGGGCTGCCCAAGGTCAAGACCGACCTGACCTGGGTGCCCTGGACCCACCGCCGGCTCGCCCGGTCCAGCGGATACGGCGCGGGCATCGACTCGCCGGGCTGGTACGGCCATCTGTTCCACGCCCCGGACCGGCCGGTCGAGCGGTGGTTGACCAAGGTGGCCCGGCTGCTGCGCGAGGAGGACCGGGTCGTCTCCTCCGCCCATGTCATCGAGGCCGTCCGGCTCGCCGAGACCCTGGCGGCGCTGCGCGGCCGCCCGCTGCCCGGGCTGGGCGAGACCACCGACGCGGTGCGCGCGGTGATGGGCGAGGGCTCGGACGTGCCGC
The DNA here is from genome assembly GCF_001953885.1 of Streptomyces sp. IMTB 2501. Lineage (GTDB taxonomy): Bacteria > Actinomycetota > Actinomycetes > Streptomycetales > Streptomycetaceae > Streptomyces. Next base: position 287,812 of record NZ_MQUS01000006.1, on the reverse strand, counting down.
TGGCGCTGGTGCACGACCGGCTGGTGGTCGGCGATGTCCTCGGCGAGGTCCCGGAGTCGGCGCCGGCGGTACCGCTGCAGCGCGATCTGGCCCGGCAACAGCGTGCGCTGCGACTCAAACCGGAGGCACTGGAGCGCGAACTGGAGCTGGACCTGCGGGGCGACACCGACGCCGGCCGCAGCAGGCTGCTGCACCGGCTGCGGCTGCTCGGCATCGGCTGGGGCGAGCCCGCGCGGTCCCGGGGGAACACGGGCACGTTCCGGGAGACCTGGCGGCTGCGCTGGGAGCCGGAGCTGTCGGTGCGGGTCGCCGAGGCGGGCGTGTGGGGGACGACCGTACTGGCCGCTGCGCAGGCCAAGGCCGAGGCCGACGCGACCGGCGCGGGCGCCCTCGCCGACGTCACCGCGCTAGCCGAGCAGTGCCTGCTCGCCGGTCTGCCGGACGCCCTGCCGGTCGTCATGCGGGTACTTGCCGACCGCGCGGCGCTCGACGCGGACGTCGGCCATCTCGCCCAGGCCCTGCCCGCCCTGGTCCGTTCCCTGCGCTACGGCGACGTACGCGGCACGGACACCCGTGCACTGGCGGGTGTCGCCGCGGGTCTCGCCGAGCGCATCTTCGTCGGCCTGCCCCCGGCGTGCGCCGCGCTCGACAGGGACGCGGCGGACGAGATGCGCGGCCACGTGGACGCCGTGCACACGGCAGTGGGGCTCCTGACGGAGACGCTGTCCGGTGCCGGTGCCGGTGCCGGTGCCGGTGCCGGTGCCGGTGCCGGTGGCGCTGTCGGTGGCGGCGGCGCGGGTGCGGTGGAGCGCGTCGGTGCCGGGGGTCGGGGCGGCCCGGGCGTGGGTGCCGGTGGGCAGGAGCCCGCCGACGCCGGTGCGGGTGCCGGTGTCGCTGCGCCCACCCGTGCCGTCCCAGCCGCACGGCTGCCCGCAGCCACGCACGACGGCACCGGTGCCGGGCAAGGTGATCTGCGGGACCGTTGGCGGGCCGTCCTGCGGACCTTGTCGTTGCGGGACAGCGTGCCCGGTGTGCTTCGGGGGCGGGCGGTGCGGCTGTTGCTGGACGACGGCGCGTTGCGGTCCGAGGAGGCCGCGCGGTTGATGGGGCTCGCGCTGTCGCCGGGGACGCCGCCCGCCGACGCGGCCGCCTGGATCGAGGGCTTCGTCGGCGGCGGGGGAGGGCTGCTGCTGGTGCACGACGAGCGGCTGCTCGGCCTGGTGGACAGCTGGCTGACCGGGGTGCCGGCGGCGGCGTTCACGGACGTACTGCCGCTGCTGCGGCGCACGTTCGCGGCGTATGAGCCGGGGGTGCGCAGAACGCTCGGTGAACTGGTCCGGCGCGGACCGGGAGATGGGGCGGCCGGGCGGGCCGCCCACGGCGCCGTGCCACCCGGCTTCGCCGCCGAGCCGGACACCGAGCGCGCCGACGCCGTACTGCCGGTGCTGCGACTGCTGCTCGGACTGGACGACCTGTTCGAGACGACGGACGACAACAGCCTTGCGGAGGTGGGCGCATGAGGAGCGAGTCGATGCCGCCGGACACGGACGATCCGGTGCGGGAGCGGCTGCGGCGCTGGCGGCTGGTGCTCGGCGGCGACCAGGCCGACGGCACCGGATGCGCGCTGTCCGGCCGGGACGCGGCGATGGACGGCACCCTCGCCGCGCTCTACGGCAAGGAGGACAAACCGCAGGCGGGCCGGGACCGTTCAGCGGGACTCGGAGCCTCGGCACCGTCCGTGGCCCGCTGGCTCGGGGACATCCGCACGTACTTCCCGGCCTCCGTCGTCCAGGTCATGCAGCGCGACGCCATCGACCGGCTCGGCCTCGCCTCACTCCTGCTGGAGCCGGAGATGCTGGAGGCGGTGGAGGCGGACGTGCACCTGGTCGGCACGCTGCTCTCGCTGAACAAGGCGATGCCGGAGACGACGAAGGAGACGGCTCGCGCGGTCGTGCGCAAGGTCGTCGAGGACCTGGAGAAGCGGCTCGCGACCCGTACCCGGGCCACCCTCACCGGCGCCCTCGACCGCAGCGCGCGCATCAGCCGGCCGCGCCACCACGACATCGACTGGAACCGCACCATCGCGGCCAACCTCAAGCACTACCTGCCCGAGTACCGCACGGTGGTGCCGGAACGGCTCGTCGGATACGGGCGCGCCGCGCGGTCGGTGAAGAAGGAGGTCGTGCTCTGCATCGACCAGTCCGGGTCGATGGCCGCGTCGGTGGTCTACGCGTCCGTGTTCGGCGCGGTCCTCGCCTCCATGCGGTCGATCAGCACCCGGCTGGTCGTCTTCGACACGGCGGTGGTCGACCTCACCGACCAGCTGGACGACCCGGTCGACGTCCTCTTCGGCACCCAGCTTGGTGGCGGTACGGACATCAACCGGGCGCTCGCCTACTGCCAGTCCCAGATCACCCGGCCCGCCGAGACCGTGGTCGTGCTGATCAGCGACCTCTACGAGGGCGGCATCCGCGACGAGATGCTCAAGCGGGTGGCGGCGATGAAGGCGTCCGGGGTGCAGTTCGTGGCGCTGCTCGCGCTGTCGGACGAGGGCGCGCCCGCATACGACCGGGAGCACGCGGCGGCGCTCGCCGCGCTCGGTGCACCGGCCTTCGCCTGTACGCCCGGTCTGTTCCCCGAGGTCATGGCCGCGGCACTCGAGAAGCGGCCGCTGCCGATACCGGACACCGTGTGACGCCGGGCACGAAAGAGGAGGGGAACGGGAAAAGAGGGATGCAGAAGTAGCGATGCAGAAGAGGGGAAAACGGACATGAGTACCCATGGGGAAGGGGGGGTTGCGCCGCCTCGGGCGTGCCGTGCAAGGATCGGTGGAGCCCGTGCCGTGCCGATCCGAGGATGTCCGTCTCCTTGACCTTCCCAGCAGCCTTCCTTGGTATCGCCGTGCGCATGCTGCGTACGGCGGCGGGACGGCGTGCGCTCCAACTGGCGCTGCTGGTGGGCGGACTGTTCGCGCTGGGATTCCTCTGCGGTGAACAGGCGCACGCGGCCGACGGAACCCCGCTGCCGGCGAAGGTGACTTCGGCGCGGCCCGGAGAGACCGGCCATGAGAACCCGGTACGGGTGGTCCGCACGGTCACCGAGCGCGTGGCCGCCCCCGTGCGCAAGGTCGGTGAACAGTCCGTCACGCCCGTGCGCGACGTGGTGACCACGGTGTCCCGGTCCCTTGAGGCCGCGGCCGCCCGAGCCGTCGAGAAGCCACGGACATCCGAGCCCACCCTGCCGTTGCCCGACCTGACCCAAGTCCCGGACGCGCCCGTCCAGCTGGCGTCGGAGCCGCAGTCGGCGGCGCCTCGCCCGCAGGGGCACGGTGACGCGACGGTGTTCGCCCCGGTGGGGCAGAAGCAGCGGCACGCCGGCGCCCGGGCCCACGCTCACGCGGACCGTTCCGCCGTCGGCGCACCGGCGCCGGTCGCCTGGTACGGCCCGGGGGCCATCTCCGTGCCGCAGCCCGTGACGCACACCCTGGCCCGGCACGGCACCGCCGCCGTGGGTGCCCCCGGCCGGCCCGCGCCCACCGGGGACCCGGACGGTCTGCTCGGCAAGCAGGCAGCCGACGGCAATGTGTCCCGTCACGGCGACGCGTACGCCGTCGCCCTGGACCACCGGGCGCCCCTGCGGCTCACGCCCGGCATCACCGCGTGCGTCGACGCGCCCCGCACCCGGGAACGGCACCGGGACATCCCCGTCTTCCCCGGCTAGGCAGCACGGCCGACCTCCCCGCCACGGACCTGTCGCGCGGGGGCGGAACAGGTCTGCCCGTCCGTCCGGACCCCCAGTGACCAGCGCAATCCGCGCTCATATGTCTCGCGTTGAGCGGCCTCCGGACGGAACCCCTAGCCGTTTCCAGCTCTTTCCAGCTGCTTCCAGCTGCCTTCGAAGGACTTGACGCACGCAATGAACAAGAACATCCGTCGTTCGATCGTGATAGCCGCCGGGGTCACCGGCGCATGGGCACTCGGCTCGTCCGTCGCCAGTGCCGACGAACTGTCCAGCACTTCCGTGTCCGCATCGGACGCGGGCACCGACTCCGTCGCCGGGACGGTCGACGGCGTCCTCAGCGGTGTCCACGACACCGTCTCCGGCGTCCAGAACACCGTCGGACAGACCGTCTCCGGCCTGACCGGCACGGCCGCCTCGGCCACCTCGACCGTGTCGGGTACCGCCGCCCAGGCCACGCAGTCCCTGCAGTCGACGCGGACCACCGGCAGTGCCACCGGAACCGTCGACCAGGCCCACCGCTACGTCGACGCCAAGGTTCCGGCCGCCGCGAAGATCCGGGGCGCCGAGGCCGTCAGGGGCGCCCAGGCGGCCCGTAAGGCGCAGGCGCACGCCCAGGCCCGCGTCCAGTCCGACGGCACGCACGGCACCGGGCACGTCACCGGGCACGTCACCCACGCGGCGGCGCACGCCGCTTCGACCGTGTCCCAGGCCGCTCCGCACGGCACCGCTCAGGACGGGATCGACTACCTCTTCGGCCCGCTCTCCTCCTTCGCCCCCGAGGTGGAGGAGGCCCTGGCGGCCGCTCAGACCAAGCTCCAGGTCACGCAGGCGGCCGCCCGCGCGAAGGCGCAGGGCGTCGAGGGTGCCGTACGGACGACGGCGCAGCGGACCGTCGCCGGCGCGCAGGGCCGGACCGCCGGTGCCGCGGCCGTCGCGCGCGGTACGGCCGCCGGGGCGACCGGCGCGGCCGAGGCCTCCGTCGCCGGGGTGCCCGCCCAGGTCACCGGTACGGCCACGGGTGTCGAGCAGCGGGTCGTCGGCACGGTCCGGGCCGTGCCCGGCGCGGTGACCCCGGTGGTGGACGAGACGACCGCCGCCGTCGTCCCGCCGGTGGCCTCCGCGGCGGTGCACGGCGCCGTGCCGGTCGCCGGTCAGGCGGTGGCGGGCGTACAGGGCACGGCCGGACACGCCGTGACGGGTGGATACGGGACCGCCCAGGACGCCGCCTTCGCCGTGCGGGGAGTCGCCGGGGGCGCCGTCTCCGGTGCGCTGGGCGTCGCCGAGGGCGCCGTCTCCGGTGGGTACGGGACCGCCGGGGGTGCCGTCTCCGGGGTTCACGGGGTCGCCACGGGTGCCGTCGGTGATGTGCGGCCGGTGGCCGCGGACGCGACGTCGTATGCCGGCGGGCTGGTCGGGCAGGTCGCCCAGAACGCCACGGAGGCCGTGCTGCCCCCGGTGGCCGCCGGTGTCGTGCACGGGGTCGTGCCGGTCGCCGGGCAGGCCGTCGTCGACGCGGGCACCCTCGGTCACGGTGTGGCCGGTGACGCGCAGCCCTTCGCGGGCGGTGCCGTCGGCGCCGTACCGCCGCTCGCGTACGGCCTGACCGCGCAGACCGGGGACTTCGCCGAGGGCGCGACCGCGCAGCTGCCGCCCTTCGCGGCCGGAGTCACGGGTGCGACCACGCCCCTCACCGACACCGCCACCGGGACCGTGCACCAGGCGGCCGGCACCGTCACGTCCACCGTGACGCCCGTGGCCGGCCAGGTCGCCGGGACCGTGCGGCCGGTCGCCGACGGGACCGTCGGGAGCACGGCCGGCCTGGCCCACGGCATCACGGGCGAGACCGGGCCCTACGCGGCGGGCGTCACCGGCACCGCCGCGCCGCTCGCTCAGCAGGCCGAGTCCTTCGCGTACGACCTCCAGGGCACGGTCCGGGACGCCGGTGGCCCGCTCGCCGGGCACGCCGTCGGCGGAGCCGCAGGGGCCGCCCGTACGGCCGTACCGACGACGCACCTCCAGGACCCGTACGGCGTGCGGGGCGCCGCATCGGGCATCCGATACCAGGGCTGACAACCCCGAAGCGCTCCGTGGGGTGCCGGACCCGGACGGCCGAATTCCGTCGGTCCGTCCGGCCGGGGCCCCGCGGCCCGGGCGGGTGGTCCCCATTGGGGTGGGGATCAACCGCCCCGGCTCCGGAACCACCGGGGCCGTCCCCGGGGCCTCACCGGGTCAACCCCAGCCCGGTGAGGCCTCACACATCGCCCCGAAGCCCCAGATCCGGATGCGTTCCGCCCTGATCCATCGGCACGGCGTGCCAGGAAATCCGGCATCATGTGACAGGTATCACCGCTCGGGTGTGACCCTCGATTTAGGGAGCCCCCGCAAGCGGCGATAACCTGCGAGACGGACATGCCGCGCGCTCGGACACCGTGTGCGCCTCCCTTGTGACAAGCGGACGTCACGTTGCCCTTCGCGGCACGCCCACGCATCCAACGAACCGCGAGATCACTGATAGGGACGGAAGCGCGTGGACCTGTTCGAGTACCAGGCGAGGGACCTCTTCGCCAAGCACGATGTACCGGTGCTGGCCGGTGAAGTCATCGACACGCCTGAGGCGGCGCGCGAGATCACCGAGCGTCTGGGCGGCAAGTCCGTCGTCAAGGCGCAGGTGAAGGTCGGTGGTCGCGGCAAGGCCGGTGGCGTCAAGCTGGCCGCCTCCGCGGACGAGGCCGTCGCCCGTGCGACGGACATCCTCGGCATGGACATCAAGGGCCACACGGTCCACAAGGTCATGATCGCCGAGACCGCTCCGGAGATCATCGAGGAGTACTACGTCTCCTTCCTCCTCGACCGTGCCAACCGCACCTTCCTCTCCATCGCCTCCGTCGAGGGCGGCGTGGAGATCGAGGAGGTGGCGGCCACCCGCCCCGAGGCCGTCGCCAAGACGGCGATCGACCCGATCGACGGTGTGGACGAGGCCAAGGCCCGCGAGATCGTCGCGGCCGCCAAGTTCCCGGCCGAGGTCGCGGACAAGGTCGCGAACGTCCTCGTCAAGCTGTGGGACACCTTCATCAAGTCTGACGCCCTCCTTGTCGAGGTCAACCCGCTCGCGAAGGTCGCCTCCGGTGACGTCATCGCCCTCGACGGCAAGGTGTCGCTCGACGAGAACGCCGAATTCCGCCACCCCGAGTACGAGGAGCTCCACGACAAGGACGCGGCCAACCCGCTTGAGGCCGCTGCCAAGGAGAAGAACCTCAACTACGTCAAGCTCGACGGCGAGGTCGGCATCATCGGCAACGGCGCCGGTCTCGTCATGAGCACCCTGGACGTCGTCGCGTACGCCGGTGAGAACCACGGTGGCGTCAAGCCCGCCAACTTCCTGGACATCGGCGGTGGCGCCTCCGCCCAGGTCATGGCGAACGGCCTGGAGATCATCCTGGGCGACCCGGACGTCAAGTCCGTCTTCGTGAACGTCTTCGGTGGCATCACGGCCTGCGACGAGGTCGCCAACGGCATCGTGCAGGCCCTGAAGCTCCTGGAGGACCGCGGCGAGAACGTCTCCAAGCCGCTCGTCGTCCGCCTCGACGGCAACAACGCCGAGCTGGGCCGACAGATCCTCACGGACGCCAACCACCCGCTGGTGCAGCGCGTCGACACCATGGACGGCGCGGCCGACAAGGCCGCCGAGCTGGCCCACGCCGCCAAGTAAGCACTCAGGACGAGGACACAACACACCATGGCTATCTGGCTCAACAAGGACAGCAAGGTCATCGTCCAGGGCATGACGGGTGCCACCGGCATGAAGCACACCAAGCTCATGCTCGGCGACGGCACGAACGTCGTGGGCGGCGTGAACCCGCGCAAGGCGGGCACCACCGTGGAGTTCGACGGCACCGAGGTACCGGTCTTCGGCACCGTCGAGGAGGCCATCAAGGCCACCGGCGCCAACGTCTCCGTCATCTTCGTGCCGGAGAAGTTCACCAAGGACGCGGTCGTCGAGGCCATCGACGCCGAGATCCCGCTGGCCGTCGTCATCACCGAGGGCATCGCCGTGCACGACACGGCGTCCTTCTGGGCGTACGCCGGCAAGAAGGGCAACAAGACCCGCATCATCGGCCCGAACTGCCCCGGCATCATCACCCCGGGCCAGTCGAACGTCGGCATCATCCCGGGCGACATCACCAAGCCGGGCCGCATCGGCCTGGTCTCGAAGTCCGGCACGCTGACGTACCAGATGATGTACGAGCTCCGTGACATCGGCTTCTCGACGGCCGTCGGCATCGGTGGCGACCCGATCATCGGCTCCACCCACATCGACGCCCTGGCTGCCTTCCAGGACGACCCGGAGACCGAGATCATCGTGATGATCGGTGAGATCGGTGGTGACGCCGAGGAGCGTGCGGCCGCGTTCATCAAGGAGAACGTGACCAAGCCGGTCGTCGGTTACGTCGCGGGCTTCACCGCGCCCGAGGGCAAGACCATGGGCCACGCCGGCGCCATCGTCTCCGGCTCCTCCGGCACCGCACAGGCCAAGAAGGAGGCCCTGGAGGCCGCGGGCGTCAAGGTCGGCAAGACCCCGACCGAGACGGCGAAGCTCGCCCGCGAGATCCTGGGCGGCTGAACTTCTCAGCTCCCTGTCGGTAGGCCCGTCCCGTTGGCTGGGGCGGGCCTACCGCGTTTTACGCAGTCGGCAGCACCGCAGTTCGCAGGCAGACGCATCGCCGCTCATCCGGCCAGCGGTGCCAATCGATCCGGCCTCCCCGCGGCAGCGTTCCGTACCTTCGCCCGCCGCGCCTGTTCCCTCGGGGGCGGCGGCCCCATCGGCAGCAGCGGCCCCATGATCCCGACCGGCGGAACCCCCTCCACCGCCTGGGCCGGAGCGATCGGTGCCTCGAAATGCGTCGGCGCCGTCCACAGCGTGAGCGTCGTCGCACCGACGATCGTCCCCGTGAACGCGATCGCCGCCCGGGTCCAGAACACGTTCCGCCGCTCGCCCTCGCGCCGCACCGGCTCCGGCCCGGCCGCGCGCAGCCGTTCGGCCGAGGCCAGTCCGAGCAGCCGGCGGTGCAGCTCGCCGGGGTCGTTCAGTTCCGGCAGCCGCGCGGCCACCGCCTCGCGGGCGTGGGTCAGCCGGTTCGCGGCGGCCGGCGTGCTGGCCTCCGTCTCCGCCGCCGTCGCCGGGAGATCGAGGCCCACACCGTCGTACAGGACGAGCGTGCGCCGGTACGAGGGCGGAAGTTCCAGCAGGGCGTTCAGCAGCGCCCGGTCGGCCGGATCGGCGGGCGGCGGCTCCGTGTGCCGGTACCGGGGGCGGAAGCGGTGCCACGGCGAGAGCGCACAGTCGTACGCCGCCGCCCGCACCCAGCTCCCCGGATCCCGGTCCCGGGCCACCTCGGGCCAGCGCTGCCAGGCCAGCTGGAAGGCCCGCTCCACAGCCTCGCGGGCCAGCTCCCGGCGCCCGGTGAGCAGATAGGTCTGGCGTACGAGGGCGGGGGCGCAGAACGCGTACAGCGCGTCGAAGGCCTGAGGCGGCGTCAGGGGCTGATCCTGCGTCAGCTTCGTCACTGTGCACCCTTTCGTACGAAAAAGCAGATAAACATATATTGAGCGACACATCGGTGGTTCGCCCGTTGCGACGGGAAAGCGCGTGTCATTGGGAGCATGGAGTGCGTGAATCTGATGACCGTTCACCGCACTTCGCTCTCGCCCCTGCTGGCTCGGATGCGGGACCGCGAGCCCGGACTCGCCGCGAGCTTCCTGGGCGGCGCCGTCGCGGCCGGGCTCGGCGTCGCCTCGTTCGCCGTGCTGTTGATGGCGCTGTGGGTCAGCTCGCCGTACCCCGACAGCGGCCCGGGCGGCGCGCTGCACGTCGCTGCCGCGCTGTGGCTGCTGGCGCACGGAGTCGAACTGGTCCGTACCGACACGCTCTCCGGGGCGCCCATGCCGGTGGGCGTGACGCCGTTGCTGTTGCTGGCGCTGCCCGTGTGGCGGGTGTACCGGGCGGCCAGGGACGCGGTGGACCCGCCCGACGACGCCGACGGTCCGCCGCCGGTACCGGCGTGCACGGTGTGGACCGGGGTCGTCCTCGGCTACCTCGGCGTCGGCGCCGCGATCGCGCTGTACTGCTCGGACGGCGAACTGCGCCCCTCGTGGGCCGGGGTGACGGTATGTCTGCCGCTGGTCGCGGCGGGTGCGGCGGCGGCCGGGGTGTGGTCGGCCTACGGCAGCCCGCGCGAACCGGTGCTGCGGGTGCTGGTGGTGGTGCCGGGGCCGGTGCGGCGGGTGGTGTTCGGCGCGGACGCGCGTGCCCGGCTGGGTACGGCCGTACGGGCCACGGGCGCGGCGATGGCGGTGCTCTGCGGCGGCGGGGCGTTGCTGCTCGGGGTGTCGCTGGTGTGGCACGGCGATCTGGCGCGGGTGTCCTTCCTCCAGCTGACGGAGGGGTGGACGGGGCGGTTCGCGGTGCTGATGCTCGGTATGGCCCTGATCCCCAACGCGGCGGTGTGGGCCGCCTCCTACGCGCTCGGCCCCGGGTTCCTTCTCGGCGCCGGGCATCTGGTGCACCCGTTCGCCTCCGATCCGGCCCCGCTGCTGCCACCGTTCCCGCTGCTGGCGGCGGTGCCGGATCCGGGTGCCGGGACGCTGCTGAACTGGGCGGGGGGCGTGGTGCCGGCGGCGGCCGGGGTGACGGCGGGGTGGTTCGTGGCGCGGGGGGCCATGGACTGGGCGGAGCCCGGCGTACCGGTCTCGGCGCGCTGGTCGTTCCTGCGTACCGCCGGGGTGGTGCTGCTGACGGCGGCGGTCTGCGCGGCGGCCTTCGCCCTGCTCGCCGAGCTGGCGGGCGGGCCGCTGGGCGTCGCCGCGCTGGCGAGCTTCGGGCCGGTGTGGTGGAAGGCCGGGGGAGCGGCGGGGGCGTGGACGGCGGCGTTCGCGATGCCGGTGGCGCTCGTGGTACGTGGGTGGCGGGTGTGGGGGCTGCGGACTCGGAACCGAACGGACGAGGGGGAGCCGAAGACGAAGGGTTCGGCCAAGACCACGGAAGCGGGTCCGGACACAGAGACCATCAGAGCCGAGGGCGAGGCGGCGGCCCAGGGTAAGGAGACGGCCAAGGGCGGCAAGGGCAGGGAGCCGGGCAAGGGAAAGGATTCCGCGCGGCCGGAGACGGCGTCCGGGACGACCGGTGGCGACGAGGAGGAGCTGTACGACTTCCTCCCGGCCGACGATCCGTTCCCCTCGGACCTGGACGACGACCTGGCACGTGTCTCCCGCCGGCCGGCCCTGCAAGAACCTGCCGACCCGCACGCCCCCACCGAAACCCCGGCAAGCCCCACCGACGCGGAGCCGCAGCCTCCAGCCGCTCCCACCGACCCGGCGCCGGACACCCCGGAACCCCCTGACACACCGCCCCACTGACCCGCCCCGAATCCCGTGCCCGCAGCTCAGCTACGGCTACGCGGGCGGGGCCTCAGCTGTCGCCGGCCCCCAAGACGCCCCGCAGCTGCTGCGGGAGCAGACGGTCACAGGACTGCTTGGCCTCGTGGGTGAGGGCGTCGTTGACGCACGTGTAGTAGTCCCGGTAGACGAACTGGACCGTGAAGGTCGAGGCCACCAGGACCAGGGCCAGGGAGGCCGTGAGGAGACCGCCGACGGCCGCTGTCGTCTGGGGGCGCCCGGCGCCGGGTGCCGGCGGGGTGTCCGGGTTCGTGCCGCGCGGCTTGGCACGCAGCGCGCTGACGCCCCAGTACAGAGCGAGCACACCCAGCAGCAGGGCCACGTACGGCCAGCTGAACAGCGCGAAGAAGACGGCCCACATGCCGGACAGCAGCGCGTAGCGCGCGCGGCGCTGGGCGGGGTCGGTCGGGTCCCAGCGCATACCGGGGCCGGCCGGTCCGCCGGGCCCCTGGGGGCCGCCGCCGGGCCGCTCGCCGAAGCCGCCGGGGGAGCGCCCGGGCTGGCGGTCGCTCCACTGGCCGCCCCACGGGGAGCCGCCCGCAGGGCCGTGACCATGGCCGTGGCCCTGGGAGCCTTCGGGGTGCCGGGGCTGCCAGGGCCGGTCCGGGGCATCCTCGGGCGGCGGCGCGAACGGATTGTCGTCCTGCTGCCCGCCCCCGCGACCGTCACCCCCGCGGCCGTCGCCTTGCCGACCCCCGCCCGGTCCGTCACCGTCACGGCCACCCTGACCGCCGTGCCCGCCCTGACCCGCGTCGCCCTGCCCAGCCTCCGGAGGAGACGCCGGGCGTTCACGCAGCAGGGCGGTGCCACGCTCGCCTCCCTGGGGCGGGTGCGGAGGGAACGTGAGGAGTCGCAGGCTGCGATCGGGCATCAAAAGAGCGTCTTCCCCTAGGTGAATACGGCTGTCCGATATGAGCTTCCACCCCGACAACGCACCGTACGACCACCGCGTTCCCAGGGCTGCCCCTTCGTGATTCCTTGCGAACGCTACCTTCCGGCCAAGCCCCCGTCCCGTGGGGGCCTTCCCAGGTGCCGGTATCGTTGCTGACGGTCGGCCGCTTCGTAGACTTCCCCGTATCACAGGGCGCGAAGCATTCGTATGAATGTACAGAACGAGGTTCGAGGCGCCGGCCGGACCCGTCGCCACCCGAGAAAGGGCCCCATCGTGGCCGCCACCCCCGCTGGCCCCGCGGTCAAGCGCCTCGTCGTGCTGGTCTCCGGATCCGGTACCAATCTGCAGGCGCTCCTGGACGAGATCGAGCGCACCGGAGCCGAGCGGTACGGCGCACGGATCGTCGCCGTAGGGGCCGACCGCACGGGTATCGAGGGGCTGGCCCGCGCCGAGCGGGCCGGACTGCCGACCTTCGTGTGCAGGGTCAAGGACCACGACAGCCGCGAGGAGTGGGACGCCGCCCTCGCCGGGGCCGTGGCGGCGTACGAGCCCGACCTCGTGATCTCCGCCGGGTTCATGAAGATCGTGGGGAAGGAGTTCCTCGCGCGCTTCGGCGGGCGGTTCGTGAACACCCATCCCGCCCTCCTCCCCAGTTTTCCGGGGGCCCACGGTGTCCGCGACGCGCTCGCGTACGGCGCCAAGGTCACCGGCTGCACCGTCCACTTCGTCGACGACGGCGTCGACACCGGCCCGATCATCGCTCAGGGCGTGGTCGAGGTCCGGGACGAGGACGACGAGAGCGCGCTGCACGAGCGCATCAAGGAAGTCGAGCGAAGGCTGCTCGTCGAGGTCGTGGGGCGGATCGCCCGCAACGGCCATCGCATTGAGGGACGAAAGGTAGTAATCCTGTGACCGCCGAGAGCACCGTCACGGCCGAGAGCGGCAAGCGGGCCCTGCGCCGCGCGCTCGTCAGCGTCTACGACAAGACCGGGCTGGAAGAGCTGGCCCGCGGGCTGCACGAGGCCGGTGTGGAACTGGTCTCCACCGGGTCCACGGCAGGCCGCATCGCCGCCGCCGGTGTCCCCGTCACCAAGGTCGAGGAGCTGACCGGCTTCCCCGAGTGCCTGGACGGCCGGGTGAAGACCCTGCACCCGAAGGTGCACGCGGGCATCCTCGCCGACCTGCGGCTGGACAGCCACCGCGAGCAGCTCGCCGAGCTGGGTGTGGAGCCGTTCGACCTCGTCGTCGTGAACCTGTACCCGTTCCGCGAGACCGTCGCCTCGGGCGCGAGCGACGACGAGTGCGTCGAGCAGATCGACATCGGCGGGCCGTCCATGGTCCGCGCCGCCGCCAAGAACCACCCGTCGGTCGCCGTGGTCACCAGCCCCGAGCGGTACGCCGACGTCCTCGCGGCCGTCAAGGACGGCGGCTTCGACCTCGCCGCACGCAAGCGGCTCGCCGCCGAGGCCTTCCAGCACACCGCCGCGTACGACGTGGCCGTCGCCTCCTGGTTCGCGTCCTCGTACGCCCCCGTCGACGAGTCGCAGTTCCCCGACTTCCTCGGTGCCACCTTCGAGCGCGCCAACACCCTGCGCTACGGCGAGAACCCGCACCAGCCCGCCGCCCTCTACGTCGACGGCACCGGCGGTCTCGCGGCGGCCGAGCAGCTGCACGGCAAGGAGATGTCGTACAACAACTACACGGACACGGACGCCGCCCGCCGTGCCGCGTACGACCACGACGAGCCGTGCGTCGCGATCATCAAGCACGCCAACCCCTGTGGTATCGCGGTCGGTTCGGACGTTGCCGAGGCGCACCGCAAGGCCCACGCCTGTGACCCGGTCTCCGCGTACGGCGGCGTGATCGCCGTGAACCGGCCGGTCAGCAAGGAGCTGGCCGAGCAGGTCGCCGAGATCTTCACCGAGGTCATCGTCGCGCCGGACTACGAGGAGGGGGCCCTGGAGGCCCTCGCCAGGAAGAAGAACATCCGGGTCCTGAAGGCCCCGGGCGCGCCCTGCAACCGGGTCGAGGCCAAGCAGGTCGACGGCGGTCTGCTGCTCCAGGTCACCGACCGGCTCCAGGCCGACGGCGACGATCCCGCCAACTGGACGCTGGCGACCGGCGAGGCGCTGGGCGACGCGGAGCTGAAGGACCTGGCCTTCGCCTGGAAGGCGTGCCGGGCCGTCAAGTCCAACGCGATCCTGCTCGCCAGGGACGGCGCCTCGGTCGGCGTCGGCATGGGCCAGGTCAACCGCGTCGACTCCTGCAAGCTCGCGGTCGAGCGGGCCGGCGAGGAGCGGGCGCGCGGCTCCTACGCGGCCTCCGACGCCTTCTTCCCCTTCCCCGACGGCCCGGAGATCCTCATCGGCGCCGGTGTCCGCGCGATCGTCCAGCCGGGCGGCTCGATCCGTGACGAACTGGTCGTCGAGGCCGCCAAGAAGGCGGGCGTGACGATGTACTTCACGGGCACGCGCCACTTCTTCCACTGACCTCACCGAGGGGTCGGGGGCACTGGGACTTCTGTACGGATATCCGTGCCGGGACCGTCTCCCGGCACTAGCCCTCGCCGGGCAGTTCGCACCACACGGTCTTGCCACCGGGGCCGTGCTCCACGCCCCAGCCCAGGGCCACGGCGTCGATCAGTAACAGGCCCCGGCCGGACTCCTCGTCCGCGCCGGGGCTTCGTCGTACGAGCCAGGCGTGGGCGTCGGGATCGGTGACCTCCAGTCGGGTACGGCCGCCTTCCTGGCGGGTCAGCCGTACCGTGACCGGGGTGCCCTCGCCGACATGGTTGATCACATTGGCCAGCAACTCGCCGACGCAGAGCTGTAGTTCCTGGCACGGGCCGTCGCCCAGATGCTCGCTGACCGCACGGCGCACCTCCGGTACGGCCTTGGGCAGCGCGAGCAGATCGAGGATCAGTGGGTTCACCGGCCGGCGGCCTTGCGCAGGGCCTCCGTCAGGGTGCGGGCTGTCTCCGCGTCGCAGTTCCCGAGGTAGATGAGCGGCTTGGCGTACGAGCTCGCGAAGGTGACCAGGTCGACGCCGAGGGACGGCAGTGTGATGCCGTTCGCCTTCAGGGCGTCGCGGAGCTGTACGACCTCGGTTTCGGTGGCGTTGAGGGGGCGGGGCTGCATGGCCTGTGCCTTTCTGTGATGAATCGCTCACAGAGTGGCGTCAGTTGCCCTACCTTGGAAGACGTTTCGGTTGCGCTGGGTAACTGGTAAACGGCGGTGGTGAGTTGTGCCTGCGCGTAAGGATCCCGACGCCTCGGTGAGCGTCCCCTGCTTCTACGGCGCCGAGTTGCGCTTCAAGCGGGAGGCGGCCGGGCTGACGCTGGAGCAGTTGGCCGAGGGGAGTTTCCGGGGGATCTCGTTCCTCAGCCAGATCGAGCGCGGTGAGCGCCGGATGCCGATGGATCTGGCCCTGCATGTGGACAAGCGGCTGGAGACGGACGGGTTTTTCGAGCGGCGGTGTGAAGATGCCGCCAAGGCGCGGCAGGTGGGGCACGCGTGGTTCTACGCGGACGTCCCCGACATGGAGAAGCAGGCGCAGACGCTGGAGGAGTGGGCGCCCAATGTCGTCCCGGGGATTCTGCAAACCGGAGCGTACTTTCGGGGGCTGATTCGGTGGGGGGATCCGGAGCTGCCACCAGAGGAGGCCGAGGAGCGGATCCGGGCACGATTGGCGCGTGCGGAGTTGTGGAAACGCGAGGATAGGCCCACCTATTGGGGGATCGTGCGGGAGTCGGTCATCCAGAGCACGCCGCTTCCTCCGGAGGTGATGGCCGAGCAGGTGGAGCACATCCTTGATGTCATCCGGTCCACGCGGAGCATTCTTCAAGTCGTGCCGGAAACGATCCCCTGGCACCCGCTCAATCACGGCATGGCCAAGATCATGACCTTCGCTGACGCCCCGCCGATGGTGTACACGGAGGGTGATTTCACCGGACAGATCGTCGACTTTCCGGCTCACGTGCAGCAGTACCGTCGTAGATACGATCTGCTCAGGGCCGTCGCGCTGTCTCCCGAGGCGTCCCTGGCTCTGTTGGAAGAAGCAGTGAGGACGTACAGAGATGCGGCGCAGCAAGGGGATTGACCTAGGTTCCGTCACCTGGCGCAAGAGCAGTTACAGCAACCAAGAGGGTGGCGACTGCCTGGAAGTCGCCAACACCTTCCCTGCCCTCATCCCCGTCCGCGACTCCAAGAACCCGGACGGCCCCGTCCTCCTCTTCCCCGCCCCCGCCTGGGCATGCTTCGTCGGCGGTCTCCGGCCCTCCCCCGAGGGGGCCGGAGACCGCCGACTGTCCCGCTAGGTCAGGTCAGCAGGGACGCAGGGAGTAGATCGGGTCCCACGTCGCGTTTCCGGCCTCGTACGCCGTCGACGTCCAGCGGGTGCTGCCGTCCTGGTTGTAGAAGCTGGCGACCGTGCCCGGCGTCTGGTTGTTGGTGAACGGGCCGTCGCCGGTCCAGTTGTTGACGGTCCAGGTCTGGCACTTGTAGAAGTCGAACTTGGTGCCCTTGACGATCATGCACAGGTGCCCGTAGGCGCAGTCCAGGTCCTTGGCGGTGACCTTCCCCTTCGGGGCCTTGGTGAGGGTCAGGCCGTCGTACCGGACCTTGTCGGCGGAGGCCGAGAGCGCCTTCGGGTGCCCGGTGAGGACCTGGTCGGCCACCTGCTGCACGCCGGTGACCCGGACGCCGTCGGGTGTGGCGGCGGTGGCCGCGACCGTGGAGCCGGCGAGCAGGGCGGTGGCCGCGACGAGCAGCGCGGCGGGCTTGGCGATGTTCACGATTCCCCCATGTGAACGAACGGTGTTGGTCACTCCGCCGTGACGCCTTGGCGGAGTGGTTCCACCGTGCCGCCCTATCCCGTCAGCCGGTACCTCGGAACTCTCAGGGTCACGTCTTTCCCGGCGGCGTGTACTCCTTGAGGTAGTGGGCGACACGGGCGCAGTAGTCGCGGTACTTCGGGGGAACTCCGCCCGTGTCGTTCACTTTCCTGTACGACGTCCGGTAGCCGGCTGCGACCAGCAACCGCTTGTCGCCGGGCAGACCGTCCTTCAGATGGGAGTCGATGAAGCACAGGTAGCGGCCCATGGCCGGGATGGACACGGAGGGGCTCAGTGGCGGCGTGGGTGTCGCCGACGCGGGGACGCCGTCGTCGCGCATCCACCAGCGCAGCACACCTGGGGTCCAGCGGGCGATACCGAACTCCTGGTTGCCGGGGTCGGAGAGGTTCGGGTCGAAGTTGCTCTCGGACTTCAGCATCGCCGCGATGAGCGGGGGCGTGACGTCGGGCTGGGCGCAGGTGTGGGCCGAGTTCACGATGAGCCGGCGATATTCGACCGGAACGCCCTGGTCGGTGCGGAGTTCCGAGGCGCCGTAGCCTGCGGAGGACGCGTCGGTCGAACCGTCGTTGCCGCCGGAGGCCCAGGTGCTGATGCCGTAGCCGAGGGCCGCCACGGCGGCCGTCGCGGCCGCGGCCCCGGCGATCGCCGCCTGCCGGCGTCTGCGGCGCCGGAACAGCCGGGGCAGCCGGGGGGAGCGGCCCGTCCCGGCCGCCGTCTCGACACGGCGCAGCAGCGCGTCCGTGCCGATGCGGTCGGCGTGCGTACGGGTCAGGCAGTCACGCACGATCTCCCGCCAGGCGTCGGGGAGTTCCGGCGACAGACGCAGTTCGTCGGTGCCGCGGGCGTAGGCGGCGGCCGCGTCGCGGCGGGCGGTCGGGGTGCCTCCGGGGAGAGGGAAGGAGTCCGTCAGGACCAGATGCGCCAGGACACCGAAGGCCCATACGTCCGCCGACGGGCGGATACGGCGGCCGCGTTCACCGATCTCGGACCAGAGGAGTTCGGGGGGTGTGTAGTCGGGCGTCGAGAAGGCGGGCGTGTACGCGTGCGTGCCCTCCAGCTCCGCCGCCATGTTGAAGTCGGTCAGCCGTGCCGAACCGTCCTTCATCAGCAGCACGTTGGCCGGTTTCAGGTCTCCGTGCACCCAGCCGGCGTGGTGCAGCTGGGCCAGGCCCTCGCAGATCTGCGCGAGGAGGACGGGGCCGGCGGACGGGCGGGGCTCCGCGTCCAGCAGCGCGGACAGGGAGTGCTCCGCCTTCTCCAGTACGAGGACGGTGGCGCCGTCGAGTTCGGGGCGGGCCGGGTCGTCGACGACCAGGGTCTCGTACATCCGGATCAGCCGGGGCCGTCTGAGCCGGCGGTGCAGGTCGACCTCGCGCTCGATGAGTTCGCGCAGATGGGTCAGTTGACGCGGGGTGCCGGTGCCGGTGGGCAGGAACTTGAGCGCGGCGGTGGGCGGCAGTTCGCCGTCGCCGTCGCCGCTGCGCCTGCCGCCGTACACGCTGCCGAAGGCGCCCGTCGCGATCGGCTCGCGCACCTCCCAGGCGCCGACCCGGTAGCCCCTGGGTACCGGCACGGCGTACGGCTCGGTCACGGGGCCGTCCGGCTCGGGGATCCGGATTCGGACAGCACGACCAGATCGTCCTCCCGCACCAGGTCGAAGCGGAGCGCCAGGGAGACCAGGGACTCCTTCTTGCCGTTGAGGCGGGGACCGGTGTCCGCGGTGTCCGGGCCGGGCTTGAGCCGCAGCTTCACGGCCAGGTAGTCGATGTTCCACTGCACCGAGGTGCGCGAGGCGGCCGGCCAGGCGGGGCGCAGCCGGTCGACGACCTGGTCGACGGTGGGCAGCGGGGCGTGCGGGTCGCCGCGCAGCCGGGGTTCGCACAGGGCGGCCAGGACGGCGAAGTAGCGCTTGGTGCGGTCGACGGAGAAGGCGGGGGCGGTGGGGTCGCCGTCGGGTCCGTCACCGTCGCGCAGGTAGTCGTGGCGCGGCGCCCACACCTCGATCGTCAGCAGGTCACCGGCGGCGGGCAGCACGATCCGCGAGAACTCGAACGGGATGGGCGCCTCCAGCCGGCCCGGGCCGACCTTGATGTGCTCGCCGGCGCCTTCCGGGTTCTCCACGACATACGTCTGGTGCGTGGACAGGTTGCTCAGTATCCAGAACGCGCCCTGCGCGCTCAGCTCGCCCGCCCGGCGTGAGACCCCGTCGTGCGGGATCGTCAGATCATTGTCGGACGCCCGCCCGAAGGTGAGGCGCTCACCGGGGGCGAGCCGGATCTGGCTGCGGTGCGGTCGGTCCTCCGGGGCCGGCGGAGGTACGACGATGATGCTGTACAAAGTGCGTCTCCCCGAGCCTGACGGCCACGCCGGCCGGTACGGCTACGCCAGCCAGACTAGGGGGAGACACCGGGGCCGTGCCTCCCCCTGGACGGGTGAGACACGGCCCTCGGCGCGGAATGGCGCGAACTGGTCTGTCGCGCGGGCGGGTTCAGTACCGCGCGCGGTTGAACCAGGCCTTGCCGTTGGCGCCGCCGACGAAGCAGGCGATCAGGATGCCGAGCACCAGGTGGATGATGCCCAGAATCGTGAACGGGTAGAGGGCGAGCACCGCGGTGATGATGCCGAAGACGAGCGTGGTGACGCGCAGGCCGTTGCCGCCGGTGGTGAACTTCGTCGCCAGGACGGCCGCCCACACCAGCCACGCGAGCGCGAGCGCCGCGAAGGCCCACAGGACGCCCACCGGGTAGTTGGAGAGCGCCGGGACGGAGTTTTCCTTCTTGACCTTGTCGATGGCCAGGGCGCCGAAGGCGAAGACCGCCACACCCAGCACCTGCAGGCCGACTATCACCCAGAGCAGAACGCGGGCCGTGTTGACGTTGCCCGGCATGGTCGTCATCGGGGCGCCGGCGCCGTACGGCTGCTGGACCGGCGGGGCGGCCGGGTAGCCGTAGCCGGGCTGCTGCTGGCCCTGCGGGTAGCCGTAGCCCTGCTGCTGCCCCTGCGGGGCCCCGTAGGGGTTGTTCGGGTCGCCGAAGCTCATGGCGGTGTTTCCTCCGTTGATTTCGAGTGCTGGGGACGAGGAGCGGCACTGCACGGAGGAGAGTTTCTACAGATGCGGTCCGTCCCCCCGTTGAGCTGCCCGCTGCACTGTGCTGCCCATGGTTCTTGACCGATTACTGACTTGTCCAGCCGGACGGCCCAGGTGTTGTGCAAGTGCAACATCATTGATCATCTGCTGACAATGCGGTACGTCGTCCGGTCACCCGGATTGGAACCCGGGCCGGGTCATCCGCGAGGATGGAGGTATGACCGCCCAGATTCTCGATGGCAAGGCCACCGCAGCCGCGATCAAGTCCGATCTGACCGCCCGCGTGGCGGCGCTGAAGGAGAAGGGCGTCACGCCCGGCCTCGGCACGATCCTGGTCGGGGACGACCCCGGCAGCCAGAAGTACGTCGCCGGCAAGCACCGCGACTGCGCGCAGGTCGGCATCGCCTCCATCCAGCGCGAACTTCCGGCCACCGCGACCCAGGAGGAGATCGAGGCGGTCGTCCGAGAGCTGAACGAGGACCCGGCCTGCACCGGTTACATCGTCCAGCTGCCGCTGCCCAAGGGCATCGACGAGAACCGCATCCTGGAGCTGATGGACCCGGCCAAGGACGCCGACGGCCTGCATCCGATGAACCTCGGACGGCTTGTCCTCAACGAGCCCGCGCCGCTGCCCTGCACCCCCAACGGCATCCTCAGCCTGCTGCGAGCCCACGGAGTGGAGATCAAGGGCGCCGAGGTCGTGGTCGTCGGGCGTGGCGTGACCATCGGGCGGCCGATGCCGCTGCTGCTCACCCGGCGCAGCGAGAACGCCACCGTGACCCAGTGCCACACCGGCACCCGCGATCTGTCCGCCCACCTGAAGCGGGCCGACATCATCATCGCGGCCGCCGGATTCCCGCATCTGATCCGTGCCGAGGACGTCAAGCCGGGCGCCGCCGTCCTGGACGTCGGCGTCTCGCGCAACGCCGAGGGCAAGATCGTCGGCGATGTTCACCCGGACGTGACCGAGGTGGCCGCCTGGATCTCTCCGAACCCCGGCGGGGTGGGCCCGATGACCCGGGCGCAGCTGCTGGTCAACGTGGTCGAGGCGGCGGAGCGCAGTGCCGGCTGAGGACGCCCGCGCGGGGGCGGTCACCCGCGGAGCGAAGGGCGCGGGGGCGGTCACCCGCGGTACGGAGCACGGCGGGGAGCGGCCCCAGCGGATCACCCGCCGGTTCCCGCGGATCACACGGGACACCGCGCGACCGGAGGGCGGCGGCCGGGCCGCGCGCGGCGACGCCCCGGCCCCGGCGCGGCAGTGGCCCCTGCTCGTCGTGCTCGGCGCGGTCGCGCTCGGCCTGCTGCTGACCTCGCTCGACCTGTTCCGCGTCGGCAGCCTGCTGATCGGCGCCGCCCTGCTGGCCGGCGCGGTCATGCGCTGGATACTGCCCGGCGTCGGCATGCTCGCCGTACGCTCGCGGTTCACGGACATCGCCACCTACGGCATCCTCGGCCTCGCGATCGTCCTGCTGGCGCTGATGGCCCAGCCCAAGCCGTGGATCGTGGTCCCGTTCCTGAAGGACACCCTGCACTTCACGCTCAGCAGCAACAGGTAGCGCCGTCCGTGCGTGAGAAGTAGCGGTGCCACCGGGCGGCTGAACGGCGGTTCGTCCTCTCCCCCGAGGAAGGACGAACCGCCGCCCGGAATCAGCCTTCCGCCTGTGAACTGCCTGTTCAACGCCTGTTCTTGCGCTGTGGCACGGAAGTGACCGTTCCGCTACGGTGCCCGCGCGCCCCCGCCGATGCACCCGTGCGCCCCCACTCCGGGAACTGGGATCCTTAGGCAGCGCATCCCTGTGGGTAGCCAGCACGGGTACCGGAACGCGGGGCGGTCCGGGGGCCGGGCGCGAGACCAAGAGCACTGAAACCGGGGGGAAGAGGGGGGAACCGATGCCTCGCTGGAAAGACCTGCCCGAGGATCTGGACCCGCAGATCAAGGAGTTCACCAGCCAGGTGCGCCGGCTCGTGGACCGCAGCGGCCTGAGCGTCGCGGCACTGGCCGACCGCACGGGCTACAGCAAGACGTCCTGGGAGCGTTATCTGGGCGGCCGGCTTCTCGCGCCCAAGGGCGCGATCGTCGCGCTCGCCGAGGTCACCGGCACCAATCCCGTGCATCTGACCACGATGTGGGAGCTGGCCGAACGCGCCTGGAGCCGGGCGGAGATGCGGCACGACCGCACCATGGAGGCGATCCGCATCTCCCAGGCGCGCGCCGCACTCGGGGAGTTCGGGGCGGCGGAGGCCACCGGGGGGCCGTCGGGCCGTACGAGTGCCGACTCGTCCGGTCGTAGGGGTGCCGACTCGTCGGGACGTGGGGGTGCCGACTCGTCCGGTCGTACGGGTGGGGGTCGTACGGGTGGAGGAGCATCCGGTCGTACGGGTCGTACCGGTATCGGTGCGGCCATGGGGATCGCCGGTCCGGCCGGTGTCTCCCCGACGATTCCGCCTCAGCCGACGGCCCCGGACGCCGACGCTCGCGAGGGCACGGGCCGCGCTCCGGGCGACCGTGACGGTGCCGGGAGCGGCAGCGGGACCTCGGGCGCCAACTCCTGGGGCCTGGCCGGGTATCAGGGCCCGTCCCGGGCGAGCGCACGCCCCGGCACCGGGGCGGGTGGCGCCGCCGCCTCGGGCGGTGCCGCTCCCGTGAGCGGTGCCCGGCCCGGCGCCTCGCCCGACGGGCCCGGCCGGACCCCGGGCACCCCGAACCCGTACGACGGACAGGCACCGGTGGCCTCCCCCGCTGGGGGCACCCCCTCCGGGGGAGGCACCGCGGCCCGGGGGAGTGCCGGCCGGCAGCGGGTGGTCATGTTCGTCGCGGGGCTCGTCGGTGTGCTCGTCGTCATCGCCGCCGTCTTCTACGTCACCAACCGGGGAGGTGCGCGGCACGAGAACGCCGCCAAGCCGTCCCCGAGCGCGACGCAGGCGAGCCCGCCGCCCGGCGTCAAGTGCGCCGGTTCCGCCTGCGACGGCAAGGACGCCGAGGCCATGGGGTGCAGCGGCGACCTGGTGACCACCGCCAAGACCGCCGTCATCGGCACCACCACCCTGGAGGTCCGCTACAGCAAGGCCTGCGGCGCCGCCTGGGGCCGGATCACCGGCGCAGGCCAGGGCGACAAGGTCCAGGTCTCCGCCGGCCGGGTCCGGCAGACGGGCGAGACCAGCGGGGTGGGCGACACCATCGCGTACACCCCGATGGTCGCCGTGCCGGACCCGGCTCAGGCCAAGGCGTGCGCGACGCTGGCGTCGGGGCGAACGGGGTGCACGAAGTAGGACTGCGCGAAGCAGGAAATCGGGTGGGTGAAATTCCGGGGGCGGGCGCATGGAGGGGCGGATCCCGGGCACGCGTGGGATACCCCCACGGGAGTCCGGCATCCGGTACCCCCACCTGGCGGCCGCCTCCGTCCTTTCCCCCTCTCCCGGACGGGCGGCCGCCCTTTTCGTTCCGACACGCGTGCGCCCTTCGGTTTCCGCGTCGGGTTCCGCCTTGGATTCCGCCTTGTGGGGCGAGCCACAGGGCCCCGTACGTCTCGCATGCCGGATGCGCGATAGCCTGACCGGTGGATCTCTCTTGACGCCAAGAGATCGATCATCCGCCCGGGGCAGGGACGCCCCACCGCCAGCTGTCATACGGAGAACGCCATGACCCGCACTCCCGTGAACGTCACCGTCACCGGCGCGGCCGGCCAGATCGGTTACGCCCTGCTCTTCCGCATCGCCTCCGGCCAGCTGCTCGGCGCGGACGTGCCGGTCAAGCTCCGCCTCCTGGAGATCACCCCCGCGCTGAAGGCCGCCGAGGGCACGGCGATGGAGCTCGACGACTGCGCCTTCCCCCTCCTCCAGGGCATCGACATCTCCGACGACCCGAACGTCGCCTTCGACGGCGCCAACGTAGCCCTCCTCGTGGGCGCCCGCCCGCGCACCAAGGGCATGGAGCGCGGCGACCTGCTGGAGGCCAACGGCGGCATCTTCAAGCCGCAGGGCAAGGCCATCAACGACCACGCCGCGGACGACATCAAGGTCCTCGTCGTCGGCAACCCGGCGAACACCAACGCGCTCATCGCGCAGGCCGCCGCGCCGGACGTCCCGGCCGAGCGCTTCACCGCGATGACCCGTCTGGACCACAACCGTGCGCTGACCCAGCTGGCGAAGAAGACGGGCACCTCGGTTGCCGACATCAAGCGCCTGACCATCTGGGGCAACCACTCCGCCACGCAGTACCCGGACATCTTCCACGCCACGGTCGCCGGCAAGAACGCCGCCGAGGTCGTGAACGACGAGAAGTGGCTGGCCGAGGACTTCATCCCGACCGTCGCCAAGCGCGGTGCCGCGATCATCGAGGCCCGCGGCGCCTCGTCGGCCGCCTCCGCCGCCAACGCCGCCATCGACCACGTGTACACCTGGGTCAACGGCACGGCCGAGGGCGACTGGGCCTCCATGGGCATCCCGTCCGACGGCTCCTACGGCGTCCCGGAGGGCCTGATCTCCTCCTTCCCGGTGACCGTCAAGGACGGCAAGTACGAGATCGTCCAGGGCCTGGACATCAACGACTTCTCCCGCGCCCGCATCGACGCGTCCGTCAAGGAGCTGGAGGAGGAGCGCGAGGCGGTTCGCGGCCTCGGCCTCATCTGAGTACCCGCTGAGTACCCGCGTGGGCTCCGCTCCGGTTTCTCCCGGAGCGGGGCCCACGGGTGTTTTCGGCTACTCGCCGTTGAGCCGCGTGGAGGTCGGTGTGCGCCTACAGGACCGTGGCGGTGACGGCGACGCCCAGCGCGGCCCCTGTCTTCCGGGCCGTGGTGCCCAGGCCGGAGCCCAGGCCCGCCTGGTGGGCCGGGAGTGAGGTGACCATGCCGAGGGTCAGGGCGGGCATGTGCACGCCGGCACGGACGCGATGACCGGCAGCCAGCAGGCGTACACCACGTAGGGGGTGCCCGCGTCGGCGGTGCCCGCGCCGAAGCCCTTGAGGTCCTGCAGATACCGCGAGTTGACGAAGAACAGGGCGAACGGGCGTACGGGAGCTGATCGTTCAGGCATCAGGCGTCGGTCAGCTGCTTCTCGAACCAGTGGGCGGCGTAGACGTTGTCGTCGTAGCGCGGGATCTCGGTGTATCCGCATGCCCGGTACATCGCCTGCGCCTCGGTGAGCACGGCGTGTGTGTCCAGGCGTACGACCGCGAGGCCGCGCGCCCGCGCGGACCGCTCCAGCTCCGCCAGCAGCCGGCGCGCCAGACCCAGCCGGCGCGCCTGCGCATGCACCCACAGGTGCCGGATCTCGCCCACGCCCGGTTCCAGGCGGCGCAGGGCCCCGCAGCCAACCGGCCGCCGTTCCTCGTACGCCACCAGGAAGGCGCCGGCGTCGCCGGTGACCTCCTCGGCCCGGACGAGAGCCGTCCTGTCGAAGCCCTCGGGGAAGCGGGCGTCGATGTCCGCCGCGTAGGCGTCCAGGCACGCCCGTGCGTCCGGGGAGGCGCCGTCGACGGTCTCGACGGTGATCCCGGCCAGCCGCAGCAGCCGCTCCGCACTCGCCATGGCCCCGCTCAGCTCGGCCCGCTGGGCGGGGGTGAGACCGTCGAGGAGGCCGGCCACGAGCGCGTCGGACCGGCGGTTCTGCTCGGCGACCTCGGCGCGGCCGGCCGGGGTCAGCTCGACCCTGCGCAGCCGGTTGTCGTGCGCGGGCACGCCGACCCGGACCATCCCCTGGGCGTCCAGCGCCTTCACCATCCGGCTGAGATACCCGGCGTCCAGCCCGAGTCGCCCCCGCAGCTCCCGCAGGGACACCCCGTCACCGATCTCGAACAGCAGCCGGGCCTCACCGAGCGGCCGGTCCTGACCGAGGTAGTGGTCGTCCAGGACGCCGATACGGCGCGTGAAGTACCGATTGAAGCGGCGGAAGGCGGCGACGTCCTCGTCCGGGACCGGTCGCTCGACTCCTTGACCTGAGTCAAAGACCTGCATTCTTTGACTGTAGTCAGAGAACGCGGATCGCGTCCATGGAGAGTTCTGACGCCTTTGTCTGTTTTCGACCGCATTTTCAGTGACGCCGCGCACTTTCAGTCACCGATTACGCATGGTTTCCGCGGGGCCGGGGCAGGCGGACGCGGTCCCCGAGGGTGGCACGTGTGTGACACAGGGGCACGGAACAGGAACGGAAGGCAACACCGATCATGGCGGACACAACGGAACGACAGGCCCAGGCGACCATCCATGCGGGGGGCGAGTGGCTGGGAGCGATCTCGGGCGCGACGCGCGAGATCCTCGACCCCGCGGACGCCCGGCCGTTCGCCGTGGTCGCGGAGGGTGACGAGAAGGATACCGAGCGCGCGGTGGCCGCCGCCCGGCAGGCCTTCGACCACGGCCCCTGGCCCCGCACCCCGGTCGCCGACCGCGCCGCGCTGCTGCGCCGCGTCGCCGACCTCCTCGTGCAGGGCCGCGAGGAACTCGGCCTGCTGGAGAGCCAGGACGCGGGCAAGACCGTGGAAGAGGGCCGTATCGACATCGACTGTGTCGCCGACGCCTTCCGCTACTTCGCCGACCTGGTCGCCGCCGAGGCCCCCGGCCGGGTCGTGGACGCGGGCTCGCCCGACATCCACAGCGTGGTCGTGCACGAGCCCGTCGGTGTGTGCGCGCTGATCACCCCCTGGAACTACCCGCTTCTTCAGGCCAGTTGGAAGATCGCCCCGGCGCTCGCCGCGGGCAACACCTTCGTCATCAAGCCTAGCGAGATCACCCCGATGACGACCATCGCGCTGATCGAGCTGCTCGCCGAGGCCGGCCTGCCCGCCGGTGTCGCCAACATCGTCACCGGCCCCGGGCACACCGTCGGCGCCCGGCTCGCCGAGCACCCCGACGTCGACCTGGTCTCCTTCACCGGCGGCCTGGTCAGCGGCGTCAAGGTCGCCCAGGCCGCCGCCCCGTCCGTGAAGAAGGTCGCGCTCGAACTCGGCGGCAAGAACCCCAACGTCGTCTTCGCCGACGCCTGCGCCACCGAGGAGGGCTTCGACACGGCCGTCGACCAGGCCCTCAACGCCGCCTTCATCCACAGCGGCCAGGTCTGCTCGGCCGGCGGCCGGCTGATCATCGAGGAGTCGGTCCGGGACCGCTTCGTCACCGAACTCGCCCGCCGGGCCCAGAAGATCAGGCTCGGGCGCGGAACCGCCGACGGTGTCGAGTGCGGCCCGCTGGTCAGCTGGCAGCAGCGCGCCAAGGTCGAGGCGTACGTCGCCTCCGCGCTGGAGGAGGGCGCGGTGCTGCGCTGCGGCGGCAAGCGGCCCGAGCCGAGCGAGGCCCGCCCGGAGTCCGGCTACTTCTACGAGCCGACCGTCCTCGACGCCTGCCACCGCGAGATGAAGGTCGTACGCGAGGAGGTGTTCGGACCCGTCCTCACCGTGGAGACCTTCCGTACCGAGGACGAGGCGGTGCTGCTCGCCAACGACACCGAGTACGGCCTCGCCGGCGCCGTCTGGACCGCCGACGCGGGCCGGGCCCGCCGTGTCGCCGGCCGGCTGCGCCACGGCACCGTCTGGATCAACGACTTCCACCCCTACCTGCCGCAGGCGGAGTGGGGCGGCTTCGGCAAGAGCGGCACCGGCCGCGAGCTGGGGCCCGCGGGACTCGCCGAGTACCGCGAGGCCAAGCACGTCTACCAGAACCTCGCGCCGAAGCCGGTGCGCTGGTTCGCCGGCGGAACCGACTGAACCCGGCCGCACCCGGCTCGATCGGCTGAGTCCCACCTCTTTCCCCACCCCTGGAGTAACACCCCTCATGTCCGAGACCACTCCCCACGTCTACGACTATGTCGTCATCGGCGGCGGCACCGCGGGCTCCGTCATCGCCTCCCGCCTCACCGAGAACCCGGACGTCACCGTCGCCGTCATCGAGGGCGGCCCGAGTGACGTCGGCCGCGACGACGTCCTCACCCTGCGCCGCTGGATGGGCCTGCTCGGCGGCGACCTCGACTACGACTACCCGACCGTCGAGCAGCCGCGCGGCAACTCCCACATCCGGCACAGCCGCGCCCGCGTCCTCGGCGGCTGCTCCTCCCACAACACCCTCATCTCCTTCAAGCCGCTGCCGTCCGACTGGGACGAGTGGGAGGCCGCCGGCGCCAAGGGCTGGGGCGCCGTCCCCATGGAGGCGTACTTCGCCCGCCTGAAGAACAACATCGTCTCGGTCGACGAGAAGGACCGGAACGCCATCGCCCGCGACTTCGTCGACGCCGCCCAGTCGGCCCTCGGCGTGCCCCGGGTCGAGGGCTTCAACAAGAAGCCGTTCACCGAGGGCGTCGGCTTCTTCGACCTCGCCTACCACCCGGAGAACAACAAGCGGTCGAGCGCGTCCGTCGCCTACCTCCACCCGGTGATGGACGAGCGCCCCAACCTGACCGTCCTCCTGGAGACCTGGGCGTACCAGCTGGAGCTGAACGGCACCCGCGCCGACGGCGTCCACGTGCGCACCAAGGACGGCGAGGAACTGCTGGTCCGCGCCCGTAACGAGGTGGTCCTGTGCGCGGGCGCCGTGGACTCCCCGCGCCTGCTGATGCACTCGGGCATCGGTCCGCGGGAAGACCTGGAGGCTCTCGGCATCCCGGTCGTCCGCGACCTGCCGGGCGTCGGCGAGAATCTGCTCGACCACCCCGAGTCGGTCATCGTCTGGGAGACCCACGGCCCGATCCCGGAGAACTCCGCGATGGACTCCGACGCGGGCCTGTTCGTGCACCGCGACCCCGACCACGCGGGCCCGGACCTGATGTTCCACTTCTACCAGATCCCGTTCACGGACAACCCGGAGCGACTGGGGTACCAGCGGCCGGAGTTCGGGGTGTCGATGACCCCGAACATCCCCAAGCCGAAGTCCCGCGGCCGCCTGTACCTGACCAGCGCCGACCCGTCCGTGAAGCCGGCCCTGGACTTCCGGTACTTCACCGACGAGGACGACTACGACGGCCGGACCCTGGTCGACGGCATCCGCATCGCCCGCGAGATCGCCAGGACCGAGCCGCTCGCGAGCTGGCTCAAGCGTGAGGTCTGCCCCGGCCCGGAGGTCCTCGGTGACGCCGAGCTGAGCGAGTACGCCCGCAAGGTCGCGCACACCGTCTACCACCCCGCCGGCACCTGCAAGATGGGCGCCGCCGACGACCCACTCGCCGTGGTGGACCCGGAGCTGAGGATCCGCGGCCTCGACGGCATCCGGATCGCCGACGCCTCCGTCTTCCCGACCATGCCCGCCGTGAACCCGATGATCGGGGTGCTCATGGTCGGGGAGAAGGCCGTCGAACTGATCGGTGGTGATGCGTGATGAGTACGGCGATCGAGACGCCCGTCTTCTCCGTCTCCGGCCTGTGGAAGGTCTTCGGCCCCAAGCCGGAGCGGATTCCCGCCGACCGGGAACTCAGCACACTGGACCCCGCCGACCTGCGCGCCCGCACGGGCTGTACGGCGGCCGTGCGTGACGTCTCCTTCGACGTCCGCAAGGGCGAGGTGTTCGTGGTGATGGGCCTGTCGGGCTCCGGCAAGTCCACCCTGGTCCGCTGTCTGACCCGCCTCATCGAGCCCACGGCGGGCACGATCGCCATCGACGGCGAGGACGTCCGCGCGATGGACAAGTCCCGCCTGCGCGAACTGCGCCGCCACCGCGCCGCCATGGTCTTCCAGCACTTCGGCCTGCTCCCGCACCGCACGGTCCTCGACAACGTGGCCTACGGCCTGGAGATCCAGGGCATGGGCAAGGCCGAGCGCCGCGAGCGGGCCGCCGAGGTCGTCGCCAAGGTCGGCCTGGAGGGCATGGAACACCGCCGGCCCGCCCAGCTCTCCGGCGGCCAGCGCCAACGCGTCGGCCTGGCCCGGGCGTTGGCGGTCGACCCCGAGGTGCTCCTCTTCGACGAACCCTTCAGCGCCCTCGACCCGCTCATCCGGCGCGACATGCAGGACGAGGTGGCCCGCCTGCACCGCGAGGAGGGCCGCACGATGGTCTTCATCACCCATGACCTCGCCGAGGCCCTGAAACTCGGCGACCGCATCGCCCTGATGCGCGACGGCAAGGTCGTCCAGCTCGGCACCCCGGAGGAGATCGTCGGCTCCCCGGCCGACGACTACGTCCGCGAGTTCGTCCGAGAGGTTCCTCGCGAGCAGGTCATGACCGTGCGTACGGCCATGAAGCCGGGCGACTGTGGCGGCCCGGACCACCCGGGCGCACTGGCCCCGGACGCGGTCGTCGTGGACGCGATCAAGACGGTGGCGGGAATCGGTACTCCGGCGTGCGTGGTGGAGAAGGGCGAGTGCGTGGGCGTGGTCGACCACGAGCGCCTGCTCGCCGTGGTGGCGGGTGTGCCCGCCGTATCCGCGGCACCCCGCGAGCCTGGGCAAGTGAAGACCCCCGGCCCCCGCACCAGCCCGGAGGCCGTCTGATGGCAACGCTCACCGTCTCCACCTCCGCCCGCGCCAGAGCCCCCCGCGTCCTCAAGAGCCGAGCCGCGGGCAAACTCCTCCTGCTCGCTCTCGTCGCCGCGGTCCTCGCCCCCTGGGCCGCCACCCACTGGCCCGGCGCCAGCTGGCCCCACGACCTGACCGTCAGCCTCGACAAACCCCTCGCCTCGGCGAGCAACTGGGTCATCGACAACCGGGACAGCCACCCCCTGTTCCTGTACTTCTTCGGCTACATCAGCAACGCGGTCGTCCTCTCCGTACGCGCCGTCTACCTCACCCTGCTCGCCGCGGGCTGGACCGGTGTCACGGTCTTCGGCGCCCTCGTCGCCTGGCGAGTCGCCGGTGCCCGCCTGGCCGCCGGCACGGCGATCGCCTTCCTGGCCTGCGGCGCGCTGGGCATGTGGGTCCCGACGATGCAGACCCTCGCGCTGATGGTCGTGGCGGTCCTCGCCTCCGTGGTCGTCGGCGCCCTGCTCGGCCTCGCCGCCGGGCTCTCCGACCGCCTGGACCGCGCCCTGCGCCCGGTCCTGGACACCATGCAGGTGCTCCCGGCCTTCGCCTATCTCCTCCCCGTCGTCCTGGTCTTCGGCATCGGCGTCCCCGCGGCCGTCCTCGCCACCGTCGTGTACGCCGCCCCGCCGATGGCCCGCCTCACCGCGCTCGGCCTGCGCGGCGCCGACCCCGAGGTCCTGGAGGCCGTGGAGTCCCTCGGCTCGACCCGCCGCCAGCGGCTGCTGACCGCCCGTATCCCGCTGGCCCGGGGGGAACTCCTCCTCGGCCTCAACCAGACGATCATGATGGCGCTGTCCATGGCCACCATCGCCTCGATCATCGGCGCCGCCGGCCTCGGTGACCGCGTCTACCAGGCGCTCGCCTCGGTCGACGTCGGCGCGGCACTCGCGGCCGGCATCCCGA
This sequence comes from Streptomyces sp. IMTB 2501, assembly GCF_001953885.1. Taxonomy (GTDB): domain Bacteria; phylum Actinomycetota; class Actinomycetes; order Streptomycetales; family Streptomycetaceae; genus Streptomyces. The sequence goes on along the minus strand of NZ_MQUS01000006.1, from coordinate 256,455 downwards.
TCGTGCTGCTCGCGGTCGTGCTGGACCGGGTGACCGGAGCGGCAGGAGCGGCAGACGACGGCACCACGCGCCCGAAGACCATCGGCTGGGCCTACGCCCTCGCCGTCACCGTGGCCGTCGCCCTGGCCACCCGCCTCCTCGGCAGTCTGGACTGGCCGAGCGGCTGGAACCTGAACATCGCCGAACCGGTCGACCGCGCCGTCGACTGGATGACCAACCACCTGTACTCCGGTGTCCCGGTCGTCGGCGGTACGGCCGACTGGGCGGCCCACTTCACCACCTGGGTGCTCGACCCCGTCCGCTCCGGTCTGCTGTGGCTGCCCTGGTGGTCGGTGCTGCTGATCGTCGCCGCCCTGGCCTGGTCGATCGGCACCTGGCGCACCGCCCTGACCGCCGTCCTCGCCATGGCCGCGATCGGGGTCCTCGGTGTCTGGGGGCCCGCCCTCGACACGCTCTCCCAGGTGCTGGCCGCCGTCGCCGTCACCCTGGTCCTCGGAGTCGCGACCGGTATCGCCGCCGCCCGCAGCGACCGTGTCGAACGCGCCCTGCGCCCGGTCCTGGACGTCTTCCAGACCATGCCGCAGTTCGTGTACCTGATCCCGGTCGTCGCGCTGTTCGGCGTGGGCCGCGCGCCCGCCGTCGCCGCGGCCGTCGTCTACGCCCTCCCGGCCGTCGTCCGGATCACCGCCCAGGGCCTGCGCCAGGTCGACCCGGCCGCGCTGGAGTCGGCGCGCTCGCTCGGCGCGACCGGCCGCCAGCAGCTGTGGCAGGTCCAACTCCCCCTCGCGAGGCGTTCGTTGCTGCTCGCCGTCAACCAGGGCGTGGTCCTGGTCCTCGCCGTCGTCATCATCGGCGGCCTGGTCGGCGGTGGCGCCCTCGGCTACAGCACGGTCTTCGGCCTCGCCCAGGGCGACCTGGCGACCGGTCTGGTGGCCGGTGCGGCGATCGTCTGCCTGGGCCTGATGCTCGACCGGGTGACCCAGCCGACCGAGCGACGTACGAAGAAGGGAGCGTGACATGACGAAGCTGAAGCGCAGGACGGCGCTGATCGCCGCCGGAGCGGCCACCGTGTCGCTGCTCACCGGCTGCGGCGCCGCCGACATGACCAAGCAGGCCTCGCCGTTCGCCAATGCCCAGGGCACGAAGTCCGTGACCCTGTCCGTGCAGTCCTGGGTGGGCGCGCAGTCGAACGTCGCCGTGGCCCAGTACCTCCTGGCACACAAGCTCGGCTACCGCGTCGACACCGTCCAGGTCGACGAGGTGCCCGCCTGGGACGCGCTCAGCCAGGGCCGCGTCGACGCGATCCTGGAGGACTGGGGCCACCCGGACCAGGAGAAGCGGTACGTCGAGGACAAGAAGACCATCGCCCGCGCCGGCGACCTCGGGGTGACCGGCCACATCGGCTGGTTCGTGCCGACCTACCTGGCCAAGCAGCACCCGGACATCACGGACTGGAAGAACCTCAACAAGTACGCCCCCCTCTTCCGCACCGCGGAGAGCGGCGGCAAGGGCCAGCTGATGGACGGCTCCCCGTCGTACGTCACCAACGACAAGGCCCTGGTGCAGAACCTGAAGCTGAACTACCAGGTCGTCTTCGCCGGCTCCGAGGCCGCCCAGATCACCCAGATGAGGCAGTTCGCCAAGCAGCAGAAGCCCTTCCTGACCTACTGGTACTCACCCCAGTGGCTGTTCAAGAAGGTTCCCATGACGGAGGTGAAGCTGCCGCCGTACAAGGTCGGCTGCGACGCGGACCCGGCGAAGATCGCCTGCGCCTATCCGCACACCCCGCTGCAGAAGTACCTCAACGCCGGCTTCGCCAAGTCCGGGGGCAAGGCGGCCGCCTTCCTGAAGAAGTTCAAGTGGACGACCGAGGACCAGAACGAGGTCTCCCTGATGATCGCCGACGAGAAACTGTCGCCCCAGGACGCGGCGAAGAAGTGGGTGGACAGCCACCCCGACGTGTGGAAGCGATGGCTGTCCTGAACGGCCGTGTCAGCCGAGCCCGTTGGTGATCTCCCGCAGGGCGGCCGTCGCCATCCGCTGGAGTCCCGGGCCGAACGTGATGCGGGTGGCCCCGAGTTCGCCGAGTTCGGTGACCGAGGGGCCCCCGCCGTCCGGGCGGGCGTTGATGTTGACGGGGCCCTGGATCCCGGAGCGCAGCAGCGGCAGTACGTCCGCCGGGGCGAAGATCGGGTAGATGCAGTCGGCGCCCGCCGCGACGTACGACGCGGCCCGCTCGATGGCCCGTTCGGGATCCTTGTCGCCGTGGAGGAAGACATCCACGCGGGCGTTGAGGAACAGCCGGCCGGCGGCGGCCTCGCGGAACTCGGCGAGGAACTCGGCCTGCTCCCGCGTGTCCCTGAGGACGCCCCCGGCCGAGTCCTCCAGGTTGCAGCCGACGGCACCGGCCTCCAGCAGCCGCTCCACCAGCTCCTTGGGCGCGAGCCCGTACCCGCTCTCGATGTCCGCCGACACCGGCACGTCCACCGCCCGGGTGATCCGCGCGATCGCCGCGAACATCTCGTCGGCCGGGGTGGACCCGTCCTCGTGGCCGAGTGACGCGGCCACCCCGGCGCTCGGCGTGGCCAGCGCCGGGAACCCGGCCTCCACCAGCACCCGGGCGCTGGCCGCGTCCCAGGGCCCGGGCAGGACCAGCGGATCGCCCGGCGTGCGCCCCAGATGCAGTGCGCGGAACTCCTCGACCTTGCTCACGGCTGGTAACCCCCCGGCGGGACTCGACGGCTGACCATCAGACGGTTCCAGCCGTTGATGACGGTGATCAGGCCGATGAGATGGGCGAGTTCGGCCTCGCTGAAGTGTTTCGCGGCGCGTTCGTACACCTCGTCCGGCACGCCGCCGGTGAGCAGGGTGACCGCCTCGGTCAGCGCCAGCGCGGCCCGCTCCCGCTCGCTGTAGAGGTCCTCGGCCTCCTCCCAGGCGTTGAGGAGCTGGATGCGGTCCTCCGACTCCCCGTGCCTGCGGGCCAGTCGGAGGTGCATGTCGAGGCAGAACGCGCAGTGGTTGAGCTGTGAGGCGCGGATCATCACCAGCTCGGCCAGGGCCGGATCGCCGAGCCCCTTCTTCGCGGCCGCGCTGAGCGCGGACATCGCCTGCGCGACCTCCCGGTCCAGCATCTGTGTACGGCTCACTTGTGCTGTCCCGCCTGGTAGTGGCCGGGCACCGCGCGGGTGGTCACCCCGAACCGGTTCCACGCGTTGATCACCGCGATGGCGGCGATCAGCTGGGCCAGCTCGGCCTCCTCGAAGTGCCCCGCAGCCTCCTCGTACACCTCGTCCGGCACGAAGCCGTCCGTCAGCACGGTGATCGCCTCGGTCAGCTCGATCGCCGCCAGCTCCTTCGCGGTGTAGAAGTGCCGCGACTCCTCCCAGGCGCTGAGCTGCACGATCCGCTGCACGGTCTCGCCGGCCGCCAGCGCGTCCTTGGTGTGCATGTCGAGACAGAGCGCGCAGTGGTTGAGCTGCGAGGCGCGGATCTTCACCAGCTCGAACAGCGTGGGGTCCAGACCCTGCCTGGCCGCCGCGTCGAGCCGGATCATCGCCTTGTAGACGTCGGGGGCCAGCTGGGCCCAGCTCATACGGGGGGTGTGCTCGGGAACGTACTCGGTGCTGATGCCGGTGCTGATGTCAGTGCTCATGGCCTCGACCCTAGGAGTCGGGCAGCCCAGGGGTATGGTCCATTTCCATGGTGGAATCCTGGGCCACTCTGGGCGTCGACCTGCACCTCGAACCGTCCGGCACGGGCGGGCTGCGCCGGGGGCTGACCGACGCGCTGCGGGACGCCGTCCGCACCGGCCGACTGGCCCCCGGCACCCGGCTGCCCTCCTCCCGTGCCCTCGCCGCCGACCTCGGCATCGCCCGCAACACCGTCGCCGAGGCCTATGCGGACCTGGTGGCGGAAGGCTGGCTCACGGCCCGGCAGGGCTCCGGCACCCGGGTGTCGGAGAGGGCCGCCGCGGCCCCGCCGGCCGCCGCCACACGGCCCGGCGGGGAAGCCGCACCCCGCCAGGGGCAACCGGCCCGGCCGACGTACAGCCTCCTGCCCGGCAGCCCCGACCTGGCCGCCTTCCCCCGCACCGAGTGGCTCAGGGCCGCCCGCCGCGCCCTCGCCACGGCCCCGTACGACGCCCTCGGCTACGGCGACCCGCGCGGCCGCCCCGAACTGCGCACCGCCCTCGCCGGCTATCTCGCCCGCGTGCGCGGTGTCCGGACCGACCCGGAGACCATCCTGATCACCTCCGGCTTCGCGCACGCCCTGCGCATCATCGGCACGGTGCTCGCGGCGCGCGGGGTACGCACGGTGGCCGTCGAGTCGTACGGCCTGGACGCCTACTGGCGCCTGCTGCAACAGGCAGGCCTCGCCACCCCCGCGCTGCCCTACGACGAACTCGGCACCGACACAGGGGAGTTGACCGGCGCCGGCGCGGTACTGCTGACCCCCGCCCACCAGTTCCCCATGGGCACGGCCCTGCACCCCGACCGGCGGGCCGCCGTCGTCGACTGGGCCCGGCACACCGGCGGGCTGGTCCTGGAGGACGACTACGACGGCGAGTTCCGCTACGACCGCCAGCCCGTCGGCGCCCTCCAGGGCCTCGACCCCGACCGGGTCCTCTACTTCGGCACCGCCAGCAAGTCCCTGGCCCCCGGACTCCGGCTGGGCTGGATGGCGCTGCCCCCGGCCCTGGCGGCGGAGGCGGCCTCGGCCAAGGGCGGCACCGACACCGTGGGGGTGCTCGAACAGCTCACCCTCGCCGAGTTCATCACCTCCGGGGCGTACGACCGCCACGTCCGCTCCTCCCGCCTGCGCTACCGGCGCCGCCGCGACGCCCTCGCCGCCGCCGTCACCGCCCGCGCGCCCGAGGTCACGGTCACCGGGATCGCCGCCGGCCTGCACGCGCTGCTCCGCCTCCCACCCGGCCTGGAACAGTCCGTGATCCAGGCCGCGGCCTGGCAGGGCCTGGCCCTGCAGGGCCTCACCTTCCATCGCCACGAGGAGGCTGTCACCGAGCCGTTGGACGCGTTGGTCGTGGGGTACGCGACGCCTCCGGACAGCGCCTGGGCGGGGGCGCTGGACGCGTTGTGCCGGGTACTGCCGTAGCCGGGGATGCCTGTGAAGGGGCGCGGGGCCCTGTCCATCAGCGGCTTCGCCGCGGGGCGCGACCAGCCACGCACATGCCGCAGTCGCCGACCGGACAGCAGCCCCCACCCCATCAGGCGCCCGGCGACTCCTCCACCGGTGCCTCCCCAAAGCGCGCGAGCGCCAGCGCCCCCGCCACCGCCACCGCGAAACCGAGGACCGCCAGCCAGGTCAGCCCCTCCCGCGTGCGGTCCCCCAGCCAGATCACACCCACCGCCGCCGGCCCGATCGTCTCCCCGATCACTATCCCGGCGGTGGCCGTCGTCACCGAGCCCCGCTGCAGCGCCGAGGTGAGCAGCACGAACGCGGCGCCGCCGCCGAGCAGCAGCGCATACGTCGCCGGATTGGCCAGCAGATCGGCCGGCCGCAGGGAGTCGATCAGACGGACCGCGACCTCGACCACCCCGAACCCGAACCCGGCGCCGAGCCCCAGGAACAACGCGCGGGTCCGCCCGGACAGCCGGCCGCCGACCCCGCCGAGCAGCAGCACGCCCACTGCCGCCACGACCATCGCGTACTTCAGCCAGCCCGGACCACTCCGGTCGCCCTCCGCGCCCGAGGCCAGCCCCAGCATCGCCAGGCCCGCGCACACCACACCCACGGCGGCCCACTCGACCCCGCTCAGCCGTACCCTCAGCAGCCGGGCCGCCACCACGGCCGTCACGGCGAGGCTGGCCGCCAGCGCCGCTCCCACCGCGTAGATCGGCACCGATCGCAGCGCCGCGATCTGCAGCAGAAAGCCCAGCCCGTCCAGCGCCAGCCCGGCGATGTACCGCCACTGCCGCAGCGCGCGCAGCAACAGCGCCGCGTCCCCGCCACCACCCCCGTCCGTGCTCGCCGCCCGCGCGGCCACCGCCTGCAAAACCGTCGCGGTGCCGAAGCAGACCGCCGCGCCGAGGGCGCACACCATTCCAAACAACACAAAGGGACTCTAGGGGAACGGTAAAGCGCCGGGTCGCCCGCACGGACCTTCTCACCGATCTCTAGCCCGACCCGGCAGCCCCCTCTCAGCCGTTCAGTACCGCACGCAGCTGCTCAAGCCCCCAGTCCAGGTCCTCCTCGGAGATCACCAGCGGCGGGGCGATCCGGATCGTGGCGTCGTGGGTGTCCTTCACCAGCACACCCCGGTCCATCAGCCGCTCGGACACCGCCCGCGCCGTACCGGCCTTCGGCGCGAGGTCCAGGCCCGCCCACAGCCCGCGCCCGCGGACCGCCGTCACCGTGCCCGTGGCCCGCAGGGCCGCCAGCGCCCGGTGCATCCGCTCGCCCAGCGCGGCCGCCCGGGCCTGGAACTCGCCGGTCCGCAGCATCGCGATCACCTCCAGCGCCACCGCGCAGGCCAGCGGATTCCCGCCGAACGTCGACCCGTGCTCGCCCGGCCGGAACACCCCGAGCACCTCCGCGCTCGACACCACCGCCGACACCGGCACGATCCCGCCGCCCAGCGCCTTGCCCAGCACATACATGTCCGGGACCACCCCCTCGTGCTCGCACGCGAAGGTCCGCCCGGTCCGGCCGAGGCCCGACTGGATCTCGTCGGCGACGAAGAGCACGTTCCGCTCCCGGGTCAGCTCCCGGACGGCCGGGAGATAGCCGGCCGGTGGCACGATCACCCCGTTCTCGCCCTGGATCGGCTCCAGCAGCACCGCGACGGTGTTCTCCGTCAGCGCCGCCCGCATCGCCGTCAGATCGCCGTACGGCACGATCTGGAACCCCGGCGTGTACGGCCCGAAGTCCGCCCGCGCCTCCGGGTCGGTGGAGAAGCTGATGATCGTCGTCGTACGACCGTGGAAGTTGCCGCCCGCGACCACGATCTTCGCCATCTCCGCGGGCACCCCCTTCACCCGGTACCCCCACTTCCGGGCCGTCTTCACCGCGCTCTCCACCGCCTCCGCGCCGGTGTTCATCGGCAGCACCATCTCCATCCCGCACAGCTCGGCCAGCTCCGTGCAGAACGCGGCGAACCGGTCGTGCAGAAAGGCGCGGGAGGTCAGCGTCACCCGCTCCAGCTGCGCCTTCGCCGCCTCGATCAGCCGCCGGTTGCCGTGCCCGAAGTTGAGCGCCGAGTAACCGGCCAGCAGATCCAGATACCGCCGCCCCTCCACATCCGTCATCCACGCCCCCTGTGCCGTGGCCACGACGACCGGCAGCGGACGGTAGGTGGGCGCGCAGTGCGCCTCGGCGGCGGCGACGAGGTCTTCAGCAGCGGTCATGGCCTCTCCCGGATCCGGCGGGAACACGACGGTGGGCTCCTTCCTATCCTCGCTCGCATGGTGGACGAGGGCCTGCCACGCCGGGCACGCCCGGTAGGCTGATCAGCGGGCCGTGACTGGCGCGCTGGGATGGGACGGACCATCGGGGAGCGGCCCGAGTGTGATGTGTGCCGTGCGCCTGGGCCGAACGTGAATGCTTGTACGCACGCCGTCCGGAGGTCCTCATGCCAGAGCAGCAACCCCTCTCCACCGAGTCCACCGCCTTCCGCGCCGCCCTCGACGTCATCCGCACCGTCGAACCGCGCATCGCCGACGCCATCGGTCAGGAGGTCGCCGACCAGCGCGAGATGCTCAAGCTGATCGCCTCCGAGAACTACGCCTCCCCGGCGACCTTGCTGGCGATGGGCAACTGGTTCAGCGACAAGTACGCCGAGGGGACCATCGGCCGCCGCTTCTACGCCGGCTGCCGCAACGTCGACACCGTGGAGACGCTGGCCGCCGAGCACGCCCGCGAGCTGTTCGGCGCCCGCCACGCCTACGTCCAGCCGCACTCCGGCATCGACGCCAACCTCGTCGCCTTCTGGGCCGTCCTCGCCGGCCGGGTCGAGGCCCCCTTCCTGGAGAAGGCCGGCGCCCGCCAGGTCAACGACCTCTCCGAGGCCGACTGGGCCGAGCTGCGCCAGGCCTTCGGCAACCAGCGCATGCTCGGCATGTCCCTGGACGCCGGCGGCCACCTCACCCACGGCTTCCGCCCGAACATCTCCGGCAAGATGTTCGACCAGCGCTCCTACGGCACCGACCCGGCCACCGGCCTCGTCGACTACGACGCCCTGCGCGCCCAGGCCCGCGAGTTCAAGCCGCTGATCATCATCGCCGGCTACTCGGCCTACCCCAGGCTGCTGAACTTCCGGATCATGCGCGAGATCGCCGACGAGGCCGGCGCGACCCTGATGGTCGACATGGCCCACTTCGCGGGCCTCGTCGCAGGAAAGGTCTTCACCGGCGACTTCGACCCGGTCCCGCACGCCCAGATCGTCACCACCACCACCCACAAGTCGCTGCGCGGCCCGCGCGGCGGCATGGTCCTGTGCGACGACTCCCTCAAGGACCAGGTCGACCGCGGCTGCCCGATGGTGCTCGGCGGTCCGCTGCCGCACATCATGGCCGCCAAGGCCGTCGCCCTCGCCGAAGCGCGGCAGCCCGCCTTCCAGGACTACGCCCAGCGCATCGTCGACAACTCCCGCGCCCTGGCCGAAGGCCTCATGCGGCGTGGCGCCACCCTGGTGACCGGCGGCACGGACAACCACCTCAGCCTGATCGACGTCGCCACCTCCTACGGACTCACCGGCCGGCAGGCCGAGGCCGCCCTGCTGGACTCCGGCATCGTCACCAACCGCAACGCCATCCCGGCCGACCCCAACGGCGCCTGGTACACCTCCGGCATCCGCATCGGCACCCCGGCCCTGACCACCCGTGGCCTGGGCGCCGCCGAGATGGACGAGGTGGCCGGCCTCATCGACCGCGTCCTCACCACCACCGAGCCGGGCACGACGAAGTCGGGCGCCCCGAGCAAGGCCGCCCACGTCCTGGACGAGAAGATCGCGGACGAGATCTCCCACCGGGCGACCGACCTGGTAGCGGGCTTCCCGCTGTACCCGGAAATCGACCTGGGCTGATAGACACCCTGCGGGGCAGCACGCCAGGGCGCGGGGCCGCATCCATATGCGGCTCCGCCGCGGGGCGCGACCAGCCACGACGGGTCCGCGGTCCCCCACGCACCGGAACCCACCCCCCACCTCACGGGCCAATCCCACCCTCAGCCGATGAGAGAATGGGCAACATGGCCTCCGCTGACCGACCTCGCGTGCTCTCCGGCATCCAGCCCACCGCCGGCTCGTTCCACCTCGGCAACTACCTCGGCGCCGTCCGCCAGTGGGTGGCCCTGCAGGAGTCCCACGACGCGTTCTACATGGTCGTCGACCTGCACGCGATCACGGTCCCGCAGGACCCCGAGGAGCTGCGGTCCAACACCCGGCTCGCCGCGGCCCAGCTGCTGGCCGCCGGCCTGGACCCGGACCGCTGCACGCTCTTCGTCCAGAGCCATGTCCCCGAGCACGCCCAGCTCGCGTGGATCATGAACTGCCTCACCGGCTTCGGCGAGGCGAGCCGTATGACCCAGTTCAAGGACAAGTCCGCCAAGCAGGGCGCCGACCGCGCCTCGGTCGGCCTGTTCACGTACCCGATCCTCCAGGTCGCCGACATCCTGCTGTACCAGGCGAACGAGGTGCCGGTCGGCGAGGACCAGCGCCAGCACATCGAGCTGACCCGTGACCTGGCCGAGCGCTTCAACGGACGCTTCGGCCAGACGTTCACGATCCCGTCGCCGTACATCCTCAAGGAGACGGCGAAGATCTACGACCTGCAGGAACCGTCGATCAAGATGAGCAAGTCGGCGTCCACGCCGAAGGGCCTGATCAACCTGCTCGACGAGCCGAAGACCACCGCCAAGAAGGTCAAGAGCGCCGTCACCGACACCGACACCGTGATCCGCTACGACGCGGTGGACAAGCCCGGCGTGTCGAACCTCCTCACCATCTACTCCACGCTCACCGGCAAGTCGATCGCCGAGCTGGAGCGGGACTACGAGGGCAAGATGTACGGCGCCCTCAAGACCGACCTGGCCGAGATCATGGTCGATTTCGTGACGCCGTTCCGCGAGCGCACCCAGCAGTACCTGGACGACTCCGAGACGCTCGACGCGATCCTCGCCAAGGGCGCGGAGAAGGCGCGCGCGGTCGCCGCGGAGACGCTCGCGCAGGCCTACGACCGCGTCGGCTTCCTGCCGGCGAAGCACTGAGCCGCACGCACCGGCGCTGAGGCGCACGGCCGTACACACGTCCGAGTGGGCAGAGCGCTGCACATCACTTCCGTTGCGCCTGCCCACAGGACATCCATGGCCGTACAGTCGGTAGCCGACGGCCCGGGCGAGACGGCCGAGAAGACGACGGACGCGACGACAGGAGAAGACGTGGGGACCGTAACGATCGGCGTGTCGATCGCGGTCCCGGAGCCTCACGGCAGCCTGCTCCAGGAGCGGCGCGCGGGCTTCGGCGACCCCGCGGCTCACGGCATCCCCACGCATGTCACGCTGCTGCCGCCGACCGAGGTCGAGGAGGCGGAGCTGCCGGCCGTCGAGGCGTATCTGACCGAGGTCGCCGGGGCCGGCCGGCCGTTCCCGATGCGGCTGTCGGGCACCGGCACGTTCCGTCCCCTGTCGCCGGTGGTCTACGTCCGTGTCGTCCAGGGCGCCGAGGACTGCGCCTGGCTGCAGCAGCGGGTGCGGGACGCGTCCGGGCCGCTGGCGCGCGAGCTGCAGTTCCCGTACCACCCGCACGTCACCGTCGCGCACGGCATCGACGAGGCGTCGATGGACCGCGCCTTCGCCGAGCTGGCCGGCTTCGACGCGCAGTGGCCGTGCACCGGCTTCGCGCTCTACGAACAGGGCGCCGACCTGATCTGGCGCAAGCTGCGGGAGTACGCGTTCGGGGTATCGGTGGTGCCGCCACAACCGGGCCACGCGGACGTCGGACGCGGGACGATCGCGAGCCGATAGCCCCCTACAGCGGCAGCCTGCGGAACAGCGTCCGCGGGATGTGCCTTAGCACCGTCATCACCAGACGGAGCGTGCCCGGTACCCACACCGCTTCCGAGCGGCGGCGCAGGCCCAGTTCGATGGCCGTGGCGACCGCCTCCGGGGTGGTGGCGAGCGGGATCCGGTCCCGGCCGGCCATCGCCGTCGTACGGACGTGTCCGGGGCGTACGACCATCACCTGCACGCCGGTGCCGTGCAGGGCGTCGCCGAGGCCCTGGGCGAAGGCGTCGAGGCCGGCCTTGCTGGAGCCGTAGATGAAGTCGGCGCGGCGGGCCCGCTCGCCGGCCACGGAGGACAGGACCACGAGAAAGCCGTGCCCCTGGGACTGCAGGGCGCGGGCGGCGACCAGGGTCGCGCTGACGGCGCCGGTGTAGTTGGTCTGGGCGACCCGGACGGCGCGTACCGGGTCGCGCTCGTCGTGGGCCTGGTCGCCGAGGATGCCGAAGGCGAGCAGCACCAGGTCGATGTCGCCCTCGGCGAACACCTTGCCGAGGACGCTCTCGTGGGACTCGGGGTCGAGGGCGTCGAAGGCGACGGTGCGGGTGTCCGCGCCGAGTGTGCGCAGATGCTCGGCGGCCTGGTCCAGGGCCGGCGAGGGGCGGCCCGCCAGCCACACCGTGCGCGCGCCGCGAGCGATCAGCCGGCGGGTGGTGGCCAGCGCGATCTCGGACGTGCCGCCGAGGACGAGCAGGGACTGGGGAAGACCGAAGGCGGCTGAGGATGCAGGCATGTCGGTGACCGTATCGTCCTGATATGAGTGGTTAGTTACTGAACATTCGCCCGCTCCACACAATGGGTGATTAGTGGGATGTCATACGAGCGTGCCGTCGGGGGCAGGAACGGATCATGGACTGGCTGAAGAGACTTCCCGGCATCGGGCCGCTCGTCGCCTGGCTGATGGAGACGCACGCGTGGCACTCCTACGAACGGCTGGACCGGGTGAAGTGGGCGCGACTGGCCGCGGCGATGACGTTCATCAGCTTCGTGGCGCTGTTCCCGCTGCTGACCCTGGTCGCCGCCGTCAGCGCCGCCGCGCTCAGCCCGGCCCGGCAGAAGACGGTGGAGCTCAAGATCGCCGAGCAGTTCCCCGGCGTCGTCTCCACCCAGCTGGACCTCACCTCGCTCGTCCACAACGCCGGCACCGTCGGCGTCATCGCGGGCGCCCTGCTGCTGTTCACCGGCATCGGCTGGGTCGGTCAGATGCGGGACTGTCTGCGCGCGGTGTGGGAGCTGCCGGACCAGCAGCAGAACCCGTTGGTGGCCAAGGCCAAGGACGCCGGCGTCCTCCTCGGCCTCGGCGGGGCCCTGCTCGTCACGCTCGCCGCGTCCACGTTCGCCTCGGCCGCCGTCGGCCTGGTCTCGCGTCATCTCGGCCTGGCCGCGTACGGCTGGGGCAGTGTGCTGCTGCGGATCGCCGCGTTCGCCGTCGCCGTGCTCGCCGACTTCCTGGTCCTGCTCTACGTCCTGACCCTGCTGCCCGGGGTCGAGCCGCCGCGCCGCCTCCTGGTGGTGGCCGCACTGCTCGGCGCGGTCGGCTTCGAACTGCTCAAGCTGCTGCTCAGCGGCTATATCCAGGGGATCGCCGCGAAGAGCATGTACGGCGCGTTCGGCGTCCCCGTCGCACTGCTGCTGTGGATCAACTTCACCGCGAAACTGGTCCTGTTCTGCGCCGCCTGGACGGCGACGCAGAACGGCGGGAACGGCCTCAGGGGCGCGGCCGACGGCGCATCAGATCCGGCAGCGGCCAGCGGCGATTGATCAGGAACGCCGCGCCCGCGAGCAGCACCAGCACCCCGCCCGCGATGGCCGCGGCGATGCCGACGCCGCCCGACCCGGTGGTGTCACCGGCCACCGGCCTGGAACCGGACCCGTGGGTCCCCGCGGACTGACCGGCAGAGGCGCTGGGGCTCGGCAGGGCGCTCTTCGGCGGCACCAGCTCGCCCACCGGATTGACCTTGCCGGCCGCCGAGAAGCCCCAGTCGAACAGCTTGGCCGTCTCCTTGTAGACCTCGTTGTGCTCGTGCTTCTCCGGATTCATCACCGTGACCAGCAGCACCCTGCCGTTCCGCTCGGCGACACCGGTGAACGTGGCGCCCGCGTTGGTGGTGTTGCCGTTCTTCACGCCCGCGATGCCCTGGTAGACGGGCACGTCGGCGTCACCGCTCAGCAGCCGGTTGGTGTTGCGGATCTCGTTGTCCCCGAACTTGGCGTGGACGGTCGAGCAGTAGTCGCGGAAGTCCTTCTTCTGCAGCCCGGAGCGGGCGATCAGGGTCAGGTCGTACGCCGACGACAGCTGCCCCGGTTCGTCGTAGCCGTCGGGCGAGATCACATGGGTGTCCCGCGCCTGGAGTTCGTCGGCATGGTTCTGCATGTCCTTGACGGTCTGCTCGACGCCGTCGTTCATCGCGGACAGCACGTGCACGGCGTCGTTGCCGGAGCGCAGGAAGACGCCGAGCCACAGGTCGTGGACGTTGTAGGTGCGGCCCTCCTTTATCCCGACCACGCTGGAGCCCTCGCCCATGCCCGCGAGGTCGGACGGCGCCACCTTGTGCTCCATGGTCTTCGGGAACCGGGGCAGCAGGGTGTCCGCGAACAGCATCTTCAGCGTGCTCGCGGGCGGCAGCTGCCAGTGCGCGTTGTGCGCGGCGAGCACGTCGCCGGACTCGGCGTCGGTGACGATCCAGGAGCGAGCGGTGACGTCCTTGGGGATGACGGGCACACCCGGGGCGAGATTGACCTGGGTGCCGGGCTGCCCGAGCCGTTCGCCACCCACGGTCGACATACGGACCGGGGGTGTGGCCGTGGCCCCCGTCGAGGGGGTCGGGGCGGCGAGCGCGGCGGGCGCGGTGGCGGACAGGGACAGCAGTGTGGCGGAGGTGACCAGCAGGGATCGCCGGCGGGTCTGCTTCGGTGCGGGCACGGTCGAGAACGTACCCGTCGCAGACCGTGAAGTCCCGTCTTCGACCCCACCCCCGACACGGAACCGGACACGGTACGGCGATACTGGCCCCATGAAGCTCAGCCGCCCCGTCTCCTGGTTCCTGCTCGCCTTCGGGGTGTGGAGCTGGGTCATCTGGGTCACTTTCGTCAAGAATCTCGTCAAGGACAGCAGCGGGCTCGCCTTCGACCGCGGTCACCCGACCGCGTACTTCTGGGTCCACCTGCTGCTGGCGGTCGTTTCCTTCGTATTGGGGACGGTCATCGGGGGCATCGGGTTGCGCGGACTGCGCGCACTGCGCCGGACGTCATAGAGACGCGAACCCCTCCCACGCCGTGCGGGGAACCGCTCCCACGCCTGTGAAGGCGCTGTGAAACCCGGCGGAAACAGCGCCTCGGTAAGTTCTTGCACATCTGGTTCAGAAAGCCCTTCCCCCGGCTGAAACAGGTGTGATTAGGTGAGCCGCGCCACTAGGGGAGTGGCGAAACAGTGCTGGCCAGGGGTAGGGCCTTCGAAGGGGCCTGGGGAGGGCACCACCATGCGATCTCTTCGCATGCGCATTCTCGTGACGCTGCTCGTAGTCGCGGTCGTGGGAATCGGCGGCTGGCAGCTGCTGCCGTCGCAGGAGGACAAGAACAAGACCATCACGGTCGGTACGACGGACGCCGTCACGGACCTCGACCCGGCCGGTGCCTACGACGCCGGTTCCTGGGCGCTGTTCAGCAACGTCTTCCAGTCGCTGCTGACGTTCGAGCCGGGCGGTGTCGCGCCGGTACCGGACGCCGCGAAGAGCTGTGCCTTCCAGGGCAGCGGTCTGCGGACCTACCAGTGCACACTGCGCTCCGGGATCACCTTCCCGAGCGGGCGCGCGATGACGGCCGAGGACGTGAAGTACTCCTTCGACCGGGTCAAGAAGATCAACTCCGATGTGGGGCCCGCGTCGCTGTTCGCCACGCTCGCCTCGGTGACCGCCGACAACGCGACGACCGTCACCTTCCATCTGTCGTCCTCGGACGCCACCTTCCCGCTGAAGGTCGCCACCGGTGCCGGGTCGATCGTGGACAAGGACACCTACCCGGCGGGCTCCCTGCGCACCGGCACCGCCGTCGACGGCACCGGCCCGTACACGCTGACGTCGTACACCAAGGACCAGCAGGCCGAACTCGCCCCGAACAAGCGCTACCAGGGCTATCTCGGCGGCATCGGCCGCCCGATCGAGCTGCGCTACTACACCGACTCCGCGAAGCTCGACAGCGCCTGGAAGGACCAGCAGATCGACGTCGCCACCCGGACCCTGTCGCCGGGTGTGCTGTCCCAGCTGAACCCGAGCGACCCCAAGCAGCGCGTCACCGAGTCCGACAGCGCCGAGACCCGCAACCTGTACCTCAACACCCGCGCGAGTTCCCCGCTGCACGACGTGCGGGTGCGCCGCGCGCTGGCCTGGCTGGTCAACCGCGAGGAGCTGGCCGCGACGGTCTACCAGGGCACGGTCAACCCGCTGTACTCGCTGATCCCGACCGGCATCACCGGCCACACCACCTCGTTCTTCGACAGCTACCCGACGCAGCGCCTCAGCAAGGCCCGCGCGCTGCTCACCGAGGCCGGGGTGAGCCTGCCGGTGCGCTTCACCTTCGGCTACGGCATCGGCCGGGGCGCGGGCAAGGAGGAGGCCGCGGCGCTGAAGCAGCAGCTGGAGGCGGGCGGCCTGTTCAAGGTGGACGTCCAGGGGTACGAGTGGACCGACTTCCAGAAGCGCTGGGCCGCGGGGAAGATGGACGCCTGGGCCGTCGGCTGGGTCGCCGACTATCCCGACCCGGACACCTTCGGCGCCGCGCTCGTCGGCACCGGCTCCACGATGAGCACCGGGTACAGCAACAAGCTGGTCGACCATCTCATCCTGGACAGCCAGCAGTACGCCGACCGCAGCCGGGCCGCGAACGACTTCAGGGGCATCCAGACGGACGTCGCCCAGGACGTCCCGCTGATCCCGCTGTGGCAGCGCAAGGAGTACGTGGTCAGCACCGAGGACGTGGGCGGCGGCCAGTACCTGGACGACGGCACGGGCGTCTTCCGCCTGTGGCGTCTGCAGTGGATCTGATCAGCCGGCCTGCTCGTCGGTCTTCTCTCCGCGCCCCTCGGTCTCCGTGGTCCTCCTGGTCCGCGGATCCGGCAGTGCCTTCGTCATGCCGGGCAGGAAGTCCGTGAACAGTTCATGGATCTCCAGGACCAGGGGGCGCAGAACGCGGAAGCGGGCGAGCGCCACGCCGCGGGCGGTCAGCCGGGCGCCGCGGCGGGCCAGGCGGTAGCTGCGTTCCCGGTCCTCCGTGCGGTCGAAGATCCAGTACAGGACCAGTCCCATCTGGGCGAGCCACATCAACTCCGGGAGAATGTCCCGCAGTTCGGGGGCGACCTTGGACTTGGAACCGGCCAGCACCTGCCGGTGGACGGCGATGGCCTGCTCGCGGGCGTGCTCGCTCTCCGGCGAGAACGGGCTGAGCGGGCTGTCGGGATCGGCGGCGTTCTTGAAGAACTGCACGGCGAACTCGTGGTAGGGGCGGGCGATGTCGAGCCAGACGGTCAGCACGCCCGCCAGCCGCGCCTCCAGGTCGGTCTCCCGGTCCAGCACCTCGCGGACCGCCGCCTGGTGCTCGGCGGCGATCCGGTCGTAGAAGCCCTGGATCAGGTGTTCCTTGCCCTCGAAGTAGTAGTAGGCGTTGCCGACGGAGACGCCCGCCTCCTTGGCGATGGCCCGCATCGTGGTCTTGTCGTACCCGCGCTCCTGGAACAACCGCATCGCGGTCTCCAGGATCAGCGCGCGGGTCTGCTCGGACTTGCTGCTGGGGGGACCGGCCGCCTCGGGACCGTGGTTGTTCGCGGGCACGCCACAGAGCCTAAGCGCTCCGCCGGGGGTGCCATGACGGGCCGTCGGTCGTCTGCGGGTCCGTCGTGGCCGGCCGAGCCCGCGCGGCGGAGCCGCACATCGATACAGCCCCGTGCCCCTTCGGGGCGCTGCCCGGTCCTCGTCAGCCCCTGCGGCCCAGCTCGCGGCGCTTGGTGTAGTCCGTGAAGCCGAGGATGTTGCCCCAGGGGTCGGCGAACTCCACCGTCCAGCCGGTGGCCTCCTGGAACACCTCGTCCAGCGGCGTGATGCCGGCGTCGGCCAGCTCCCGCGCCGCGGCCCGTGCGTCCGGCACCTCCAGCCAGATGTGCGGCGAGTGCCACGGCGGCATGCGGTGCCCGAGCGCCAGCTCGGCGCGCAGCAGGATCCCGGGTGTCTCCCCGCCGACCTTCAGCTGTGCGATCCCGGCCTCGTCGAACCGGAACCCCACGGTGAATCCGGCCCGCTCGTAGAATTCGAGGGCCTCGCCGAGGTCGCCGACGGGGAGCAGCACGTTGTCGAAACCGAGCAGTTCGTACGACTCATCGTCTGACATGTCGTCAGATTAGAACCGCTGGGCAGCGGAACCCGTCAACAGCGTGGCGAAACCCGGCAAAAACGCCCAAGGGGCCTGCTTCCGGAGGAGCGGAAGCAGGCCCCTTGGGGAGGACCGATGGAATCAGTGAAGATCCCGTGAAGATCAGTAACGCCGGGTGATCAGCGCGCGCTTCACTTCCTGGATCGCCTTGGTGACCTCGATACCGCGCGGGCAGGCGTCCGTGCAGTTGAAGGTCGTACGGCAACGCCACACGCCGTCACGGTCGTTGAGGATCTCCAGGCGCTGCTCGCCCGCCTCGTCGCGGCTGTCGAAGATGAAGCGGTGGGCGTTCACGATCGCGGCCGGACCGAAGTACTGGCCGTCGTTCCAGAACACCGGGCAGGAGGAGGTGCAGGCCGCGCAGAGGATGCACTTCGTCGTGTCGTCGAAGCGCTCACGGTCCTCGGCGGACTGCAGCCGCTCGCGGGTCGGCTCGTTCGTGTCCTTGGTGACCAGGAACGGCATGACGTCCCGGTACGCCTGGAAGAACGGCTCCATGTCCACGACCAGGTCCTTCAGGACCGTCAGGCCCTTGATGGGCTCGACCGTGATCGGCTTCTCGGGGTTGATGTCCTTGATCAGCGTCTTGCAGGCAAGGCGGTTCTTGCCGTTGATCCGCATAGCGTCCGAGCCGCAGATTCCGTGCGCGCACGAGCGGCGGAAGGTGAGGGTGCCGTCGACGTCCCACTTGATCTTGTGGAGGCCGTCGAGGACACGCTCCTTCGGGTCGATCTCCAGCTGGAAGTCTTCCCAGTCCGCCTCGGCGGAGACCTCCGGGTTGAACCGGCGGATCCGGAAGGTGACCGTGATCAGGTGCGAGGAGGCCGCGGCCTCCGCCTCCACCTTGTCCAGAACGGGGGTAGCCATCAGTACTTACGCTCCATCGGCTGGTAGCGGGTCTGGACGACCGGCTTGTAGTCGAGACGGATGGACTCGGCGCCGTCGTCGCCCACCTCGCGGTACGCCATGGTGTGGCGCATGAAGTTGACGTCGTCGCGGTTCGGGTAGTCCTCGCGGTAGTGACCGCCGCGGGACTCCTTGCGGGCCAGGGCGGAGACGGCCATGACCTCGGCCAGCTCAAGCAGGTTGCCCAGCTCGATGGCCTCCAGCAGGTCCGTGTTGAACCGCTTGCCCTTGTCCTGGATCGCCACGTTCTTGTAGCGCTCGCGCAGCTCGGCGATCTTCTCGACGGCCGTCTTGATCGTCTGCTCGGTGCGGAACACCATGACGTTGGCGTCCATGGTCTCCTGCAGCTCCTTGCGGAGCGTGGCCACCCGCTCGTTGCCGGTGAACTCGCGCAGCCGCTCGATCTGCTCGACGACGAGGGACTCCGGGTTCTCCGGCAGCTCGACGAAGTCCGCCGTGTGCGCGTACTCGGCGGCGGCGATGCCCGCGCGCCGGCCGAAGACGTTGATGTCCAGCAGCGAGTTGGTGCCCAGGCGGTTGGCGCCGTGCACCGACACACAGGCGACCTCACCGGCCGCGTACAGGCCCGGGACGACGGTGGTGTTGTCCGACAGGACCTCACCCTCGACGTTGGTCGGGATGCCGCCCATCGCGTAGTGCGCGGTCGGCTGGATCGGGATCGGGTCCGTGTACGGCTCGATACCGAGGTAGGTCCGCGCGAACTCGGTGATGTCCGGCAGCTTGGCGTCCAGCTGCTCCGGCGGCAGGTGGGTCAGGTCCAGGTAGACGTGGTCGCCCTCGGGACCACAGCCGCGGCCCTCGCGGATCTCCGTGTAGATGGAGCGGGAGACCACGTCACGGGACGCGAGGTCCTTCATGACCGGCGCGTACTTCTCCATGAAGCGCTCGCCGTCCTTGTTGCGGAGGATGCCGCCCTCACCGCGGGCGCCCTCCGTCAGCAGGATGCCCATGCGCCAGATGCCGGTCGGGTGGAACTGGAAGAACTCCATGTCCTCCAGCGGCAGACCGCGGCGGTAGCAGGCCGCCTGGCCGTCACCCGTCAGGGTGTGCGCGTTGGAGGTCACCTTGAAGAACTTGCCGGTGCCGCCGGAGGCGTAGATGACCGCCTTCGCCTGGAAGACGTGGATCTCACCGGTGGCCAGCTCGTAGGCGACCACACCGGCGGAGCGCTTGACCCCGTCGACCTCGGTGATCAGCTGGTCCAGGACGTAGAACTCGTTGAAGAACTCCACGCCCTCCTTGACGCAGTTCTGGTACAGCGTCTGGAGGATCATGTGGCCGGTGCGGTCCGCGGCGTAGCAGGACCGGCGGACCGGGGCCTCGCCGTGGTTGCGGGAGTGACCGCCGAAGCGGCGCTGGTCGATCGTCCCGTCGGGCGTCCGGTTGAACGGCAGGCCCATCTTCTCCAGGTCGAGGACGGCGTCGATGGCCTCCTTCGCCAGGATCTCGGCGGCGTCCTGGTCGACCAGGTAGTCACCGCCCTTGACCGTGTCGAAGGTGTGCCACTCCCAGTTGTCCTCCTCCACGTTGGCGAGCGCGGCGGCCATACCGCCCTGCGCGGCGCCCGTGTGGGAGCGGGTGGGGTAGAGCTTGGTCAGCACGGCGGTGCGGCTGCGCTTCGTCGACTCGATGGCCGCGCGCATGCCAGCGCCACCGGCGCCGACGATGACGGTGTCGTACTTGTGGATCTTCATGATTCTCGCAGCCCCGTGCCTAGCGGATGTTCGGGTCGAAGGTGAAGATCACCAGCGTGCCCAGCAGGATGGTGAACACCGTGGCGGTGTAGAGCAGAGCCTTCAGCCACAGACGGGTGTTCGGCCGCTCGGCGTAGTCGTTGATGACCGTGCGCAGGCCGTTGGCGCCGTGCAGCATCGCGAGCCACAGCATCAGCAGGTCCCAGACCTGCCAGAACGGGGACGCCCAGCGGCCGGCCACGAAGGCGAAGCCGATCTTGGAGACACCGCCGTCCAGCACGAGCTGGATCAGCAGGTGGCCGAGGACCAGAACGACCAGCACGACGCCGGACAGGCGCATGAACAGCCAGGCCGCCAGCTCGAAGTTGCCCCGCGTCGACTTCGGGGTCTTCTTGGTGCGCTTGCGCGGCGCCTCGATCAGCGGGGCCGGGTTGTCGACGTCGTAGAGCGAGGCGCCCTCGACGGGGCCGACGCCGGCTGCGGTGGTTTCAGTCGTGGACATCTGCGTCAGCTCCCGAACAGGACACGAGCGGCGTGGCCGAGCACGGGGTAGATCGCGCCGGCCATCAGGACGACCCAGACACCCATCACGGTCCAGAACATCTGCTTCTGGTAGCGCGGGCCCTTCGACCAGAAGTCGACGGCGATGACGCGCAGGCCGTTGAGCGCGTGGAAGAGGATGGCGGCGACGAGGCCGTACTCCAGCAGCGCGACGATCGGCGTCTTGTACGTGGCTACGACCTTGTCGTAGTCCTCGGGGGAGACACGCACGAGAGCGGTGTCCAGCACGTGAACGAACAGGAAGAAGAAAATGAGGACACCGGTGACTCGGTGAGCCACCCACGACCACATTCCTTCCCGGCCGCGGTACAGCGTTCCAGCCGGCACGGAAGTCCCTCCGGGAGCGGGGATTGGGGCCGCGCCGGCTTCTCTGTCGGTCGGGCCCGGCCGGGTACGGTCCACCGGCCCTCAGCATCGTATCCATGCGGTGCGCTGCCGCTTACGGGGGGCCTATCTGTGTGATCAAACTGGCATCGGATGGGCTACTGCCTTGCGGCTAGTGGGGTGGGGTGTCCTGTTATTTGCCGACTGCGGGTGCGTGGGGGCTGGTCGTTCCCCGCGGCGGAACCGCAGATGGATGCGGTCCCGTGCCCCTCAGGGAGGCTGCCAGTCTGCTTCTTGCGAGGCGCCGGAGTTCCTCTGCCGCTATGACCCGCTCCTCCTCCGGATCGTTTGCCAATCGTGACCGGATGGCTTCGAGGATGTGGTCGAGGGATTCGTCCGGGTGGGTGTCACCCAGGTAGATGACGAACGCGTGCCCGAATCGGGCCTCGTAGGCCGCGTGTGCCGCGCTCAGGGCCATGTGGGCCGCCGAGTAGGTGTCCTCGGGCAGGTCGGGGAGGGACTCTCCGGCCAGGGCCTCCGCCAGGTCGCCCGGTGACAGGTCGTACGCCGCCTCGTCCGCCGCGGCCAGGAGGGACTCCAGGTCGGGATAGGGGCGGTGGTCCGCGATGCGGCGGGACCAGCGCAGGCTGTGCAGGCAGTGCTGCAGGAGGGCGCGGGTCTCGTCGGCGGGGGCGGTGTTGAACGCGTCGAGGGGCCTGGGGAGAGAGGGCAGGCGGTGGGCGGGCAGCGTGGGTCCTCGCGTCACATGTGGCGTGGCAGGGGATGCTGTGAAAGGTGTGTCGTCAGGCTATCGAGAGTGGTCACGGTGTGTCCGTGAGACGCCTGGAATTCACTCGAACGGCAGAGTTTCGGAACGGCTGGATGACGAACGGCGTGCGGATCGGTCGTACGTTGGCAGGGTGACCCAGCACAAGCGCCGGGCTTCGGCGCAGCAGGTGATACGTAAGCGGGCGGTCGTGGCCGCCGCGTTCGTCGGGACCGTCGCGCTCGGCACGGGCGTCGGCGTGTGGGCCTCGTCGGTCGGGGGCGGCGGGGCGACGGAAGGGGGTGCGCGGCAGTCGTCGTCCGGCCGGGTGGCCGAGACCGGCGGTGCGGCCACGCCCTCCGGCCGGTCCTATCCGATGTCCCAGGCGCCGCGCACGATACCCGCCGTGCGCTCGCACACCGCGGCGCGCGGGCCCGGCTGGAAGCCGCAGAAGGCGGACCGGGTGGTGGTCAGCGACGGGGAGCTGGCCGGCGCGGGGCAGCTGATAGCCGGGGAGTTGGGGCTGACCTACGTGGGACAGAAGGACGACGTGCGGGCGGGCGACGTCCGGCTCGCGCTCGGCGGCGGGGGCGGGAGCCAGGAGTCGTACACGATGACCGTCCGCGACGGGCGGGTCGACATCAGCGGACCCGGCGAGGCGGGGGTGTTCTACGGCACCCGCACGCTGAAGCAGGAGGTCCACGGCGGCGGTACGGCGCCGGAGGGGGTCGTGCGGGACGAACCGGCCAAGCCGGTGCGCGGGTTCATGCTGGACATCGCGCGCAAGCCGTTCAGCGAGTCCTGGATCGAGGACCGGATACGCGAGTTGGGGGACCTGAAGTTCAACGAGCTGGGGCTGCACTTCTCCGACGACCAGGCCTTCCGGATCGAGTCCAGCAGCCACCCCGAGATCGTCTCCAGGGACCATCTGACCAAGGCGCAGGTCAAGAAGATCGTGGACCTGGCGAACAGCCGGCACATCACCGTCGTACCCGAGATCGACTCGCCGGGACATCTGGGTGCCGTCCTCGCCGCCCACCCCGGTCTGCAGCTCCGCAACGCGAGCGGAGTCGCCACCAAGGGCGCGATCGACATCTCCAAGCCCGGCTCCGCGAAGATCGTCGACGATCTGCTGAACGAGTACGCGGGGCTGTTCACCGGCGATCAGTGGCATCTCGGCGGTGACGAGTACCAGGCGCTGACCGTGAAGGATCCGCAGGCCTCGTATCCGCAGCTGGCCGCGGCCGCCCGGCAGAGGTACGGCGCCTCCGGCACGGTCGCCGACCTCGCCACCGGCTGGCTGGACGACCGCGCCGACACCGTCCGCGGCCATGGCAAGACCATGCGGGCCTGGAACGACGGCTTCTACCGCGGGACCTCGGCGCGGGCGGCGGGGGATCTCCAGGTCGCCTACTGGACCGGCAAGGAACTCGGCGCCCGGCAGCCCGTGGAGTACCTGAGCGCGGGGCGCAAGGTCCTCAACTACAACGACGAGTTCCTCTACTACGTCCTCGGCCAGCCGCAGACCTTCGTGTACCCGACCGGGCAGCGGATCTACGAGCAGTGGAACCCGCGCGTGCTCCGCGGCACGGCCGCCGTACCGGGGAGCTACGACGGCCAGATCCTCGGCGGCTCGTTCGCGGTGTGGTGCGACTTCCCGAACGCGCAGACCGAGGACCAGGTCGCGGCCGGGATACGGATGCCGCTACGGGCCACCGTGCAGAAGCTGTGGGACCCGGGCCGGCCGACTTTGTCCTGGCAGGACTTCCAGCGACTTTCGGCCAAGCTCGGCTGAGCGATCGCAGGGGCGCGTGGAACTGCGCGAACAGCCCCACAACACCCGCACCCGGCATACAACAGACAGTCCCACCCGAGTAGCCGTCCCCTGTGACATCCGGCGGGCATCGCACGCAGTAAGGGGAAGTGCGGGCTCCGTACCGGTCGGCGCCCCGGCGAGGGAGACATTTCATGAGCCTGGTGGAACGGATCGCACAGGCCGACGAACGCGGACTGGCGGCCAGCGGGTTGGCTTGTTTGGACCGGTGCCTGCCCCTGCTCGGTGCCGACGACGAGCTGCTGCGGCCCCTGTGGGCGAGCCTCGCCGACGGCTCCGGCTGGGGTGAGAGCCTGGAGAAGGCCCGCGGGGCGCTCGGCACCGAGGGGCCCGACGACGAGGAGGCGGCGCTGCTGGTCCGCCGGATGCTGCAGGCGGCGCCGGCCGAGCGCACCGCCGACGCGGTACGGCCCTGGGCCGACGCCTGCTCGGTCGCTGCGCTGCGGGTGCACCGGCTGCTCGATCCGGCGGCGGACGGTACGCCGGACGTCGCCGGCCTCGATGCCGGGCGGGCGGGTGACATGGCGGATCTGCCACCGCTGGTCGCCGCGGAACTGCGTCGGCAGACGGCCGTACTGGACCTCTTGGCGGAACACGGGCCGCACGGCCTGCGCCGCGCGCTGGATCTGTCGATCGAGGGGCGGCGGGTGTTGCGCGCGGTGGTGTCGCGCCGGGCGCGCAGCGAGTCCTGCTGAGCCGCACGATTCATGCGGGTACGGCGATGCTGTGACCGTCCTGCGGTGGACGTGGGGTAGTCCTGCGACGGTTGGCGGAACTCCTTCCGGATCGGGTGACGGATGGGCGGGGCCGGTCGCTCTTCCCTATGTGACAGCCCAGTACGTGACACCACAGCAGGAGACCCGGCCGCAGGCCGCGGCCAAGCCCGTGCGATGGGCCGCGGACACCGTGGCGACGATGCGCGAGGGCGCCCGGGTGCGGCTCGACTACTCGGCGCAGAGCCTGTGGCGGGTCGACCGGATGATCGAGGAGATCCGGCGCGAGGGACCGCCGTACGCCGCTGTCGAGAGCGTGCTGCGCGGCTTCGGCGCCTACGCCGGTGAGGTGATCGTCCGCCAGACCGGCGCCGAGTGGTGGACGACCGGCGGCGACCACTGGGTGCGCAGCCCCGACGGCCGGCTCTGGGACCCCATCGACGAGGCCCGGCGCGCCTACGGCGGCCACGGCTCGCTGCGCCTGCTGTGCCGCGACGCGACCGCCCCGCTGTGACACTTCTGTGAGGCCCGGCGCTGATGATCGTGGAGGGCGGAGACACGGCCGGTACGTGTCGGACCGTGACGGACGCGCCACGCAGTGGCCATGAACCGGGCACGAACGAGGACGTCTTGGGCCAGGGAGTGGAACCCCGGCGCGCACAGCCGCGGGACGGGGAACTGGGCGCGGCCGTCGCGCGCGCCCAGGACGGTGACGAGACCGCGTTCGCGGTGGCCTACCGGATCGTGCAGCCCGGCCTGCTCGGCTATCTGCGGGGCCTGGTCGGCGAGGACGCCGAGGACGTGGCCGCGGACGCCTGGCTGGAGATAGCCCGCGACCTCGGCCGGTTCCAGGGCGACGGCGCCGGCTTCCGCGGCTGGACCGCGACCATCGCCCGGCACCGCGCCCTGGACCATCTGCGCCGCCGACGGGTACGGCCCCGCATCGCGCCGCTCGAACAGGACGCGCTGGAGCTGCCCGGCCGGCTGAGCACCCACGACCAGGCCCTGGAGACGCTGTCCACGGAGCGGGCGCTGGATCTGGTGCGCAGCCTGCCGCGCGACCAGGCCGAGGCCGTGCTGCTGCGGGTGGTCGTCGGCCTCGACGGCCCGGCCGCCGCACGCGTCCTGGGCAAGCGCCCCGGCGCCGTCCGCACGGCCGCGCACCGCGGGCTGAAACGTCTGGCCCGGAACCTGGGCGGTCAGGGCGCCGGGCACGAAGGCGGCGAAGGTGTGACGGATGACGGCCCCCGGACGCTGGGTGAGTCGACATGAACGGCGCCGGCCGTCACCCGTACGGACACGGGGAAAACATCGTTCCCGGACCCGGTACGAGGTCCGGGAGGAGGCCACGCGTCTCCGGTACGCCGGAAGAGGACGGGAACAGGCATGGGTGAACGGCACAGCGGCGACGGTTCCTTCGGTCGTCCGCACGGGCACCCCGGCGGCACCCTGTCCGCACCGGACCACGTCGCCGGGAGCCTCACGGCCTCCGGATTCGAGGCGCGGCTCGCCGCCGCCCTGCGCGCCGACGGTATCGACGCCGAGGCCGAGCGCCGCGCGGTGGCCGCCTTCCGGGCCGCCCGAGAGACACAGGCGTCCCCCGCGCGCACCCGGCGCCGGGACGACTGGCGGCCCGCCGCGCCCCGCCGCGGGCGGCGCTCGCTGCGGGTCACGCTCTCGCTGGCGTTCGCGAGCCTCGCGCTGGGCGGTGTGGCCGTCGCGGCGATCGGCTCCGCCCGCTCCGGCTCGCACGCCCGGCCCGACACCCCGCGTCCGGCCCACCCGTCGGCGAGCGGGCCGCTCCGGCCGGGCACTCCCGGCGCGTCCGCCGGACCGGGATCGGCGAGCCCGTCCGCCCGCCCGCACCACCCGGCCACCGCGCGGGACACGGTGGCCCACTGCCGTACCTACGAGCGGGCCGGGGAACGGGGTGGCGCGCTGGACTCGACGGCCTGGCGGCGGCTCGTCGCGGAGGCGGGCGGCGCGGACAAGGTCACGGCCTACTGCGTGGCCCAGGTGACGAACGGCACAACCGGCGGCGGCGAAACAGGCGGAAAGGACCCCAAGCCGGGTAAGCCGGGTGAGAAGTCGGAGTCGGGCGACGGCAGCTCCAAGCAGAAGCCGACGACGGGGAAAGCGAAGTCGGACGCGGGGAGCGGGAAGTCCGCCACGGGCGGCGCCAAACAGGGCGACGGGAAGACGAAGGCCGCCAACGGCGGCTGAACGAGGCCGGTTTCGGCCCGCTGAGGCAACGGCCGGGGCCGCGACCCCGGGGAGAGGCGTTGATCGCGGAGTCGGAGATCTGCTCGGTGGGGCGTGGGGTGGGCATGGGCCGGGCCGGACACCGCGTGTGGTGTCCGGCCCGGGGACCGGAGATCAGGACATCCCGGTGTAGTTCCAGCCGGTCGCTGCTTTGATCCGTCCGCCGAAGGAGCCCTTCCCGAGACCCGGGTTGACCCACATGGTGCCGGAGGAGTCCCGTTCGACGAGGTCAGGCTTGCCGTCACCGGTGATGTCGCCGACGCCGATCACGGCGTTGTACCCGGTGCCCCAGTTGCTGAAGATCGGCTTGCGGGACTGGAAGTTACCGTGGCCGTCGCCTGCCATCAGCCACAGGCTGCCGGAGCGGTCGTAGGCCAGCAGGTCCCCGATCGCGTCGCCGGTCACGTCACCGATCGAGATCAGCTTCGCGTAGGTCAGTCCGGAACGGACCAGTTGTCGGGCCCCGAGCGTCCCCTGCCGGGTGACCGGGATGACATACAGGTCACCGGTCGAGGCGCTCCACGCCACCAGGTCCGGGGTGCCGTCGCCGTTCAGATCACCCGGCGAGGAGAGCCACTTGTACTGACTGAAGCCGGTGCCCAGCGAGGCGTACGAGGTGTTCGGCGAGGGCCAGTGCCCGCATCCGGCACGGTACGCGCGCAGTTGACCGCCAGGCATGCGCACCAGCAGTTCGTTGCAGCCGTCCCCGTTGATGTCGCCGAAGGGCACCGCGGTGATCCCGCTCGGCCAGCCGCTGCTGCCGCTCGTGCCGGTGAACGTGCCGTCCGCGTGCGATGAGAAGTGGGCGGTGAGCCAGCCCGTCGAGGTCAGCGTGGTCAGGGAGCCGAGGCCGCTTGCGCCGTAGTCCCGGTAGGCGTCCGCGGCACCGGTCAGCCGCAGGGTGCCGGTGGTCACCGCGCTGGTGCCGTCGGCCGCCGTGGCCGTCACCTTCCAGGTGTAGGTGCCGTTCGGGAGCGCTGTGCCGCTGTCGGTGCGGCCGTTCCACGTCACGTCGGCCGAGGCCCCCGCGAGTTCGGCCGTCTGGGTGCGGAGTACGTGGCCGAAGGGGTCGCTGAACGTCACCGTCGCCGAGCCCGCGGGACGCGACAGCTGAACGGTCAGCCTTCTGCCGTTCGTACGCGCGTCGATCGCGGCGATCGGGGAACGCGGCACGGAGACCGGCACCAGATGGACGCGCTGTTGGGAGTCGACGTAGGCCGCGGAGCCGCCGAACCTGTCGACCGTCCAGACCCCGGTGGCCGCGCCGGCGAACTCGGTGGTCACCGGTGCTGTTCCCGCGCCGTTGTGGAAGTCGGTGAGCATCAACGCGCCGGTGGCCGCGTCACGCAAGACCAGGTAGCCGTCCCCGAGTTGAGCCTGCCCGTAGCGGACCGGGATGTTCTTGCCCGCGGTCAGGTCCCATACCCCGGCCCTGTCGGTGACTCCGTCGACGTGCGCGCAGGACCAGTACAGCCAGCGGCCGACGGCCTGGACCGCGGACAGGTTCCCGCACGCCGGGTCCACCGGGAGATCTGCCGTGTACCGCTTCGAGACCAGGTCGTAGGACCTGACGTCACCGTGGTGGCCCGGGTCCTCCTCCCAGACCTTCCGGCCCCACAGTGACGCCGCCTCTGTGGTCGACTGGTAGGGGAGCGTGCTGGGGGCCTCGAAGTCCTGGACGAAGAAGTATCCGCTGTCGTGCTGGAGGATGTAGCGCCCGGAGGCGGCCACCACCGCGCCGGTCGCGTAGAGGTGCTGGGAGGATCCGCCGGCGACCGGCGAAACGATGCCGTCGGATGTCTGGTAGGCCACTTGCCCGTTGCCGCGCGCGATGACCCCAGTGCCGTGCTGCGTGACGATGGTACGCGGCCCGACCTGCAGGGAGGAGCTGACGTCGCGCTCGTACACGGGGTCGGGCAGCGCCGAGTTGGACACCCAGTCGTCATTGGCCAACGTGCCCGCGCCCAGGGAAAGATCCCGCACCTGTGCGGGAAGCGGCGGCACCCGTTGTACGACGGAGCTTGTCGGCACCTGGCCGGAAGCCGCGCTGATCCTGCGGACCGCCCAGTCCTCGGAGCTGGTTCCGGCGGTGACCAGCACACTGCCGTCAGGCGCCGTCACCAAGTCCGGCTGTGCCCAGGGGAACAGCTTCTGAGCGGCCCCGCCACCGATCGGCACCGCCTGCAAGGCATCGCCGGGGGCCGTGTAGGTCGTGGTGATCAGGTGGTTCACGAGGATCCAGCCACCGGTCACGGCGATGTCGGCAACCCCTGCGTCATTGTTCGCGACGGCGGCCGGCAGGGGCGTCCGCGTCGGCGTCGCGCCGGGGTCGTCCCGGGGGACGGTGTCGACGTACGTGGGCCAGGAGTTCGGATAGGCGTACACGTGGCCCGCCGAAAGACCGATCTTCACCGAGGTGATGTCCGTCCCCGCGAAGATCTCGTGCACGGTCGCGGCAGCGTAGTCCACCAGGAACGGCAGCTCTCCGGAGGCGGTGCGCAGATACAGCACGGCGCCGGCGTCGTCCTGGGTCAGCACTCCGGCGAAACCGGTCACCTCCGGCGGGCACGGGATGGGCGTGTCGGTGACCTGGCCGTTCGCGGACCGCACCAGGTGCAGCACCTGCGGGCCGCTCTGCTGTGCGTGGGTGAGGACGGACGAGCCGGTGTAGGCGTGCGTCCACACCTGTCCCGCGGGCGGCTGGATGGAGGTGGTGGCCCGGGTCGCCAGGTCCTCGATGTGTACGACTGGGCTTCCCGGCTCCGGCACGATGCCCAGGCCGTCGTGGGGGGATTCGACCGCGGGCGTGACGGTGTAGGACTGCCCCGAGGCGTCGTCGGTCCACTGCGTCCCGGACGTGCCCTGCTGTGTGTGCAGATATCCGGTGTCACCCGCCGCCTTCACCGTGTCCTCGGGCGGCACGTATGCGGCATCGGCCGGTAGCACGACCTCGCCGGAGGTGTCCGCCTGCGCGGGCCCTGCTGCGAACCCGAGGCCCGGAACCAGGCTGAATGCTGCGGACGCGGCCAACAAGCCGCGTCTGAGGGCGCGTTGAGCCACCCATTCCTCCCCAAAGAGCAGCGCATGGCTGGATCACAGTGGCCCATACAGTCACAAGCAGCGCAAAGCGCGACCGTGAAAAGCGAATCAGAAAACCCCGGCTGGAGCCCCACCCATGCAAGTGGCTGGATCTTAGCGCTGCGCACTTGCTCCTGCGCGGAGTCCATCGCGGCAATCGACTTCTTCCTAGCCCTTCAGCGGAAGCCGGACGACCTCCGATGCATAGCGGGGCGGCAAAGTGGAGGCGACGCCCGCCTGGTGGCGACCCCCGTGCGTCACCAGGCGGGCAGGAGCGCGGTTGATCTCTCCGATACCGGAACTTACGATACATGCGACGCGGTATCAAGTGAGAGGTTAAAGTTCCCCTGTTCCCTTCCCGAGGTCAATCAGTGGCAGGAGTCCCGCATGCCCCCACGCCTCTTCGACGGCAGGCGCGTGCGCGCTGCACGTCGGGGGAAGGACCTCACCCAGAAGCAGTTGGGCGCGGCAGTTGGCGTCACCGGCACGGCAGTTGCGCGATGGGAGAGCGGCGAGGACTTTCCTCCGGGTGAGAAGCTGCCCGCCCTGGCCGCGGTACTGGGGGAGCCGATCGATGTCTTGTTCCCCCGGGACGGAATGCCGGACCTGGCGGACCTGCGGTGTGATGCCGGTCTGAGCCAGAGGGAAGCCGCTGAGGCCATCGGCGCCAGTCGCGTGCCGTTGAGCAATGCCGAGCGCGGCAAGCGCAAGCTCAACGACGCGTACATCGAACCTCTGGCGAACGCGTACAAGGCGACCACCGAGGAACTGCTGGCGGCGCAGGAGCGCTCCTTCGGCAACCTGGCGCCGGACGAGCCGTCGGCCGAGCAGCGGCCGATCCCGCGGACCCTCGCCGAGAAGATCACCTACATGATGACAACCTACCCGCCGGGCAACCAGCCCCCACAGGACGCGGAGATCGCCCAGGCCATCAACGCGAAGGCCGGACGGGATCTGGTCACGGTGGATGTTGTCCTGGCGCTGCGGACCGGCGCGCAGACCGTCGTCGGCCCGCAAAACCCCGCGGTACTCGAAGGCCTGGCCGAGGTGTTCGGCGTGCCGGTGATGTATTTCCAGCCAAACGAACAGGCGGCCCGACAGATCACCGAGGTCGCCGAGCTGCTGAAGGCGATCAACGATCGAAAGATCCTCGCTCTCGCCGCGCGCGGCAACGAGGACGGCCTGTCGCCGGACATGATCAGCATCGTGGCCGATCTGGCCGCTGGAATCCGCACGGGCACCATCCCGGGCGACGACCGGTAGCACCCCGGCGGCTCGGTCACCTCAGCAACACGCCCGCGTCAAGGCATCCCGAACAGGCGGCAGCCACGGTCTGCGTCACCGAGTCCAGGCCGGCGCCACGCGGCTCCAGCGGACGGCCGCGACCAGGGCATGGTCCAGCAGCCACCACGGCGAGCCGAACGCCGCGGCGGGATCCGGGCCATGCCCGGACAGTGCCGAGGCGAGGGCGGCTGTCACTCCCGTACAGTCCGTCGTGCCAGCGCTCCGTCAGCGGTTTACCAGGAGAAGAACCATGGACACCGAAGCCGGTCTCGGCTCCCTGCCCTACGTCCCTGGAACGGGGCGGCCGGTCCCAGAAGCCGAGCCTGGACTCGTGGAGCGGTGGCGTTCGCAGGGAGGCGAACTGGTCGAGCTGCTGACCCAGGTGCGTGAGCGGCTCGGCGGGATCGCCGCCTTCCGCCTCGGGCCGACTCCCACCGTTCTCGTCACCGACCCGCATGCGGTCCAGCACGTACTCGCCCGGCATCCGGAGCGGTACGTCAAGCGCTCCCACCGCGCCCGCCTGCTGATCGGCGACGGCGTCCTCTCCGCCACCGGTGCGGCCTGGAAGCAGCAACGCCGCCTGCTGCAGGGCCAGTTCACCGGTACCGGTATGCGCCGCTACGAACAGCGGATCACCGAGGCCGCCCGGACCACTGCCGAGCGCTGGGCCGGATACGCCCGGACCGGGCAGACCCTCGATGTCGGGCAGGAGATGCGCCGCTTCGCCCTGGACTCCATCTGGCGCTCCCTTACCGGGCATCCCCTCGATGATGAGACCGAGCGCCAACTGGCCGCAGTGGCAGCCGTGGCGGCCGCCCTTCCGACCCTGCCCGCTGATGTCAGCGACGCCCGGGACGCCGTTGCCGCCGATCTCGCCCGGATCGACGCGGTCGCCCTGCACGCCATCGAGGCCGCCCGCAGCGGGGCGGCCGGCCCCGACGGTCCCGGCTTGCTGCAGGTCCTGATCGACGCCGCCACCGAACACCCCGAGTACACCGACCAGCTGATCCGCGACGAGCTGGTCACGTTGCTCGTGGCCGGGCACGAAACCACCGCTACCACATTGACCTGGCTCTACCTGCTCCTCGACCGGTACCCCGCCGCCCGCGAACAAGCTCTCGCCGCCGGCGGCGAAGGCTCACCACAACGCCGCCAGGGCATTCAGGCCCTGGTCCACGAGACGCTCCGGTTCTACCCGTCCGCCTGGATCCTGCCCCGCTACGCCACCGAGGACGACACCCTCGGCGGCTACGCCATCGAGGCGGGCACCGACGTGCTGATCTGCCCGTACCTCACGCACCGCGATTCCGAACTGTGGCCGGCACCCGAGGACTTCGATCCACGGCGCTTCATCACCCCGGACGGCCGGCCTGCTCACCCGGGCGCCTACCTCCCCTTCGGCATCGGTCCCCGCGCCTGCCTCGGTATGCAATTCGCGCTCCGCGAATCGACCGTCCTGCTCGAACGCCTGCTGCCGGCCCACACCCTCGCCTTCCAATCCACCCCCACGAAGGCGGCGTACGGCATCACCGTCCGCCCCGACGGCCCCACTCCGGCAACCTTGGAACCGCAGCTCACCTGAAGCGTGCCTTCGCGCTGCCGCAGCACATCGCTGACAGTTCGAGCGACGTTCACACGGCGGGCTCCTGCTCGGCCTCGGCAAGCAACTGCCCGGCTTGGGCCGCTGTGATCGAGGCGTAGGCCTTCCGCACGCGCAGAAGCCACGATTCCTGGGCCCTGGTGTCCACGATCGGCTTGGTGGGCAGCGCGGCGGAGGCGACCTCCAGTCGCCGCCCGGCAGCCGCGGCCTGCAGCGCCGCCTTGATCCAGTAGGCCTCGGCGGCAGGCTCAGGGTCCGGGTGGCGCTCCGCGGCATCCTCAGCCACCGACAGCAACTCCGGCGGCGCGTAGTGGCGCAGCTTGTCCTCCACGTCGGTGATGTCCGCGACCCAGCGGTCGAGGCGGACGTCGACCGGCAGCGAGAAACGGGTGAGCTCGCGCAGCCGGGGGGCCGGCGGGGCGAAGGATGTGCCCGGAAAGGTCGTCACCAGATCGCGCCACAGCGGGTAGAGGCAGCGCAACGCGTTCCAGGCGCGCCAACGTGCCGCGACCGCACGGGTGGCGGGAACGCTTGTTCCCAGGGCGAGCATCAGGAAGAACACCTGGAACCACACCGCGGTCCACGTGACCACCTGCTGATCGGTGGCGTGACTCAGCGGAGCGGCTACGTCGATCCAGATCAACGCGATGCGGGCCGCCGTGTAGATGACACCCATCCACATGGAGACGGCCATCAGCAGCAGGCCCGTGCGCAGCAGCCTGGTCTCCGCGCGGCGGAAGGCGCCGGTCCACTGGTAGCCGGATGCCGTCGCGACAGCGATCGTGTAGAAGTAGAAGACGCTCAGGTAGGCCGCCGCTCCCCATTGACCAGTGTGGTCGGTCACGAAGTCGGCGCTCGGGCTCTTCCGGTCGACCACGGTGAAGAAGAACACGGTCATCAGGACCATGACGATCAGCGCGCCCTTGGGGGCGAAACGGGCCATCCAGCGCGAGGCGGCGATGTGCCGGGGGACCACAGGTTCGCTGGTTTTGCCGTAGCTGGTCGCGACGTACGTCACCATGGACATGAGCGCCACGGCGCCGACCAGGTGCTTGAGCAGGACCGACAGATCGACAACTGGCACAGCGTTCAGCAGGTGCATCACGCCTGGTGTACTGAGCCACAAGGTCACGGCGAAACCCGCGTAAATGCCCCACAGCGACCGTCGGTAGGCGTCGCCGTAACGGACAGCGGGGGCCCGCCACACGGCAACAACCGTCAACACCAGCGCAGCAAGATACTCAAGCAGGGCAAGCACGGCGAAGGACTCCTGACGAGGGGGGTTGTCCCAGCTCAGCTGGGGCGCGAAAGCAGTTACCGCGTCCCGCGGAGCCGCGGAGGGGCGACAGGGTGGGACAGGGAGTGCTCAAGAAGGCTGACCATGTCCTCGCCCACCGAGGGCCGTTGGCGGGCGATCCGCTTGATGAGCGAGGCCGAAAGCTCCGCCTCCTGCTCTTCGGGGGTGTCGTAGCGGGCCCGCGCCTGGACCACCGCACCGGGACCGAGACGGCCGAGGAGCCCTTGGTAGAGATCACCCGGGACGTACCGCTCGATCTCCTGCCGGCTCAAGGTGGTGCCGTGGTCGAACCACTCATGGCAGAGCTCATGGAGGATCGTGTGCTCGGTCCCCGTCTGCGTCGGCCGGCGCCGGTACAACACGTACGTGACCTGGTCGGTCCTGACGCGCAGACCGCACGCGGCGCGAGGCCCGCCCTCGGGCTCGGCAAGCTCGACCAGGTGGATGGAGCGGCCCCGCGCATCCTCCATGTTCCGCACCAGCGCGTCCACACGGAAAGGGCTGGGCATGGGCAAATCAGCAAGAAGCCGCACACACCGCTTGTGCAACGCGCGAGGCGACAACGGCGCTTTGCTGCGCCACCACATGTGCTCCTCCTGCGAGGCCCTGGGACACGGGCCAGCCGTCAGCGCGGCCGCACCCACGCAGTACCCGGGCTGACGTGTCGGTTTCGCGCCGGAGCTGGCGAAGAGGACAGTACACAGTCGGAATGACGACCCTCCTCCGGTTGGTCGCCTCACGTGAGACGCTCCATCACCTGCCGCTTCATGTTGATCACTGCAGTGACCTGGTCTTTTCGCGTCGCCACGCGACTACGAGACAGCAGCTGTTGATTACTCGGTGATGGCCAGGAGGTGACACACGGCCAAGACGTTATCGAAACGTTTTGTTGCCTGCAGTGACATATTCGGCCGGTCGGTGACCGGGCCCTCCCCGTCCACCGGGACAGAGAGGTCGGCCGCAGGTGGCTAGGCCCGCATCAGAGCCTGGATGGCGGTGGCGCTGGGACGAGGCTCGCGGTTGTGGTCGAACAGCCCGAAGGGGACGGAGAATCCGTCCAGCCACTCGTAGTTGTCCACCGCTGTCCACAAGTGGACACCAGCGATGTCCATACCGTCGGTGAGCGCATCGGCGACCTGGCGAAGCGCAGCGGTCAGGTAGGCGATGCGCTGGGTGTCGTCCTCGCCGCCGTAGCCGATCTCGGCCACCAAGTAGCGCTTGCCTGGCAGTTCTGCGCGCAGGCGGGTGAGGACCTGGCCCAGCCCCTCCGGCCAGACGACATAGCCTTGCGGGCCGACAGGTTCTCCGGCCGGATAGGGGATGATCTTCCCTTGAGCGGTGATGGCCGGGGCGTAGTAGTAGCTGAAGCCGTAGAGATCAAATGCGCTTTCGTACCGCGTCATGCGTGCGAGGGAGAGCCACGAGTCCCACACGGCCGCGTCCAGATCAGCAGTCGCCGCCGCAGCGGCCGCGCTGTCGTCGGCCGGGTGCAGCACGGCCAGCGACTCATTCGTGGCGGTGGGCCGACCGCCCTGGCGCAGGCGCAGGGCCGCCTCGAAGTCGGCCTGGTGGATGGCCTGAAGGACCGTGCGGAACTCGTCGCGCGAAGTGTGTCCTGGCGGGAACGTGCCGGCCAGGTACCCCTTCAGCGCGTAGCTGAAGGGGTTGTTGACCGGCATCCAGCCGTCGGCCAAGTCGCCGAAGGTCTCGCCGATGAAGTCGACGTGGCGGGCCCACGTGGCGCGAGCCGAGGGCGCGAGGAATCCGCCGTCGGCGGCGAACCACTTCGGCAAGGCGGTATGCAGGAGACAGACCCATATGCTCAGCCCCGACTGGCGGCCGGCCTGCAGGATCTGCCGGTAGTGCTCGATGGCCCGGGCGTCGTGCCGGCCTGGTTGCGGTTCGAGCCGAGCCCAGTCCAACGACAGCCGGTAGTCGCCGAATCCCCAGTCGGCCAGCAGGGCGAAGTCGGCCGCGTACCGGTCGTCGAAGCCGCTTCCGTCGCCGCTGGCGGGCGCCTTGCCGGCTTGCTCCCAGCCCCACCAGTTGTCTGCCGGAGTCGCGCCCTGAGTCTGGGTGGCCGAGCTGGAGGTGCCCCAGCGGAACCCGGTGGGGAAGCGCACAAGGCCGGCGGTAGGCGTCGTCAAAGCTACGGTCTCCTGATCGAGGCTGGCAGGGCGATCCGCAGAGCGTGACCGTGAGAGGCCCTGCGCCAGGACGGGCATCATCGCCGCGCACCCGAGCATGAAGGTCCGCCGGGTAGTTAAGTTGGCCTTCGACATGTGCAGCTTCAACCAGTTGCAGAACGCGCCACGGTCTTCTCCTTGCTGAGCGGTGCTCAGGGATGAGGTTACCTGGCGGAGATCTTGCAGAGCACGCCAGGCCCGTGCCGCGAGGACAACCTTCGCCATCGTCGGATCCGACGTTCAAGCCGGCACCAACGACGGCTGTCGGCCCATCCAGGCGATCCGGGGAAGCAAGCGCCCGAACGCATCACCAAGGCATCACTTGATCGAACCGGGCCAACACGCCAGGTCAGCAGCCCCCCGTACACCCGGTGCCGTCGCGGATGGAGTGGATGGAGGTGATGGCGGCTTGGCGGACGAGTCTGGTGAGGCTTCCGATGCGGCCGGCGCCGCTCGACGTGACGGCACGGTCTCCCGACGTGGCAGGCCCGGATGCTTGCACGAGAGCGGATACATGTTCCGCGGAGGCGTGATCAGGCCCGGAGGGCCGCGGGACGCCGGCCGGGTCAGCGCCCGATGGTCTTCCACCAGGGAGCGGCTGAACCGCCCCGAGAAGTTCCGCATCCACGACCTGGACGCGGGGGAGGACCCCGGGGAGGTCTCGGTCAATGTGACACGTCACACGTCGGATGGCCCAGCATGGCAAGCGCCGGGTCGAAGGGGCCCGCAGGCCGGCGTCCGGGGCGGCTCGGCGCATCGTGCTGGAAAGGATCACATGAGCCGTCTGGCCGGTTGGTCACGCGTTGGCCGCATTGGCACCGATTCCGCGCATCGTCCCAGGTAAGAGCAGAAAACCGAAGCAACGGCCGGGGCCGCCACCCCCCACAGGAGAGGCCCCGGCCGTCGCGCTTACGGGCCGCGCGCGGCCCGTACTTCCTTCAGCGCCGTGAGTGCGTTTTCTGTCACACCCCGGCCACGCTCGGCCCTTACCCTGCGCACACCCGCACCTTGTCACGAGTTAGTTGCATCTTCTACGGACGTGGACGAGGCGCGGTTTCACGCCGTAACGTGCCTTTCGCGCCGGACCGGAAACAGGCGTAAAGGGAGTCAGGTGCTGGGGGACGACGCGGAGCTGACCGCCGCGGTGCGTGCGGCACAGGACGGAGACGAGACCGCGTTCCGTACGGTGTACCGCGCCGTGCAGCCGCGGCTGCTCGGATACGTACGTACGCTGGTCGGTGATCCGGACGCCGAGGACGTCGCGTCCGAGGCCTGGCTGCAGATCGCCCGCGACCTCGACCGGTTCAGCGGGGACGCCGACCGCTTTCGCGGCTGGGCCGCCCGGATCGCCCGCAACCGTGCCCTGGACCACATACGGATGCGCGGCCGCCGCCCCGCCATAGGCGGCGACGAGACGGAACTGACCGGCCGGGCCGCCGAGTCCGACACGGCCGGCGAGGCCATCGAGGCCCTGGCCACCGACGGCGCCCTCTCCCTCATCGCGCGGCTTCCGCAGGACCAGGCCGAGGCGGTCGTCCTGCGGGTCGTGGTCGGCCTCGACGCCAAGAGCGCCGCCGAGACGCTCGGCAAACGCGCCGGTGCCGTACGCACCGCGGCGCACCGCGGACTGAAACGGCTCGCGGAGCTGCTCCGCGAGGATCCGGAATCGCCGGGCGCGCTGGACGCGCTCCCACCCCAGAGAGAACCGCGTGGTCGCGCGGTGTCGTCCGCAACTGTGACGGATATGCGTGCGCGGACGCAGAAGGACATGTGATGGCCGACGAGCAAGGCAAGTGGCTGAACCGTGAGACGGCGGAACGTCTGCTGCGCGGTGAGTCGCTGGAAGCCGTCGACGCCTCCGCATGTGACCAGGCCGAACGCCTCTCCCAGGTGCTCGGCGCGCTGTCCGCGGAGGCGGCCCCCGCCACCGGTGAACTCCCCGGCGAACAGGCCGCCCTGGCCGCGTTCCGCAAGGCCCGCGAGGCCGCCGACGCCGAACGGACCCTCGCCGTCCGCGCCGCCGGCACCTCCGCCCTGCCCAGACCCGGCGGCGACGCCGGTCTGGTCCGCATCGGCGCCCCGGCCCGTACCGGAATCCAGGACCGGCGGCCCCGCTGGGCCCGGCCGGTGCGCCTGGCGCTCGCCGCCGCGCTGGCCGTGGGCACGCTGGGCGGGGTCGCCATGGCCGCCGGCACCGGGATGCTGCCCACGCCGTTCGGGCCCGCGCATCCCCACCCAGCCGTCTCCGTCTCCGCCGGCGGACCCTCCGCAGGGCCGCCCGCCTCCGACTCGCCGCAGGGCACCACGAGCCCGACTCCGGGCCCCGGCACCCCGAGCGGCAGCGCGGGCACGCGCGGCGGCGCATCCGGCCAAGCCTCCGGACCGGACGGCCGCCCGAGCGGCAGCGCCTCTCCGGGCGCCGGCGACCTCTCCGGCACGCCCGGCAGCTGGTGGAAGGACGCGGCCGCTTCCTGCCGCGACATCCAGGGCGGCAAGAGCCTGGACACCGGGCGCCGGCGCGCGCTGGAGAACCTGGCGGGCGGCAGCGCCCGGGTGAGCGGGTTCTGCAAGGTCGTCCTGACCGCCGTCGGCTCGGCCGACGGCCAGGGGAACGGCGGCCAGGGTGACGGGAACGGCGACAGCGGCGGCAACGGCAAGGGCAAGGACAAGGGCGGCAAGGGCGACGGGAACGGCCAGGGCGGCGACGGCGGCGGCCAGTTCGGCGAGGGCAACGGAAAGGGCAATTCCGGCGGCGGCGGCAAGGGCTCGCACGGCGACGGTGCCGCGCCCCTTCCCTCGGCCCTCGCTCCGGTTCCCCCGGCCCTCGCTCCGGCGCACCCCGCCCGCACGACCGGCGCCGGGCCCGTCCCGGCACCAAGCCCGACGTACACCGCGCTCTGAGCCCGCGGCGCCGGAAGTGCGCCCCCCTCCCACCCATCTGACCTGCGGTTTCGTGGCCCGCGAAAAATAGTCCGCGCGGGGTGTGACGTTTTTGGCGCCCCGTACGCAGTACTGAGTGAGCCGACTGGTCATCGGCCGTCGCACTGAGCCGGGGTTCCCCCCGTACCCACGGCTCGTGCACCTGGCGCGGGCGGGACACGTTCCCCCGGTCCCGCCCGCGCCCCGCAGCCCGTCTCCCCGGTGGACGACGATTCTCACCGGACGGCTCTCACCAATGGACGACGACCTTGTCGCCCACCCGCACCTGCGCGAACAGCTGCTGGATCGCGGCCTGGTCCCGGACGTTGACGCACCCGTGCGAGCCTCCCGCGTATCCGCGCGCCGCGAAGTCGTACGAATAGTGCACGGCCTGGCCGCGGCTGAAGAACATCGCGTACGGCATCGGCGAGTGGTAGAGCGTCGACACCCAGTTCCGCGCCTTCCAGTAGATGTGGAAGACGCCCTCCCGGGTCGGGGTGTACTGCGTCCCGAACCGCACAGCCGTCGTCGTCACGGTCCGGCCGTCGACCATCCAGCGCAGGGTCCGTGTCGTCTTGTCGATGCACAGCACGCGGCCGGTCAGACAGCGCGGGTCGGGCGGGCCGGCCGGCTGACCGCCCATCAGATACAGCTCCCAGGTGCCGGGTGCGTGGGTCATGGCCACCAGCCGCTGCCAGGTGACGGTGTCCGTCCGCCCGGTCTGCGGCAGCCCGCGCTTGCCCTGGAAGCCCCGGACACCCTGCTCGGTCAGCTCGCCGTACGACCCCGTCGGCCCCTCGGACAGCCAGTCCAGCTGGCGCAGCCGCGCCTGCAGCTCCCGTACGGCGGGCCCGCTGTCGCCGCGCGACCACAGGACGCGGGGAGCGGACGCGGGCGCGGGCGCGGACAGTGACGGTTGGGCCGTTCGGGTGGGATCCGTGGGCAGGCTCTCCGGGGTCTGGGGCACGCTTTCCGGGGTCTGGATGTGCAGCGGAGCCCTGGCTTTGCCATCGGCGTCCGTGGGCTGCACGGTGCAGCCGCAGAGGGCGGCGAGGGCGGCGGCCGAGGCGAGTACGGCGGCAGGTCTTCCCGAGTTCCTCATGCCGGGGATGTTTCCCAGCGTGACCGCCGTCGAACGACGGGGCATGGTGAGGGTGACAGGACGTAGTGCGGAGGCATCCATGGCGCGTGAGTCGGAGTCGGGGCTGCCGATCGAGCCGGTCTACGGACCCCAGGCGCTGGACGGCTGGAACCCGGCCGGGAAACTGGGCGAACCGGGCGCGTACCCCTTCACCCGCGGGGTGTACCCCACCATGTACACCGGCCGCCCCTGGACCATGCGGCAGTACGCCGGCTTCGGTACGGCCGCCGAGTCCAACGCCCGGTACCGGCAGCTGATCGCCCACGGCACCACCGGCCTCTCGGTCGCCTTCGACCTGCCCACCCAGATGGGCCACGACTCGGACGCCCCGCTCGCCCACGGCGAGGTCGGCAAGGTGGGCGTGGCGATCGACTCGATCGAGGACATGCGGGTGCTGTTCGACGGCATCCCGCTCGACCAGGTCTCGACATCGATGACGATCAACGCCCCGGCGGCCCTGCTCCTCCTGCTCTACCAGCTGGTGGCGGAGGAGCAGGGGGCGCGGCCCGACCAGCTGACGGGCACGATCCAGAACGACGTGCTGAAGGAGTACATCGCACGGGGGACGTACATCTTCCCGCCGAAACCGTCCCTGCGCCTGACGGCGGACATCTTCAGGTACTGCACCGCCGAGATCCCGAAGTGGAACACGATCTCGATCTCCGGCTACCACATGGCCGAGGCGGGAGCGTCACCCGTTCAGGAGATCGCTTTCACCCTGGCGGACGGCATCGAGTACGTCCGTACGGCGGTCGCGGCCGGCATGGACGTCGACGGCTTCGCCCCCCGCCTGTCCTTCTTCTTCGTGGCCCGTACGACGCTGCTGGAGGAGGTCGCCAAGTTCCGCGCGGCGAGGAGGATCTGGGCGCGGGTGATGCGCGAGGAGTTCGGGGCCCGGAACCCCAAGTCCCTGATGCTCCGTTTCCACACCCAGACGGCCGGCGTCCAGCTGACGGCCCAGCAGCCCGAGGTGAACCTGGTCCGGGTCGCCGTCCAGGCCCTGGCCGCGGTGTTCGGCGGCACGCAGTCGCTGCACACCAACTCCTTCGACGAGGCGATCGCCCTGCCGACGGACAAGAGCGCACGGCTGGCGCTGCGCACCCAGCAGGTGCTGGCGCACGAGACGGACGTGACCGCGACGGTCGACCCCTTCGCGGGCTCGTACGCGATGGAGCGGATGACGGACGACGTCGAGGAGGCGGCCGTCGACCTGATGCGCAGGGTCGAGGACCTGGGCGGAGCGGTGGCGGCGATCGAACGGGGATTCCAGAAGGCCGAGATCGAACGCAACGCCTACCGGATCGCCCAGGAGACGGACTCCGGAGAGCGGGTGGTCGTGGGTGTCAACCGCTTCCAGCTCGACGAGGAGGAACCGTACGAGCCGTTGCGGGTCGACCCGGCGATCGAGGCCCGGCAGGCGGGCCGCTTGGCCAAGCTGCGGGCCGGACGGGACCAGGGCGCGGTGGACACGGCACTGGACGCGCTGAAGAAGGCGGCCGAGGGAGAGGAGAACGTGCTGTATCCGATGAAGGAGGCGCTGCGGGGGAGGGCGACGGTGGGGGAGGTGTGCAACGCGCTGCGGGGGGTTTGGGGGGCTTACGAGCCTTCGGAGGTGTTCTGAGCTGGGCGGTTACTCCGTATGAGCGATCACGAGCGGAAGCGGCACGTACCCGGTTACGCTCGTGAAAAGTGGGCCCCGAAGAGGAGGACGCCATGGCCGTACTGCAGCAGGAGCTGACCCTGGGCGAGGCTGCCGACCAGCTTGCCCGTGCACTGCCTGGCCACCGCGTGGAGATTCTCCAGGGGAGGCTCACTGTGACACCGCCGCCGGATGGTTCGCACGCTCTGTCGCTGACGAAACTGGGCAGGGCTTTCGATCGGGCGGGGCTCGTTGAGGCGGGGTATGAGTACGTCCAGGGCGTCGGGCTCTGGTTGCCCACCTTGCCCGAAGACTTCGCGATCCCTGACTTCTCCGTCGTCGACCCGGACTTCCGCGACGCCCA
Organism: Streptomyces sp. IMTB 2501; assembly: GCF_001953885.1. Classification (GTDB taxonomy): domain Bacteria; phylum Actinomycetota; class Actinomycetes; order Streptomycetales; family Streptomycetaceae; genus Streptomyces. The sequence continues at coordinate 214,433 of NZ_MQUS01000006.1, read as the reverse complement.
TGTCAAGAAGAACTACTACGCACCGAACGTCTTCCGCATGGTCGTGGAAGTGACGTCCTCGAACTGGTCCGACGACCTCGGTCCCAAGGTCGAGTGCTACGCCCAGGCCGGCCTCCCCGTCTACCTCATCGCGGACCGCAAGCACGAGGAGGTCCTGCTGTACACCGGCCCAACCGACGGGAAGTACCCCGACCCCGTCCGCTTCAAGCGTGGCCAGACCGTCCCCGTCCCCGAATCCGTCGGCGTCACCCTGGACCTCTCCGTCGACACCCTCCTCGACGGCGACGACTGACCGTCTCACCCCGAGAAGTGCCCGAGATACTCCCTGGCCCCATCCGACGAGTCGCCCGCCCAGCCCACATACCCGTCCGGGCGGATCAGGAAGACGCCCGGGCCGTAGGACTCCGGGGCCGCCGGGAGGGCTCGGACGCCGGGGAGGGAGGTTTCCGCGCCCAGGAGGGTCCAGTGCGGGCCCCGGAGCGCGTCGAAGAGGCGAATGCCGGACACCATGCCGTCAGGGGCGCGGTCGCCCGCCTGGACGGCTGGCGGGTTCTTCCGCGTCTCCGCGCTCAGGGACGACTCCCGGTAGCCCAGGCCCAGCTGTACCGTCGCCTTTCCGCGGCGTACCTCGCCGCGGTGCACCCCCGTCGACAGGTCGAGCATGGCCGCCGCGTTCACCCGGCGCTCCTCCTCGTAGGTGTCGAGGAGCGAGTCAGGCGCTCCGGCGCGCAGCACCGCGCCCAGCTTCCAGCCCAGGTTGTAGGCGTCCTGGACGCTGGTGTTCAGGCCCTGGCCGCCGGCCGGTGAGTGGATGTGTGCCGCGTCGCCCGCGAGGAGGACCCGGCCCACCCGGAAGCGGTCCGCCAGCGCCGCGCGGGGCCGGAAGTCCGAGACCCAGCGCAGCTCCGTGACGTCCTCTGCGCCGAGGTGCGTGTAGGCGGCGACCAGCTTGCGGATGCCGTCCAGGGACAGGTCGGGTTCCGTGCCCTCCGCGAGGCGCACCTGCATCTGGAAGGCGTCGGTGCCGGCCAGCGGGCACAGGGCCACGGCGCTGCCGTCGTCCTTGGGGAACTCGTGCCAGTAGTCCCGGTCGAGCCCGTTCACCCGCACGTCCGCCACCAGGAACGGCGCCGGATCGACCGTCTCCCCGGCCATGCCGACGCCCAGCGCACGCCGGACGGCCGACCGGCCGCCGTCGGCGGCGACGACGTACGCCGCGCGCGCGGTCGTACCGTCGGCGAAGTGTGCGGTCACGCCCTCCGCGTCCTGTCCCAGACCCGTCACCTCGCGCCCGAAGGCCACCTCGCCCCCCAGCTCCGTCAGCCGGGCGTGGAGGACCTCCTGCGTGCGCCACTGCGCGACCATCAGCGGCTCGGTGTACGGCGCGCCCTCGTCCGCCTCCACCGGCTCGAACAGCGGCTGCTCTCCGACCCGCTCGCCGTCCTTCCAGATCATCCGGTGCGGGTAGGGGCCGCCGGCCGCCCGGATCGCCTGCAGTACGCCGAGGTCGTCGAAGACCTCCTGGGTACGCGGCTGGATCCCCTTGCCGCGCGAGCCGGGGAACAGCCTCTCCGCCCGCTCCACGACCAGCGCGTCCACGCCGCGCCGGGCGAGGTCGATGCCGAGGGCCAGGCCGGTGGGGCCCGCGCCCACGATCAGGACATCCATGACTTATCTCCTTAACGTCGTTAAGTGCCGTCGCTCATGAGCGTGCCCTTAACGCTGTTAAGCTGTCAAGTGTGAGCCCCGAGAAACGCGTCCCCCTGGACCGCCGCCGCGTCGCCGACACCGCCCTGCGGCTGCTGAACGAGGTCGGTCTGGACGGCCTGACCCTGCGTGCCATCGCCAAGGAACTGGACGTCAAGGCGCCCGCGCTGTACTGGCACTTCAAGGACAAGCAGGCGCTGCTGGACGAGATGGCGACGGAGATGTACCGGCGGATGGTCGCCGGTGCCGCGCTCGATCCCGCCGACACCTGGCAGGAACGGCTGCTGAAGTCGAACCGCGGACTGCGGGCCGCGCTGCTCGGCTACCGCGACGGGGCGAAGGTCTTCAGCGGTTCACGTTTCACGGGCACGGAGCACGCCCCCGCGCTGGAGGCGAACCTGCGGCTGCTGACGCAGGCCGGGTTCACCCTCGCCCAGGCCGTCCACGCGGGCCGTACGAGCAGCGCGTACACCGTCGGCTTCGTCATCGAGGAACAGGGCGTGCAGCCCCTCCCGGGCGAGCGCCGGGAGGGGTACGACATCGCTGACCGCGCCCGGCGGCTGGCCGAGTACCCGCTGGCCGCCGAGGCCGGGCAGCTGCTCTTCGACGGCTATGACGCGCAGTTCGAGGAGGGGCTGGCGATCGTCGTCGCGGGTGTCGGGGCGCGGTACGGGATCGGCTGAGCCGTAGAGCCTGTGTCACATCCCGCGCGCTGGTCCGGCCGGGGATGTGACACAGGCTCTCACTTCCGGGCGGCGCGGGCGTTGCGGATCGCCCTCGTGACCACCGGCGGGAGGAGATCGACGGCGACCTTGCGGGCCCGGCTCGTGCTCCGGCGCGGTGCGGGCCGGGCCGGAGACGGCGCGGGAGCGGGCTTTGGTGCCGCCGGCTCCTGCGGCACCGGCTCCTCGGTGGCCTCCGCGTGCTTGGCGGGCGGGAAATCCGGTGCCCGCATGCCCTTCGACTTCAGCCGGACGATCCGGTGCCCGGCGGCCTCCTGGACGCTCAGATGGCAGTCGGACCGCTCCCGCACCATCGCCAGCAGCTCTTCCTGGACCGGCTCCGGGTCGCCCCAGGTGCCGTACAGCTTCTGGGTGCTCAGACAGACGGGGCGCAGGCCGCGGTTGAGCACGGCCTCCCAGGTCGCTATCGAGACTCCGGGGGTGTGCTCGGAGCGGAAGTCGTCCAGGACGACGATGCCGTCCGGGAGCAGCAGATCGTGCGCGGCCCCGATGTCGCCGTGCACATGCTCGTACAGGTGAGAGGCGTCGATGTGCACGAACCGGCAGGAGCGGGGCGCGACTTCGGTGGGGACCACGGAACTGGGCCCCTGGAGCACCCGGGGCAGCTCGTCGTGGAACGAGCGGTAGTTCTCCTCGAAGACGCGCCGGGTCAGCGCGCTGTACGACTTCGTCGACTCGGCCCGGTTGGCGTCGTCCGGGGCGTCGCCCTCGAAGAGGTCGCACACGGTGTACCGCTCGGCGGGCTGCTGGTGCCGCCCTATGAAGATCGCGCTCTTGCCCATGTAGACGCCGACTTCCAGCAGATCACCCCGCATCCCGGCGGTTTCCTGCCGGTTCAGGAACCAGTCGAAGAGCAACTGGTCGAGCACCGGGAACCAGCCGGGGACGTCATCGAGACATCGGGGCGGTCGCGTCGTTTCCTGGATGGTGGCCATGCGGAGTGGGCACTCCCTTGTACGGCGTCTGTGGGATCCCTGCGGGGGGCCTGTGAGGGCGTGGGCTCTACGGTGCCTGCCCGCAGGGTCCCTTCAAAACCCAAGCCCGGATGAACGACTGGCCAACTTCCGCCCCTTCAGCGCCCTCTTCAGACGCGGGCCGAACGGACGCTCCACGAACCGGTGGATCAGCCACGCCAGCCCCAGCATCCCGAGCACGGTCACGGCGAGCGTCGGCCACGCGGGCAGGCCGAGACTCCGGTGCAGCACCCGGATCGCGAACCAGCCCAGGTGCTCGTGGATCAGGTAGAAGGGGTACGTCAGCGCGCCGGCCGTGACCAGCCAGGACCAGGAGGCCCACCGCGTCCAGCCCAGCGCCACGACGGCGACGGCCGCGAAGGCGACGGTGACGATCAGGATGACGACGTACGGGTCGCGGTGCGGATGCGGGCCCCACAGGCCGAGGGTGGCCTCCCGCTGCGCGAGCAGCCAGGACATGGCGACGATGCCCCACGTCAGCAGGTCGCTGCCGAAGCGGTGGATCAGATACAGCGCCAGACCGCCGATGAAGAATGGGGCGTACTGGGGCATGACCACCTGGTTCAGCAGGTTGTTGTTCGTGCTGTGGCAGAGCACCGACGCCAGTGTCCAGACGCAGGCGAACAGCACCACCCGGCGGTAGGTCACCCCGCGCAGGACGACGAGCAGCGCGAACAGCACATAGAAACGGACCTCGACCCAGAGCGTCCAGCACACGCCGAGGACCCGGGTCGCGCCCATCGGCTGCTGGAGCATCGTCAGGTTGACCAGGAACTCGTCCAGCCGGACCGCGTGGACCACGACGGGCAGGGCGAGGGACGCGCCCGTGACCAGGACCAGCGCGACCCAGTAGGCCGGGTAGAGGCGCGCGACGCGGGAGCGGAAGAAGTCGCCGAGGGTGCGGCCCCAACTGCTCATGCAGATCACGAAACCGCTGATGACGAAGAACAGTTCCACGCCGAAATTGCCGTAGACGGCCGCCCCGGACAGGGTCGGGAAGAGGTGGGCCGGACTCCCGTGCCAGGACGCGGAGACCACACCGCCGCGCCCGACGTAGTGGTAGAGGCAGACCATCAGCGCGGCGACGAGCCGCAGACCGTCCAGGGCGAGCAGACGGCTCCCGCGCCCGCCGGCCGCGGGGCCGGGCGCCGCTTGGGGTATGAGGGGACCGGGTGCGGTGGCGAGGCCGGGAGATGATGCAGCAGCCATGTGCGGTTTCCTTCCTGGTTCGGGTCTTCACGGCGCAGCCGCTGATGGCTCCTGCCGCGGCAACGCTTCCCGCCCGGCTAGCCGCGTACGCGCTGACGCAGGCTGCGCGCCGTGCGGGCCACCCGGCGGACCGTCGCGTTGCGCGGGATGAACGCCAGCTGGGCGGGGACCCCACCTGGCAGGGCCAGCGAGGACAGCCGCCGGCGCTTGAAGTAGCGCACGGTGCGCCCGTTCAGGTTCTTGGCGAGCCAGGTCTCGGCGTGCTCGCGCAGGCCCGGGTAGATCTTCGGCTGCATCGCGAAGCCCACCGCACGGATCAGCTCACCGAGCACCTCGACGTCCATGCCGGCGCGCTGCTCGGTCACCCCGGCGTGGTCGCCGAGTTCGGGCAGCAGCGCGTCGACGATGGTCACCGGGACCCGGTTGCTGTTCTCGTACGGCGCCAGATGCTCCAGCAGCGGCTCGGTGCCGATCCGGGCGACAGGCAGGCCGTAGAGCGCCCTCGCCGTGAGCAGGGCGGTGGAGAAGCAGCCGACGACCAGCGCGGGACGCATCCGCTGGAACAGCACCTCGGCGAGGACCGGCGTGTCCACCACGGTCAGCTCGACCTTCAGCTTCTCCGCCTCCTGCTCCAGGGAGCGGGTGAAGCTGGGCGGGGCGGACGGGTGCGGCTTGAACACCACCTTGCTGTGCCCGAGTGCGGCCGCGCCCCTCAGCATCCGCAGATGCAGGTTCTCCTCCTGCTCGGCGGTGAGGATGTCCAGCGCCGACAGATACTGGCCGAGCAGCAGCGCGGGCTCCTCGACCTCAGGCAACTCGGCACCGGAGGGCGCGAGCGCGGCGAGCACCTTGGTGAACGCGGCCGTCGGCACGATCTCGCCCGGCACGTCGAACTCGGTGAGCAGCAGCGGCTTCAGGCCCGGCACCAGGTCCAGGTGCAGCACCCGGTCCACCCGGGTGCCGACCAGCGGGTCGATCTTGTTGCGGGTGGGGCCGTAGCTCATCAGGCCGTCGGCGTAGACCGTGACCGGTGCGCCGGTGAAGATCTGGCCGAGCGCCAGGGACGGGTTGACCTGGATCGACTCGACGGCCAACTCCACGTCGTCGTCGCCCAGTTGCCACTCGTGCCGCAGGAAGCGTTCCCACAGCGGCATGTCGTCCACGCGGGGTGCCCAGCCGCCCGGGTGGAACGGGAAGATGGTCTCGTTGTACGAGATCACCTCGTCGAAGCGGTCGCGGAGCTTCTCGAAGCCTGGCGCCTCGTCCAGCGCCGGCGTGGTCTCGGGCGAGGCCGCGTTGTTGCAGACCAGCAGGATCCGCCGGTCGGCCGGGCCGAAGCAGCCGGAGTCCAGGGCGGCGGCGAGGGTGGCCGTGCCGTACAGGGTGGACGCCTGGAAGATCTGAGTGGTCACGCGGCGGCCCCGGCGGAGGCGGGACGGCGGCGCAGCCGGCGCAGCTTGCCGGCGCGCTGGATGTCCATCGAGTCCAGCGCGTCGTCCAGCACGTCCTGCGGCATGCGCCGCAGGGCCGCGGCACTCATGGATTTCAGTTTTCTCGCCACCGGGGGCTCGAACCTTTCGATGGATCCCAGATGATGGGAAATGATGGCGCAATAGGTGCGGACCGCCTTCGGCAGCAGTTCGTCCGCATCCCGGTCCTGAGCGGTTTCCGCGACGACCTGATCGAATGCCCGAATGAAATCGAGTTGCCGGACATCACCGATCTGGGTGAGTGACGAGGCGACCCCGCGCCGGTAGAAAACACCCAGCATGCTCACCGCGGCGAAGGATTCCGCCTCCCGGTGCAGCTTCCAGATCCACGGCCGGTCCTCGGCCGTGCGCAGCCCGTCGGTGAAGTGCAGCAGGCCCTTGTCCACCAGCCGCCGGTGGTAGATGCCCGCCCAGGCGTACGCGTAGTCCACGGACGTCGACCGGTCGGCGGGCAGGATCGCCTCGCGCGGGCTCAGCACCACGCCCCGCCGGCCGACCGGCACCCGGAACACCTGGCGCGAGCGCGCGGTGCACTGCACATGGTCGGTGCGGATGAAGTCGCAGCCCAGCTCGTCTATGGCGGAGACCAGTTGCGGGAAGTAGCCGGGCGCGAGCCAGTCGTCGCCGTCCAGGAAGGTCAGGTACTCGCCGCGCGCTCGGTCGATACCGGTGTTGCGCGCGGTCGCCAGCCCCCCGTTCTGCTCGTGCCGGACGAAGACGGCCCCGGGCAGCTCGCGCTCCGCGCGCGCGAGAATCTCCGGTGTCCCGTCGCGGGAACAGTCGTCGACGAGAATGAATTCGAAGTCCTCACGCGCGTTCGCCACAAGGCTTCTGAGCGTGTCGGGCGCGTATTGCTGCACGTTGTAGAACGGCACGATGACGGAGAGCTTGACCACCTCAGGGACGTTAGGGGGAAGCCCGTCATTCGTCTTGACTGTCTGCTTGATGCTGGGTGAACGGCACGTGGCGAAGCTGTGAACCAGCCTCTTTTCCCATGCCTTGACGGCCCGATTCGCCATTCGGCGATGTGCTGTTAACCGTTTGTTGCATCCGGGTTGGGCGGAACCTCGGAATGGCTTTCTAGCGTCTTCGGCGTGCCAGCAAGTGCTACGAAGTCCCTGCGGGTCGCCGTCCTCGCCGATTCGGACACCCGGTGGAAGTGGGGTGCGCTCACCGCCAGTCGCCTCGCTCCCACGGACGCCGAGATCCGGCTCGACGGCTACCTCCTGCGGGGGCGCGCCACCCCGACAGCCCGCCAGCTGAAGGAGGTCGGCGTCCGGTCCGACTCCCTGCGTGAGGTCACCGGCGTCGAGTTCCTGCGTGCCATGGGTGGAACCGGCGAAGACCCGTACGACGTACTCATCCTCGCGCTCGTAGGCGGCGGCGTCCAGGCCATGCTGCACGGCCTGCGCGCCACCTGGGCCGGTGCCGGCAGGCGTCCCGCCGTCGTCACCGGCTATGTCGGTGTCGTCTACGAGAAGCTCGCCGACGGACTGCTGCTGCGGCACGGCGCGGACCTCGTCCTCGCCAACTCCCGGCACGACGCGGACCGGTTCCGGGCCGTGTACGAGGGCGTGGGCGCCGACGCCTCCTCGGTCACCGAGGTCGCCCTGCCCTTCCTCGGCGGGGCGCCGTACAGCGGTGAACACAGGCCGTACACCGTGGTGTTCGCGGCCCAGCCGTCCGTCCCGGAGAGCCGCAAGGACCGCACGTACCTGCTGAACCGGCTCATCCAGCACGCCCGTAAGCACCCCGAGCGCGAGGTGCTGCTGAAGCTGCGCTCCAAGCCGGGTGAACACACCACCCACATCGAGGAGTTGCCGTACCAGAAGCTGGTCCAGGGCAGGAACCTGCCCGCCAACTTCCGTCTGGTGTACGGCCATATGGGCGGGGTGCTGGACCGCACCGACCTGCTGGTCACAGTCAGCTCCACGGCCGCCCTGGAAGCCCTGCACCGCCGTATCCCCACGGTCGTCCTCACCGACCTGGGCGTGCGCGAGGTGCTCGGCAACCACCACTTCACCGGCTCCGGCTGCCTCGCCTCCTGGGACCAGCTCGACGCCGGGCACCGGCCGGCGCCGGACGCGGAGTGGGTGTCCCGGCAGGGCGTCGCCGCTGGGGGTACCCCCTCCGGGGGAGGCACCTACGCCACCGCGTTCGACACCGCCCGTGAACGCATCGCCAAGCTGCTGGACCGACCAGGCGGGCTGCCGCCCCTGAACCCCTATTACACCCCCGAGACCGCACCCGGCTATCTGCCCGGCATCCTCGCCCGGCACCACCTCGGCCCCGACGGCGTCCCGCTGCCCGGTGCGCCCGCCGCCGACAAGGAGCCCGGACCGGTCCGCCAGATCGTGCGCCGCGCCGCGCGTGGCGCCTACCGCCACGGCGTGCAGCGGGTCGCCCCGGTGATCCGGCGGATGGGGGACCTGTGATCTTCCAAGGAGACCCCATGTCCAACCCGGAAGCGGGCCAAGGCGCTTCGGTGCGCCGGGTGCTCGCGGTGATCCCCGCACGCGGCGGCTCCAAAGGCGTGCCCGCGAAGAACCTCGCGCCCGTCGGCGGCGTCCCGCTGGTCGCCCGCGCGGTCCGCGAGTGCCGGGCGACCCGGCTGGTGACCGATGTCGTCGTCTCCACCGACGACCAGGCCATCGCCGCCGCCGCCCGGGAGGCCGGCGCCGAGGTCGTGCTGCGCCCGGCCGCCATCGCCGGGGACACGGCGACCTCCGAGGCCGCGGTCCTGCACGCCATGGACGCCCACGAGGCGCTGCACGGCGCGGCCGTCGACGTCGTCCTGCTCGTACAGTGCACCAGCCCGTTCATCGTCCGCGAGGACATCGACGGGGTGGTCGGCGCGGTCGTGGAGAACGGCGCGGACACGGCGGTCACGGTGGCCCCCTTCCACGGGTTCATCTGGCGCAACGGCGCGGACACCCCGGGCGCGCCGGCCGGCGGCTTCGGCGTCAACCACGACAAGTCCTTCCGCCCCCGCCGCCAGGACCGACCGCAGGACCTGCTGGAGACCGGCGCCGCCTACGCGATGGACGCGGCCGGCTTCCGCAAGCACCAGCACCGCTTCTTCGGCCACACCGAGCTGGTCCGCACCGACCCGGCGCGCGTGCTGGAGATCGACGACCCGCACGACCTGGCCCGCGCCCGCGCCCTGGCCCCGCTCTTCGACGCGGACCACCCCGGTTCGCTGCCGACCGCCGACGACATCGACGCGGTCGTACTCGACTTCGACGGCACCCAGACCGACGACCGGGTGCTGATCGACTCCGACGGACGGGAGTTCGTCTCCGTGCACCGCGGCGACGGCCTCGGCATCGCGGCCCTGCGCAAGAGCGGTCTGAAGATGCTGATCCTGTCCACGGAACAGAACCCCGTGGTCGCCGCCCGGGCCCGGAAGCTCAGGCTCCCGGTGCTGCACGGCATCGACCGCAAGGACCTCGCGCTGAAGCAGTGGTGCGAGGAGCAGGGCATCGCGCCGGAGCGCGTGCTCTACGTCGGCAACGACGTCAACGACCTCCCGTGCTTCGCCCTCGTCGGCTGGCCCGTGGCGGTCGCGAGCGCCCACGACGTCGTACGCGGCGCCGCACGCGCGGTCACCACTGTCCCCGGCGGTGACGGCGCGATCCGAGAGATCGCCAGCTGGATCCTCGGCCCCTCTCTCGATTCCCTCCCCAAGTAAGGACATCTCCCCCATGAGCAGCAACTCCCGCACCCGTTCCTTCGGTTCGCGCGAGGTCGGCCCCGGCCGTCCCGTCTACATCTGCGGCGAGATCGGCATCAACCACAACGGTGAGCTGGAGAACGCCTTCAAGCTGATCGACGTGGCCGCCGAGGCGGGCTGCGACGCCGTCAAGTTCCAGAAGCGCACCCCGGAGATCTGCACCCCGCGCGACCAGTGGGACATCGAGCGCGACACCCCCTGGGGCCGGATGACCTACATCGACTACCGCCACCGCGTGGAGTTCGGCGAGGACGAGTACCGCCAGATCGACGAGTACTGCGAGGAGAAGGGCATCGCCTGGTTCGCCTCCCCGTGGGACACCGAGGCCGTCGCCTTCCTGGAGAAGTTCGACGTCCCCGCCCACAAGGTCGCGAGCGCGTCCCTGACGGACGACGAGCTGCTGCGCGCCCTGCGCGCGACAGGCCGCTCCGTCATCCTCTCCACGGGCATGTCGACCCCGAAGCAGATCCGCCACGCGGTCGAGGTCCTCGGCTCGGACAACATCCTGATGTGCCACGCCACTTCGACGTACCCGGCGAAGGCCGAGGAGCTGAACCTCCGCGTGATCAACACGCTGGAGAAGGAGTACCCGAACGTCCCGATCGGCTACTCCGGCCACGAGACGGGCCTGCAGACCACGCTGGCCGCCGTCGCCCTCGGCGCCACCTTCGTCGAGCGTCACATCACACTCGACCGCGCGATGTGGGGTTCGGACCAGGCCGCCTCCGTCGAGCCGCAGGGCCTCACGCGCCTCGTCCGCGACATCCGCACCATCGAGGCCTCCCTCGGTGACGGCGTCAAGAAGGTCTACGACTCCGAGCTGGGCCCGATGAAGAAGCTGCGCCGCGTCGCCGGCGTCGTCGCCGAGGCGGAGATCGCCGCGGCCGCGGGCGAGCCGGTCACGGTCTGAGTGTTCTGATCGCTCAACTGGTTCCCTCACGGGTTTCCTTACGACGGGACGGTCGTACGCCGATGAGCCCCCGCGCCGGTCACGCCGGCCACCCTCCCCGCACGCTCGCCTTCGTGGAGAGCCCGGTCCAGCTGCTGAACGTGCTGGAGTGGGCGCATCTGCAGGGCCTGCGCGGCGCGCAGCCGGAACCGCTGGGATCCGTGCCCGCGCAAGTGAGGCGGACGGTGGCCGGCGACTCGCCACCGGCCGGCGCGGACCTCACGGTCGTCGTCCTGTCCCCGACCGACCCCATGAGCCGGGGCCAGCTGCGCCGCATGGCGGACCTGGCCCGGGACGAGGGGTACCGGGTGCGCTGGGAGAACGCGCGGGGCGGTACGGCCGCGCCCTTCTCGACGATCGGCGGCCTGGCGGGGGCGCTCCGCCGGGCCGACCGCATCGTGATGGGAGACCCCTTCTCCCGCTACGTACAACTGCTGCTGACGATCACCCGGGCCCGCGACCTGGTCGTCGTGGACGACGGCACGGCGACGATGGAGTTCGTCGCCCAACTCGCCCGCGGCGAACGCCTGGTCCGCTGGCACCGCAAGGGCGGCCGCCGCGGCGCTCGTGACCTGCTCTTCGCTCCCGTCTCCTCGTCGGCCCGCCGCCGCCTCACGCCGAGCGCCCGCCGCCGGGTCGAGGTCTTCTCCTCCATGCCGGTGACGGAGACGCCGGACGGAGTGACGGTCACGGTCAACGACTTCGCCTGGACCCGGGCCCGTTTCGGCCCGCCACGCATCACCAAGGGTTCGGACATGGTGGGCACGTCCCTGGTGGAGACGGGCGTCGTGGACGGTGACCGCTACGTGGAAGCGGTCCGCACCCTCTCCAAGGCCCATGGCGCGACCCGCTACTTCGCGCACCGCCGGGAGAGCGCGCAGAAGCTCCACCGCCTGGCCGCCGAGACCGGCCTGGAGATCGTCCGCCCGGACCTCCCCCTGGAACTGATCGCCCGCCGCGGCCCCATCGGCCGTACGATCCTCAGCTTCCCGTCGACGGTCGTCCACACCCTGCCGCTGGCGCTGGCCGGAACGGGGGTCCGCGTGGCGGTCTGCGACATCGACCCGACCTGGCTGACCGAGAACGCCTCCCCCCGGGCCCAGGGCTTCCTGTCGGGCGTCACCGGGACGGCCCGGGACGTCCACCGGCTGGCGGCGGTGACCACACCGGCGTAGGGGCGTTGGCGTCCCTTGACTGAGCGGGGGGGGGCCGGGTCACCCACTGTTGCGGATCGGACAGGCGTCTTACAGCCCATTCGATCCAGGTGCGTGAGTTGTTGGGTCGGCCAAGACCGGGTGGTCCCTGGCGTCCGGAGACGGCCTCAGCCGATTTGCCACGAGTCGTTGCTGATGCCCAGGTCTTCTCGTGCCCGGTCGTGATACGTGTTCAGGAGTTCGTGAAATTCATCGACATCGGCCACGGACGGAGGGTCATGCCGGCGCGCCCGGTCCAGCCTCTCCCACAGAGCCACGTTGATTACATGGGCTGCTTCAATGGCTGGAGGAGCTGCCAGCAGCATGAGCGTTTCGAAGAGCGCCGAGCGTCTGAGCTCGCCTTCCTCCATCGCGGCCATGAACTCCTTGTGAGCTTCTGAGCCTTCCTCGGCCCGGCGAGCGGATTTCGCAACGCCAACCACCTCCTTCACACACGTGGCGTACTCGACGTACGCGTTGAGCTTCCGTTCGTCCCAGCGGGTTGCCATCGAGCGGCGATGCCTGGTCCGCTCGGCCACGGTGACGGACAGGTACGAGGTCAACGCTCCCACCAGCACGCCCACCAGCGTCACTATCTGACTGATCACGGCGTTGACCGTATCCGCACCGGACGGTGCCTAAGGCTGCTGCGTCTCTTTCAGGGATTGGATGAACGGGGCGAAGGCTTCGGTGGGGATGGTGAGGGTTGCTCTTGCCGGGGCTTTCGAGTCGCGGACGGCTATGTGGGTGTCGAGGTCCGCGATTTCGACGCAGGTGTTGCCGTCGCCTCCGCCGGAGTACGACGACTTCTGCCAGCGGACGGCCTGGGTCATGCGGGGCGCCTCACAGTTCCTTCGTCATGCGGTGGATGAAGTCCCGTGACGTCACGGGCTCCAGTGCTGCCTTGCCCACCTTATTGAGCAGGGCCCGGAAGCGCGCCAGTTGGGATTCGGCATCGATGAACGCAGTGCCGTGCGGGGCGTCGCGTAGCACGGTATCCAGCCGGGTAAGTGGACCTCCCACGTACATCATCTCGATCCCGGCACCGGCGAACCCCTCTCTGGCGAACGGGATGACACGCACAGTGGTGTGCCCTCGCTCGATCGCGCCCAGAATCTCAAGGAGTTGAACGCGAGCGGTACGACGGTCCGAGACCAGAATGCGCAGGGCCGCCTCGTGGACGATCGTCTCGTAGGGGACCGGGGTGTCCCGTTCCAGCACCGATCTGCGCCTCATCCGGTGCTCGACTCGCGGTAGCAGCTCGCTCTCCGGCAGCTCAGGAACCATGTAGCCGAAGACGGCGCGGGCGTAGTCCGGAGTCTGGAGGAGGCCGGGGACGTGGCTGGTGACGACCTCGCGGAGGAACGTGCCGTGGTGCTCCGTCTCGGCTACGTCGAGGAACACGGGCGGCAGCACTCCCCGGTACTCCTCCCACCATCCCTGCGTGCGGTCGGTGGCCATTGCTGCCAGGGACTCGACGTATGCCTCGTCGGGGCAGGCGTAGTGGGCTGCGAGTCGCCGTACTCGCTCCTCGCTGACGCCCGCGAGCCCCGCCTCGACCTGGCTCATCTGGGCGGAGGTGGAACTGAGCAGCCCGGCTACCTCGCGGGCTTTCAAGCCGGCTGCCTCTCGCAGTCTGCGCAGTTCGCTGCCCAGGCGCACCTGACGTGCCGTGGGTTGGCTTCTCGGCGCCATTTGTTCCTCCGCCTTCAACCGCCTTGCTGCGGTGCCTCGTTCGGGCGTCAGATTACGCGACTCACTTGCGGGGGGAAAAATTTTTGCTCTACCGTCAGTGATGCAACGCACACGCAGCGGAAGCGCACCGCTCCGCCCCGCCATGACGGCTGCGGCATTGCCACCGCGCGCAAAATCCCCTCCCATGTACCGGAGTTGATGACGCATGCCCGAAAACGAAGCCTGGGACTACACCCTCTACATCCCCAACGACCTCAGAGCCGTCACCGTCTGCCGCCGCACCCTGCGCCTGATCCTCACCCTGCACGGGCTGATCGGGATTGTGGACACCGCCGAACTCCTCGCGACCGAGTTGGTCTCCAATGCCGTACGCCACACCAAGGGGCCCGCCGCCCTCAGGGTCCGCCGTACCCCGGAGGGCACCGTGTGGATCGGGGCCTGGGACACCGATCCCGCCCCGCCGGACCCGCCACGGCCGCTGGAGCAGGTGGCCGAGCTGGAGGACGGTAGAGGGCTGGGGCTGGTGAAGGCCTGTGCGGAGTACTGGGGGTGGCAGCCGACGGCTCGGTTCGGGGATCGGGGGAAGTACGTGTGGTGTGAGCTGGGCGCCGCGTGACCGTGGCAAACGCCGTAGTCCGGTCCCGCGACCAGGCGAAACCCGGTCGTGGCGTCCACGGCCCAGTGTGCGAGTCGTTCATCCTGTCTGATCCGAACAGTCGGTCGAGGGACAAGAGGACGGCGCATGGAGTCGAACGGCGGCACGCTTCGGACGTCGCGGCGTGGGTTCCTCGTGGCAGGCGGCGTGCTGGGCTCCGCGTTGGCCGAGGGGCCCGTGGCGCAGGCTCTCGACCGGCTCGGGGAGGACGGCCGCGGTGACGTAACCGAGTCGCTCCAGTACCCCGTCGTGACCCTTCCGGCGGACTGGCGGGCCGTGGCCGAGGAGCTGGACGGGGTGGGTGGGCTGGGTGCGGACGGGGTCGTGTACCGCTTGACGTTTCCCCGCTATGACCTGGATCTGTCCTCGCACGGGGTCGGCGGGCTGGTGGAGGCGTCGTTCGCGGCGTTCGCCCGCTACCCGGACGGCCGCACGATGCTCATGGGCGACGTGGTCGCCACCGAGGGCGAGCTGCAGCGGGTCACCGATGCCCTGCAGGATCATGGTCTGGCGCAGACCGCGATTCACAAGCATCTTCCCGCCCATCGGCCCCAGCTGTGGTGGACGCATGTGCATGGGGTCGCCGTCGATCCGGTGGCCCTCGCCCGCGCCATGCGCGCCGGCCTGGACGCCACCGCCACCCCCGGGCCCCGTCAGCCCGACACGGCACCGCCGGCCGGCCTCGACACCGCCGCCATCGACGCCGCGCTCGGCGCCAGGGGCAGGAGCGAGGACGGCTACCGTTTCTCCTTCGCCCGCCAGGAGACGGTCAGCGACGGCGGCCGTGTCGTGCCGGGCGCCATGGGAGTCACGACTGCTGTCACCTTCTTCCCGGTAGGGGGTGGGCGTGCCGCCGTGACCGGGGACTTCGTCATGATCGCCGACGAGGTGCAGCGGGTCATCAAGATCCTGCGGAGCGGCGGGATCGGCGTCGTCGAGCTGCACAATCACTTTCTGAACGACCAGCCCCGCCTCTTCTACCTGCACTTCTGGGCCGTAGGCGACGCCGTGCCCCTGGCCCGGACCCTCCAGACCGCCAAAGCGGCCACGAACCTCGCGTCCCGGTCCTGACCGGCCCGGCTCAGGCCTCGGCGGCGGGTCTGCGGGCCAGCACGAACGCCCGGGCCAGGGTCTCTTCAGCGGTCGGTTCCCGGCGTACCGTCGCCACCAGCTCCAGGCCCGCCTCCGTCAGCAGGGCGCTGACCTGGTCCGGAGTGCGCCAGTAGTAGTCCAGGTCGATCTCGTGGCCGAAGCGCTCCGGCAGGTGTCGCCGGCCGGGTTCCGTGGCGGTCTGGAAGGCGAGGAGGGCGTGGCCGCCGGGCAGCAGGGTGCGGCGGAACTCGGCGAAGGCCGTCGGCAGGTGGGCGTCGGGTACATGGATCGTCGAGTACAGGGCGAGGATGCCGCCCAGGGTGGCGTCCGGCAGGTCCAGGGACGTCATCGAGCCGATGTGGAAGCGCAGTTGGGGGTATGTGTCGCGGGCCAGCGTCACCATCGCGGGGGAGAGGTCGACGCCGAAGACGGGCACGCCCAGCTCGTCGAGGAGCGCGGTGACGTGGCCGGGGCCGCTGCCCACGTCGGCCACCGGGGCCGTGCCGTGCTCGGTGACCAGCTCGGCGAAGGCGGTGATCAGGGTGCGGTCGAACGGATGCCAGCCGCCGGCCGGGAACCGGGCCGCGTAGTCCTTGGCGATCGCGTCGTAGGAGCTGCGGGTCGTCCGCAGGAAGGTCTCGGTCACGGCTGCGGACCTTACCGACAGTGAGACCGGGACGGGGTCCGGTTCCTGGACATGTTGAGCGAGACTGTAGCGAGGCGTGGTATGCGTGGAAGGAGAAACAGAGGTTGTACCCATCCGAGTCCGCCGCCATGCGTCCGCCGGTCAGATTTTCTTCCCCTAACGGGCTGAACTTTTGTTGATCGAGGGGTAGTTGACCACCCGGGCGTCCTACCCTTCAGAGGGTGAAGCAATTGATGTCCCTAGAGTCCGAGGCCGGCCTCGCGGGGGATGTGCTCCCCGGCGTGCTGAGCGAAGCCCTGCACGCCGAACTCATCGCCTTCCGTCGCGACTTGCACATGCACCCTGAGCTGGGCAATCAGGAGTTCCGTACGACAGCCGCGATCAAGGAGCGGCTGGAGCGGGCCGGGCTTCGGCCCCGGGTGCTCGCCAAGGGAACCGGACTCGTCTGTGACATCGGTGTGGCCGAGGGCGAGCGCTCGGCCGTACCCCTGTTGGCCCTGCGCGCGGACATCGACGCCCTGCCCATCCCGGACACCAAGACCGACTGCCCGTACCGGTCGACCGTGCCCGACCGGGCGCATGCGTGCGGACACGACGTGCATACGACCGTCGTGCTCGGGACCGGGCTCGTGCTCGCCGACCTGCACGCCAAGGGCCT
Source organism: Streptomyces sp. IMTB 2501 (assembly GCF_001953885.1). Taxonomy (GTDB): domain Bacteria; phylum Actinomycetota; class Actinomycetes; order Streptomycetales; family Streptomycetaceae; genus Streptomyces. Next base: position 197,689 of record NZ_MQUS01000006.1, on the reverse strand, counting down.
GCTGCCCCGCCCGGTGCGACTGCTCTTCCAGCCCGCCGAGGAGGTACTGCCCGGCGGCGCCCTGGACGCCATCGAGGACGGCGTGCTGAAGGGGGTCGGGCGGATGCTCGCGGTGCACTGCGACCCCCGCGTCGACGCCGGGAAGATCGGGCTGCGGCACGGGCCGATCACCAGCGCCTGCGACCGGCTGGAGGTCGCCCTGGACGGGCCCGGCGGGCACACCGCCCGGCCGCATCTGACCACCGACCTGGTGACCGCCGTCGCCCGCGTCGCCGTCGACGTGCCCGCGGTGATCGGCCGCCGTGTCGACGCGCGTGTCGGCCTGGTCCTCACCTGGGGCCGGATCGAGTCGGGCCACGCGCCGAACGTGATCCCGCAGCACGCCGAGCTGTCCGGGACCGTGCGCTGCCTGGACCTGGACGCCTGGCGGCAGGCCCCCGACATCGTGCACGCGGCCATCGACGAGGTCGCCACCCTGCACCGGGCCAAGTCCGAGATCACCTATGTGCGCGGGGTGCCGCCGGTGGTGAACGACAAGGAGTCCACCGAGCTGCTGCGCCGGGCGATGGTCGCGCGGCGCGGCCGGCGCTCCGTCGAGAGCACCGAGCAGAGCCTCGGCGGCGAGGACTACTCCTGGTATCTGGAGCATGTGCCGGGTGCCATGGCCCGCCTCGGTGTACGACGCCCCGGCGAGCTCGTCGTGCGCGACCTCCACCAGGGGGATTTCGACGCCGACGAGCATGCGATCAAGGTCGGCGTGGAGATGTTCACGGCAGCGGCCTTCCTGGAGCCGAACGGCGTACAGGGCTAGGGCCTTTCAAGATCTAAAAGAGAGAACCCGGGCGCGTGGCCCCCGCGGGGGCCGTTCCCCTGACTGGCGCAACACGTTCTTGAGCCATTTGCACATCGTGTGCAACAGCGGCGTGAGCGGGCTAAGACCGCGAGTTCAGATGCTGTTTGCCTCGAATCGATAACGGCTTCGAGAGAGGGTTTTTTGCGACATCTACGCGCGTTACGATGCCGCGAAGCCGACGCCGCCGGGGCGTTTCGGCTCGAGCACTGGCATGGTGCTCACATCAAGCGCCTGCAAGGCGCTCAGGTCAGGTGAAGGAGCCTCCCGTGCGCCGGGTAGCCAAGCTTTCAGCTGCGTGTATCGCCACCGCAGCACTCGCCATGACTGCCACCGCGTGTGGCAGCACGTCCTCCGACAACACCACCTCGTCCTCCTCCACGGGCGGCGGCAAGGGTGTCAAGATCGGTCTCGCCTACGACGTCGGCGGCCGTGGTGACCGTTCCTTCAACGACTCCGCCGCGCGCGGTGCCGACAAGGCCCAGAAGGAGTTCAGCGGTTCCATCAAGGAGCTGACCGCCAAGACCTCCGACACCGAGGCCGACCGCGAGCAGCGGCTGTCGGACCTGGCGGACGCCGGTTACAACCCGATCGTCGCCGTCGGTTTCTCCTACGCCCCCGCCGTCACCAAGATCGCCGCGAAGTACCCGAAGACCAACTTCGGCATCGTCGACTCGGTGGTGGACGCCAAGAACGTCAACAGCATCACCTTCACCGAGGAGCAGGGCTCCTACCTGGCCGGTGTCGCCGCCGCGCTGAAGACCAAGAAGGACCACGTCGGCTTCATCGGCGGTGTCGACAACCCGCTGATCAAGAAGTTCGAGGCGGGTTACGTCCAGGGCGTGCACGACACCAACCCGAAGGTCAAGGTCGAGGTCCAGTACCTGTCCCACGGCCAGGACTTCTCCGGCTTCACCAGCCCCGACAAGGGCAAGCAGGCCGCGCAGGGCATGCTGGACAACGGCGCCGACGTCATCTACACCGCCGCCGGCTCCTCCGGCAACGGCGCGATCGAGGCCGTGCACGGCGCCAAGGGTGCCTGGGCCATCGGCGTGGACTCCGACCAGTACAACATCCCGGGTCTCGCCCAGTACAAGAGCGCGATCCTGACCTCCATGGTCAAGAACGTCGACGTCGGCGTGTACGACTTCATCAAGTCCGTCCACGACGGCAAGGCGCTCACCGGCAACAACGTCTACTCGCTCGCCAAGGGCGGTGTCTCGCTCGCCACGAGCGGTGGCTTCATCAACGACATCCAGCCCAAGCTGGACGCCGCGAAGCAGAAGATCGTCTCCGGCCAGATCAAGGTCAAGACCACCCCGTGACCTGACGGTCCGGCCGAGTCGTCGTCACCGACAGCCGTCGTGACCGACGGTCCCGGCCGGACCGGGAGAGTCTGAGGCTCGGCGCGGGGCGCCTTCGGGAGCCCCCGCCGAGCCATAACAATGTGTCAACTCTACGCGTGTAGCGTGGAGTTGCCGCGCTAGCGTCGCCGACGCCTGCCACCTCCCCTACGCAGCCCCTTTCCCCGAGGAGAGTGCGCCATCAACGCGTCCAGCCCTCCCGCTGCCGTCGAACTGCGCGGCATCACCAAGCGTTTCCCCGGTGTCGTTGCCAACAAGGACATCGACATCACCGTCCGCACCGGGACCGTCCACGCCCTGTGCGGTGAGAACGGCGCCGGCAAGTCGACCCTGATGAAGATCCTCTACGGCATGCAGCAGCCGGACGAGGGCACCATCACCGTGGGCGGCGAGCAGGTCGTCCTGCACAATCCCGGCGACGCCATCGCCCGCGGCATCGGCATGGTGCACCAGCACTTCATGCTCGCCGACAACCTCACCGTGCTGGAGAACGTCGTCCTCGGCGCGGAGAAGCTGTACGGCATCGGCGCCAAGGCCCGCGCCAAGATCAAGGAGATCTCGGACGCGTACGGCCTCAACGTCCGCCCCGACGTCCTCGTCGAGGAGCTGGGCGTCGCCGACCGCCAGCGCGTGGAGATCCTCAAGGTCCTCTACCGCGGCGCCAAGACCCTCATCCTGGACGAGCCCACGGCCGTGCTCGTGCCGCAGGAGGTCGACGCCCTCTTCGACAACCTGCGTGAGCTGAAGGCCGAGGGCCTCACCGTCATCTTCATCTCCCACAAGCTGGGCGAGGTGCTCTCCGTCGCCGACGAGATCACCGTCATCCGGCGCGGTACGACGGTCGGTACGGCCGAGCCGTCCAAGACCACCTCCAAGCAGCTCGCCGAGATGATGGTCGGCAGTGAGCTGCCCACCCCGGAGACCGCGGAGTCCACCGTCACGGACGTCCCGATGCTGAAGGTGGACGGGCTGCACCTCGCGCAGACCGACCTCGAAGGTATCGAGCGGATCGTCCTGGACCAGATCTCCTTCACCATCCACAAGGGCGAGGTCCTCGGCATCGCCGGTGTGGAGGGCAACGGCCAGTCCGAGCTGGTCGAGGCGATCATGGGCATGCGCGACCCCGACGCCGGCGTGATCACTCTCGACGACGCCGACATCTCCCACGCCCCCACCCGCCACCGCCGCGAGTCCGGCATCGGCTACATCCCCGAGGACCGCCACCGCCACGGCCTGCTCCTTGAGGCCCCGCTATGGGAGAACCGCATCCTCGGCCACGTCACCGAGAAGCCCAACTCCAAGGGCGGACTGCTCGACACCAAGGCCGCCCGCGCCGACACCGAGCGCATCGTCCAGGCGTACGACGTCCGCACCCCCGGCATCGAGGTCACCGCGGCCTCGCTCTCCGGCGGCAACCAGCAGAAGCTGATCGTCGGCCGCGAGATGAGCCACAACCCCAAGCTGCTCATCGCCGCCCACCCCACCCGCGGTGTGGACGTCGGCGCCCAGGCGGCGATCTGGGACTACATCCGCGAGGCCCGCCGCGAGGGCCTGGCCGTCCTGCTGATCTCCGCCGACCTGGACGAGCTGATCGGGCTCTCCGACACCCTGCGGGTGATGTACCGCGGCCGTCTGGTCGCCGACGCCGACCCCGCCACCATCACCCCCGAAGAGCTGGGCTCCGCCATGACGGGTGCGGCCACCGGCCACCTGGAGCACACAGAGGACGACGAGCGATGAACAAGCTGACCTCACGGATCGACAAGGAGCGGCTGTTCCTCGGCATCGCCGCGCCGGTGCTGGCGGTCGTCGCCGCGCTCGTCGTCACCGCCCTGGTGATCCTCGCGACCGGCAAGAACCCCGGCCCCGCCTTCAATGACATGCTGACCTACGGCTTCGCCAGCGACAGCCAGGTCTACATCCTCAACAAGGCGACCACGTACTACCTCGCGGGTGTCTCGGTGGCCATCGGCTTCCGGATGAACCTGTTCAACATCGGTGTCGACGGCCAGTACCGGCTCGCCGCCTTCTTCGCCGCCGTCCTCGGCGGCGCGCTGACCGTGCCCGGCTGGCTCGCCATCCCGCTGATCCTGATCTGCGCCATGGCGACCGGCGCCCTGTGGGCGGCCATCGCCGGCATCCTCAAGGTGACCCGCGGCGTCAGCGAGGTCATCTCGACGATCATGCTGAACTCGATCGCCACCGCGATCATCGCCTACCTGCTCCAGCCCGGAAAGCTGGCCCAGCTCCAGCAGGGCGGCACCGTCGTGGCCACCAAGCCGCTGCCGTCGGGCTCGCACTTCTTCAGCATCAACACCGGCCCGGCCGGCGACCTGTGGGGCTTCATCTTCCTCGCCGCGGCCGTCGGCATCACGTACTGGTTCGTGCTCGGCCGCACCCGGTTCGGCTACGACCTGCGTACCGTCGGCCAGTCCGAGAGCGCGGCCGCCGCGAGCGGTGTCTCGGTGAAGAAGATGATCGCCACCAGCATGATCATCTCGGGTGCGGTGGCCGGCCTGATCGGCATGCCGACCCTGCTCAACGACAGCTACCAGTTCAGCAGCGACTTCCCGACGGGCATCGGCTTCACCGGCATCGCCATCGCGCTGCTCGGCCGTAACAACCCGATCGGTATCGCGCTCGGCGCCCTGCTGTGGGGCTTCCTGGAGCGCACCACCAACCACCTGGAGTTCCAGGGCTACGACAAGGAGATCCTCGGCGTCATCCAGGGCGTCATCGTCCTGTGCGTCGTCATCGCCTACGAGGTCGTACGCCGCTACGGCCTCAAGCGCCAGCAGCAGAAGGTCGGCGCCGAACTCGCCGCCCAGGCCGCCGCCCAGTCGAAGAAGCAGGAGGTGGCGTGATGACTGCCACGATGACCGACACGCCGCCGCCCGCGGCGCCCAAGGCGGCGGGCGCGCCGCAGCGCTCGGGCCGCTCGCTCGGCCAGATCCTCATGCTCGTCGCGGGTGCGCTGCTGCTCCTGGCCGCTGTCCGCGTGATCACCGGCACCCAGGACCTCGACTCCGCCGGGCAGGTCAGCGCTGCCCTCGGCCTCGCCGTGCCGATCGGTCTCGCCGGTCTCGCCGGCCTGTGGTCCGAGCGGGCCGGTGTGGTCAACATCGGCCTTGAGGGCATGATGATCCTCGGCACCTTCGGCGCCGGCTGGATCGGCTGGCAGACCAACCCCTGGCTCGGTCTGCTGATGGGTATCGGCTTCGGCGTCATCGGCGGCCTGGTGCACGCCGTCGCCACCGTCACCTTCGGCGTCGACCACATCGTCTCCGGTGTCGCGATCAACCTGCTCGCGCTCGGCGCCACCCAGTACCTCGCCAAGCTGTTCTTCGCCGGCGGCGCGGCGGCCAACGCGGGCGGCAACCCCAAGCAGTCCCCGCCGGTGTCCTCGCTGCCGGACGTGACCGTGCCCGGCCTCTCCGACGGCCTGCAGACGATCGAGAACCACCACTGGTTCCTGATCTCCGACATCGCCGGCATCCTCGGCGGCCTGATCACCCACCTGTCCGTGATCACGGTCCTGGCCGCGGTGCTCTTCGTCGCCAGCTGGTGGATCCTGTGGCGCACCCCGTTCGGCCTGCGGCTGCGCTCCTGCGGCGAGAACCCGACCGCCGCCGAGTCCCTCGGCGTCAACGTCTACACCTACAAGTACGCGGCCGTCGCAGTCTCCGGCGGCCTCGCCGGACTCGGCGGCGCCTTCCTCGCCCTGGTCACCTCACACACCTACCTGGAGGGCCAGACCGGCGGCCGCGGCTACATCGGTCTCGCGGCGATGATCTTCGGCAACTGGCGTCCGGGCGGCCTGGCGATGGGCGCCGGCCTGTTCGGCTACTCCGACGCCCTCCAGCTGCGCAACGGCGGTACGACCGTCCACGCGCTGCTGCTCCTGCTGGTGGTCCTGCTCGTGGCCCTGGCAGGCTGGAAGCTGTACCGCAAGGCGGCGCTGCAGGGCGTGATCAGCCTCGTCATGGCCGCGGTGATCCTGGTCTGGTACCTGCTCACCGACACGGTCCCGAGCGACTTCGTGGGTGCCACGCCGTACGTCGTCACCCTGCTGGTGCTGTCCGTGTCGGCGCAGCGTCTGCGGATGCCGAAGGCGGACGGTATGCGCTACCGGAAGGGCCAGGGCAAGTGACACGGCAAGCCGCCGAGTTCGACTGGGAGGCGCTGCGGGAGGTGGCGCGGGAGGCGATGTCCCACGCCTACGCCCCCTACTCGGGCTTCCCGGTCGGCGTGGCGGCCCGGGTCGACGACGGCCGCACGGTCACCGGCTGCAATGTGGAGAACGCCTCCTACGGTCTCGGACTGTGCGCCGAGTGCGGCCTGGTCTCGGATCTGCAGCGCTCGGGCGGCGGCCGCCTCACGCACTTCACCTGCGTGGACGGCGAGGGCGCCCTGCTCGTGCCGTGCGGCCGCTGCCGCCAGCTGCTGTACGAGTTCGGCGGCCCGGACCTCCTCCTGGACACCCCCGCGGGCGTCCTCCCGCTGTCCGAGATGCTGCCCCACGCCTTCGGCCCGGACAATCTCACCAAGTAGCAACGCCGTACGGCCCCCCTGACCCGCATCCGCGCAGGGGGGCCGTACACCTTCGCACCTCCCGGAAGGAAGCCCACAGATATGGCCATGGACGCCATCTCCGTCATCCGCACCAAGCGGGACCGCGGCGAGCTGACCGACGAACAGATCGACTGGGTCATCGACGCGTACACCCGCGGCGAGGTCGCCGACGAGCAGATGTCCGCGCTCGCCATGGCGATCCTGCTCAACGGCATGAACCGGCGCGAGATCGCCCGCTGGACGGCGGCGATGATCGCCTCCGGCGAGCGCATGGACTTCTCGGCCCTGTCCCGCCCGACGGCCGACAAGCACTCGACGGGTGGCGTCGGCGACAAGATCACGCTCCCGCTGGCCCCGCTCGTCGCGGCCTGCGGCGCGGCGGTCCCGCAGCTCTCCGGCCGGGGCCTCGGCCACACGGGCGGCACGCTGGACAAGCTGGAGTCGATCCCGGGCTGGCGCGCCCTGCTCTCGAACGAGGAGATGCTGCACGTCCTGGACACGACGGGCGCGGTGATCTGCGCGGCGGGCGACGGCCTGGCCCCGGCGGACAAGAAGCTGTACGCGCTGCGCGATGTGACCGGCACGGTGGAGGCGATCCCACTGATCGCCTCGTCCATCATGTCGAAGAAGATCGCCGAGGGCACGGGCTCGCTGGTGCTGGACGTGAAGGTGGGCAGCGGCGCCTTCATGAAGACGCTGGACGACGCCCGCGAACTGGCGTCGACGATGGTCGGCCTCGGCACCGACCACGGCGTGAAGACGGTCGCACTCCTGACGGACATGTCGACCCCGCTGGGCCTCACGGCGGGCAACGCCCTGGAGGTCCGCGAGTCGGTGGAGGTCCTGGCGGGCGGCGGTCCGGCCGACGTCGTGGAGCTGACGATCGCCCTCGCCCGCGAAATGCTGGACGCGGCGGGTGTGAAGGACGCCGACCCGGCGAAGGCCCTGGCCGACGGCTCCGCGATGGACGTCTGGCGCCGCGTGATCGCGGCCCAGGGCGGCGACCCGGACGCCGAACTGCCCACGTCCCGCGAACAGCACGTCATCAAGGCCCCGTCCTCCGGTGTCCTGACCCGCCTCGACGCCTACGACATCGGCGTCGGTGCCTGGCGCCTGGGCGCCGGCCGCGCCCGCAAGGAGGACCCGGTGCAGGCGGCGGCAGGCATCGAACTCCACGCCAAGCCGGGCGACACGGTGACCGAGGGCCAGCCTCTCCTCACTCTGCACACGGACACCCCGGAGCGCTTCGAGTACGCACTCCAGGCGGTGGAGGGCTCTTACGACATCGCGGCCGCGGGGACGGACTTCACGCCGTCGCCGGTGGTGCTGGAGCGCATCGCCTGACCAGGTGATGTCGGGTGAACGGGATCGGCGGACCGGCGCCGGTCCCGTTCGGCGTTTCCGGCGGGCCCATCGCCGGTGAGCCGATGAGTTCGCCTCGGAGTGGCGGTCTACCGCTCGTGGAAGCCGAGAGGTCTGCCGTGCTCGTGCTGCCCGGCCCCGTCGCCCGGGGCGAGGCGGCGGGGCTGTGTGAGCAGGTGCGGATGATGCTGGCGGGTGGCGGGGAGCGTGTCGTCGTGTGCGATGTGGGCGGGCTCGGGCCGCCGGGGCTGGGCGTCGTGGATCTGCTGGCGCGGCTGGAGCTGACCGCCCGCCGGGACGGCGGGCGGATCCGGTTGCGGGACCCCGACCCCGCGCTACTCGCCCTTCTCGACCTCGTCGGGCTCCGCTTCCAGGTGGAGGGGCAGGCCGAAGAGCGGGAACCACCGCTTGGTGTCGAGGAAGCAGTGGAAACCGGTGATCCGGCCGTCTGACACCTCCAGCACCTGCACGGCCCAGGGACTGAAGCCGCCCTTCTCCTCGTCCGGCTTGTAGTGCGCGAACCCCGGCAGGCCGTTGACCTGCACCGGCAGCAGCCGCGAGCCGGCGCAGGAGGCACCGAGCGTCGTCATGAAGCCGGTGATGTCGGCCGGGCCGCGCAGCCACAGGTCGAACGGCGGCATCGTCATGACGGCGTCCTCGTGGAGCAGGGCTGTCAGCGCCGTCATGTCGTAGCCCTCGAAGGCCTTGACGTACCGCTCCAGGAGCTTCTGCTGCTCCTCGTCCAGCGGGTCCGACACCGCGCCCTCGTCACCCGCGTCCGCGCGCTCCGCGAGCGTGGCCCGCGCCCGCTGCAGCGCGCTGTTGACCGACGCGACCGAGGTGCCCAGCAGCTCGGCGACCTCGCTCGCCTTCCAGGCCAGCACCTCGCGCAGGATCAGCACCGCCCGCTGCTTGGGCGGCAGTTGCTGCAGGGCCGCCATGAAGGCCAGCCGGACCGACTCCTTGGCGACCGCCGCCTCCGCCGGGTCGCCGGCCGTCGGCAGCACCCGCGCGTCCGGCATCGGCTCCAGCCAGGTGTTGTCCGGGCGGGGGGACAGCGCCACCTGGGCGAGCGGCGTCGACTCGGTGAGGTCCATCGGCCGCGCCCTCTTGTTGCCCGCCGTCAGCATGTCCAGGCACACGTTCGTCGCGATCCGGTACAGCCACGAGCGCAGCGAGGAGCGGCCCTCGAACTTGTCGTAGCTCCGCCAGGCCCGCACCAGGGTGTCCTGCACCGCGTCCTCAGCCTCGAAGGAGGAGCCGAGCATCCGGTAGCAGTACCCGGTCAGCTCGGTCCGGTGTTTCTCCAGTGCGACGTCGAGGTCCGCCGTCGCCGTGCCGTTTCCCATCGTCCACCCACCCCTGTGGCCGGTCCTGTGACGCTCCTACGCGCCACTTGGGAAGCTACCGCAGGGCACTGACAATGGCGCCTGGAGCGCGCAAAAGCGCAGGTCGTGGAGGGGGCGCCTCAGTGGGCGTCGGCCGCGAGCGGACCCCGCGCCGCCACCCGAGCCGCCCGCGTGCCCAGCACCGTGATCGTCACCACGCCCAGCACCGCCAGCAGTCCGACCCCGACCGTGCCCGCCCAGCCGTCCGCGTGGAACGCCATCGCGCCCACCGTGCTGCCGACGCTGGAGCCGATGTAGTACATGGACTGGTACAGGGCCGAGGCCTGGGCGCGGCCGTGGGCGGCCGTGTTGCTGACCGCCGAGGATGCGACCGCGTGGCCCGCGAAGAAGCCCGCCGTGATCAGCACCAGGCCCAGCAGGACCAGCGGCAGCGCGGGAGCCAGGGAGAGCAGCAGACCCGTCGCCGTCGTACCGCCCGCCAGATACAGCGCGCCCCGGCGGCCGAGGCGGCCCACCAGCCGGCCCGCCACGGAGGCGGAGACCGTGCCCACCAGATAGACCAGGAAGATCGAGCCCGCGATGCCCTGCGGCAGCCCGAACGGCGCCTCGGTCAGCCGGTAGCCGATCACCGTGTAGACCCCGCCGAACACCGTCATGAACAGCGCGCCGATCGCGTACAGGCGCCGCAGCAGCGGGTTCGCGAGATGGTCGCGGACCGTGCCGAGCAGGATCCGGGGCCGCAGCGAGCCCGCCTTGAAGTGCCGCGGAGCCGGCAGCAGCAGCCGGAACGCCACCGCGCAGCCCACGGCGATCACGCCGATCACCCCGACGGCGACCCGCCAGCCCCACTCCTGGGCCACCCAGCCGGTGATCACCCGGCCGCTCATGCCGCCGACGCTGTTGCCCGCGACGAACAGGCCGATCGCCGTGATCAGCGCCTTCGGCCGGACCTCCTCGGCCAGATAGGCCTGCGCCGAGGCGGGCAGACCGGCCAGCGCCGCGCCCTGCACCGCCCGCAGCACCACCAGCGCGCCGATCGACGGCGCGAACGGCACCAGCAGCCCCACGGCGACCGCGACCGCCAGCGAGGCCGTCATCACCGTACGGCGGCCGTAGCGCTCCGACAGGGCGCTCATCGGCAGCACGAACAGGGCCAGCCCGCCGGTCGCGGCCGCCACGGTCCAGCTCGCCTCGCTCGCCTCGACCCCGAACTCACCGGAGATCAGCGGGAGCAGGGCCTGGGTGGAGTACAGGAGGGCGAAGGTCGCGACTCCGGCGAGGAAGAGGGCGAGGCTCATCCGGCGGTAGCCGGGGCCGCCCGGGGTCATTCGGGTGTCGGAATCGGTGGCGTCGACGGACGGGACGGGCGTTGCGGCGTCCACGGTGGTGGACGCCCCGGTACTGGCGGGAGACATGCCTCGACCGTATGTACGGCCCATTCATCCGTCCAATGCATGGAACGGCCATAATCGTTCCCATGGCGCATCAGCAAAGCTCACAGCCTCGCCTGTCACTGAACAGTGACACAGAAGACATGTCTGAGATGTCGAGGGTGCTCGCGCCCCGCCTCGCGTACTTCGCCGGCGTGGCCCGCACCGAGCACGTCACCCGGGCCGCCCACGAGATGAACGTCCCGCAGTCCACCCTCTCCCGTGCGATGGCCCGCCTGGAGCAGGACCTGGGCGTCGACCTGTTCGCCCGGCACGGCCGTACGGTGTCCCTGACCCCCGCCGGCCGCACGTTCCTCGGCTCCGTCGAACGCGCCCTCGCCGAGGTCGAGCGGGCCGCCGAGGAGGTGCGCGCCGACGCCGACCCGGCCGCCGGAAAGGTCGCCTTCGGCTTTCTGCACACCATGGGCGCCGAGACGGTCCCGGGCCTCCTCCACGCCTTCCGCGCCGACCACCCGCGCGTCCGCTTCAGCCTGGTCCAGAACTACGGCGAGGCCATGCTGGAACGCCTGCGCGCCGGCGAACTCGACCTCTGCCTCACCTCACCGGTGCCCGACGCCCCCGACCTGGTCGCCCGCCGCCTCGACGAGCAGAAACTCCGCCTGGTCGTCCCCGCCGACCACCGCCTCGCCACCCGCCGCCGCGTCCGCCTCGCCGAGGCGGCCGAGGAAACCTTCGTCACCCTGGAACCCGGCTACGGCTTGCGGCGCATCTTCGACGCCTTGTGCCAAGAGGCCGGCTTCCGCCCCCGCGTCGCCTTCGACGGAGAGGAGGCCGAGACGCTGCGGGGCTTGGTGGCGGCGGGCCTGGGGGTCGCTCTCCTGCCTCCGCCCACGGTCCCGAGACCGGGGGTGGTGGAACTGACGGTGACAGCCCCGAGGGCGGTCCGGGAGATCGGCGTGGCGTGGCTGGCAGGCCGCCCGGACACCCCACCGGTGGCCGCGTTCAAGAAGTTCCTGCTCTCCAGAAGGGGCAACCTGCTGCCGGCCTGACACCACAGAACAGCCCGGGCCCTACCGCTTCAGCGACTTACCGAACCCCACAGCCAACGGCATCCGAAGCCCGATGGGCGGCGGAGCGGCCAGCGCATCCTCGACAGGCCGCGACACATGGTGCCCGAACAGCGCCCCCATCATGAAGTCGACCGCCAGACAGCCCACTTCATCCCGATGACCGCTCATCCCGTGTCCATCGGAGTGCACTTCGAACCGGCACACCTCCCGGTTCGCCTTCTTCGCCCGCTCCGCGTACCGGAACGACAGCTCGGGATCGGTCCGTTCGTCGTTCGTGCCGTGCACGATCAGCACCCGGCGGCCCGCCAGCTGCCGCACCGGCTCGGCGGGCGCGGCCACATCGTCCTCGGGGAGCCAAGGAGCCAGTGCCACAACGGAGTTGACGGCTTCGTGGCCGCCCGCCCGCAGCGCCGCCCGTCCGCCCATGTCCAACCCGACCAGGCATACGGGAACATCGCCGTACCGTCGTACGACCTCGTCGGCGGCCCACTCCGCGTCCGCCGCCAGATGGGCCTCGCTGCCGTTCCAGCCCCGGTACCGGTAGTGGACCGTATGGACAGCCAGCCCCTCCACCCGCCCTGCGCGAGCGAGCCGTCGGCCCAGTGAGCGCAGCGTGATCGTCGCCCATACAGGGGACGGCCTGCGGGCGGAGATCTCCTCCCCGCCGGGGAGCAGCAGGACCGCTCCGCTCACCGCCGTCGGCGCCGTGCCGACCGCCTTCCCCAGCCCGGCCGTTCGGACCGGTGTCGCTTGCTGTCCCATGACAGAACAGTGTCAGAAGGTGCGGTGTCCGAAACCCGTACATGCGGTCACCGTTGCGTATCGACGGGAAAGCGTCGGAAAAGTGCTGTGAAAGAGCCGACGCGTTCACCGGGCCCTCTACGCGCGTAGGCGTTACAGTGCGGAGATGACGAGCGAGACCGCACCGACCGGGGCCGTCTCGGCGAGTGTCCCGGCGCACGTTCCGACGCCGGACCAGATCCGCCGCGCGCCCAAGGTTCTGCTGCACGATCATCTCGACGGCGGGCTCCGCCCCGGAACCGTCGTCGAACTCGCCCAGGAGAGCGGCTACTCGGAGCTTCCCGAGTCCGATCCGGACAAGCTGGGCATCTGGTTCCGCGAGGCCGCCGACTCCGGCTCGCTGGAACGGTATCTGGAGACCTTCAAGCACACCGTCGCCGTGATGCAGACCCGGGAGGCGCTCGTCCGCGTGGCCCGGGAGTGCGCCGAGGACCTCGCCGAGGACGGTGTCGTCTACGCCGAGGTGCGCTACGCCCCCGAGCAGCACCTGGAGGGCGGGCTGACCCTGGAGGAGGTGGTCGAGGCCGTCAACGAAGGGTTCCGGCAGGGTGAGCGGCTCGCCCGGGAGGGCGGCCACCGCATCCGGGTCGGCGCCCTGCTGACCGCCATGCGGCACGCGGCCCGCTCCCTGGAGATCGCCGAACTCGCCAACCGCTACCGGGACTCCGGCGTCGTCGGCTTCGACATCGCCGGCGCCGAGGCCGGCTACCCGCCCACCCGGCACCTGGACGCCTTCGAGTACCTCAAGCGCGAGAACAACCACTTCACCATCCACGCCGGCGAGGCCTTCGGACTGCCGTCCATCTGGCAGGCGCTGCAGTGGTGCGGTGCCGACCGGCTCGGGCACGGCGTACGGATCATCGACGACATCGAGGTCCGTGAGGACGGCTCGGTGCGGCTCGGCCGGCTGGCGTCGTACGTCCGCGACAAGCGGATCCCGCTGGAGCTGTGCCCCAGCTCGAATCTGCAGACCGGGGCCGCGCCCTCCTACGCCGAGCACCCGATCGGGCTGCTGCGCCGGCTGCATTTCCGGGCCACCGTGAACACCGACAACCGGCTGATGTCGCACACGAGTATGAGTCAGGAATGCGCGCATCTCGTCGAGGCCTTCGGTTACACGCTCGACGATCTGCAGTGGTTCTCCGTCAATGCCATGAAATCGGCGTTCATTCCTTTCGATGAACGGCTGGCGATGATCAATGACGTGGTCAAGCCCGGATATGCGGAGCTGAAATCCGAATGGCTGTTTCAGCAGACGGTCTCGACCAGGGCTTCTGGCGGGGTTGAGGGATAAGAGCGGTGGGGCGGGGTCCGGATTGTGAACAAGGCATTCACAACCCGTCCGCATTTCGGTGTTTGCGGCGGCTGATCGGGCCTGTTTACGGTCGAGGACCGTTCATCGTTTTTGTTCGCCCGTCCCCTCGTTTCAAGGATGCATTTACCATGAAGCACTCCGCTGCCAGGACCCTCGGTGTCGCCGCTCTCGGTGCCGCCTTCGCCGCGCTCGGTGCGGGCGCGGCCAACGCGGCCGCGGCCGTCCCGAACGCGACCCCTGCGCTGGACACCGTCACCCAGAACCTGCCGGGCGAGAACGTCGGCATGGCACAGCCGGCTGCCGCCGACGCCCTGACGAGCCGTGGGCAGGACGCCATCAGCCGTGGGCAGGACGCCCTGGGCGCCGGGGTGGCCGCCACGCAGCCCGCCGTCGAGAACGCGCTGCAGGGAGGGCCGGCCACGCCGCTCCACAGCCGCATCGGCGGACTGTCGGCGCCGAACGTGTCGGCGCCGAATCTGCCGACGCAGGGTCTGCCCACCCAGGGTCTGCCCACGCAGGGGCTGCCGAAGGCGGTCTCGCTCGGCTGAGGCTCATCGCCTGCCGTCCTACGCCGTCGGGGCGCTCCGGTCCGGTCCGGGAGCGCCCCGACGGCGTTGGGCGCACGGCGGTCACCAGGCGGTACGGGTCTTGTCCTCGGCGGGCAGCAGGATCCACAGCGCTATGTAGAGCAGGAACTGCGGGCCGGGCAGCAGGCAGGACAGCAGGAAGATCACCCGCATCGTCGTCGCGGAAGTGCCGAAGCGCCTGGCCAGCGCTGCGCACACTCCGCCGATCATGCGGCCGTGGGTGGGACGGGCAAGGGCGGTCATGACGGCTCCTCCGTGGTCGTCGATTCGCTGTCCTTCAGCTGTTTTCGACGATACGGAGACGAAGCGGACGAAGCGTCACTCTACGGAGCTATTCCGACCCTGGGAATCGTCGGGGTACGCCCCTGAGACAGCTCCTCCTGGACGGTTCCGGTCCGGTTCCGGGCCTCGGCGTCGTCGGCGCTCAACTGCCGTGCCCGCCTGCGCAGCCGGGCGCGGCCCGCGGGGACGACGAGCAGGTGGGCCAGGAGGACGCCGGCGGTGTTGAGCAGCAGCGAGTCGACGTCCACCACCCTGCCGGGCACGCCGGTCTGCAGCAGGGCGATGCCGGTGGAGACCAGGGCGCCGGCGGCGGTCGTACGGATCAGGGAGGCGAGCGGCGAGACGGTGAGCCTGCCGTGGGTCATCGGCAGCAGTACGCCCAGCGGGGCGAGCAGGGCCAGGCCTTCGCCGATGGGCCTCGCGGCCCGCGGCCAGCCCAGCGCCAGGTCGGCGCGGATGCCGGCCAGCGGATGCACGTTGGGAGGTGTCACCCAGGGCACGTTCAGGGGGCGCAGCATCAGCCAGGCGACTAAAGCGAGGTGGGCGACGAGGAGGATGCCGCCTGTCGCCCTGATGCGGATCGCGGCGCTGTCGCCGATGGAGCCTTGAAGCTGCACGCCAGCCAAGACGCGGCGCTCGGCCTTGGCGGTTCCGGGGAAGCCTGCACTTCTTGGGTACCCTGCGCTGCGGCTGGGCTGGGCTGGGCTGGGCTGGGCTGGGGTTGCTGGGGGGCGCTGGTCGTCGGCGACTGTGGGTGTGTGGTGGCTGGTCGCGTCCGCGTGGCGGTGGCCGCATGTCAAACACGGCCCCCGTCGGCCTGGGAACCCTGCTACCTGCCCGCGACCTCGCCGGACGGCGGGGGCGTCCTGCCGGGGCGGTCGCGGACGTCGGAGGTGCACTCGTAGCGGTGGAGGGGGCCGGTGTCGGGGCCGCCCAGGATGACCGAGCCGTCGCCCTCCGTCGCCGCCGAGTCGGACAGGGTGCACACCAGCTGGGCCAGGGCGTAGGAGGGGAGACGGGAGGGCGGCGTGCTCAGGCGGAGCGCGTCCTCGGGGTCCCCGCGGTGCGGTCCGCTCACGCTCAGGGCGCCCGGAACGTACGTCGTGTAGCCGGCGGAGCGCTCCGCGGCCGACGGGGACGCCGCGAGCTGGTCCAGCATGCCCTGCGCCACGATCACCCGGCGCCGGGCGTCCGGGGTGCCCACAGGGACGCGTACCGTCCGGTCGACGGCCACCAGGGACGACCCGCAGAGCAGGAAGACCTGCACGGGCACGCCCTGCGGGCCCTGCGTGGAGCGCTCAGGTCCGGCCAGCGAGCACGGCACCCGCGAGGGCGCGGCGCCGAAGTCGGTCGGCACCTGCGTGGCCCGGATGCCGCAGCCACTGAGCAGCAGGCCGAGGAGGGGCAGCGCCAGCATGCGTCGTACGGTCATGACCCCTCCTCTCCTGAACATCCCGAGCCTCCCGTGTTTCCGGTGCTTCCCGGATTTCCTGACTTCCCTGAGTTTCCCGAGCTTTCTGAATTCCCCGTGGCGCCGCTGTCGGTCTTCCCGCCGTCGTCGGGTTCCTCCGTCAGCCGGGAGGCGTCCCGCGGCAGTCGCAAGGTGAACACCGCGCCGCCGTCGGGCGAGTTGGCGGCGGTGATCTCGCCGCCGTGGATGTGGGCGTTCTCCATGGCGATGGACAGGCCCAGACCGCTGCCCTCGGAGCGCGGCCGGGAGGCGCTCGCCTTGTAGAAGCGGTCGAAGACGTGCGGCAGGACGTCCTCGGGGATGCCGGGGCCGTGGTCGCGGACCTGGATCACCATGTCGTCGTCTGCCACCCGCACCGACACCCGCACCGGCGACCCGCCGTGCTTGAGCGCGTTGCCGATCAGGTTGGCGAGGATGACGTCCAGCCGGCGCGGATCGAGCTGGGCGTGGATGCCGCGCTCGGCGTCCAGTTCGACGGCGTCCAGCCAGGCGCGGGCGTCGATGCACGCGGTGATCTGGTCGGCGACGTCGACATCGTCCAGGACCAGCCGGGCGGTGCCCGCGTCGAAGCGGGTGACCTCCATCAGGTTCTCGACCAGGTCGTTGAGGCGGCGAGTCTCGCTGACGACCAGCCGGACGGCGGGCTCGATCATCGGGTCCATCGACCCCGACTCCGCCTCCAGCTCCTCCTCCAGCACCTCCGTCACCGCGGTGATCGCCGTCAGAGGTGTGCGCAGCTCATGGCTCATGTCGGCCACGAAACGGCGGGACGCCTCGTCCCGCGCGGCCATCTCCGCGACCCGCTGCTCCAGCGCCTCGGCCGCGTTGTTGAACGTCCGTGAGAGATCGGCGAGTTCGTCCGTGCCGGACACCCGCAGCCGGGTGTCCAGCCTGCCCTCGCCGAGCCGCCGGGCGGCGACACCCAGCCGGTGCACCGGCTTCAGCACGGTCGTGGCGGCGGCCTGCGCGAGCAGCGCGGCACCGATCAGCGCGAGCCCGGTGGCGATGCCCAGCGACCAGGCCAGCGAGTCGAGGTCCTTCGCCTCCGGCTCCAGGGACTTGGCCATGTAGCCGGTCGGACCGCCGCCGATCACCTTGGAACCGGCCACCAGGTACGGCGTGCCGTGGTCCACGACCCGCTGCCAGTACAGGTGGTACGGATCCTTGTTGGTGTCGGACACCGTCTGCTGCTTGTTCACGGCCTTGCGCAGCGACTTCGGCACGTCCTCCAGCGAGAAGCCGTTGATGCCGCCCGAGTTGCCGTACACGGTCTTGCCGTGGGCGTCCTCGGCGACCAGGAGCACGCTGAAGCGCTGGCTGCTGGCCGCCATCTGGCCCGCAGCACGCTGGAGTTGGTCCTGCGTGGGGTGCTCCGGCAGCGCGCCCGCGCGGTTCTGCATCTCCTGCCGGAAGTCGCGCAGCACCGCGTCCTGGGCGCGGGTGAGCACCGCCTCCCGGTTCAGCCAGTAGGCGATGCCCGACGCCGACACGGCGGCCGTCAGGGCCACCAGTCCGAAGACGACGACCAGACGCAGCCTGAGGCTGGTGAACCTGAGCCGCGACAGATTTCCCTTGCGCCCCGCGGCCCAGCCGCGCAGCCCCCCTTGCCTGTCGGTCACTGAGGAGTGTCCAGGCGGTAGCCGACACCACGGACGGTGCGGATCAGGGTCGGGGACGACGGCACGTCCTCCACCTTGGCGCGCAGCCGCTGCACACACGCGTCCACCAGACGCGAGTCACCCAGATAGTCGTGCTCCCACACCAGCCGCAGCAGCTGCTGGCGGGACAGCGCCTGACCGGGCCGCCGGCTGAGCTCCAGCAGCAGCCTCAGCTCGGTCGGGGTCAGCTGAAGATCCTCGCCGTTCTTCGTCACGGTCATCGCCGAGCGGTCGATGACCAGGCTGCCGTAGGTCGCCGAGTCGCTGGACTCGCGCTCCCCGCGCCGCAGCACGGCCCGGATCCGGGCGTCCAGGACCCGGCCCTGGACGGGTTTGACGACGTAGTCGTCGGCCCCGGACTCCAGTCCGACCACGACGTCGATGTCGTCGCTCCGCGCGGTCAGCAGGATGATCGGCAGCTGGTCGGTGCGCCGGATGCGCCGGCACACCTCGAAGCCGTCGATGCCGGGCAGCATGACGTCCAGCACGATCAGGTCGGGCCGCTGCTCGCGGAGCAGTTTCAGACCGTCCTCACCGCTGGCAGCGGTCGCCACCCGGTGGCCCTGGCGCGTCAGCGATAGCTCCAGGGCCGTCCGGATCGCGTCGTCGTCCTCGATCAGCAACAGGGAAGGCACCCGCTCATTCTGGCCCATGGACCGGGTGTCGTACGACCTGCACGCACCAGGCCTTTCCTGCCGCCACGATCTGTGCGCCTCCTGTGACGGTCCTGGGCGGGGCCCCTGTGACAGGTCTGTGACAGTCGACGGACACGGCCATGAAGTCACCCCGGCAGTCTTTTGGTCACGGGCAGGGCGGGCGACCGAACCGGCCCGGCGAGACCGAACCACCGCAAGTCCACGACGGGGAGCGCGAGATGAACACGCTGCACAGCATCAGCACCAGCGCCGTAATCACGCGTCTGCACGACGTGCACCGGGGTTCCGAGAAGTCCGGTGCCGTGAGCGGGCGGGGGTGCGCTCGCGGCACCGGGCGTCAGCACACCGCGTACATGACGGTGGTTGACACGCACACGGGGGAGACGCACGGGGGATCCGCGTACAGGGAGGACTCGGGGGAGCAGCGCCGTTCCCTGACGGAGGCGGAGTTCACCGCCTACGTCCAGGAGCGCCGCGCCTCCCTGTACGCCACCGCCTACCACCTGACGGGTGACCGCTTCGAGGCCGAGGACCTGCTGCAGAGCGCGCTGTTCTCGACGTACAAGGCGTGGGACCGGATCAGCGACAAGGCGGCGGTCGGCGGATACCTCCGCCGCACCATGACCAACCTGCACATCAGCGCCTGGCGGCGCCGCAAGCTCAACGAGTACCCGACCGAGGAACTGCCGGAGACGCCCTCCGACACGGACGCGATGCGCGGCACCGAGCTGCGCGCGGTCCTGTGGCAGGCGCTGGCCCGGCTGCCCGAGCTCCAGCGCACCATGCTGGTCCTGCGCTACTACGAGGGCCGTACGGACCCGGAGATCGCGGAGATCCTCGACATCAGTGTCGGCACGGTGAAGTCCAGCATCTGGCGATCGCTCCGCCGGCTGCGCGAGGACGAGGTCCTCAGCTTCGGCCGTGACGAGGAAAACGCCTTCGGCGAGCTGGTCGCCTGAAGGCCGGGGTCACTGGGGGGTGACCCGGGGGGACACGGGGGAAAACGGGGGCCACTGGGGGGTGGACCCACGGGGGACGGACGAGGGAGGGGAACGGGGGAGACGGGGGAGCAACAGGAGCGGGACTGGAGGGCCGGGGGGCCTGTCCAGTCCCGCTTCGCGCGCAGGGGGCGGCCTTACGCCACCGTCTGCTGACGCGCCTGCCGACCTGCCGCTGCCGCCGCCAGCCGGCCCAGCGCCTCGTCCCGGCCGCACGGATGCGCGCCCAGGGACACCTGGCGGGCGACGATCGACCGTTCCGTGCGCATCAGCCGCCAGCCGCGGCGCAGCAGGAACGGCACCGACTTGCGCCCCTCCTTCAGGTCGCGCAGGAAGCGGCGGCGGAAGGTGGTGACGGAACCCCGGGTCAGACACAGCGCGTCCGCCAGCAGCCCCCGCTCACGGCAGCGCTCGACGATCTCCGCGGCGAAGATCCCTTCCGCGACGAACAGCGGGGTACGGCCGATGTGCAGCGTCTCTTCGCCCGTACGGGCGCTCTGCGCGATGTCGTACACCGGTATCGGCGTCGACCCGGTGGCGCACAGCCGGGCGATGGTCTCGACCGCCACGTCCGCGTCCCAGGATCGCGGGTGGTCCCAGTCGATGTCCGAACTCCCGTCCACGAGTGGCAGAGTCGGGTCGTCGCCCTCCTTGTAGAAGTCGTCGAGGCGCAGCACGGGGAGCCCGGAACGGGCGGCGACGAGTGACTTGCCCGAGCCCGAGGGACCGCACAGCAGCACGACACGGGCGGTTATGGGCGGCTGGGAAGCCAATTCAGCGATCCTTCTCACCTGCGGTCTCGTCTCCCGGCCCTGGCGGTGCTCCCGCTCCCGCCGGCCGGCTCCGAGCCATTATCCCCGGTTCGAGCCGCTGTGCGTCCCGTCCGTCACGAGGCGACCGGATCCGCGTCGGGCCGGACCACCGGTTCGGGGGCGGCCGTGCGTCGGTTGATCACAGGGGCGAGGGAGCCCACGGCGAGCGCGGCGCCCACGCCCGCGATGGCGCTGAACCACCACAGGACGGCGGGCGCGGCATGGGCGTAGACGGCGGTGCCCACGGTCAGGGCGAGGAACCGGGCGATGCCCCAGGACCACTGGAAGGCGCCCTGGTAGCGGCCGCGGGCGTGGGCGGGGGCGATGCTCTGGACGATCGAGGCGTGGATGCCGCCGATGGACGCCTCGCCCATCGACCACACCACCACGGTTGCCGCATAGGCCCAGGTGCTGTTGGCGACGCCGGTCAGGGCCACGCCGACGGCGATGAGGGAGCTGGCCGTGACGTACACCACCAGCTGAGGGATGCGGGAGAACAGGGACGTCGCGAGCGGCTGCAGCACGACGACCAGCACGGCGTTGAGGGTGGCCATCAGGCCCAGGGTCGTGGGCGGCAGCCCGTCGTCGCGGATCGCGAGCGGCAGGCCGGCCTCGGTCAGCGAGTAGATCGCGATCGTCACGCCGAACAGCGGGAGCAGCATCCGCATCAGCGGATCCCGGAAGACCACCCCGTATCCGGCTCCCCCGGTGGCGGCCGCGGGCCTGGTCCGGGACCCGGCGGGCAGCAGCGTCGCCGCGATCACGGCGTAGGCGAGCGAGCCGGAGGCGTCGACCAGGAACAGCAGCCAGTAGCCCTGCGTGGCGAGGAAGCCGCCCAGCATGCCGGCACCCGCGGTGCCGATGTTGACCGCCCAGTGGACCAACGAGAACGCCGCCCGGCGGCGCTCCTCGCCCACCGACTCGGCGACCATCGCGGAGGAGGCCGGGCTGACCATGCTGCCCATGCTGCTGAGCAGGACGGCCGCCAGGGCGAGGAACACGACGTTCGGCGCGGAGAACAACAGCCCGTGCGAGACGGCCACGCCGACCAGCCCGGTCACCATGGTGGGCCGTCGTCCCCACCGGTCCGCCAGGAACCCGCCGAGCATCGGGCCGACGAGGTTGCCCGCGCCCAGGGCGCCCAGGACGTAGGGGACCTGCGAGGTGCTGATCCCCCGCGAGCCCAGGTAGTACACGAGGAACGGGGTGACCATGAAGCCGAGCCGGTTGACGATCGTGCCGGCGAAGACGATCCAGGCCGTCCGGGGCAGGCCGCTGAAGGTGGAGAGCATGCCCGGGATCATTGCCGCGCGTTACGCTGACCGCCATTGATTCGGAGATGCCTGAATCCACGGGGACACCGAGTCCTGAATCCACGGGGGTGGTCGCGCTGGCGGAGCTGGCGTTCTCGGCGAGCGATCTGGCACAGATGCGGTTCGCCGTCTCGCCGATGTGGGAGGTCGTGACCAGCTTCCGGTTGCTGCGCTCCCACGTCGCGCACCCCGTGCACCGGACCTGGGCCGAGCAGGTACGGCCTCGGGTGGCTGCGGCCGGGCTCGACCAGGGATGGCTCGCCGAACTGATCCCGCCCTCGGGGTATCTCCCCGACTTCCTCAACCCGGCCCCCGCCGGGCCCGCCCCGACCCTCGCGGAGGAGCTCAGCGAGATCCTCGCCGTCCCCGACCTGCGGATCCGCCAGGACCTCGATCACCTGCACGGCCATCGGGGCGCCCCGGGGGCCCGGCTGCGGAGCCTGCACGACGACCCGGCGGCCCGCCTGCCCCGCGTCGCCGAAGAGATCGAGCAGTACTGGGAGTTGGCGCTCGCACCCTACTGGGCCCGGATCCGGGCCGTGCTCGACGCCGACGTCTTCCACCGGGCCCGGCAGGTCGCCGAGCACGGTGCGGGACACCTCTTCAACGATCTGCACGACTCGGTGCGGTGGGACGACAACGCGCTGCGGCTGGTCCGCCGCCGGCGCCGGCTCACCCGGCAGACGGCGGGTGCGGGGCTTTTGCTGGTTCCCTCGGCCTTCGCCGGTCCGGGCCTGCTCACCCGGGTGCGGCTGCCGGAGCCGCCGCAACTCGCCTATCCGGCACGCGGCGTCGGTGCCCTGTGGGACTCCCGGCCCGTCACCAGGAGCGATGCTCTCGCCGCCGTACTCGGCCGCTCGCGCACGCTCCTGCTGAGCGAGCTGGCGGCCCCCGCGTCCACCACTGAACTGGCCCGCCGCACCGGGCTCTCGCCCGCCGCGGTGTCCCAGTACCTCACGGCGCTGCGGGACGCCGGACTCGTCAGTGCCCACCGGGCGGGCCGCTTCGTGCTCTATGCCCGCACATCGGTCGCCGAGTCACTGCTTTCTGCTGTTTCTCCATAGGATTCGAGGGAGTTGCCCCGACAGGAATGGCTGGTCCACCGTGACATCCGATCGACTCGCTCACCAGCTCTCGGCCGTGGTCGGACCGGCCCACGTGCTGAGCGACCCCGCCCTGCGAGCCGCCTATGAGACCGACTTCACCGGCCGTTACGCCGGCCGTTCCCGGCTGGTGGTCCGCCCCGCCGACACCGCCGAGGTGGCCGAGGTGGTGCGGATCTGTCTCGATGGCGGAGTCCCGGTCGTCCCCCAGGGCGGAAACACGGGGCTGGTCGGCGGCTCGGTCCCCGGCCCCGCCGGCACCGAGGTGGTCCTGTCGCTGCGGCGGCTCGACGGCATCGGACCGGTCGACACCGCGGTGCGGCAGGTGACGGTGGGCGCCGGCACGGTGCTCGGCGATCTGCAGCGGCAGGTCGCCGCCCAGGGCCTGGAGTTCGGAGTCGACCTCGCGGCCAGGGACTCGGCGACCCTGGGCGGCATGATCGCCACCAACGCGGGCGGGGAGCGCGTCGTACGCTACGGCGCCACCCGCGCCAACGTGGTCGGGCTGGAGGCGGTCCTGGCCAACGGCACTGTGCTGGACAGGCTGCGCGGGCTGCCCAAGGACAACACCGGATACGACCTCACCAACCTGCTGGTCGGCAGCGAGGGCACGCTGGCCGTGATCACCCGGGCCCGGCTGCGTCTGGTGCCGCACCTCCCGGAGCGGGTCACCGCCCTGGTGGCGCTGGATTCGCTGGAGTCGGCCGTCGCCCTGGTGTCCCGGCTGCGGGCGTTGGACTCGCTGGAACGACGGACTCGGCGAATTCGCCCAGAACCGGAAACTCGAAGACGCTGCGCAGTGGAATATCCACGCCGAACCGGCTGCGCAATACCGCCACGATTCGGGTGGCCACGAGCGAATCCACGCCGAGTTCCAGGAAGTTGTCGTAGAGACGAACC
Source organism: Streptomyces sp. IMTB 2501 (assembly GCF_001953885.1). GTDB lineage: Bacteria > Actinomycetota > Actinomycetes > Streptomycetales > Streptomycetaceae > Streptomyces. The sequence continues at coordinate 173,835 of NZ_MQUS01000006.1, read as the reverse complement.
TCGGAAACATTCAACGCCTGTGCGCAGGGGCGGTGATCTGCTGATCAAGTTATGAGGCGATCGAACGGGTCAGCAAGCGCTGCCGGACACGAAACTCGGCATAAACATGCCACCGGCAGCCCTGGTGTCGCGCTGGAGGATCAGTTCAGGGAGAGCAGGCCGAGTTCCGCGGACCTCAGCCCTGCCTCGAAGCGGGTGTTGACGTCCAGGGTCTTCAGGATCGCGGCGACGTGGCGGCGATAGGTGCGGACGGACATGTTCATCTGGCGGGCGGCGGTGTCGTCCTTCATGCCCGAGCCGAGCATCCGCAGGACGCCCAACTGGATCTGGTCCATCTGTGGCGAACGGGCGGGGCGACCGGCCGGAGCCAGCTCGGCGGCGTGCCCCCACAGCACCTGCTGGTACTGGTGCAGGGCGGCCGTGGCCTCCCGGCGGGCGACCAGGATCTGCGGATGGCCGTCGCGAGCGCCGGCGTGCACGAGGGCCAGTTCGGTGCCCAGGAAGGCAAGGTGGGGCACCGGTGCGGAGGAAACGCGTACGAACGCGTGCCCGTTCCCGGCGAGACATCGCAGGGAGCGGCCGCCCAGTTCCATGGTGTCTGCCCGGGTGAGCAGCAGCCGTAGGCCGTGCCCCTGTTCGATGATTTCGGTGCGCACGAAGCGGGAGAAGTCGGAGGCCGGATAGGTGACGGTCTCGACGGCGAAACGGCCCGCAAGCAGCACACCGGAGCGGGTGTGCGGTAAATCGGCGAGCCCGCGCTTCAGTTCCTCGCAGACCGCGGTGGGGTCGGTCATTGCCACGAGGTCGTTGGCACCCCAACGGACGGTCAGATCGGATTCGGTCCTACGTTTTTCCCTGTATTGTTCGATACTTTGATCGACTGTCTGCACAGTCATGTCCCCCGACACAATATCGAAGCCCATCTGAGTTTGACGGGCTGTTGTTTGGTGGGACGCGGTCGCGTCCCGCCTCGTGTCCAGTGCGAGAGCGTAAGGCACTTGAGGCGGTAAGTCGACTGGATGATCCCTGGATTCCGGACCCACGTGTCCATGATCACTTCAGTCCGTGCGTCGACTTTGCGCGCACGACTCTCTCAACTACCCTTCGTATCGACCGCATTACTCAGTGCATCCAAGGGTGGCACCAGCAATGTCTCAACACATGTCCTGCAAGAACCCGACTGCCTGGCGTGCCCTGATCGCCCTCGCGACCGCGGGCGCGGCGCTGGGCGCGGGCGTGGCGACAGCGTCCGCGGACGCCGCTCGCGCCACGGACGCGGCCGGGCAGCCCGCCTCGCTCGGGGCGATGGCCCCGCAGGCCGGCACCCAGGTGCCGGGGCTGACCGACTACGCCGCCGTCCCCCTCCAGGCGCTCCAGTACACCCCGGTCGCCCACACCCGGGTCCTCCCGGTGGACGACGGCGACCTCGGCAGCCTGACCGGTCCGCTCGCCCGGACGGGTCCGATCGGTGTCGCTCCGGTGGCGGAGGGGCTCGGCGGAGTGCTGGGCGGCATGGCAGGAATGGAGTAGCGGTCCGCGGACGAGAGAGCCGCGCCTTCCCCGGACGGAGGGAAGGCGCGGCTCTCGGTCGTGCGGGCCGTCGTACGGCCTCGGTGTGGACTCAGTAGGACGAGCCGGACGCGCCCAGCGACCCCGTCGGGTGCCAGACCGTCTTGGTCTCCAGGAACGCCGTCATCCGCTCGATACCCGGCGTCTCGACGTAATCCACAGGCTGTGGACGGAGCACCCGCTTCAGGTTGTCGGCCGCCGCGATCTCCAGCTCCTTCGCCAGCGCCTCGTCGGCGCCCGCGAGGTCGATCGCGTTGACGTCCTGGTGGGCGGCGAGCGACGGCGCGATCTCCGCCGTACGGCCGGACAGGACGTTGACCACGCCACCGGGGACGTCGGAGGTGGCCAGCACCTCGGCCAGGGAGAGCGCCGGGAGCGGGGACCGCTCGCTCGCGATCACGACCGCGGTGTTGCCGGTGGCGATCACCGGGGCCAGCACCGACACCAGGCCCAGGAAGGACGACTCCTGCGGGGCCAGAACGGCGACCACGCCGGTCGGCTCGGGCGAGGAGAGGTTGAAGAACGGGCCCGCGACCGGGTTGGCGCCGCCGATCACCTGGGCGATCTTGTCGGTCCAGCCCGCGTACCAGACCCAGCGGTCGACGGTCGCGTCCACGACCGCGGCCGCCTTCGACCTGGACAGACCCTCCGCGTCGGCCACTTCGCGCACGAACTGCTCGCGCCGGCCCTCCAGCATCTCCGCGACGCGGTAGAGGACCTGGCCGCGGTTGTACGCCGTCGCCCCGGACCAGCCGCCGGACGCCTTGCGCGCGGCCACGACCGCGTCACGGGCGTCCTTACGGCTGGACTGCGGTGCGTTGGCCAGCCACTTGCCCTTCGAGTCGGTCACCTCGTACACCCGGCCGCTCTCGGAACGCGGGAACTTCCCGCCGACGTACAGCTTGTAGGTCTTGAAGACCGACAGTCGCGGTTCGGTCTTTTCGGTCTTCTCAGACATCGAGGTACGCCTCCAGGCCGTGGCGGCCGCCCTCGCGGCCGAAGCCCGACTCCTTGTAGCCGCCGAACGGCGAGGTCGGGTCGAACTTGTTGAACGTGTTGGACCAGACGACACCGGCGCGCAGCTTGTTCGCGACGGCCAGGATCCGCGAGCCCTTCTCGGTCCAGATGCCCGCCGACAGGCCGTACTGCGTGTTGTTCGCCTTGGCGACCGCCTCGTCCGGCGTGCGGAAGGTGAGGACCGACAGCACCGGGCCGAAGATCTCGTCGCGGGCGATGGTGTGCGCCTGGGTGACGTTCGTGAACAGCGTCGGGGCGAACCAGTAGCCGGAGGTGGGCAGTTCGCAGGACGGGGACCAGCGCTCGGCGCCCTCCGCCTCGCCCTGCTCGGCCAGCGTGGTGATCCGGGCCAGCTGCTCGGCCGAGTTGATCGCGCCGATGTCGGTGTTCTTGTCCAGCGGGTCGCCGAGGCGGAGCGTGGACAGACGGCGCTTGAGCGAGTCCAGCAGCTCGTCCTGGATCGACTCCTGCACCAGCAGACGGCTGCCCGCGCAGCAGACCTGGCCCTGGTTGAAGAAGATGCCGGTCACGATGCCCTCGACGGCCTGGTCGATCGGGGCGTCGTCGAAGACGATGTTGGCGCCCTTGCCGCCCAGTTCGAGGGTGAGCTTCTTGCGGGTGCCCGCGACGGTCCGCGCGATCTCCTTGCCCACGGCCGTGGAGCCGGTGAAGGCGACCTTGTTGACGTCGGGGTGCGCGACGAGCGCCGCGCCCGCGTCGCCGTAGCCCGGGAGGATGTTGACGACTCCCTTGGGCAGGCCCGCCTGGCGGCAGATGTCCGCGAAGAACAGGGCGGACAGGGGGGTCGTCTCGGCGGGCTTCAGGACGACCGTGTTGCCGGTCGCGAGGGCCGGGGCGATCTTCCAGGCCAGCATGAGGAGCGGGAAGTTCCAGGGGATGACCTGGCCGGCCACGCCCAGCGGCTGCGGCGCGGGGCCGAACCCGGCGTGGCCGAGCTTGTCGGCCCAGCCCGCGTAGTAGAAGAAGTGCGCGGCGACCAGCGGGAGGTCCGCGTCGCGGGTCTCCCTGATCGGCTTGCCGTTGTCCAGCGTCTCCAGGACGGCCAGCTCACGGCTGCGCTCCTGGATGACCCGGGCAATGCGGAACAGGTACTTGGCGCGCTCGGAGCCGGGCAGCGCGGACCACTTCTCGAAGGCCTTGCGGGCGGCCCTGACCGCGCGGTCGACGTCCGCCTCGCCGGCCTGGGCGATCTCGGACAGCACCTCTTCCGTGCTGGGGCTGACGGTCTTGAAGACCTTGCCGTCGGCCGCCTCGGCGAACTCGCCGTCGATGAAGAGGCCGTAGGAGGGGGCGATGTCGACGACGGAGCGGGACTCGGGCGCCGGTGCGTACTCGAATACGGAAGCCATGTTGATCAGTCCACCGTCACGTAGTCGGGGCCGGAGTAGCGGCCGGTGGCCAGCTTCTGACGCTGCATCAGCAGGTCGTTCAGCAGCGAGGAGGCGCCGAAGCGGAACCAGTGGTTGTCCAGCCAGTCCGCGCCCGCGGTCTCGTTGACCAGGACCAGGAACTTGATGGCGTCCTTGGAGGTGCGGATACCACCGGCCGGCTTCACGCCGACCTGGATGCCGGTCTGGGCACGGAAGTCCCGTACGGCCTCCAGCATCAGCAGGGTGTTCGCGGGCGTGGCGTTGACCGCCACCTTGCCCGTGGAGGTCTTGATGAAGTCGGCGCCGGCCAGCATGCCGAGCCAGGAGGCGCGGCGGATGTTGTCGTACGTCGACAGCTCGCCGGTCTCGAAGATGACCTTCAGCCGGGCGCGGTCGCCGCAGGCCTGCTTCACGGCGACGATCTCGTCGTACACCTTCAGGTACTTGCCGGCGAGGAATGCGCCCCGGTCGATGACCATGTCGATCTCGTCGGCGCCCGCGGCGACGGCATCGCGCACGTCTGCCAGCTTCACGTCGAGGGCGGCGCGGCCGGCCGGGAAGGCGGTGGCGACGGAGGCGACCTTGACGTCGGAACCGGCGACGGCCTCCTTGGCGACGGCCACCATGTCGGGGTAGACGCAGACGGCGGCCGTGGTCGGGGCCGTCCGGTCCGTCGGGTCCGGGTGGACCGCCTTGGCGCCGAGCGCCCGGACCTTGCCCGGGGTGTCCGCGCCTTCCAGCGTCGTCAGGTCGACCATCGAGATGGCGAGGTCGATGGCGTACGCCTTCGCGGTGGTCTTGATGGAACGGGTGCCGAGAGACGCGGCGCGCGCCTCCAGGCCGACCGCGTCGACGCCGGGCAGCCCGTGCAGGAAGCGACGCAGCGTGCTGTCGGACGCGGTGACGTCCGAGAGAGCGTGAGCTGTGGGTGCGGTAGTGGGCATGGTCACCAGACGAGCATATCTACGCGCGTAGCGGCTGTACACCCCCGGCGCTCATATCCCCTCGGAAGATCACAGCTGAGCGCCGGTTCCGGGGCGCGTGGCGGCGCCGCCGCCACGGTCGTGCAGACTTGGGCCATGACCACCCCGGACCACCCGTCACCCGCGTCACAGCCGCCGGCTCCCGCCGCCCAGGACCGGATCTACCGCTCGCCCATGGGGCTCGTGGGCGGTGTGCTGCTGTTGCTCGTCGTCGGCTGGCTCGGCTTCGACGCGCTGTTCCAGGGCCACGGCCGCGCGCCGTGGCTGGCGCTCGCCGGGATGATCCTCATCGTGCCGCTGGTGATCGCCTTCACGCTCCGCCCCGCGGTCTTCGCCGGCGAGGACCGGCTGCGGATCCGCAACCCGTTCCGCGCCGTCGCCCTGCCCTGGGGCGAGGTCGCCTCGCTGCGCTCCGGTTACTCCAACGAGGTCGTCGCCAAGTCCGGCCGCAAGTACCAGCTGTGGTCCGTCCCCGTCTCGCTGCGGGCCCGCAAGAAGGCGGAGCTGCGCAAGTCGCGGGCGGCGGCGGAGGCGGCGGGCGGCGGGTCCACGCCGAGCCGGGGGCTCGGCGGCCTGGGTGCCCTCGGCGGCTCCGGCGCGCCGGGCGGACCGACCCGCGCGGACACCGACCAGGTCATGGACGAACTGCGGGACATGCTGGAACGGCGCGGTACGGAGGAGTCGGCGCAGGGCGAGGTCACCGTGCGGTGGGCGTACGAGGTGATCGCACCGGCGGCGGCGGGCGCGGTGCTTCTCGCGATTCTGCTGGCGACGGGCTGAGCGGGCCGACGGTCGCGTCGCGGCGTACCCGGCGAGAGAAGGGGTGCCCCCAAGGGGCACCCCTTTGACGTGCGTGCGGGTCAGAGGCCCGCGGCCGTCGACAGGTCCCGCTTCAGGGCGGTCAGCAGCTGGGCCGCGTTCGCGTGGGCGGCCGGCAGGTCGGCATGCGCGGCGACCGGTACGACGACCTCCAGGTAGCACTTCAGCTTCGGCTCGGTGCCGCTCGGGCGGACGATCACCCGGGCGCCGTCGAGCGTGTAGCGCAGGCCGTCCGTGGGCGGCAGACTGTCCGTGCCCCGGGTGAGGTCCTCGGCCCGGGTGATGGCCAGGCCTGCCAGCTCGGCCGGCGGCTGTTCGCGCAGGCGGCGCATCGCGTCCGCGATGACGGACAGGTCCTCGACGCGGACCGAGAGCTGGTCGGTGGCGTGCAGGCCGTGCTCCACGGCGAGGTCGTCGAGGAGGTCCAGGAGGGTACGGCCCTCCTCCTTGAGCACGGAGGCCAGCTCGGTGATGAGCAGCGCGGCCGTGATGCCGTCCTTGTCGCGTACGCCCTCCGGGTCCACGCAGTAGCCGAGGGCCTCCTCGTAGCCGTAGCGCAGGCCCTCCACGCGGGCGATCCACTTGAAACCGGTCAGCGTCTCCTCATATGGCAGACCCGCCTTCTCGGCGATCCGGCCGAGCAGGGAGGAGGAGACGATCGACTCCGCGAACACACCGGTCGCGCCGCGGCGGACCAGGTGGGCGGCGAGCAGCGCGCCGACCTCGTCGCCGCGCAGCATCCGCCAGTCGGCCCCGTCCTTGACGGCCACCGCACAGCGGTCGGCGTCGGGGTCGTTGGCGATGATCAGGTCCGGGTCGGTGGCGCGGGCCTGCGCGAAGGAGAGGTCCATCGCGCCCGGCTCCTCCGGGTTGGGGAAGGCGACGGTCGGGAAGTCCGGGTCCGGGTCGGCCTGTTCCGCGACCAGCACCGGCTCGGGGAAGCCGGCGCGGGCGAACGCGGCGAGGAGGACGTCCTTGCCGACGCCGTGCATCGCCGTGTAGACGGTGCGGGCGGTGCGGGGGGAGCCGGGGGCCAGTACGGCGTCCGTACGGGCCAGGTACGCCTCCAGGACGGACTCGTCCAGGATCTCCCAGCCGGCGTCCGGGCGGGGTACGTCGTGCAGGGAGGCGATCGCGTCGATCTCGGCGGCGATCTCCGCGTCGGCGGGCGGCACGATCTGGGAGCCGTCACCGAGGTACACCTTGTAGCCGTTGTCCCGGGGCGGGTTGTGGCTGGCGGTGACCTCGACGCCCGCGACCGCGCCGAGGTGCCGTATGGCGAAGGCGAGCACGGGGGTGGGCAGGGGGCGGGGGAGTACGGCGGCGCGCAGGCCGGCGCCGGTCATCACGGCGGCGGTGTCGCGGGCGAAGTCGGCGGACTTGTGGCGGGCGTCGTAGCCGATGACCACGAGTCCGCCGGTCCGACCCTGCTTCTTCAGGTACGCGGCGAGACCGGCGGCGGCGCGGATGACGACGCTGCGGTTCATGCGCATCGGGCCTGCGCCCAGCTCGCCTCGCAGGCCGGCGGTGCCGAACTGCAGCGTGCCGCTGAAACGGGCCGACAGTTCCGTGATGTCACCGGTGTCGATCAGCTCGGCGAGTTCGTCACGGGTCTCCGTGTCGGGGTCCTCGGCGAGCCAGGCCTTGGCCCGGGCGATGAGATCGTCGTGCACCTTGGGATCAACCTCTCCTAGTCTTCGCTGGGGGCTCCGCCCCCAGACCCCCGTTTACCCACCCACCCGACTCGGTCGGCCGGAAAGCGGCCGGGCAGGATCGCACTACCGCCACCGCGGCACCGGCGGTCGCCGTGGGCCACCGCAGCGTCCACGGTCGGCTTGCGCCACGCAGTCTCCGCGGTCGGCTTGTCCACCGCAGCGCCGACGGTAGCCGTGGGCCACCGAGGCCTCCGCGGTCGGCTCGCGCCACAGCGGCGTCCGCGGTCGCCATAGGCCACTGCAGCGCCGACGGTCGACATGCGCCACGCAGTTTCCACGGTCGGCTCGCGCCACCGCGGCCTCCTCGGTCTCCATGAACCACCGCGGCGTTCGCGGTCGCCGTGGGCCTCCGCAGTGCTCGCGGTCGGCTCGCGCCTACCGCAGTCTCCACGGTCGGCTTGCCCACCGCAGCTTCCGCGGTCGCCATGAGCCACCGCGGCGTTCGCGGTCGCCGTGGGCCTCCGCAGTGCTCGCGGTCGGCTCGCGCCTACCGCAGTCTCCGCGGTCGGCTCGCGCCACCGCGGCACCGGCGGTCGCCGTGGGCCTCCGCAGCGTCGGCAGTCCGCTTGCGGCGCCGCGGCGTTCCGCGGTCGCCATGGCGTCACCGACGTGCTCGCGGTCGCCCTGCGTCACCGCCGTACAGCGGCCTGCTTACAGCTTGCCCAAGACCTGGGTCAGCAGCTGGCCCATCCGGGCGGCGGAGTCGCGGCCCGCCTGGAGGACCTCCTCGTGGTTGAGGGGCTCGCCGGTCATGCCGGCCGCCAGGTTGGTGACCAGGGAGATGCCCAGCACCTCGGCGCCCGCCTCGCGCGCGGCGATGGCCTCCAGGACCGTGGACATGCCGACCAGGTCCGCGCCGATGACACGGGCCATGCGGATCTCGGCCGGGGTCTCGTAGTGCGGGCCGGGGAACTGCGCGTAGACGCCCTCCTCCAGGGTGGGGTCGACCTCCTTGCACAGGGCGCGCAGACGGGGGGAGTAGAGGTCCGTCAGGTCGACGAAGTTCGCGCCGACGATCGGGGACGTGGCCGTGAGGTTGATGTGGTCGCTGATCAGGACCGGCTGGCCGGGGCGCATGCCCTCGCGCAGGCCGCCGCAGCCGTTGGTGAGGACCACCGTCTTGCAGCCGGCGGCCACCGCGGTGCGCACGCCGTGGGCGACCGCGGCGACGCCACGGCCCTCGTAGTAGTGGGTGCGGCCCAGGAAGACCAGGGCGCGCTTGTCACCGAAGGAGTACGAGCGGATCTTGCCGCCGTGCCCCGCGACGGCCGGCGGCGGGAAGCCGGGCAGCTCGGTGACCTGGAACTCGGCGTCGGGTGCGCCCAGGGCGTCGACGGCCGGAGCCCAGCCGGAGCCCATCACGAGGGCGACGTCGTGGGTCTCGGCGCCGGTGAGTTCGCGCAGGCGCGCGGCGGCGGCGTCAGCGGCGGCGTAGGGGTCGCCCTGGATGTCGTCCGGAAGAAGAGATGCGTTCACGTCGACGAGGGTAGCCGGTGTTCGCCTACGCGCGTAGATGACAGAGCCCACGGGATGGCGATCGTTGCCTTGTCGTTTCCAACGAAAGAGCCTGCTTGATCGGCGCGGCGCGTCAGCAGGGGCGCTTGCGGAGTTCCATCACATAGTCGTGGGGTGCCCCGGCGGACTCCGCCGCGTCGGCGATCTCGCCCAGGTAGCGGGCCGAGGGCAGGCCGCCCTCGTAGCCGTTGAGGACGTACGTCCACGCCGCCTCCTCGCCGTCCAGGGTGTGCACACGCACCCGGACCCGGCGGTAGAGATCCACGCCCACGTCCTCCCACCGGTCGAGGGACTCCTCGTCCATGGGTGCGATGTCGTACAGCCCGACGAAGACCTGGGCGAGCGGATCCTCGACGATCGTCGCCAGCGCGCCCTCCCCGTCCGGCTGCTCGCCGCCGAACGTCAGCCGCCAGCCGTTCAGCCAGCCCGTGGCGCGCAGCGGGGAGTGCGGCGCGCGGAAGGCCATCAGACGCGCGTCGAGATTGCCGGCGTACGCGGCATAGAGCGACATGGAGAGAGGGTACGGCAGGGAAAGTCCCGTCACTCGCGCCCCCGGAGACACTCGTGTGCGCCCCCGGGCAGTAGCACCTTGAAGCGTGCGGGACAATGGAGTACGTGACTCGGATCGTGATCATCGGTGGCGGACCCGGCGGATATGAAGCGGCCCTGGTAGCCGCGCAGCTCGGTGCGGAGGTGACCGTCGTCGACTGCGACGGTCTGGGCGGAGCGTCGGTGCTGACCGACTGCGTGCCGTCGAAGACCCTGATCGCCACGGCCGAGGTGATGACCACCTTCGACTCCTCCTACGAGGAGCTGGGCATCATCGTCGCCGACGACACCCCGCCGCTGGAGCAGGCCGCCCGGGTGGTCGGTGTGGATCTGGGGAAGGTCAATCGCCGTGTGAAGCGGCTGGCCCTCGCCCAGTCGCACGACATCACCGCCTCCGTCACGCGCGCCGGCGCCCGGGTCATGCGCGGGCGCGGACGTCTGGAGGGCATGCAGGCCCTCGACGGGTCCCGCAAGGTCGTCGTCACCGCCGCCGACGGCACCGAGGAGACCCTGACCGCCGACGCCGTCCTCATCGCCACCGGTGGTCACCCGCGTGAGCTGCCCGATGCCCAGCCCGACGGCGAGCGCATCCTCAACTGGACCCAGGTCTACGACCTCAACGAGCTGCCGGAAGAGCTGATCGTGGTCGGCTCCGGTGTGACCGGTGCCGAGTTCGCCGGCGCGTACCAGGCGCTGGGGTCGAAGGTCACCCTGGTGTCCTCGCGCGACCGCGTGCTGCCGGGCGAGGACCCGGACGCCGCCGCCGTCCTGGAGGACGTCTTCCGGCGCCGTGGCATGAACGTCATGGCCCGCTCCCGCGCGCAGTCCGCCAAGCGCGTCGGCGACCGGGTCGAGGTGACGCTGGCGGACGGCCGGGTCATCACCGGCTCGCACTGCCTGATGGCCGTCGGCGCCATTCCGAACAGCGCGGGGCTCGGCCTGGAGGAGGCCGGCGTCAAGCTGCGCGACTCAGGTCACATCTGGACCGACAAGGTCTCGCGTACGACCGCCCCGGGCGTGTACGCGGCCGGTGACGTCACGGGCGTCTTCGCGCTCGCCTCCGTCGCCGCCATGCAGGGACGTATCGCCATCTACCACTTCCTCGGCGACGCGGTGACCCCGCTGAACCTGAAGACCGTCTCCTCGAACGTCTTCACCGACCCCGAGATCGCGACCGTCGGCTACTCGCAAGCCGATGTCGACGCGGGCAAGATCGACGCCAGGGTCGTCAAGCTGCCCCTCCTCCGGAACCCGCGCGCCAAGATGCAGGGCATCCGGGACGGCTTCGTCAAGATCTTCTGCCGGCCGGGTACGGGCATCGTCGTCGGCGGTGTGGTCGTCTCGCCCCGCGCCTCGGAACTGATCCACCCCATCTCGATCGCCGTCGACAACAATCTGACGGTCGAACAGATCGCGAACGCGTTCACCGTGTACCCCTCCCTTTCGGGGTCGATCGCCGAGGTGGCCCGGCAGCTGCACACCCGTAAGGCGAGCGCGGAGGCCTGACGGCCGGATCCGACTTCCCGCTGGTCACCGGGAGTTGCCGCGAGTGCGTACGGCATAGTCGGGGCGGGTAGGTCCTATACCACTTCCCGCCCTGCCATGCGAACAACTTCTGTTATTCGGCGCAAACTGCTGAAAGCAGACGGTCGCTGGGGTTACTGTCAGTTTCGTGTTCGCTGCTGAACGTCGCCAATTGATCCTCGAAATGGTGCGTGCGAACGGTGCCGTGTCGCTCCGTGAGCTCGCCCGCGTCGTCCAGACCTCCGAAGTGACCGTACGGCGGGACGTGCGGGCACTGGAGGCAGAAGGACTCCTCGACCGTCGGCACGGCGGTGCCGTACTGCCGGGCGGATTCACACGTGAGTCGGGCTTTCCGCAGAAGTCCCATCTCGCGACCGCCGAGAAGACGGCCATCGCCGACCTCGCCGCGGGTCTCGTCGAAGAAGGCGAGGCCATCGTGGTCGGCGCGGGTACCACCACACAGGAGCTGGCCCGCCGGCTCGCGCGGGTGCCCGGTCTGACCGTCGTCACCAACTCCCTCCTGGTCGCCCAGGCGTTGGCCCATGCCAATCGGGTGGAGGTCGTGATGACCGGAGGCACCCTGCGCGGCTCCAACTACGCCCTCGTCGGCTCCGGCGCGGAGCAGTCCCTGCAGGGGCTGAGAGTGTCGAAGGCGTTCCTGTCGGGGAGCGGCCTGACCGCGGAGCGGGGTCTGTCCACGTCCAACATGCTCTCGGCGTCCGTCGACCGGGCCCTCGTCCAGGCCGCCGCCGAGGTCGTCGTCCTCGCCGACCACACCAAGCTCGGCACGGACACGATGTTCCAGACCGTGCCGACGGACGTCATCACCCGCCTGGTCACCGACGAGCCCCCGCCGCACGACGACCGCGCCGCCACCGAGTTGCAGGCCCTTGCCGACCAAGGGGTGCAGATCGCCGTGGCCGGGGCGAGCGGGGCCCCTCCGGGGGGTGAGCAGGCCCCGGCGCGGCGTGCCCCACTGCCGGGGCCGCGCAGGGGCCATGTGGCGCTTCGGTCGGGGGCCGGCCTGGAGCCTACGGGGGCCGAGCGGGGGCGCGTCGCGGATCTGCGGCGCCGGTAGCTGTCAGGCCCGGTCCGTCGTCAGCGCCCAATCGCCGTAGAGCTTCGGGCTGTTGGGTGGGTGCGGGTTCGTCGTGGCCTGCCGCGCGGTTCCCCGCGCCCCTTGGGCCGGCAGGCTTTCAGGGACTCAAGACGTTCCCACTGCCTTGGAACGGGAAAAGGTGACGCCCGGCAGATCATCCGTCTGCCGGGCGTCGCTCAGGCTGTTGCCGTCAGTCCTTGATCTCGCAGATCGGGGCGCCGGAGGTGATGGAGGCGCCGACTTCGGCGGCGAGGCCCTTGATGGTGCCCGCCTTGTGGGCGTTGAGGGGCTGTTCCATCTTCATGGCCTCCAGGACGACGACCAGGTCGCCTTCCTTGACCTCCTGGCCCTCCTCGACGGCGACCTTGACGATCGTGCCCTGCATCGGGGAGGCGAGGGTGTCGCCGGAGGCCACCGGCCCGGACTTCTTGGCCGCCCGGCGCTTCGGCTTGGCACCCGCCGCGAGGCCGGTGCGGGCCAGGGACATGCCCAGGGAGGAGGGCAGGGAGACCTCCAGGCGCTTGCCGCCGACCTCGACGACGACCGTCTCCCGGCCGCTCTCCTCCTCCGCCTCGGTGTCGGCCGGAGCGGCGAAGGGCTTGATCTCGTTGACGAACTCGGTCTCGATCCAGCGGGTGTGGACCGTGAACGGGGCCTGGCTGCCGGTGGTTTCGGGAGCGAACGCCGGGTCCCTGACCACCGCGCGGTGGAAGGGGATCGCGGTGGCCATGCCCTCGACCTGGAACTCGTCCAGGGCACGCGCGGCCCGCTGAAGGGCCTCCTCGCGGGTACGGCCCGTCACGATCAGCTTGGCCAGCAGGGAGTCCCACGCCGGGCCGATGACCGAGCCGGACTCCACCCCCGCGTCCAGGCGGACACCGGGACCGGACGGCGCGTCGAACGTGGTGACCGTGCCGGGGGCGGGCAGGAAGTTACGGCCCGGGTCCTCGCCGTTGATACGGAACTCGAAGGAATGACCCCGCAACCGCGGGTCGTCGTAGCCCAGTTCCTCGCCGTCGGCGATACGGAACATCTCCCGTACGAGGTCGATGCCGGCGACCTCCTCGGTCACCGGGTGCTCCACCTGCAGGCGGGTGTTGACCTCCAGGAAGGAGATCGTGCCGTCCTGGCCGACCAGGAACTCACAGGTGCCCGCGCCCTCGTAGCGGGCCTCCTTGAGGATGTCCTTGGAGGCCCGGTACAGCTCGGCGACCTGCTCCTCGGACAGGAACGGCGCGGGAGCCTCCTCGACCAGCTTCTGGTGCCGGCGCTGCAGCGAGCAGTCACGCGTCGAGACGACGACCACGTTGCCGTGCTTGTCCGCCAGGCACTGGGTCTCCACGTGCCGCGGGCGGTCGAGGTATCGCTCCACGAAGCACTCACCGCGGCCGAAGGCGGCGACCGCCTCACGCACCGCCGACTCGTACAGCTCCGGGACCTCCTCCAGGGTGCGGGCGACCTTCAGGCCGCGGCCGCCGCCACCGAAGGCCGCCTTGATCGCGATCGGCAGGCCGTGCTCCTCGGCGAACGCCACGACCTCCTCGGCACCGCTCACCGGGTCCGGCGTACCGGCCACCAGCGGAGCGCCGGCGCGCTGGGCGATATGACGGGCGGCGACCTTGTCCCCCAGGTCACGGATCGCCTGCGGCGGCGGGCCGATCCAGACCAGACCCGCGTCCAGCACCGCCTGCGCGAAGTCGGCGTTCTCCGACAGGAAGCCATAACCCGGATGGACGGCGTCCGCGCCGGACTCGCGCGCCGCGTTCAGGACCTTCTCGATGTCCAGGTAGCTGGTGGCCGGGGTGTCACCGCCCAGGGCGAACGCCTCATCCGCGGCGCGGACATGCAGAGCGTCCCGGTCCGGGTCCGCGTAGACGGCCACGCTCGCGATCCCGGCGTCCCGGCAGGCCCGGGCCACGCGGACAGCGATTTCGCCACGGTTGGCGATGAGCACCTTGCGCACGATTGAGGCTCCCTCCTTGAAACAAGCCGAGTTTAGGGACTGCCGACACGGCACTTCGACCCGTCCCCAATGGTGAGCTTGCCCACACGGAGCGTGATTCGAGGCTCGCTCGACCCGCGAAAAGCCTTGTCGCACCTCGGTACGCAGCTCCCCTCCGGGAAACCCTAGCCCCGTCATGTGGTCAAGGTCTCTGTGAGAGCGTGCTGCGGCCCACTCTGTTTCTTTGTCGAGTCCCTACGAATGGCCCAATGATTCTTTGCTGGCGCGCAAACCCTTGTCCCTGGGTTTACCCGTTAGTAGCGTTCATGACGGCTCGAACGTACCTGTGGTAACAGTCGCGTGGCTTGAGAGTGGGTGGAGACCGGTGGTGCGCAGACCGGTGGCGTGGGTCCTGGCGGTCGTCCTCCTGGTGGAGGCCTTCTTCATCGCGGCGCTGAACTGGTTCCTCGGCGTCGTCGTCGACCGTCAGGACATGTCCCTGGCGGGGCTCGACCCGTCCACGATGGCGACGTCCTCGAAGATCGGCGGCGTGGTCTTCGGCCTCTACTTCGCGCTGTGCGCGCTGGTGGCCGTCCTGGTCGCGATACGGAACCGCGCGCCCGCGGGCTTCGGCCGGGTCCTGCTGATCAGCGTGGCCGTCGTGCACGGCCTGCTCGGCGCGTTCGCCTGGAGCATGGTCGGCTGGACGGCGTTCCTGTTCCTGATGGTGGTGCTCGGCCTCGTCGTCCTGCTCCTGATGACGTACGACCGCGAGGCCGGCCCGCAGCCGGGCGCCTCCGGCGGCGGGGCGGGGGAGGGCGGGCACCCGGACGCTCTGACCGAGCCCGGGTCGGCTGCGGCGCCGGGAGCGGCCCCGGGTGCGGGTTCGGGTGGGGCGGCTGTGCCGGCGCCTCGTACGGAGCGTACGGGTGAGGCGCCGGGTGGGGGTGAGGGGACGCGGGACTCCCTGTCCGCTCCGGTCACTCGGCCGGCGACCACAACTCCGTGATGCCGACGCCCAGTTCGGCCAGCAGCTTGCGCACCAGGGGCAGGCTGATGCCGATCACATTGCCGTGGTCGCCGTTGATGCCCTTGATGAACGGCGCCGAACGGCCGTCCAGGGTGAAGGCCCCCGCGACGTAGAGGGGTTCGCCGGAGGCGACATACGCGGCGATCTCCTCGTCCGTCGGTTCGCCGAAGTGGACGACGGTCGAGGCGGTCCCGGAGACGTAGCGCTTGGCCGCCGTGTCCCAGATGCAGTGGCCCGTCTGGAGGGTCCCGGTCCGCCCGCGCATCGCCTTCCAGCGGGCGGTCGCCTCCTCGGCGTCGGCGGGCTTGCCGAGGGCCTGCCCGTCCAGCTCCAGCACCGAGTCACAGGCGATCACCAGGGCGCCCTGCACCTCCGGCTTCGCCGCCACGACCGAGGCCTTCGCCTCGGCCAGCGCGAGCGCCAGCTCCGCGGGGGTGGGGGCGGTGATGGCGTCCTCGTCGACTCCGCTGACGATCACCTCGGGGGAGAGACCGGCCTGCCTCAGGAGGCCCAGCCGGGCGGGGGACTTCGAGGCGAGGATCAGTCGCCTGCGGCGCGTTGCGGTCATGGGGTCAGGTTACTCACCTCAGGCCGATGACCAGCATCACAAGCATGGTGGCCAGGGCCATGAGGAAGCCGAGCCGCCGAAGCATGTCCTGCGCTTCGCGCAGGTCCTTCGGCGGCTCGTCTTCCGGGTCTGACCACAGCATTCCTTCAGCGTGCGGCCCGGTGGGGGGTGGGCGCCTGAGTACTGCTACTCAAGTCGGCACCCGGCGCGTTGGCTCTGTGCGCGGTTCCCCGCCCCTGAAGCCGCTCAGCTCGGCCAGTAGGTGCGGGTCCAGGACGCCGGGCCCGGCTTGGGGACGTGGGCGGCGGCGATCCGCGACGGGTCGGACCACGCATCGCGCGGGCCCTGCGCGCCGGGCGGCAGGGCTGCCGCCGCCGCGGCGCGGACGCGGACCACCGCCAGTGCGGCGGCCAGCTCCTCGGGGGTCGGGTTGCCTCGTACGACCTTGATGTTCATGACCGCTCCCAGGGGCAGCATGGCTTGGAGGGGGCTAGAGGGGGATGTTGCCGTGCTTCTTCGGAGGCAGGGATTCCCGCTTCGTGCGCAGCTGACGCAGGCCGCGCACGATGTGGGCGCGGGTGTCGGACGGCATGATCACCGCGTCGATGTAGCCGCGCTCGGC
Organism: Streptomyces sp. IMTB 2501; assembly: GCF_001953885.1. Lineage (GTDB taxonomy): Bacteria > Actinomycetota > Actinomycetes > Streptomycetales > Streptomycetaceae > Streptomyces. The sequence continues at coordinate 157,492 of NZ_MQUS01000006.1, read as the reverse complement.
CGCGACGTAGGGATTGAGGAGGGCGTCCTCGTACTCCTGGATCAGCCGGGCCCGGGTGCCCTCGCCGTTTCCGGTGGACTCCGCCTCGGCGATGGTGCGGCGGTGCAGGATGTTGACCGCGCCCTGGGCGCCCATGACGGCGATCTGGGCGGTCGGCCAGGCCAGGTTGAGGTCGGCGCCCAGGTGCTTGGAGCCCATGACGTCGTAGGCGCCGCCGAAGGCCTTGCGGGTGATCACCGTGATGAGGGGGACGGTCGCCTCGGCGTAGGCGTAGATCAGCTTGGCGCCGCGCCGGATGATGCCGGTGTGTTCCTGGTCGACGCCCGGCAGGAAGCCCGGCACGTCCACGAAGGTCAGCACCGGGATGTTGAAGGCGTCGCAGGTGCGCACGAACCGGGCGCCCTTCTCGGACGCGTCGATGTCCAGGCAGCCGGCGAACTGCATCGGCTGGTTGGCGACGATGCCGACCGGGTGGCCCTCGACCCGGCCGAAGCCGGTGAGGATGTTCGGCGCGAAGAGCGACTGGGTCTCGAAGAACTCGCCGTCGTCCAGGATGTGTTCGATCACCGTGTGCATGTCGTACGGCTGGTTCGCGCTGTCCGGGACCAGCGTGTCCAGCTCACGGTCCTCGTCGCTCAGGGCGAGGTCCGCCTCCTCCGCGAAGACCGGGGGCTCGGAGAGGTTGTTGGACGGCAGGTAGGAGAGGAGCTGCTTGACGTACTCGATGGCGTCCTTCTCGTCGCCCGCCATGTGGTGGGCCACGCCGGAGGCGGTGTTGTGGGTGCGGGCGCCGCCCAGCTCCTCGAAGCCGACGTCCTCGCCGGTGACCGTCTTGATGACGTCCGGGCCGGTGATGAACATGTGCGAGGTCTGGTCGACCATGACCGTGAAGTCGGTGATCGCGGGGGAGTACACCGCGCCGCCCGCGCACGGGCCGACGACCAGGCTGATCTGCGGGATCACACCGGAGGCGTGGGTGTTGCGGCGGAAGATCTCGCCGTAGGCGCCGAGGGAGGCGACACCCTCCTGGATGCGGGCGCCGCCGGAGTCGTTGATGCCGATGACCGGGCAGCCGGTCTTCAGCGCGAAGTCCATGACCTTGACGATCTTCTGGCCGTAGACCTCGCCGAGGGCGCCGCCGAAGACGGTGAAGTCCTGCGAGAAGACGGCGACGGGGCGGCCGTCGACGGTGCCGTAGCCGGTGACGACGCCGTCGCCGTAGGGGCGGTTGGCGTCGAGGCCGAAGTTGGTGGACCGGTGCCGGGCGAACTCGTCCAGCTCGACGAAGGAGCCCTCGTCGAGGAGGAGTTCGATGCGCTCACGGGCCGTCAGCTTGCCCTTGGCGTGCTGCTTCTCGACGGCGCGTTCCGAGCCGGCGTGCGTCGCCTCGTGGATGCGGCGCTGGAGATCCGCGAGCTTGCCCGCGGTCGTGTGGATATCGATCCCTTGAGTCTCGTGGATCTCTTGACGCTCTTCCGGCTCGGACATCGGAATGCGGCTCCCTGCCTGCTCAAAAGGGGGGACGGTTACTCATCCGTAGAGTAGTGCTGGGCCTGTGGGTCGGCAGTGCGGCGTTTCCCACACCTAGGGTGACTTGCATGACGCCGCACAATGCATCAGATGACAGCCGGGACGACAGCCGCTGGTCCGACCTGGACCGCCCGCCCCTGAACGCCGCGGCACTGCGGCGCGCGCTGGTCCGGGAGGGAAGCCTGTACCGCGAGGTGGAGGTGGTGCAGCGCACCGGCTCCACCAACTCCGACCTGGTCGCGCGGGCCGTCGCCGGGCAGGCCGACGAGGGGGCCGTGCTGGTGGCGGAGGAGCAGACCGCGGGCAAGGGGCGGCTGGACCGGCAGTGGACGGCGCCGCCGCGCTCGGGTCTCTTCTTCTCCGTGCTGCTGCGGCCCGCCGAGGTTCCGGTGGCCCGGTGGGGCTGGCTGCCGCTGCTGACGGGGGTCGCCGTGGCGAGCGGGGTGGCCCGGGCGGCGGGTGTGGACACGGCTCTGAAATGGCCGAACGACCTGCTGGTGACGGTCGGGGGCGAGGAGCGCAAGGCCGCCGGCATCCTCGCGGAACGGGCCGGGGAGGACGGTGTGGTCATCGGCGTCGGCATCAACGTGACGCTGCGGGCGGACGAGCTGCCGGTGCCCCGGGCCGGCTCGCTGGCGCTGGCCGGGGCGGTCGGCACGGACCGGGATCCGTTGCTGCGGGCCGTGCTGCGGGCGCTGGAGGACTGGTACGGACGGTGGCGGGCGGCGGGGGGCGACCCGGCGGCCTGCGGTCTGCAGGAGACGTACGCGGCGGGCTGCGCGACGCTGGGGCGCGTGGTGCGGGCCGAGCTGCCCGGTGAACGGGCGCTTGTGGGCGAGGCCGTGGCCGTCGACGGCGACGGCCGCCTGGTCATCGCGACGGGGGAGGGCGTCCAGGAGCCCGTGGGGGCGGGCGACATCGTCCATCTGCGGCCTGCGTGAGGCGGGGGTGCCGTGCCTCCGCGGCCTGGGTGGATGCCTGCGGCGCCATCACTGATTCTCGCCTGGTCGGCTGCGGCACCGTTCGGCCTACGGCAGGGCAGCTCCCCAAGGGGCGCGGGGAACTGCGCGACCGGCCACGACGGATTCGCACTCGGCGATGGCGGTGACACTTCCGGACATGGCCCGATGCGGGGTCTGGGGGCGTGGCGCCCGGGGTTGGCCGGCAGCACCCACGTACCCGGTACCGAGCACGTACCCCCGGCCGAACCCAACGGAGTGAGCTGGCGCACACCTGCCGTAGAGTTGAGGCCGGTCGATACCTGACCGCGGCAGATCGGAAGGGCAGCAGGCGTGACCGTCGACGACACGGGCTCCGGCGCGGACGCGGACGGCCGGGTGGACCCTCCCCAGGAGCGGGGGGACGACCATGCCGCCGATCCCGGCGAGGACCCGCTGGCCCTGCGCCTCGAACAGCTCATCCTGGGCGCCGAGCGCCGCTACACCCCGTTCCAGGCGGCCCGCAGCGCCGGTGTCTCCATGGAGCTGGCGTCACGGTTCTGGCGGGCCATGGGTTTCGCCGACATCGGCCAGGCCAAGGCGTTGACGGAGGCCGATGTGCTGGCTCTGCGCCGGCTCGCCGGTCTGGTCGAGGCAGGGCTGCTCAGTGAGGCCATGGCGGTGCAGGTGGCCCGGTCCACCGGGCAGACCACCGCCCGGTTGGCCGAGTGGCAGATGGATTCCTTCCTGGAGGGCCTGACCGAACCGCCCGAGCCCGGTATGACCCGCACCGAGGTGACGTACCCGATCGTCGAACTGCTCCTGCCCGAGCTGGAGGAGTTCCTGGTGTACGTGTGGCGGCGACAGCTCGCCGCCTCGGCCGGGCGTGTTGTGCAGTCGGCCGATGACGAGGAGATGGTCGACCGTCGGCTCGCCGTCGGCTTCGCCGATCTGGTGGGGTTCACGCGGTTGACCCGCCGGATGGAGGAAGAGGAGCTCGGAGAGCTGGTCGAGGCCTTCGAGACCACCGCCGCCGACCTGGTGGCCGCGCGTGGCGGGCGGCTCATCAAGACCCTCGGTGACGAGGTGCTGTACGCGGCGGACGACGCCGGTACGGCCGCGGACATCGCGCTGCGGCTCGTCGAGACGCTGTCGAACGACGAGACCATGCCCGAGCTGCGCGTCGGCATGGCGTTCGGCACGGTCACCACTCGTATGGGTGATGTGTTCGGTACGACCGTGAACCTGGCCTCCCGGCTCACCTCGATAGCCCCCCGGGACGCCGTGCTGGTGGACAGCGCCTTCGCCGAGGAGCTGATCCGCTCCGGCGAGGCGCCCGCCTCCGAGGCGGAGGCGGCCGAGGCCGCGGCCGCCGCCGAGAAGGAGGGCGAGGAGCCGCCGGTGTACCGCTTCGCGCTCCAGCCGATGTGGCAGCGCCCGGTGCGCGGGCTCGGCGTGGTCGAGCCCTGGCTGCTGAACCGCCGCGACGGCCAGTCGTAGTCCCGCGGGGCGTCATCGCTGGTGGCTGGTGCCGCCGGGCAGGCCCACGCAGATGCCGAGCACCGGTACGCACAACCCGCCCGGATCGGGGGGCGTCGTGCTGTGGCTGGGGGCCGGGGGCGCAGGCGTGGGCCGGGCGGTCGTCGGGGCGGCGGATGTCGGCTCCGGGGGATGCGGGTTCGTGCCGGGTGCCGAGGCCGGCCCGGACGGGAGCGCGGTCGGCGTGGCGGTACGGCTGGACGGTGTCCCTGGTGCCGTACCGGTCCCGGCCCGGCCGGTGGTCGTGGGCGCGAGGCTTCTGCCGCCCATGGCCGAGGTCGCCGAGGGCAGTGCGGTGGGCACGGCGGGGGCTGTGGCGGCGGGGTTCGTCGCGTGGTCCGTGGTGCTGTCGCCCGCACCCAGGCGGGGCTCGGCCTCCGCCGTGCCCGGCGAACCGGCCCCCGGATCCGGTGTGACCCGGACCAGGCTGAGCACCCCCGCGGCCAGGGCCAGACCGCCGGCGGCGAGCAGCACCTTGCGGGGGCGTGGCTTGCGGTGGCGACCGCGCCGTACGACGGACGCGCCGGCTTCCGTGTCGTCCGTACGGGACTGTGCAGAAATCGCTGGCATCGTTCCCCTCCCCGCCGCGCGCCACGGGGCGCGCCGTGGCGGACGCACGCTATGCGGTCCTGTGGGCGATGTGGGGGGAGACGGGTGGGATGTCACTCGAACGGGCGTAGCCCCCTGGGGTTTCCCGACGTCGGGTACGGCTGCGATGATCGGGCCCACAGGGCGTTAACCCGCGTTAACACGTGAGCCGGAGGGTGTCATGAGCGAGGAGCGGTTCGGGGAGTTCGTGCTGGTGCGGCGGCACGGGCCGGTCGCGGAGCTGGTGCTGGACCGGCCCAAGGCCATGAACGCCGTCTCCACGGAGATGGCCCGGTCGCTCGTGGGCGCGTGCACGGCGCTGGCCGCCGACCGGGACGCGCGCGTGGTGGTCCTGACCTCGTCCCACGAGCGGGCGTTCTGCGTCGGGGCGGACCTGAAGGAGCGGAACTCCTTCAGCGACGCGGATCTTCTGCGGCAGCGGCCGGTGACGCGCGGGGCCTACACCGGGGTGCTGGAGCTGCCGATGCCGACGATCGCGGCGGTGCACGGGTTCGCGTTGGGCGGCGGTTTCGAACTGGCCCTGTCCTGCGACCTGATCGTGGCCGACCGTACGGCGGTGGTGGGGTTGCCGGAGGTGTCCGTGGGCGTGATCCCGGGCGGTGGCGGTACGCAGTTGCTGCCACGGCGTGTGGGTGCCGCCCGGGCGGCCGAACTGATCTTCTCCGCAAGGCGGGTGGAGGCGGCGGAGGCGGCCGAACTGGGGCTGGTCGACCAGCTGGTGGACGAGGGGCGCGATGGGGAGGAGTCCCTGGCGCTGGCCGCGAGGATCGCCGGGAACTCGCCTGTCGGGCTCCGGGCCGCCAAGCGGGCGCTGCGGCTGGGGCACGGCCTGGATCTGCGGGCCGGTCTGGAGGTCGAGGACGCGGCCTGGCGCACGGTGGCCTTCTCGGCGGACCGGGCGGAGGGCGTGGCGGCCTTCAACGAGAAGCGCAAGCCGCAGTGGCCGGGGGAGTAGCGACACCGCGGTTCCTCCAGGGGCGCGAGGCTGTGTCCGATATGCGGCTGTCGCCGCGTGGGCGTGACAAGCCACGACGTACCCGCACTCGGCAACGGTCCGTAGTCCCGGGCTGGTAGCCGCACAGTTCATCCACCTGTTCGCCCGACCAGTGTCCCCATCGCCGCAAATCCTCCCTAACCTGGAGTAATGGGAGAGGACAAGCGGCTCGCCGCCGTGGTCGCGCTGGCGCAGGGCATGGCGGCGGCGCACACCCCGGCAGGGGCTTGGCATGCCGCCGCACTCGGCGCCTGCCGGGCGCTGGACGGCAGCTTCGCCGCGCTGTCGGTGTGGGAGCGGGAGCTGGGCCGGCTGCGCGTCCTCGTCAACGTGGGGGACCGGCGCCCGGACGAGGAGGTGTTCCCCGAGGCCGAGGCCTACCCGGTGCACCAGTTCCCGGAGATCACCGAGTTCCTGCACGAGCGGTGGGCCGGCGGGGGTGGGGCCAACGCCTGGGTGGAGACCGCCGAGGGGACCGCCGCCGGCACTCCCGGCTACTTCCACCGGCGGGTCGCCGCCCTGCGTCGCCGGGGCCGCGGCTGCTGTGTCGTCGCTCCGGTCGTGCTGCACGGCAGGGCCTGGGGCGAGTTGTACGTCGCGCGCGCCATCAAGGCCCCGGTGTTCGACCGGTCCGACGCCGACTTCGCCACCGTGCTGGCCGCCGTCGTCGCCGCCGGGCTAGCGCAGAGCGAGCGGCTGGAGGAGGCCCGCCGGCTCGCGTACACCGACGCCCTCACCGGACTCGCCAACCGCCGCGCCGTGGACGTACGCCTGGAGGAGGCCGTCGAACGGCACCGTGCGGACGGTGCGGTCGTCAGTCTTGTCGTATGTGATCTCAACGGGTTGAAGCGGGTCAACGACACCCTCGGGCATGCCGTCGGCGACCGGCTGCTGGAGCGCTTCGGCTCCGTGCTGTCGCTGTGCGGGGCGATGGTGCCGGGCGCGCTGGCCGCGCGGCTCGGCGGGGACGAGTTCTGTCTGCTGGCCGTCGGGCCGGCCGCCGATGACGTGGTCAAGGCCGCCGATGAACTGTGCCGGAGAGCCGGGGAGTTGGAGTTGGGGGAGGGGGTGGCGTGCGGGATCGCCTCGACCGAGGATGCGATCGGGGAGGTGCGCGACGCGCGGCGGCTGTTCCGGCTCGCCGACGCCGCCCAGTACCGGGCCAAGGCCCTGCGCGCCGACCGGCCGGTGGTCGCGGGCCGGGAGGGGCCGGAGGATCCGGTCGTACGGCTGGCGGACGAGCCGCCGCACCTGGCGCCCGCCGAGCGGCGCCGGTTCCGCGGGCGCCGGCCGTAAGGCCCCCGCGGATGAGGCGAAGCCCACACGGATCGGTAAGGGTCGCCCCCGTTCCCCACTAGTGACATCCCCGCATTCAATGCGTACGCTCCTGAATATGGATATGCACACTGTGGTGGTGGGGACGTCCGGTGTCACGGCGTCCGACGTTCTCGCCGTGGCGCGCGGCGGTGCCCGCATCGAGCTGTCGGCGGAGGCGGTGGCGGCTCTCGCGGCGGCCCGGGAGATCGTGGACGCCCTGGCGGCCAAGCCGGATCCGGTCTACGGCGTCTCCACCGGCTTCGGAGCCCTGGCGACCCGGCACATCAGCCAGGAACTGCGCGCCCAGCTGCAGCGCAACATCGTCCGCTCGCACGCCGCCGGGATGGGGCCGCGGGTGGAGCGGGAAGTCGTACGGGCGCTGATGTTCCTGCGGCTGAAGACCGTCTGCTCGGGGCACACCGGCGTGCGGCCCGAGGTCGCGCAGACCATGGCGGACGTGCTGAACGCCGGCATCACCCCGGTCGTGCACGAGTACGGCTCCCTCGGCTGCTCCGGCGACCTGGCCCCGCTCTCCCACTGCGCCCTCACGCTCATGGGCGAGGGCGACGCGGAAGGTCCCGACGGGGTCGTACGGCCCGCCGGGGAACTGCTCGCGGCGCACGGGATCAAGCCGGTCGAGCTGCGCGAGAAGGAGGGCCTCGCCCTGCTCAACGGCACCGACGGCATGCTCGGCATGCTGATCATGGCCCTCGCCGACCTCGACGCCCTCTACAAGTCCGCCGACGTCACCGCGGCCCTCAGCCTGGAGGCGCTGCTCGGCACCGCCAAGGTGCTCGCGCCCGAGCTGCACGCCATCCGGCCGCATCCGGGCCAGGGCGCCTCCGCCGCCAACATGCTGGCCGTGCTGAAAGGTTCCGGCCTGACCGGGCACCACCAGGACGACGCCCCGCGCGTCCAGGACGCCTACTCGGTGCGCTGTGCCCCGCAGGTCGCCGGCGCCGGACGCGACACCGTCGCGCACGCCCGGCTCGTCGCCGAGCGGGAGCTCGCCTCGGCCGTCGACAACCCCGTCGTGCTGCCCGACGGCCGCGTGGAGTCCAACGGCAACTTCCATGGCGCGCCCGTCGCCTACGTCCTGGACTTCCTCGCCATCGCCGCCGCCGACCTCGGCTCCATCGCCGAGCGCCGCACCGACCGGCTGCTGGACAAGAACCGCAGCCACGGCCTTCCGCCGTTCCTCGCCGATGACGCGGGTGTCGACTCCGGCCTGATGATCGCCCAGTACACGCAGGCCGCGCTGGTGAGTGAGATGAAGCGGCTGGCCGTACCGGCTTCCGCGGACTCCATTCCGTCCTCCGCCATGCAGGAGGACCACGTGTCCATGGGCTGGTCGGCCGCGCGCAAGCTGCGCACCGCGGTCGGCAACCTCACCCGGATCATCGCCATCGAGCTGTACGCCGCCACCCGCGCCATAGAACTGCGCGAGGGTCTCACCCCGGCGCCCGCCTCCCAGGCCGTCATCGAGGCCGCGCGCGCCGCCGGTGTGCAGGGCCCGGGCCCGGACCGGTTCCTGGCGCCCGATCTGGCCGCCGCCGACGCCTTCGTGCGCGGCGGTCACCTCGTCGCCGCGGCGGAGACGGTCACCGGCCCGCTGCAGTAACGCCCGTACGGGAACAGGGGCCCCGCCATGTGCGGGGCCCCTGTTCCCGTTTCAGCCGTCACCTCGGCCCGGCCCGCTGGGCCTGAGGGAGGTCAGAAGCCCATGCGTTCGCGGCGCACGGAGTAGACCACGAAGCCGGCGCCCAGGCCGAGGAAGAGGGTGCCGCCGACGACGTACGGCGTGGTGTCGATGCCTCCGGTGTCGGCGAGTTGGGTCTCGTCCGCGGCCTCCCGCGCGGTCTCCGCGGTCGCCTGCGACACCGCCCTGGCCTGCTGTGTGACCTGCGTGATCTGTGTCGTCGAGGAATCGGACGCGTCCGCTCTCGCCGTGGAGTCCTGCGAGGCGTTCGCGGACGGGACGAACCACAGTGCGCAGAGCAGGGTGCCCGCGGCGGTGGCGGTCAGCAGCGGACGGCGAGCGGATGACACGGAATATCGATCCCCTTGTGACGCTGGCGAATTGGCCGTGTGGAGCGATGTTAGTGAAAGTCGCGGGTCACAGGAAAGTCACGGGAGGTTTCGGTCGTACGCTCGCGCCATGAACGCTGAAGAAACATCACGTTTTGTACGGCTTCGTGTGGAGCTGGTCCTTGAGGTGCAGGACGAGGACGAGGTGACCAAGGCCGCGCTGCGCCGGCTCGCCGCGGATCAGGAGCTGCCGCAGGCCGAACGGAGCCAGGCCGAGGGGGCTGTGACGGAAGACACCGCGGAGGCCCTCGCCTATCTCGTGGACCCGTTCGACCTGGTCGGTGAGGTGCCCGGAGTGGAGCTGCAGCAGGCGTCCTGGTCGAGCGAGCGGATCGACTACGACCCGGATTCGCCGGACTGGGAGCGGGACGAGGATGATGAGGAGGAGGACGAAGACGAGGACGGCGTCGGCTGAGCGTGACGGGGGGGACTCTTCCTGACCCCGGACGGCAACCGCCGTCCGGGGTTTCGTCGTCTCAGGGGACGCACGGACCGATTCCCGTACCAACGCGCACCACCCGCGCCCGGCGGACGTGGTGTGCCCCACAGATCCAGCGGATAGGGAACGGCGCGGCACGGCCGTAGCGTTGAAGGTTCTTGACGGGGACCCTCGGGGTTTTGGCGATCGGCGATGATGGAGAAGCGTGTGATGACGGACGGTAAGCGGCGCAAGGGCCTGGTGGCCGCGTCCGCTCTGCTCGGCGGTGTGCTGGTGCTCACGGCCTGTTCCGGAGGCGACAACAAGTCCTCCGGCAAGGGCGGTGGCGACTCCTCGCAGGCCCAGGCCGACGCGGCGGCGGCCAAGAAGTCCTCCGATGCGCAGATCACCGTCACGCCGAAGGACGGCTCCAACAACGCGTCGATCAACAACTCCGGCACCGTCACCGTCAGCAAGGGCACGCTCACCGGCGTCACCATGACCACCGAGAGCGGCACGGCCGTCGCCGGCCAGCTCTCCGCCGACAAGACGAGCTGGAAGCCCAGCGCCCAGCTGGACCGCTCCACCACCTACAAGGTCGCCGCGGAGGCCAAGGACTCCCAGGGCCGCATAGCCCACGAGAACGCCTCCTTCACCACGGTCTCCCCGGCCAACAGCTTCATCGGCAGCTTCACCCCGGACAACGGCTCCACGGTCGGTGTCGGCATGCCGGTCTCGATCAACTTCGACAAGGCGATCACCAACAAGGCGGCCGTGCAGAAGGGCATCACGGTCAGCACCACCAGCGGCCAGGAGGTCGCCTGCCACTGGTTCGACGCCAACCGCATGGACTGCCGCCCGGAGCAGTACTGGAAGGCGGGCTCCACCGTCACGCTGAAGCTGGCGCTCGACGGCATCGAGGGTGCGCCCGGTGTCCACGGCGTCCAGCAGAAGACGGTCACCTTCCACATCGGCCGCAACCAGGTCTCGTACGTCGACGCGAAGACCAAGCAGATGAAGGTCACGCAGGACGGCAAGGTCGTCAAGACCATTCCGATCTCCGCGGGCTCCCCCGAGCACACCACGTACGAGGGGCAGATGGTGATCTCCGAGAAGTTCACCCAGACCCGGATGAACGGCGCGACGGTCGGCTTCAAGGACTCCGACGGCAAGGGCGAGTACGACATCAAGGACGTGCCGCACGCGATGCGCCTGACCAGCTCCGGCACCTTCATCCACGGCAACTACTGGGGCGCGCCGTCCGTGTTCGGCAACGTCAACACCAGCCACGGCTGTGTCGGCCTGCAGGACACCAAGGGCGCGGGCGACCCGAACACCCCGGCTGCCTGGTTCTACGGCAACTCCCTGATCGGTGACGTGGTGGTCGTCCAGAACACCGGCGACAAGACGGTCGCGCCGGACAACGGCCTCAACGGCTGGAACATGGACTGGGCCCAGTGGAAGGCCGGTTCGGCCGTCTGACGGTCCGTCCGACAGCCGGTCCACAGCTCATCCGGTGCCGCCCTTCGGGGCGGCACCGGTGTTTCCGGGCCCGGCCACAGCCTTCTCATCCATCTCTTATGCCGGCCTTAGGGTGCCGTCACGGTCCGTCCCTAGCTTGCGGGCCATGTTCTTCACCTACCTGGGGTGCGAGCTGCGCCGCCGCAGAAAGGCGGCCCTCGTCGTCGCCTCCGGCCTCGCGCTGGGCATCGCGCTGGTCATCGTGGTCAACTCCGTGTCCAACGGCATGGGGAAGGCCCAGGACAAGGTCCTGCAGTCGCTGTACGGCCTGGGGACGGACATGACCGTCACCAAGGCGCAGACGCCGAGCGGAAGCAGTTCGCAGCGGCCCCGCTTCCAGTTCGGCGCGCGGGGCAACGACGACACTTCGACCCAGAGCAGTGACCGGGTCATGGTGCAGGGCTTCACCACCCTGGCCTCCTCGACGGTCGACAAGGTCGCGGGTCAGACGGGCGTGTCGCAGGCCGTCGGCGGGCTCAGCCTCAATGTCTTCCGGGTCAACGGCCAGTTCACCCGCGGGCAGTTCCAGCAGAGCGGGAGCGGCGGCGGATTCCAGCGCGGCGGTGGCCGGCCGCAGGGTGAGGTCAAGGGCGGCGGCGCCGACTTCGACATCAACAACTACACGGTCTACGGCACCGACGTCGCCCACATCGCGCTCGGCCCGCTGACCTCCTCGAAGATCACCAGTGGTCGTACCTTCAAGGCCGGCGAGACGAACGCCGAGGTGGCCGTGGCGGACTCGGCGTACGCCAAGGAGAAGAAGTACAAGGTCGGTTCGACCGTCACCGTCAAGGGCACCAAGTTCACGGTGATCGGCATCGCCACCGCCGACAGCGGTGACCCGGCGGCCAACCTGTACATCCCGTTGCGGCAGGCGCAGACCCTCGCGGACGAGAAGGACAAGGTCACCACGATCTACGTCAAGGCGACCGACTCCCAGGAGATCGACTCCGTCAGGAACGCCATCCAGAAGAACGTCTCCGGTACGACGGTCACCACCTCCTCCGACCTCGCCAAGACGGTCTCGGGCTCCCTGTCCACCGCGTCCTCCCTCGCCACCAAGGTCGGCACGTGGCTGTCGATCGCCGTGCTGGTGGCCGCGTTCCTGGTCGCCGGCCTGCTGACCTCCTCCGCGGTCTCCCGCCGCGTCCGCGAGTTCGGCACGCTGAAGGCGCTGGGCTGGAAGTCGGGCCGGGTGACCCGGCAGGTGGTCGGCGAGGCCGTCGTCAACGGTCTGGTCGGCGGCGCCCTCGGCATCGCCCTGGGCCTGGCGGGCGCCTACGCCGTCACGGCGATCAGCCCGACCCTGCAGGCCCAGCTGGGCGGGGGAGGCGGCGGTGGCTTCGGCGGAGGGCCTGGCGGTGGCGGATTCGGCGGGCCGGGGCGACAGGCGGCCAAAACCCTTGAGGTGGCCCTCACGGCACCGGTGAGCGTCACCACGATCGCCCTCGCGGTGGCCCTGGCGGTGGCGGGCGGTCTCATCGCGGGTGCCTTCGGCGGCTGGCGGGCATCGCGCCTGCGCCCGGCGGACGCGCTGCGCCGAGTCGAGTAGCCGAAGTCGGCTGTGGCGGGGCGGCACCACGAAGTCGCCGGCACCGCGACTCCCCGGGGGCGCGGAGCTGTACCGACATCCGGCCCTCTCGGGCCGCTTAACAACTTACGGAGCCACCATGTACGAACTCAGAAACGTGACCAAGCGCTACACCCGAGGCAAAGACACCGTCCACGCCCTCGACGGCGTGGACCTGACCATCGGTGACGGAGACAGACTCGTCATCCAGGGCCCCACCGGCGGCGGAAAGTCCACGCTCCTCCAGATGCTCGGCGGCCTGGACCGCCCCACCTCGGGCGAGGTCCTCCTGGACGGCATCGACCTGGCCAAGCTCGGTGAAGCCCGGTTGACGAACGTCCGCAGCGAGAACATCGGCTTCGTCTTCCAGTCCTTCAACCTCATCCCCACCCTCACCGCCCAGGAGAACGTCGAGACGGCCCTCGTACCGCTCGGCATCAAGGCCAAGGAGCGCCGCGAACTCGCGGCCGACGCGCTGAACTCCGTCGGCCTCGAAGAACGCCTGGCCCATCTCCCGGGTGAGATGTCCGGAGGCCAGCAGCAGCGCGTCGCGATCGCCCGGGCCGTCGTCAAGAAGCCCAAGGTGCTGCTCGCCGACGAGCCGACCGGCAACCTCGACGAGGGCATGCGCGACGAGATCATGGAGGTACTCGAACGGCTCTGGAAGGAGCACGGGCTGACCTTCATCATGGTCACCCACGACTCCGCGATCGCGAAGAAGGCTCCGCGGCTGGTCACCATCCGCAAAGGCAAGATCTCGGTGAAGGAGAACGCCGGCGCCTGAGCGCGGTCAACACCGCTCGTTCACCGTGCGTTTCGCGGTTCTGTAACGGTGTCCCGGCCGCGGTGTTACAGTTTTCCTTCGCTCTTTCTTACCCTCCTTTTGTCTATTGAGCCGTCCGACGGCCCCCGGCATACTGCGTGATCCCGGGGGGCGAGGTGCCGGACGGACGCACGAGAACGCCCCCGACCGGGTCGAACGGGGGAATTCGCCCGGTACTCCATCTCCAGGGGGAGAACTTGCGCAGACAAGTGAAAAGAGCTGCTGTGGTCGGCGTGGCCACGGCCGCAGCCGTCGCCCTCGCAGCGGGTATGACCAGCCCGGCGTCGGCGAAGCCCGCGGAGGGCGCCCCGACCACCGCCTCCGCGCTCGCCGCGAAGACCCATGTCACCCTGATCACCGGTGACCGGGTCGCCCTCGACGCCAGGGGCCGGATCGTCGGCCTGGAGCGGGCCAGGGGTCGTGAGCACATACCCTTCCAGGTCCGCAGGACGACCGGCCACACGCTCGTCATCCCGGTCGACGCGGCCCACCTGGTGGCCTCCGGCACGCTGGACCAGCGCCTGTTCGACGTCACCGAGCTGAACAAGTCCGCCACCCGCAGGGCCCAGAAGAACGGTCTGAAGGTCATCGTCGGCTACACCGGCTCCGCCGCGGGCGCCAAGGCGGACGTCCGGGGCGCGGGCAAGCTGCGCCGCAGCCTGACCGCGCTCAACGCCGACGCCGTGCAGACGCCGGTCCAGGACACAGCCCGGCTGTGGCACGCCGTCACCCACGGCGACCGGGCCGCCTCCGGCATCGCGCACGTCTGGCTCGACGGCGTCCGCAAGGCCTCCCTGGACAAGTCCGTGCCCCAGATCGGCGCCCCCACCGCGTGGAAGTCCGGCTACACCGGCAAGGGCGTGAAGGTCGCCGTCCTGGACACCGGTGTGGACACCCGCCACCCGGACCTCAAGGACCAGGTGATCGCGTCCAGGAACTTCACCTCCGCCGCCGACGCCACCGACCACTACGGGCACGGCACCCATGTCGCCTCGATCGTGGCGGGCACCGGAGCTGCGTATCCCGCAGGGTCCGGCGGCAAGTACAAAGGGGTCGCCCCGGACGCCAGGATCCTCAACGGCAAGGTGCTGGACGACACCGGATCCGGTGACGACTCCGGCATCCTCGCGGGCATGGAGTGGGCCGCCGCGCAGGGCGCGAGCGTCGTCAACCTGAGTCTCGGCGGCACCGACACCCCCGGCACCGACCCCCTGGAGGCCGAGGTCGACAAGCTCTCCGCGACCAAGGGCATCCTGTTCACGATCGCCGCGGGCAACGACGGCCCCCACTCGATCGGTTCGCCGGGCAGCGCGGACGCCGCGCTCACCGTCGGCGCCGTCGACAAGCAGGACAGGCTCGCCGACTTCTCCTCCACCGGCCCGCGCCTCGGCGACGGCGCCGTCAAACCGGACGTCACCGCGCCCGGCGTGGACATCACCGCCGCCGCGGCCAAGGGCAGCGTCCTCGACCAGGAGGTCGGCGAGAAGCCCGGGGGCTATCTGACCCTCTCCGGCACCTCGATGGCCACCCCGCATGTCGCGGGCGCCGCCGCGATCCTGAAGCAGGAGCACCCCGACTGGGGCTACGCCGAGCTGAAGGGCGCGCTGACCGCCTCCGCCAGGGGCGGCGACTACACGCCGTACCAGCAGGGTTCGGGCCGCATCGCGGTGGACAGGGCGATCAAGCAGTCCGTGATCGCCGACCCCGTGTCGGTGAACTTCGGGACGCAGGCGTGGCCGCACACCGACGACAAGCCGGTCACCAAGAAGGTCACGTACCGCAACCTCGGCGACAGGGACGCCACGCTCACCCTGAGCAGCAGCGCCCTCGACCCCAAGGGCCACGCGGCCCCGGCGGGCCTCTTCACGCTCGGCGCGAGCAAGCTGACGGTCCCGGCGCACGGCAAGGCCTCCGCCGCGCTCACCGTCAACACCAGGCTGGGCGGCACCCTCGACGGCGCCTACTCCGCGTACGTCACCGCGACCGGCGCCGGCCAGAGTGTCCGCACGGCCGCCGCGGTGCAGCGTGAGGTGGAGTCGTACGACGTCACGCTGAAGTTCATCGGCCGTGACGGCAAGCCGGCCACGTTCTACAACGCCGACCTCACCGGAGTGTCCGGGCTGGCGAACGGCACGGAGCTGGGCCCGTACGACCCGTCCGGCTCGGTGAAGGTGCGCGTGCCCAGGGGCACGTACATCCTCAACTCCTCGGTCTTCGTGGACAAGAACGGCACCAAGGGCGCCGACTGGATCGCCCAGCCGAAGCTGACCGTCGCCAAGAAACAGACGGTCACCATCGACGCGCGCAAGGCCAAGCCGGTGGACGTCACCGTCCCGGCCTCGGGTGTGACGTCGCGGTTCGCCGCGCCGGGGTACGCCGTCACGGTCGGCGGCAACCAGTACGGCTACAACTGGATCCTGGACTCGTACCAGGGCTTCCGCAGCGCCCACCTGGGTCCGCGGCTGCCCGTCGGCCAGCTGTTCCAGCAGTGGGACGGCCACTGGGTCAAGGGCACGAGCGAGCAGTACGACGTCACCTCCGGCGGCCCGGTCGGAAAGCTCGCCACCGGCTACACCAAGCACTACAAGGCGAGCGAGCTGGCCACCGTCAAGGCCCGGCTCGGGGCCTCCGCGAGCGGCAAGACCGGCTCGATCAGCGCCGCGGGCTGGCTCCCCGGCAGCATGGGCGCCTCCTCCATCGATGTGGCGCAGAAGCTGCCCGGCATCCGCACCCTGCACCTGTCCGCCGGCGGCGGGGTCCTGTGGGACCTGGACTTCACCCAGTACGGCGGCACCGACCAGGACGGATTCCCGGTTCCCGACGCGGGCTACTCGCTCGGCGAGTCCTCCTTCAGGGCCGGCCACACCTACCCGAAGACGGTCGGCACCGCGGTCTTCGGCCCGCACGTCGGCAAGGACCTCGGTCTCTTCCGCACCGGCAACGAGATCTACGGCTCACTGCCGCTGGTCGCCGACTCCGCGCAGCACACCGGGTACTCGGACTTCAGCTCGGTGAACACGGCCCTGTACCGCGACGGTGCCAAGGTCGGAGCCAACGACGACCCGCTGTTCGGCGAGGCGACGTTCAAGGTCCCGGCCGGTGCCGCCGCGTACAAGCTGACCACCTCGGTCCAGCGCGCGGCGAAGGTCGCCGAGGCCTCCTCCCGGATCGACGGGACCTGGACCTTCCGCTCCCAGCAGGTGTCCGGCACCCCCGTCCAGCTCCCGGCCTCCGTGCTGCGCTACGGCATCACGACCGGCCTGGACAGCCGGGTCCCGGCCGGCCGGACGGTCACCTTCCCGGTCACCGTCGAGGGCGC
Source organism: Streptomyces sp. IMTB 2501 (assembly GCF_001953885.1). Taxonomy (GTDB): domain Bacteria; phylum Actinomycetota; class Actinomycetes; order Streptomycetales; family Streptomycetaceae; genus Streptomyces. The sequence continues at coordinate 140,826 of NZ_MQUS01000006.1, read as the reverse complement.
GGCGGCGGGCGGCAACCTCAAGTCGCTTGCCGTGTACGTCTCCTACGACGGCAGGACCTTCCAGAAGGCGGACGTCCGCGGCGGCAGGATCACGGTGAAGAACCCGGCGAAGGGCAAGTCCCTCACTCTCCGCTCCCGGATCACCGACAAGCAGGGCAACACGTCGGAGATCACGATCTACGACGCGTACTTCGGCAAGTGAGCGCGCAGCACCCTCTGACGAGGCGAGGGGCACCCGGAGACGATCTCCGGGTGCCCCTCCGGCTGTCGGGGACCGGCCCTAGGCCGAGGGCACGGTGGTGTGGGCCGCGTCCGTGCCCCAGCTGGCCAGGAGACGGAGGGAGTCGGCGGACCGGGAGCCCGGTTCGGCGTGGTACGTGAGCAGCGACTGGTCCGTGCCGTCCGTCAGGCGGAAGGACTCGAAGTTCAGGGAGAGGTCGCCCACCAGGGGGTGGTGCAGCCGCTTGACGCCGTGGTTCTTCTCCTTGACGTCGTGCGTCGCCCACAGCCTGCGGAACTCCTCGCTCTTCACGGAGAGTTCGCCCACCAGCGCCGACAGCCGCTGGTCGTCCGGATAGCAGCCGGCGTCCATACGCAGGGCGCAGACGATGTCGATCGCCTTCTGCTCCCAGTCGACGAACAGATTCCGGTAGTCGGGGTGCAGGAACACCAGCCGCGCCCAGTTGCGCTCGCCCGGCGGCAGCTCCGCCCAGTCGCCGAAGAGCGCCGCCGCCATCCGGTTCCAGGCGAGGATCTCCGAGCGGCGCCCGACGACGTACGCCGGTATGCCGTCCATCGTGTCCAGCAGCTGTCGCAGGGCGACGCGGACCTGCTGCTGCCGTGCCGCCGGCTTCTTCTTGTGCGACTTCGGCTTGGCCAGATGCGTCAGATGCGCGTGCTCGGCGTCCGACAGCCTGAGCGCCCGGGCGATCGAGTCCAGGACCTCCGCCGAGACATTCCGCCCGTTGCCCTGTTCGAGCCGGGTGTAGTACGCCACCGACACCCCGGCCAGCTGCGCCAGCTCCTCGCGGCGCAGCCCCGGCACCCGCCGGTGCCGGCCGAAGTCGGGCAGGCCCACGTCCTCCGGCTTCAGCCGGGCCCGCCGGCTGCGCAGGAACTCGCTCAGTTCGGCCCGCCGGTCCAGGGGCGGGGACGAGGGCACGGGCTGGTTTTCCATACATCCAGTATTCACGGTCGTACGCACAGGAACCTGACCCCGCCAGTGGTAGGCACGGCGGACGTACGTACAAGCGTGGTCTGGGTGGTCGTCGTAGCGTGGGAGAGGCTGGTCGCGTACCCGGTGGGAAGGCAGCCGGGCACGCTGAACATCGCTAGGAGAACCCGGCATGACCACCACTGTTGCTGCTTACGCCGCGCCTGCCGCGAAGGCTCCGCTGGAGCGGACCACCATCGAGCGGCGCGCGGTCGGCGAGTTCGACGTCCTCATCGACATCGAGTTCGCCGGTATCTGCCACTCCGACATCCACCAGGCCCGGGAGGGCTGGGGCACCGCGATCTTCCCGATGGTGCCCGGCCACGAGATCGCGGGCGTCGTCGCCGAGGTCGGCGCGGGTGTCACGAAGTACGCCGTCGGCGACCGGGTGGGCGTCGGCTGCATGGTCGACTCCTGCCGTGAGTGCGACAACTGCCAGGCCGGTCTGCAGCAGTACTGCACCGGTGGCGGCCCGATCTGGACGTACAACGCCGTCGGCAAGGACGGGCAGCCCACCTACGGCGGCTACTCGCAGAAGATCGTCGTGGACGAGAACTACGTCGTCCGCATCCCCGACGGCCTGCCCCTGGACGTGGCCGCGCCGCTGCTCTGCGCCGGCATCACCACGTACTCGCCGCTGAAGCACTGGAACGCCGGCCCTGGCAAGAAGGTCGCGGTCGTAGGCCTCGGCGGCCTCGGCCACATGGGCGTGAAGATCGCGGCGGCGCTGGGCGCCGAGGTCACCGTCCTGTCCCAGTCCCTCCGCAAGAAGGACGACGGCCTGAAGCTGGGCGCCACGCACTACTACGCGACCAGCGACCCGAAGACCTTCGAGGACCTCAAGGGCACCTTCGACATCATCCTCAACACGGTGTCGGCGCCGCTCGACTTCGACGCGTATCTCTCCCTGCTGCGCACGGACGGTGCGATGGTCAACGTCGGCATCCCGGAGGAGCCGGTCCGCATCCTGCTCTCCTCGGTCTTCGGCCACCGCCGCAGCCTGAGCAGCTCCGGCATCGGCGGCATCCCGGAGACCCAGGAGATGCTCGACTTCTGCGCCGAGCGCAACCTGGGCGCCGAGATCGAACTGATCCGCGCCGACCAGATCAACGAGGCGTACGAGCGGGTTGTGCACAGCGATGTCCGCTACCGGTTCGTGATCGACACGGCGACGATCTGACGCCGTCAGGCCTGCTTGAGCCCGCGGCCCAGCAGCCACAGCGGGTAGGGTCCGCCGACCAGGGCCGTGAGGGCGCCGACCGGTATCTCCAGCGGCGGCAGCAGTGTGCGCGCCGCGAGGTCGGCGGCCACCAGCACCACCGCACCCGTCAGCGCCGAGCACAGCAGTGGCAGGTGCGGGGTGCGGGTGAGGCGGCGGGCCGGCTGGGGTGCGGTCAGCGCGACGAACCCGATCGGACCGGCCGCGCCGGTCGCGGTGGCGGCGAGTACGACACCGAGCACGGTCAGTGCGAGCCGGGTCCGGTCGACCCGTACCCCGAGCCCCGCCGCGGTCTCGTCCCCGAGCCCCAGCGGCCGGGCGGCCCAGCCCGCCCAGATCAGCCCGGACAGACACAGCGCGAGGACCACGGCCAGCGGCACGGCCTGCTCCCACCCCCGCCCGTTGAGGGAGCCGGTCAGCCACAGCTTCACCTGCTCGGCCGCGTCCAGCTCGCTGTCCGCGGTAAGTAAGGTGAGCCTCACCTTATCTGTTCTGGCCGCCCGTTCCGGCCGCCGCCCCCAGCAGCCCGGCCGCGTTGCCGCCGAGGACCCGCTCGCGGACCTCCGCGGACTCCGTCGCCCGTTCCACCATCACGCGGGCCGCGACCGGGTCGCCGTAGGGGGCGTCGGAGCCGAAGAGGGTCCGCTCGGGGAGTTCGCGGACGGCGAGCCGTACGGCGATGACCAGGAAGGCGGTGGACAGCTCCAGGTACATGCCGGGGGTGTCCCGCACCAGTTCCACGGCCTCCATCCAGTGCAGGCCGCCCAGCTGGCTGACGACGAGCGGGACGCGCGGGTGGCGGCGGGAGAGCGTGGCGAGCGTGCGCAGGTCCGCGGCGGTGGTGGGCGCGAACCCGTGCACGACGACCGGCAGCCCGCCGTGGTCGGCGGCGGCCCGCAGCACCGGTTCCAGCCGGTCCGCCTGCCCCGGCGTGGGCGTCAACTCCCCGATCCCGCACAGCCCGCGCCCCACCACGTCCTCGGCGACGGCCTGCGCCACCTCCCTGTCCGGCAGGTCCAGCGGCACGGACCCGAACCCGACGAACCGCCCCGGATGAGCGGCGACGGCCGCGCTCACCTCGTCCAGGGCGGCGGCGAACACCTCCCGCGACCCGCCCGTCCCGCCCAGTGCGGTGTCCAGCACGGCGAACTCCCGGCGCAGCGCGGCGAGATCGGCGGCGCGCTCGGGATGGGGCCGGGTGGGGAACGGGACGGCCTTGTCGACGCCGGCGGCGTCCAGGGCGGCGAGATGGGGGCCGACGGGGTCATGTACATGCCCGTGCGCATCGGTGATCATTGCTCTCCTCGGAGACGCGGAATAGCGATCTCCGGGCGAGAGTTGCAGCCTGGCGCGGTGGCAGGGTCAAGCGGTGGGCGCCGCTTCGAGGGGTGCTTCAAGGTTCGAGGGGTGCTTCAAGGGATGAAGGAGGCGGCGGCGTGCTGATCGGCGAACTGTCCGCCCGCAGCGGCACCAGCCCCCGCCTCCTGCGCCACTACGAGCGCACCGGCCTCCTCGCACCGCACCGCCGCTCCAACGGATACCGCGCCTACACGGAGGAGGACATCACCCGCGTCCGGCGCATCCGCACCCTCCTCGCGGCGGGCCTGCCGACCCGGACGGTCGCCGCGCTGCTCCCCTGCACGGCCGACAGCGGCACGGGCCCGGCCCTCGCCCCCTGCCCCGGCGTACCTGAGGCACTGCGCGACCGGCTGGCCGAACTGGACGACAGGGCTGCCCGATTGGAGGGCGAACGGGCGGAACTGCGCCGGCTGCTCGCGGACCTCGAAGGGGCGATCCCTCCCGGTGGGGGCGGTCGGCCGCATGGGCTGTTGGAGTGGTCCTGAGTCCGACGGCACGTGCCGTGTGACGGGCCCGGGGAATGTCGATATGCAAGGTCACTGTCCGTAACGTTCAGCCCCGTACAACCCGGTCAAGCCCCGCTCAGCGCGGTTCAGCCCCGTTCAGCCCCGTTCGAAGAGGGAGTACAGGTGCATCGGATCCGAGCCTCGTTGGCGTACCGCGACCGTGCGGCCGGGGCTCAGTGTGCCCGCATCGCCCCGTACGGCCCGGACGAGACGGCTGCCACCGCCACCGTGCCCACGGCGCTTCGGTGGGCCGGCGCCGCGCACGGGCTTGTCCCCTCGGCCGGCACGGTGACCGCGACCAGCCCGGACGGTACGAACTCCGGAAACAACACCGCGCCCTACGCCCCGCAGGCGGGATGACGGTGATTCGCCCGGGAACCCCGCCCGCCACCCTGCCGATCCGCCGTCGCGCGGGCCTCGTCGCGGGAGCGACGGTGCTGGCCCTGACCTCCACCACCCCTGCCTGGGCCGCGCCCACCACCGGAGGATGCCTGACGGGCCACTACCTGACGTCCACCGACTGCCACAGCCTGCCCAGCCGCACCCGCACCCGCACGCTCGCCGTCACCGGCCCCGAGCCGTCCTCACCCACGAAGGGCAGGTCTCTGGCCTTCGACGAGGAATTCAACGCCCCCATCGCCTTCGGCACCCGCTGGAACGGCTCCTCCACCAGCGCCTACAGGTACGGCGACCACGACCCCGACGACGCGAAACTCGACTGGCTGACCCCCTCCGCGATCACCGTGTCCGGCGGTACGGCCACCTTCACAGCCACACCGAGCAGCCACACCCTGGAGAACGGCCGACAGGCGTGGAACACCGGGTTGCTGACCACCGAAGGCACCACCAAGAACTTCCGCACACGTACCGGCGACTACGCCGAGGCACGCGTCCAACTGCCCAGCGTCGGCGGAGCCTGGCCCGCCGTATGGACCTGGTTCGACGGGGGCAACGAGGTGGACGGCTTCGAGTACCACCCCGACACCCCGCACATCCTGGAGTTCGTCAACCACGTCAACCTGGCGTCCATCCTCTACACCGACCCCGGCATCGTCCATCCGGGCGCGTGGATCACCGTGGGCGTCAACTACGGCGCCACCGACGACGACTGGTATCTCAACGGCAAGCTGATCTACTCCGACCACACAGGCGTCGGCACCACCTGGTCCCCAAACATCACCCTCAACCTCTCCGTCACCGACGGCACCTACCACCCCACCCCCAGCACCACAACCACCCGGATCACCTTCAAGGCCGACTACGTACGCGTCTGGCGCTGACTGGTGCCGGACTTCGCGGATTTGCTATGCACCCATCATGCAGTCACAGGTGTGGGGATCGTTGCTCGGTGTCGTGCTGGGCGGGGGCTTGTCGTACCTGGCTCAGCTCACTACGGCGCGGCAGGTGAGCCGGGCGGAGGACGCCCGGCACGCGGCTCAGCTGGCCGAGGCCCGGCGGGCCGAACAGCTGGCGCTGGTACGCGAGTTCATCGGCCTGGCTCAGGAGGGGATATTCCTCGCCTCGGCACGGGACTCCGCACCCGACTGGGAAGCCGCGGGGACGCCCGAGTGGGGCGCCGCTGCCAGAAGTGTCAACGAGCGCATCTGGGCGTGCGAGCGCATGATCAAGGTGCTGTTCACTCAGGAGCTCTTCGAGTGCGCCTGGGCCTATGCCTCGGCGGTGGACCACGTCCTGTGGCGCCAGCCGGAGGAAGCGGCCGCCGAGGGGCCGCTGTGGGACCGGCTGACCGGCCCCGAGAGCGAATTCCTGGAGGCGGTACGCACGGAATTCGGTTAGGCCGTCGCAGCCCCGGGACCGAGCAGAGGCAAGGGACTGCCGTGGCGGCGAGCCTGCGCTGCCATGTGCTTCATCGCGCTCGCAGTTGGTCTCGGTTCAGGCGGGCGGCAGAGGCTGTTCCGTCCACACGGTCTTGCCGTCGTGGGTGTAACGGGTGCCCCATCGCTCGGTGAGCTGCGCGACCAGGAAGAGCCCGCGTCCGCCCTCGTCCGTGCTGAGGGCCCGCCTGAGGTGGGGGGAAGTGTGGCTGGTGTCGGACACCTCGCAGATCAGGCAGTGCGTACGGATGAGGCGGAGGGTGACAGGGCCGGCTGCGTACCGGTAGGTGTTGGTGACCAGTTCGCTGGCGACCAGTTCGGTGGTGAAGGCCAGTTCGGTCAGCCCCCACTCGGTCAGCTTCCCCGTGGTCAGCTCCCTGGCACGGGCGGCGGCGGTCGCTTCCAGGGGAAGCTGCCATGAGGCGACATCCTGCGGCCGTAGCACCCGGGTACGGGCAATGAGCAGCGCGATGTCGTCGGTGGGGAGGTGTTCCTTGGGCAGCAGTGCCTCGACCACGGTGTGGCAGATGTGGTCCAGAGGTTCTGTGGTGTGGGTGAGGCATGCGCGCAGGTTCTCCAGCGCGGCGTCGATGTCGCCGTCTCGTGCTTCCAGGAGACCGTCGGTGTAGAGCGTGAGCAGGCTGCCCTCGGGGAGGTCCAGATCGTACGTCTCGAACGGCAGTCCGCCCAGGCCCAGCGGTGGACCCGCGGGCAGATCGAGCACGGTCACCTCGCCGTCCGGGGTGGACACCACGGGTGCCGGGTGACCGGCGCGTGCCAGGGAGCAGTGCTGTGACACCGGATCGTAGGTGGCGTAGAGGCAGGTGGCCCCGAGCACCTGCTCGATCGCCGACAGGTTGTCGCCGGCGTTCGCCTCCAGCTCGGTGGCCAGCAGACTGACCAGATCGTCCAGCCGTGCCACCACCTCGTCCGGTTCCAGGTCGAGGCTGGCCAGGGTGCGCGCGGCGGCGCGCAGACGGCCCATCGAGGCGGCGGCGTGGATCCCGTGCCCGACCACGTCGCCCACAACGAGGGCGACCCGGGCTCCTGACAACGGGATCACGTCGAACCAGTCACCGCCGATGCCCGGTTCACCGCTGGCTGGCAGGTATCGGCAGGCCACCTCCACGGCCGGCAGGTCGGACGCCGCGCTCGGCAGCAGACTGCGCTGGAGCGTCAGAGCGGCGCTCTGCTGCTGGGTGAAGCGGCGGGCGTTGTCGATGCAGACGGCCGCACGCGAGGAGAGCTCCTGGGCCACCGCGGCATCGTCGTCCTCAAAGGGCTCCGAATTGTGCGACCGCCACAGGCTCACCACGCCCAGTACCAGACCGCGCGCGAGCAGGGGCACCACGATCAGCGAATGAACGCCGAGCCCCAAGGCGATCTCGATCCGCCGCCGGTCCATGGCATACCACTCGGGGCGCAGGGACAGCAGCCCTTCGAGGATCGGGCGACGCTCGGCCAGGCACCGCGCCTGCGGAGATTCCGGAAACAGCGGGACCACGTCGCCCTCCCGGTACGGGACGCGGTGTTCCGTTGGTGAAAGGGCGGTCCGGAGCAGCGGACCTGCCGTACCGGCAACCGGTTCGTCACCCAGTGTCACGGGCTTGAGGAGGTCCACCGAGCAGTAGTCGGCCAGGCCGTGAACGGCCACCTCGGCCAGCTCCCGAGCGGTTTGTCTCACGTCCAGTGAGGTTCCGATCCGGGCGCTCGCCTCGTTCAGCAGGGCGAGCCTTCGTTGCGCCCGGTGGCGGTCGGTCACGTCCTCGATCGTCTCGGCCACGCCGAGAACCCGGCCCGAGGGATCCTCCATCCGGAACGCCGAGACGGACACGATCCGTTCCCGCCCCGGGTCGTGGCGTGCCCGGGCGGACTGCTCCGTGAAGATCAACGGCTCGCCGGTCTCCAGGACGTGCCGTACCCGTTCCTCCGTCGGACCTGCGTCCTCGTCGACCATGAATTCGCGGGGGCGACGGCCCACCGGAGCCTCGGCCGGGACGCCGCTCGCCTTCTCGACCGCACGGTTGACCCGGATCACTCTCCGGTCCGGGCCGTAGGTGACCAGACCGATCGGGGACCGGCGGTACAGGCCGTCCAGCAGTGCACGGTCCCGCTGCCAGGCAATGACCTCCGAGGCAGGAGCACCGACCAGGAGCCACTCCTGACCGCCCTCCTCCCGGATCACCGCACGGGCCCGGAAACCCATCTCCACACGGCGCCCGTCGCGGCATCGCACGGGCAGGACACCGAACCATCCCCCCGCCTTCATGGCCTCCACGACGACGGACCGCACGACAGGCAGGTCACGCGAGTCGACCAGGAGGTCCTGCCAGGCCCGTCCGATCACTTCCTCTGCCGGGTATCCGAGCAACGCCCGTGCACGTGCGCTCCAGCCGACCACGATGCCTTGATCGTCGAGCACGGCCGAGGCGCCATGACCGAGGGCGAAGGGATCTTCAGGACTCTCGCTGAAATGCATCGACGGTGTCCCCATAGCCACCACCTTGCCTCCATGACTCCGATGTTCCTCCCGGTGGTCTCCCTCCGCGACTCTCGTGTCCCTCGTGTCCCTCGCGCCCTTCGCGGCCCGGAGCCTCGGCGGGAGCGCCATGGCGACGTTCAGCGTGTGCGATGCACGGGGTGGCCCTGTTCGTTCTCAGCGGGACGACTCGGCCGCGCACCGTGCCGAGTGCGTGGATCTCGTGGCCGCAGGCGCAGACCGCACTCGGGGCCCACTTGGCGCGGGCTGGTGCCCACTTCAACCGGCGTTGCCACGTGCCTCGGTCGGGATGCGGCCCACGCCCGCATCTCGGCAGGCACCCGCCGGGCAGTGCCGCTCAATGACCACGCGGGACCGCCGCGGCGTAGGCGTGCGCCGTCTCGTTGCGGACCCGGCAGTAGTACGCCGCCGCCTCGTCGCCCCGATAGCGCCACGGCAGTGCGTCCACATACCCGTCGACCAGCCTGAACTGCTCCAACGCAGCCTCGTGCCGGTCCTGCAGATGCAGATAGAACGCCAGCAGGTGGCGCAGCTGGGCGAGGCCCGGCCGGCCCGGATCGGTGGCTGCCGCCGCTGCCGCGTCGGCCAGGCCCGCGTCGACCCGGGCCACCATCTCGGGCGTGCCGTCGGCCGCTACATCGGTCGATCTGTCGTGCTCGAAGTGTGCGATCAACGGCAGCGACGTCAGCAGACTGCCCACCGGCGCCTCGGCCGCCGCCCGCTCGGCGAAGCCGAACGCCAGCTCCTTCGACCCCCGCCACTTCGCGCACCAGTACTGCAGGGCCGCGTGGTGGGCGCCGTAGTGGTACGGGGCACGGGCGGTGATCTCCGCCCACAGCTTGTCCATCTCCGCGTGCGGGTAGCCCAGTCCGAGCGCCACCCAGATCTCCGTGATGTACGGCGTCGGGTCGTCGGGGTTCAGGGCCGCCGCCCGCGCGATCTCCTCCCTGGCGGTGGCCAGCGTGCGGTGGAAGCCGTCGAACTGCTCACGCGTCGTGTTCTCGGCCCGCAGTGAACCCCGCAGATCCCAGGCCAGGTACACCGTGCTCTGCGCCCTGACCACCGCCGCGTCCGGGTCCTCGGGGCGTGCCGCCTCCCACTTCAGCAGCCAGGTGTCCTCCTCGGCCGCGGCCGTGCCCAGCAGACCGGTGAGTGTCGAACGGCGTTCCCAGTCCCGGCCGATGCCCCGCAGCGACTCGGCCGCGGGCTGCCAGTCGCCGCCGCGCACCGCGGCGAGCGCGGCCGACCACTCGTCCGGCAGCGGGGCGGGGTGCTCGGTGTCCTGCCGCTCGGCGGGCAGTAGGCCGAGCCGTTCCGCCGTCTGCGCCGCCTCGTCGGGGCCGGGAGGGCTCGGCGAGAAGAGTTCCTTCACGAACGCGCCGGTGAACCGCACGGCTGCGATCACGACGGGGAGGGCCAGGATCCCCAGGATCCAGAGGAGGGTGGTCATCGGCGGTTCGGTCCGTTCGTCGAGAGTCGGGAGTCGGGAGTCGGGAGCGAGGGTCTGGAGTCGTGCGTCAGTCGTGTGCCGTGTGCCGTGTGCCGTGTGCCTGTGTCGTTCGCTGTGCTCGGGCGTAGTTCGGTTGCGGGAATCCGCTGGTCAGGCGTTCTGCGTCGCCGGTGGCAGCAGGGCCCGCAGAGGCGCGGTGTCGGGGTGGTCGGCGAGGGCCGCGTCCACCGCCGCGTCCAGTGCCGCCTCGGGACCGTCGCCCTGAGCGGCCCGTGAACCCCAGCCCGGCAGGCGTACGGCGGCCGGGCTGGACCAGGAGAACTCCCAGTGCAGCAGCGCATACGCGCTGAACTCGGCCAGCACCATCGTCCGCACCGAACGGCGCATCACGGGCCGTACGAACTCGCGGAACGCCCGCCCCTTCGCGGCGGCCGCCTCCCGCGACAGCGGCAGTTGCTCGGCCAGCTGCCACAACCGGCCCTGGTCGATCACCTCCAGCAGCGCGGTCAGTGTCGGCGGCTGCCCGGTGTGGGCGGCCAGCGCCCGGTGCAGCGGGGTCTGCGCCGAGGACAGGCCCGCCGCCATCGAGGCATCCAGCAGTTCCGCCCAGCCCGCGGTGCGCCGGAAGGCGAGCACCTCGTCGACCAGGACGGCGTCCTCCAGCGCGGCCAGGGTCCGCCCCGGATCGGTGAGCAGGGCGAGCGCCGCGCCCTTGGCCTCCGCGGTGCGTCCGTCGGCGGGCAGCGCCTCGATCCGGCGCACGCGCTCGGCGATCGGCGGGTGGGAGTCGTACGGCGACGTCGGTTCCTCCGGCAGCTCCGAGCGGAGCCGCACCAGTTCCGGCTCACGGGCCGTCAGCAGCTTCCCGAAGCCGCCGAAGAACTCGCCGCGCGGCGGCAGCAGTCCGGCCTGCAGACCGAGGGTGGCGTACGAGTCGAGGTAGAAGCGGTGGGAGGCGGACAGCACCGGGATCTCGCGCAGCGCCGACGCCGTCGCGTCGCGTCCGGCGAGCCGCGCGGCCGACAGGTCGGCGGCGAACTCCTGATCGCGGGCCGTGGACAGCGAGGCGCGCATGTAGAGCCTGGCGTACGCGGTGTAGATCCCCGCCATCATCCGGTACGTCACCCCCGAGCCGGAGGTGTCGACCTTCTTGGCCTTCTTGCCCTGGGCGACCCGTTTGGCCGCGGCCTGCTCCTGCCGGGCCCGTTCGGCGGCCACCTTGCCGTCCGCCTTGGCGTGGAACTGCCCGATGACCCGGGCGAGTTGCACCCGGCCGCGCACCACCAGCGCGGACAGCCGGGTGTCACCGCCCGTGAAGTGGCCGTATTCATGGGCGAGTACGGCCCGCAGCTGTGCCTCGGTCAGGCCGGTCAGCAGCGGAACGCCGAGGTGCAGGCGGCGCGGTCCGGGGAACAGGCCGAGCAGCCGCGGCTCCTCGCTGACCGACGCGTTGACGTCGCCGGTGAGCAGGATCCGGTCGGGGACGCGGGTGCCGGCCGCGGCCGCGACGTCCCGGACCAGGGCCCACAGCCGGGGCTCGGCGGCCTCGGGGACCGGGATGCCGGGCTCGCCCTCGCCCCTGGGCGTGCGCAGCATGAACATGCCCCGCACGACGGGGACGGCGAGCAGCACCGACACGATGACGATCTTCGCGGCGACCGGGCCGTGTCCCCAGGTGAACGCGACGACGTCGAGGCCGAGAAGCGCCGCGAGCAGTACGAGGCTCAGCAGATGGAAACCGAGCAGCAGAACGAGCGCGCGCAGCGCACGCAGAGTTGCGCCCATCGGACAGATCCCCCCACAGGACCTCAGAAACAGCAGGACTTGGTGCAGCGGGCACACTCGGCACGGTGTCGAGGCGACGGCAGCCGGTGTGTGCGGTGCGGTGTGGGGGGATGCCGGAGTATGCCGTACCGCAGGTCAGAAGGGCAATGCGGATTCGGCGCCGGGCAGCTGGGGGCGCCGTCGGCTCAGCCGGGCAGCGTGGCCGGGCTGCCTCCGTTGGCCTCGTAACCCGCCACCGCCAGGGCGCGGTAGACGGCGAACTCGGCGGCCGGGTCGGCGGACAGGGTCCAGGGCAGTGCGCCGACATGTCCGTCGACGTGTATCAGCTGGTGCATGGCCTCCTGCCAGCGCTCGGCGCGGACCAGGAAGAAGACCAGCAGATGGCGGACGTGCGCGAGCATCGGGTCGTCGGGGCGGGCCGAGTGCACCGCGTGCAGGGCGCCGTGCATCGCCCTGGTGACGACCTCGCTCTGGTAGAAGCTCGCCACCAGGTTCACCTCGGGGAGGTGCTCGAAGACCGCGAACAGCGGGAGCGCGGCGAGCAGCGAGCCCTGCGGGGCGCGGGCCGCGGCGGCCTCGGCGAAGGCGTACGCCTGCTCGCGCGAGCCGTGCCACTTCTCGCACCAGTAGTGCAGCGCGGCCAGATGTGCGCCCATGTGATGCGGGGCGCGGTCGAGGATCTTCAGCCACAACTGGTCGAACTCGGCCTGCGGATAGGCGAGTCCGCGGGCGATGGACAGCTCGATGACGTACGGCACCGGGTCGCCGGGGGCCAGCAGGGCCGCCTGCCCGCACGCGTCCCGGGCCTCCTCCATGATGATCCGGAAGTCGTCCGTGCCCGGCGTCGATGTCCGCCAGGCCTGCTGCACCAGGAACTCCGCGTAGACGGCGGCGGCGCCCGCGTCCTTGGGCTGCTCGGCCCGCCACACCCGCAGCCACTGGGCGCCCGGCGTCTCATGCACTCCGCCGGGCCGCTGCTGCAGCTCCAGCGCGGCGGCGCCCGCGAAGGCCTGCACCCGCTGCCAGCGCGGTTCTCCCTCGATCGCGGTGCCGGCCAGCAGCTGGGAGGCCGCACGATAGTCCCGCGTGCGCTGCACCAACTCCAGGACGTCCAGCAGGTCCTGGTCCGGGCCGGGCATGCGTACGTCCAGCTCTTCCTGGCGCACGAAGCCGTAGGCCGCCGGGTCGGCGGCGTCCGGGTGTCCCGGGGGAACCTGCTCGATCACCCCGCGCCTGCGCCGCAAGAACGGGAGCAGCACGAAGCTCAGCATGAGCAGCGCCATCAGCAGCCAGAGAATCGCCATGCCTCAAGCGAACCAGACGCCGCCGAGAAATGGCCAACCCCACCGCCGGGCTATGGAAAACTCCCATCCGGGCCATGACAAGAAGATCGATGCCGGACAGCCCATGGCCGACGTCCGACAGACCAGGGCTGACGCCGGACAGCCCATGGCCGACGTCCGACAGCCCATGGCCGACGCCGGACAGCCCATGGCCGACGCCCGACAGACCAGGGCTGACGCCGGACAGCCCATGGCCGACGCCCGACAGACCAGGACAAAGCCCGGCCCGCACAGGGAAATCCCTCCGTCTGGCGCTCCCCTCGCCTTGCGGGCGTCACCAACCGGCCGGGCGCACTACGCTCGGTGCACATGAGCGACAGGCACATCAGTCAGCACTTCGAGACCCTCGCGATCCACGCGGGCAACACCGCGGATCCCCTCACCGGCGCGGTCGTCCCGCCGATCTACCAGGTCTCGACCTACAAGCAGGACGGCGTGGGCGGGCTCCGCGGCGGCTACGAGTACAGCCGCAGCGCCAACCCCACCCGCACCGCCCTTGAGGAGAACCTCGCCGCGCTGGAGGGCGGACGCCGCGGCCTCGCCTTCGCGTCCGGCCTGGCGGCCGAGGACACCCTGCTGCGCACGCTGCTCAGCCCCGGTGACCACGTGGTGATCCCGAACGACGCCTATGGCGGAACCTTCCGCCTCTTCGCCAAGGTCGTCACCCGCTGGGGCGTGGAGTGGTCCGTCGCCGACACCAGCGACCCGGCCGCCGTACGTGCCGCGATCACCCCGAAGACCAAGGTCGTCTGGGTCGAGACCCCCTCCAACCCGCTGCTCGGCATCACCGACATCGCCGCCGTCGCTCAGGTCGCGCACGACGGGGGCGCGAAGCTCGTCGTCGACAACACCTTCGCCACGCCGTACCTGCAGCAGCCGCTGGCGCTCGGCGCGGACGCCGTCGTCCACTCCCTGACCAAGTACATGGGCGGGCACTCGGACGTGGTCGGCGGTGCGCTGATCGTCGCCGACCAAGGCCTCGGTGAGGAGCTGGCCTACCACCAGAACGCGATGGGCGCCGTCGCCGGTCCCTTCGACTCCTGGCTGGTGCTGCGCGGAACCAAGACCCTCGCCGTACGCATGGACCGGCACAGCGAGAACGCCACGAAGATCGCCGACATGCTGACCCGGCACGCGCGCGTGACGCAGGTGCTGTACCCGGGCCTGCCCGAGCACCCCGGCCACGAGGTCGCCGCCAAGCAGATGAAGGCGTTCGGCGGCATGGTGTCCTTCCGCGTCGAGGGCGGCGAGGAGGCGGCGGTCGAGGTGTGCAACCGCGCCAAGGTGTTCACCCTCGGCGAGTCGCTCGGCGGCGTCGAGTCCCTGATCGAGCACCCCGGCCGTATGACGCACGCCTCCGTGGTGGGCTCCGCCCTGGAGGTCCCGGGCGACCTGGTCCGGCTGTCCGTGGGCATCGAGAATGTCGACGACCTGCTGGCGGACCTGCAGCAGGCCTTGGGCTAGCCGGAGAGGCACGTGTCGGCCGGCGGCGCCGTCGGCCGACCGGCTCGGCTCACCATCCGGTGATCGGCGGTGTCGTCTGGGAGGGCGGCTCCGTCCACGGGTGCACCCGGGCCGCCCACACACCGAACGCGACGACCGCGGCACAGGCCAGCAGCCACAGCACCCGGCGGACGAGCAGCCTGCGCCGCAGCAGGCGCTCGCCTCGGCGCACCGCCTCGGCGCACAGGTCCGGCGGTACCGCCGCCGGGGTCTGCTCCATGATCCGCCGCGCGGCAGCTTCCCGCTCGGTCCGGTTCACCGCGACCTCCTCAAGCGCCGAGGACCTGCCATTGCCGTGCCCCGAGGGCCGTACACGCTCTGAGCCGCACCTGACCCCCTCACGGCCCCGGCTCGCTCACGACGGCGCCACCTTCGGCCCCGCCGCTCGCGGGGCGGCCGGGCGGGCCGGATGGAGCAGGTTGGCTGTCGCGCGGTCGCACACGGTGTGAACGCGTTCCGCCGGCAGGCCCAGCAGAGCCGCTGCCTGCTCTTCGGCGACGCCTTCGTAGAGGCGCAGTACGAGGATCAGCCGTTCCTGCGGGGTGAGCGCGGCGAGCGGGCTGCGTGGATCCGGGCGGGCGCGGCCGAAGGCGACGTACTGGTGCCAGACCGCGCGTGCGAAGCGTGTGGCGAGGTGCTGGCGGGCGCAGTCGTACGGGTCCTCGCCGTGCAGCCGGTCCCAGCGCGCATAGGTGTGGGCGAGCGCGAGTGTCAGCAGGCGCCGCGCGCGCGGGTTGGCGTTCGGCGCCTCCGCCGTGAGCAGAGTGGCGGCGTGCAGCAGTCGCCCGGCCGCGCCCGCGACGAACGCCTCGAACTCCCGGGCCCGGCGGGTACCTCGGGCCACCTGCCGATCACGCACCGCGCCTCCCCCTGGAGGAGCCCTGCCCGGTACGGGACAGGTGAACCCCGTACGACACAGGACCCGGTCTCATATGAGGCCAGGGCGGCGCCGGGGTCAAGACTCCGGGACCGACCGGTGCGCGCGAGGGCTACGCCTGTGGTGGGCGCTCGCGGCTCAGGACGCCGGCGGCTGGTCCGCCGGCGTGGGCCCCTGCACCGTCATCCGGGCGGACAGCGCGCGGTTGAAGCGGGTCAGGAGCGTGCAGAACTGCTCGCGCTCCTCCGGCGCCCAGTCCTGCGTCAGCTCGGCCATCAGCTGACGCCGGGAGGAGCGCACCTCCTCCAGCCGGGCCACCCCGCGCGGGGACAGCTGAAGGACCACCGCACGCCCGTCCTCGGGGTGCGAGGTGCGCTTGACGAGCCCGGTGTCGACCAGCGGAGCCACCTGACGGGTGACCGTGGAGGAGTCGATGCCCATGCTCGCGGCGAGCGCCTTGACGCCCATCGGGCCTTCCTTGTCGAGGCGGTTGAGCAGCAGATAGGCCGCCCGGTCCATGGAGTTGCGCACGTGCCCGACACCCCCGAGCCGGGTCTGTTCGGCACGGCGGGCGAACACCGCCACCTCGTGCTGGAGGGTGTCGAGAAGACCGGTGTCACCGACGGTCGTCATGTCCATCGACATTTCAGGTGTTGTGGGCATGGCCGGAGGCTCGCTTCATGAAGGGCTGCTGGGTTGGGGGACAGGGTACGCGGCCCGGCGGCGGGCCGTACCGGCGCTGCGCAAACCGGTCTCGGAGCTTGGTCACACAAGTCATGCACGACCGTGAACTGCGATGCTGGAGTCATGAGCTACGGCACGACTGACTCCTTGCGTTCCGTCACTCTCGACGATGTGCGCGGAGCCCAGAAGATGCTCTTGGGCGTGGCGCGGGTGACCGCGATGGAGGGCAGTCGGCACCTGTCCCAGCTGATCGGCGCACCGGTGCAGCTGAAGTGCGAGAACCTCCAGCGGACCGGCTCGTTCAAGCTGCGCGGCGCCTATGTGCGGATCGCCGGACTGCTGCCGGAGGAGCGGGCGGCCGGCGTGGTGGCCGCGAGCGCCGGGAACCACGCGCAGGGCGTGGCACTGGCCTCCTCGCTGCTCGGCGTGCACTCCACCGTGTTCATGCCGAAGGGTGCCCCGCTGCCAAAGATTAGCGCGACCCGGGACTACGGCGCCGAGGTGCGCCTGCACGGCCAGGTGGTCGACGAGACGCTGGCCGCCGCCGAGGAGTACGCGGCCGAGACCGGCGCGGTGTTCATCCACCCCTTCGACCATCCCGACATCATCGCCGGTCAGGGCACGGTCGGCCTGGAGATCCTGGAGCAGTGCCCGCAGGTGCGCACGATCGTCGTCGGTATCGGCGGCGGCGGGCTCGCGGCCGGGATCGCGGTGGCGGTCAAGGCGATCCGGCCGGACGTCAGGATCGTCGGCGTGCAGGCGGAGGGCGCGGCGGCCTACCCGCCCTCGCTGGCCGCCGGGCACCCGGTGTCGGTGGAGAACCCGGCGACGATGGCCGACGGCATCAAGGTGGGGCGGCCGGGGCTGGTGCCGTTCGGGATCATCAGCGAGCTGGTCGACGAGGTGCGCACCGTCAGCGAGGACCAGCTGTCGGCTGCGCTGCTGCTGTGCCTGGAGCGGGCCAAGCTGGTCGTGGAGCCGGCCGGGGCGAGCCCGGTCGCGGCGCTGATGGCCGCGCCGGACGCCTTCGAGGGCCCGGTCGTCGCGGTGCTCTCCGGTGGGAACGTGGACCCGGTGCTGATGGAGCGTGTGCTGCGGCACGGCATGGCCGCGCAGGGCCGCTACCTGGCCGTTCGGCTCCGGCTGACGGACCGCCCGGGCGCCCTCGCCACACTGCTCGGGGTGTTGTCAGTGGTCGACGCTAATGTCCTCGACGTGAGCCACGTACGAACCGACCCCCGGCTCGGGCTCACGGAGGCGGAGGTGGAGCTGCACCTGGAGACGAAGGGTCCGGCGCACTGCGTCGAGGTCGGCCAGGCCCTGCGGGACGCGGGTTACACGGTCATCGACTGAGGCCGGAAGCCCCTTCGCCACCAGTACGGGTGAAGCCCATTGAGAAACGCGATACATCGCGTTATGGTGTGTTGTGATGGGTCGCGGACTCGCCGCCCGCAGGTCCGTACGCCCGTACGTCCGCGAAAAATCGCAGGCGTATCCGAACGCGCAAACCTAGCCTTTCCGAATGCATCCCCGATGACGTGGAGACAGACATGCCAGGCGCCATCCATGCCGAAGGCCTGGTGAAGACCTTCGGCGACGTAAGGGCTCTCGACGGCGTAGACCTGGACGTGCCCGAGGGCACAGTCCTCGGCCTGCTGGGGCCGAACGGCGCCGGCAAGACGACGGCCGTCCGCTGCCTGACGACCCTGCTGCGCCCCGACAGCGGCAAGGCGGTCGTGGCGGGCGTGGACGTGCTGAAGCACCCCGACGCCGTACGCCGCTCCATCGGCCTGTCCGGCCAGTTCGCGGCGGTCGACGAGTATCTGACCGGCCGGGAGAACCTGCAGATGGTCGGGCAGCTGTACCAGATGAGGGGCAAGGCGGCCAAGGCGCGCGCGGCGGAACTGCTGGAGCAGTTCAACCTCGCGGACGCCGCCGACCGCCCCGCCAAGACCTACTCCGGAGGAATGCGCCGCCGGCTCGACCTCGCCGCGGCCCTCGTGGTCTCGCCGCCGGTGATGTTCATGGACGAGCCGACGACCGGCCTCGACCCGCGCAACCGCCAGCAGCTCTGGGAGGTCATCAAACAGCTCGTCTCCGGCGGTACGACCCTGCTGCTCACCACCCAGTACCTGGAGGAGGCCGACCACCTCGCCCACGACATCGCGGTGGTCGACCACGGCCGGGTCATCGCCAAGGGCACCTCCGACCAGCTCAAGGCCCGCACCGGCGGCGAGCGCGTCGAGGTCGTGGTGCACGAGCGCGACCACATCGCGAGCGCCGCCGAGGTGCTGCGCGGCTTCGGCAAGGGCGAGGTCACGGTCGAGGAGCACACCCGCAAGCTCACGGTCCCCGTCACCGGCGGCGCCAAGCTGCTCGCCGAGATCATCCGCGAGCTGGACACCCGAGGGATCGAGATAGACGACATCGGGCTGCGCCGCCCGACCCTCGACGACGTCTTCCTGTCACTGACGGGACACATGGCCGAGACCGCCGACCAGGACGAGGCGAACGGCAAGGAGGCCGTGAAATGACCACCGTCACCGAAGCCGTGCGGGTGGCACCGCCGGGCAACCCCCTCAGCCGCTCCTTCCACGACTCGATGGTCGTGGCGAAACGCAACCTGATCCGGATGTCCAGGATCCCGGATCCTGTTCGCTCGGGTCGGTCAGGATTCATCTCGTCGCGGACCCGAGAACTGCACGTGAGCGCCGGGAAGGGGCAGGCGAAGTGAGCGCTGTGAGCGATTCCCTGGTCATCACCCGCCGGAACCTAATTCGGATGAGCCGGATTCCCGAGATGATCATCTTTGGGCTTGTCCAGCCAATCATGTTCGTCGTGCTGTTCACCTACGTGTTCGGCGGCTCGATCCAGGTCGGCTCGTCCACCTCCACCCAGGCCTACCGCGAGTTCCTGATGGCGGGCATCTTCGCCCAGACCGTCACCTTCGCTACGGCGGGCGCTGGCGCGGGCATCGCCGACGACATGCACAAGGGCCTCATCGACCGCTTCCGCTCCCTACCTATGACGCGTGGTGCGGTGCTGACCGGCCGCACAATCGCCGACCTGGCACAGACGGCGCTCACCCTCGTCGTCCTGGCGGTCGTCGCCCTGATCGTCGGCTGGCGCACGCACGAGAACCTCGGCAAGGTGCTCGCCGGATTCGGCCTGCTCCTGCTCCTCGGGTACGCGTTCTCGTGGATCGGCGCACTCATCGGCCTGTCCGTGCGCACGCCTGAAGCAGCGACCTCGGGCGGCCTGATCTGGCTGTTCCCGCTGACGTTCATCTCGAATGCGTTCGTCGACGCGAACATGATGCCGTCGTTCCTGCGGCACATCGCGGAGTGGAACCCGTTCAGCGCCACCGTGCAGGCGTGCCGCGAGTTGTTCGGAAACCTTCCCCCGGGCTTCAAGGCGCCTGACGCCTGGCCTATGCAGCATCCCGTGTGGGCGTCGCTGATCTGGTCGGTCGTGATCATCCTGTTCTTCCGCACGCTGGCGGTCCGCAAGTACCGCCGGGCGTCTGGTTGATGGTTTCCTCTAATGGCCCCCGTCTCACGGATGGGGGCCTTCTTCACGTTTGGGTACCTCACATCGCCCTGACCTGAGCCCTCATCGGTCGTGTGAGAACAGCCCTCGGGGGAGTGATGGGCGCAGAAGGTCGCACGGAGGTGCAGCGCGCGCCGTACGCTCGAATGCATGAGTGCCGACATTGGCAAGCGGCTCCAGGAAGTACGCAAGCGGCGCGGCCTGACGTAGCGTCAGCTAGCGAGCGAGTCCGGCGTATCCCTGTCCTTCCACGCCGGGATGATCCGCACTGTAAGCACGGACGGCGGCTCGGCTGCGCCTTGGTGCACACCGAGGATGACCCGCTGGTGGGTCTGCCGTTGTGCCCGGAGTGCTACGACTGCGTGGGGCACGTGCTGTGGCACGCGCACGCCGGGAAGCTGTGGAACCGGTTCACCACCGCCGTGCGCCGCTACCTGGCCACGGCCGGTGGGATACCGCGCTCCAAGCTCGGTGAGCACCTGGTCGTGTCCTTCGCCAAAGTCGCCGAGTTCCAGCAGCGTGCGGCCATCCACTTCCATGCCGTGGTGCGCCTCGACGGCCCGGACGGTGCCGCCTCGTCGGCTCCGGCCTGGGCGACAGAGGATGTGCTGTTGGACGCGGTCGAGCATGCCGCCGCATCCAGCTTCGTCACGGTGGCCGACTCCGACGCGTATGGAACGGAACGGGTGGGCTGGGGTGAGCAGTTCGACGCCCACCCGATCCGCCCGCTCCCTGATAGTGACGTACCGTCAGATTCGGCGGTTGCCGGGTACATGGCGAAGTACGTGACCAAGGGTGCGGGCGAGACGGGCGCCGGGGTGGACTACCGGGTCACCAGCCTGGAGGACATTCGCGCGGCTGTCGTCAACCGCGACGTACGCGCCCTGATGGGTACCTGCTGGCGCCTGGGCGGACTGCCGGAACTGGAGCACCTTCGGCTGCGCCCGTGGGCTCACAGCCTCGGCTACCGGGGCCACATCCTCACCAACTCCCGCCGCTACTCCACCACGTACGGCGCGCTGCGCGAGGAACGGGCCGACCACCGCCGGGGGGACACGAAACCCGAGGACGACCCGGACACGATCACGGAAGCGGCCTGGCGCTACGTCGGCTCCGGCTACACCCCCGGAGCGGCTGACTTCGCTCTCGGCATTGCTGAAGACCTGGCAAACCTGCGCGAGATCAAGCAGCACATGATCGCTGAGGGGTGGAAATATTCCGAGTGAGGAGCGCCCCGAGAAGGAAAGAAGGGAACCACGCCCCGGCGAGGTGACCTCCCGTTGGCGGGCTGTTGAGTGGACCGAGGCGCAAAGGATTCGCCTAGCAACGCTCTTGATCGGGTCGATGCCCAACGATCCGATAATTCAAGGGAGTTGATCGAGTAAAGCTAGATCGTGAGGCCACCTCACGAGTTACCATGTGCAAAAATAACGCGACCCCGGCGGGAGATTAGGGCCTGCCGCCGGGGTCGCTGGCCAGTCGTGGAGGACTGACTATGGCGAAGCGTACCCTTGCGCGTTCCCTTCAGCAGAAGGCCCTTCGGGTTGCCATCTACCTGCGGGTGTCGACGGCGCAGCAGCTCGAAGGCTACGGGCTGAAGGTCCAAGAGGAGCAGTGCCGTGCGTGGCTGGCCTGCGCCCTGCGCAACGTGCCCCACACCATCGTTGACGTCTACGTGGATGGGGGTGTGTCGGGCAAGCTCGCCAACCGCGAAGACCTCGACCGCCTCACCGCTGACGCTCTCGGCGGCCGTCTGGACTTGATCGTCTTCGGCAAGCTGGACCGCATCGGACGCACCATGAAGAACATCCACCGTTGGGTCTACGACGTGACGGACAAGGGTGTGCGTGTGGCCACCGCTGACGGCCGGATCGACTCCGACGATGACATGTTCGGCATCCAGCTCTCTTTGCTCGCATACCTTGCCGAGGTAGAGCACGCCCTGATCTTGGAGCGTACGTCGGGCGGTCGGATGCAGAAGGCTGCGGTCGGGGGGTGGCCCCTGGGTGAGCCGCCCTTCGGCTACATGCTCGACTCCGACGGGAACCCTGTGCTCAACCCCACAGAGATCGAGCAGATCGAGAAGTTCGCAGACTTCATGATCGATTCGCCTGAGCCGGTGACTCGGGAGGACGGCGCTCGCCACCTCAGTGCCCTTGGCTACCGAACGCGCCGGGGCAGGGAGTGGGAGGGCGGAAACCTCGTCGGCCGTGTCATGGCTGCTCTCAAGGGCTGCGTTGAGTTCGTTTTCGCCGGAGAGAACGAGGACGGTGAGGAGATCACCACCACCTTCCGCATTGACCTCCCCAAGGCACTGCCGGACAACCGAGCGGAGGAGCTGAGGGCCGCCCTCGCGCGCGGTGCCCGCGTCAAGGGCAAGCACGGCAAGTACCTGCTCTCAAACCGTCTCTTCAGCGTCTGTGGTGCGCACCGTACGGGTGCGATGGTCATGGAGGGCCGCTCGACCAACACGGCTGGCCGCTACTACCGATGCATGGCCAACCGCGCGGACGGAGAGGTGCCCGAGTCCCACGCGGACTGCTGGGAGATCCCCTGTGACGAGGTGGACGAGGCAGTCTGGGCTGAGGTCAAGAAGCTGATGTCCGACAAGGACAAGCTCCGCAGGCTGGTGGAGGAGTCCTTGGGGACTGTGCCCCAGCGTGCCGAGTCCTATCGTCGACGGCTGGCGGAGCTGGACGAGCAGATCGAGAAGAAGCGTGCCAGTCGCAAGCGCAAGATTGCCCTCCTCCTCGCCTCCATCGATGACCAGGACGACGATGACGACGCGCCCCTTGTTGAAGAGATGAAGGCGGAGCTGAGGCAACAGGAAGCCGACCTTGTTGCCGAGCGTGAGCGCGTCGCCGAGTGGCTGTGCGAGGTTGAGGGACAGGAAGGCCGCGCTCAGAACATGCTCGCCAAGATCGAGAAGGTTGACGGCCGCTTGGACGACTTCACGTTCGAGCAGAAGCAGGACCTGTTGGACCTGCTGGATGTGCGTGTGCAGATCACCGGCAAGGGCGAGCCTCGCCACAAAGGCGTGACGGACCCGATCGCTGCGTGGCACCGAGAGACCGGCGTGACCATCCCTGTCGAGATCACAGACGAGCAGTGGCAGGAGATCGAGAGCATCGTCTCACCCAGCCGTCAGTGGAAGGACGTCCGGGACGGCTTTGAGGCGATGCTGGACAAGGTTCGTTCCGGGAAGAACTGGAAGGACTACGACGGCTCGGAGCAGATCGGGGGACGGGGCTGGGCGGCCCTGTATCGGCGTGCACAGCACTGGTGGGGCAGTGGCGAGTACGAGGCTGCGCTAGAGGCTCTGGCGCCCTACGAAGGCGTTGCACCGCTGCCCCTGTACGTGCTGCCTCCCATGGAGGTGACGGGCACGACCGATCCGGAGTACACCGCCGAACACGCTGGTCGGGGCGGTAGTGGCGCCGAGTGCAACCACGCGAAGATCGGGGCAGACGTTTCCCCGAGATGATTATCTACGGACTGATCCAGCCAATCATGTTCGTGGTGCTGTTCACCTACGTCTTCGGCGGTTCCATGCGGATCGGTGGCAGCAGCAGTGCCATCGACTACAAGAACTTCCTGATGGCGGGGATCTTCGCGCAGACCGTCACGTTCGCCACCGCGAGCTCCGGGGCCGGCATCGCGGACGACATGCACAAGGGGCTCATCGACCGCTTCCGGTCGCTGCCGATGGCGCGGGGGGCGGTCCTGACCGGGCGTACGCTCGCTGATCTGGTGCAGACGGCCGTGACGCTGGTGGTGCTGGCCGTGGTCGCCCTGCTGGTCGGCTGGCGCGTCGGGTCCGACGGGTCGACGAACGTGGGGAAGGTGCTCGCCGCCTTCGGGCTGCTGCTTCTGCTCGGCTATGCGTTCACCTGGATCGGCGCCCTGATCGGCATGTCCGTGCGCACCCCCGAGGCGGCCACGTCGAGCGGGCTGATCTGGCTGTTCCCGGTGACGTTCATCTCGAACGCGTTCGTGGATCCCACGCACATGACCCCGTGGCTGCGGCACATCGCCGAGTGGAATCCCTTCAGTGCCACCGCGCAGGCCTGCCGAGTGCTCTTCGGCAACCCCGGCCGGTCCACCTCGCACGCGTGGCCCATGGAGCACCCGGGCTGGGCATCGCTGATCTACTCGATACTGATCATCGCCGTCTTCCGTACCCTCGCGGTCCGCAAGTACCGTTCGGCCACCGCCTGACGGCTTCGGGCACGACGAAGCCCCCGGTGTCCGACGGGATCGCCGGACGCCGGGGGCTCGGGGTCACAGGGGGGTGGTGGTCAGCCCGAGTACGGCTCGGCCTTCAGGATCGTCACCGAGGCCTTCTTGCCGTTCGGCAGTTCGTACTCCGCGTCCTCGCCCACCTTGTGGCCGATGACGCCGGCGCCGAGCGGGGACTGCGGCGAGTACGTCTCGATGTCGGCGCTCGCGTACTCGCGGGAGGCGAGCAGGAACGTCAGCGTGTCGTCCTCGTCCCCGTCGAAGGCGATCGTGACGACCATGCCGGGCGCGACGGTACCGTCGGCGGAGGCCGGGGCCTCGCCCACCTGGGCCTTCTCGAGAAGCTGGGTCAGCTGCCGCACACGCAGCTCCTGCTTGCCCTGCTCCTCCTTCGCCGCGTGGTACCCGCCGTTCTCGCGCAGGTCGCCCTCCTCGCGCGCGGCCGCGATCTTGGCGGCGATCTCCGTGCGCGCAGGACCAGTAAGGTACTCAAGCTCGACCTTGAGCTTGTTGTACGCCTCCTGGGTCAGCCAGGTGACGTTCTCGCTGGTCTGGGTCACAGGGTGCTCCTCGTCGGTACTGGGAATACAAAGCATCGCCCTACCCAGAAGAATGTTCCCTCATGGATGGGCGAAACCACGAGCCTAACAATTCAAGGCCGGAAGGGGGAGGACATAAGCCATCAGAATCACATCAACGCAGGTCAGTGCGTACGTATTCCGGGTGACGGCCGGGGAGTCCGGCTGCCGTCAGCCAGTGTGGCAGCCCAGCAGCTCGGCTGTCGTGCCCTTCGCCGTCGTACGGAGCGTGACGACCTTGTCGATGCGGGTGGCCGACCCGGTGAAGCGGAAGTCGGCCCGGCCCACCTCGGAGCCGTCCGCCGCCTGGGAGCGCAGGGTGCAGTAGCCGGCGGTTGCGGAGTCCTTGTGGACCTCCAGATGAGCCTTGACCGCGTTGTCCGTGGCCTCGAAGGTGATCACCTGGGCGCTGATCTTGCTCTCGACGACATAGTGGTAGGCGAAGTAGCCGACGAGTGCGAGCAGGACGGCGCCGAGTACCACACCGGCGATCTTGAGCTTGCGGTCGGCACGCTCGTCCGAGGAGCGGCCGTAGCGGCCCTCGGGCAGCCGCGCGCTCGCCGTAGTCATGATCGTCCTCTCGGCAGGAACCGGTCCCGGAATTATTCGCCCCCCGATTCCGTCACTATAGAAGCCGCCGATCGCACCGGAGACACGGGGCGCCGACTTACGAGGATTGAGTCTTGACTGACCAGCTGCGACTGATGGCCGTACACGCGCACCCCGACGACGAGTCGAGCAAGGGCGCGGCCACCATGGCGAAGTACGTGTCCGAGGGGGTGGACGTGCTGGTGGTGACCTGCACCGGCGGAGAGCGCGGGTCCATCCTCAATCCCAAGCTGCAGGGTGACGCGTACATCGAGGAGCACATCCACGAGGTGCGCAAGAAGGAGATGGACGAGGCCCGCGAGATCCTCGGGGTCAGGCAGGAGTGGCTCGGCTTCATCGACTCAGGCCTGCCCGAGGGCGACCCGCTGCCGCCGCTGCCCGAGGGCTGTTTCGCCCTGGAGGACGTCGACAAGGCGGCGGGTGAGCTGGTGCGCAAGATCCGCGCCTTCCGCCCGCAGGTGATCACCACCTACGACGAGAACGGTGGTTACCCGCACCCGGACCACATCATGACCCACAAGATCTCCATGGTGGCGTTCGAGGGCGCGGCGGACACCGAGAAGTACCCCGAGACGGAGTACGGCCCCGCCTACCAGCCGCAGAAGCTCTACTACAACCAGGGCTTCAACCGCCCCCGCACCGAGGCGCTGCATCAGGCGATGCTCGACCGGGGCCTGGAGTCGCCGTACGGGGAGTGGCTCAAGCGCTGGAACGAGTTCGAGCGCACCGAGCGCACGCTGACCACGCACATTCCGTGCGCGGACTTCTTCGAGATCCGAGACAAGGCACTGATCGCGCACGCCACGCAGATCGACCCGGACGGCGGCTGGTTCAAGGTGCCGATGGAGCTGCAGAGGGAGGTCTGGCCGACGGAGGAGTACGAACTGGCGAAGTCTCTCGTCGACACCTCCCTCCCCGAGGCCGACCTCTTCGCGGGCATCCGCGACAATGCCTGACATGAGTGCAAGCGTGAGCCTGGCAGTGACGCACCTCGTCCCTCTCGCCAAGGAGGTCGACCAGAACAAGGTCACCCCCGGTGTCCTCGGCTTCATCGTCTTCGCGGTGATGGCCCTGGCGGTGTGGGGCCTGATGAAGTCGATGAGCAAGCACATGAACAAGGTCGACTTCAAGGAGCCCCGGGACGCCGAGGCGGACCAGGCCGAGAAGGCCGACTCCGCGGCTGAGCGGCACTGACCCCGGCGTCAGCGCCCGGCTGGTACCGCCACCCCCATCACATCCCGGGCGTGGCGGTCCGGCGTCATGTGCAGGCGCCAGGCCTGCCAGCCGTCCTCCAGGCTGATGCCGCGCTCCAGGAGCAGGGTGTACGCGGAGACGTAGTCGGTCAGCTTCTCGTCGCGCAGGGGATGGGCGGCGCGGGACAGCTGGGAGAGCTCCTCCTGGGCGACCGCCGTGCCCACCTCCACCCCGCCCGGCGCCGCGTACGGCAGCAGGGTGCAGCGCAGGAAACGGGCCCAGTCCTCGCCGCGCCGGTCGCCGTAGGAGGCGAACAGGTCCAGCGCTTCGTCGGACAGGGCCAGCGCCTGCTGGGTGCGGGCGTTGCCCGCGTCGACCACCGCCAGCTCCAGGCAGGTCCATGCCTCGCCGTGGGCGACGCCGATGCGCTGGAAGTCGGCGCGGGCGTCCACGAGGAGCTGCCGGGCGAAGCCGGAGTTGCGCAGGGAGCCGGTCTGCGCGGCCCGCTGGTCGCGGGTGACCCGGGCCGAGTGGTGCCGGGCGCAAGCCAGGCCGTAGACGTCCCGCATCCGGGAGAACATCGTCCGGGAGCGCTCCAGGTCGCGCACCGCCTGGTCCAGATCGCCGGTCTCCTCCAGCGCCTGGCCCAGGTAGTACAGGCTCCAGGCCTCGCCGCGCGCGTCCTCGTTCTCCCGGTGCCGGGCGGCGGCCTGCCGCAGGTCCTCGACGGCCGGTGAGGCGTCGCCGGCCACCAGACGGGCCCGGGCCAGCTGGGTCAGCGCCCATGCCTCGCCGCGCGCGTCGTGCGTCTGGCCGTACCGCTCCAGGGCCGCCCGCAGCTCCGTCTCCGCGCGCGGTACGTCCCCCATCCGCAGCGCCAGCTGACCGAGCTGGAAGTGCGCCCATGCCTCGCCGTGCACCGAGCCGCCCTCGCGATGCAGGACCAGGGAGCGGGTGAGCAGCTCCAGAGCCTCCGCGAGGCGGCCGCGGTCGCGCTGTACGGCGGCCAGCGCGTGCATCGTCCAGGCCCGGTCCGTCGCCAGTTCCGGCGCCTCCTGCAGATCCAGCGCCTCCTGCAGTTTGGCCGCGGCCTCGGTGAGGTTGCCCTGGTGGTGCAGGGTGATTCCGAGCGAGCACAGGGCGCGGGCCGCACCCGCGTCGTGGTGCGCCTCCCGGTACAGGTCCACCACCGAGGCCAGCGTGGTGCGCGCCTTGTCCAGCTCGCCCAGCTGCCGGGCCGCGATACCCGTACGCCACTGCACCGAGCGCACCAGCAGCCCCTGGTCCACGGCCTGCGCCAGCTCGCTGATCTCGCCGAGCCGGTAGAGGTCGCCGCGCAGCAGGCAGTAGTCGCACAGCGCGCCCAGCAGGTTCTGCACCGCCGACTGGTCCACGCCCTCGGCGTGCCGCAGGGCCGCGGTGATGAAGCTGGACTCGTCGTCCAGCCAGCGCAGCGCCTCGTCCAGCGAGGTGAAGCCGTGCGGGCCGAACTGGTGCGAGCGCGTCGACATGTTCCCGTCGACCAGGCGCAGCACCGAGTCGGCCAGCTCGGCGTAGTTCACGATCAGCCGTTCCTGTGCCGCCGTGCGCTCGGCCGGGTCCTCCTCGTCCAGCAGCCGGGCCTGGGCGAAGGCGCGCACCAGGTCGTGCAGCCGGTAGCGGCTGCCGCGCACATGGTCGATGAGGCCGCCGCGGGCGAGGTCGGCGAGATGGCGCGTGGCCTCGGCCTCGTCCGTCGCGAGCAGGGCGGCGGCCGCCGCGGCGCCCAGCGAGGTGCTGCCCGCGAGCGCGAGCCTGCGCAGCAGCCGGCGTGCGGGCTCCGGCTGATCGGTGTAGCGCAGCCACAGGGCCCGCTCCACCGGTTCCACCGGGCCGTACGCCGCCAGGTCCGAGGCCAGCTGCCGGGGCGAGCGCGGGCCGAGCGCGGAGCCCGCGACCCTGAGGGCCAGCGGCAGCCCCGCGCACAACGCGCGGATCCGCTCGGCGGACTCGGCGTCGTACGGGCCCGAGGCGTCCTCGGCGGCCGCGCCGAGCAGTTCCTCGGCACCGGCCGCGTCCAGGGCCTCGACCGGCAGGTGGTGCACCCAGGCCGGCAGGTCCGCGGGCAGGTCGAGGGCGGTGCGGGCGGTGACCAGGATCAGGCTGTCGGAGCGTTCGGGCACCAGCGCCCGCACCTGCTCCGGGTCGGAGGCGTCGTCCAGCACGATCGTCACCGGCAGTCCGGTCAGATGCCGGTGGTACAGCTCGCCGAGCCGCTTCACCTGCTGGTCGGGGGAGGAGCGCTCCCGGAACAGCAGCTGCTCGCGGGGCGCGCCGAGCCGGTTGAGCAGATGCAGCAGCGCGTCCCGTGTCGGCAGCGGCGTCTCCTCGCTCCTGCCGCCGCGCAGATCCACGACCACCGCGCCGCGGAAGTGGTCGCGCAGCTCGTGGGCCGCGTGCACCGCGAGTGTGGTCCGGCCGGAGCCGGGCTCGCCGTGCAGCACGACCACCGTCGGCCGGGTCTCCGTGGCCGCCCGGGCCGCCTGCGCCCACTGCCGGATCCGCCCGAGCTCCGCCCGGCGCCCCGCGAACAGCCCGTCCGCCTCCGGGAGTTGGCCGAACGACTGCTCCAGCACCGTGCGCCGGCGGGCCGCCGCGCTCTTGTCCGCGCCGCGCAGCGCCGGGCCGCCCTTCTTCTTCGGACCCGTGGAGGCGCTGAGCACCCGCTGCTGGTCGAGGAAGGGGCGGATGCCGCGCACCTCCAGCGCGGTCAGCCACTGCAGCCGCAGTTGCTCGGGCCCGCCGGGCTGGCCGGCCGCGCCCGCGTGGTGGTGGGCGGCGGGCAGATGGGAGCCGGCCACCTTCACCACGGAGGCGGCGGCACCCACCACGCCCGCGGTGACGCCCGCGCCGACGGCCGTACCCGTACCGGTGCCGAGGGACAGGTCGGCCACGGCGGCGGCCACCGCGGCGACGACCGCCACCAGCAGGGAGGTTCCGGCGCCCGCGCGGGCGTACCGCTGCCCGAAGGTCAGTCGGCCCGCCTCGGCCTCGT
Organism: Streptomyces sp. IMTB 2501; assembly: GCF_001953885.1. Lineage (GTDB taxonomy): Bacteria > Actinomycetota > Actinomycetes > Streptomycetales > Streptomycetaceae > Streptomyces. The sequence goes on along the minus strand of NZ_MQUS01000006.1, from coordinate 111,349 downwards.
CCAGCGCCCGGGTGTACGCCTCGTACTCCTCGCCGGCCGCCCCTGCCATCGTGTCCAGCGCACCGCGCGCCCGCGACAGCAGCACCTGCCCGTCGATCCGCCCGCCCGAGCGCCGTACCTCCTCCTCGACGGCGCGCGCCAGCAGCCGCTCGGCCTCCGCCCGATGGCCGTCCCGCATGTCCCGTCCCCCTCCGGCGTCAACTTCCTTGCCTACGAGTGTCCTTCGGGGAAGACGGGATGGCGAGGGGCTGGCGATCAGCGGGTGCGGTGAGGGTTTCGTGTCGGCTTCTTGACGAGCGCCCGGGTACGCGGCGCCGAGGGCCGGGGCCGGTGGCGGGGAGGTGCCGGTGTCGGAGTCCGGCCGTCCAGTCGGCTCAGGGACAGTTCGGGGGGCGCTGTGCGGGTGCGATCGCGCGTCGTGCGCCGAGGCTGCGGCGCCTGTCGCCGGCCGCGCGCCTTGCCCAGCGCGAGGTGGACGCACGCCCCCGCCAGTGCCGCCTCCGCCACCGCGCACAGCAGCGCTTCGGCCAGCGGGGCGCCGGTGCCTGCCGTCGTTATGTCGAACCAGGCGTCCAGTATCGCCATCGACGCGGTCGCCGAGGCCGTCAGGCGGGCTCTGGCGTCGCCGCGCAGGCCGAGCAAGGCCGTTGCGGCACAGCCCGCTGCCATGAGGACGTCGAGGCCGATCCAGGCCAGTGGCCAGTTGTCCACCTTGGTGCTGCCCGGGAGCGTCACCGCCAGCACCGCCATCCACGGCACCAGCAGCACCGCCGCCGCTGCCAGGGCGATCAGCGCCCACCCCTTGTGCGCCGCCGGCTTCCCCGTCCCGGGCTTCCCCGTCTCCGGCTTCCCCGTCCCGGGCTTCTTCGTCCCCGGCTTGCCGGTCTCCGGCTTCTTCGTCGCCGTCATCCCCATCGCCGCCCCCCTGCCCGCAGCCCTTCACACCAGCCTCCACCAGCTGCCTCGGACTGCTCTCGACCGCCTCCACCGTAGAACGCAGAGAAATCTCTGCAAAGAAAGTTCGGCAATCATCGGGGACTTCTCAGGGTTCTCAGGGTTACGGTGGCCGCATGAGCGACGGCATGCCCGAGATGACCAGCCTGGAGCGCACCGCTCTCTACAAGTCCCTCGGCAACCCCCTGCGCCGCCGGATCCTCGACTACCTCGGCCGGCACGGCGAGGCGAACTCCACCGTCCTCGCCCGCGAACTCGGCGAGAGCTCCGGCACCACCAGCTACCACCTGCGCAAACTCGCCGAGCAGCGGCTCATCGAGGAGATCCCGGAGAAGTCCGGCGGGCGGGAGCGGTGGTGGCGCTCGCTGCCGTTCAGCCACACCACGCCCGACCCGGCCGCGATGGGCCCCGAGGAGTACGCGGCCGCCGAACAGCTCGCCCTGCTGAAGATCGAGGTCGACACCCGGCTCTTCCGCCGTGCCCACGAGGAGTACCGCGGACCCCGGGGCTGGGCCCAGGTGCAGCGCACCGGCGCCTGGATGACCAAGGAGGACCTGCACGCGTTCGTCCGCGCTTACGGGGAACTGCTCGACCGCTACGGCCACACCCGCGAGGACGCCCCCGAAGGGGCGCGCCACGTGAACCTGCGCTTCTACGCCGCGCCCGAGCCCGTGGGGGAGCGGAACGGCGAACCGACCGGCCCATGAGACGCGCCGAGCCATGTGCTCGGGCCAGGTGCCGCGGGCAGGAGGCGGTCACGGCACCGGCAACAGCACGAGCATGAGCCGGTGGAAGACGGTGGCGAACGGAGGCCCAGGACCTACGGCTTCGCGAGCCGGCGTCCCGGACACCGGCTGTGGGAATCCGGCTCCCATTCCCCGACGAAGTCGACTTCCGGAGTGAGCCGCACCCCCGTTCGGAGCAGGGCCTGTTCCTGGACGATGTCGATGGCTCGGGTGAACGCGGCTGCGCTCGCCCCCTCGTCGGCGACCAGGGTGTAGTGCAGCGACGAGATGCGTACGCCCTCGACGATCGGGGAGCCGAGTTCGAAGCCGGCCTGGCGGATGAGCCAGCTCGCGCTGACCCGGGTCGAGCCGTCGGGGAACTCGTTGACCGGCGCGTTGCGGGCACGCAGTCGTTCCGCCTGGGCGGGGGTGATCTCGGGACTGAGGAACACACTGCCGGCCGAGCGCCGGTCGGTGTCACAGCAGCCCAGCACCATGCCCTTGCCCTTGCGGACGACGAGCACCGCCCCGGCGGCCTCGGACAAGGGGACCCGGCTGCCCACCGGGACACCGAGTTCCGCGGCGACCATCCGATAGGTGACCGGGGCGCTCAACTCGGAACGGCGCAGGGCGAAGACCAGTTTCAGCAGGGTCCAGCGACGGGAGCCCTTGAAGACGCTGGTGCGGTGACCCAGCCCGCAGGCCGCCGCCGCCATGGTGACACTGCGTCCCAATGCCCAGTCCCAGGCGGTCACTTCGACCAGGGTGTCGGAGATCTCCTGCCCGTAGGCGCCGACGTTCTGGATCGGCGTGGCGCCCGTCGTCCCGGGGATGCCCACGAGCATCTCCATACCGCTCAGGCCCTCGTCGATGGTGGTGGCGACGAGGTCGACGAGCGGGTGGCCGGCCTGGACCTCGATCAGCGTACGGCCGTCGGCGGTCTCCCCCGCCCACCGCACGCCCCTGGTGTTCATCCGCAGCACGGCGGACGAGCAGCCCAGGTCGCTGACCAGGACGTTGCTTCCGGACCCCAGGCACACCGGTTCGTCGGCGTAGGTGCCGGCCAGTTCGACGAAGGAGGGGAAGTCCGCCGGATCGTGCAGGTCGACGAAGGCCGCTGCCGGGCCTCCGATGCCCAGTGTCGTCATCGGGGCGAGCGGTGCGCCGTGGGTGACTCGCATATCCGTGGTGTTCTCCTTGGTGCCTGGGTACGACGGGCAACTCGTGGCCGGGGCCCCGGCCGCCGGCCGGCTCTGTCAGCTCGCCGCTTCCTGGGGATCGGCGCTCAGGAGATCGTCTGCCCGCTGTACGACGTCGCGTGCCGCCCCGCTGTCGTAGCGCTGGAACCTGTGGCGGAGGGTCGTCAGGCGGCTCCGGGCGCGCCGGGAGGTGGCCCGCTCGGCCAGGGACAGGGCGTCGTGGGCGGCTTCCGCCGCGCCGTCCACGACGTGCCGGGACAGCCGGGCCTCGGCCAGCGAGGTGTGGTGCAGCAGCCGGTTCAGCTGCTGGCTCTCCCCGAGCAGCTCGATGCCGTGTGCGAGATGCTGCTCCGCCTGGTGCGGGCGGCCCAGTTCCAGCCAGGCCCGACCGGCGTCGGCCACCATGACGGCCGGTGTCAGCCAGTAGGCCCACGGGGCGTCGGCCGGCGGCTCACCGTGCCGGCTGAGGTCGGCCGCCGCGTCCATGGCGAGCCGGCAGCCGGTCTCGTCACCGAGGCTCGCACGGGCCCGTGCCTCACGGGTGGCCAGCAACGCCGCGCCGAGGCCCATGTCCTCCCCGGCCGAACCCTTGCGTGCGATGCGGATCAGACGCAGCGCCTCCTCACCCCGGCCCTCCCACGTGGCGTGGTAGCTCATACACGAAATGATGTACGCGGCCAGGGCACGGTCGCCCGCGGTGTGTGCGGCGTTCAACGCGGTCACGAAACAGCTCTGGCTGCGCCTGGTCATCCCCAGGTCCGCGGCCAGCCATCCGGCGAGCTGGCCCAGCTCGGCGATGCCGCGGTGCAGCCGTACGCCGGTCTGCGCGTCGTAACAGCACTCGGCTGCCAGTCTTCTGGCCCACTGGAGGTCCTGGAGCGCCCAGTCCATCACCAGCCGGGTGCCGCGGAAGGCGTCGTCCAGCTCGCGCAGCTGACGGATCCGGGTGGTCAGCAGGTCGACGGCGACGGCGGGGAGTTCCTCGCCGCGGAGCTGTGAGGGCGCGTCCGCCGCGTCGGCCACCAGCCAGTCCACCGCGGCGGCGATCAGGTCGGGACCGGGCTCCGCGGCGCCGTTCGTGCCCGGGGCCCGGAGGCGGCCGGCCCGCGCCTCCGGGCCCTCGGCGGTCGTGAAGTGCTGGGGCCACAGTGCTTCGACGGAGACGGGCTCACCGAGCCGGTCGGACAGGATCCGCGCGACCACGTGGGGGAGCCGGCGCCGGGGGCGTGCGCCCTTGAGCCAGTTGTAGGGGGCCTTGCTGCTGATGGTTCCGGTGCCGCACTTCTTGTTGATCTCGCTGGCCAGTCGCTCCGGCGACCACGCTAATCGCATCAGGCAAGTGGCCAGCAGTGACGTCTCGTTCATCGGGGAAACTCGACCTCCCTCGCTAGCACTTCCCCGGCGGAATGGTACGAAATCCGTGACGGCGCACACAGCTGATGCGGGTGGGGTGCGAGTGCTCACGGCGTGTGCGGTGGAGCGGCCCGGCGTGGAGGTCTCAGACCTTGATCCCGGACGTCGCCGAGGGCCGGAGCGGGGGCGGTGGGCTGTCCGATGCCGTCGTACGCAGCACGTACCGGTAGAGGAGTACGCCCACGGCCAGTACCGCGACCGCGAACAGGAAGGGCGCCTGGAACGATCCGGTCGCCTGAGCCAGCCACCCGGTGAACATCACACCGAAGCCGGTGGCCGCCGTGTTGGCGAAGTTCATCAGGCCGCTGACCGCCCCCACGGTGCCGGGTGCCGCCAGCAGGCCCGGCAGACTCCACGCCACAGGTGCCGCGATGGCCAGCCCGGAGAGTGAGACCGACATCCAGCACACGGCCTCGGCCGCCGAACCGGCGGTCCCTGCCGCCCCGATCGTGGCGCCGAGCGCCAGTCCCGCGGTCAGTACGTTCCTGCGGATCCGCATCGGGTCGTGGCCCCGGCGCACCAGTCGGTCCACCAGCCAGCCGCCGACCACGAGTTCGGCCACGGTCGCCACCGCCCAGGGGATCATCGAGTGGATGCCGGAGTTGAGCAGCCGGAGGCCGAACTCCCGCTGGAAGAACTCGGGCATCCAGGTGACCACGACGTTGATGGTGTAGCCGTAGCAGGCGAAGGCGAGGGCCACGACCCAGTTCCTTCCGGTGCACAGCACGGAGCGGAGCTGCCCGGCACGCCCCCGGTCGGTGTCCCGCGCCCCGCCGTCGAGGATGAACTCCCGCTCGCTGTCGCGCAGCAGGGGATGCTCGGACGGGTCCCGGTAGCCCCACCACCACAGCGCTGAGAACACCAGGCTGAGTGCCGCGCTGAACACGAACCCGGCCCGCCAGCCCCATTCGCTCATCACGAACGCCAGCACCGGGAACGCCACCATGTTGGCGAACTTGGTGGCGCCGTCGAACACCGCCGTCGCCGTGCCGCGTTCGCCGAGCGGAAACCACGCGGCGGTCGCCTTGGAAGCGGAGACCATGGACGGCCCCTCGGCCACGCCCAGCAGCAGACGTGCCGCGATGAGGGGACCTAGTCCGCCGGCCACCGCGGTCAGCAGGCTGGCGACCGCCCACAGGGCGGACCCGATCCGGGTGAGCCAGGAGACGCCGAAGATGTCCACCAGGGCGCCGGCCGGCAGCTGAACTAGACAGTACGACCACGTAAACGCGGCGAGCACGACGCCGAGTCGACTCAGATCGAGGCCGAATTCATGGGCCAGGGGTGAGCTCGCCACCGATAAGGCCGTGCGGTCGAGGAAGTTGACGACTATTCCTCCGGCGAGCAGCCCGCCGATTGCCCAGCGGGTGCGTCCATGGTGCTTCACAGGAGTGGGTCACCTTTCACGAAATGGCAGGCTGCACGCGTGCGGTGCCGAACGGTCCGGTGCCGAACTGACCAGACTGACCAAGCTGACCCCCTTGATCACTTCATGCGGCGTCACCGGTGTGGTGCAGTGAGATCCACCGTATGCCGACCGCAGGGAGGAACCGCCCGTGCCCGACGTGTCAACCGGTGGTGCAGCGCGTCCTGACGGGAGGATGCGTTCGTCCTGTCCGTCCGGCTGAGCTCCCAGCACGGACCGCCGTTGTCGCAGGCCGACCGGACCGCGGCGGCCGAGCGCATCATCGTCACCCGTCGCAGTGGCCGGACCGGCGGATCGCGGGGAGTACGGGGGTCTCGCCCGCGACCGTCGCCGGCCTGCGCAGACGTTCAAGCGCAAGCGAGGCGCAGTCGACCGCCAGGGCAGGACGCGACGGGCGCGTCCGTCCGCTCAACGCGGCCGAGGGGCGCAGACGCGCCCTGCGGTTCCTCGCCGTCCGCCTGAGAACGCCGATCACCGAGTACTTCGCGCGCCTTCCGCGAGGCTTCCGGGCGGCCCGCGAACAGGGGTACGCCGTCGTCGGACCGCCCCCGGCGTCACACCGGCTGCCTGAGGCCGGACACGCAGCCGATGCCCGACCGACGGCCTCGCATGGTGGGCCGGACGGTACCGGTCGTGCGACGATGCCGGTATGAATCGATTGGCTGACTCCCAATCGCCCTATCTGCTCCAGCACGCCTCCAATCCGGTGGATTGGTGGCCATGGGGAGAGGAGGCGATGACGGAAGCTAAGCGGCGGGACGTGCCCATTCTCTTGAGCGTGGGCTATGCGTCCTGCCACTTATGCTTCCGGTGATCCACTGGTGTCATGTCATGGCGCACGAGTCCTTCGAGGACCGGGCCACCGCCGACTATCTGAACGAACACTTCGTCAGCGTCAAGGTCGACCGGGAGGAGCGGCCGGACGTCGACGCCGTGTACATGGAGGCCGTACAGGCCGCCACAGGTCAGGGCGGCTGGCCGATGACCGTCTTCCTCACCCCGGACGCCGAGCCCTTCTACTTCGGGACCTATTTCCCGCCCGCGCCCCGGCACGGCATGCCCTCCTTCCGGCAGGTCCTGGAGGGCGTGCGGCAGGCCTGGGACACCCGGCGTGACGAGGTCTCCGAGGTCGCCGGGAAGATCGTCCGCGACCTCGCCCAGCGGGAGATCAGCCACCAGGCCGCGCAGCCGCCCGGCGAGCAGGAACTCGCGCAGGCCCTGCTCGGACTGACCCGCGAGTACGACCCGCAGCGCGGCGGATTCGGCGGGGCGCCGAAGTTCCCGCCGTCCATGGTGCTGGAGTTCCTGCTGCGGCACCACGCGCGGACCGGCGCCGAGGGTGCGCTGCAGATGGCCCAGGACACCTGCGAGCGCATGGCCCGGGGCGGGATCTACGACCAGCTGGGTGGCGGCTTCGCCCGGTACTCCGTCGACCGTGACTGGATCGTGCCGCACTTCGAGAAGATGCTGTACGACAACGCGCTGCTGTGCCGGGTCTACGCTCACCTCTGGCGGGCCACCGGATCGGATCTCGCCCGGCGCGTGGCCCTGGAGACCGCCGACTTCCTCGTCGGCGAACTCCGCACGGACGAAGGCGGGTTCGCCTCGGCCCTCGATGCCGACAGCGACGACGGGAGCGGGCGGCATGTCGAGGGCGCGTACTACGTGTGGACGCCCGAGCGGCTGCGCGCCGTCCTCGGCGACGCGGACGGTGACCTCGCCGCCCAGTACTACGGCGTGACCGACGAGGGCACCTTCGAGCACGGCCAGTCCGTCCTCCAACTGCCCCAGCAGGAAACACTTTTCGACGCCGAGAAGATCGCCTCCGTCCAGCAGCGGCTGCTGCGCGAACGGCGCCAGCGCCCCGCACCCGGCCGGGACGACAAGGTCGTCGCCGCCTGGAACGGCCTCGCCGTCGCCGCGCTCGCCGAGACCGGCGCCTACTTCGACCGGCCCGATCTGATCGAGGCCGCACTCGGCGCCGCCGACCTCCTCGTCCGTGTGCACCTCGACGAACACGCCCGGCTCGCCCGCACCAGCAAGGACGGCCGGGTCGGCCCCAACGCCGGTGTCCTGGAGGACTACGCCGACGTCGCCGAGGGCTTCCTGGCGCTCGCCTCGGTGACGGGGGAGGGCGTCTGGCTGGACTTCGCGGGGCTGCTCCTCGACCATGTGCTCGCCCGCTTCACGGACCCCGGGACCGGCGCCCTCTACGACACCGCCGCCGACGCCGAACAGCTCATCCGCCGGCCGCAGGACCCCACCGACAACGCCACCCCCTCCGGCTGGACCGCCGCGGCCGGCGCCCTGCTGAGCTATGCCGCGCACACCGGTTCCGAGCCTCATCGGACAGCCGCCGAGCGGGCGTTGGGCGTGGTGAAGGCCCTCGGGCCGCGCGTGCCCCGGTTCATCGGCTGGGGGCTGGCCGTCGCCGAGGCCCTTCTCGACGGGCCGAAGGAGATCGCCGTCGTCGGACCCGACCTCGCGGACGAGAAGACAACGGCCCTGCACCGTACGGCACTTCTGGGCACCGCCCCGGGCGCAGTCGTGGCCATGGGTGCTGCGGAGAGTGATGAATTCCCGCTCGTCGCCGGCCGCCCGCTCGTGGGCGGTCAACCTGCGGTTTACGTCTGCCGCAATTTCACCTGTGACGCGCCGACGACCGACCCGGAACGGCTGCGGGCGCTGCTCAACGACCGCTGAGCTGCGTAGACGCAGGGAGCGGGGTAGGGGCGAACTGTCCGAAAGTGAGCGGGTGTTCGGATAGATACCGCTTCCCGTACCACCGTTCCGAAACAAGCTATTTATCGGAAGAGCTCCCACGCTTCACAAAACCCCCCTACGCTCTCCACAGCGATGCGGCGAATGTGACCCACCGTCGCGTGCGCTGGGGGATATCAGGGGATCTGGGGGGATCTTTTTGCTGACGTCTGTCTTCATCGCTGCCGTCTCACTGGCCTTGTTCTGGATGGCGGCCTTCACCCTGTGGTGGCAGATGCACGCGTGGCGCACGCCCGAGGTGCTGGCCTCCACCCGGTTCGGCAGGCCGGACGGGGCCGAGCAGCTGTCCTTCTCGCTGCTCCTGCCGGCCCGGCACGAGCAAGCCGTGCTCGACCACACCATCCAGCGGCTGCTGGAGTCCACACACACCGACTTCGAGATCATCGTGATCGTCGGGCACGACGACCCCGAGACCACGGAGGTGGCCGAGAGGGCCGCCGCCCGTGACCCGCGCGTCCGGGTCGTCGTCGACACCCACGAGAAGAAGAACAAGCCCAAGGCCATGAACACGGCGCTGCCGCACTGCCGCGGCGACGTCGTCGGGGTCTTCGACGCCGAGGACCAGGTCCATCCGGAGCTGCTCGCCCACGTCGACCACGCCTTCCGGACGACCCGGGCGGATGTCGTCCAGGGCGGCGTCCAGCTCATCAACTTCCACTCCAGCTGGTACAGCCTGCGCAACTGCCTGGAGTACTTCTTCTGGTTCCGCTCCCGGCTGCACCTGCACGCACAGAAGGGGTTCATCCCGCTCGGCGGCAACACCGTCTTCGTACGGACCGACGTCCTCAGGCAGGCGGACGGCTGGGACCCCAACTGCCTCGCGGAGGACTGCGACCTGGGTGTCCGGCTCTCGTCCGTCGGCAAGAAGGTCGTCGTCGCCTACGACTCCGACATGGTCACCCGCGAGGAGACCCCGGGCTCGCTGATGTCGCTGCTCAAGCAGCGCACCCGCTGGAACCAGGGCTTCCTGCAGGTGTACCGGAAGAAGGACTGGAAGCAACTCCCGGGATTCGGACAGCGGTTGCTCGCCCGGTACACCCTGATGACCCCGTTCATGCAGGCCTTCTCCGGCGTCATCATCCCGCTCAACGCGGCCGTCGCGCTCTTCCTCGACGTCCCCGTCGGCATCGCCTTCCTCACCTTCCTGCCCCTGGTCACCGCCGTCGTCACCTTCGTCTTCGAGGTGGTCGGACTGCACGACTTCGGCGTTCAGTACGGCCTCAGGGTCCGCTTCGTCCACTACGTGAAGCTCATCGTGGGCGGGCCCTTCTACCAGGTCCTCCTCGCCGGTGCCGCGATCCGCGCCGTGTGGCGCGAGCAACGCGGCCGGAACGACTGGGAGTTGACCTCGCACGTCGGCGCGCACCTCACCGCGGCCGAGTCCCTCCGAGAGGACCTTCCTGCGTGACCTCCACTCTTCCCGCGGTGACCGCAGCCTCGGTCCCCGCGCAGCGCCAGGCTGCGCCCACGACCCGTTCGACCGGTCGAACGCGGCCTCCGGTACGACTCCGCGCCTCCCGCCCCGACCTGCTGCTCTGCGGCGCTCTGCTCACCGCGATCCTCGTCGTCCAGGGCTGGAACATCGCCGACTACCCGACCCTCAGCGACGACGAGGGCACCTACCTCGCCCAGGCCTGGGCCGTCCAGCAGGGCCGGGGCCTCGCCCACTACACCTACTGGTACGACCACCCGCCGCTCGGCTGGATCCAGATAGCCCTGGCCGGCTGGATCCCCTCGGCGATCAGCCCCGGCTCGATGACCGTCGGCACCATGCGGATCGTGATGCTGCTGGTCAGCGGGGTCAGCGCGGTCCTCGTCTATGTCCTCGGGCGCCGGCTCTCGCTGCCCCGCTGGGCCGCCGGACTCGGCATGGCCCTGTTCGGGCTCTCCCCGCTCGCGGTCGTGCTCAGCCGGGAGATCTTCCTCGACAACATCGCCGTGATGTGGCTGCTGCTGGCGTTCTGCCTCGCGGCCTCGCCCAGCCGCCACCTCTGGCACCACTTCGGCGCGGGCCTCGCCGCCGCCGCGGGCGTACTCACCAAGGAGACGATGCTCGTCGTCCTGCCCGCCCTGTTCGTCACCATGTGGCGGCACAGCCACCGCGACACCCGCAAGTTCGCCCTCACCGGAGCCGTCACCGCCTGCGCCCTGATCGGCTTCTCCTACCCGCTGTTCGCCCTGCTGAAGGGCGAGCTGTTCCCGGGCGCCGGGCATGTCTCGCTGTGGGACGGCATCAAGTACCAGATGTCCAGGCCGGGTTCGGGATTCATCCTCGACCAGGGCTCCGGCTCGTACGGCGTCCTGCACTCCTGGCTGTACTACGACCGCGTCCTGCCCCTCGGCGGCCTCGCCGGAGCCCTGCTCCTGCTGCTCACCTGGCGCTGGTCGGTCACCGCCCGCGCCCTCGCCGGTCCGGCGCTGACGGTCGCCGTCCTGGCCGCCGTCGCCCTGCGTCCGGGCGGCTATCTGCCCGCCATGTACGTCATCGGCGCGCTGCCCTTCCTCGGCCTGGTCCTGGCGGGCGGCGCCGCGTCCGTCGCACACGCGGTCATCCGCAGATGGCGCGCCGAGAGCGAGAACCGGTACGTCACCGGGGGCCGGTACGCGCTCGCCGCCGTGCTCGCGCTCGCCGCCGGCGGCTATGTCGTACCGCACTGGTACGACGGCGACCGCACCGCCGTCACCGCCGACGCCAACAAGCCCTACCGACAGGCCTCCCACTGGCTCAGCACCCGGGTGGCGGACCCGAAGGAAACCCGCGTCCTCGTCGACGACGCCCTCTGGCTGGACCTCGTGCACGCCGGATACCGGCCCGGGCTCGGCGCCATCTGGTTCTACAAGGCCGACCTCGACCCGGCGGTCACCAAGACCCTGCCGCACGGCTACCGGGACCTCGACTACGTCGTCGCCTCGCCGACCGTCCGCCGTGACGCCAAGGACCTGCCGGGCGTCAGGGCCGCCATCCAGCACTCCACGCCGGTCGCCACCTTCGGCAGCGGCCCCGACCGCATCGAGATCCGCCGCATCCAGGCAGCGGGTGGCGCCCGATGAGCGAGCACACCGCCCCGATACCCGGCCTGGACGCCGTCGAGGTCGCTGAACCCGGCGCCGTCACCGTCGTCGTCCCGACCTTCAACGAGTCCGCGAACATCCGGCGGCTGCTGCGACTGATCACCGAGTCCGTGCCCGCGCGGCTGCCCTGTGAGGTCGTCTTCGTGGACGACTCCACCGACGACACCCCCGAGGTGATCCGCGCGGCCGCCCAGGACTGCCCGTTCCCGGTGGCCGTACTGCACCGCGCGGAACCCGCCGGCGGGCTCGGCGGGGCGGTCGTCGAGGGGCTGAAGGCGGCGACCTCGGACTGGATCGTCGTCATGGACGGCGACTGCCAGCATCCGCCCTCCCTGATACCGGAGTTGGTGGCCGCCGGCGAGCGGGCGAACGCCGGCCTCGTCGTCGCCTCCCGGTACATCGAGGGCGGCAGCCGGGCCGGGCTCGCCGGCGGCTACCGGGTGGCCGTCTCGCGCGGCGCGACCTGGCTCACCAAGGCCCTCTTCCCGCGCCGGCTGCACGGCATCAGTGACCCGATGAGCGGCTTCTTCGCCATCCGGCGCGGCGGCTTCAGCACCGAGGCGCTGAAGCCTCTCGGCTACAAGATCCTCCTGGAGCTGGCCGTCAGAAGGCGTCCGGGCCGGGTCGCCGAGGTGCCGTTCGTCTTCCAGGACCGGTTCGCGGGGGAGTCCAAGTCGACCGCGCAGGAGGGCTTCCGCTTCCTGCGCCATCTGGCCGGGCTGCGCACCGCCTCGCCCGTCGCCCGCATGGTCGGCTTCGGGCTGATCGGCGCCAGCGGCTTCGTGCCGAACCTCGTCGGACTCTGGGCGCTGACCGTGCTCGGCATCCACTACGTGCCCGCCGAGATCCTCGCCAACCAGTTCGGCGTCGCCTGGAACTTCCTGCTCATCGAGCAGTTGCTGTTCCGCGACCGGCGCGCACACCGCCGCTGGTGGGACCGGCTCGGCCGGTTCGCGCTGCTGGCCAACGCCGACCTGGTGCTGCGCATCCCGCTGATCGCGCTGCTCGTCGGCCGGTTCGGCATGGGCGCCCTGCCCGCCACCGCGCTCGCGCTGGTCATGACGTTCGTCCTGCGCTTCGTCGGGACCGAAGCGCTGGTCTACCTCCCCCGCCGCCGGGGGAGCCGAGCAAGGAGAGCCGCTTGAGCAAGTACCGCAGACGAACCGCGCTGGCCGGGGTGGGCGCCCTGACCGCCGGGCTGCTCCTGGCCGCGCCGCAGAGCGCCGAGGCCGCCAACCTGATCAAGAACCCGGGCTTCGAGACCGCCGGTACGGACGGCATGCCGTACTGCTGGGAGAAGTCGGGCTGGGGCGACAACGACTTCAGCTTCGAGACGACCTCGGACGCGCACTCCGGATCGAAGGCCATGAAGGTCACGCTGACCCGCCGGGTCGACGGCGACCGCAAGGCGATGCTCACCGAGTCCACCGACTGCGCACCGGCGGTGACCGTCGGCAAGCAGTACGACCTCGGGGTCTGGTACAAGACCACCACCCCGGACGCCAACGTCACACTGTTCCGGCACGACACCACCGCCGGCTGGCAGTACTGGACCGACGTCAAGACCCTCGACATGGCCTCGGCCTGGACGCAGGCCACCGTCCGCACCCCCGAGATCCCGCCCGGCACCGACCGCATCACCTGGGGTGTCTCCGTCTACGGCACCGGCTCGGCGACCACCGACGACTACACCATGGACCAGGTCCCGGACGTGACGCCGCCGGCCCAGTGCACCGGCACCAACGACCAGTGCGCCAACGGCAGCTGGTCCGTCCTGCCGACACAGAACCCGGTCCGCTCCATGCACTCCGTCGTGCTCAGCAACGGCAAGGTGCTGCTGATCGCCGGCTCCGGCAACAGCCAGGACGCCTTCAACGCGGGCACGTTCACGAGCGCGGTGTACGACCCCGCCGCCGGCACCTACAAGGTCATCCCCACGCCGAAGGACATGTTCTGCGCGGGACACGTCCAGCTCCAGGACGGCCGGGTGCTCGTACTGAGCGGCAACAAGTCCTATCCGGACCCGAACGGCACACACGGCTACGAGGGGTTCAAGGACTCGTACATCTTCGACCCGAAGACCGAGACGTACACCAGGACCAACGACCTCAACGACGGCCACTGGTACCCGTCGGCGACCGAGCTGGGCAACGGTGACGTCATCACCTTCGGCGGGCTGCGCGAGGACTCCACCGGGTCCGTGACCGCCGAGCGCTGGTCCGACAAGGACCAGCAGTGGCTGCCGACGTGGAAGGTCAACCAGACCTGGTCGTTCTGGGGTCTGTACCCGGCGATGGTCCTCATGCAGGACGGCCGCCTCTTCTACACGGGCAGCCATGTCTTCGGCAACAACATCCCCGGCACCGGCTCGGCGATCTACGACTACGGCGCCAACACGGTCACCCAGATCCCGGGCCTGCAGAACAAGGACCAGCGGGACCAGTCGTCGTCCGTGCTGCTTCCTCCGGCGCAGGACCAGCGGGTGCTGACGGTCGGCGGCGGCAACATCGACTCCAACCCCGACGCCAATCGCCTCACCGACGTGATCGACCTCAAGCAGGCGAACCCGTCGTACGTCGCCGGGCCGCCGATCCCGCAGGGCACGGTCGACCTGGGCAACGGCAAGGTCCCGGAGACCGGCAGCCAGGGCAAGATGTACGTCTCCACCGTGCTGCTGCCCGACGGCAAGGTGCTGGAGACCGGCGGCGCCCTGCACAACCGCGCCAACCCCGTGTACGAGTCCTCGCTCTACGACCCCGCCACCAACGCCTTCCAGCAGGTGGCAGCCGACCCCGAGTCCCGCGGCTACCACTCCTCGGCGTTCCTGCTGCCCGACGGCCGGGTGATGGCCACCGGCGACAACCCGGGCAACGGCAGCTGGAACCACAACGTGTCGATCTACACCCCGCCGTACCTCTACAAGGGCACCCGCCCGACGATCACCTCCGTGATCAACCAGGAGTGGAAGTACGGCGACACCCAGCGGATCACCGTCGACCGGCCGATCGCCAAGGCGGAGCTGATCCGCCCGGCCGCGGTGACTCATTCGTCCGATCCGAATCAGCGGTTCGTGGATCTGCCGCTCTCGGTGGACGGCAACAACGTCGACCTGAACGTGACGAACAACCCCAACCTGGCGCCGCCCGGCTGGTACATGCTGTTCGCGGTCGACGCCAACGGGGTGCCCTCGGTGGCCCAGTGGGTGCATCTGACGGGCCCGGCGGCCCTGACCGCCGCCACCGCCTCCCCGCACATCCACGCCTTCGCCGACGGCCTCACCGGCCAGGTTTCGGGGCCCGCCAAGAAGCGCACGTCCCAGCAGGTCAGCCCGACCCTGTCCGGCTGCGACCGGCACTACGGCTCGATCAACGTGTGCGTGCCGACGGCCTTCCCGGCGCAGGTGAAGAAGACGACCGCCGCGCGCTGCGCCTGGCTGCGGCGGAACGACTACGGTCCCCTGAGGGTCAACGGCGGGGACGACCCGCTGGGCCTCGACCCGGACCGGGACGGAGTGGCCTGCGGCAAGGGAGACGTCAGGCGCCGCTGAGAATCATCGCCCCCAGGGTGAGCTGAGCGCCCCACTGCACGAACACGGCCCAGAGCCTGGCGTACGTCCACCGGGCTCTGGGCCACACCAGTGGGCGCGCGTACTCAGCCCCTCTGGGTGCGCATGCTCAACGCCCGCTCCACGACCGCCTCCAGCTGGTCGTGGTGCGCGCCCTTCCAGTACGCGCGGCCGCAGTCCGCGCACTGGGCGAAGACGTCGTACGAGCGCTGGGTGCCGTGCTTGAGCTGGGCGGCGACCTCGTCCTTGGTGGCCTGTCTGAGCAGGCCGTTGCAGGCGGTGCAGCGGGTCCAGGGACGAAGGGCGGGGGCGAAGCGGTCGAGGACGTCGTGCAGCTGGTCGTCGGGACGGGTGCTGTAGACGAACGCACCGGCCCACAGTTCGCGGCGGCGCAGCAGGCCCCGGTCGCGGCTGAGCATCACCCGCTTCTCGGCCGCCGAGCGGGTGGCGAGTGCCGGGTCGCCGATGTCGGTCGACTCGTACGCCGCGTCGATGCCGAGCAGCCGCAGCCGGCGGGCCAGGGTGCCGAGGTGGACGTCGAGGAGGAAGCGGAGCGGGGCGCCGGGGACCTGCTGGGGGCGCTCGACGGGGCGTACCCGCACCGTCTCGCCCGCCTTCGGGATGTGGGAGACCGGTACCGCGCGGCCGTCCACGACCAGCGCGCCGACCTCGGTCAGCGGGACGCCGAGGGACTCGATGACATGGCCGAGCGTGGCGACGCCGTCCGTGCCGAGCGGTGTCGAGCCGGCCCGCCGGGCGGCCGGCACGAACAGGTGGAGCGCGGGGGCGACTTCGACGTGGATCTCGGGTCCGTTCACTCCGTCAGCATCGCACGGGAGGCGGCGCGGACCTCAGGGGTTTTCGCCGGGCAGGCCGTGCTCCATGACGTCCAGGGCGCGGTCGATCAGGGTCGTGAAGTCGTCCCGGTGGCCGTTCTCGGCCCAGTACATCGAGGTCTCCATCAGGCCACCGATCAGGGACATGGCGTAGACCCGGACCTCCAGGCTGTCCGGGTCGCGGCCGGTGCGCTCGCCGATGGCCTCGCAGAGCATGCGGCCGGTGGCCGACATGCTCTCCATCATCCGCGAGCGCACTGCCGGGACCTGGACCATGAGGTGGGTGCGCAGCCGGGACACCTCCTCGTCCTCGGACGTGCCGAGTTCGACGGCCCGGTGCATGACATACCGGACGGTGTCCGGCCAGGGCTCCTCGACGGGCCGCTGCCTGATCTCCGCCAGGATGACCGGGTCGTACTCGTCGGTGAGGACGATGTCCTCCTTGGTCGGGAAGTACCGGAAGACGGTCGACGGCGACACCTCGGCGCGCTCGGCGATCTGGTCGATCGTCGTGGCGTCGTAGCCCTGCTCCTTGATCAGCGCGTAGGTCGCCGCGCGGATCGCCTCCCGGGTCTTGATCTTCTTGCGTTCCCGCAGACCGAGGCGGGGCCGGTCGGCGGGGGCGGTGCTGGGGGTGCGTGCGGCCGTCATGCCGGTCATTGTCCGGCATCCGCGACGGGGGCGGCCACGGCCGGAGTCTCCTCGTCCTCCTCTCGCGGCATGTGGCGCACCACCGGCGTACTGGGCAGCAGCAGGGCCGCGAGCAGGGCGGCCAGGAGGGCGGCGGCACCGCAGACGAGCAGCACCAGGGTCATGCCGTGGACGTACGACATATTTGCGGACGCCGCCAGACGGGCCGAGTCGGTGTGTGCGGCCACCACATGGGCGGCGACCACGGACTCCCGGGCGGTGTGGGCCGCCGGCCCGGGCAGACCGGCCACGTCGAGCCGGTCCCGGAAGGCGCTCGCGAGGAGGCTGCCGAGCAGCGCGATACCGATGGCGCCGCCGACCTGACGGAAGGTGCTGAGCAGCCCGGAGCCGCTGCCGGCCCGAGCGGCGGGCAGGGCACCGAGCGCGCCGTCCATGGCCGGGACCACCGAGAAGCCGAAGCCCAGCCCCGTGATCGACAGCCACAGCGCGGTGAATCCATAGCCGTCGTGCACGGTCGTACGGCTGCCCAGCAGGGCGGCGAAGGCGAGCACGACCAGACCCGCGCTGACCGCCGCGCGCGCCCCGAACCGGGCGACGAACGGCTGGGCGCCCTTCGCGGCGACCAGCAGCCCGGCCATCATGGGCAGCAGCCGCAGACCGGTGGCGAAGGCGTCGTGGCCGAGGACCGCCTGCAGATACGTCGGCACGGCGAACATCAGGCCCGACAGCACGAACATCACCAGGGTCGCGGCGACGGTGTTGAGCAGGAAGCCGCGGTGCGTGAGCAGGCCCATGTCCAGCATGGGGCGGGACACCCGCCGTTCGCGCAGCACCAGGGAGCCGAGCAGGACGGCGGCCGCCGCGAACATCGCCAGTTCCAGGCCGTCGCCCCAGCCGCGGTCCGGGGCCTCGATGATCGCGTAGATGAGGGCGCCCAGGCCGGCCACGGAAAGTGCGGTGGAGACGGGGTCGACCTTCGGGGTGGCCGGGTCCCGGGTCTCCGGCAGCAGGAAGACACAGGCGGCGATGCCGATGGCGGCCATCGGGATGTTGATCAGGAAGACCGAGCCCCACCAGAAGTGGTTCAGCAGAAAGCCGCCGACCAGGGGGCCGAGGGGCATGCCGAGGGCGGAGGCGGCGGTGATCAGGCCGACGGCCTTGCCGCGCTCCTCCGGGCCGAACAGCGCGGGCAGCACAGCCAGGGCCAGCGGCATGATCAGCGCGCCGCCGATGCCCATGACCGCGCGGGCGGCGATCACGGCGTTCACATCGCCGGCCAGGGCGCCCAGCACCGAGCCGCCCAGGAAGACGGCGAGTCCGGCGATCAGCATCAGCCGGCGGCCGAACCGGTCACCGAGCAGGCCCGCCGGGAGCATCAGCGCGGCGAAGACGACGACATACGCGTCGGCCATCCACTGCTGCTGCCCGGTCGTGGCGCCGAGCTGCCCGGCCATGGTCGGCAGGGCCACGTTGAGGATCGTCGAGTCGAAGGCGAGCACCAGCATGCTCGCTACCAGGGCCCCGAGGGCCCACCAGCGGCGGGGGTCGTGCCGTGTTCCGACGACGTGAGTGACAGTAACCATGAAATGAGAGTAACTCTCAAAATCTGGTTACTGTCAATAGAGAGCTTGTGCCAGGCAGGCGAAAGATGGTTTCCGGCATACGAAAACGGCCACGGCTGGGGAGCCGTGGCCGGGAGAGGGAGAGAGGGGGCCGGAGCGCTATGCGTGCTGGTAGGCCACCAGCGAGATGCCGACGTAGTGGACGATGAACGCGGCGAGCGTGAAGGAGTGGAAGACCTCGTGGAAGCCGAACCAGCGCGGTGACGGGTTCGGGCGCTTGATGCCGTAGATCACGCCGCCGGCGCTGTAGAGCAGGCCGCCGACGATCACCAGGATGAGGACCGCGATACCGCCGGTGCGCAGGAAGTCGGGCAGGAAGAAGACGGCCGCCCAGCCCATCGCTATGTAGCAAGGGGTGTAGAGCCAGCGTGGTGCGCCGACCCAGAAGACGCGGAAGACGATGCCGGCCGCGGCGGCGGCCCAGATGCCCCACAGTAGCCACTGTCCCTTCGCGCCGGGCAGGAGCAGCAGGGTCAGCGGGGTGTAGGTGCCCGCGATGATCAGGAAGATGTTGGCGTGGTCGAGGCGGCGCAGGACGCCGTCCATCCGGGGGCTCCAGTTGCCCCGGTGGTACAGCGCGCTGACGCCGAAGAGCAGGCAGGCCGTCAGGACGTAGATCCCGCAGGCGACACGGCCTCTGGTGGAGTCGGCGAGGGCGGTGAGCACGAGGCCCGCGATGAGTACGGCCGGGAACATGCCGAGGTGCAGCCAGCCACGGAGCCTGGGCTTGACCGGATGCGGCAGGGAGAGCGCGACGGGACCGCGGCCGGCGGCCGGCGAGTCCATGGGCGCGTCGGAGGCGGACGCAGTCATGGGCCGCATCGTACCTACGGAACCGTAAGTTACGGATCAGTCTCGCACCCCGGAGTGGTCCGGAGTGGCCATCGTCTCATGGGCGACCCGGCCGAGACGTTCAAAAAGTCTTTCAGGCGAACTCAACGTGCACGTAAAGGAACACGGAGATATGCAGGAAAGACGCGAAAACCGTGGCCTTCCTCACGCCGCTCACCTGTGACACCCCCTGGACATATGCGCACCCGGGACGGATGATCAAATGAGTGCGGTCGGCACCGGATGAGCGCCCACAGTCAAAGCGACTGCGAAGCATCCGGGTCGCAGCCCCCACGGGGCCCCAAGGAAAAATCCCTCACCAGGGCAAATATCCCTCACTTAGGAGCAATCGTGGCGCGCGACATCGCGGCTCCCGCCCCCACCAACCACCAGGAACTGATCTCGTGGGTCAACGAGATCGCCGAACTGACCCAGCCGGACAGCGTGGTCTGGTGTGACGGCTCCGAGGCCGAGTACGAGCGGCTGGCCGAAGAACTGGTAGCCAAGGGCACCTTCAAGAAGCTCGACCCGATCAAGCGCCCCAACTCCTACTACGCCGCCTCCGACCCGACCGATGTCGCGCGTGTCGAGGACCGGACCTTCATCTGCTCCGAGAAGGAGGAGGACGCCGGCCCGACCAACCACTGGATGGCTCCCGCCGAGATGCGCGAGGTCTTCTCCGGTGAGCAGGGCATTTTCCGCGGCTCGATGCGCGGCCGCACCATGTACGTCGTCCCCTTCTGCATGGGCCCGCTCGGCTCCAGGCTGTCCGCGATCGGCGTGGAGATCACCGACTCCGGGTACGTCGCCGCGTCCATGCGCACCATGACCCGCATGGGACAGGCGGTCCTCGACGAGCTGGGCGACGACGGCTTCTTCGTGAAGGCCGTCCACTCGGTCGGCGCCCCGCTGGCGGAGGGCCAGGACGACGTTCCGTGGCCGTGCAACTCCACCAAGTACATCTCGCACTTCCCCGAGTCGCGCGAGATCTGGTCCTACGGCTCCGGCTACGGCGGCAACGCCCTGCTCGGCAAGAAGTGCTACGCGCTGCGTATCGCCTCCGTCATGGCGCGTGACGAGGGCTGGCTGGCCGAGCACATGCTGATCCTCAAACTCACCCCGCCGCAGGGCGAGTCCAAGTACGTCGCCGCCGCCTTCCCGAGCGCCTGCGGCAAGACCAACCTCGCCATGCTGGAGCCCACGATCTCCGGCTGGACCGTCGAGACCATCGGCGACGACATCGCCTGGATGCGGTTCGGCGAGGACGGCCGCCTCTACGCGATCAACCCCGAGGCCGGTTTCTTCGGCGTCGCGCCCGGCACCGGTGAGCACACCAACGCCAACGCGATGAAGACCCTGTGGGGCAACGCGGTCTTCACCAACGTCGCGCTCACCGACGACGGCGACGTGTGGTGGGAGGGCATGACCGAGGAGACTCCGGCCCACCTGACGGACTGGAAGGGCCGGGACTGGACGCCGGAGTCCGCGGAGCCCGCCGCGCACCCCAACTCCCGCTTCACGGTCTCCGCCGCCCAGTGCCCGATCATCGCGCCGGAGTGGGAGGACCCCAAGGGCGTGCCGATCTCGGCGATCCTCTTCGGCGGCCGCCGCGCCACCGCCGTACCGCTGGTGACGGAGTCCTTCGACTGGAACCACGGCGTCTTCCTCGGCGCCAACGTGGCCTCCGAGAAGACCGCCGCCGCCGAGGGCAAGGTCGGCGAGCTGCGCCGCGACCCGTTCGCGATGCTGCCCTTCTGCGGCTACAACATGGGCGACTACATGGGCCACTGGGTCGATGTCGCCAAGGGCAGGGACCAGGCGAAGCTCCCGAAGATCTACTACGTCAACTGGTTCCGCAAGAACGACGAGGGCAAGTTCGTCTGGCCGGGCTTCGGTGAGAACTCCCGCGTCCTGAAGTGGATCGTGGAGCGCCTGGACGGCAAGGCCGAGGGCGTCGAGACGCCGATCGGCGTGCTGCCGACGCGCGCGGCACTCGACACCAACGGGCTCGAACTGGCCGACTCCGACCTGGACTTCCTGCTCTCGGTCGACAAGGAGGTCTGGCGCGAGGAGGCGGCGCTCGTCCCCGAGCACCTCAACACCTTCGGCGATCACACCCCGAAGGAGCTGTGGGACCAGTACCACGCGCTTGTGGAGCGCCTGGGCTAGCCCCACCCGAGACTCCACGGCCGGCCGCCGTGCCCTGACCAGCGATCGTCACGGCCGGCCGTGGTGACATGCCGGCGAGGCCCGCACAACGGCGTGGGGGCCCAGGGCCTGTCGTCACGTTCCCGCTCGCCCCGCGGGAGCACGACGGCAGGCCTTCGCCTTTTCCACCGGCCACCTGGGTCTCGGAGGTGAACGGGGCGACGGACCGGCCCCGGCACGGCAACGCACCAAGGAGCGCGGGGCCGTATCGATATGCGGCTCCGCCGCGTGCGGTCAAAGCCAACGCAGTTCCCATGGCTCCCGGTCCGCGCGTCGCTGCGGGTGCACGCGGACCGGGGCCGATCGGGGTGACCCCGGTGGGGTCAGTGGGCGGCGCTGAGTTCCTTGGGGTCGGCCAGCGCAGCGGTGTGGGCGTCCATCCGCTCGGCCGCGAGGATCGCCACGGCCGTGTCCGCACGCGAGGCGGCGACCACGAGCGCCCGGCCGGCGAGCGCGTGGGCGCGCTGGTGCAGGGAGGCGGGGTCACCTTCCGCGGCCGGTGTCGCGCGCATCGGGGTACGCCCGCCTCGGAGTCGGCTCACCTCGCCGGCCAGGCGTTCCGCGGCGGTGTCCAGGTCGGCCGACGGGCTCAGCCCCCGCAGGTCGTCCGTCACGGCCAGCAGCGCGGCGAGATGGCCGGCGAGCTGGATGTCCAGCTCCTCCTCGCGCGACCGGTGGGGGAAGTCGGAGGTGGTGCCGGCCATCGTGCTGTGGACCGACTTGGTGCGGATCGGTTCGTACATGGGGATGGCCTCCTGTGCTCTGACAGGAAGCCATCCTAGCTTGGATTTCGTCTAAAGTTGAGACCGATCACGGAATGGAGCGCGTCGGCTACGGCTGGCTGTATCCGTCCAGGAAGGTGCCGATCCGGGTGATCGCGTCCCGGAGATCGCCGACCGTCGGCAGGGTCACGACCCGGAAGTGATCCGGCTCGGGCCAGTTGAAGCCCGTGCCCTGGACGACCATGATCTTCTCCTGGCGCAGCAGATCCAGGACCATTTGCCGGTCGTCCTTGATCTTGAAGACCTGGGGGTCGAGGCGCGGGAAGAGATACAGCGCGCCCTTGGGCCGTACGCAGCTCACGCCCGGGATCTGCGTCAGCAGCTCGTGCGCGGTGTCCATCTGCTCCTTCAGCCGGCCACCCGGCAGCACCAGGTCGTCGATCGACTGGCGTCCGCTGAGCGCGGCGACCACGCCGTGCTGCCCCGGCATGTTGGCGCACAGGCGCATGTTCGCCAGGATCGTCAGGCCCTCGATGTAGGAATCGGCGTGGGCGCGCGGCCCGGAGATCGACATCCAGCCCACCCGGTAGCCCGCCACCCGGTACGCCTTCGACATGCCGTTGAAGGTGAGGGTGAGCAGATCCGGGGCGATCCTGGCGGTCGGGGTGTGTGTGGCACCGTCGTAGAGGATCTTGTCGTAGATCTCGTCGGAGCAGATCAGCAGGTTGTGCCGGCGGGCGATGTCGGTCAGGCCCGTCAGCATCGCCTCGTCGTACACCGCGCCCGTGGGGTTGTTCGGGTTGATGATGACGAGAGCCTTGGTGCGGTCGGTGACCTTGCGCTCGATGTCGGCGAGATCGGGCATCCAGTCGGACTGCTCGTCACAGCGGTAGTGCACGGCCGTACCGCCGGCGAGGGAGACGGCGGCGGTCCACAGCGGGTAGTCCGGGGCCGGTACGAGGACCTCGTCACCGTCGTCGAGCAGGCCCTGCATCGCCATCACGATCAGCTCGGAGACGCCGTTGCCGATGAAGACGTGCTCGACGTCCGTCTCGATGCCGAGGGTCTGGTTGTGCATGACGACCGCGCGGCGGGCGGCCAGCAGGCCCTTGGCGTCGCCGTAGCCGTGTGCCGTCGACACGTTCCGGAGGATGTCCTCAAGGATCTCCGGGGGGCAGTCGAAGCCGAACGCGGCCGGGTTGCCGGTGTTGAGCTTGAGGATGCGGTGACCGGCCGCCTCCAGCCGCATCGCCTCCTCGAGCACCGGGCCCCGGATCTCGTAACAGACGTTGGCGAGCTTGGTCGACTGGATCACCTGCATGCTCGTGAGCTTACGACTCGCTGTCGATTCGTGGGCCGTGTTTTCCACCACGCGAGACGCGGAGGTTTGCCCTTGTATCGCCCATCGCTGTGTCAGGAGCCACTTGCGTCCCTAAAATGCGGTGCCGTTCCGCCGGGTATGGCCGGCAGGGCGGGGTGGTCCGGGGGCGGGCCCGTGCGGGCGGCTTGTGTGCACAGCGAGGCGGAGTGGGGCGGGGATGCGCGGAGAGACGGGTGCGGATGGCAGGCGTGGGCCGGGCGAGGTGCCGGCGCCCCAGGGCCCGTCGGACGGGTGCGAGGCCGAGCCGCCCAAGTCCCTGCCGCACGCCGGTCACGCGCTGCCGGTCTCGTCGAACGTGTACCTGCCCCAGGCGGCCTCCGCTCCGGCGTACGACGGGTACACCGACCCCGCCGCCGCGCACGGCTGGACGAGCGCCTATGACGAGACCCGCGAGCTGCCTTCGCTGATCGAGCCGAGCGAGCCGCACAGGGCGGCCGAGCCGAACGGGGTGAACGAGCCGCCCGGCCGTTCCCTGCCGGGCGAGGGACGGGCCGCGCGGCGGCGCGCCGGGCGGCGCACGGGCGGCCGCCGCCGGTTGGCGGCCGTCGCCGGGGCGCTGGGGCTGGCCGGCGCGGTCGCGGTGATCGCCGCTGTGGCGGGCGGCTCCCCCACCTCGAAGGGGTCTGGTCCGGCCGTCGCCGACTCCGCCACCCCGAGCCCTCGCGCGACCGCCGGCTCCCCCGCGGCCGTCACCGATGCCCCCTCGGCCGTGCCGTCCCGCTCGTCCGCTTCCCCGGCCGTCCGCATGGCGCGGGCGCGGGAGACCGGCGGCCCGACCGCCACGGCCTCGGCTCCGCCCCCGGCGACGTCCAGCGCCCCCGCGCCCACCTTCTCGCCCGGCTTCCCCGGCGTCCGGGGCCGCGGCCACGGCGCCGCGAAGCACCACCACTGACCGGTGGGCGCGGGTCACCGGGCAGCCTCGACGGCGGCCGGCGCCCTCGTCGCGAAGCCGAAGGCACGTGCTCCGTACAGGGAAACCCCTATGGCCTGAGCCGGCTTCTTGTTCCCGCCCCCCTCCTGCATCGACAATGCGCATGACAAACGACCGGGCGGCCGGAAGATCTCCGGTCGCCCAAGTCGTAAGAGGGGACCCCCACATGAACAAGCCTCTCCTTGCCGCGCTCTCCTCCCTGGCCCTGGCCGGGCTGGGTGCCGCCCCCGCGGTCGCCGCACCGCACACCGCCGTCAAGCCCAAGGCGACCGTCGACTTCGCCGGCACCGTCGCGCTCAGCGACTGCTCCGGCTCCGTCATCCGCTTCCCCAACTCGGCCGACAGCGACCCCGCGCTCGTGCTGACCAACGGCCACTGCCTGGAGACCGGCTTCCCGGACCCCGGCCAGGTCATCACCGGCCAGTCCTCCAGCCGTACCTTCGGCCTGCTGAACTCCGCCGGCAGCAAGGTCGCCACGCTCCGCGCCAACCAGGTCGTGTACTCGACCATGACGGACACGGACGTCACGATCTACCGGCTGACCAGCACATACGCGCAGATCAAGAGCTCCTACGGCATCAGCCCGCTCACCGTGAACGACAGCCACCCCACCGCCGGCACCGCCATCAAGGTCGTCTCCGGCTACTGGAAGCGCACCTACAGCTGCAGCATCGACGGCTTCGTGTACCGGCTGAAGGAGGGCGACTGGACCTGGAAGGACTCGGTTCGCTACACCTCCTCCTGCAACACCATCGGCGGTACGTCCGGCTCCCCGGTCATCGACACCAGCACCGGCAAGGTCGTCGCCGTCAACAACACCGGCAACGAGGACGGCGAGACCTGCACGGTGAACAACCCGTGCGAGGTGGACGAGAGCGGCAACGTCACCATCCACAAGGGCACCAACTACGCCGAGGAGACCTACCAGATCCCGGCCTGCTTCACCACGGGCAACAAGCTGGACCTCAGCGCGTCCGGCTGCACCCTGCCCAAGCCGTAACAAGCCGTAAGAACGGTCACCGTGGTGTACGGCGGACGGACCGGCCCGCGAGCGCGTCCGTCCGCTTCCCGTCCTCGATGACGAACCGGCCGTCGACCAGGACGTACGGGATACCCGTGGGAAGCGTGCGGGGCGCGGCGAAGGTCGCGCCGGGCGCCACCGTCTCCGGGTCGAACAGCACCAGATCGGCCCGGTACCCCTCGCGCACCAGACCGCGGTCCGGCAGGCGCAGCCGGGCCGCGGGCCGTGCGGTGAGGTGGGCGACGCACTCCTCCAGGGAGAGGATCCCCAACTCCCTCACGTAGTGGCCGAGATAGCGCGGGAAGGTGCCGTAGGCGCGCGGATGCGGCTTGTCGCCCTGGAGGATGCCGTCCGAGCCGCCGGTGTGGCCGCGGTGCCGCATGATCGTGCGGACGTTGTCCTCGTGCCCGACGTGCTGGAGGATCGTCGTACCGAGCCGGTCCGTCAGCAGCAGGTGCCGGGCGGTGTCCCAGGGGGCCTCGCCACGCCTCCGCGCCGCCTCCCGCACCGTACGGCCCACGAACTCGGCCAGGGCCGGATCGGAGACGCCGGAGATCTCGATCGTCTCCCACCGCACCGGCACGCCATGGCAGCCGTCCGAGCCGGTCACCTCCAGGTCGTGCCGGATCCGCTCGGCCGTCGCAGGGTCGGAGAGCCTGGCGAGAATCTCCGCCGGGCCGCCCTCGCTCGCCCGGCTCGGCAGCAGCGCGGCCAGGGTGGTGCAGCCGGGGGTGTAGGGGTAGGTGTCCAGCGTGATGTCCGCGCCGGCCTCCAGGGCCCGGTCCAGCAGCGCGAGCAGCTCGGGCGCCCGGCCCTCGTTCACGCCGAAGTTCATCGTCGCGTGGGCCAGGTGCAGCGGACAGCCGGCGTCGCGGGTGAGATCGACCATCTCGGCGTACGCCTCCAGGGCGCCGGCGCCGTAGGAGCGGTGGTGCGGGCAGTAGTAGCCGCCGTACGACGCCACCACCCGGCACAGTTCGGTCAGTTCGGCGTCCGGGGCGTACATGCCGGGGGTGTACGTCAGCCCGGAGGACAGCCCGACCGCGCCCTGCTGCATCCCCTCCGCCACCAACTGCCGCATCCGGTCCAGCTCTTCGGAGGTGGCCGGCCGGTCCTCCCAGCCGACGACGAGCGCGCGGACGGTGCCCTGCGGGATCAGATAGGCCGCGTTGACGGCGATGCCCCGGTCCAGCCGGTCCAGATACCCGCCGACCGAACGCCAGTCGAAGTCGACGTCGTCGCCGTACCCGTTCCACCCGGTGATAGCCCGCCGCACCTCCTCCAGCGTGCGGTCGTCCACCGGCGCGTACGACAGCCCGTCCTGGCCGAGGACCTCCAGCGTGACCCCCTGCGCCGCCTTCGCGCTGTGGTCCGGGTCGCGCAGCAGCGCGAGGTCGGAGTGGGCGTGCATGTCGATGAAGCCGGGGGAGAGGACCAGGCCCTCGGCGTCCAACTCGCGTACGGCGCTCGGTCGTTGGCATCCGGCCGCAGCCGCCTCCTTGACGATCGAGACGATCCGCCCGCCGTCCAGGACGACGTCGGCCCGGTACGACGCGTCGCCGCTGCCGTCGACGACGTCGGCGTCCCGGATGACCAGGTCCTCCATGGTCCCGCCTCCCTTTCCCCGGCTCCCGGAAGAGCGAACGGATGTACTAGAAGAACGTGCGGATGTATGCGACGACCGTGCCGTCCGCCTCGGCCACCGGGATCAGCTGCCACTTGTCGAAGGACGTGCACGGGTGGGACAGCCCGAGGCCGATCCAGTCGCCGACCTCGATGTCCGCGCCTGGATCGGTGCGCAGCCACAGATGCTGGTCGGACAGGGCGCTCACCTCGATCCCGGTGGCCGGGTACTCCTTGTCGTCCCGGCGTACCACCTGGACGACGGGCAGGTCCAGGTCGTAGGCGGCGTCCCGCTTGCCCGCGTTGACGAAGGCCTGGTCGGCCGAGGGACGCGAGACGACCTGCGCCCACAGCCGGAAGGCGGGCTCCAGGGAACCCTCCTCGGGCACCCGGTTGAACGGCGTGAGCCTGCTGTAGTGCACGTCGTCGTGGGAGACGTAGGCGCCTGAGCGCAGCAGCTTCAGGACGGGCAGCGACAGACCGGGGATCCGGGCGAACACGTCGGCGACCGCGTCGAACCACTCGCTGCCGCCCGCGCTCACCACGATCTCGTCGGCGTCCGCGAACAGCCCCGCCTTGTCGAACTCGACAGCGAGGGCGACCAGCCGGGTCAGCCACGCGCGCACCAGCGCCGGGTCGGCGCCCGGCACCTGGGCCTCGTAGCCGGCGACACCCACGAGCCGCAGAGTCCCGGTGCCGGCCACGGCGTCGGCGACGGCCCGGGCGTCCGCCTCCGTGCGTACGCCGGTACGGGTGCCTTCCCCGGCGCCCAGTTCGACGACGACGTCGACGGGCCGGGCGGAGCCCTGGAGCGCGGAGTCCATCAGCTCGACGCCGCGCACGGAGTCGACGTAGCAGACGAACCGGAAGGCGGGGTCGGCGGCGAGTTCCCGGGCGATCCATCGCAGCGCCGAGGTGTCCACCAGCTCATTGGCGAGGAAGACCCGCTGGATGCCGAACGCCCGGGCGACGCGCACCTGGTGGGGCACCGCCAGGGTGATGCCCCAGGCGCCGTGCCCGATCTGGCGGTGGAAGAGCTGCGGGGCCATGGAGGTCTTGCCGTGCGGGGCGAAGGCGAGGCCGTGCCGGGCGGTGTACGTCTCCATGAGCGCGAGGTTGTGTTCCAGGCGCTCGGCGGACAGGGCGAGGACGGGCGTGGTGAAGCCGTCGGCCTCGCGGAAGAGGCTGCGGCGCTGGGCGGCCAGTTCGCCGACGGTGAGGCCGTCGGCGTCCGGCGGGAGGCCCTTGAAGCGGTGGTCGACGCGTTCCTCGGCCAGCCGGGCGAGCGCTTCGCTGCTGCTCATGGAGCCCCTCTCTCAGCTCGTTGCATTCTCTGCAACGGCCATTGCGTGCATTGCTATGCGGTGTCTAGCATCTCGCCGACACCGGGTCAACGGAGCCGTCGCCCGGTCGTCGGAGCCCTCGCCCGGTCATCGGACAGGAGTCATCATCAACGACGCTGCTTACGTCTCGATCGTTGCGCACGGCCGCGTGGACGTCGTGGCGCTCGGCGAGTCCATGGTCACCTTTCTGCCCAGCCGGCCGGGCCGCCTCGCGGACGTACCCTCCTTCGACCGCGCGATCGGCGGCGCCGAGTCCAACACGGCCTGCGTGCTGGCCGCCGCCGGGCACTCCGCGCGGTGGGTCGGCCGGGTGGGCGCGGACGGCTTCGGTGAGCATCTGCTGGAGCGGATCGCCGCGTACGGCGTCGACGTCTCGTCGGTCCACCGGGACCCGGACCGGCCCACGGGGGTGTACTTCCGCACGGCCGGCGACCGGGGCACGGGCGCGCACGAGGTCGCGTACTACCGGGCGGGTTCGGCGGCATCGGCGATGAGCGCGCAGAACGTGGACCTCGCGGCGGCGCGGGCCGGGCGGGTCCTGCATCTGTCGGGCATCACGGCAGCGCTGTCGGCCGAGTGCCGCGACCTGATGCACGAACTGACGGCTCCCCGCCCCGGGCGCCCCCTGCTGTCCTTCGATGTGAACCACCGGCCGGGGCTGTGGCGCGATGCCGACGGCCCGCTGGTACTGCTGGAGCTGGCCCGGCGGGCCGACGTGGTGTTCGTGGGGGAGGACGAGGCGGAGGAGGCCTGGGGGATCACAGGGGGTCCGGAGGCGATCAGGGGGGCACTGCCGGAGCCGGGGGTGCTGGTGGTGAAGGAGGGCGCGCAGGGGGCGACGGCGTTCGAAGGCGTGACACAGGCGGACGCGGACGGCACCCCGCCGGCTCCGGGCCGCCCGACCGGCCCCCGTCCCACGGCAACGCAGGCCGTCTTCGAACCGGCCCTCGACGTGGACGTCGTGGCCACCACCGGCGCCGGAGACGCCTTCGCCGCGGGCTTCCTGTCCGGCACCCTCCGCAACCTCCCCCTGCGGGCCCGCCTCCGCTACGGCCACCTCTTCGCCGCCGCGGCCCTCACCGCCCCCGGCGACCTGGCCGCACCCCCCACCCGGGACCACGCCGACCGCCTGACCGCTCTGGACGACACCGCATGGGGGAGACTTCGACTCGCCCCCGGCTGGACGCAGGCCGAGCGGGCCACACAGGAGGCGAACACCCCATGAGTCAGACCGTCGACCGCGCCCTGAGCATCCTGCCGCTGCTCGCAGAGGGCCCCGCCGACCTCGGCCAGGTCGCCGACCGCCTGGGTGTGCACAAATCAACCGCCCTCCGTCTGTTGCGCACCCTGCACGAGCACGGCCTGGTCTACCGCCAGTCCGACCAGCGCTACCGCCTCGGCGCCCGCCTCTTCGCCCTCGCCCAGGAGGCGATGGAGAACCT
This sequence comes from Streptomyces sp. IMTB 2501, assembly GCF_001953885.1. Classification (GTDB taxonomy): domain Bacteria; phylum Actinomycetota; class Actinomycetes; order Streptomycetales; family Streptomycetaceae; genus Streptomyces. The sequence goes on along the minus strand of NZ_MQUS01000006.1, from coordinate 81,603 downwards.
CGACATCCGCGAGATCGCCCACCCCCACCTCGTACGGCTCAACGAGGCCTGCGGCCACACCGTGCACCTCGCCGTGTACGAGGAGGGCGAGGTCCTCTACATCGACAAGGTGGAGAGCCGCTACCCGGTCCGCATGTACTCCCGGATCGGCAAGCCCGTCGCCATCACGGTCGCGGCCGTGGCCAAACTCCTCCTCGCCGACCTTCCCGAACCCGAACGCCACGCCCTCGCGGACAAGCTCGACTACCCCCTGTACACGCCCCGTTCGACCCCGAACGCCGAGGCCTTCCGCAAGGAACTGGCCACCGTGCGCGAACAGGGCTGGGCCACCGACCTCGGTGGCCACGAGGAGTCCATCAACTGCGTCGCCGCGCCCATCCGCGGCGCCGACGGCCGGGTGGTCGCCGCGATGTCGGTGTCCGCGCCGAACGTCGTCGTCACCGGCGAGGAACTCCTCACCCTGCTCCCGCAGGTCCGCCGTACCGCGGACGCGATCAGCGGCGAGTACTCCGGAAGAACACCCGTGACGGACCCCAAGAAGGACCCCGCATGACCGTGAAGGGCCAGGTATGAACGAGAAGACCGCGCTCACCCCGAAGACCCACACCACCCCGCCCGCGAAGTTCTCGCACGGTGTGAAGAAGGGCAACATCCTCCAGGTCGCCGGCCAGGTCGGCTTCCTGCCCGCCGAGGACGGCAAGCCCCCGACACCGGCCGGTCCCACCCTGCGCGAGCAGACCCTGCAGACCCTCGCCAACGTCAAGGCGATCCTCGAAGAGGGCGGCGCGAGCTGGGACGACGTGATGATGATCCGCGTCTATCTGACGAACGTGGACCACTTCGCCGAGATGAACGAGATCTACAACACCTACTTCGAGGAGCAGGGCCTCACCCAGCCGCCCGCCGCCCGGACCACGGTCTACGTCGGCCTCCCGGCCGGCCTCCTCATCGAGATCGACGCGCTCGCCGTACTCGCCTGACGCTCCCTCAACTCCCGTTACCCCGTACGCCTGTCACGGCACGGCACCCTCCGAGGTGCCGTGCCGCGCTCCCCCCTACCCAAAAGCACGATGCATTTACGAAGAGGACCCCCGAATGTCCTACTCCCTCGCCGCATCCGCCCCCACCGCACCGCCACCACCACCGCACACCGGAGGCCTGCTCCTCCTCCTCGACGGCACCCCTGGCCTCCTCACGGTCGCAGCACTGGGCATAGCCCTCCTCCTCTTCCTGATCATCAAGGTCAGGCTCCAGCCCTTCGTGGCCCTGCTCGCCGTCTCCGTGGCCGTGGGCCTGCTGGCCGGCCTCTCGGTCACCGAGCTCTTCGGCACCGTCCAGAGCTCCAGCGCCGTCTCCATCATCGAGTCCGGCATGGGCGGCATCCTCGGCCACGTAGCGATCATCATCGGTCTGGGTACGATGCTCGGCGCGATCCTGGAGGTGAGCGGCGGAGCGGAGGTGCTGGCCTCCCGCCTGCTGGCCCTCTTCGGAGAGCGGCGGGCCCCGCTCGCCATGGGCCTGACCGGCCTGATCTTCGGCATCCCGGTCTTCTTCGACGTGGGCATCTTCGTCCTGGCCCCGCTCGTCTACGCGGCGGCGAAGCGAGGCGGCAGGTCGATCCTCCTCTACTGCCTGCCCCTGTTGGCGGGCCTGTCGATGACCCACGCCTTCCTGCCGCCGCACCCCGGCCCGGTAGCGGCCGCCGGTCTCCTGCACGTCCAGCTCGGCTGGGTCATCCTCATGGGCATCGTCTGCGGCATCCCGGCCGTGCTGGCCGCCTGGGTGTTCTCGGCCTGGATCGGAAGGCGGATCTTCGTCGCCGTACCGCAGGACATGGTCGAGGCGGCGGAGGAGGCGAAGCAGGCGGTGCTGGCGGAGCAGCGCGCGCAGGGTGTGGAACCGCAGGAGCATCCGGTACCGCTGGGCACGGTGTTGCTCATCATCGGAACGCCCCTGATCCTGATCCTGGCCGCGACCTTCTCCTCGATCGCCCTGGACCCGTCCCCCTTCCGCTCGGTCCTGCAGTTCTTCGGCAGCCCGTTCGTGGCGCTGACGCTGGCCCTGTTGCTGGCGTACTGGGTGCTCGGCATCCGCCGTGGCTGGTCCCGCAAGTCCCTTGAGACGGTGTCGACTTCCTCGCTCAAGCCGGTCGGCAACATCCTGCTGGTGGTCGGCGCCGGCGGGATCTTCGGCGCGGTGCTGAAGGCGAGCGGGGTGGCCCAGGCGCTGTCGGACACGTTCCACGGCGTGGGCCTGCCGGTGATCGTGCTCGCCTACCTGATCTCAGTGGTCCTGCGGGTGGCACAGGGCTCGGCGACGGTGGCGATAGTGACGACGGCGGGCATCGTGGCCCCACTGCTGACGCAGACCCACCACTCCCAGGCCTTCACCGCCCTGGTCATCATGGCCGTTTCCGCGGGCTCGATCTTCGCCTCGCACGTCAACGACGGCGGCTTCTGGATGGTGGCGAAGTACTTCGGCATAAGTGAGCGCGACACTCTGCGGACCTGGACGGTCCTGGAGTCGGTGCTGTCGGTGGCGGGCTTCGCGGTGGCGGCGTTGGTGAGCGTGTTCGTGTGAACGTGACGTGAGTGAAGCCGGGGATGGGCGGGCTGACTGGTTCTGGCACAGGGAAGTCGTCCATACTGCCGCCGTGGAGCAGCGCATAGGAGCGAGCAGCAAGCCGTCCGAGGCCGAGCCGTTCAAGGCCGAGCCCGTGACGGGCGCCGGTTTCGACCCGGCGTTCATCCCCGGACTCACCGTCCCGTCACCGGCCAAGTCCGGCGAGTCGGCGGAGCCGGAGCCGGAGCCACAGGACGCGGAAGCGTCGGCACCGCAACCGGCACCGGCGTCGTCGGCGTCGTCGGAGAAGCCCCCGGTATCCGCCGGGACCGAGGAGCCCACGGACGAGGCCGACGACGGCCCGGTCTTCGAGGCCTCCGACCGCCGCGCGAGGATAGAGGCCGACCGCAAGGGCGTCCGCCTCCGCCTGGACGAGGAGTCCTGCGAGTTCGCCTGGGCCGAGATCGCCGCGGTCGAGACGGAGTCCCCCCGCTTCGGCAAGCGCTACACGATCACCGTGCACACCCCGGACCGCCGCTGGTACCCGATCGAGATCGAGGCGACGTCCAGGACGTCCTTCAAGGAGTGGGACGAACAGCTGGACGCGGTGCTGGACGCGTACTTCGAGGACGGCGACTGACGGCCGAGGCGGTGTGCTGTGTCGCAGGCGTGGGGCCCACTTGGGTGTAGCGAGGTAACGGTCACTCCGCTGATCCAGGGTTCTTGCGCTGGTTGGCATTGAAGCGCGCTTTCTTCTGACGATTCCCACATGTGTTCATGTCACACCATTTGCGAGTGCGGCTTTGGCTGGTGTCGAAGAAGGCGGCTTGGCAGGTTGGTGATGCGCACAAGGCCAGTTTTCCGTCTCGTTCGCCTGCGATGACGCTGATCGCGTCGGCGGCGATCACGCTGAGGGCATCTTCCACGCAGGAAGCGGAGCTGAGCCGCCATCGCCGCTTACCGTCGGGCGTCAGGATCGCCGCGGCCTGACCCCGAGCGCTGCAGTCATTGATGACCTGGACAGCAGACGCAGGGAGAGGGTCCTGGATCGCGGCCGCTGTCGCGGCGGCGTGAATCGACTCCCTCAGTTCCCGGGCGAGGCCGAGCTGGGCAGTAGTGCAGGAGTCCACGGCGAGGCCGTTCACTGCCAGCCAGTCGATGAGTCGGTGCGGCGTGGGAATGCGCTCCACAGCGTCGCCATGACGCTCCGACAGAGTCCCCGTGAAGCTGGTCGCCAGCACCTTACCGAGGCGGAAGTCAGGGAACGCGGTACGCATGGAACCACCTTAGCCGGTTGCAGCGTGACTCGGAGGACTGCTAGAACCGTCTTAGGCGGTTCGCGATAGGTCGTAACCGGATCCATGACGGCCAGGAGGTCTCATGCCCCGTCCAACCAGCGACGTGCAAGCATTTGAAGCCCGGGCAACTGACGCTGCCCTCGACGATCTGCGCGCGAGACTGGCTGCGGCGCGGCTACCGGAGGCCGAGACGGTCCATCGCGCCGCGCCCGACCCTCGCCGCTGGGAACAGGGCGTTCCTCTCGCCGACCTCGTCGATGTCGTGAACTACTGGCGCACCGGGTACAACTGGCGGTCGTTCGAAGAGCGTCTCAACCGGATCGGCCAGTTCCGCACGACCATTGATGATCTGGGAATCCACTTCCTGCACCGCCGGTCCGCGCGCGCGGATGCCACTCCCCTGATCCTGACGCACGGCTGGCCAGGCAGCATTGCCGAGTTCATCGATGTGGTGGACGAGCTGGCAGATCCGAAGGATGCAGACGCGCCGGCCTTCCACGTCGTGGTTCCATCGCTGCCTGGCTTTGGTTACAGCGACAAGCCGGTCACCACCGGGTGGGGAACCGAAAAGATCGCGGCCGCGTGGGTGGAACTGATGGGAAGGCTCGGCTACAGCAAGTTCGCAGCCCACGGCGGCGACTGGGGAGGCAATATCACCACGGTTCTCGGTGGCAGGTTCCCGGCACACGTTCTCGGCATCCACACAACGTTCGCGCAGGGACCGCCCGGGTTGGCAACGGACGGGCTGACGGCGGTCGAGCGCAAGTGGACCGAGGAAACCCGCGATTTCTGGCACCACCGCGCGGCGTACGCGAAGCAGCAGGCGACCCGACCGCAGACCATCGGCTACTCGCTCGTCGACTCACCGGTCGGGCTTCTCGCCTGGATCCTCGACAAGTTCGCCGAGTGGTCAGACACCGGAGACAGCCCGTTCGAGACGATTTCCAGAGACCGCGTTCTTGACGACGTGACCCTGTATTGGCTGACGAGAACCGGCGCATCGTCGGCCCGCATTTACTACGAAAGCCACAACTCGCTGGACCCCGAACTTCGGGTCGACGTCCCGTCGGCAATCAGTATGTATCCCCGCGACATCGAGAAGTGTCCGCGCCCCTGGGCGCAGGAGCGGTACCGGAAAATCGTCCGATGGAGGTCGCCCGAAAACGGGGGACATTTCCCGTCGCTGGAGGTTCCCGAGCATTTCGTCAAAGATCTGCAAGAGGGCCTCGCGGCAGTGCTGGCCGCTGATCGGTGAACGCGGCTCGGCGACCCAGCACTCCAGAAGGCGTGGAGCATGTCGAGGTCTTTCGGATGTTGTAGCACCAGGTGTCCGGCTTCCTGGACAAGCACGGCCGTACGGACCTGACCTGGGTATTCGTGCCGCTGACATGCTTCCCCGCACGAACATGGCCGGATGGCATCCCCTCACACGACGACGCCCGGGCCGCTGAAGGCCCGGGCGTCGTACGTCAGGAACCAGTCTCGCTACGGCAGCGCGTGCACATGCGCCCCCACCGAGCCCGACCAGGCGTTCCCCGCCGACGCGTCCCAGTTCGTGGACCAGGTCATCGCGCCGCGGAGGTCCGGATACGTCTTCGACGGCTTGAAGGAGCCGCAGTTCGTGCCGGCCGTCAGGCAGTCCAGCGCGTTGTTCACCACCGAGGGAGACACGTAGCCGCTGCCCGCCGCGCTCGTGGAAGCCGGTAGGCCCAGGCCCACCTGGGACGGGGCCAGGCCGCCCTGGAGCTGGATGCAGGCCAGGGCCGTGAGGAAGTCGACCGACCCCTGGCTGTAGACCTTTCCGTCGCAGCCCAGCATGGAACCGCTGTTGTAGTACTGCATGTTGACGACCGTGAGGATGTCCTTGATGTTCAGGGCCGTCTGGAAGTAGGTGTTCGACGTCGACTGCATGTCGATCGTCTGGGGGGCCATCGTGATGATCAGGGATGAGCCCGCCTTCGAGGAGAGAGATCTCAGCGCCTGTGTCATGTACGTCGCGTCGAGGCCGTTCTCCAGGTCGATGTCCACGCCGTCGAAGCCGTACGTCTGCATCAGCGAGTAGACCGAGTTCGCGAAGTTCGTCGCCGAAGCCGAGTCGTTGATCGACACCGTGCCGTTCTGGCCGCCGATCGAGATGACGACCTTCTTGCCGGCCGCCTGCTTCGCCTTGATGTCCGCCTTGAACTGGTCGACCGTGTAGCCGCCCAGGCCGGACGAGTCCAGGTTGAAGGTCACCGCGCCCGGTGTCGACGTCGCGTCCGCGAAGGCCACCGCGATGATGTCGTACGACGACGGGACGTCCGACAGCTTCTGGACCGTCGCGCCGTTGTTGAAGTTCTGCCAGTAGCCCGTGACCGCGTGCTTGGGGAGGGCCGCTCCGGTTCCGCCGCCGCCCGTGCCGGCGGATGCCGTCGTGCCCGTCACCGACGCCGACTTCGCCGACTCGCCCGCCGCGTTCGTCGCCGTCACCTGGAAGGTGTACGACGTGGCGGCGGTCAGCCCCGTCACCGTGGCCGACGTTCCCGTCACCGCCGTCACCTTCGCGCCGTCGCGGTAGACGTTGTAGCCCGTCGCGCCCGAGACCCCGGTCCATGCCAACGACACCGACGAGGACGTCGTACCGGAGACGGACAGGCCGGACGGCGTCGCGGGGACCGTCGGGGCCGGGTCGCCGCCTCCGCCGCCGTCGGGGCCGTAGACCGAGACGTCATCGGCGTAGTAGGCCGCCTGGCCGTACCAGCCGTGGGTGTAGACGGTGACGGACGTCGTGGACGCGCCGGTGGTGAAGGTCGTCGACAGTTGCTTCCAGGTCGTGGAGTCGGGGGTCCAGGCCGAGACGTCCGTCGTGCCCGTGCCCGTCACGCCCAGGTAGGAGTAGCCGCCCTGCACCCACCCGCTCAGCGTGTACGTCGAGTTGGGCTGGACCGCGACCGTCTGGGTGCACTGGGCGTCGTCCTGGCCGGCCGGGGTCGCCTTCAGGGCGGCGCTCCCGCTGTGCACCGGGGAGGAGACCGTCGTACCGCTGCCCGCCGTACAGGTCCAGTCGGACAGGCCCGACTCGTAGCCCGCGTTCCTGACGTTGTTGACGTCCGCCGCGGAGGCCGGGCCGGCGGCGGCGGTGAGGCCCGCTACGGAGAGGGCGAGGGCGGTGGCGGCGGACCACAGGGTGATTCGCCGGCCGTGGGGTCTGGGTATGCCTGGTGCGTGGTCCACTGGGGCCTCCGGTGGGGGAGTTCGGCGGGGGAGCCGAATTCAGATGAGCTGCGCGATACATCAACTTCGCGACATATGAACTCGCGGGGAGGGGTGAGAGACGGTGGCCACCGTTGGCGTACAAGTTGGTCCAGACCAATCGGAGTGTCAAGAGGTCCAGACCAAATGCGTAGCCATGGGGCAGCTCAACCTGTCCGGATTTGGCGGGACTTGCGCAGGGAGAGTTCCATGCGAGCTTCACAAACGCTGTTCTCCGGTCATTCGGCCGTGGATACAGTGCTCACGTAGTCACGCAGTGAAGTCGTACCGGTGCGCGGGAGTTACTCCGGTGGGCCGGCGGGTGTGAAGAGCGGGGAGCCGCGCGTGCCAACTGCCATTGCCGTCACCAGTGCCGACATGGCACTGCCGGCGCAGGACGAACGGACCATGCCGGCCGTCGTGCTGAGCGGCCTCGACCAGCGGCCGCTGGAGCACGCGCTCACCGAACTCCACACCCTGACCGAGCAGTACGGGTATGTGGTGGTCGTCTGCTCCCAGGCCACCCCGGAGCCCGTCGTACGGCGGCTGCACACCCTGCGCTCGCTGCTCGAAAGCGACCGCATCGCCTTCTTCCGGCCCGACCTGCCGCCCCTCGGCATCTCCGTGCTCGCCCGGCAGCTGCGCCAGCTCGCCTCCTGCGATCTCAGTCCGGGCGTGCTCGCCTCCGCCGGACGGCTGCTCACCCACTACATCCACGCCGGGGCCGTGCTCGGCTCCGTGGCCCGGTTGGACCGGGTGCCGGTCGGGCTGAAGGCGCACGCCAAGTCCTGGATGCCCGGCAGTCAGTTCGCCGTCCTCGCGCATCCGGAGCCGCAGCTCGTCAAGGTCGGTCCCGGCGCCACCCTCAAGGGACCCGAGTTCAACACCTGGATGCTCGTCGCCAGAGGACAGCAGACGCAGGGTGACTGGGTCGCCGGGCTCGCGGGGCAGTGGAGCGTGCACGGACTGCGCGAAGTTCCGCTGCCCGCCGAGTCCCCGGTGTGGTGGGGGACCGGCCGCATGACCGAGTTCTGCAGCTACCTCGCCGACCTGTCCGTTCTGTACCAACTGGTCACGTCCGTACGGCAGACCAGCTGTCACTGGTGCGGCCTGGACGTCATCGGCGACCGGTGTGTCTTCTGCTCCGCCACCCCGCCCGTCCACGAACCCGCCCCGCCCCGCGCCCTGGAGCAGCGCACGCCCGCCTGACCCGCCCGCACCTGATCCGCATCCCGCTCGACCGATTCCCCCAATGAGGTTGCACGGTTCATGAACTCCCGTCAGCGCCGCGGCGTGATACTCCTGATCCTGTCGGTCCTGTGCGCTCTCGGCGCGTTCGCCGGCGTGCTCTCCGTCGTCCACGACGTGGATTCCAAGGTCGGGCCCGAGGTCACCGCCTATCGGGTCAGGTCCGACGTCAAGCCGTACACCGCGCTCGACTCGGGCCAGTTCGAGAAGATCAAGATGCCCGAGCGGTGGCTGTCCGGCAACGCCGTCACCGATCTCCGCCAGATCCAGGGCAAGATCGCCGTCACCACCCTGCGCGCCGGGTCCCTGCTCCAGACCGACATGATCGTCGACCAGCCCGCCCTGCAGCCCGGAGAGCAGGAGGTCGCCATCATGATCGACGCGGCGACGGGTGTGGCCGGCAAGATCACTCCGGGGTCCCGGGTCAACGTCTACGCCACCTTCGCCGGGAAGAAGGACGCCGACCCGGACCAGTCGAAGATCATCGTGACGAACGCCCGCGTTCTCGACGTCGGCCGGATCACCGCCCTGGATCCCGACAGCAGCAAGAACCAGCAGCAGCCCAGCCAGGCCGTCCCCATCACCTTCGCGCTGTCCACCCTCGACGCCCAGCGCCTCACCTACGCCGAGTCCTTCGCCCAGCGCGTCCGGCTCGCGCTGGTGGCGCCCGGCGGCGAGACCAGCGTGCCCGACAAGGACCGCACCTACGAACTCGCGACGGACAAGTGAGAGGCGGCCCGCATGCCCACCAGGATCCTCCCGGCCGGCGCGGACCCCGACGCGGTCCGCTCCCTCGTCACCCTCCTCAGTCAGCTCCCCGACGCCGAGCCACAGCCACCGGTCGGCGACTCCACCCAACTGGTCGACACCCTCGCCCACCTCGCCGCCGAGTCCGTGGACGAACTGCCCGAGGTCGTGGTCGTACACGAGCGGATCGGCCCGGTACCGGCCCTGGAGCTGATCCGCGAGGTCGCCCTGCGCTTCCCCGCCGTCGGCGTCATCCTCGTCACCACCGACGCGAGTCCCGGCCTGTTCTCCGCCGCCATGGACTCCGGCGCCCGCGGCCTGGTCGCGCTCCCGCTGTCGTACGAGGAACTCGCCAGCCGAGTCCAGGCCGTCGCCCAGTGGTCGACCGGCGTACGGCGCCATCTCGGCCACGGCGCCGATGTGTTCGGCGGCGTCGGCGGTACGGTCGTCACGGTCAGCGGCGCCAAGGGGGGAGCCGGGGCGACGCTCGCGGCCATTCAGCTCGCCCTTGCCGCGCAGGCCTCCGGGCGGCCGACCGCTCTGGTCGATCTGGATCTGCAGACCGGCGACATCGCCTCCTACCTGGACATCCAGTTCCGGCGGTCCGTGGTCGACCTCGCCGCCATCGCCGACATCTCGCCGCGCGTCCTCGCCGACGCCGTCTTCCGCCACGACACCGGGCTGGTCCTGCTCCTCGCCCCCGCCGAGGGTGAACGCGGCGAGGAGGTCACCGACCGCGCCGCCCGCCAGATCGTCAGCGCCCTGCGCGCCCGCTATGAGGTGGTCGTGGTCGACTGCGGTGCCCAGCTCAGCGGGGCCGGCGCGGCGGTGGTGGAGATGGCCGACACCGCCCTGCTGGTGACCACCCCGGACGTGATCTCCGTACGCGCGGCCAAGCGGACGGTACGGATGTGGGACCGGCTGCAGATCCGCAAGGCAGAGGAGACCACGGTCGTCGTCAACCGGCATTCACGGCATACGGAGATCCAGCCCGCGCTGGTGCAGCGCATCACGGGGACGGCGCTGGCTCGTACCACCGTACCGGCCAACTTCAAGGAGCTTCAGGCCGTCGTGGACGCGGGGAGGGTCCATGAACTGGACAGCAGGAGTTCCGTGAAGCAGGCACTGTGGGCGCTCGCCGGGGAACTGGGGCTGGTGAAGGCGGGCGAGGGCGGCCATCGCGGGGGCCCGGGCCGGGGCACGGTCGGATTCCGGCGGCGGAAGGAGTGAGCGGGCCGTGAGAAAGCCGGGTGGCGACCGGGGACAGGTCAGCATCGAGTTCCTCGGGATGACTCCGCTGATCATTCTGACCTTGGTGCTCATGTGGCAGGCCGTGCTCGTGGGGTACACCTTCACGCTTGCCGGGAATGCTGCCGACGAGGGGGTGCGGGCGGGGACGGCGGCGGCGCCGGGCGGCGCGCGGCAGGCGGCCTGCTCGGCGGCGGGGATGAAGCACCTGTCGGCGGCGTGGAAGGGGGATGCGACGGTGAACTGCAGTCCGTCCGGCTATGTCACGGCCGATGTGTTCCTCAAGGTGCCGGTTCTCTTTCCCGGGGTGTTCTCCTTTCCCGCCACGGTGCACGGCCACGCGGGCGCCGTCGAGGAGGTGAAGCACTGAGATGTCGCACAGGCGCAGAGGGCGCGACGCGGGCCAAGTCGCCATCGAGTACCTCGGGTTCATCCCGGTCCTGCTGATCGTGGGCATGGCCGGCATCCAGATCGGGGCCGTCGCGTATGCCGCCGAGCAGGCCGGTACGGCGGCCCGGGCGGGGGCGCGGGCGGCGTCCTTGCGCCAGGACCCGCAGCAGGCGTGCGCCGGAGCCGTCAGCGGCGCACTCACCGTGACGTGTGCCGAGACCGGGGGAGGGGACGGCTCCGTCACCGTCACCGCCAGGGTGAGGATCCCGAAGATCGTCTGGAGTTTCGGCGACGCCACCAGGTCCGCCACCATGCCGCTCGACCACTAAGCGAGGAGCCATGAGTCTGCGGGCACGCATCAGCACTCCGGAGGAGCACGGCAGCCGGGGCGAGGACGGGCATCTGGTCGCCTCCTACCGGGCCAAGCTGCTGGAGGAGATCGACCTCGCGGAGATGAGTTCGCTCGCTGCCGCCGACCGCCGGGCGCGGCTGGAACGGGTGCTCGGGCACATCATCAGCCGTGAGGGCCCGGTACTGTCGACGGCCGAGCGCTCGCAGCTGATCCGCCGGGTGGTGGACGAGGCGCTGGGCCTCGGCATCCTGGAGCCCCTGCTGGAGGACGCGTCGGTCACCGAGATCATGGTGAACGGCGCCGACGCGATCTTCGTGGAACGCGGCGGCCGCGTCGAGCAGTTGCCGATCCGCTTCGCCTCCGCCGACCAGCTGATGCAGACCATCGAGCGGATCGTGTCGACGGTGAACAGAAGGGTCGACGAGTCGAACCCGATGGTGGACGCCCGCCTGCCCTCCGGCGAGCGCGTCAACGTCATCATCCCGCCGCTGTCGCTGACCGGCCCGATCCTCACCATCCGCCGCTTCCCGCGCTCCTTCACCCTCCAGGAGCTGATCTCCTTCGGTTCGCTGGACGAGCACATGGTGTTTCTGCTGGCGGGGCTGGTGCAGGCGAAGTTCAACATCATCGTCTCGGGCGCCACGGGCACTGGGAAGACGACCCTGCTGAACGCCCTCTCCGGGCTCATCCCGTCCCGCGAACGCATCATCACCATCGAGGACTCCGCCGAACTCCAACTCCAGCAGGCGCATGTGGTCCGCCTGGAGTCGCGGCCGCCGAACGTCGAGGGCAAGGGCCAGGTCACCATCCGCGACCTGGTCCGCAACTCCCTGCGTATGCGCCCGGACCGGATCGTGGTCGGTGAGGTCCGTGGCGGCGAGTCCCTCGACATGCTCCAGGCGATGTCCACCGGCCACGACGGATCGCTGGCGACCGTGCACGCCAACAGCGCCGAGGACGCCTTGACGCGGTTGCAGACCCTCGCCTCCATGTCGGACGTCGAGGTCCCCTTCGTGGCACTGCACGACCAGATCAACAGCGCGGTCGACGTCATCGTCCAGCTCACCCGGTTCGCCGACGGCGCTCGCCGGATCACCGAGATCGCGCTCCTCGACAGCCACGGCGGGGAGCCGTACCGGCTCGCGACCGTGGCCCGGTTCGACGCCCAGCCCATGACCGCCGACGGCCGTGTGTACGGCGCCTTCCAGTACTTCCCGCTGCCCCGCCGTACCGCCGACCGCCTCTACATGGCGAGCCAGCCCATCCCGCAGGCCTTCGGGGTCGCCCACACGGCGGCCCAACTCACCACCCGAGAAGCCAGGTAGGACCAGGACCATGGAACTCCACACCCTCGTCCAGCTCACCACCGGCGTGGCGCTGCTGACCTGCGTCCTGGCGGTGGCCGGCGTGCACACCTACGCCTCGGGCCGGGCCCGGCGCGCCGCCCTCGTGGACCGCCTCACGCACACCGGCCCGGTGCCGGCGGGCGGCCGCAGGCGCCGCTTCCGCGACCTGGACCGGCGGCTGCGCCGTACCCGCTTCGGCCGCTGGCTGGAACTGCGGCTGGCGGCGACCGGTCTGGACGTCACCCCGGGCGAGTTCTTCGTCTACATGCTCGCCACGGTCGCCGCGCTCTGGCTGATCGGCCAGGCCACCCTGGCGCCCTTCTTCGGCCCCCTCGCCGGAGTACTCGGCATCTGGGCTGCGGTCCAGTTCCTCAACTGGCAGCGCCAGAAACGCATCGAGCGCTTCATCAATCAACTCCCCGAACTGGCCCGCATCCTGGCCAACGCCACCCAGGCGGGCCTCGCCCTGCGCACCGCGATCGGTATGGCGGCGGAGGAGCTGGAGGCCCCGGCGGGCGAGGAACTGGCCAAGGTCGCTGACCAGTTGGCCATCGGCCAGTCCCTGGACGACGCGCTGGGTGAGCTGGCCGACCGCCTCCCGTCCCGCGAGCTGGTGGTCCTGGTCACGACGCTGGTGCTGTCGAACCGGGCGGGCGGCCAAGTGGTCAGTGCCCTGCGCAACCTGACCGAGACGCTGGAGGAGCGCAAGGAGACGAGGCGCGAGATCCGCACCCAGCTCTCCCAGGTGACCATGACGTCGTACGCCGTCCCCGTCCTCGGCGTCGGCGCGCTGTTCCTGATGAACGGCGTCAAGGACGGCGCGCTGCAGCGGATGACCGGCTCACCGATCGGCCAGGCCTGTGTGGTCATCGCGTTCGCGATGTACGCCGTCGGTTTCGTCCTCATCCGCCGCCTGAGCCGGATCGACGTCTGAGGGGGCTGAGACTTCATGGCATTCCTGCTGGCGCTGCTGATGGGCCTCGGTGTCTGGGGCGCCTTCACCGGCATCCGCATGTACCGCGCGGACGCCAAGCTCCCCGGAGACCTCGCTGTCGCCCTGGAGGTCGGCGCCACCCGCACCGGCGCGGTCGGCTCGGTCATCGACCGCATGGGCATGCGCTACGCCCCCGCCGTGCTGCGCCTGATGGGCCCGCGCCTGGTCGCCAAGTACCGCCGCAAGATCGACATGGCCGGCAACCCGGGCGGCCTGACCATCGACCGCTACGCGGCCCGCCGGGCGGTCTACGGCGCGCTGGGCACCGTCGGTTTCCTGGTCTTCCTGCTGCGCGGCCAGTGGTTCGTGGCCGTACTTCTGCTGCTGTTCGGCGCGTTCTGGACGGAGGTCGGCATCTGGTCGGCGATCCGGGTCCGCAAGGACGTCATCGAGCGCACCCTGCCGGACTTCCTGGACGTGCTGGCGGTGGTCGTGAGCGCGGGGCTCGGCTTCCGCCAGGCCCTGGACCGGGTGGCCTCCCGTTACGAGGGCCCCTGGGCCGACGAACTCCGCATCACCCTCCGCCAGATGGACCTCGGCATGAGCCGCCGGCAGGCCTTCGCGGAGCTGCGGCGCAGGAACGACTCCGAGCAGGTGGCGATGTTCGTGACGGCACTGCAGCAGGGGGAGGAACTGGGCGCGCCGATCGTCGACACGCTCGTCTCCCTGGCGAAGGACATGCGCCGCACCGACGCCCAGAACGCCCGCCGCAAGGCGGCCCGGGCGGTGCCCAAGGCCACGCTGATGATCACCACGTTCATGGTCCCGGCCACGATGCTGCTCCTGGGCGCGGGCCTGATCCTGGGTTCCGGGGTGGACTTCGGCTCACTCACGGGGAAGTGAGGCGGGGATGGCGGTGGCGGGGGTGACGGGGCGGAGCGGGGGATCTCCCGGGGAGTGGCTGAAGGGAATCGCCGGCCGTTTCGCACGCCGAGTGAGGACGGCGGGTGGTGCGAGCGGCGCCACGGCGGCGGCTGCGACAGGCGTTACGACGGCTGCCGCGACGGCTGCCGCGACGGCCACTTCACCCGAACCCTCCATGAAGATCCAGGTCAGCGCGCTGCAGGCAATGTGCCGGCAGGTCTTCGGCTTCCGTCTGGCCATGATCGCTGTGGCGGCTCCGGCGGCCCTGCTGAACGCGGCCCCGGGACTGGGAGCCCGCCTGGTCGGCGCGGCCGTGGTCGTCACGTTCATGGTGTCCTACGTCCTCTTCCGCGACTGGGAGCGCTTCGGCCCGCTCCTCCTGCGCCACCCGAGCCTCCTCGCGGCGGACACCCTCTTCGGCTCCCTCCTGCTGATCTCGGCCGGCCCGGACACCACCCTCGCCTACGTCAGCGTCTGCACCCCGCTGCTCGCGGGCCTGGTCTACAGCTGGCGGGGCGCGGCCTTCTTCGCCTCCCTCCAGTCGCTGATCCTGCTCCTGGTCCACGCCACCCTGAAGGCCCACCGGCACGCCCCCGTCGCCGAGGCGCTCCTTCTGCCCGGCCTGTGCGTGATCGCCGGTGCCATGGGTTCGACCCTGCGCAACCTGATGCTCCGCTTCGGCGCGGCGACCCAGGCCCTGACGGCGGTACAGGCGCGCCTCGCGGCGGCGGAGGCGGTGAGTGCGGAACGCGCCCGGCTGGCCCGCGAGATGCACGATTCCGTGGCCAAGACCCTGTACGGCGTGGCCCTCGCGGCGGACGGCCTGGCGGCCACCGCCTCGACGGAGGCCCCCGATCCGGCTCGTATAAGGGCCCAGGCGGACCTGGTGTCCCGCTCGGCGCGCAGGGCGGCGGCGGAGTCGCGGGAGCTGCTGAGGGACCTGCGCCGGGAGCCTGCGCCGACCGGAGTGGAGGAGACGACTCTCTGGCCCGAACTGCGGGCGTACGCACGGGACTTCACCGCGCGTACGGCGTTGACGGTCACGTGCGCACTCCCGCCGCCGCATACGGTTCCCGCCCTGCCGGCCCCCCTGGCCCGCGACCTGCTCTCCATCACGGCGGAGGCGCTGGAGAACGCCCACCGGCACGCGTCCGCGACCTACGTGGACGTACGTGCGGCGGTCCACGGAGACCTGCTGCGCCTGTCGGTCCGCGACGACGGCCGGGGCCTGCCGCCCGGCACGACGCTCGAAAGGCTCCGCGAGTCGGGCCACTTCGGCCTGCTCGGCATGGTGGAGCGGGCCGCACAGCTGGGCGCCCGGATCCGCATCGGCAGGGGCGGGCACGAACGGGGCACGGAGGTGCGTGTGGAAGTACCTCTGGCGTTCCTGCACCGCCCCGACCCCGAACCCCGGGAAACGCGAGAAGCCCCGGAATCCCGAGAGGAGGCACCATGAAGCACGGTTCCCCCTGGCCGGAGGCCGCCCCGGCGTTCGCTCCGCCTCCGCTGCGGCTGTTGGTGGCCGACGACAACCCGGTGGTCAGGGCGGGCCTGACGGCCCTGCTCTCCGGCCGCGAGGACACGACGGTGGTGGCGGAGGCGACGGACGGCCGCGAGGCGTACGAGGCGGCGCTACGACACCGCCCGGACGTCATCCTCCTCGACGTCCGTATGCCGGGAGTCGACGGAATCTCGGCATTGCCGCACCTGGTGCGGCTGGCGCCGGTCATGATGCTGACCTACAGCCACGAGACGGAGACCGTGCGGGAGGCATTGCGGCTGGGGGCGGGCGGGTATCTGGTGCACGGCGAGTTCACGACGGAGCAGTTGGTGCGGGCGGTGCGGGATGTCCGGGAGGGGCGGCCGCATGTGACGCCGGGGGCGGCAAGGGCGTTGCTGACGGAGCTGCGCGCAAATGCATCTGCACACACGGAGCCTCAAGTCCCGTATTTTCTAGGCGAAAACTCACCCCAAGTGCTTTCGCAATTGCAATCCACTGTGGGACAGTCGTTCCGTTCACGGTTCCGGCTGAGTACGAGGGAGGCGGAGATCATGGACCTCATCGCGTCCGGCATGACCAACCAGCAGATCGCCGCCACCTGCTTCATCTCCGAGAAGACGGTCAAGAACCACATCAACCGCATCTTCGCCAAACTCCAGACCAGCACCAGGTCCCAGGCGGCCGCGAAGTGGCTGGGGGTGGCGTGAGGTGAGGGCGCGAGGGAGTGCCAAGGGCGGCCAATGGGCCCGGCGTTGGGCCCTCGGGCCCTCTGGCGCGAGCCGCCTGCCGGCATACGTTGTCCGGATCGGAGGCGAACCCGGAGAGGACCACCATGAGCAACTGGTTCAACACCACCGTCGCATACCTGCAGACCCGTGTTGCTCGCAGCGACCGGGGGCAGACCGCGGTGGAGTACCTCGGCATCATCGCGGTGGTGGTGGCGATCGTCCTGGCGATCACGGGGACGAGCATCGGGCAGACGATCTTCGACGCGATCACCACCAAGATCACCCAGGTTACCGGCGGCTGATTCCTTCGAGCAGCGACGCAGGGCAGGCCTTCCCCATCTACATCACGGTGGTGGCGGGTCTGCTCTTTCTCGCGTTGGTCTACCTCGCGGTAGGTCAGGCCGCGGTGAACCGGAGCAGCGCGCAGACCGCGGCGGATGCGGCGGCTCTGGCTGCGGCGCAGAAGACCCGCGACCAGCTTGCGGGCAAGTGGGTGGACGACGTAGGCGACCCGACGAAGTGGCAGGCCATCTTCGAGGGCGACGGGGCTGTCGACTTCTGCTGGCGGGCTGACGAACTCGCCGCGCAGAACGACGCGACGGCGGACTGCCGGCCCGGGCGGCTGAGCTATGCGGTCGACGCCACGACGATCAAGCCCGTGGGTGACTCCGTCGTGCCCGGCACCGAGAAGAGGCACTCGAGGGCGCATGCGATCGCCGTGATCGAACCCCTCTGCAAGTCCCCCGATGCCGGTGCCAAGGGCGACGCCCTGCCTCAACTCACCTGCAAGGACAAGATCTGGCATCTGAAGCCGGGCGACAAGACGGGGCTCCCGAAGCCCGAAGACCTCTTCGACGTCCATCTGGCCGACTCACCGGCGAACGATCAATGACGAAGGAAGCGGAGCGATGAGCATTCGGTTCACTGCGAAGGCCCGCAGGGGGATGGTCGCATTGACCGTTGCGGCTGGTCTGGCCGTCGGTGTGGCCGGTTGCGGTGGCAGCGGTGGCGGCGACGGCAAGAAGCCGGACGCTTCGGCGTCCGCTTCCCGGGCGAGCGGCTCCGGCCCGAGCGCCCAGGAGGGGCAGTCGGGTCAGCCACTGGCCGAGTTGCACGGGTCGGACGGCCTCCTGCTCCAGATCACCTCCGCTCAACGTGATGCGGGCGGCTTCGTGACGATCAACGGCACCCTGAAGAACGACGGCGCTCAGACCATGGTGATCCCCTCCGCGCTGAGCGGCAACGAAACAGAGATCATCAAGAACGGCAAGTCTCTCGGCGGGGCCACGCTGGTCGATCCGCAGGGCAAGAAGCGGTACTACGTGCTGCGGGACACCGAGGGCCGCCCGCTGACCACCACCGGCTTCTCCGCTCTCAAGGCCGGTGAGACTCTCGCGGTGTTCATGCAGTTCCCGGCACCTCCCGCGAACACGGACGGGGTGGAATTCCAGCTGCCGACGTTCTCCTCCGCCACCATCAAGATCTCCGGGTGAGGCCGAAGTGACCACCACCCGTCTCGCGCTCACCCTCACCGCCGTGACGCTCCTCCTCGCCACGACCCCGGCCCGCGCCGACGACACGGACCCGAGTCAGCCCCCCGCCACCGAACCCTCAGCCAGTGCCCCCGTGAAGATCGACCCCACCTCTCCGAACCTCAAGCTCCCCGAAGGCGCCACCCTTGCCGCGCCCAAGGTGCTGGACATCAAGTCGGTCGTCGAGGACCAGAGCGGGGACGAGCGCCGCGAGGACACCAACGCGGACGTCACCTTCGCGTTGCAGGCAGAAGTCCTCTTCAGCAAGGACAGCGCCAAGCTCAGCGACGAGGCGAAGGCCCGGATCGCCACCATCGCCGAGGAGATCAAGAAGCAGAACGCGACCCAGATCCGCGTCTTCGGCTTCACCGACAACCTCGGCTCCGCCGCCCACGGCGACATCCTGTCCAAGCAGCGCGCCAACGCCGTTGAGGCCGTCCTGGGCCAGGACCTGAACGACCCGAACGTCACCTTCGAGGTCCGCGGCTACGGCGAGCAGTACCCGATCGCCGACAACTCCACCGAGGAGGGCCGGCGGAAGAACCGGCGCGTCGAGGTCTCCTTCCCCCGCACCCAGGGATGACCCCGCAGTGAAGGCCCGCTATTCACCCACCTCGTACTCGAACCAGATCCGATGGGTGCCGTCCGCGTCGACCGCCATGCCGCCGGCCCCCCGGATTCCGGCCAGCGCCCCCGTCCCGCTGCCCGGCACGATCACGAAGAACTCGGCCTCTCTGCCTTCCCCGAGGGTCGTCGCCGAGTGGGCGAAGTTGAAGGAGCCGCTTCGCTCACCCAGCATCCCCTCGAAGGACTCCATGGCGACATAGGTACCGGTCGCGCTGGACTGGTCGTACGCCGCGGTGAACAGTGTCGCCGACACCCCGGCGACCTCACCCTCGTACCGCTTCCGCATCGTGGCCACCCCGACCGGCACCGCCGTCTCGACCACCGGCTCCGGCAGCCGCACCTCAGCCGGAGTGAATTCCTCGACCTTGAACGTCCCTGAAGCTCTCATGCCGCGATGCTAGGACCCGCCACTGACAACGGCGTCCGCCTCGACACCCACCCGCACCCCCGCCCGCAGCCCCCACCCCGCCATCGTCCCCGCCTCCGCCTCCAGGACATGCCGTGCGCGCAGCCGGGGCAGGCCCAGGCGACCCGGTCTCATCGTGCGCACGGCGAGGACGGTCAGGCGGCGGTCCAGGTAGGCGACGTCGATCGGGATCCGCATCCCGAACGTGTGCACCCCGCTCGCCGGTGACAGCAGCAGCGCCCCGACGACCGAGTCCCGGCCCAGCAGCCCCTTGGTCCGGGCCCGGTAGGAGACCGCGATCCCCAGAGGAAGGACCAACGGGCCTTCGCCTCCGTCGTCCTTCGGCACGAACAGTCTTCCGGACCCGTCCCGCCAGCGTCGCCCCATGTCCCCTCGTCCCCTCCCGCATCAGCCGCGCTCAGCCAACTCCCCGGTGACGAAACCCGGTTGTCACCCCACTTCCTCCCCACTAGGAAGAGGTCCATGACTGGACTCGGTGTCGTGTTCCGCCCCCAGCTTCCGCCAGAGCGCCTGCGGGCGGTCGCTCGTGTCGCGGACGACGTGGGGCTCGAGGAACTGTGGCTGTGGGAGGACTGTTTCAGGGAGGGCGGGATCGCGACCGCCGCCGCGGCGCTCGCATGGACCGAGCGGGTGCGCGTAGGCGTCGGACTGCTGCCCGTGCCGCTCAGGAACGTGGCCCTGACCGCGATGGAGGCCGCCTCCCTGCACCGGATGTTCCCGGGCCGCGCGACCCTCGTCGTCGGCCATGGTGTGCAGGACTGGATGAGCCAGGTCGGCGCGCGTGCCGCCTCCCCGCTCACCCTCCTCGGTGAGCATCTCGACGCCCTGCGCGCCCTGTTGAGCGGCGAACGGCTCACCGTGCGGGGCCGGTACGTCTCGCTGGACGACGTCGCCCTCGACTGGCCGCCGGAGCGGGCGGTGCCCGTGCTCGCCGGCGCCACCGGGCCGCGTTCGCTCCGCCTCTCCGGCGCCAGGGCCGACGGTACGCTCCTCACCTCTTCCACCTCCGTGGACGGCGTACGGCAGGCCCGGCAGCTCATCGGGGAGGGGGCGAAGGAGGCGGGGCGCGGCGAGCCGCACCAGCTCGTCGTCTATCTGCTGGCCGCCGCGGGGGCCGACGCCGAGGCCCGGCTGCGGGCCGAACTCGCCGCAGAGGGGCTGGAGCCGGCGTCCGGCGTCGGGGTCGCGGGTGACGCGGTCGCCGTGGCCGCGGCCGTACGGCGGCTCGCCGAGGCCGGTGCCGACACCGTCGTACTGCAGCCGACCGGGGACGAGCCCGACCCGGAGGGGTTCGTACGGTTCGCCGCCGAGGAGGTCCGGCCGCTGGTGGTGTGACGCGGCGGGGAGGCGTTGTCAGTGGCGGCTGCCACACTGCCTTGCATGACCGAGGAGCACAGCGGAGTGAGCCTGCGGGGAGTCACGGACGACGATCTGTTCGTCCTCCTCGCCTACGAACACGACCCGGAAGCCGTCCGGCGGTCGAGATTCACCCCCCGGCCGAGGGACGCCTTCCTCAGGCACTGGCGCGAGCGGGTGCTGGGCGATCCCGACTGTCTCGTGCGGGCGGTCACCGTGGGCGGCGAGGTGGCAGGGAGCGTCGTCTCCTGGACGGCGGAGGGGGAGCGGCGCTTCGTCGGGTACTGGCTGGGCCGGCCGTACTGGGGCCGCGGCGTCGGCACCCGTGCGCTCGGTCTCTTCCTGGACCTGGAGCGGGTACGGCCCCTGTACGCCGACCCGTTCCACGGCAACACCGCCTCCGTGCGCCTCCTGGAAAGACACGGCTTCGAGCAGGCCGGTACCGTCCGACACGGTGCCGACGACCACATCCTCCTCGTCCTCCGCGAACACCCCGGCGCCCTCGGCGAACAGGACGACACCACCCACCGATGACGCCGGCTCCCCTGTCCCCTCCTTGGCGACTGCCCTTCCAGCCGGCCTGGGAGGCGCTGCGGGCCGGCAGCCGACCCGTCGGCCGTCCGGCCGCCGTCACCCCCGCCACCGCCTGCTCACCACCCTCGAACCCTGCCTGCGGTGCAGCAGCGCACTGATCCACGCCCATCTCCCGCACGTCCTCCACGCCGCACCGGTTCTGGTCAGCCCGTGCTGCTGATCGGTGGGTGGTCGCCGGTGGTGCCGTCGATCAGTTCGCGCAGGATGTCCATGTGTCCGGCGTGCCGGGCGGTTTCCTCGATCATGTGGACGAGGGTCCAGCGCAGGCTCACGGTGATGTCCCGCCAGGACGGGTGGCCCTGGGCGGCCAGGGGCAGCTCGGTGATCATGGCGTCGGCGGCGGCGCGGGCACGGCCGTAGAAGGCGATGATCCGGTCCGTCGCCTCGTCGGGGGTGATCCGCATGTCCTCGTTCTCGTACGGGTCGAACCACAGGGGTTCCGTCTCGCCCCCGAACGTCTCCACAAACCACCCGTACTCCACCGAGGCCAGATGCTTCACGAGGCCCAGCAGGTTGGTGCCGGTCGGTGTCATCGGGCGGCGCAGCTGCTCGTCGTCGAGCCCTTGCAGCTTCCACAGCACCGCGTCCCGGTGCCGGTTCAGGCTCGCGTGCAGCGTCTGCTTCTCTCCGGCGGAGTAAGGCGTCATACGGGCGGAAATTAGCAGGCCGGGTCCGCGGTGTCCTGGGATCATGGCCGGCATGGCAGCTCACCGTTCCTTCGAGGACCTCGTGGCCGAGGGCGCCGCCGTGCCGACCGAGGGCTGGGACTTCTCCTGGTTCGAGGGGCGGGCGAGCGAGGAGCGGCCCTCGTGGGGGTACGCCGTGTCGGCGGGGGAGCGGCTGGCGCGGGCGCAGGCCGTGCTCGACATCCAGACCGGCGGTGGTGAGGTGCTGGACTTCGCGCTGGGCCGTGCCGAGCCGGCCCGGCCGGTGCTGGCCGCCGCGACGGAGGGCTGGCCGCCGAACGCGGCCAAGGCCACCGCCCTGCTCCGGCCGCGCGGTGTGGTGGTCGTCACCGCCCCGGACGACGCACCGCTGCCGTTCGCCGACGAGACGTTCGACCTGGTCCTCAGCCGGCATCCGGTGCGCCCCTACTGGGACGAGATCGCCCGGGTGCTGCGGCCCGGCGGCACGTACTTCGCCCAGCATGTCGGGCCGGCCAGCGTCTTCGAGCTGGTCGAGTACTTCCTCGGGCCGCAGCCGCAGGAGGTGCGCACCGCCAGGGACCCCGAGCGCGAGCGGGCCGGCGCCGAGGCGGCGGGTCTGGAGGTGGCCGGACTGCGGGCGGAGCGGCTGCGGATGGAATTCCACGACATCGCCGCGGTCGTCCATTTCCTGCGCAAGGTGGTCTGGATGGTCCCGGGCTTCACGGTGGAGGCGTACGAGCCCCGACTCCGTGCGCTGCACGAACGGATCGAACGGCAGGGCCCGTTCGTCGCGCACAGCACCCGGCATCTCTTCGACCTTCGCAGACCGGCCCGCTGACGAACCGCCTGCCTGGGACGAAACGGCCGAAAACAGTCGCGGTTCACCCTTCGTTCGTCTCGGGTTTCCTCATTGTTATCTGCTCCGGTTCACTTCTGTCCCACCTGTCACGTAAGTTCAGACCAAGGTAATTCGCGCACGCAAAGCCGCGCGGGCGGCACCGCGCAGTGGAGGGGGCTGTGCGGTGCCGCGAAACCCGGCGATGTCCCCGTGTCCGCGTAGCGGAATGGTCAAGTCACCATTCGCTGACCGGGTAGCCCGTCGGGGGGACCCCCGGGCAACTCGCCGACACATCCCCAAGACGGCCCAAACCGTCCGGACCCCTCCGAATCGCTTCGTATCCGACCGGTTCTCCCTGAGATTCCGCTGTGAATCGGCCACGCGGCACCCCTGAATCCAGCATTACGCGCCCACCGGGGCGTCGCCGGATGATTCCGGAGAGTAGTTGTGTCCCGCCGATGCACCCACGATCCCTTACGAAGGGTTATGGTGGAAGCCCCCCCTCGGGCCGGTCCGTCTCCCCCCCACGGACCGGCCCGTTTTTCTTGTCCGTCGCCGACGGGCCTTTCGACGGGAACTCCGGGAACCACTCGGCCGGGGCCGAGCGTCCTTACCCGAGGGGCGCGGGACCGTGCTCGACATGCGGCTCCGCGGTGCGGGCGCGACCAGCCGCGGCGCACCCGCGGCGGACGGCGAATCCGCACCCACCCCACCCCCGATCCGCAAACCCCGAGCCAGAGCCAAGCCCGCGGCGGGGGTAGGCTCAACGGCTCCGGCACCGACATCCCCCGCCAATCCCCCGGAGGGCCACGTGAACCTGCGCGACAACCTGCGCAGCCTGCTCGTCAGGCTCTACGCACGCCGGGTGGAGGGCCACCTGGACCACGATCAGGTGCCCAAGCACATCGGCGTCATCATGGACGGCAACCGCCGCTGGGCGAAGGCGTCCGGCTCCACCACCGTCCACGGCCACCGGGCCGGTGCGGACAAGATCGAGGAGTTCCTCGGCTGGTGCACCGAGACCGACGTCGAGGTGGTCACCCTGTGGCTGCTGTCCACGGACAACTTCGACCGGCCGCAGGACGAACTCGGCCCGCTGCTCGGCATCATCGAGAACGTCGTGCGCACCCTCGCCGCCGACGGCCGCTGGCGTGTGCACCACGTCGGCGCGATGGACCTGCTGCCGGGCGCCATGCAGCACACCCTGAAGGAGGCCGAGGAGACCACCGCCCACATCGACGGGATACTGGTCAATGTGGCCATCGGCTACGGCGGCCGGCAGGAGATCGCCGACGCCGTGCGCTCCATGCTCCTCGACGCCAAGGACAAGGGCGTGCCGATGGAGGACCTCGCCGAGTCCGTCGACATCGACATGATCGGCCGCCACCTCTACACCGGCGCCCAGCCGGATCCGGACCTCGTCATCCGCACCAGCGGAGAGCAGCGGCTGTCCGGATTCATGCTCTGGCAGACCGCGCACTCGGAGTACTACTTCTGCGAGGTCTTCTGGCCCGCCTTCCGCAAGGTCGACTTCCTGCGCGCGCTGCGCGACTACGCCGCACGTCACCGCCGCTACGGCGGCTGAGACCCATTCGGACACCCCGCTGACCGCCACGGCAGCGGGGTGCTCCGTATACCCCGGTTCGGGTGGACGTAACAAGGAGTTCACCGGCAGGCTGTTGGCTGCTTTTGCATGGCAGTGCATGTTCGAGGGCATAAGGCAAACAGGTCGACGCCCGAACCACGGGTGTCGGATCTCAGCGGACGGCACGGGGCCGTCCGCCCGGGAGGCCCTTTGCACCAGCCCGATCGTGCGGTCACTGCACGGAAGCAGCCGCGGGGGACCGGTTCTCGGCCCGCCGTACGCGGGGGCCGGACACCGGCCGTGCTACTCCCATCCTCCCGGCCCGGCTTCCACTCCGTCGCTCCCCGACCTCATCCGAGGGGGTACGTCCTTCCGTGGTGACCAGCACAAAGCGCCACAAGCCAGACCGGCGCACCTATGTTCTCGACACCAGCGTCCTGCTGGCCGACCCGAACGCCCTGACCCGCTTCGACGAGCACGAGGTCGTGCTCCCGATCGTGGTGGTCACGGAGCTGGAGGCCAAGCGGCACCATCCGGAGCTCGGCTACTTCGCCCGCCAGGCACTGCGCCTGCTGGACGACTACCGGGTGAAGAACGGTCGCCTCGATGCCCCCATCCCGATCGGGGAACTCGGCGGGACGGTCCGGGTCGAGCTCAACCACTCGGACCCCAGCGTGCTGCCCACCGGCTACCGCCTGGGGGACAACGACTCCCGCATCCTCGCGGTGGCCCGCAATCTGCAGGCCGAGGGGTACGACGTCACCGTCGTCTCGAAGGATCTCCCGCTCAGGATCAAGGCGTCCTCCGTCGGTCTCCTCGCCGAGGAGTACCGGGCCGAACTCGCCATCACGGAGAACTCCGGCTGGACCGGAATGTCCGAACTGACCCTCTCCGGCGAGCAGGTGGACATCCTCTTCGAGGAAGGCCACGCGTATGTGCCGGAGGCCTCCGACCTCCCCGTGCACACTGGCCTGACCATCCAGTCCGAGCGCGGCAAGGCGCTCGGACGGGTGACCTCGGAGGGCAACGTCCGTCTGGTGCGCGGCGACCGGGAGGCGTTCGGCATCAAGGGCCGCAGTGCCGAGCAGCGCATCGCGCTCGATCTGCTGCTCGACCCGGACGTCGGGATCGTCTCGATGGGCGGCAGGGCCGGCACCGGCAAGTCGGCGCTGGCGCTGTGCGCCGGCCTGGAGGCGGTCCTGGAGCGCCGCCAGCACCAGAAGGTGATGGTCTTCCGGCCGCTGTACGCGGTCGGCGGGCAGGAGTTGGGCTATCTGCCGGGGTCCGAGGCGGAGAAGATGAGCCCATGGGCGCAGGCCGTCTTCGACACGCTCTCCGCGGTCACCACCCGCGAGGTCATCGAGGAGGTCACCGCGCGCGGGATGCTGGAGGTGCTTCCGCTCACCCACATCCGCGGCCGCTCGCTGCACGACGCGTTCGTGATCGTGGACGAGGCGCAGTCCCTCGAACGGAATGTCCTGCTCACCGTTCTGTCCCGAATCGGCGCCAATTCACGGGTCGTTCTCACCCATGACGTGGCACAAAGGGACAATCTGCGGGTCGGCCGCTACGACGGTGTGGTCGCCGTCGTGGAGAAGCTGAAGGGGCACCCGCTCTTCGCGCACGTTACGCTGACCCGGTCCGAGAGGTCCCAGATTGCCGCGCTTGTGACCGAAATGCTGGAGGACGGCCACATCTGACCCCACCCGCACAGCAGTTGGCGCCGTCCGGCAAAGGCCAAGAGCCTAGCCGGGCGGCGCCTTCGCGCGTGGAGCTTTCCAGAAATCCCCTGGGGCAAACGAGATGTGAGCTTTCACACGCAACACAGAATTGCCACGCGGCGTCCGGTTACGGCAGAGTCTCACTCCTGTCAGGCCCCGCATACGACACACCTGTACCGCCAGCGGTACGGCACCACAGAAGCACCACCAACTCCATAAAGTTCGTCGTATGCCGCCCGAGCACCACGCGGCGCTCCCCGGAGGGGGAGTTGCCCACCGGGTCCGTGCCTCCCGTGACCCCGCAGTTGGGAGGCCAGTGTCAGGGGCACGATTGCGTCCGCCAGGGTCACCGAAGCGGGCGATGCTGGAAGGAAACCGTGTGAGCCGGATTTCGGTCCGGGGATTCGCAGTGGCCTCGGCCACCGCGGTCACCGCCGTTGGAAGCGTCGTCGGAGTTGCCTCGGGCAGCGTCGCGCAGAACAACAACGACGCCGAGGCGACGGCAGCCGACACCACGCTCCTCGCAGACATACCCGCGGGTCAGCAGGCCCAGGTCCAGTCCGCGTCCCTGACGCAGCAGGCCGACTCCCAGGCCATCGCCGCCGACGCGAGCGCCAAGAAGGACGCCGAGGAGGCAGCCCGCAAGGCGGCCGCCGAGACTGCCATCGCGAAGCAGGCGGCCGCGAAGAAGGCGGCCGACGAAGCCAAGCAGCGCGCCGAGGCGAAGTCCGCCGCGGCCAGCCGTGACAGCTCGCGGGCCTCCACCGACTTCCCGGTCCAGAGCAGCTACACGGTGGCGCAGGTCCAGGCCATCGCACGGCAGATCGTGCCGGCCGGGCAGTTCCAGTGCTTCAGCAACATCGTGGACCACGAGTCCACCTGGAACTACCAGGCGGTCAACGCCTCCTCCGGCGCCTACGGCCTCGTCCAGGCTCTGCCCGGCGGCAAGATGGCCTCCGCGGGCGCCGACTGGCAGACCAACCCGGCCACCCAGATCAAGTGGGGCCTGAGCTACATGAACGAGCGTTACGGCAGTCCCTGTGACGCCTGGACGTACTGGCAGGCGAACGGCAACTACTGAGCCGCGCCGCCGCTCTCAACCTCGCGTAGCCCCTCCCCGTCCTTCGAGGAGGGGCTTTCGCCCTGTACGGTCGTACCCGAATACCTCCAGGGGGAGGAGAGGTGGCGAGCACGCGGGGACGCGGGGGAAGAGGACGGATCATGTCGCGAGTGCCTGGGTGGCTCGGCAGGCTCGGTGCCGGTCTCACCGAGATGAGCGAGCGCCTGGACGAGCGCCGCGCCGAGGTGGAGCGCGAGCAGGTCGAGCAGCCTTCGGACGCCCCGCCACCCGCACCCGAACCGGCCGTCCCGGCCGACCCCGCTCCCACTGCCGAGGCCGTCGCACCGCCCGTCCCTCGGCCCGCGCCGTCGGCCGGCCCCCGCCCGGACCCCGCCGAGGCCGTCCCCTGGGGCGTACGGGTCGCCGCCGAGGCGGGCTGGCGGCTGCTGGTCCTCGCCGGCACCGTCTGGGTCCTGATGCGGGTCATCAGCGCGGTCCAGCTGGTGGTGTTCGCCTTCGTCATAGCCCTGCTCGTCACCGCGCTGCTGCAGCCGACGGTCGCCCGGCTCACCCGCCGCGGAGTGCCGCGCGGCCCCGCCACCGCGCTCACCGCGATCAGCGGGTTCGTCGTCATAGGGCTGATGGGCTGGTTCGTGACCTGGCAGGTCATGGAGAACATCGACACGCTCTCCAACCAGATCCAGTCCGGCATCGACGACCTGCGCAACTGGCTCCTGAAGAGCCCCTTCCACGTCACCGACAAACAGATCAACCAGATCGCCAAGAACCTGCGCGAGGCGATCGGTGCCAACGCCGACCAGATAACGTCCTTCGGCCTGGAGGGCGTCCAGGTCATCGTCGAGACCCTGACCGGCATTCTGCTGGTGTTCTTCTCGACGCTGTTCCTGCTCTACGACGGCAAGCGCATCTGGGAGTGGTTCCTGAAGCTGGTGCCCGCCGCGGCCCGCCCGGGCGTGGCCGGCGCCGGTCCGCGCGCCTGGCGCACCCTGACCGCCTACGTCCGCGGCACGGTCCTGGTCGCCCTGATCGACGCGACCTTCATCGGCATGGGCATCTACTTCCTGGACGTGCCGATGGCCGTCCCGCTGGCCGTGTTCATCTTTCTGTTCTCGTTCATCCCCCTGGTCGGCGCGGTCGCCTCCGGCGCGCTCGCGGTGATCGTGGCGCTGGTCACCCAGGGCGTCTTCACCGCCGTCATGACCCTGGTGGTCGTCCTCGCGGTCCAGCAGATCGAGGGCCACGTCCTGCAGCCGTTCATCCTCGGCCGCGCCGTCCGCGTCCATCCGCTCGCGGTCGTCCTCACGGTCGCGGCCGGCGGCATGGTGGCCGGCATCGGCGGCGCGGTGGTCGCCGTACCGCTGGTGGCGGTGACGAACACGGTGGTGGGGTATCTGCGCGTGTACTCCGAGGAGATGGCCATGAACCGGACCACGCCCGTGGCGGAGTCCGAGGCGGTGCCCATGACCACCGCGGAACCGGCGTCGCCCGGCGCGAGGGCGGACGGCTAGCCCGTCATAGGGTGAGGTGCCCGCTGAAACCGGCGGTGCAGAAGGCCAGTGTCGCGGTGGCGGCCAGGACCTGGGCGCCCACGCTCACCCGGTATCCACCCCGGTACAAGCCGATCGCCGAGAGCAGGACCACTCCCGCGAAGCCCGCCACATAGGAGAACACCGGCGTCATGTCCGCATGGCGATCCGGCTCGAACATGTTGAAGCCGGTCGACCCCAGAGCGGTCAGCAGGACGACGATCCCGACGATCGCGTCCAGAACCCACAGCAGTACGGCGAAGAAGACGTCCTCGCCTGTTGTGCGGCGGGAAGGCGCATGGTCACTCATGGCGGCAAGTCTCTCCGTTCGAGACGGGTGGGGCCTGAGTACGCGTACTCAGGCCCCACCACCGATCAGGGGCTGTTACTTGAGGGCGCTCTCCAGCACGTTCGCGTAGAGCCGCGCACCGGCGATCTTCGGGTGGAAGGACGCCATCCCGACCTCAAGGATGCCGCTGTTGTCCGCGTGGGACAGGCCGGTCTTGACGATGCCGTTCACGTCCTCCGGGTCACCGCACACGGTCTTGCCCTCGAAGTCGTCGCGCGGGTCGGCGAAGACCACCTTCGCGCCCGACTGGGTTCCGGCGTCCGCGGCGGCACCCTTCATCTCCTCGTCCAGGGTGTCCGCGACCGAGTTCAGCCAGGGAGCCTCCTCGGTGCCGATGCCGGGGATGCACTGCCCGCCGGCGGACAGCAGCCGCGGGTAGCCCATGAGGACGATCCGCGCGTTCCTGGCACGCTTGTGGATCTCATTGAGGACGTTCGCGATACGCGGACGGACCTGGTCGTGCAGCCACTTGGGCGCCCAGTCCTTGAGCGGACCGGTGTCACCGGCGGCGTCCTTCCCCGTGTCCGGATCCTTGTTGCCGATCGAGGAGTCCTGGCACAGGTCCAGCCCGGCCTTCCACACACACTGGTTGAACACGTCCGTGAACCGGGCGTCGTTGCCGCCGACCGACAGGGTGACCACGGTGGTGTTGTCGTCGAGGTAGCCCGCGTCGATCTGCGCGATCTCGCTGTTCTGGCCGTCGCGGAGCATGTTGAAGGTGCGTGCTCCGGAGCAGGCCACGAAGTGATAGTCCATCTGCGGGTCGAGGGCGTCGGCCATGGCCCCGATGGAGACCGATTGGCCCGGCATGACGGCCTGCCTGGACCAGGCGAACTTGGAGCGGTGGCAGCTGTCCCACGCCTTGTCGCTCTGCTTCTCGTAGTGGTCGGTCTCCGGATAGAAGTCCACACCGCCCGGAGCGCTGGCGCCCTCACCCGAGGAGTAGGAGTCACCCATCGCGACGACGGAGTTGGCCGGCTTGCCCGGAAGGGGCTGGAAGGCGACTGCGCCCCAGGCGACGTCCTCGTCCGCGGTCCCGTCCTTGGCCGTGTTCGACAGCTCGACCCGCGGGGTGCCGGTGAAGTGGAACGCGCCCAGGCTGACCCATCCGCCCGCACGCTGGAGCACGACCCGCTGTGGGCTCGTGCTGTCCGTGCCCAGCACGCTGTACGTGGCCTGCCGGGTCTGGGCGCCGGTGTCGGGCAACTGGACCAGGACACGAGCCCAGTTGAGGTTCTGGCCGAGCGTCCAGGTGCCGTCGATGGTCATGTAGCCGCCGTCACCGCCGAAGTGGGCGGCGTCGCGGGTGTGGGTGTACCAGTAGTGGCCGCCGTAGCCGCCGCCCACCTGGTGCAGGTCCGCCTTCGCTTCGTAGCGGCCCTCGGTGCCGGGGTTGAACGAGAACTGGAAGCTTCCCGCGGACGAGACCGACCCGCAGTCGCTCCAGGTCGGGGTTCCGTCCGGGACCGAGGCGACGACCTTGGACCCGCTCGGCGCGCCGGAGCACACCGGCGTACCCGTCTGGAGCCGGTAGCCGCGCCCCGGTTCCTGCACCAGGGACTGGTACTTGATGTTCTCGTGGCCGCAGGTGGTGGCGCAGTCGGCTTTCCAGCTCACGTTGGGCTGGTTCCACCAGTACTGCGCGTAGCACTCGGCGTCCGGGCACTTCGGCGGCGTGCTGGTGTCGCAGTTGTTCTTGGAGTTGCAGAACGCCTCCAGCGGCGGCTGGACGGCGGTGCGGTCGGTGGTCAGGGTCCACCAGGCGGGCCGGAAACCGGCCGAGGAGAAGCCGGACTCACCGGGCCAGTCCTGGCGGCCGGAGGTGGCGTAGGAGAAGCCGGTGTCCTGGGACCAGGCGGCCCAGCCCATCACCTTCTCCTCGTACGGCCAGTCCTGCGGATGGGCCGCGTCCTTGTTCGCCGCCGGTCCGTCCACGTCGGTGTTCATGAACGGATGGCCCCAGCCCTTGGCGTAGATCGGGTTGGCCGGGTTGTTGTACCAGCCCAGGCCCCAGTGCCCGGAGTGCTGGCCGGCCTGCGACGGAGGGTTGAAGCCGAGGTTGTAGTTCCACACGGCGGTGAACCAGTTCTCCACCATGGCCGGATCGTCGTTGTTGACGGTGATCTTCTGGCCGTCCTGGTGGACCTCGTTCCACTTGTCGGCGAGGATCTTCAGCGAGGCGGCGATGTTCGTCGCGTAGTCGACCGCGACCAGCTTCTGCAGGGCCGGGGAGAGGCTGGTCTCGTGGTCCTTCTCGTGACCGGCCAGCCGCATGCCGTCGGTCACCTGGCCGACGCCGTAGCCGCAGTCGGACTTGTCCCAGTTGATCTGCCAGTAGGCGGCCGGGTCGCTGGGCACGGCCTTGTGGCCGTAGTAGCCGTCGACCGCGGCCAGCGGGTTGCCCATCTGCCCGGGGATCGACCCGCCCTCGGCCTGCCACAGGTTGGACTCCTGGGCCATGATGCCGAGGATCACGTTCGCCGGGATCCTGCCGCCGCCGCTCAGCTTCGGCAGCGGGAACAGAGCCTGCGGGTCGACGGTGCCCAGGCCCGCCTGCGCACGGTAGCCGCCCTGTCGGATGTAGCCCGCGCTCAGATCACCGCGTACGGCCATGTCGACGGCCCACTCGACCTGGTTGGAGGTCGGCTGCAGCGCCTGGACGTTGACGTCGTTGCGGGAGACGGCGCACCAACGGTCGTCGTCGGTCGGGGAGTTCGAGACGACGGCCGTCTTCGCGGAGGTGCGCTTCGGCCGGTTGTGTGTCCCGCCGGCCGTGGCGAGGGCCGGGGAGGGACCGTTGCCCGAGCCGTCCACGGCGTCCTGCTGCACGCTCTGCGTCAGCCTGGTCCCGGTGGTGGTGGCGGTGCTGGTGACCGTCAGGGGTTCGTCGGCGGCGGTGTCGGGTGTCGCGGTTCGCGGGGCGGGCTCCTGGGACCTGGTGAAGCCCTTGCCCGCGTCCTTGACGTGCGTCAGACCGGCGTGCACACCGGGCGTGAGGACCGGGTCGATCGCGAGACGGCCGTGGGAGGACACATCGGTGCCGGCCGGGGCGGCGAGGCGGGTGACGCCGGTTCCCGCGGTGGCGGGAGTGCCCTTGGGGTGGCCGGTCAGGAAGACCCGGCCCGCATCGCCCTGCATGAGGTCGAGGTCGCCGAGCCTGCCCGAGGCGATGCCCTTCGGCTTGCCGTGGCCGGTGAACAGCTCGGCGCTAGCCGTGGAGTCGCCCTTGCGGTCGACGAAGGCGATCGTGCCGTCGGCCGCGGGCCGGATGTCGAACGGCGTGCTGCCCGCGTCCGCGAGGTTCTCCACCCTGCCGGAGCGGTCGAGGTGGACCAGCCGGCTGCCGAGTGCGCCGACCGTGCCGTCCTTCACCGGTACGGCGCTCGTGATCTCGCCCTTGGCCGCCACCGTACCCGTGGTCTTCCCGGACGCGTTCACGGTGATGATGCGCGTGCGTGTGCTCGCGGCGTCGTTCATGTCCCGGAAGCCGGTGAACGCGGCCTGGTGCGTGGTCGTGTCGCAGGACGGGTCGAAGGACGCCAGCGACGCGGTGAAGGGCAGCTTCGTCACCTTGCCGGTCGTCAGATCGACTACGGCGGCGAACGCGCCGCCCTGCATCAGGTCGGGTTTGTTGGTGAAGGCGCGCGGCGCGTAGACGACGGCCGCGTGCGCGTGGTCCATCAGGCACTGGTTGCCGATCCACGAATCCGCCGGCATGCCCGGTTCCGACAGCAGCGCGACGGTCTTCCACGCGTACGCCTTGTCGCTGTCGGCGACGAGAATACGCAGACCGTCCGCGTCGGCCGCGGCGGTGACCGCACGGTCGGGACTGTTCTGCCAGCCCTGGCCGAGCTTCTTGCCCGGGTCCGGTATTCGGCCAGGGGGCGCCGGTGGTGTGGTGGGGTGGGCGGAGGGGTGGGAACTGGGAGTGGCGCTCGCGGGTGCCGCCTGGAGCAGACCGCCGGTCACAGCGGCGCAGGCCACAAGGGCCACCAGGGGCATGCGAGTTCGTCTCTTGGATCTCAAGGAAGTTTTCCCCGTTTTCCTTCGAGTGTTTTCCTTGGAAGGGGCACAACAAGACGGACTCCACGCGAGAGACGCGTGGAGTCCCGGTTCAGAGGTCGTTCAGCAGCTGCTAGTCGCAGGCCGTGCTGTTCTGGACGTTGTTGACGATGAGCGGGCTGGAGCTGGAGGTGGTGCCGCTCATCAGCGACGTGACCGTGCCGCAGCCGCCGTGGTTGCGGTAGACGGGCCCGGCGTACTGGGAGTAGACGCCCGCGTCACTCGCGCAGCCCTCATCGGTGTAGTTCGAGCAGAGCTTGATTTTCATCCACTTCGCGCCGGACATGTTGTTGTCGAGGATGGCGCACGTGGGGGCGTCGTTGCTCGCGGGGTTGTCTCCCTTGACGTAGACGAAGAGAGTCGCGAAACGCCGGGCGTCGGGCAGCTGCTGCGCGTTGTAGAGGTCGTATCCCGCACCGCAGACGGTCGCGCCCGCCGCGGCGGCGGTGGGATGCGCCGCCGCGATCGCCCTCGTGTGCTGGTCGGCCTTGCCGGAGATGCTGGGAACCGGCTGGTCGGCGGCGGCGACCTGCGGAGTGGCCAGGCCGAGGATGCCCAGACCGGCTGCGGCCGCGGCGAGCGCGGTTCTCCCCGAGACATGGCTGAGTACGGACATGAGGTTCCCCCTCTGAAAAGCAATCAAGTAGCCGCCAAAGCATGCGCTTTGGCGGCTTGAAAGTGGTCGGTAGGAGCCAATCAGATCGCTTCTGTGGCTGTCGAACGGAAATTTCGGCGGGGAAATGGAGAATTTAATTCCGTTATGACTCTACGCGTGTGGATCTTCCTTACCCGAAGGGAGGAATCGGGCAATAGTTCGATGCTTTGCTTACGCGTGGTCTCCGATGCCGAGCGGGGTGAGTGGTGCATGTCACGTCGAGGGATGGTGAGGGGCATGTGAAGGCCCCTGCCCATCGGGTGGGCAGGGGCCTTGATGCGCCGGGACGGAGTTACTCGGCCGACTCGGCCAGCACGGCCTCGGCGTCCAGCGTGACACCGACGGCCTGAACCACGGAGGCGATCTTGAACGCCTCCTGGATCACGTCGCGCTCCACGCCGGCCTTGCGCAGCACCTGCTCGTGCGAGTCCAGGCACATGCCGCAGCCGTTGATCGCGGAGACCGCGAACGACCACAGCTCGAAGTCGGCCTTCTCCACGCCGGGGTTGCCGATGACGTTCATCCGCAGGCCCGCGCGCAGGGTGCCGTACTCGTGGTCGGACAGCAGATGACGCGTCCGGTAGAAGACGTTGTTCATCGCCATCACCGCGGCGGCGGCCTTCGCGGCCGTGTACGCCTCGGGCGAGAGGTTCGCCTTCGCCTCCGGCTCCAGCTCACGCAGCACGATCGGGGAACGCGAGGCGATGGCGGTCGCCAGCACGGTGCCCCACAGCTGCTGCGCCGGCAGTTCGGAGTTGCCTATGACCGAGCCCAGGTTGAGCTTGAGGTCCTTGGCGTAGTCCGGGACGCGGGACTTCAGCGAGTCGAGCGACATGGGTCACTCACCGGCCAGCAGCGCGACCGGGTCCAGGGTGTTCTCGCCCTTGCTCCAGTTGCAGGGGCACAGCTCGTCGGTCTGCAGGGCGTCCAGGACCCGCAGGACCTCCTTGGGGTTACGGCCCACGGAACCGGCGGTGACCATGGTGAACTGGATCTCGCGGTTCGGGTCGACGACGAAGACGGCACGCTGCGCGAAGCCGTCCTCACCCTCGATGCCGAGGTCGCGCATCAGCTCGTGCTTGGAGTCGGCCATCATCGGGAACGGCAGGTCGGTCAGGTCCGGGTGGTCCTTGCGCCAGGCGTGGTGGACGAACTCGGAGTCACCGGAGAAGCCGAGGATCTGGGCGTCGCGGTCGGCGAACTCGTCGTTCAGCTTCCCGAACGCGGCGATCTCGGTCGGGCAGACGAAGGTGAAGTCCTTCGGCCATGCGAACACGACCAGCCACTTGCCCTCGTAGGACTTGTGGTGGATCTGCTCGAACTCCTTGCCCTTCTCCAGCGAGACGCAGGCGGTCAGTTCGAACTCGGGGAACTTGTCACCGACAGTGAGCACACGCTCTCCTTGCAGCGAAGAAACACCCCTTTTGGGGGAGTTTCCCGTATGGGTTGGACGTTGCTGATGTTGGCACAGGGTGCATTGATTAGTGAAATAGCTACACTCGGTCGTGTTGATCGGAGGTAGTTATCAGTGACCATCAGTAACGGCAAGCGGAGGCAGCCGAGCCTCGCCCAGCTGCGTGCCTTCGCCGCCGTGGCCGAGCATCTGCACTTCCGGGACGCCGCGGCCGCCATCGGGATGAGCCAGCCCGCCCTGTCGGGTGCGGTCTCGGCACTGGAGGAGACCCTCGGGGTGACCCTTGTCGAGCGTACGACGCGCAAGGTGCTGCTCTCGACCGCCGGTGAGCGCCTCGCCGTGCGGGCGAAGGCGGTGCTGGACGCGGTCGGGGCGCTGCTGGAGGAGGCCGAGGCGGTCCGGGCGCCGTTCACGGGCGTCCTGCGTCTCGGGGTGATCCCCACCGTCGCGCCGTACCTTCTGCCCGCCGTGCTGCGGCTGGTGCACGAGCGCTACCCGCACCTCGACCTCCAGGTGCACGAGGAGCAGACCGCCAGCCTGTTGGAGGGCCTCAACTCCGGCCGTCTGGACCTGCTGTTGCTGGCAGTCCCGCTCGGTGTCCCCGGAGTCGTCGAACTCCCGCTGTTCGACGAGGACTTCGTGCTCGTCACCCCGCTCGACCACTGGCTCGGCGGCCGCGAGGGCATCCCGCGCGAGGCCCTGAAGGAGCTGAACCTGCTGCTCCTGGACGAGGGGCACTGCCTGCGCGACCAGGCCCTGGACATCTGCCGGGAGGCGGGGCGGGAGGACGCGCCGGTGACCACGACGGCCGCCGGGCTGTCCACCCTCGTCCAGCTCGTGGCCGGCGGCCTCGGCTGCACACTGCTACCGCGCACGGCGCTGAAGCTGGAGACGGCCCGCAGCAGCCAGCTCCTCACCGGGTACTTCGCCGAGCCCGGCCCGAGCCGCCGTGTCGCTCTCGCGATGAGGACGGGGGCGGCGCGCTCCGCGGAGTACGAGGAGCTGGCCGGGGCGCTGCGCGGGGCGCTCGGCGCGCTGCCGGTGCGGGTGCTCGACCCGGACGCCTGAGCCCGCCGGTCGATCAAATGAGTGTCGAACAAAGCAAGGTGAACGGCTCGAAACTCCAACTTCCGTCAGTCCGGGCCAGGTGGGGAATCACCGGCTGAAACATGCCGATCGGCTGATACGCATACCCCCTCGGTGCGACGCGTCAGGCGTCTGCGCGAAATACCGAGGGGACTGATGGATCACGGCGGGCTCGCGCACGCGTTGACCGCGTGCGGGCGTGACGGATTCACGGGGGAGCTGCGGTTACCGGGCAGCCCCGGCGGTGCCTTTCATCTCCGGGACGGACTCGTCGTGGCGGCCGAGAGCCCCGGCGCCCCGGGTGCCGAGGCGCTGCTTCCGCGCTCCGGGCGCATCGACGGGGAGCAGTGGGCGGGGCTGGTGCGCGAGTCCGCGCAGCGCTGGCCGGCCGCCGGGCTGATCGCGCACGGCTGCGCCGGGGCCGCCACACCGCCCTGATGGTGGTCCTCGGTGACGAGGGGATGGACGTGAAGCGTCTGCACCAGGCGACCCACCCGGCCCTTGACCGCATCGGATCGATCCTGACCGAGAAGACACCAGAGGGGGTGTGACGGATGGCGACGAAGCGCATGACGGGCTTTTCCGACCAGGTGATGAGCCTGTTCGAGTCGCTGCGCGCCGAGACGCCCGACTGCGTCGCGGCCGGAGTGGTCGACATGTCCACCGGGATGCTGCTGTCGTACGAGACCGTCGACAACCACCCGCCCGAGGTCCTGGACCTGGAGATCCTCGTCAACAGCGAGAACCTCACCCACCTGTTCCTGCGGATGAACGAACAGCAGGACGTCGTGGTGAGGAACCGGCCGTGGGCCCCCTCCGGGAGGGAGGGGGCCCACGGCGCACCGCGCTCGCTCCTACTCCGTACGCAGTCCCTCCGGGCGCATCATCCGGACCAGAGGCGGCAGACTCAGCGCGGTGACCGTGAGGACCACCGCCGCGCCCGCGCCGGTCAGGGACAGCACGCTCGGCCAGTCCACGCCGACCGTCGCGCCCACCATCTTCAGCAGTACCGCGCCCAGCGTCAGGCCGACGGCCGAGGCGAGCAGCAGGCCCAGGGCGATCGGGATCGCCGTCTGCCAGAGCACCGACATGCTCAGCGTGCGTCGCCGGGTGCCGAAGGCGACCAGCGACGACAGCAGCTTCCTGCGTTCGCGTAGCTGCTCCAGCTGGGAGACCAGCAGGCTCGCGCCGATCAGGGCCAGCACACAGATGGCGCCGGCGAGCGTTCCGGTGCGGATGGAGGTGAACTGCTTCGACCGCTCGGTGGACGACCACACCATCGCGTCCGCCAACGGGTCCATCCGCGCGGCCGTGTTGCGGACGTACTCGTGCGCGTCCGGCAGCGACTCGTCCAGCGAGAGGTACACCGATCCGGTCAGCGTCGTGCTCATCCGCTGGGACACGGCCGCCGGTGTCATCAGTACACCGCTCTCCTTGTACCCGACCGGGCCGGTGAGCGCGCGGCCCCGTTTCATGTCGCCCGGTACGGTCCACACGACGTCCGGGCTGTCGCCCGTGCCGTAGCTCGCGTTGAGGTGGAGCGTGCGGCCGGGCCGGGCGAGCTTCGCCACGTCGGCGTCCCGGTCCCCGCCGGTCACCGCGAAGACGTCCCCGTCGCGGCAGCTGGGCAGGTCGGCCATCTCGCGCAGCGAGGCACAGGTGCCGACGGTGAGGCCGACGGTGTTGTCCGGCCCCTTGTCGGGGCTCCAGCGCCGGTCGCCCAGTTCGGTGCTGCCCAGCGAGGTGGCCTTCCGTACGCCCTGGGTCGTGGTGAACTTCTCGGCGGCGGGGACGAAGGGAACGCCTCGCGGCAGGTTGACCTGCATCTGCACCCGGTCGGTGTGCTGCGCGGTGACCTTGGTGTAGTCGCCCTGGATCCCCGCGAACAGCATCTGCATCGCGATCGCCCCGGCCACCGCGACCGCGATGCCGTTCACCATGCGCGCCGCCGTACCGCTGCTCAACTGCAGCCTTCGTACGGCCAGTTGCCAGGCGATGCCGCCCCGGCCCAGCCGGGCCACGACGGCCTCGACGACCCAGGGCAGCAGCGCGGTGACGCCGACGAGCAGCAGCAGGACGCCGCCGATCACCAGGTACTGGTTGAAGTTGCCGTTGTTGCGGCCCTGTCCGACCATCGGCGTGAGGCACGCCAGGCCGCCCAGTGGCAGCAGCAGCCGCCACCACAGCCGGCGGCGTGTGGGCTTGGCCGTACGGACCACGCCCAGCGGCTCGATGACCACCCCGCGCAGCGCGAACAGCGTGACCAGCACCGCCGCCGCCGGAACGGCGATCGCGACCAGGGCGGCCAGTGCGGGCGAGGGGTTGAGGTAACTGGGGAAGACACTGATGCCCACGACCTCGACCGAGCCCGCGAGCTCACGGCCGAGCAGGAAGAAGACGGTGCCGAAGACCAGCCCGACGAGCGCTCCGGCGAGTGCCTCGCCCGCCGCGATCCGGCGGGTCATCCGGCTGTCGGAGCCCACCAGCCGCAGCGCGGCCAGCCTGCGGTCGCGGCGCTCGCCGCCGAACCGTACGGCGGTGGCGATGAACACGGCGACCGGCATCAGCAGCACCGCGAAGACGACCAGCACCAGCAGGATCAGGACCGGGTCCATCGGATTGGTCGGGGACGATGTGTCCGGGTGCCCGAACTGGCTGATCCGGGCCGTCCGGTAGCCGTCGATGTGCGGGGCCAGGTTCGTCGCGCCCGCGTAATAGGCGAGGTCCTGCGAACCGACGAGCCCGCTCTCGCCGATCGTCCCGGCGATCCGGTACGGCAGCCGCTCGCGCAGCAGCTTGCCCTCGCCGGAGCCGAGCAGGTCCTTCAGCGCGGGGGAGACGACCATCTCGCCCGGCGCCGGGTACTTCGACAGACCCGGGGCGAGCGGTGCCCGCGGCCCCTCGGGCTCCACCAGCCGGCCGCGGACGTCCTCGCCGCGGTACGTCGTGTCGGTGTCGGAGATCAGCAGGGTGTTCGCGGCCTTCGCCCGGTGCGGGCCGTAGGTGTAGTCCAGACGGGCCTCGGCGCGCTGGTCGCGTACCGCAAGCGCGTTCGGGATCGCGGTCGTCAGCAGCAGCAGCGCCACGCCCAGGCCGACGCCGACCGCCGTCAGCAGCATCCGGATCCAGCCCTCGCGCCCGCCGGTGAAGGCGAACCGGACGCCCATGCCCAGATCCCGGGACCATTTGGATTTGGAAGGGGCGGCGCGCAGCGCCTCAGGCAGGGTGGTGGTGGGTGACGGGCGGGAAGTCACAGCGCGCGCTCCATGTCCCGAGACTTGCCGTCGCGTACGACGATCTCCCGGTCGGAGTAGGCGGCCACCCGGGCCTCGTGCGTGACCAGGACGACGGCCGCGTTGGTGGAGCGGGCCGCGTCGGTCAGCAGCTCCATCACGCGCTCGCCGTTGAGGGAGTCGAGCGCGCCGGTCGGCTCGTCGGCGAACACCACGCGGGGTCCCGTGACCAGCGACCGCGCCACCGCGACGCGCTGCCCCTGGCCGCCGGAGACCTCGCCGGGCCGCTTGTCCTTGAGGTCGTCCACCTCCAGGCGCTCCATCCAGCTGAGCGCGGCCCTCTCGGCCTGCTTGCGGGAGGTGCCGTTCAGCCGGAGTGGGAGGGCCACGTTCTCCACACAGGTCAACTCCGGGACGAGCTGGCCGAACTGGAAGACGAAACCGAACTCGGACCGGCGCAGGGCGCTGCGTTCGGCGTCGTTCATGCCGGACAGTTCGCGGCCGTCGTAGGTGATGGACCCGGAGTCGGGCGGCACGATGCCGGCGAGGCAGTGCAGCAGCGTCGACTTGCCGGAGCCGGAGGGGCCCATCACGGCGACGACCTCGCCGGGGTGGATGGAGAATTCGGCGCCGTCGAGCGCGACGGTGGGGCCGTAGGCCTTGTGCAGGTTCTCGGCGGCGAGCAGGGAGCCGGCAGGGGGAGGAGTCACTTGGCCACCGCCTCACGGAGCTTGTCGAGGCGCGCTGCGGTCAGTTCCAGCCAGCGCAGGTCGGCCTCCAGGTGGAACAGCGCGTGGTCGCAGATCAGCTGGTCCGCGAGATCGCCCTTGCGCTTGCGGTCGGTCAGGATCCGCATGCTGCGCAGGTGCTCGGAGCGCTGGGCGTCGAGGATGCCGGCCGCGTTCCGGTGGGTCAGCAGCGCCAGGACGACCTTGGTGTAGAGGGTCGACTGGAGGTACTCCTCGGGCTTCTCCGGGGTCGCGAGCCAGCGCTCGACGTCGGTGATGCCGGCGTCGGTGATGGCGTACCGCTTGCGCTCGGGGCCGCCGCCGGCCTCGATGCCGTCGACCTCCACATAGCCGTGCTTCAGCAGCCGGGACATCGTGGAGTAGACCTGGCCGTAGTGCAGTGGCCGGTCGTGACCGAACTTCTCGTCGAAGGCCCGCTTCAGGTCGTAACCGTGACGCGGGCCGGATTCCAGGAGCCCCAGGAGGGTGTGACCGATGGACATGCGAAGCACTCTACACATGGTGTATACGCGGCATGTATACGCGGAGTGTGCAGATCATGGCCCGTAGTACGGCAGTGCAGGTGGGAGCCGATTGTCACGGTTCCGAAACGGGCGGCCTGCCTCTGCGCGGCAGTGGGCTGGTGTCCCGAGGCAGCCGGCCCGCGTCCGCCAGCGCCTTGCGCAGCAGGAACTCGATCTGCGCGTTGGCCGACCGCAGCTCGTCCCCGGCCCACCGCGCGAGCGCCTCGTACACGGACGGGTCCAGCCGCA
This sequence comes from Streptomyces sp. IMTB 2501, assembly GCF_001953885.1. Classification (GTDB taxonomy): domain Bacteria; phylum Actinomycetota; class Actinomycetes; order Streptomycetales; family Streptomycetaceae; genus Streptomyces. The sequence continues at coordinate 40,860 of NZ_MQUS01000006.1, read as the reverse complement.
GCAGCACCTGCTTGCGCTGCTGCGGCCGTCGCTTCGGAGCCTGCGAAGGGTCCGTCACTGGTAGAGGGATCCCGTGTTGAGGACCGGCTGCGGGCCCCGGTCCCCGCACAGCACGACCATCAGGTTGGACACCATCGCCGCCTTCCGTTCCTCGTCCAGTTCCACGATGTCGGCCTCGGCGATCCGGGCGAGCGCCGCCTCGACCATGCCGACCGCGCCGTCCACGATCTGCCGCCGCGCGGCCACGACCGCCCCCGCCTGCTGCCGCTGGAGCATCGCCGAGGCGATCTCGGGAGCGTACGCGAGATGCGTGAAGCGGGACTCGATGATCTCAACTCCGGCCGCCTCCACGCGCACTTGCAGCTCGACGGCCAGCTTCTCGGTGATCTCCTCGGCGTTGCCGCGCAGCGACAGGCCGTCCTCGTCGTGGGCGTCGTAGGGGTACTCGATCGCGATGTGCCGGACGGCCGTCTCGGTCTGCGTGGCGACGAACTCGGTGAAGTCGTCCACCTCGAACGTGGCCTGCGCGGTGTCCTGGACCTTCCAGACCACGACCGCGGCCAGCTCGATCGGGTTGCCGTAGGCGTCGTTGACCTTCAGGACGGCGGTCTCGTGGTTGCGCACCCGGGTGGAGATCCGGGTCCGCGAGGTGAAGGGGTTCACCCAGCGCAGGCCGTCCTGCCGGATCGTGCCCCGGTAGCGCCCGAAGAGCTGGACGACCCGGGCCTCGCCGGGCGCGACCGTGTTCAGGCCGCGCAGCGAGATGATCGCGGCGAGGAAGACGACGATCCCGGTGACGATGAGCCCGGCCTTGGCGCCGGAGGAGGAGGTGGCCGAGGCGCCGGCGAGCAGCGCGGCGGTGGCGCCGAGCCCGAGCAGGCCGAGCAGCAGGGCGAGCCCCCCGCCGATGCTGTGCGCGGTGAACTCGCGCACCCGCGGCGCGGGCATCTCGGGTACGTCCGCGGTGGCGGCCGGGTCGAGTGCGGTCATGGGTGGGCCCCGTTTCTCATGAGGCCTGCAGTGGCAGGCCTAGCTTTCTTCTATCTAACTGATAACACTTTTTGCGGTCCAGGCAACCCTCTGGCTTCCAGATCCGTCGGTTCCCTTGGAGCAGGTGCTGATTGTCACGTCCGTAAAAGAACGGATCGGGCGTCCTTTGTCATATAGACGGGTGTTAGCTTTCGGAGCTGACCCCGAGACGGAAGCGAGCGTAGGGACCGATGGGACGAGCGGAAGAGAGACGAGCGCGACAGCGCGGTGGCCACCGCGCGGCGCCCAGGCGCCACCGCTCCGCGCCCACGGCGGCCACCCCGGCCGAGGGCAGGCCCGGCAGGCCCCCCAAGGGTCGCGGCGGCAAGCCCCCCAAGGGCCGAATACGCAGGCTGTTCACCTGGAAGAAGATCCTCGGGACGTTCTTCGGGCTCTGCCTGCTGGTGATCGCCGCCTTCATCGGGCTCTACATGTACGTGGACATCCCGGCGGGGAACGCCGACGCCCAGTTGCAGAGCAACATCTACAAGTACAGCGACGGCACGATGCTCACCCGCACCGGCTACCTCAACCGTGAGAGCGTCGACCTCACCGAAGTCCCCAAGGACGTCCAGCGCACCTTCGTCGCCGCCGAGAACAAGAACTTCTACCACGACGCCGGCGTCGACCTTCAGGGCACCGCCCGCGGTCTGCTCAACACCGTCATGGGGCGCGGCACACAGGGCGGTTCGACGATCACCCAGCAGTACGTCAAGAACTACTACCTGGACCAGAACCAGACCGTCACGCGCAAGCTGAAGGAACTGGTCATCTCGCTGAAGCTGGACCGCCAGAAGTCCAAGGACTACATCCTCGCGGGCTACATCAACACCAGCTACTACGGCCGCGGCGCCTACGGCATCCAGGCAGCGTCACAGGCGTACTACCACAAGGACGCCAAGAACCTCACCGTCCAGGAGGGCGCCTACCTCGCGGCGCTGCTCCAGGCACCGAACCAGTACGACTGGGCGATCGCCAGCGACACGGGCAAGAAGTTCGCGCAGGCCCGCTGGAACTACGTCCTGGACAACATGGTCAAGCAGCACTGGCTGGACGCGAGCAAGCGCCAGGCCATGAAGTTCGAGGTCCCCAAGGCGCCCAAGGCCGCGCCCGGTATGAAGGGCCAGACCGGCTACCTGGTGGACGCGGCCAACACCCAGCTGGAGAAGCAGCTGGTCGCCCAGGGCAGGGCCAACTCCCTCGGTGACGCCGAGGCGCTGGTGAAAAAGGGCGGCTGGACCATCACGCTCAACATCGACAAGAAGAAGCAGCGCCAGCTGGAGCAGGCCGTCAAGGAGCAGCTGACCAGCAAGCTGAACGCGAAGAAGCGCTCCGTCGACGGCGACGTCCAGCCGGGTGCCGTGTCCGTCGACCCCAAGACGGGCAAGGTGCTCGCCATGTACGGCGGCGCGGACTACTTCCAGCACTACACCAACAACGCGACCCGCCGCGACTACCAGCCCGCCTCCACGTTCAAGCCGGTGATCCTGGCCGCGGCTCTGGCCGAGAGCGCCCAGACGCAGGACAACCAGCCCATCACGGCGAGCACGATCTACGACGGCACCAGCGGGCGCGAGGTCGTGGACCACGGCGGCAAGGTCGGCTTCGGCCCGCCGAACGAGGACAAGCAGGACTACGGCCCCATCACCGTCCAGACGGCGATGAACAAGTCCGTCAACTCCGTCTTCGCGCAGATGGGCGTCGACGTGGGCATGGACAAGGTGATGTCCGTGGCCGGCAAGCTGGGTATGGACACCAAGGGCATGGAGGCGGTCCCCGCACAGACGCTGGGCTCGATGGGCGCCAGCCCGCTGGAGATGTCCGGCATCTACGCGACCCTCGCCAACCACGGCGTGAAGGTCACCCCGGCGATCATCAAGTCGGCCGACCACAAGGACAGCAGCGTCACCCTGCCGGACCCGATCGGCGACCAGGTGATCCCCCGCGAGGCCGCCGACACGGTCACCTCGGTGCTCACCGGTGTGGTCGACGACGGTACGGCCAGCGACTCGGTGGCGCAGAACCCGGCGCGCAACGGCCAGCAGGTCGCCGGCAAGACGGGTACGTCCGACAACAACAAGTCGGCCTGGTTCACCGGCTACACGCCCGGCCTGGTCACCTCGGTCGGCCTGTTCGGCGAGTCCGCCAAGTCCCACGCCCAGGTTCCGCTGACGGGCGCCACGGGCCTCATCACCACGGGCGGCGGCCGCATCAACGGCGGCGGCTACCCGGCGAAGATCTGGGCCGCCTACACATTCAACGCGATGGGCGACGTCAGCAAGTTCGACCTGAACACCACGCAGGGCGCGGCCGTCCAGCCGACCTACACGCCGACGCCCTCCTCGACGCCGTCCCGCACCCCGTCGCACACGCCGTCCAGCACGCCGTCGACCTCCACGTCGCCGTCCCACAGTCCGTCGCACACACCGACCCAGTCGCCCACGCAGTCGCCGACGCAGAGCCCCACGCAGTCGCCGACGCAGTCGCCGACGGGCGGTATCTCGGGCAACCCGCTCGATCCGGGCGGCGGACAGAACTTCGGCCAGTAGGAGCGCATACGCGAAGGGCGCCCGGGACTCCCCGGGCGCCCTTCGTGTCGTAGATCCAGAAGAGCGGCTGGATCCACAGGACCGGCTCAGCTCCGGTTCAGCTCGAACCAGACCACCTTGCCCGTGCTCAGCCGGGTCGCGCCCCAGCGCCGGGCCAGCCTGTTGACCAGGTACAGGCCGCGGCCGCCCTCGTCCGTGGCCCGCGCCTGGCGCAGCCGCGGCAGTTGCGGCACGTCGTCGCCGACCTCGCAGCGCAGCACGTCCGTGCGCAGCAGCCGGAGCGTCACCGGCCGGGACGCGTACCGTACGGCGTTCGTCACGACTTCGCTGACCAGCAGCTCCACCGAGTCCGACAGATCCTCCAGATCCCAGCGGGCGAGCGCGCGCCGGGCCAGCCGGCGGGCCTGCCCGGGGGCCGTCTCCTCCGGCTCCAGCCGCCAGAACGCGACATCGCTCGGCGCGATCCCGTCGAAGCGGGCCGCGAGGAGCGCGATGTCGTCGTCCCGGTCGCCCGGTCCGAGCATGTCCAGGACCTCGTCGCACAGGGCTTCCAGCGGCGGCGGATGGTCGGGGCCGGTCAACTGGGCGGTCGCGGCGAGCTTTTCCCGCAGCTGCTCTATGCCGGTCCACACGTCCCGCAGCCGGGACTCCACCAGGCCGTCGGTGTAGAGGAGCAGCGTGGCCCCGGCGGGCGCGTCCAGCTCGACCGCCTCGAAGTCGACCCCGCCGACCCCGATGGGCGCACCCGGTGGCACCCGCAGCACCTCGGCCCGGCCGCCCAGATGCAGCAGCACGGGCGGCGGATGGCCGGCGTTGGCGATGGTGATGCGGTGTGTGACCGGGTCGTAGACGGCGTACAGACAGGTGGCCATGCGGTCGGTGCCGAGCCGCTGCGCCTGCTCGTCCAGGTGGTGCAGCACCTCCTGCGGCGGCAGATCGAGCCCCGCCAGCGTCTGCGCGGTCGTGCGCAGCTGGCCCATGATCGCCGCCGAGGTCATGGAGTGCCCCATGACGTCACCGACGACGAGGGCCACCCGGCTGCCCGGCAGCGGGATCGCGTCGTACCAGTCGCCGCCGACCCGCGCGGTCTCGGCGGCCGGCAGGTAGCGCGAGGCCAGCCGCACCCCGGTCGGGCGGGGCAGGGTCTCGGGCAGCATGGTGCGCTGCAGCTCGTCGGCGATATAGGCCTCCCGGCCGTACAGCACCGCCTTGTCGATACCGAGCGCGCTGTGCGTGGCCAGCTGGGCCGCCACCAGCAGGTCGTCGGCCTCGAACGCGAGCCGCTCCGGGCGGCGCAGGAACAGTGCCGCGCCGATCACCCGGCGCCGGCCGCGCAGCGGCGCGAGGATCGCGTGCTGCCCGGACGGTACGACCGTCTCGGTGCCCTCGCCGAGCAGTTCGGGCAGCGCGGCCCGGGCGGCGGGCGCTTCCGCGAACACCGGCCGCACCCCGCGCAGCACCTCGTTCAGCGCGCCGCCGGGGCGCACCTCGCACAGCTCGGTGGTCAGGGAGGACAGCTCGGCCAGCGCGCTCGGCTCCGGCTCCTGCTCGAAGGCGGGCGGCAGCAGCACACCGTCGTTGTCCCGCTCCTCCGGGATCCGGTCGGTACGGCGCAGTCGCAGCACCACGGGCCCGGTGGGCCGCTCGTCGCCGACCGGCAGCGGGTCGCGCAGATAGACCAGGATCGCGTCCGAGAACGTCGGTACGGTCGCCCGGCACAGGCCCATCACGATCTCGTCCAGATCGAGGCCGCGCGCGATCCGCCGGGTGGCCGCGCCCACGAATCTCAGCCGGTCCCCGTCGCGCCGCATCGGCGTCGGCCGGCCCGGCGGCAGAGCGTGCCCGGTACGGCGGTCCTGACCGCCCGGTGCCCGCTCCTGCTCGGCGCCGGGCTGCGGCGGGATGCCCTCCGGTGCGGGGCGCGGGCGGTGTGCGCCGGGTTCGGCGGCGGCGGGCTGGGAGTGCTCGGGGCCGTTGACTGGGGGCTCCTTCCCCTTGTTCCCCTTGCCGCAGGGCGTGGTCGTCCCCGGGCCGGAGGGCGTGCCGTCGGTCCGGGCCTGGACCGGTAAGGCGGCGGACCCGCCGAGCTGCTTCGGGGTATGCCGGAGCGCCCCGCGGCCCTCCGCGGGGTCGGCGCCCTGGGGGCGCTCGAAGGAGGTGGGCTGCTCCGTCACGCGTGTCGCATCCATCCGTACGGCACTGCGCGCCGGGCGCGCAGTTGCTCCCGCAGAAGTCCCGATACCCGCAATACGTGCCCCAGGAACGGAATTTCCGCGTGCTCAGAGGTTTCCGTGCCGCCTCCGATCGCGGTGGTTACGCCGTCGTACCCCTCGCTCACGTGCTGCCGCCCCTCGGTGACGATAGGTCAAGCCCGGCGCATGCTCCGGGAGTTGCACTGGTGCGCCCTTGCGGAGGACGATCCTACGTTTTGTGCCCGGGGGCGCATCAAGGGTCTCATGAGGACACGTGCGCGGGCGTACGGTCCCAGTCCTCGGGGAGAGAAGGTACCGCCCAGGACGGATCCGGGCGCCAGTGCTGCCAGCCGTCCGCGAACGGCGGTCCCCAGGCCTCGATCACGTCCACCGCGTCCCGCCCGGCCACCCGGACCCGATCGGCGGTGGCCGCGTCCATCAGCCCGTCCCGCTGGGCCTGCGCGAACTCGTCCTCGTCACGCCAGTGCCAGCTGCGGTCGGGGTGCACGGAGATGTCCAGGAAGTAGTCCTCGGAGTCCACCCCGCCCGCCCAACGGGCCAGGGGCTGTTCGAGGTTGACGTACCAGTTCTTGAACCGCCAGCCCGGATCCCAGAACAGCCACACCGACCAGGGCCGGCCGGGCTGGGCCAGCTTCAGCACGCCCGTGCCGAACCAGCGGTCCCGCTGCACCGTGCGCGGCTTGGTGTAGCGGGACTGCAGCGGCTCCAGATGCACGGGCGTGCCGTCGGCCAGGGCCGGCTTCATGCACTCGGTGCCGGGGGCCAGCCACACCGCGAGCAGATCCTCGTCGTCGCGTACGACGGTGACGGGCCGGGCGATGTGGAAGTGCTCGCCCGCGTTCTCCCGGTAGCGCCACAGGATCCCGGTCCCGGGGGTCCAGTGCGTCGCAGGTCCCGCGTCCACGCGTGTCATCGCTCCGTCGTCCGTCATGGACAGATATTAGGTGCCGTAGGCATACGACGCTGCGGCGCACATCACGGTCCGCGCGACCGGGCCGCCGGTGGCCGGAAATGTTCGCTCGCGGTTACGGACGCGTCATCCGCAGGACATCCAGCGCCTCGTCGAGCTGCTCCAGCGTCAGATCGCCGCGCTCCACGTACCCGCCCTCCAGCACGACCTGCCGGATGGTCTTGCGCTCCGCGAGGGACTTCTTGGCGACCTTCGCGGCCTCCTCGTAGCCGATGTACTTGTTGAGCGGGGTGACCACGGACGGGGAGGACTCGGCGTACTCGCGGGTCCGCTCCCGGTCAGCGGTGATGCCGTCGACCGTCCGGTCGGCCAGCAGCCGCGAGACATTGGCGAGCAGCCGGATCGATTCCAGCACGTTCTTGGCGATGACCGGGAGCATGACGTTCAGCTCGAAGTTCCCGGCGGCTCCGGCGGTGGCGATGGTGGCGTCGTTGCCGATGACCTGCGCGGCGACCATCAACACGGCTTCCGGTACGACCGGGTTGACCTTGCCCGGCATGATGGACGACCCCGGCTGCAGATCGGGCAGCCGGATCTCGGCGAGCCCGGTGCGCGGCCCGGAGGACATCCAGCGCAGATCGTTGGCGATCTTCGTCAGCCCGACCGCGATGGTCCGCAGCTGTCCGCTGGTCTCCACGATCCCGTCCCGGGCGCCCTGCGCCTCGAAGTGGTCGCGGGCCTCCGTGAGCGGCAGCCCGGTGGTCCGGGCGACCTCCTGGATGACGGCGGCGGAGAATCCGGGCGGGGTGTTGATGCCGGTGCCGACGGCGGTGCCGCCCAGCGGCAGCTCGGCGAGGCGGGGGAGGGAGGCCCGAAGCCGCTCGATGCCGTACCGCACCTGGGCCGCGTACCCGCCGAACTCCTGGCCGAGGGTCACGGGCGTGGCGTCCATCAGATGCGTCCGCCCCGACTTCACGACGTCGGTGAACTCCTCGGACTTGCGGGCCAGGGAGCCGGCGAGGTGTTCCAGCGCCGGGACCAGGTCGTGCGTGACGGCCGCGGTGGCGGCGATGTGGATCGAGGAGGGGAACACGTCGTTGGACGACTGCGAGGCGTTGACGTGGTCGTTGGGGTGTACGTCCCGGCCCAGCCGCTCGCTCGCCAGGGTCGCGATGACCTCGTTGGTGTTCATGTTGGACGAGGTCCCGGACCCGGTCTGGAACACGTCCACCGGGAAGTGCTCGTCCCACGTCCCCGCGACGACCTCCGCGGCGGCCTCCTGGATCGCCTCGGCCACCTCCTTGTCCAGCACGCCGAGTTCGGCGTTCACCTGCGCGGCGGCCGCCTTGATCCGCGCCAGCGCCTCGATGTGCGCCCGCTCGATCCGCTGTCCGGACACGGGGAAGTTCTCCACGGCGCGCTGCGTCTGCGCCCGCCACTTGGCATGGGCCGGGACCCGGACCTCGCCCATCGAGTCGTGCTCGATCCGGTACTGCGGCTCTTCGGTCGTCATCGTCGTACCTCCGAAAAAGTGAGCACATGTCGCCGCATGTGTATTCCCTATGGGACTACCCGCCAGTAAATACCCCGGGTAACACCTGCTTCGGGGAGGCGTCATGCACCGCTTCAGATCCAGGATCAGAGGGACGGCCGTCGCTGTCGCGGCGGCCGCCACCGTGTTCGCGGGCCTCACGGCCCCCGCCGCCCACGCGGCCCCGGCCGCCACCGCGCTGCCGCCAGACCTGGAGCGCATCCGCGCCGCCGAGGCGGGCGCCCTCTACGGCGACCCGGCCGAGCGGCCCCTGGCCGACCGCAGGACCGCCCTGATCTCCCTCGGCGACAGCGAGATCTCCGGCGAGGGCGTCGGCACCTACGAGGCCGGCACCGACGGCCCCGACAACTGGTGCCACCGCTCGCCCGACTCCGCCATCCACCGCACCGGCATCCCCGCGGACCTCACCTACAACGTCGCCTGTTCGGGTGCCTCCACCGGCAACATCCGTATCGGCGGCAGCAAGCAGTACGCCGACGAACTCGTGCAGAGCGACAGCCTCGCCATCAAGGCCCGCAACACCCGGATCAAGATGATCGTGCTGGTCATCGGCGCCAACGACGACCTCCAGTTCGGCCCCGTCATGACCGACTGCGTCACCCGCTACGTCACCCTCCAGGGCCCCTGCCGGCCGAAATACGACCCCGGCTGGCAGGCCCGGGTCGACGGGCTGGTCCCGAAGGTGGAGGCGACCGTCGCCGACCTGAAGACGGTCATGCGCGACGCGGGCGACGGCGACGGCGACTACAAGCTCGTCCTCATGGGCTATCCGAGCCCGATCGGCCCCGACATCCACGACAACCCGAACTTCCCGGGCAAGCTGGCGGGCGGCTGCATGGGCTACGACTCCGACGCCGCCTGGGGCCGGAACACCGCCGTCCCGCTCTTCGAACGCGGGATGCGCGAGGCCGCCGAGCAGAGCGGCGCGTACTACCTCGACGACTCCCGGCTCTTCCACGGCCACGAGGTCTGCATGGAGGACACCTGGGCGCGCGGCCTGTACATCGACCTCACCAACCCCTTCCCGCCCGACTCCAACTCGGTACGGCAGTCCTTCCACCCCAACTACCGGGGCCACGGCGCCTTCGCGTCCTGCCTGACCCAGTTCTACGACTCCGGCTACCGCGAGGCGGGCTGCGCCGACCCGGCGAGCACCGGCAGCCCGAAGCTGTACCCGGGCGCCTGGGACGACGCGTTCCGCCCGCTGACCGACGCGGCCACAGGCAACTGCCTCGACGCATCCGGGGGTTCGAGCACGAACGGAACGGAGGTACTCGGCTGGGACTGCCACGGCGGCCGCAACCAGGGCTGGTGGTACGACCCCGGGCAGCGCTCCTTCCATCTGGAGCTGACCCACGACCGGTGCCTGGACGTACCGGGTGCGTCCTACACGGCCGGCACCGGCCTGATCATCTGGAACTGCCACGGCGGCACCAACCAGCAGTTCGTCCGGGAGGCGGGGACGATACGGCCGGCGGCGGCACCGGGGCTGTGCCTCACCCAGGCGGCGGTGAGGGACCGGGTCCGGCTGCAGACCTGCGACGGCTCGGCGGCCCAGCGCTTCAGCTGACCGACCCGGCCCGCTGAAAAGCGATCCGCTGCCCGCTTCCGGAAGCGTTCCGGAAGCGGGCGGCGGCTGTCGGCGGAAGCGGGGACCGGCCTTTGCTGGAGGGGTGAGCAGATCAGCGCACCGTGGCCGGCGGGGAGGCCGGACCCCGTTCGTCGACGCCGCGCAGGTACGCCTCGACCGCCGAGAGATCGGTCCGCTCCAGCTCGTCGGCGCGGATGACGATGCGCAGCTCCGGGGAGGCTGCCGGGTCCTGGCGCAGGCTCGCCGTGAAGGTCTCGACGATCAGCAGCACGAGCTGGGTGCGGTCCAGTTCGACTATGCGGGACAGACCCGCGCCGATCAGCGGTATCGCCACCGGTTTGAACAGCCCGTGCCGGGCGACCGACGGCCACAGCCGCTCCAGGCTCAGCCGCAGGTCCGCCGGTCCGGACCGGGCGCGCAGGTCGTTGCCCAGCCGGGAGTAGGCCACGGCGAAGACCCGGCGTCGGCCGACGGGCACCGCCACCACCGTCCCGATGGGAAAACGGGTGCGCCGGCCGCGCCGCTTCGTGTGGACGCTCTCCCTGCCCAGCGGGGTGAACGCGCCCAGCCCGCGGCGCAGCTTGTCGTCCAGGAGCCGGTGCCGGCCCTGGAAGAGGCGGTCGACCAGCTGGCCCTGCACGCTCTCCCGGCTGATCACGACGTCGTCGGCGAAGGTGTCGAAGGTGTCGGAGAACCCCACGACCAGGTTGGCGTCCTCCTGGTCGAACAGATCGCCGCGCACCACGACCACGTCCACCCGCAGCCCGCGCAGGGTGTGGCGCAGCAGCTCGTCGCCGTGCCGCTCACGCAGCCGGGCGTTCAGCCGGGCGAGGACGGCGGCGGCCTCGGGGTCGTCGGGCCGTTCCCGGACGGTCTGTTCGGCCACCGGCAGGGCGAGGTCGTAGCGGGCCAGCGCGGTGTGTCCGTTGATCAGTTCGCGCCGCGCCGTCTCCCGGAGCTGGGTCAGCCGTCGGACCGGGGCGAACGCGAAGTCCTCCTCGTGCACCTCGGTCAGCGGCCGGCCGCGCCAGAGCCGCAGCGCGTCCGCGAGCAGCCGGACGGCCGAGGCCGGTGCCGCGTGCAGCGCGTCACCGACCAGCCGGGTGAACTCGGCGCTGTCCAACTCGTCCTCGGACAGGTCCAGTTGGTAGGTGCTCTGGGCGCCGCGCGGGGACGGCAGCTGTCCGGTGCGGATGATCCGGGCGCCGTACCCCGGCCCGGCGAGGTCGAACGCGCGCCGCAGCTCCAGGATCCGCTTCTGCACCTCGTTGCGGTTGCGCAGCTCCTGGCGCGGCAGCTCGACGGTCTGCTGCCAGACGTCCCGGTACAGCCGACGGGCCGTCACGGCCTCACCGTCGGCCGCGACCAGCCGGACCAGCAGACGGGCCGTCAGCGGAGTGAGGCGTACCTCGGTGCCGTTCACGTCCAGCCGTACGGGACCCAGGACGCCCACGCGTACGCGCGATATGCCGATCTGCACGCGCTTCGCCCCCTCCGCCGCGTGACTGTGCGTCAGCGTAGCAACAGGACCTGGAGGAAATCATGCGATTGTCCGTTTCGCGGCTCACCGGTTCGCGATGGTCGCGGCGCGGACGGCGGGCATTCGCCGGCAGTGTGCTGGCGGCCTTCGGTGCCGTGTCGGCCGTCGTGCAGTTCGTGGGGCAGCTGTTCCCGGCCGCCGTGTCCCCTCCGGGGCCGGTCCTGGCCGGTTCCGTCGCCCTGTGCCTGGCCTGGGGACTGGCCAGGGCACGCCCGCAGTCCACGGTGCGGCAGGAGTTCGGGCGCCCCGGGATGACGGTGGTGGTCGAGGAGGGCGACCTCTTCGACCAGCCGGGTCATCTGGTGGTGGGGTTCACCGACACCTTCGACACCTTCGTGGACGACGCCGTCGTCATCAACGACGGCAGTGTGCAGGGGCAGTTGCTCACCCGCCGTTACGCGGGGGATGCCCGGCTGCTGGACGCGGAGCTGGCCGTGGCGCTGGACGGGACGGCTCCGGTGGCGCGGGAGCGGGTGGAGGACAAGCCGCGGGGCAAACGGAACCGGTACCGGGCCGGGACCGTCGCCGTCCTCGGCACCAGGCCCCAGCTGGTCTTCGCCGTCGCCTACAGCCGGATGGGCAACGACTGCGTCGCCTCCTCCAGCGTGCACGACCTGTGGTTCGGCCTGGACCGGCTGTGGGACGCGGTCCACCGGCACGCCCAGCTGGAGCGCGTCACCATGCCGCTGACCGGCGCCGGGCTCGCCCGGCTGCACGACCTCGACGAGGACAGCCTGCTGCGGCTGATCCTGCTGTCGTTCGTCACGCACTCGTGGGAGCGGCTGGTCTGCCGGGAACTGCACGTGGTGATCCGCCCCGGCGAGCTGGACCGGATCGACCTTCCGGAGACCGGCGCGTTCCTGGCCGGCCTCGCGGCGGGTGCCCGCCGTCACCCCTGACGCCGGGTGCCCGCCGGGGATCGCCTGAGCGGTACGGGCCCGTCCCCCGGCCGGCGGGCCCGTACCGCGGTCTCAGCGGGCCGGCGGCGCCGCCCGCCCGGAGCGGGCGTACGCCGACAGATGGCGGTACGGCCAGGTCTGGCGCCAGTCCGAGCCGGTGTCGTTGACCCGGCAACCGGCCAGCTTCAGCCGTTCGACGATCTTGCCCAGAGCGGTCGCCGAGCCGTCGAACCGGATGACGTTCATGCCCCCGATGTCGGAGATCTGACGCAGCGCGCCGATCTCCACCAGCAGCGTGCGCTCCGGGTAGGCCATCAGCAGCATGCCCAGTTCGATCAGCACGTTCGGCCGGGGCTGCCCGGTCGGCTCGCTCTCGAACGGCGGCTCGCTCGGGCCCCGAAGATCCGGGTGCAGCTGGACGATGTCGTCCGGTGTGAGCAGCACCAGCGCCGCCTGGGCCTGCGCGGGGGCCTGCGCGATGACCTCGCCGAGGAACGGCGCCGTCTTGCCGGTCGCTCTGACCAGGTCCTCCCACTCCAGCGGCCGTAGATCGAGCAGACGCAGCAGGTCGAACACCTTGAGCCGCGCCTCCTCGTCCCGTCCGTGGACGACGAAGACGTTGCGGCTGCGGTCCGGGGACGGACCGGCACCGGGGCCGCCCTGCGCCGGGGCGGCCGGAGCGGCGGCCGCGGCCGTGCCGCCGTGGAATGTCTGTGTCCCCGAGTTGACGTTGCCGCCGTTGTTGTTGTTCACGTAGTTGCTGTGGTGCCCCAAGCCGGGACTGTTGCTCATGAGGTTCCCGCCCCCTGCCCGCCCTCGGGACCGTGATGGAAGTGCTGCGGCCCGGAGTTGACGTTGCCGCCGTTGTTGTTGTTCACGAAGTTGTTGTTGTTTCCATAGGAGTTGAGGATGTTCGTCTGGCGGGCCTCGTGCTCCGCCACGTCCACGTTGTGCTCGTACAGGAAGTCACGGATGACCTGCAGCAGCTGGCGCTCCACGATCTGCGTGTACTTGATCGTGTCCGTCTCCTGGAAGAAGACGTGGAAGTCGTCGCTGGTCGCCATCTCGCGGATGCTGGTGAGCGCCCCACGGTTCAGCACGGTGTCCGCGTAGCGGCCGAGGCGGAACTCGCTGGTGTCGGGCGGCTGCAGCACCATGACGCGGACCTTGCCCCACCGCCAGGGCAGCAGGCCGGGCAGCCAGGAGCGCAGCCGGCCGAGGACGGGGCGCAGCGCGGCCCCGGGAGTACTGCGCAGGGTGTGCCACGCGACCTTGAGCAGCAGCCGGCCGTTCAGTGCGGCGGGCAGCCGGTCCACCAGATGGAAGCTCGCCTGGATCGGCGCCAGCACATACGAGTAGAACTCGGTGTGCAGGGTGTTGCCCTTGAGGTCGAAGCCGACGAACGCCGTGGTCACCAGCTCCTGGTTCCACGTGCCCACCCGCACGCACAGGTAGGCGCGTGGTGAGTCGTAGCCGTCCTCCCAGTGGCCGTCCCGCTTGTCCCGGGCCGGCTCCCACACCCCGAGCCGGGTCGTGACGGCCGTGGTGAACGTGCTGCGCTCGACGGCGAGTCCGTCGATCCGCGCCGGCTGCCGGGCCCGGTCACGCAGGTCCGCGCTCATGCGGTCGGCGACATAGGCGGTGATCTCGTCGGCGGTGAAGGCGACGACCTCCTTCCGCCTCGGCTCCTGGCCGCCCGCGGCGGCCGCCGGGGGCTCGCCCGGGAAGTGCTGGTGCTGCTCGTACACGGGGGCCGGCGCCCCGATCAGCAGCTCGGCGGTGGACCACCGCCGCACCGGCTCGCCCGCGCCGACGAACGGTTTGTAGCCGCCGTAGCGGATCAGACTGCCGTCGGCCAGCTGCTCCCGGTCGATCTTGGCCACGAGTTCGGCCGTCAGCCGGGGGTGCTCGGGGTAGGCGCCGTCGAAGCCGCTCGTGGGGCTCGCCGGGTCGGTACGGCGGCGCAGCCGGGTCATCAGGGTCTGCAGGGTGACGACTCGGCGCAGATACGCGGTGACCCAGACCAGCCACAGCGCCGTCAGCCACCCGGCGGCCGGGTCGAGGACGCCGGCGCCCATGAGGACGACCGTGAGGACGAGGCCCGCGCCGAGGACGGCCAGCCGGGCGCGGTGCAGCCGGCGCGCCGCCAGGGCGTGCGCGAGCACGGGCACCGCGTCGTAGCCGTACGACGGCGCCACCACCCGGAAGCGGTGGGTCAGCAGTTCGCGGATGACGGTGGCCCGGTAGACCGGGTCGAGATAGGTGCCGGCGCACAGCAGCCGGGTCGCGTTGCTCGTGGCGTCCCCGGCCGGGCGGCCCGGGGCGGACCCGGTCGGCTCCGGCGGCGGAGCGGAGGGGGAAAGGATGTCACTGGCCATGTCTTCGTTGCTCCGCTCTGCTCAGCCGGCAGGGGTGATGGAGGCGCCGGTGATGACCCCGGCCACCACCGTGTACCGGCCGCTGTACGACTTCCGCGTGCCGTCCGTCTGTGTGGCGACGAGGCTCACCGAGACGGTCGTGCCGTCGACGGAGCCGACCGTGAGGTCGTCCCGTTCGGTGCCCTCGAAGCCCGAGACGAAGGCGGAGTACGACGAGTCGAGGTTCTTGCCGCCGAGGTCCCAGGCGGTCTGGAAATCACGGCTGTTGATGGCCTCGAAGTACTTGGTGACCGTCGCGCCGGGGCCGTCCGCAGCCGCCGTGCCCGCCGCACCGGGCGTGCCCGTCGTGTCCTCGGTGCCGGCCGGGCTCGGGGAGAGGCCGGTGGTGGTGCCGGTGCCGGAGTTGGGCACCGTGGAGAGGTCCGGCGTCACCGGCGCCGTGGAGGAGGGCTCGTAGGAGGGCTGGAGGGAGGGCTCGTAGGACGGCGGCTGGTACGAGTAGCCGCCCCGACCGTCCACGGCGGTGCTCGCGGAGCCGCCGCTGTCCGAGGCCAGTCGGGGCAGGAAGGCGGTCAGCAGGATCAGCAGTAGCGGGACACCGGCGATGATCAGCGCGTACGTCCGCTCCTGGCCGGCGGCGGGTAACAGGCTCAGCGGCCTGTAGGTGTGGTTCATGGGTCCTCGCAGCTCCCGGCAGACCGCCGGGTCTCGCTCGTCTCTTTGGTACGAACGCAGATACCTTGCCCGACAACCGCCGGACTGGAGCTGCTTTCCCCGCTTCCGAAGCGCTTCCGATCCGGGTGCGGCGGCCCGGCCGTGCAACGCCCCCGGAACGGGCAGAGCCCCTGGCGGAGGGCTAGGGGCTCTGTGCGGGGTCCGTAGGGTCAGCCGAGGCCGGGCCCCCGGACGGGGATGCTGGTGAACGTCGGTTGCTCCGGTTCCCGTGAAGTGAAGAAGTCGTTGCCCTTGTCGTCCACCACGATGAACGCCGGGAAGTCCTCGACCTCGATCTTCCAGACAGCCTCCATGCCCAGCTCCTCGTACTCCAGGACCTCGACCTTCTTGATGCAGTCCTGGGCGAGGCGGGCGGCCGGGCCGCCGATGGAGCCGAGGTAGAAGCCGCCGTGCGCGTCGCACGCGTCGGTGACCTGCTTGCTGCGGTTGCCCTTGGCGAGCATCACCTTGGAGCCGCCCGCGGCCTGGAACTGCTCCACGTAGGAGTCCATGCGGCCGGCCGTCGTAGGACCGAAGGAACCGGAGGCGTAGCCCTCGGGGGTCTTCGCCGGGCCGGCGTAGTACACCGGGTGGTCCTTCAGGTACTGCGGCATCTCCTCGCCCGCGTCCAGCCGCTCCTTGATCTTCGCGTGCGCGATGTCACGGGCGACGACCAGCGGGCCGGTGAGCGACAGCCGGGTCTTGACCGGGTACTTGGTCAGCTCGGCGAGGACCGTGTCCATCGGCTGGTTCAGGTCGATCTTGACGACGTCACCGGATTCGTCCAGGTGCTCGTCGGTGGTCTCCGGCAGGAAGCGCGCCGGGTCGGTCTCCAGCTGCTCCAGGAAGACCCCCTCGGCCGTGATCTTCGCGACCGCCTGTCGGTCGGCCGAGCAGGAGACGGCGATGGCGACCGGGCAGGACGCGCCGTGCCGGGGGAGCCGGACCACACGGACGTCGTGGCAGAAGTACTTGCCGCCGAACTGCGCGCCGATGCCGATCTTCTGGGTCAGCTCGAAGACCTTCTCCTCCAGCTCCTTGTCCCTGAAGCCGTGGCCGAGCGGGGAGCCCTCGGACGGGATCTCGTCCAGGTAGTGCGCGGAGGCGTACTTCGCGGTCTTCAGCGCGTACTCGGCGCTCGTGCCGCCGACGACGATCGCCAGGTGGTACGGCGGGCAGGCGGCCGTACCGAGCGAACGGATCTTCTCCTCCAGGAACTTCATCATGGAGGCCTCGTTCAGGACCGCCTTCGTCTCCTGGTAGAGGAAGCTCTTGTTGGCGCTGCCGCCGCCCTTGGCCATGAACAGGAACTTGTAGGCGCCGCCGTCGGTCGCGTACAGCTCGATCTGGGCCGGCAGGTTGGAGCCGGTGTTCTTCTCCTCCCACATGGTGAGCGGAGCCATCTGCGAATAGCGCAGGTTCAGCTCGGTGTAGGCGTCGAAGATGCCGCGGCTCAGCGCCTCCTCGTCGCGGCCCTGCGTCAGCACGTTCTGTCCGCGCTTGCCCATGACGATCGCCGTGCCGGTGTCCTGGCACATCGGGAGCACTCCGGCCGCCGCGATGTTCGCGTTCTTCAGCAGGTCCAGGGCGACGAACTTGTCGTTGCCGGACGCCTCCGGGTCGTCGATGATGCGGCGCAGCTGGGCGAGGTGGGCCGGGCGCAGATAGTGCTGGATGTCGTGGATGGCCTCCTCGGCCAGCTTGCGCAGCGCCTCCGGCTCCACCTTGAGGAACGTCCGCCCGTCCGGGCCCTCGACGGTGGAGACGCCCTCGGACGTCACCAGCCGGTACGGGGTGGTGTCCGCTCCCTGGGGGAGCAGGTCGGTGTACGCGAACGCTGGGCGGGGCGGGGGGGAACTACTCGGCATCTCAGCCCATTCCTCACTCTGACGGACGGCCGCCCGCCGACGCTGGCGGGCCTCACCAGCCTAGAACCTGCCACCGACACGGAACCTGTGAGGTAAGGCTCAGTTCGACACGCCCCGGTTTTCCACACCCCTAGTCGCGATCTATCGCGTTTCGGTACGCTGCTGTCGTGGACCTTCAGAAGCCCGCCCGTACCCAGGACGCCGCACCGGGCGTCACCGAACTGCGCGCCTCGGACGCCGACCGCGACCGGGTCGCCGACATCCTGCGCGAGGCCCTCGCCGAGGGCCGGCTGACCGCCGACGAGCACGCCGAGCGCGTCGAAGGAGTGCTGCACGCCAAGACAGTGGGCGAGCTGGAGGTCTTCATCCGGGACCTGCCCGCCGCCCACCAGGGCCCCGCCGCCCCCGCCTATACGCCGGTCCCGCCCCGCCCCGCCCCGGGCGCGATCCCGGCCGAGGCCGATGCCAACGTGGTCGCCGTCTTCAGCAGCGCGGTGCGCCGGGGCCGCTGGCGCGCCGGCCGCCGGCTGCACGCGTACTCGGTCTTCGGCAGCGTCGAGATCGACCTCAGCGAGGCGATATTCGAGTACCAGCAGGTGGTGATCAAGGCCGTCTCGGTCTTCGGCGACGTCCAGATCCGCGTCCCGGAGAACGTGTCGCTGCGCGGCACCGGAGGCGGTGTCCTCGGCAACTTCGAGGTGGACACACTGGACTCGGTCGAATCCGACGCGCCGGTCGTCTACGTCGACGGCTGGGCCGTGCTCGGCAATGTCGAGGCGCGCCCCAAGCGCGGCAAGCGCGTGGCGGACATCCTGGACCGGGTGCAGAGCAAGGTCGACCGGAAGCTGGAGCGGGTCCAGGACAAGGTCGACCGGAAGATGCGCAAACACCTGGGCCGTTGACGGTCGCGAATCCGCCGGTGACCGGAAGGTTCCGCTCCACCCCGGTCATCGCGGCAGGGGCGTGAACGAGCCGCCGTACGCCTGCTGTTCGGAACGCTGTGCATAGGCGTGCGCACAGCGGGTAGGCCTTGCTGCATCGTCTCTCGCTCGCGAAGCCGTCGTCAGGAGTAGACCGTGCTGCAACCGCCGCATTCGTCCCTGCAGGTCGCTGCCGTTCCGGCCCAGCGGATGCCAGCGCGAGACAGGGATCAAGACGCTCCCTGGCACACCGAGGCGGTGTGCCGTCGCGACGAGGCCGGCCTGTTCTTCGCCCCCTCGAAAGAGCCGACCGCCGCCCGGCTGTCCCGCGAGGAAGCGGCCAAGCGCGTCTGCGCCCGCTGCCCGGTGATGGTCGAATGCCGCGAACACGCCCTCCTCCAGCCCGAACCGTACGGAGTCTGGGGCGGCCTCACGGCGGCGGAGCGCCGCGTGGTGCTGGCGAGGCGCCGCCGCCGCGAGATGGAACTGAAGAAGGCGGCGAGGGCGACAGCGGCGAACCGCATAGCCGGATAAGCGGATGATGAGGGGCGCCCCCGCCGCACCGGGGGCGCTTTCCTGCTGAAAGGGGCGCGGGGCTGAGCCCGGTATGCGGCTCCCGCTGCGTGGGCGCGACCGGCCACGGACGACCGGCACTCGCCGACGGACGCGCAGCCTCCTCCGAGCAGGCGCCACCAGCCCCCGGAACTACTTGGCCCGGTCGAAGTCGACCGCGCTGTAGGCCCGCAGTTTGCTGAGTCGGTGCTCGGAGTAGATCCTCCGTACCGTCCCCGACTTCGACCGCATCACGATCGACTCGGTCAGCGCCGTCTCCGACCGGTACTGGACACCGCGCAGCAGCTCGCCGTCGGTGATACCGGTCGCGACGAAGAACACGTTCTCACCCGAGACCAGGTCATCCGTGGTGAGCACCCGGTCGAGATCATGCCCGGCGTCGATGGCCCGCTGGCGCTCCACGTCGTCCTTGGGCCACAGCTTGCCCTGGATCGTGCCGCCCAGGCACTTCACGGCGCAGGCCGAGATGATGCCCTCGGGGGTGCCGCCGACACCGAGCAGCAGGTCGACCCCGGTGCCCTCGCGCAGCGCGTAGATCGACCCGGCGACGTCGCCGTCGGAGATCAGCTTGATGCGCGCACCCGCATCCCGGACCTCCTTGATCAGGCCCTCGTGCCGCGGCCGGTCGAGGATGACGACGGTGACGTCCTCCGGCATGGCCTTCTTGGCCTTGGCGATCCGCCGGATGTTCACGGCCACGGGCGCGTCGATGTCGACGAAGTCGGCCGCTTCCGGGCCGGTGACCAGCTTGTCCATGTAGAACACGGCGGACGGGTCGAACATGGCGCCCCGCTCGGCGGCGGCGAGGACGGAGATCGCGTTCGGCATGCCCTTGGCCGTCAGCGTGGTGCCGTCGATCGGGTCGACCGCGATGTCGACCTCCGGACCGGTGCCGTCGCCCACGTGCTCCCCGTTGAAGAGCATCGGGGCCTCGTCCTTCTCGCCCTCGCCGATGACGACGACGCCGTTCATCGACACGGTGGAGACGAGGGTCCGCATGGCGCGCACCGCGGCACCGTCGGCGCCGTTCTTGTCACCGCGCCCCACCCAGCGCCCCGCGGCCATGGCGGCGGCTTCGGTCACCCGGACGAGCTCCAGGGCGAGGTTGCGGTCGGGAGCCTCGGAGGGAACATCGAGCTCGGACGGCAGATGATGATTTTCGGTCATCGGAGCGCACCTTTCTGATACGACGACGGCCGGATGAGGGTATTGGTCCTGACTCTATCGTTAGGCAGACAAAATGAGCAGGGGACCCCACGGATGAGCGCCTGGGGCACCTGCGACGATAGAGGGCGTGGCAGGTTCGAACGGCAAGCAGAAGACGGCCCGGGACATGGTTCTCTCCCTGGCCCTGATCGGCATGGCGGCGGTGGTCGTCTACTTCCTCGCCATCCCGCACGACGATCACGCTCCCGATCTCAAGCGGGTCGACTACCGGGTCGAACTGCTCACGGCCCGCCGCTCGGCGAGCTACCCGGTGGCCGCCCCCGAGGGCCTGCCGAGCACCTGGAAGGCGACCTCCGTGCGCTTCCAGGGCGAGAGCGGCGACCGCTGGCACCTGGGCTTCCAGACCCCGGACAGCCAGTATGTGCAGATCGAGCAGTCCACGCAGAAGCGGTCCCCCTTCATCGATGACGCCAGCCAGGGCTCGTCGGCGACGAAGCAGACCGAGACGATCGACGGCCGCACCTGGACCCGCTACACGGGTGGCCGCTACGACGCCCTCGTCCTGGAGGGCGCGAAGGGCTCCACCACGGTCGTGGCCGGCACCGCGTCCTTCGCGGACCTGACGAAGATGGCGGCGGCGCTGAGGACGCAGTGAGCCCGCGCACACGACAGAGGCCCCCGGCGGTGCTGGGGGCCTCTGTCGTGTCTCCGGCGGGGACGGCTCAGACGGTCGTGACGACGTCGTCGTACGCCAGGCGCGGCGAGCGCGGGAACCAGGCGTCGGGGCCCGGCCGGCCGATGTTGACGACCATCAGCGGGGAGTGGTCGTCGTCGAGGAACTCCTTGCGGACGCCCTCGAAGTCGAGGCCGGTCATCGGACCGGCGGCGAGGCCGGCGGCGCGGACGCCGATGATGAAGTACGCGGCCTGCAGGGCGGCGTTCAGCGCGGCGGCGCCCTCACGGGCCGGACGCTCGCTGAAGAACACGTCCTTGGCCTGCGGGAAGTGCGGGAAGAGGGCCGGCAGCTCCTCGTGGAACTCGTTGTCCGCGGAGAGGATCGCGACCAGCGGGGCGGCGGAGGTCTTGGCCTGGTTGCCCTCGGCCATGTGCCGCACCAGACGCTCACGGGCCTCGGGGGAGCGGACCAGGGTGATGCGCAGCGGGGACTGGTTGAAGGCGGTGGGGCCGTACTTGACCAGGTCGTAGATCGCCTGGACGTGCTCGTCGGTCACCGGCTCGTCGGTGAAGGTGTTCGCGGTACGGGCCTCGCGGAACAGCAGGTCCTGTGCGGCGGGGTCAAGAACGAGAGACATGCGTGAACTTTCTGGGTGGCGCCTTGATCCGACGTACCGGACCGCGGTCCGGATCGGCTGACGGCATGACCCTACGCCAGTTAAGTTCAACCTTCAACAAAGGTCGGGGTGTGGTGACCCGCTTCACAACCCCGGGCCGGCGCCTACTCGGCGTCCTCGTCCTCGGCCTCCTCGGCGAGCGCCGCGTCCAGCCGGGCCCGTGCCCCCTCCAGCCAGCGCCGGCACACCTTGGCCAGCTCCTCGCCGCGCTCCCACAGCGCCAGGGACTCCTCCAGCGTCGTACCGCCCGCCTCCAGGCGTCGTACTACCTCGACCAACTCGTCCCGCGCCTGCTCGTACGAGAGCGCCTCATCCACCTTGCCGGTCATCCACCCAATCCCTAGTCGTCGACTCGAACCGAGAACTCGCCCTCGGCGACCCGCGCGCGCAGTGTCTCGCCGCCGGTCACCTCGTCCGGGCCGCGCACCACATGCCCGTCGCCTTTCTGCAGTACCGCGTAGCCCCGCCGGAGCGTGGCCGCGGGGGAGAGGGCGACCACGCGCGCGTGCGTGTGCGTCAGCTCCGAGTCCGCGCGGTCGAGGAGGTGCCCGAGACAGCGCCGGGAACGCTCGGCCAGCGAGGCGACCTGGTCCGCCCGTTCGTCGATCATCCGGTGCGGATCCTCTATCGAGGGGCGGGCCAGGGCGTGGGCCAGCCCCCGCTCCTCGCGCTCCACGAGAGCTTCCACGCACCGTCGGGCCCGGCCCCGCAGCATCCGCACCCGCTCGAACTCCTCGCCCACGTCCGGCACGACCTTCTTGGCCGCGTCGGTGGGCGTGGACGCACGCAGATCGGCGACATGGTCCAGCAGCGGGTTGTCGGGCTCGTGCCCGATCGCGGAGACGACGGGCGTACGGCACTCGGCCACCGCCCGTACGAGCTGCTCGTCGGAGAACGGCAGCAGGTCCTCCACGCTGCCGCCGCCGCGCGCGACGATGATGACGTCCACGTCCTCGATCGCGTCCAGCTCCTTCACCGCCTGCACGACCTGCGGAACGGCGTGCACACCCTGCACCGGGACGTTGCGCACCTCGAAGCGGACGGCGGGCCAGCGGTGCCGGGCGTTCTCCAGCACATCGCGCTCCGCGGCGGATGCGCGACCGCAGACCAGCCCGATCAGCTGCGGCAGGAACGGCAGCGGCTTCTTCCGCTCCGGCGCGAACAGGCCCTCGGCCGCGAGCGCCTTCTTCAGCCGCTCCAGCCGGGCCAGCAGCTCGCCGACACCGACGGGCCTGATCTCGGCGGCACGCAGGGACAGTTGCCCGCGCGGCGCATACCACTCGGGTTTCGCGAGTACGACGACCCGCGCACCCTCGCCCACGACGTCCGCGACGGTGTCGAACACCTGCCGATAGCAGGTCACGCTCACGGAGATGTCGTACGACGGATCCCGCAGCGTCAGAAACACGACCCCGGCACCGGGCCGCCGCGACAACTGCGTGATCTGCCCCTCGACCCACACCGCACCGAGCCGGTCGATCCACCCCCCGATCAACCGGGAGACCTCGCCCACGGGGAGGGGGGCGTCGGAGGTGGTGTTCACAGCCATGGGGTCGAGAGTAACGGGGAGTACTGACAGCGGGGGCCGCTCCTAGCCGTGCCCCCGCTGCCCGACCAGCACCAGCCCCCCGATCACCAACCACACCGCCCCCACCACCTGCGCCACCCCGCTCGCCTCCACGATCACCGCCACCGTGATCGCCGCCCCCACCCCCGGCACCAGCACATGCCGCCACCAGCTGGGCCGCCCCTCCCGCCGCCGTACCGCGAAATACCCCACCACGCTCGCGTGCAGCAGGGTGAACGCCGTCAGCGCGCCGACGTCGACCACCGAGACGAGCTTGTCCAGACCGTCGTCCCGCCGCGCCGCCCACCCCGCCGCGACCAGCGTGATCACCGCCGAGCACAGCAGAGCGACCCGCGGCACCCCGGCATCCGTCCGGGACAGGGCCCGGGGCAGCCGGCGCTCCCGGCCCATCGCGAACAGCAGCCGCCCCGCCGCCGCCTGCCCGGCCAGCGCCGCGAACGCCGCCCCGACGGCCTTGCTCACGGCCACCAGATCGTGCAGCCAGCCGCCGACGGAGACGTCCACGGCGTCGTAGAAGGCCGAGCCCTGCTTGCCGGGATCGGCGGCCAGCCGCGCGGACGACGTCGGCTCCAGCAGCGCCACCAGATACGTCTGCGCCACGAACAGCACCCCCGCCAGCGCCAGACAGAACAGCAGCGCCCGCGCCACCTTCGCCGACCCCCCGGCGACCTCCTCCGCGAACGTCGCGATCGCGTCGAAGCCCAGATACGACAGCACCGCCACCGACACCGCGCCGATCACCGCCGAGAGCGCGAAGGGACCCTGTGTGCCGTCATCGGACAGCGGCGACCACAGCCCCCGCGCCGCCCCGTCCCGCGCCAGCACCACGAGCGCCGCCACCACGAACACCAGCAGGACGACGATCTCCATGGCCAGGACGAGGAAACCCACGAGCGCGGCCGTCCGTACGCCCCACAGGTTCAGCAGTGTCGTGACCACGACGGCCAGCGCGGTCCACACCCACCGGGACACCTGCGGGACCAGTGCGTTCATCGCGATCCCGGAGAAGAGATAGGCCACCGCCGGGATGAGGACGTAGTCCAGCATCGCCATCCAGCCCGCGACGAACCCGGCCTCCGTGCCGAGCCCCACGCGCGCGTAGGCGAACACCGACCCCGCCTGCGGCACCACCCGCACCATCTGCGCGTAACTGAACGCGGTGAATCCCATGGCGACCGTCGCCACCACGTACACCAGCGCCACCGCGCCGTGCGACCTGGCGTCCAGCGTGCCGAAGACACCGACCGGCGCCATGGGGGCGATGAAGAGAAGTCCGTAGACCACGAGGTCCCGGAAACCGAGGCTTCGCCGCAGCCCGCGGCGCTCATCCGCCGCAGAGGCCGTGGTTTCCGTGTCGGACATGGCACCCAGTGTTCCCCGCACGGCACCGGGGCCGCGATCCCGGCGCCGCCGAACGCGGCCTTACGATGGGACGCATGACCGCTTCGCCTGGCCGCCGTGTCCTGCTCGCCGCCCCCCGGGGCTACTGCGCCGGTGTGGACCGCGCCGTCATCGCCGTCGAGAAGGCCCTCGAACAGTACGGGGCCCCGATCTACGTCCGGCACGAGATCGTCCACAACAAGTACGTGGTGCAGACCCTGGAGAAGAAGGGTGCCGTCTTCGTCGAACGCACGGAGGAGGTGCCGCCGGGCAGCATCGTCATGTTCTCGGCCCACGGCGTCGCCCCGATCGTGCACGACGAGGCCAGGCAGGGCCGACTCGCCACCATCGACGCCACCTGCCCCCTGGTCACCAAGGTCCACAAGGAAGCCGTCCGCTACGCCAAGGAGGACTACGACATCCTCCTGATCGGCCACGAGGGCCACGAGGAGGTCATCGGCACCTCCGGCGAGGCCCCCGACCACATCCAGCTCGTCGACGGCCCCGAGGACGTCGCCAAGGTCGAGGTCCGCGACCCGTCCAAGGTCGTCTGGCTGTCCCAGACCACCCTCTCCGTGGACGAGACCATGGAGACCGTCGACGCCCTGAAGACCAAGTTCCCGGGGCTCGTCTCCCCGCCCAGCGACGACATCTGCTACGCCACGCAGAACCGTCAGCTCGCCGTGAAGCAGATGGGCGCCGAGGCCGAGCTGGTCATCGTCGTCGGCTCGCGCAACTCCTCCAACTCCAAGCGGCTCGTCGAGGTCGCCAAGCTCGCCGGCGCCCGCGAGGCCTACCTGGTCGACTTCGCCGACGAGATCGACGAAGCCTGGCTGGAGGGCGTGACGACCGTCGGCGTCACCTCCGGCGCGTCCGTCCCGGAGGTCCTGGTCGAGCAGGTGCTGGAGTGGCTCTCCGGGCGTGGCTACGGCGACGTGGAGATCATCAAGGCGGCCGAGGAGTCCATCACCTTCTCGCTGCCCAAGGAGCTGCGCCGTGACCTGCGCGAGGAGGCGACGGCCCTGGTCGCCGAGCGCGGCGGCACCGGCCCTTGCGAGGAGTGACTGTCAGTCCCGCGTCGTAACGTAGTGCCATGCAGATCTTCGGCGTGGACATCGGCGGATCCGGGATCAAGGGCGCCCCTGTGGACCTGGACAAGGGCGACCTGGCCCAGGAGCGCCTCAAGGTGCTCACCCCGCACCCGGCGACACCGGACGGCGTGGCCGACGGGGTGAAGCAGGTCGTGGACCACTTCGGCTGGACCGGCCCGGTCGGTCTGACCTTCCCCGGGGTGGTCACGGGCGGCGCCACGATCCGTACGGCGGCGAACGTCGACAAGAGCTGGATCGACACGGACGCGCGCGCGTTGTTCAGCGGCAGACTGGGCGGCCTCCCGGTGGTCGTGCTCAACGACGCGGACGCGGCGGGCGTCGCCGAGATGGAGTTCGGCGCCGGCCGGGACCGCAAGGGCACGGTCATCCTGCTCACCTTCGGCACCGGCATCGGCAGCGCCGTCTTCGTGGACGGTGCCCTCGTCCCGAACACGGAACTGGGCCACCTGGAGCTGGGCGGTCACGACGCCGAGAAGCGGGCCTCCAGCAAGGCCAAGGAAGATCACGAGCTGAGCTGGGAGCACTGGGCGCAGCGCGTCCAGAAGTATCTGGCGCACGTGGAGATGCTGTTCTCGCCGGAGCTGTTCATCATCGGCGGCGGGGTCAGCCGCAAGGCCGACAAGTTCCTGCACTTCCTCGACGGCATCAAGGCCGAGATCGTCCCGGCCCAGCTGCAGAACAACGCGGGGATCGTGGGAGCGGCGATGAGAGCGGCCCAGCTGACGTAGGGTCCGGGCGGCTGCGGCACGCCGTCTCAGGTCCGGCGTCGGCGCCGCCGTACCCACTGCACCCGGCGTACGAGCACGATCACCCCGGCGAAGAGCGTCCCGGTGTACAGCCAGCCGGCCTGGGTGGCGAGCCCGGTGAACACCCCCATCAGCCGGCCGAGCAGCCCCCCGTTTCCCTCGGCGGCGGGGATCAGCCCCAGGGCGAACGCGATCGGTACGACCACCGGGGCGGTCAGCACGTCCCCCGCCCGCACCCACAGCGCGGTCAGCACGCACACCGGGAGAAACAGCACGCCGTACACGGGCATGTACCCGTCGAACAGCAGCGCGTCCAGACAGCCGAGCAGGAACATCACGACGACACAGAACAGCCCGCTGCCGAGCCCGGTGAGCCGGGGGTTCGGCAGCCGCGGGCCCGGCTCCGCCCGAGCCGCCCGCGCCCCCGATCTGCCCTCCCGGTCCGACCGGCCCCGGGCCTGCGAGGGCAGGTGCGCGGGCTGCGGCGTGCCACGTCGCGGTCCGTCGTTCGAGGGTCGCGATCTGTGTTGCTCCACTGGACCAACTTAGGTCTGTTTATGTGCCGAATCACCCATCAGACACGCCGGTGGGCAGAGCTTGGCCAGGAGTTCGAAGCACCCGCGAGCCGGTGGGCGTGGACGCCGTAAACTGGGGGATCGGCCAGTGTCGCTCTCCGGCCCCTGGCACCCCCTGGCCCACTCATCTACGGGAAGTCGCAACGTGTCGCTCACGATCGGAATCGTCGGCCTGCCCAATGTCGGCAAGTCGACCCTTTTCAACGCCCTGACCAAGAACGACGTGCTGGCGGCCAACTACCCGTTCGCCACGATCGAGCCGAACGTCGGCGTGGTCGGCGTCCCCGACGCCCGCCTCGCGCAGTTGGCGTCGATCTTCGGCTCGGAGCGTATCCTCCCGGCCACGGTCGACTTCGTCGACATCGCCGGCATCGTGCGCGGCGCCTCCGAGGGTGAGGGCCTGGGCAACAAGTTCCTCGCGAACATCCGTGAGTCCGACGCGATCTGCCAGGTCATCCGCGCCTTCAAGGACGAGAACGTCGTCCACGTCGACGGCAAGGTCTCGCCGAAGGACGACATCGAGACGATCAACACCGAGCTGATCCTGGCGGACCTCCAGACGATCGAAAAGGTCCTCCCGCGCCTCCAGAAGGAGTCGCGCATCAAGAAGGACGTCGCCCCCAAGGTCAAGGCGGTCGAGGAGGCCAAGGAGATCCTGGAGAAGGGCGACACCCTCTTCGCGCACGGCATCGTCCAGGGCACCGAGCGCAACGAACTCCTCCACGACCTGCACCTGCTCACGACGAAGCCCTTCCTCTACGTCTTCAACGTCGACGAGGACGAACTGATCGACGAGGACTTCAAGAACGAGCAGCGCGCCCTGGTCGCCCCCGCCGAGGCGATCTTCCTCAACGCCAAGCTGGAGGCGGATCTCGCCGAACTGGACGAGGAGGAAGCCCTTGAGCTCCTCCAGTCCGTCGGCCAGGACGAGCCCGGCCTCGCCACCCTCGCGCGCGTCGGCTTCGCCACCCTCGGCCTGCAGACCTACCTCACGGCCGGCCCCAAGGAGTCCCGCGCCTGGACGATCAAGAAGGGCGCCACGGCCCCCGAGGCGGCCGGTGTGATCCACACCGACTTCCAGAAGGGCTTCATCAAGGCCGAGGTCGTCTCCTTCGCCGACCTGCTCGAAACCGGCTCGGTCCCCGAGGCCCGAGCCAAGGGCAAGGCCCGCATGGAGGGCAAGGACTACGTGATGCGGGACGGGGACGTGGTGGAGTTCCGGTTCAATGTTTGATCGACCAATTACTGTACGGTAATGCGATTCCGGGTTTGGGGTCGAGTCCTCTCGTCAACTCGGCACCTTCGCCGTTCCTGTGCTGGCCCTGGCTGCGCCTCGCGGGCGGTGCCTGTGTGGTGGCTTCTCCTGCACGGTGGCCGCGCCGGACCGGTGGTGGATCGCTGTACTGCTCGATGAGCATCCGGGCGACGGGTCGAACAGCCGCTTGGGTTCGGGCCGGACGTAGTGCAGGAGGGCTTTCGTCGCGAGGTCCCGCATGCTCGTATCCGTGGAAGCCAGCAGCCTTGCGAGCGCGTCGACAGTCTCATCGTCCTCATCGTCGAGAAGGCCAGACTCGGTATTGAGTTCCTGGGCGAGCACCAACGAACGGTGCTCATCCGGGTCGACGCGCCGCAGCTGGTGCCTGGTGAAGCGGCGTGGCACCGGTGCACCCTGCTGAGTACCTGGCCCTCTGCGCGATCTGCAACCGCCTTGCCCGCAGCCGGATACGCGGCATGAACACGGAAGGTGCTCAACCGGGGCTGCTGAGCAATCTCGCCGACGATCCCAACTGGGTCATCAGAGGTTTCCGAGGCACCGGAGCGTTCTATGACACGGCGGCCTTCGAAGAGCGGGACCTGTTCCGATTGCTCACCGGGGACGATCGAGGTGACAGCCAGGTTCTCTGCTCGACGGCAGCCACAGGAATGCGTCCCCTTCGGTCGTGACCGGTGACGGATGCCGCGTCACCGAACCGGAAGGGCCCATCCCCGCAGGATGTGTCGCGTGATTCCTCCGGGGACACGCGGTGCTCAGGCCGGCTGATGACTGGGCCCCGTGGTCAAGAAGTCAGTGCTGAGGAAGCCCCCGTCAGGCGGTGGTGCGAGTTGGCGAGGTGCCTGGTTCGGTGGCGAGTTGGCGGTGACTTTCCGGACGGTCCTCAGGGGGCGGGAAGTGACGGGGCAGGCTCAGGCCGAGGTTCGGCGGGCGACGGCCTGGCAGGCGGCGCGCAGGCTTTCGGCGGCCGACTTCATCTGGTTCTGTGTGGTGACGACCGGGGGCAGGACGCGCAGGACGGTCGGTGCGGTGAGGCACTGGGCGAGGAGCAGTCCGCGTCGGCCGGCTTCCAGGATCGTCAGGCCCGCCTGCGCCTCGGTGGCGAACTGCAGAACCCCGAACAGGCCGACGGCGCGGGTCTCGACGACCACGTCGGGGAATTCCTCGTGCAGAGCCGCGAGCCACTGGCCGAGCGGGGCTTCGTGTGCGGCGAAGAGATCCCCCATCGTGTCGAGGAGGTCCAGGGCGGCCAGCCCCGCCGCGCACGAGGCCGGATGGCCCCCGAAGGTGGCGGTGTGGAAATAGGGGTCGGCGATGAGGGGGGCGTACAGGGCCTCGGTGCTCACCATCGCGGACAGTGGCATGACACCGCCGCCCAGCGGCTTGCCCAGCAGTACGGCGTCGGGCTCCAGTCCCGCCTCGACGGCGACGGACATCGGCCCGCAGCGGCGCAGCCCGCACTGGATCT
Organism: Streptomyces sp. IMTB 2501; assembly: GCF_001953885.1. Classification (GTDB taxonomy): domain Bacteria; phylum Actinomycetota; class Actinomycetes; order Streptomycetales; family Streptomycetaceae; genus Streptomyces. The sequence goes on along the minus strand of NZ_MQUS01000006.1, from coordinate 11,463 downwards.
CGTCGGCGATGACGAAGGCGCCGGCGGCACGGGCGTCCGCGCTCCACCGGCGCAGCAGCTCCGGCGGCAGGATGCGACCGCCGCCCTCGCCCTGTACCGGTTCGAAGACCAGGGCGGCGGCGGGCCGTTCGGTGAGCGCGCGGGCCACCGCGTCCGGCTCCAGGGGGAGATGGCGTACGTCACCGAGGAAACCCTGGACGGGTTTGCGGCGCTCGGGGTCCGAGGTGAGGGCCAGGGCCCCCATGCTCTTGCCGTGGAAGCCGCCCTCGACGGCGAGCACGGAGGCGTGTCCCGTCCGGGCGATGGCCAGCTTCAGGGCCGCCTCCACCGCATCCGCGCCGTTCAGGCCGAGCCAGACCCTGGTGAGCCGGTCGGGCGCGAGGGCCTGCACCAGCCGGGCCGCGATCCGGGCGGCGTAGGGGTTGGCGAGCAGCCGCGTCGACGTCGGCATCTCGTCGAGTGCCTGGTGCACCGCCTCCACCACGGCGGGCGGCCGGTGGCCGAACAGCGGCACCGCGTAGCTGCCGAAGTCCAGTACCTTCCGGCCGTTGGACAGCAGTACCTCCGCGCCGTTCGCCGTGGCCTCGACCGCGCCGGCCCCGATGATCCGGTGGCGTTCGGCCACACCCGGCACGAGGTGGTGACGCGCGCTGTCCAGGACCGTCGGTGCGCCGTCCAGGTGTGCGGTCATGCGGGGCTCCTCGGGATCGCCTGTGAATACCGCCTCCACGTAACCGGGGCCGGCACGGTGCCTGCCAGGTAAGGCGTCGGCAACTTGCCTGCCCGGCAGTTGCCTCTCGGATGCCTGGAGACGAGCCCGGGCGCTCGTGAGGATTGCTGGCGCAGAAGTGTGTCGAAGGAGCCTGGTCGAGCCGCGGGCCGGATGACTCGCGGTCATGGTGAAGACCGGTTCACAGCCTGGGAAGGATGGCCAGCTCGGTGATCGACAGTGAAGCGGAGAACCGCGCGGACGAACTGTTCACGCTCGACGGGGCAGCGCCGGGGCTTCTGGAGGTCGACGCGCACATACGCGCGATCATGAACTGGGACTACACCGCCACGACGAGTCGGCTCTGGGGCCTGTACGAGAAGAGCAAGGTCTCGCAGTGGAACGCCACGACCGACATCGACTGGAGTTACGACGTCCGGTTCGGCGCGCCCCTCGACGAGGAGTTCGGCAAGGCCGTCGCCCCCTTTGCCGCGTCACCGGAGAGCCCGGTGCCCAGGGAGCTGTGGGACGCCTTCCGCTGGGAGTACCAGGCGTGGATGGTCAACCAGTTCCTCCACGGTGAGCAGGGCGCTCTGCTCACCACGGCGCGGCTGGTCGAGACGGTTCCCGACATGGCCTCGAAGGTGTACGCCGCCGCGCAGGTCGCCGACGAGGCCCGGCACGTCGAGGCGTACGCCCGTTACATCGACGAGAAGCTCGGTGTCACCTATCCGATCAACCGCGGCCTGAAGGCGCTGCTGCGGGATCTGCTCGGCGATCCCCGGTGGGACGTCGTCTACCTGGGCATGCAGGTCATCGTGGAGGGTCTCGCCCTCGCCGCGACCCGGGTCGCGAGCGCCGGCTTCGGTGATCCCATCATCACCTCGATCACCAAGATGATCGCGCGTGACGAGGCGCGTCACATCTCCTTCGGAGTCATCGCCCTCAACGGGCTCTACGAGGAGATGTCGACCGCGGAGCGGGACGAGCGCGAGCAGTTCCTGCTTGAGGCGATCCATCTCATGTCCCAGCGGTTCCTGCTGCGCGAGGTCTGGGAGAAGATGGACCTGGACGTGGACCAGGGAGTCCGCTTCGCCCGCACGGACCCGATGATGGTCGGCTTCCGGCAGCTGCTGTTCCGCAAGATCATCCAGGTTCTCCGGCAGATCGACCTGCTCAGCCCCAAGATCCGGGATCTGCTCCTGGACGAGGCGCTGGCCCGCCCCGAGTACCTGGCAGGCTGACCGGACACCGTCGTACGGGGCGGCTGCGCCGGAGGACCCACGCGTCCTCCGGCGCAGCCGCCCTCCTTGTGTCGTGCGCCGGGCCGGCGCGCCGGACATGTGTCGCGCACGCGGACGGCACGAAGCCGCGACCCGGTGAAGGCCGCGGCTTCGTGCCGTCCGGGTGTCCCTGCCGGTCAGCCCCGCAGTGGCACGGCGAAGTCGGGCTGCTCGGCGCGCGTGAGGGCGTCGGACATCGAGACCACGATCCTGCGTGTGCCCGTGAACGCCTCACGGCCGTGCGACCAGCGCATGTTGTCGACCACCATGAGGTCGTTGCGCTCCCAGTCGAACCGCTGGGTGTGACGCGCGAAGGCGGCGCGCACCGCGTCCACGGCCTCGTCGGGGATCGTCTCCCCGTCGCCGTAGAGGACGTCGTTGGGCAGCCGGTCGGCACCCAGGACCTCCACCAGGCCGGTCCGTACCTCCGGCGCCAGCGCCGACTGGTGGAAGAGGACGAGGTGGTTGAACCAGACGGGGACCCCGGTCCGCGGGTGCACGGCCAGCGCGGGGGCCTGGCGCACCGTGCGCAGGCAGTCGTCGTCGAGCCACTGCCACTGCAGCGCGTGATCGCGGCAGAACCGCTCGACCTCGCCGCGGTCGGAGGTCTGGAAGGCCGTACGCCAGTCGAGCCCGACGCCGCCGCCGTAGTTCCGGACGTATCGCAGGCCACGCTCGTGCATCGTGGTCACGACGGCGTCCGGAACGTCGGCGAGGACCGCGGACACGTCGGCGATGGGGGTGGCGCCCCCCGTCTCCGGCGGGGTCACGCAGAAGAACGCCAGCCGGCCGGGCCACACATCGGAGTAGGACGACTCGCAGTGCTGCGGGATCACCTCGCGGGCCGGGTACTCGGTGGAGGTGAACACCCCGTCGGCCACCTCGCTGCGGGGGGTGGACCGCTCCGTGTACTGCAGCGGGGCAAAACCCAGGTGGTCCAGGGCCTGTTGGAAGTGCTGCACGTCGGCCGCCGTACAGCCCCTGACCAGGACTGCGCCGTGCTGGTCGAGCCGGTCCGCGATCTCGCCGCGGAACGTGTCGAAGAAGACGGCCAGGTCCTCTCCGCGTGAATGGAGGGTGTAGATGCTCGTCGGGTCGCTCAACTGCGTCACCTCTGCGGCGGGTTGGTCGAAACGGGGCGGGAGGCGGCGGGTGCCGACAGCTGCTCGGGCAGGGCGGCCGCCATCGCCGAGAACATGGCCCGCGGGTCCGTGTGCGGGTAGGCGTGCCCGCCGGGCAGCACCGTGACCGAGAAGTCCGCGGTGGTGTAGCCGCGCCAGGCGTCGAGGTCCGTGGGCGGAACCACGGGATCGTGGGAACCGCCGAACGCGTGGAGCGGGCAGCCGACCGGGTCGGGCCGCTCGACGGAGTAGGTCTCGGCCAGCACCAGGTCCGCGCGGATCGCACGCATGGCATAGGTGACGAACGCCGTGTACTTCAGCAGTTCCCGTGGCATTCCGTCGTTCTTGAGCAGCCATTCGAGCAACGCCTCATCGCTGCGTTCCGAGACCCTTTTGACCGGCGGAACGTGCGGGGCGCGAGAGGCCGAGACCAGCAGTGCCCGGGGCGCCGGCAGCGCCGCTCGTTCGATACGGCGGGTCAGCTCGTAGGCGAGCAGCGCCCCGAAGCTGTGGCCGAAGAGCGCGTACGGTGCCCGCAGCTCGGCGCTGATGCCGTCCAGGAGCTGGTCCGCCAGCTTGTCGAAGTCGTCCGGCAACGGTTCGTCGCCCCGGCCGCCGCGTCCCGGCAGCTCGACCGAGACCAGCTCCACGCCGGGCGGCAGGTGCGGCCGCCAGCTGGAGAACGCGCCGGCGCCGCCGCCCGACTGCGGAAGACAGATGAGCCGCAGACCGGGGCGGGCGCTCAGGAAGCGTCCGGAGACCCAGGGGTTGTGCGCCGTGGTGTCCGGCCCGGATACGGGGGCGTTCATGGGGCCACCTGCTTCTGCGGATCGGTGGTCGGGTGCGGGGGAGCGGCCAGGTACCCGGTGAGGCGGGCCAGCAGGCCGTCGGCCAGCCGACGGCAGAATGCGCCGGAGACGGCGTCGGGCTGGTAGCCGATGACCAGCAGCCCGCCGTCATCCACGGACGGCCAGATCTCGGCGTAGATCTCGCTGGACACCCCCGGGTAGCGGGGACGGAAGAACTGCGCGGGCAGCCCCTGGAGCGGCAGCCCGCCCGGGTCGTTGTCCTGGAGGACGAAGACGTTCTGGAACAGCGGGTTGCGCGGACCCGGCTGCGGGTTGCTCTGCAGCTCGGCGATCTCAGGGACGGAGATGTCGAGGTGGCGGAAGGCATCCGTGGCGGCGCGGGCCGCCGACGCGATCGCCTCCGGTGGCGGGCTGTGCGGGCTGATGGACGGCCGCAGGACGGAGATGTCCATCTGGCTGGAGATCGTGGTGCTCAGCGTGCTGTGCGCCCGCCGGTTGACCGGTGTGCCCACGGTGAAGTCCGATATGCCGGTCAGTTCGCCCATCGCCTGCGCGTACGCGCCGAAGTACACGGCGAAGGGAGTGACGGCCCTGGACGAGGCGAGCCGCCGTACGCCTTCGACGGTCCCCGGGGGCAACGGCATCTCCACCATGCGGCAGGCGGTACCGCGCGGGGCCTCGGGCCCGCCGGGGTAGGTCAGCGGTGTCAGCCCCGTCACCGTCTCGGTCCAGTACGCGTGCTGGGCGTCCAGGTCGACGTACGGCAGGTGCGCGTCGCGGGCCACCGCGACGCGCACCGGGTCGGCGGCGGGCGGCAGTTCGGGCGTGCGGCCGTTCACAGCGGCGTTGTAGGCCCGTGCCAGCTCGTCGGACATCAGCCCGGCCGCTCCGCCGTCCAGCGCGATGTGGTGCACGGAGAAGCCGAAGAGCGTCAGGTGTTCCTGCCGCACGGCGACATAGACCGGACGCCAGACCTCCCCCTTCGTCAGCCGGAAGGGCCGGGCGAGTTCCCGCGCCAGCACCTCCCGGGCCTCCTGCTCGGTATCGGCGATCAGCTCGCTCATCACCGGGGGCGGAACGTCGGCCGGCTGGATGTAGGGAGCCTCTTTGAACAGGTACTCCGAACTCAGGAAGCGATGCCTGCGGTGCACGGTCGCGCACGCCTCGCGCAGCGCCGCCCGGTCCGGTCGACCGGTCAGCCGCCAGCTGCGCACCACATGCAACGAGAGGTCGTCCGGACTGAACATGTGCTTGAGGAACATGTACGACTGCATGCGCGACAGCGGCGTGGGTCCCTCGTACCCGGCGCCGGCCGGGGCCGCCGCGGGGGCGGACGGGGCGCTCGCCTCGCGACCGGCCCGCAGCCAGGCCGCGAGGGACTCCACGGTTCCTGTGTGGTGCAGCTGTGACAACGGAACCGGGCGGCCCAGTCGGTCACCGAGCCGTGCACACACCACGCCCAGCTGCAGCGACGTGCAGCCGAGCGCGGTGAACGAGGTGTCCGGCCGGACGTCCGGAGCCGGGAGCCCGAGAACCGCGCCGACGACCTCGGTGATCGTCTCGTCGAGGAGATCGACCGTGCGGGTGGTCATGGGAGAAGAACCTTTCGCTTCCCGCCCCTGGCGGGGTGGTGGGTGCCCGGTCAGGCGGCAGGGTTCCAGGTGGTGCCGTACTGGGCGCAGACGGTCTCCACCTCGGCGGTGGCCGGCAGCTCGGCGGCGTTCTCGGCCAGCGCGTTCTCGATGAGGTCCACGATGTCCTCGACGGTGCGCAGGGCCATGGCCCGCTCGGGGGTGATGGAGTCCAGACGGAACAGGTCTTCCAGCGTGAAGCCGAGTTCGGCCAGGGCCAGCGAGTGGAAGCCCAGGTCACCGATGAGCTGGTGGTCGCTCTGGAGGCGCTGGGGGGCCTGCGGTGCCACCAGGCGGATCACCTGGTGCACCACGGCGGGAACCAGATCCGCCTGCAGGGCGGACGCGTTCTGGGCCATGTCTGTAGCTCTCTTCCTGTGGGAACGGAACGTCAGCGCGAGGAGACGGACGGCGTGCTGTGGACGCGGTTCTCGTGCTCTTGGAGGACTGCCGCCGCCGCAGCGTCGGGCACGTCGAGATGCAGGCAGATGATCTGCCGCAGCATCTCGTCCGTTCCGCCGCCGATACGGGTCAGCCGCGCGTCGCGGTACATGCGCTCAAGGGGGTAGTCGGTGGTGTAGCCGCGCGCGCCGAGGAACTGGAGGGTGTCGTCCACGGCTGCGCTGCCGGCGCGGGCGGCCACGAGCTTGGCCGCCGCGACCAGATGGTGCGGGAGGTGGTCGCCCTTGGCCGTGCGGCAGGCGGTGTCGAGCAGGGACGCCGCGGCCTCCACCTCGGCCCAGCGGTCCGCGAGACGGTGCGCGAGCGCCTGGTGGTCGAAGAGACGCTTGCCGAACTGCGTGCGCTCGCGCAGGTGTTCGGCGGCCATGCCCAGGGCGGCCCGGCCGACGGCCACCAGGCCCACCGTCGCCGCGAGTCGCTCGTAGTCCAGCAGTTTCAGCGCGTACATCAGGCCGGCGTCGACGCGGCCCACCACCTCGTCCTCCGTCAGCCGGACGTCGAACTCGATGCCGCCGGTGTCGGCCGAGCGCACGCCGAGCGTGTCGAAGAAGCGCGTGATGCGAACGCCGGGTTGGTCCAGCGGAACCACGAAGAGGGTGAAGGCGTTCTCCCCGGGGCCCGTCCTGGCGAGCACCATGACATGGGTGGCACGGCCGACGTTGGTGGTGAAACGCTTCTCACCCGTCAGGTGCCACCCGCCGCCCTCCACCCGCTCCGCCCTGGTCCGCATCGCGTAGAGATCCGAGCCGCCGGTCGGCTCGGTGAACGCCGCGCAGCCGATGGCCCGGCCCGCCAGCGCGTCCTCCAGCGTGCTCGCCGTCCGCGCGGTCCCATAGCGGTGCAGCGCGTGCACGAACAGCTCGCTGTGGATGGAAAGGGCCAGCGCGGCCCCGGCGTTGACCGGCGAGATCTCCTCGACCAGGGCGCGGGCGAGCGGGAGTCCGGCCGCGGGGCCCACGGCCCACCGGTCACGGAAGAACCCCGCGGACCCGAACGTGGCGAACAGCTCCCTGGGCAGGTGCCCGTCGCGCTCCCATGCGTCGGTCTCCCCGCGGAACGGGTCGAAGACCTCCCGTATCCGTGCGCGGTGGACGTCGTGCACGTCGTACACGTCCTGGGCGCCGGCGGCGGATGTTCCAGTGCTGCTCATCGGGTGCCTTCCGCTGGTTGGGCGCACGGCTGCGCATGCTCGGTGAGTGCGCCGACCCGGCCGGTCAGGCTGCCGGCGGTCAGCGCCTGCCACATCACGCGTCGGCGTGGTTTACCGCTGGAGGTGACGGCCAGCCCGCCTCGGCCCACCTCGACGCGGAGCAGCTCGGTGTCGACCAGCCATTCACGCAGCACGTCCGCCGCCACCTCGAACCACTCGGGCTTCGGGATCTCGAACACCACAGCCGCCGTGTTCACACCGTCCCGGACCCCGAGGAGTACGGCCACCCGGCGCTCGGGGATGCCCTTCTGGTGCAGCAGCGCTTCGAGGCTCTCCGCGAAGACCATGCGGCCCCGTACCTTCAGGCCGTCGCCGAGCCGGCCGACCACGAAGAGCTGTCCGTCCCGCAGGAATCCCGCGTCGCCGGTGCGCAGCGTGCCGTCGGCCAGCGTGGTCCCGGACGCGGCGCTCGCCCGGCCCACGTAGTCGGTGGCCACCGACGCTCCCCTGACGACGATCTCGCCGACGGTTCCGTCCGCGACCACGGCACCGTCGTCGTCGACCACCTCGACCTCGACGCCCTCCAGCGGGCGTCCGCAGCCCACGATGGGCGCGGCGGTCTCCTCCGAGCCGCTCGGCGCGAGCGCGGTCCAGTCCTCGTCGAGCGGCAGCCCGGTGACGCAGAGCGTGGCCTCGGCCCCGCCGTAGGCCGGCAGGAACGCGCGCCGGTCGAAACCGTGCGGGCCGAGGAGGTCCTCCACGCCCGTCAGCGCCTGTGGGTCGATCCGTTCCGCGCCGAGGATGACCGAACGCAGCGAGTCGAACCGCAGACCCTCCAGATCGGCGGGCCTGATGCGGCGCAGCAGATAAGCGAGGCCGAAATTCGGCATGGCGGCCAGCCCGACCCGCTGGTCACTGATGCAGCGCAGATAGCGCGACGGGGAGCGGATGAAGTCCTCCGGCTGCATCATCCAGCCGTCGCATCCCGTGGTCACGATGTTCAGCAGGCAGCCGATCAGGCCCATGTCGTGGTGGACCGGCAGCCAGGTGATACCCGGCAGGTCCGGTGTCCACCGCAGCCACCGGCGCATGGCGGTCACGTTCGCCCGCAGCGCCTCGTGGGTGACCCGCACGCCCTTGGCGTTGCCGCTCGACCCGGAGGTGAACTGCAGCAGCGCGAACCTGGCGGGCGGCAGCGGCCCCGGGAGCGGGGCGACGTCCTCGACGAGCTGGTCGAAGAGCACCGGCGGCTTCAGCCCCAGCCGCTCGGCGACCCGGCTGACCTGGGGCAGCGAGTCCTCGTCCGAGATGATCAGAGCGGGCCCGGCCGTCTCGAACAGCGGGGTCACATGGCTCTCGTAGGCATCGGCACGCTGGAAGGCGAACGGCGGCGCGATGGAACAAGCGGTCGCGCCGGCGGCCATGGTGCCGAACAGTCCGGCGACGAAGCCCGGGCTTGAGCGCTGGACCACCACGACCGTGTCACCGTTGCGCACCCCGTGGGCGGCCAGGGCCGCCGCGGTGCGGCAGGTGAGGTCGGCGAGGCGGGCGTAGGACCAGTGGTCCCAGCTGTCGCCGGGGCCCGCGAAGTGCAGTCCCCGGTCGGCAGACCGCTCCTTGAGCCATTGCAGTAGTCCTCTGTCCGGGATGCTCACCAACGGGTGCTCCTCGTTCACGCGTGTTTGCCTGGGCACGGCGCATCGGCCGACGTCGCGCAGCGGCATCCTGCCCAGCGCCCGCACAGCGCGGCCAGGCAAGGCCCCGGCAACTCGCAGGTAATGGAACGGCCGGATCAGGTGCCGGTTCATTGCCTGGTGGCGCCGGCCGCGCGCGGGGCAGCATCGTCGCGCGCAACCGCACCCCAGCGCATTCATCGAGTCGCGGCCAGTGCGCCAGGAAAGGTGATCGAAGCCCGCATGAGCACATTCACCGCTGAAGCCACGTCACTTCCGCTGTCGGCAGCTCAGCTCGGCGTGTGGTTCGCCCATCAGCTGGACCCGAAGGCCGCCACGTACAACCTGTCCAACTACATCGAGATCCACGGCCCGGTGGACGCGGAAGCGCTCAAGCAGGCCATCCGACGGGCGGAACTGGAGTGCGGCACCTTCGACGTCCGGCTGCGCGAGGAGTCCGACGGACCGCGCCAGGTGCCAGTCGACCGGGCCAGCCCCGGACTGCAGGTGATCGACCTGAGCGGCCGGCCCGATCCGCTGGCCGACGCCCGCGCGTGGATGGCACAGGACCAGTCCGCACCCGTCGACGTCCTGCACGGCTTCCTCTCCGTGGACGCCCTCTTCAAACTCGGTGACGACCACTACGTCTGGTACAACCGCTGCCACCACCTCCTGGTCGACGGTTACGGCGGCGCCCTCTTCACCAACCGCGTCGCGGAGATCTACACCGGACTGCTGAGCGGCACCGCACCGAGCGGCAGCCCGCTGGGCGAGCTGGGCGACCTGCTCGACAACGAGCTGAGCTACCGGACCTCACCGGACTTCGACGGTGACCGGGCCTACTGGGTGGACCGGTTCTCCGACCTGCCGGACGCGGTGAGCCTCGCCGAGGGCGAATCCGCCGTCGCACGGCAGGCCTTCGCGCGGCAGCACAGCCTGCTCGCGGAATCCGAACTGCAGCTGGTCAGGGACCTGGCACGCAACTCGCGCACCTCCTGGACGGTTCCCGTCATCGCGGCGGTCGCCGCGTACCTGCACGGCATGACGGGCAGCTCGGACATCGTCCTGGGCGTGCCGGTCAGCGCACGGCGCAGCGCCGTGGCGCAGAACGTGCCGGGCATGGTCTCCAACCAGCTTCCGCTGCGGCTCTCCATCCAGCCGGGGATGACCGTGTCGGCCCTCGTCCGGCACGTGGCCGCGCGTCTCGGTGAACTGCTGCTGCACCAGCGCTATCCCTACGAGGACCTGCGCCGCGAACTGAAGCTCGTCGGGGACAACCGGCACCTGTTCAACGTCTCGGTCAACATCCTTCCGTTCGGCGAGGACCTGCGTTTCGCCGGGCACACCACGACCACCCGCACGCTGTCCACCGGACCGGTGCACGACCTGGCGCTGACCATCTACCCCGGCACAGCGGGCAGCGGACTGCAGATCGACTTCGACGCCAACCCCGCCCGCTACACCGAGGACGAGATCGGCGCCCACCGGCTGCGCTTCCTGCACTTCCTGCGGAACCTGACCACCGCGGCGCCCGACACACCGGTCGGCCGGGTGCCGATGCTCACCGACGACGAGCGGACGACGGTCCTCGACACCTGGAACCGGACCGAGCGGCCGACCCCCGGCACCGGCATCGTGACCCTGATCTCGCGCCGGGCGGCCCTCACCCCCGAAGCCGTCGCGGTGATCTGCGAGGGAATCCCCCTGGCCTACGGTGACCTGGAAAGCCGCGCCAACCGGCTGGCGCGCCGGCTGATCGCGCTCGGTGCCGGCCCGGAGCGGCTGGTCGCGCTCGCCCTGCCGCGCTCCACGGACCTCGTGGTGGCGCTGCTCGCGATCGTCAAGACGGGCGCGGCCTACCTGCCGCTCGACCCGGAACACCCGGCCGAACGGATCGACTTCGTACTCCGGCAGTCCCGGGCGGTCTGCGTCGTGACCACGGAATCCATCGCCACGACCCAACTCGCCGCCGCCGCTGCCGACGTCCACCGGCTGACCCTGGACAGCCCCCGGACCGTACGGGAGACGGCCTCCCTGTCGGCCGCCGGACTCCAGCCGGACGAACTGCTCGCCACACCTCGCCCCGACCACCCGGCGTACGTCATCTACACCTCCGGTTCCACCGGCACGCCCAAGGGCGTCATGGTGACCCGGGCCGGGCTGGCGAACATCGTCGACTTCATGTGCGCCGAGACGGCGATGACACCCGACGACAGGGTCCTGGCGGTCACCACCATCGCCTTCGACATCGCCTCGCTGGAGGTGCTGCTTCCCCTCGTCACCGGCGCCGGCATCGTGATGGCCACCGACGAGGAGATGGGCGACCCCGTCACGCTCGGCCGCCTGGCAGCGGCCCACGGCGCGACCACCCTGCAGGCGACACCGTCACTGTGGCGGGCGCTGCTTGAGACGGACCGGCAGGAACTGCGTGGACTGCGCATGCTGGTCGCCGGCGAGGCGCTGGCGAAGTCCCTCGCCGAGACCATGCGCGAGGCGGGCAGCCAGGTCATCAACGGATACGGCCCCAGCGAGACCACGATCTATTCCTCCGTCTGCCCCGTCGAGGAGGGCTGGAACAACTCCATCGGCCGGCCTGTGGCGAACACACAGGTGTATGTGCTGGAT
>NZ_MQUS01000059.1 GCF_001953885.1 Streptomyces sp. IMTB 2501 | reverse complement strand
CAGATCTGGAGCTGCAGCGGCGGAGCCAACCAGAAGTGGAACGCGCCCTCGGCGGACAGCGGCACCACCCCGTCCGCGCCGATGGCCGTCGCGCCGTACCTGTACAACGGCTGGGGCAGCCCGCCGGACCCCACCACCATCACCCAGGCCACGGGCGTGAAGTGGTTCACCCTTGCCTTCATGCTCAGCAACGGCTACTGCGACCCGCAGTGGGACGGCAGCCGCCCGCTGACCGGCGGGGTCGACCAGCAGACCGTCCACACCGTGCGGGCCGGCGGCGGTGACGTCATCCCGTCCTTCGGCGGCTACAGCGGCAACAAGCTGGAGAGCTCCTGCTCCAGCGCGGGCGAACTCGCCGCCGCCTACCAGAAGGTGATCAACGCATACGGCCTGAAGGCGATCGACATCGACATCGAGGCCGACGCCTACGGCAACGCCACGGTGCAGCAGCGGACCGTGGACGCGCTGAAGACGGTGAAGGCGAACAACCCCGGCCTGAAGGCGTACATCACCATCGGCACCGGGCAGTCCGGCCCCGACACCAGCCTGATCAACCGGGCCGCCTCCTCCGGGCTGACCGTGGACGCCTGGGCCATCATGCCGTTCGACTTCGGCGGCGCCGGTCAGAACATGGGCGACCTCACCACGCAGGCCGCCGAGGGTCTGAAGAACGCGCTGAAGTCCGCGTACGGCTACAGCGACGACCAGGCCTACCGGGACATGGGCATCTCGTCGATGAACGGGATCACCGACCAGAACGAGACGGTCACGGTGAACGACTTCCGCACCATCCTCGCCTACGCCCAGCAGCACCACCTGGCCCGGCTCACCTTCTGGTCCGCCAACCGTGACCGCCCGTGCACCGGCGGCCCCGCCGACAGCTGCTCCGGCGTCGCCCAGTCCGACTGGGACTACACCCGCGTCTTCGCCGGCTACAGCGGCTGAACCCCGACCCGCACCCGGCTGACCCTGGCCCGTACCTCCGGTTGTACCTGGGCTGACACCCCCGGCTGGCGCTGGCTCGTGCCTCCGGTTGTACCTGGGCCCGCAACCCCCGGCTGTACCTCGGTCGGCCCCCCGCTGTACCTCGGCGCGCCACTCCCGGCTGTACCTCGGTCGCCCCCCCCGCTGAACCTCGGCCCGCCCCCCGGCTGTACCTCGGCCCGCACCCCCGGCTGACATCGGCCCGCACCCCCGGCTGACCCTCCGGCCCGCAAAGGAGCCCCCTTGCTTCCCTTCTTCCTTCGCCGCAGATCCACGGCGGTCGCCCTGGTCACGGCGGGTGCCGCCGCGCTGCTCACCGCGGCCCCGACGCCCCTGCTCGGCGGCGCGTCCGCACATGCCGCCACCGCCCAGGCCGCCGTGCTGCCCAGCGGCTACGCGACCGTCATCAACGCCGCCAGCGGCAGATGCCTGGACGCCAAGGCCGCGGCCACCGCCAACGGCACCGTCGTCCAGCAGTACGCGTGCAACGGCACCTCGGCCCAGCAGTGGAGCTTCACCGACGCCGGCAACGGCTACGTCCACATCGACAACCGCAACAGCACCAGCCAGGTCGTGGACGTCACCGACGTGTCCACCGCCGACAACGCACCGATCCAGCTGTGGAGTTACGGCGGCGGCGCCAACCAGCAGTGGCAGGCCGTGGACGACGGCGGCGGCGCCTTCCACTTCGTGAACCGCAACAGCGGCAAGTGTCTGGACGATCCGGGTGCCTCGCTCGCCGACAGCACGCGGTTCGTGCAGTACACCTGCAACGGCACCGCCGCCCAGCGCTTCCAGGTGGTCCCCGTGACCCAGTCCACGAGCGACCCCGACCTCGGCCCGAACGTCGTCGTCTTCGACCCGTCGATGTCGTCCGCGACCATCCAGAGCAAGCTGGACACCATCTTCAAGCAGCAGGAGACCAACCAGTTCGGCTCCCAGCGTTACGCCGTCCTGTTCAAGCCCGGCGCCTACAGCGCCGACGTCAACGTCGGCTTCTACACCCAGGTGCTCGGCCTCGGCCTGACCCCGGACGCGGTCTCGGTCAACGGCGCCGTGCACGCCGAGGCCGACTGGTTCCAGGGCAACGCCACCCAGAACTTCTGGCGCGGCGCCGAGAACCTGTCGGTCAACCCCACGAACGGCAGCGACCGTTGGGCCGTCTCGCAGGCGGCGCCGTACCGCCGCATGCATCTGCGCGGCAACCTCGCCCTGGACGACGGCGGCTGGTCCTCCGGCGGCTACCTCGCCGACAGCAAGGTCGACGGGCAGGTCAACTCCGGCACCCAACAGCAGTGGCTGACCCGCAACTCCCAGCTCGGCGGCTGGACCGGGTCCAACTGGAACATGGTGTTCGTCGGCAGCCAGGGTGTGCCGGACACCAGCTTCCCCAACCCGCCGTACACCACCGTCGCGCAGAGCCCGGTCACCCGTGAGAAGCCGTTCCTGTACGTCGACGGCTCCGGGAACTACCAGGTGTTCGTGCCCTCGGTGCGCTCCGACTCGACGGCCACCAGCTGGGCGGGCGGCAGCCCGCAGGGCAGCTCCCTGCCGCTGAGCCAGTTCTACGTCGTCAGGCCCGGCGCCACCGCCGCCCAGATCAACGCGGCCCTCGCGGCCGGGCAGAACCTGCTCGTCACGCCCGGCGTCTACCACCTCGACCAGACCCTGAAGGTGACCCGCCCCGACACGGTCGTCCTCGGCCTCGGGCTCGCCACCTTCGTCCCGGACAACGGCATCACCGCGATGTCCGTCGGCGACGTCGACGGCGTCAAGATCGCGGGCCTGCTCTTCGACGCCGGCACCACCAGCTCGAAGACCCTGGTCGAGGTCGGGCCGGCCGGCTCCACCGCCTCCCACGCGGCCGACCCGACCTCCCTGCACGACGTCTACTTCCGCGTCGGCGGCGCGGGCGTCGGCAGGACGGCCACCGGCCTCGTCGTCAACAGCGACAACGTCATCGGCGACCACATGTGGATCTGGCGCGCCGACCACGGCAGCGGAGTCGGCTGGACCAGCAACACCGCCGACACCGGGCTCACGGTCAACGGCAACGACGTCACCATGTACGGCCTGTTCGTGGAACACTTCCAGAAGTACCAGGTGATCTGGAACGGAAACGGCGGCCGCACCTACTTCTTCCAGAACGAGATGCCGTACGACCCGCCGAACCAGTCCGCCTGGATGAACGGCTCCACGAAGGGCTACGCCGCCTACAAGGTCGCCGACTCGGTCACCAGCCACCAGGCGTACGGCCTCGGCAGCTACTGCTACTTCAGCGCCGACCCGAGCGTCAGCGCCGACCGGGCGGTCGAGGCGCCGGACACCCCGAACGTCGACTTCACCAGCATGGTCACCGTCTCCCTCGGCGGCACCGGCGCCATCAGTCACGTCATCAACGGCACAGGAGGCCCGTCGAACTCCTCGACCAATGTGGCGGACCTGGTCCGCTACCCGTGAGCGAGGGGGTGGCCCTCCGGACGCGCGAGGGCCATGGCGCGGACACCCGGTCCGCACACCGCCACGGCCCGTCCGGAAGGCCACCCCCTGCGCCGGCCCGCGTCACCTGTATGGCCCCCTCGACGTCACCCCCGGGCTGCCGCCGCCGCACAATCAGCCCATGGAGCCGCACACCGGCACGGCCCACCGGGACGGGGACCGGCTCACCGTGTGCACCTCCGGCCAGGGCGGTACGACCGTGCGGTCTCTCCTCGCCGGGCGCTCCGCGCTGCCCGGATCCCGGTTCACCCCGACCGGGGCCGGTCTGCCGGCCGGGGGGTGACCGGGATGGGGCCGACCTGGGAGTACGACGGCTACCGGCCCGAGGAGGAGCGCCTGCGGGAGTCGCTGTGCACCCTGGGCAACGGCTATTTCGCCACGCGTGGGGCGCTGCCCGAGTGCACCGCGGACGACATCCACTACCCGGGCACCTACGCGGCCGGCTGCTACGACCGGCTCACCTCCGAGATCGCCGGACGCCGGGTCGAGAACGAGGACATGGTCAACCTGCCCAACTGGCTGCCGCTGCGCTTTCGCATCGCGGGCGGCGCCTGGCTCACCCCGGACACCGCCCCCGTCACCGAGCACCACCAGGTCCTCCATCTGGACCCCGGCCTGCTGGAGCGGCGTACCGGTTACGGCCTGCCCGACGGCGGCACCCTCCACGTGTGCCAGCTGCGCCTCATCCACATGGCCGATCCCC
Source organism: Streptomyces sp. IMTB 2501 (assembly GCF_001953885.1). Classification (GTDB taxonomy): domain Bacteria; phylum Actinomycetota; class Actinomycetes; order Streptomycetales; family Streptomycetaceae; genus Streptomyces. The sequence goes on along the minus strand of NZ_MQUS01000059.1, from coordinate 22,319 downwards.
ATCTGGCCGGGCTGCGCACGGAGTTCACCGTCGAGGGCGACGACGTCGAGCTGGAGGTCGAGGCCGCCCTCGACGGACGGGTCACCAATGCCGGCGTGGCCCGCTACCGGGACCTGGACGGCCGGCACCTCACCCAGGTACAGACCGGCACCACCGCCGCACCCGGTACGGTCTGGCTGCGCTGTCACACCCGAACCTCCCGCATCGAATGCGGCCTCGCCGCCCGGCTGACGGCCGACGCGCCGGTGACGGCGGTGTACGAGCCGGAGCGGGCCGTCCAGCACATCAGAGTGCGCCTGGCGCCGGGCCGTACCGTCACCGTCGACAAGACCGTCGCGCTGTACACCTCGCACGACCCCGCCATCGGCGACCCGCTGGACGCCGCCCTCGACCACGTCGGCGCCGCTCCCGACTTCGACGCGCTGCTGGAGGCCCACGCCACGGCGTGGGAGCAGCTGTGGCGGCGTACCGTGCTGGAGGTCCTCGGCGAGGCGGGCAGCATCCTGCGCCTGCACCTGTTCCATGTGCTGCAGACCCTCTCGCCGCACACGGCCGACCTCGACGTGGGCGTCCCCGCGCGCGGGCTGCACGGCGAGTCCTACCGCGGCCATGTCTTCTGGGACGAACTCTTCGTGCTGCCCTACCTCAACCTGCACCTGCCCGAGGTCTCCCGCGCCCTGCTCCACTACCGCCACCGCCGCCTGGACGCCGCCTGCCAGTCGGCCCGCGAACTCGGCCGGCGCGGGGCGCTCTACCCGTGGCAGAGCGGCAGCGACGGCCGCGAGGAGACCCCGCAGCTCCACCTCAACCCCCGCTCCGGCCGCTGGCTGCCGGACCACTCCCACCTCCAGCACCACGTCGGCTCGGCGGTGGCCTACAACATCTGGCAGTACTGCGAGGCGACCGGCGACACCGACTTCCTGCACGGCGAGGGCGCCGAGATGCTGCTGCACATCGCCCGCTTCTGGGCGGACTCGGCCCACTACGACGCCCACCTCGGCCGGCACCGCATCCGGGGCGTGGTCGGCCCCGACGAGTACCACGACGCCTATCCCGGCGCCGAGGCACCGGGCCTGGACGACAACGCGTACACGAACGTCACCGCCGCCTGGGTGCTCGCCCGCACCCTGGAACTGCTGAGCGCCCTGCCCGAGCCGCGCCGCCAGGAACTCATCGAGAGCGCCGGACTGGAGGAGGACGAGCCCGCCCGCTGGGAGGCGGTCTCCCGCACCCTCCATGTGCCCTTCCACGACGGGGTGATCAGCCAGTTCGACGGCTACGGCGACCTCGCCGAACTGGACTGGCACGGCTACCGCGAGCGGTACGACGACATCCGCCGCCTGGACCGCATCCTGGAGGCGGAGGGCGACACCGTCAACCGGTACAAGGCTTCCAAACAGGCCGACGTCCTGATGCTCGGCTACCTCTTCTCGACAGCCGAACTCCGGTCCCTCTTCCACCGGTTGGGCTATCGCCTGGACGAGCAGACCTGGAGTGCGACCGTCGACCACTATCTGCACCGGACCAGCCACGGATCCACCCTCAGCGGCCTGGTCCACGGCTGGGTCCTGGCCCGCGCCCGCCGCGCCGACGCCTGGGCCTTCGTCCAGGAGGCGCTGCGCGGAGACATCGCCGACCTGCAGGGCGGCACCACCGGCGAGGGCATCCACCTCGGCGCCATGGCCGGCACCCTCGATCTCGTCCAGCGCGGACTGACCGGCCTGGAGACCCGCGGCGGCGCCCTCTGCCTCGACCCCGTCCCCCTCCCCGAACTCTCCTCCTACGGCTTCTCCATCCGGTACCACGGCCACTGGGGCGTCCACCTACGCCTGCGCAGCAGCCTCCTGGAAATCGCCGTGCCCGCCTCCGACCGCGGCCTCATCGACGTCTGCCTGCGCGACCGGGTGGTCCCGGTGGGCCCGGGCGAGACAGCCCGCCTGGCGGTGGCCGAATGAGACTGCTCAGCCTTCCGCCACCCGGTACCGGTGCACAGGCGGCAGCCCCGGCAGCAACCCCGGCCACACCGTGTCCAGCACGTGCGCACTCGGCGTGAACAACGGCCGCCCGAGCAGCGGCAGGTCGTCGACCTCGTGCCACTCCCAGCGGCGGATCAACCGCGGTTCGGTGACGACCGGTTCACCGGTGAAGGCGGTGACCCGGACGGCGGCCGTCACCCGGGGGATGCCGTGCACGCAGTCCATCAGGATCGCCCGCACCCGCGCCGCGGCCGGGTCGGCCTTGAGGGACGTCTCTTCACGAAGCTCACGCACGGCCGCCGCGGCGAAGTCCTCGTCCGCGTCGTTCTTGCCGCCGGGCAGCTCCCAGACGTCCCGCACCGACCAGCCCAGCAGCACCCGCCCTGCCGCATCCGTGACGACGACACCGGCGCCGGTGAGGGCGTGCGGGGTGGGGCGGCCCTTGCCGGCGTACGCGAGGCGAGCGGGGGAGGGGTCGCGCAGGACGAGCAGCGCCAGACCGTCGGCGTCGTACCGCTCGCACGACCTCCAGCCCGCGCGGAGCACGGCGATCTCCTCCTCGTCCAGGGCGATACCCCGCCGGTCCTCGGGTACGGCGTCCGCCGTCGGCGTGATCACGCACAGCGCCCCGCTTGGACGCAGCCGCTCACGCAGCCGGTTCAGCACCCGGGTGCGGTCGCGAACGAACGCCCAGCCGAGGCGCATCGTGATCACGTCGTATGCGAGATGCGGGAGTTGACTGAGATCGTCCCGCTCGATGTCCAGGCGGCAGTACGTCACGCCGGTCACGTCGGCGCGACCGGCCTCCGTGAGCGCGACGGCGGACCAGTCGACGGCGTCCACCCGATAACCGGACCCGGCCAGATGCCGGGCGAGTTCGCCGAGCCCGCAGCCGATGTCCAGGGCGAGCCCGCCCGTGGGCGCCGGGACGTGCTGCGCCAGCAGCCGCCGCTCGGTATCACCCAGCGGGCTGAACCGCCCGCCGCCCGCGTAGTGCGCGTCCCACGCCTCGGGTCCGGACTCTGTCACTGGGCCTCCTCGGCCGGTCGTTTCCGTGGACGACGGAATTGAACCCGGCCGGTTGGCGGGTCCGCGTGTCGGGGGCGGGTCGATGGGTTCTCCATCCGTGGATGGAGGCGGCCGGGGCTCTCTCCATCGACCCGTGGGTGGTGGTGATCCACTGTCCTCGCGGCGCAGCATGGAGGCATGGGCACTCTTCACTCGGCACTCGTGCTGATCACCACTGTCTGCGTGGTGGTCTTCCTCGCGGCCTGGATCGCGGGCGCTGTCTACTTCGGCGTGAAGAGCCAGAGAGGTGTGCGCGGCTGGATGCGCGGTCTGCGGCGCACGCTGCCGCGCCGGCTGATGCTGACCGCGGGCGTCGCTGTCTTCCACACCCTGATCGGGCGCAGTGGCGGCTTCTGGCGTCACCTGCAGTACTGGCGGCCCGAGCTTGCGGTCCCGGGCGTCCTGCTCGCGATGGCCTCGACCGCCCTGCTGCTGTGGGCCCGCTGGGTGCTGGGCACGATGTGGGCCAGTATCCCGACGGTCCAGGAACACCATGAGCTGCGCACCGACGGGCCCTACCGGCTGGTGCGCCATCCCATCTACTCCGGCCTGCTCGGCCTGGTCGTCGGCGCCATGCTGGCCTGCGGCTTCGGCGTCTGGAGCGCGTTGCTGGTGGTCGCCGTGCCCTGGCTGCTGCGGCGGGTGCGGATCGAGGACGGCCTGATGGCAGGGCAGTTCGGCCCCGCCTACGACGCCTACCGCGCCGACGTCCCGGCGCTGATCCCCCGAATACGCTCCGCTGCCCGCTTCGGCCCCCGCCCTGCCGGGAGCGAGCAGCGATAGCCCGCAGCGGACCGTCAGACGGAGGAAGGTCTGATCTCCAGCAGGATGTGCTCCAGCGTTTCGGCCCCCTCCAGGAAGGCCCGCCGGTCCAGCACCTTCAGCACGCGGCCGTGTGTGGTGGCGAGGTCCGTCAGCCGGTCGAGGTCGCCGCGGTCGCTGAACTGCAGCAGAGCCGCACCGCCGTCGGTCACCCGCAGGGGCGCCTCGACCAGATAGCGCTGGTGGGCCCGGTAGCCGGGATCGACGTACGCCCGCTCGTGGTCGGTGCGGTAGCGGTACTCGTCGGGGGCCAGCACGAAGTTGGAATGCCAGTAGACACAGTCGAAGCGGTCGCCGCGGTCCAGGGCGGCGAACAGGTCGCTGTGCACGGCGGTCAGCCGGTCCTCGACACGGTGCCGTACGGCGTTGCGGCGGGTGTTCTCCACCGCGTACGTATTGATGTCCGTGGCCACCACCCGGCCGGCGCCCCGGAGCGCCGCCATCACCGCGATGATCCCGGTCCCCGAACCGACCTCCAGGAAGGATCCGCCCGCCGGCAGCAGGGGCGGTCCCTCGCCGGTCAGTCCCAGGACCTCCATCGCCGTCTCGGTCGTCGCCGAGTAGGGCGGTGCGAAGACGTCGCCGAGCAGGTCCCACTCGTGGCCCGCCATGGTGAAGGTGTCGGGACGGTCCGGCCGGCTCGCGGCCGCACGGCTGCGTTCGAGGGATCGCTCATAGCTCGTGCGGTCCGTCATCTGGGTCCCTTCCCCCGGCCGTTCGTCCTTCGACATCACAACACGGACGGCCCTGCCGCGGGCGGCGCTCCGCCCGGCGCCGACGGGATCCGGCCGGCTGGACGGAACAGGCGCTACGCCCTGGACGATGCGGGCGCTGCGGCTTGGACGCAGCGGGCGTCAGGCCGACGCCTCCACCTGGGCGCTCGCCTCGTGGGGCTCCCCGTCGCGGCGGTAGGTGCGGGCCAGTGTGAGTGACACGAGCACGGCCAGACACAGCAGCGGCAGGCTGTAGACGTACAAGGTGCCCGCGAGCCGGCCGGCCGGGAAGAACACCAGACCCGCGCAGCTCAGGCCGAGCGAACCGCACAGCTGCTGGATCGCGGGCAGTGCCCCGGAGGCCGAGCCGCGCAGGTCCGGCCGGATCCCGTCGAGCGTGTCGGCGAACACGCTCGCCACGAACGCGCCGTAGCCGATCCCGGCCACGAGGAGCACCGGACTGAGCGTGAGGGGAGAGACCCGGGAGAGCAGCGGGGCCAGGGCGAGCAGGCTCGCGCCCACCAGGGCGGTGGCGTAGACGCTGTGCCGGGGTGAGCGGGCCAGCCGCCCGGTGAGTGTGGAACCGGCGATCGCTCCCACGGCCCAGGGGATCTGCAGGAGCCCGGCACGCAGCGGACTGAACCCCCGGACCGTCTGCAGCCACTGGCTGAACAGGAAGAAGAACGGGGTGACCGCGAGGAAGAACGCGGCGGCGGTCGCACTGCCCGCCCGGAAGCGCGGCCCGCGCCACAGCCCCAGGGGCAGGGTGACCGGCCGCCCGCCGCGCCCCTGCAGGACCAGCGCGCACACCACGACCGCGGCGCCGGCCGCCCCGAACAGCCAGGGCAGGCCGCCGCCGATGGTGCGGGCCAGCGAGATCGCCAGCACGAGACCCAGCAGCCCGACAGCCAGCCCGGCCGCGGTCGGCCAGTCCACCCGCTGTCCGGGGTCGCGTTCGAGCACCGGCACACAGCGGGGGAGGGCCAGCAGTACCACCGCCCCGACCGGGAGGTTGATCGCGAAGATCGCCCGCCATCCGGTGCCGGCCAGGTCGGCCTCGGTCAGCAGCGCCCCGAGCACCGGACCGAGTACGGAGGCGAGGCCCATCGTCGCCCCGTACCAGCCCATGGCGCGCCGGTGGGCCGGCCCCTGCCAGAGGGCGGAGATCGCGAACAGGGCCTGCGGGGCCATCACCCCGGCGCCGATGCCCTGCACCAGCCGCATGCCGATGAGTACCTCTGCCGTCGGCGCCAGGCTGCAGCCGGCCGAGGCCAGCGTGAACAGCGCGACCCCGAGGGCGAACACCCGCCGGGGACCGTGCCGGTGACCCAGCCGTCCGGCCGGGAGCAGCGTCGCGGCGAATCCGGCCGTGTAGGCCGCCGAGACGAGCACGAGCTGCCCGCTGCCGGTGCGCAGATCGGCACCGATGCCGGGCGCGGCGACATTGACGATCGTCGTGTCGAGCAGCTGGATGAAGGTGGACGCGAGCAGGACCGCGAGGGCTGTGGGACGAGTGTTCGGCACGTTCCCACTCCACTCCACCGGACCCGCCCGATCAACGCTCATATCTCGCCAGGCCCCCCGCGATATCCCGAAGATATGATGGGCCATGGACGTACGGCACCTGCGCTATGCCCTGGCCCTGGCCGAACACCAGCATTTCGGGCGCGCGGCCGCGGCCGTGGGGATCGCCCAGCCGCCGCTGTCCAAACAGATCGCCGCGCTGGAGCGGGACATCGGCACCCGTCTGTTCGACCGCACGCCGCACGGCGTGTTCCCCACCGCGGCCGGTGAGGCCTTCCTGGCCCGGGCCCGCCGGGTCCTCGACGAGCTGTCCGGGGCCGCCGACGACGCGCGGCGCGCGGCACGCGGCGAGACCGGGCGGCTGCGCCTGGGCTTCATCGGGTCGGCCCTGGTGGAGCTGCTGCCCGAGGTGCTGTGCCGGTTCAGCGCCGAGCGGCCCGGCGTCCAGTTGCACCTGGACGAGATGTCCACCGCGCACGGCGTCCGGGCGCTGCTGCGCGGCGAACTCGACGTGGTGGTGTCCCGTGGCGCACCCCGCGGAGCGGGCGTGGAGGCACTGGTGTCGGCGCCGGTCGGCCGCGACCACCTGGTCGCGCTGGTCGCAGCCACGGACCCGTTCGCGGGGCAGCCGTACCTCGACATGGAGCAACTCGCCGGGCGGCCGCTCGTGCTCGCGCCGCAGGACGAGGAGCCGGCCACACTGGCCCGGCTGCGGACGCTCCTGACCGGTCCGGGCGGGCTGCCCGCGCCGGTCACCTACGCCCGGGACATCCACACCATCATGGGGCTGGCCGCCTGCGGCGTCGGTGTCGGCCTCGGCCCGTCGTGCGTACGGCCACTGGCCCGGCCCGACATCCGGATCTGTGACATCCGGCCACGCGTGGAACTGCCCGACCTCGTCCTGTCCTGTCACGCGGACGACCGGTCCCCGGTGCTCCGTGCCTTCCTGGAGACGGTCCGCGAGGTCTGCCCCGGCGCGCGTCCCGTGCTCGACCGCTGCCTCGCCCGGCCGTAGCCGCGCCGGCGCAACCGCGTCGCAAGACGGCGACTCGGCACGGGCGTTCAGAAGGTGACCGGAAGCCCGTCGTTGCGCAGCGTGATGTGACCGCCGATCCACTGGACCTCCCCGGGGTCCACCGCGAGCCGCAGGCCGGGCAGCCGCCGGGCCAGAGTGCCGAAGGCGACCTGGAGTTCCATACGCGCCACGCCCGCACCCGGGCAGTGGTGGGGGCCGTGTCCGAACACCATGTGCCGGTTCTCCGCGCGGGTGATGTCGAACCTCTCCGGCTGCGCGAAGTGCCGCTCGTCCCGCGAGGAGGCGTGCATGAGCGGGATGACCCCCTCGCCCCTGCGGATCGCCGTGCCGGCCAGCTCCACGTCGTCCAGCGCCACCCGCATCAGACCGACGTCGGAGGGCGGGGCGTACCGGAAGACCTCCTCCACCGCGGGACCGGTCAGCTCCTGCGGGCGCGCAGTCAGCATCTCCCACTGGTCCCGGTGGCGCAGCAGCTGGAAGATGCCCCGGCCGATGGTGTTCACGGTGGTGTCATGACCGGCCAGCAGCAACTCAGCGCCCAGCCATGACAGTTCGGCCTCCGAGAGCCGGTCGTCGGCATCCCGCGCCTGCACCAGCGCGCTGAGCAGATCGTCCCGGGGCTCCGCCCGGCGCGCGGCCACCAGCTCCCTGACGTACGCGGTGAACGCCTCACGCGTGGCCAGCCGCCGCTCGCTGGAGCCGACGCTCATCAGCGTCTCGGTCCAGGCCTTGATCCGGTCGCGGTCCTCCAACGGCGCCCCGACGATCTCACAGACCACCCAGATCGGCAGGACGGAGCAGAACTCGTGGTAGATGTCCACCGGTTGGGGCAGAGCCACCACCCTGTCGACCAGCTCGTCGGTGATCTCCTGCACCCGGGCGCGCAGTTCCTCGGCCCGGCGCGGTGCGAACGCCCCCGCGATCAGCCGGCGCAGCCGGGCGTGATCGGCACCGTCGAGGTTGAAGATGCTGTACGGGTTGTCCCCGAAGTCCGGTCCCTCGACCATCCGGGGAGCGCCGGGTTCCCGCAGTGCGGCCCGGGACAGCCGCCGGTCCGTCAGCGCCGTGACGACCTCGTCGTACCCGCTCACCACCCATGCCTCGTCCCCACTGGGCAGCGTCACCCGGCTGACCGGGCACTTGGCCCGCAGGCCGGACAGCTCGGCCGGCGGCTCGCCCAGCGGACCGGGAGGGAACGGGAAGGCGGTCGGATCCTGCTGACTGCTGCTCATGGCAATTCCCCCTCTGGGCACCCCAGTGGGCACCCTGTCGGTTGCTCCCAGTCTGCGGGCGGCGGACCGCCCCGTCTTCGGGTCTGGGACGGGGCTCGACCGGTGCCGGGCCGTACCTGCGAACGGGCCGTTTCCCCGCCCCGCGACCAGGTCACCGCACGCGGGTCCGCGCACTACGCTCCCGGTGACCATCCGCCCCCGGCGATCCAGAGGCCTGCCATCGTGCGTTACGGGGTCAACCTCCCGCTCATCGGCGTCTCCCTTCCCGACCACGCGCCCGTGCTGCGCGAACTGGCCGACCTGGGCTACACCGACGTGTGGACCGGCGAGGCGGCCGGCCACGACGGGTTCACCCCGCTGGCCCTCGCCGCCGCCTGGGCACCCGGACTGCGGCTCGGTACGGCCGTGGTTCCCGCGTTCACCCGGGGGCCGGCCCTGCTGGCGATGACCGCGGCCACACTGGCCGAGGCCGCGCGCGCAGAGGTGGTCGTAGGCATCGGCTCCTCGGGGCCGCCGTTCGTCGACCGGATCAACGGCATCTCCTCGGCCGAGCCGTACCGGCGGGTGCGGGACACGGCACGCTTTCTGCGGCACGCCTTCGAAGGACGGACGGTGCGGGGCCGCTTCGACAGCTTCACCATCGACGGATTCCGGCTGCCGGGCACACCGGTGCCTCGGCCCCGGGTGATGGTCGGCGCGCTGCGCCCCGGCATGCTCCGGCTCGCGGCCCGGGAGTCCGACGGCGCGATCACCAACTTCCTGGCCGTCGAGGACGTCCCGGTGGTGGCCGACGCGCTCGGCCCCGCACGCCCGGGGAAGGAACTCGTCGCCCGCCTCTATGTGTGCCCGACCCGCGACCGGACGTACGCGCGCATGATCGGGCGCCGGTTGCTGGTGGGCATCCTCAACGCACGGACGTACTCCGCCTTCCACACCTGGCTCGGCCGGGAGGACGTCCTCAAGGCCTGCTGGCAGGCCTGGGCCGAGGGCGACCCGGCGAGGGCGGCGGCCGCCGTCCCGGACGAGCTGGTGGACGACCTGCTGGTGCACGGCAGTCCCGAGGAGTGCCGTACGCACCTCGCGCGCTTCGTCGAGGCCGGCGTCGACACGCCGTTCCTCCATCTGCTGCCCGCACCCGAGACGGGCGACGGCCCGCAGGGGGCGCTGCGTGCCCTGCGCGCCCTGGCACCCGTGCGGTGAAGGCGGCGAACGAACGGCCCCACCAGGGGCGTACCGAGAGCGACACGGAAAGGGGGAGGGGCGTCGGGCCGACCCGGCGCCCCGACAGGCCATGAAGGCGATCGCTTACGCCCGCAGGGGCGGCCCGGAGGTACTGGAACTGCTCGACCGGCCGCTGCCCGAGCCGGGCCCGGGCCAGGTGCGGGTGCGGATCCGCGTGTCGGGTGTCAACCCGACCGACTGGAAGGCCCGTGGCGGCGGCCCGACCGACTGGAAGGGGGCGGCCCCGGACCAGGTCCTGCCCGTGCCGCAGGTCCCCCACCAGGACGGCGCGGGCCTGGTCGACGCCGTCGGCGAGGGCGTCGACCAGGGGCTGCTGGGCCGGCGGGTCTGGGTGTGGGAGGCGGCCTGGATGCGCCCCGACGGCACCGCGCAGGAGTATGTGGTGCTGCCGGAACGCCAGGCGGTGCCACTGCCGGACAACGCCGCCTTCGACCTGGGCGCCTGCCTGGGCATCCCGGGATTCACCGCGCACCGGGCCCTGACCCTGCCCGGCGACGGGCCCGAGCGGCTCGGACCCGGCACGCTGACCGGCCGCACGGTCCTGGTGGCAGGCGGCGCCGGTGCCGTCGGCAACGCCGCCATCCAGCTGGCCCGTTGGTCCGGCGCCACGGTGGTCACCACGGTGAGCAGCGCCGAGAAAGCCGCACTGGCCCGTGCCGCCGGCGCCGAACATGTCGTCGACTATCGCACCGCGGACGCCGCAGGCGCCATCCGGGCCGCCGTGCCCCGGGGAGTCGACCTGGTCGTCGAGGTCGCCCCGGCCGTCAACGCGGAGCTGGACCAGCAGGTGCTGTCCTACGGCGGCACGGTCGTCTTCTACGCCAACGACGGTGACAACACCCTCACTCTGCCGGTCTTCGACCAGTTCATCGCGGGCACCCGGTGGCAGGGACTGCTCGTGTACGCCGTCCCGCCCCAGGCCAAGGCCCAGGCCGTGGCCGACCTGACCGCGGCCGTCGAGGCGGGTGCCCTCAGGGTGGGAGAAGAGTCGGGGCTGCCACTGCACCGCTTCGCCCTGGAGAAGACGGCCGAGGCCCAGCAGGCGGTGCAGGACGGCACGATCGGCCGGGTTCTGGTGGACGTCGCGCACTTCTGACCGCGATGCCGAACGGAAGCGGGGCACCGGGAGTCCGGTGCCCCGCGTCGCGTCAGAGCCGGTCCACGGGCGGTGTCAGAGCCACTCCTTGAGTACGGCCCAGAAGCCGTCGAAGTCCTCGTTGTGGACCACGTGCCCGGTGTCCGGCACCACGCGCACGGTGAAGCCCCGCTCGCGCAACTCCCCGGCCCGCCGCGGCGGGATGTTGAAGCTCGGGTCGGCGAGGACGATCAGGGAGGGACGCTCGGGTGCCGGCGGGTCGTAGCCGCCGAATCCGTCGAACGCGTCGAGCGTCGCCGGATCCCAGCGTTGCAGAGCGGTGAACTTGTGCTCCTGGGCCCGCGCCTCCCAGCGCGGCAGCGAGACGCGGATCTGCTCCAGGCTCCAGTCCTTCTGGGCGAGCAGCGCATCGGCATACGTCTTGGCCGTCGCCTCGTCCGGCGGCGCTGCCCACGCCGGGTCCACATGGACCACACGCTCCGGCTGGAGCCGGGGCAGCATCCCGGCCAGCAGCAGGGCGCCCAGGGAGTGCCCGACGGCCAGCGCGGGGCGTTCGGGCAGCGCCCCGCCGATCGCGTCCGTCATGCTCCGCAGGGAATAGCCGTCCGAGCGCGGGCTGCGGCCGTGCCCCGGCAGGTCGACCGCGACCACGCGATAGCCCTCCCGGACCAGTTCCGGTGCCGTACGCCACCAGCTCTGCGAGTCGGCGGTGATCCCGTGCACCAGTACGGCGGTCCGCTCACCGCTGCCCCACTGTTCGATGTGCAACTCTGCCATCGAGGGTGTTTCCTTCCAGGTTTCCCGGTGTGGTCGTCACAGAACGACTCTGACGCCGTACTCCCGCAGCCACAGGTCGAGTTGGATGAGCCGCGGCAGCCAGGGCGGCGGTGTGAAGTCGCCACTGAACCAGGCGTCGCTGTCGACCATGGCCCGTACCGCGGGGACGTTCACCAGGCCGAGCACCGGCGCGGCCGGGTCGCCGATGATGGTCCGCACGGTACGGCGGATCGCCTCCAGGTAGGCGGGGCTGTGCCCGAACGGGAAGCCGCTCTTGGGCCGGCGCACCACCTGTGCCGGCAGCAGATCCGCCACCGCCTCGCGCAGCAGGCCCTTCTCCTGTCCGCCGGTCCGTTTGTACTCCCAGGGGACGTTCCACAGGTACTCGACGAGCCGGTGGTCGCAGAACGGCACCCGCACCTCCAGACCGTGAGCCATGCTCATCCGGTCCTTGCGGTCCAGCAGGAAGGGCAGGAAGCGGGTGATCTGCAGGTGGAACACCTCCCGCAGCCGCCGGTCCACCCCGCTCTCGCCGTCGAGGCGGGGCACCTGGGCGAGCGCCGTGGCGTAGGTGTCGGCCACATAGGCGTCCAGATCCAGCACCTCGCGCAGCTGCGGGGAGAGCTGGGAGTTGCGGTCCTTCACCCCGGCCGACCAGGGGAAGTTGCCGGTGGGCCGCTCCGCCTCGGCGAGGAACCACGGATACCCGCCGAAGAAATCGTCGGCGCCCTCGCCGGACAGCGCCACGGCCGCATGCCTGCGCACCTCGCGGAACAGCATCAGCAGCGATACGTCGAGGTCGCCGACGCCCGGCATGTCCCGTGCGCGCAGCGCCGGCCCCAACTCGCCCACCAGGGACGGCGTCTCGACCGCCACGTCGGTGTGATCGGTGCCCACATGGCCGGCGACCGCCCGGACGAACGGGGCGTCCCGGCTGACGTGCAGTGCGTCGGCCTTGAAGTCGGTCTCGCTGCCGACGAAATCCAGTGCGTAGGTGGCGAGTCGACGGCCACCGTCCTTGGCCAGGCACTGCGCGGCGAGCCCGACGAGGGCGCTGGAGTCGATGCCGCCGGACAGCAGGGCGACGAGCGGTACGTCGGACTCCAGCTGCATGCCGACCGCATCCGCCAGCAGCCGCCGTACCTCGGCGATCGTGGCCGGCAGGTCATCGGTGTGCGGGGCGCTGGCCAGCTGCCAGTACCGGCGGTGGTGCACTCCCGTGCGGTCCACCCGGACGACATGGCCGGGCCGTACCTCGTGCAGATCACGGTAGACACCGGCACCCGGGGGCTTGATCGCCACCGTGAACAGCGCCGCCAGCCCCTCGGCGTCCACCTCGGCGGGAAAGTCGGGATGGGCCAGCACGGCCTTCGGCTCGGAGCCGAAGAGCACGCCGTCGCCCCGCCGGGTCCAGTACAGGGGCTTGATCCCGAGCCGGTCACGCACCAGCAGCAGGGTCTCGGTGCGCGTGTCCCACAGCGCGAAGGCGTACATGCCGACGAGCCGTTCGAAGGACCGCTCGCCCCATTCGAGGTAGGCCCGCAGCACCACCTCGGTGTCGGACCGGCTGCGGAACGCGTGCCCGCGCCCGACCAGTTCGCCGCGCAGCTCGCCGTGGTTGTACACCTCACCGCTGAAGAGCAGGACCGCCGGTGGTGTGCCGTCGGCCGGTGCGCCCGCCGGCAGGGTGGTCATGGGCTGGCCGCCGCCCTCTAGGTCGACCAGGGCGAGCCGCCGATGCCCCAGCGCGGCATGCCGGGACAGCCAGACGCCCGCGCCGTCCGGGCCGCGGCACGCCATCGTGCCGGCCATCGCCGTGAGCAGCGGGCCCTGGTCCGACAGATCGCGTGCGTAGTCGATCCAACCGGTGATGCCGCACATCAGACGGATCCTCCCGCCGGGTCCGGGTCCGGGTCCGGCTCCAGCTGGCGGAGCGACTCGACCACCACGGTGTTGATCGGTTCGGGCAGCCGTGACCAGTTGTGCTCGTCGTTCAGGTCGAGGACCCGGGACAGCTTCCAGCCGAGGTACTGGCCGAGGGAGGCGAGCGGCGGCAGCGTCTCCACCGGGCGTACGGACACCGCGAGGCCCGGGAACAGCGGCGCGAGCCGCTCGGCCACCATCGCGTTCCAGCTCTCCTCCGGCGGGCCGTCCGTGGTCACCAGCAGGACCACCCCGCGGTCGCGCAGCACCAGCATGTAGTTGAAGACGGTGTGGTCGGGCAGCTCCGTGGACCACAGCGCCGCCTCCAGGTCGTTCTGGCGCACCCCGTTGCCGGAGAGCGTCACGACGTCCTGCTCCCGGCCGAGGGTGCGCAGCACCGGGGTGCGCACCCCGCACGGACACGGGTCACCGACGATCTCGACGCGGTCGCCGGTGCGGTAGCGCAGCAGCGGCCGGGCCGGCAGGTCCAGGGTGGTCACCACCAGCTCACCGCGGTCGGCGGCGCCGTCGACGGGCCGCGTCCCGGCGCCGTCGTGGAGTTCCAGCAGATAACTCTGCGTCTGCAGATGCAGATTGCGCTCCCGGCAGGTGACGGCCGTGGTGCCGGTCTCCGAGGAGCCGTACGAGCAGACGTACGCGGTGCCGCCGGTGAGCCGTTCCAGGTGTCGTACGAAACTCGGCCCCGTCTGCTCGGCCATGAGCAGCAGCCGGTCGAAGCGCGGGGCGGCGAGCTTGTTGCGGTGGGCGAACTGGATCATCTCCAGCAGCCGGGAGGGCGGGCCCACGAACACGTTGGCGTCGAGCGTCTCGATCAGGCGGAGCACCCTGCTGTAGTCGCCCGTGATGTTGTCCACCCAGGGGCGGAAGGACATCACGCCGATGTACTCCAGCACCTTCTCGAACTGGTAGGCGGCCGGCGCGAACGGAGCGTTGATCAGGATCAGCGCGACATCGCGGGGCTCAAGGATCTGCGCCCACAGCTCACCGATGTTGATCGTGTTGATCACGAGATCGTCCACGGCCTTGGGCGCGGCGACGGGATTGCCGGTGGTGCCGGACGACTCGTAGTAGTGCAGGAAGTCGGCGAGCGGCCGGGTGAAGGCCTCCTCGCCGTGCTCGGAGAGTTCGCCCTTGCCGAGCAGCGGCAGCCGGGGGAAGAGCCCCTCCAGCACCTCGTTCGGGTCGAGCGCCTCGGCCGCCGGCCAGCCGGCCCGCAGGGTGTCGTCGACGGTGTGCCGGTACAGGGTGCTCCGCGCGGCCTGCCCGAGCGCCCGCGCGAGCTTGGCCGCGTGCACCGCGGTGAGGTCCGCCTCGCCTGCGTGCGTCGCCCGGACCAGCCGTGTGTGGTCCTCGACGAGCTTTCCGACCGCGGTGTTCTGCTCGTGGTCACGCAGCAACAACATCTGCCAGCCCCCTGCCTGTGAGGAAATCGGTGTCGGCGAGGCCGGCGGCACGCCGCAGGGCCCCGCTCTCGATCAGCCCGATCACCGCCGCGATGTCGCCGTCGAGCCGGCGGTCGCGGGTGACGAACTCGGAGTGCTCGCGCAGCAGCGAGTGCACCGCTCGGGTCGCCGGTGCGCACGACTCGGCCCCGCGCAGTTCCACCGCCTGTGCGAGCGCCAGCAGATGGATCGCCGCCACCTCGCGCACCAGGGCGTTGACGGTGCGCGCGTCCCGGGCCGCGATGGTGCCCATGCTGACCTTGTCCTGGTTGTGCGCCTCCGTGGAACGGGAGAAGACGGAAGCCGGCCCGGTCTGCTTGAGCGCCTCCGCGGTGACCGCCGAGGCCGCGATCTGCATGCCCTTGAACCCGTGGTGCAGTCCGGCCTGCGGGTCGTCCGCCGCGCGCGGCACGATCAGGTTCGGCGGCAGCCCGCCGTTGAACTTCTCGTCCACGACCAGGGCGAGTTGACGGTCCATCAGATCAGCCAGTCCGGCCACGGAGACCTTGAGGCTGTCCATGGCGTGTCCGACGTGCCCGGCGTAGAAGTTGCCGCCCAGGTGCAGCCCGGACTGCTCGGCGTCCAAGAGCGGGTTGTCGCTGGAGGAGTTGATCTCGACCTCCAGCCAGCGTTCCACCCAGTCGAGCATGTCGCGCGCGATGCCGACGATCTGCGGGGCGCAGCGCACCGAGTACTTGTCCTGGATCCGGTCGCTCAGTTCCAGATAGCCGCGCCCGTCCAGCCGTTCGCGGCGCACCAGGATGTCCTCGAACGACGTCGCGAGGCCGGAGCCGGCCAGCAGTGTGCGAACCGTGCGGGCGCTCTCCACCTGGCCCGGGTGCGGCTTGTTCTCGTGCACGAACGGGTGCATCGCCGAGACGTTGCCGCGCAGCGCCTCCAGGGTCATGGCGGTGGCCAGATCGGCGACGAAGGCCAGCTCACGGGCGTCCCAGGCGGCCAGCACCCCGTACGCGGCGGTGAAGGACGTGCCGTTGATCAGGGCGATGCCCTCCTTCGGGGCCAGTGCCAGCGGCCGGATGCCCGTCTCCAGCAGCGCGTCCAGCGCCGGACGGACCGTGCCCCGGTGCGTGACGTCACCCTCGCCGATCAGCGTGGCGGCCACGTAGCACAGCGGGACCAGGTCACCGCTGGCGCCGAGCGAACCCCGTTCCGGGATCATCGGCAGGATGTCCGCGGCCAGGCAGTCCAGCAGGGTGCGCACCACCTCGGGGCGGACCGCCGAGGGCCCGCGGGAGAGGGCGTTGGCGCGGATCAGCAGGGTGGCCCGCGCGATGTCCTCGGAGGCCGCCGGGCCCACCCCGTTGAGGTGGTACAGCACGAGGTTGCGCTGCAGATCGTGCGCCTTGTCCCCGGAGATCTGCCGGATGCAGCTGTCGCCGAAGCCGGTGGTCACGCCGTAGACGGGGATGTCCTGCGCGAGCAGCGAGTCCTTCAGCGCCACGGAGGTCCGCATGCGCTCGGCGGCCCGGTCGGCGAGGTGGACCCGTGCCGTGCCGGCGACGCCGCGGGCGGTCACCGCCACCTGCGCGGGGGTGAGGGATTCACCGTCCAGCGTGAGAGGCGTTCTGGTGACCTTGCCCGGTGTACGCGACACTTCCCGACCCCCGTGTGGTGACGACTGGACTTCACCCTCGGCCACGACGCGTTGCCGCGCCTTCCGCCCGACGACGGGTTTTCGAACCTGTCCGTGAGGCCGGTCCGGTGCGTGATGCGGTCGGTTATGATGCGTCGCCACCCGCCCCTGTTCCGGCGTGATCCCTATTGCGCACGAAACCGGGCGCCCTTCTTATTCGCGTACGTCGCAGAACTCGCAAAGCTACGAACGTTATCGGCCTCGGTGCCGTTCGCGGCCGTTGGTAAGCGGATCAGCCAACTGGCCGCGTTGTACGTCACGTTGTGAGGCGCGTTACTCAACTGTTTCTTGGCCAGTAGTGTTCTGGACAATCGTGCAGGTGACCACGTAGCTTCAAAGCTGGTCAGAGACTGCTGTTCGATGTTCAATTAATCACCGGGGTGATTTCGCCGAAGCAGCCTGATTGATCTCACGGGGTCAGGTGCACGGAGACGGGGGCTTGTTGACATGGAGTGCCGTGACGTGTCGGTGATCGTCGTCCGAAGGGCCGCAAGAGGTCCTCTCCGACGGCATGCGTGACCCTTCTGTCATCCCCTTCGTCGAGTTGTCGGCGATTACTTACCCAAATGTGACTGGTGGGCCGGGGTTTACGGATGTAGGCCGCTTTCCACGAAAAAGCGCGTGCGCCCAAAATCTGTAACTCAATTCTCATGCCCGTGGACACGATCAAGACGGGACAAGGACAGGACTCCATGCTCTTGCACAAAGCGCTGCCCGAATCCGGACGGACCGAGGACGACAACGTTTCCCGCCACGCAGAGATCAAGGTGGCGGTCCTGGCCAGCCGGGCACTGACGCGCGTCGCGCTCCGCACCGTCATGGCGGAGTCGGCCGGTGTGGAGATAGTCGCCGAGGCGACCACTCCGTTCCAGCTGAACCGCGTGGTGGCCGCCGAGCGACCCCAGGCGCTGCTGCTCGACGACGCCGATCCGGCCTGGGACACCACGGAGGTGCTGCGCGGACTGCGCGAGAACACCGAACGGCGGGTGGGCGTGGTCATCCTCGCCGACGCCGGCGCCCTGGACGACGCGCTGACGTATCTGTGCGAAGGCGCCGACGGAGTGGTGCTGAACGACGACGCGCCGACCGAGGTGGCGACGGCGGTCCGAGCGGTCGCCGAGGGCCATGCGGTGGTGCCTCCGCCGCTCGCGCGCAGGCTCGTCGACCTCGTCGGGGTGCGCGGGCCGGCGATGCCCGCGCGGGACCGGCTCGCCGCGCTGACCGCGCGCGAGCAGGAGATCTTCGAACTGGTCATCAAGGGCATGTCGAACCAGGAAGTCGCGGAGACCCTCGTGCTCAGCGAGCGGACCATCAAGTTCCATGTCTCCAACCTCCTGCGCAAACTCGGGGTGCGAAACCGCACGCAGGCCATCGTCTACGCGCGGGACCGCCGCCTGCTGCAGGGCACCGCGCCCTGCGTCAGTCAGTGAGGACGCGCACCTGCCGGTGAACCGGCGCGCGACTTCGTAAGCGGTGCCGTCCAGGCCCGGCAGGTTCGGGGTCACCGGTTTCCGGCCCCTGACCGCCGTCGCCGAGGAGTCTGCGGTCTTGTGCCGCGCCCCGTCTTCCGTCCGGCGGGCGGGGCCGCACCTGTACTCCCGGCCGGGTCGGCGCGGTCGCGAGCTGGCCCTGGATCCGAAGACGGCTCACCGGTGGGGCGGCAGACTGCAGTCGGGCGCGTCCGTCGCCGCCGAGGCCGGTACGGCTGACCCCACAGCGGCACGGCTGATGAGAAACCCCGCGACTCGGAAGATAGTGCAGTGGGGGCGTACCAAAGCCGAAGAACCTTTCGTCGTAGGCCGGTCTGGTGCGTAATCTTGCTGTGCCGAACCGCCTGTGGAGGATGGAGAATCTCATGGCCCCTCTGGCCCTCGGTGAGCCCGTGCCGGTGAGCGACCGCCGTGGGCCACTGCTCGTCGGCATCGTCAACATCACGGAGGACGCGTTCTCCGACGGCGGCCGCCACCTGGACGCCGGGGCGGCCGTCCGGCACGCGCTGCGACCGCGGGCGCAGGGGGCCGTAACCGTCGAGCCGGGCCCGGCCGCGAGCACCCCGGACTCCGCACGCGTCCCGGCGCAGCAGAAGTGCGCACGCCTGACGCCCCTGCTGGACCGACTGGCCGTCGAGCACATCCCGTCCTCGGTGGACTCGTTCCTGCCCGAGACACAGCGCTTCGCCGTCTCCCGCGGGGTCTCCTACCTGAACGACAGCCAGGGCTTCCCGCACCCGGAGGTGTACGAGCAACTGGCGGCGGCGCGCTGCCGGCGCGTGGTCGTGCACTCGGCGCAGCGCCTGGGGCCCGCCCCCCGGGTGCCGACGGACCCGGCCGAAGTCCGGGACGGGATCCTGGAGTTCCTCACCGAGCGCCCGACCGCGCTGCAGGCCGCGGGCGTCGCCCGGGACCGGCTCGTCGTCGACCCGGGGCCCGGCCACTTCCTCGGCAGCAACCCCGAGACGTCGTTCGCCGTACTCGGCGGAGTCCGGCTGCTGAAGGAGCGGTTCGGGCTGCCCGTCATGATCTCGGTCTCGCGGAAGTCGTTCCTGCGGTCGGTGACCGGCCGGGAGATCGCCGAGAGCGGCCCGGGGACGACGGCCGCCGAGATCCGCGCGACCCTCGACGGCGCGGACTACGTCCGCACCCACGACGTCGGCGCGCCGCACGCCGCCCTGACCGTCCTCAGGACGGCCGAACAGGCCCCCGTACCGCACGCGCGATGAGCACGGAGGAACCGGCACAGGTGACCCGCACGCTCCTCATCGACAACTACGACTCCTTCACCCACAACCTCCGTCAGCTGCTGACGGAGGTGAACGGACAGGAGCCGGTGGTCATCCGCAACGACGCCGACTGGTCGGTGCTCGATCTGCGGGACTTCGACAACGTCGTGATCTCTCCGGGTCCGGGCCGGCCGGACCGGCACCAGGACTTCGGCATCGGCGCCCAGGCGATCCTGGAGTGGGACCTGCCCCTCCTCGGGGTGTGCCTGGGCCACCAGGGCATCTGCCATCTCCTCGGCGCCGAGGTGCGGCACGCCCCCGAGCCCCGGCACGGCCGGCTCTCGTCGGTCAGCCACACGGGCCGGGACCTCTTCGCCGGACTGCCCTCGCCCTTCCGCGTGGTGCGCTACCACTCGCTGGCCGTCACCGCACTGCCCGAGGAGATCGAGCCGCTCGCCTGGTCCGAGGACGGCGTCCTGATGGGGGTCCGCCATCGCACCCGGCCGCTGTGGGGCGTGCAGTTCCATCCGGAGTCCGTCAGCACGGAGTACGGGCACGAGCTGCTCGCCAACTTCCGTGACCTCACCCGCGCGTGGCACCGCCGCAGCGGACGCGTCCGGGCCGCCGACCCGGCGACCGACCACGACCTGCCGTACCACCTGCACGTCCGCCGGCTGCCGTGGGAGCCCGACGCGGAAGCCGCCTACACCGAACTCTTCGCCGCCGCCCCGCACAGCTTCTGGCTGGACAGCGGCGGCGGCGCCCGGCAGGGCGGGCGCTTCTCCCTCATGGGCGACGCGGCCGGTCCGCTCGGTGAGTACGTCACCTACCGAGCCGCCGAGCAACTCGTCGAGGTGGAGCGCACCGGCCGGCCCACGCGGCGCGTCCGGAGCACGTTCTTCGAGTACCTCGACACCGAACTGCGCGCCCGTCCCACCGACTGCGGCACCGACCTGCCCTTCGGGTTCCGGCTCGGATACGTCGGCTATCTCGGCTACGAGCTCAAGGCGGACCTCGGCATGCTCACCACGCACACCGCCGAGACCCCCGACGCGGCCCTGGTCTTCGCCGACCGGGCGCTGGTCGTCGACCACGCCGAGCACACCTGCCACCTGCTCAGACTCAGCCGACACCGGTACGACGCGGAGGTCGCCGCCTGGTTCGACACGGTCGGCGCACGGCTCCGCGCCCTGCCACGAGGGCCCCGCACGGACGACGGCAACACGCCGGAGCCCCGGTCCGCCGCGGTGCCGGAACCCGGATCCGCCGGGGAACCGGAACCAGGATCCGCCGTGGCGGTCCGGCTGCGCCACAGCAGGGACTCCTACCTCACGATGGTCGGGGAATGCCTGGAGGAGTTGCGCCAGGGCGAGTCCTACGAGATCTGCCTGTCGAACACGGCGGTCGCCGAGACCGACATCGATCCGCTGCGCACCTACACCACGCTGCGCCGCGTCAGCCCGGTGCCCTACGGAGCGCTGCTCGACTTCCCGGGCGTGGCCGTACTCAGCGCCTCGCCGGAGCGGTTCCTGACCGTCGGTCCCGACGGATCCGTCACCTCGGGGCCGATCAAGGGCACGCGTCCGCGCGGCGCCACCGAGGCGGAGGACGCGCGACTGCGGGACGCCCTGGCCGGCAGCGACAAGGACCGGGCCGAGAACCTGATGATCGTGGACCTGGTCCGCAACGACCTCAACGTCGTCTGCCGGCCCGGCTCGGTCCAGGTGCCGGTGCTGTGCGGGGTCGAGAGCTTCCCGCAGGTCCACCATCTCGTCTCCACCGTCCGCGGCACCCTGCGCGACGGGCTGACGGCGGTCGACTGCGTGCGGGCGGCGTTTCCCCCCGGATCCATGACCGGCGCGCCCAAGCTGCGCACCATGGAGATCATCGACCGCCTGGAACAGGGCCCCCGTGGCGTGTACTCGGGGGCGCTCGGCTGGTTCGCCCTCGGCGGCGGCTGCGAACTCAGCGTCGTCAACCGCACCATCGTGGCCACCCCCGGCACCACCGGCTACGGCGTGGGCGGTGCCGTCGTCGCCCTGTCCGACCCGGTGGAGGAGTTCGCCGAGACGATGGTGAAGGCGCGCGCGATGGCGGCGGCGCTCGCCATGAGCCGGCCGGAACTGCCCGACGTCCTCGCCCCCGTGTGCCGGAAGTAGGCGTGCGGCCGGCAGCGAAGGAGCCTCGCGCATGAAGAGCCCAGCGGCCGACCGGGACACCGGTCTGCTCTCCCCGGTCCGGGCGGGAACACCCGTGGAGCGGGCCGTCAGCGACCAGGCCTGGCTGCAGGCCATGCTGGACGCCGAGGCCGCGCTGGCGCGCGCCCAGGCGCGGCTGGGCGCGGTGCCCGGGAAGGCCGCGGCGGCCATCACCGCCGCGGCCCGGGCGGAGAGCGTCAACGCCCGGGACATAGCGGTCCGTGCCAGAGGGACGGCGGACACCGTCGCCGAGCTGTCCGGGGCGTTCACCCGGGTCGTCGCCAAGCTGGACGCCGATGCCGCGCCGTATGTGCAGCGCGGCGCGACGGGCGAGGACATCCTGGGCACCGCGGCGATGCTGGTGTGCGGGCGCGCCGTGCGGCTGATCCGGGGGGATCTGCAGCGTGTGCTGACCGCCCTGCGCGCGCGGGCCGTGCCCGGCCGCAGGGCGTGGGCGGTCGACGGGCACCGGTCGGTCGCCGAGGCGGACGGGCGCCTCGCCCGGCTGCTGGACGACGGGCTGCCCGCCGTTCTCCGCGGCGCGGGCACCGCGCTGGCCACGGCATTCGCCGAGGAGGCCGGCTTGGCGGCCACCGGGTGGGCCGGGGCCGCGGCACCCGTGCCGGTCGTCGAGGTCGGGCAGGCGCTGGCCCGCACCGTCCAGGCCCTGGACGAGCTGGCCGGCGGAGTCCAGACGGTGTCCGCGGGCGCCCCGGTACGGCCCGGACCCGCGCAATCCCCGTATGCCGTGGCCGAGTTCCACGAGCGGTCCCGGGGACCGGTCGAGCTGATCCGCGGCGCCGCACTCCAAGTCCCCGCCCTCTGCACCCTCCTGAGCTTCTTCAGCCTGGCCACCGATCGGGGGACGGCTGTGCG
>NZ_MQUS01000094.1 GCF_001953885.1 Streptomyces sp. IMTB 2501 | reverse complement strand
GGCGGGCGGATCGGGCTGATGCTCGCCACGCAGCTGGCGATCTTCGCCTCCGTGGGCCTCGCCGCCAACCAGACTTTCGGGTTCTATGCGAGCTGGGCCGACCTGTTCGGCCAGGAGAACGGCCAGGGGGTGGTCGTAGACCACATAGCCGGCGGCGCCAACAGCCCCATACAGGTGGTCTCCACGTCCCGGGTCATCGGGGTGAGCAGCGCGCTGCCGCAGGTGGCCGGGCAGGTCCAGAAGGTCGACATCATCGGCCGTACGACCCACCTGTCCACGCCGGCGTTCGTGTATCTGCCTCCGGAGTACTTCCAGCCGCAGAACCGCGGGCGCAAGTTCCCGGTGTCCGTCGTGCTGACCGGTTACCCGGGTACGGCTCAGGCGCTGGTGGACAAGCTGCACTACCCCAGTACGGCGCAGCAGCTGTCCCAGCAGAAGAAGATGCAGCCGATGATCCTGGTGATGATGCGGCCGACCGTGGCGCCGCCGCGGGACACCGAGTGCGTCGACGTTCCGGGGGGTCCGCAGGCCGAGACCTTCTTCGCGAAGGACCTGCGCGATTCGGTGATGGCTCACTACCGGGTCGACAAGACCCCCGCCAGCTGGGGCATCGTCGGTGACTCGACCGGTGGTTACTGCGCTCTGAAGGTCGCCATGCACCACCCGGGTTCGTACGCGGCCGCCGCGGGTCTTTCGCCGTACTACAAGGCGCCGATCGACCCCACCACGGGAGATCTCTTCCACGGCAACAAGGACCTGCAGAATCGTGCCGACCTCTTCTGGACGATCAAGCATCTGACCCCGCCCGAGACGTCGCTGCTCGTCACCAGCAGCAAGGTCGGTGAGCACAATTACAAGGACACGCTCAAATTCATCAAGAGTGTGCAGGACACGAACGTGACCAGGATTTCGTCGATCATCCTTCCCAGCGGCGGGCACAACTTCAACACCTGGAAGCGGGAGATCCCCAGCACGCTCCAGTGGCTCAGCGAGCGACTGGTCGCCCACTGAACCCCTGGGACCGGCACCCCGTAAAACCGGTGATGTGGCCG
>NZ_MQUS01000063.1 GCF_001953885.1 Streptomyces sp. IMTB 2501 | reverse complement strand
TGAACCCCTGGGACCGGCACCCCGTAAAACCGGTGATGTGGCCGACCGTAAACCGACCCCGCAGGCGCTCGAAGGCGAGGCGTCCAACGTCCCACACGACGAGTTCGCCGTCGAGCGCGGTGCGGTCGGGAAGCTGTATGACGGTGGCGGAGATCGCCGGACGAACTGTGTGTGGCGTCGCCAGCACCTGACCGATATGGGGCAGTTGCCCGGCAACGAACAGCAGCGACCTGTCCGAGCTCGCTGCTGCTGCCCGCAAGCGAATCGCCGAGCTGGAGGCCGAGTTGGCCATTCACCGGCGGGCTGCGGAACTACTGGGTGAGGTGACGTCCCCAAAAGGCGGTAAAGGCGGTTCGAAGCCATCCGCATGATGGCTCGTGAGCACCTGCCGGTGCAGTCGGCCTGCCGGTGCCGCATGTCGCCGAGTCCGGGTACTACGCCTGGCGGGACCGTGCACCGTCGAACCGCATGGTCAAACACGCCTGGCCGACCGAGGCCGTCGCCAGCATCCACGCCGCCTCCCGCGGCACCTACGGCTCCCGCCGGGCGCACGCCGAGCTCGGTCTGGGCCTGAGTATTCATGTCACCCACGGCACCGCGGAGCTGCTGATGCAGCGAGCCGGCCTGCACGGCCTGCCGGGCAACCGGCAGGCCCACGCGCCACGCACGTGAGCCCATCCGTCACCGACCTGGTGGAGCAGAACTTCACCCGTCACGCCCGGGACCAGTTATGAGTCACCGGCGTCACCGAGCACCCCACCCGGGAGGGCAAGGTGTACTGCGCGGTCGTCCTGGAGACGTTCTCGCGGCGCGTGGTGGGCTGGTCGATCGATGCCTCGCCCACTGCGGCGCTTACCACCCACGCCCTGGCCATGGCCATCGGCAACCGCTCCCCGCGGCCGGGTGGCACCGTCATCCACTCCGATCATGGTGCGCAGTTCGGGTCCTGGGCGTTTCATCCAGCGCGCGAGGGCCTCCGGCCTTCTGCCTTCGGTGGGCTCCATCGGGGACTGCGTGGACAACGCGATGATGGAATCCTTCTGGGCCCGGGTCCAGGTCGAACTGCTCAACCGCAGACGGTGGCGGACGCGTCCAGAGCCGTCCACGGCCCTGGACGAGTACCTGGAGATCTTCCATGGCCGACGACGTAGACACTCCGCGCTGGGCATGTTCAGCCTGGTGGAGTACGGACTCCGCGCCCCGCCAGCAGCCCGAAACCAGGCGACTCGACTCCACCCGACTCGGGGCAGTCCGGAGTCTCCATTCGAACCGGGGCGGTTCACACTGCCCCGGCCAGTTCCTGCTGGCTGAGGGGTACGGAAAGCTCGATGCCGGCCTCCGTGCGGCGGCCGCGTGTCCTCGTCAGGTCCAGGAGCAGCCGGGCGAGGCGCTCTCTGATGGGTCAGCCCCTGAGCGCACGGGAACACCTGCCCGCCGAAGGGGTCACCCCGAGCCCACGAGCCAGCCCGCCGCGGGAGCGATACACGGCCAGGCGGGCGGACCGAACTCCTGCGCTGTGATGTGAAACGGGCGGAGATCGATAGAGCAATGTCCTATTTTGGCATGATAAACGACAAAGGTACGACACATATCTATTTAAGCGATTAGGGCGCTCCATTTAAAGCAGGTGACGCAGTTCACTTACGATGCACCTTAGTGCTTCAATCCACCTCCATTCCCCCAATTCCAGGTCCTCGCGGCACCCAAAGCCCGAACCGACGACGAAGCAAGTTAGTAAATGAGGCAATTGTCGATTTATTCCCTGCGGGCTAAGAATGTGCGCGCCGCAGCGCACCGCTGAATGAAAAGTGGTGCAGCTTGCCGAGGGAACCGGCAACTGCGGGTCATGCAGATTCTGGAAAAAGAGGACCGTTCCATGCCCCGTCACGCCCGCAAGCACCCCTCCCGGACGCGCCGACTCATCACCGGCGGCACCGTCACCGTCGGCGCCCTCGCCCTGGTCTCCACCGCCGCACTGGGCACGGCCCAGGCCGCCCCCGCCACGACCACCTACACTGTCCAGCCCGGCGACCACCTGGCCTCCATAGCCCGCGCCCAGCATGTGCCCGGCGGCTGGTCCGCCATCGCGACCGCCAACCACATGGCCAGCCCCTACGCCGTCCAGCCGGGACAGGTCCTGACCCTGCCCGCCGGATCGACCTCCGCCACGAAGCCGGCAACCGCCACGAAGGCCACGTCTACTACGACCGCCACGACCGCCACCGGCAACCAGACCTACACCAACGACCTGGACGGCTGGATCAAGCACTCACTGGCGATCATGGCTCAGAACGGCATCCCCGGCACCTACAACGGGATCTACCGCAACGTGATGCGGGAATCCTCCGGCAACCCCAACGCCATCAACCTCTGGGACTCCAACGCCGCCGCCGGCCACCCCTCCATTGGCCTGCTCCAGGTGATCCAGTCCACCTTCACCGCCTACCACGTGCCGGGCACCTCGTCGAGCATCTACGACCCGGTATCCAACATCACCGCCGCCTGCAACTACGCCTACCACCGCTACGGATCCATCGACAACGTCAACGGAGCCTACTGACAGGGATCCACCGCTGCAGGGCGCTCAGCAACTCGCGGTCGCGACGGCACCTGACCGCTGTCCCCGCGAGTTGCATCGAGACCCCGTCGACGAGCACGACCCCAGCCTGCGCGGCCGTGGCCGGATTGGTATGTGCAAGTCCCGCAGGTCGAGGTGGAGCGAATCCTCGGGCAGCGCGCGGCGGAGCTGAGCCTCAAGGTGCGGCACGGGGTCGGGGTGCGTGGATACAACGCACAGTCGGACGGTGTCACCGTTCGCCTGGAGGCGGGGGCGACGTGCGCGTGACATGGCTCGTCGGTTGCGACGGAGGCCGCAGTCTGATTCACCGTCAAGCAGGCTTCGAGTTCCCGGCGCCGATCCGCACATCACGGTCCGCCAGGCGGTGGGCACCATCGAGGGGGCGGAGCAACCCGGGCCAGGCCGGCAGCACGCCCCCACAGGCGTCTACATCTACGGGCCGGGACCCGGTCGTGACCGCACCGTCGAGCTGGATGGTCCCCGGCGGACCGGGAGGCACAGGTCACCGCAGCCAAGATGGAGGCCAGTCTGCGGCGCGTCAGCGACGTCGATGTCCGCGTGACCGAGGTCATCAGCGGCACCCGCTTCACGGGCCATGCGCGGCAGGCGACGACCTGTCGGCGTGGTCGTGTGCTGCTCTGCGGCGACGCCGCCCACGCGCACTCATCGTTCAGAGACCAAGGCCTGAACCTGGGAAGAGGCGATGCAGCCAATCTGGGCTGGAAGCTCACCGCCACCGTGCAAGGGCGAGCGCCCGAGGGGCCTGCTCCACACCTACACCAGTGAACGGCACCCGATCGGAGCCTGGGTGCTCGACGGACGCGCGCGCAAGTGGCCGTGATAAGCGGCAACGCCTACAACCGTGCCCTCAGGGGCGCAGCCACCGATTTCCTTGGCACACGGGACCGGGCGACCTTCGTCGTCACTTGGTGAAGACGAGACTGACGTTGTGTCCGCCGAACCCGAACGAGTTGGCCAGCGCAGCAGACCACTGACCGCTGCGAGGCTCACCGCGCACCACGTCCAGTTCCACGCGCGGGTCGAGTTCGTCGAGATTGCGCGTGGCCGGCGCCGTGCCGTCCTTGAGCGCGAACAGAGCGGCCATGGCGCCGACCGTTCCGGACGCGCCCATCATGTGACCTGTCATCGACTTCGTCGCCGTCACCGCGGCGTGGCCGCCGATCACCCGGCCGATCGCTTCGGCTTCCGCCAGGTCACCGGACTCCGTCGAGGTGGCGTGGGCGTGCACGACCCCGATGTCCGCCGGGGCCAGGCCGGCGTCGCGCAGCGCCAGTTCCATGGCGAAGGCCTGGCCTTGCGCGTCGGAGGCCGTGATGTGGTTCGCGCTCGAACTCACGGCACTGCCGGCCAGCGCGCCGTAGGCACGCGCTCCACGGGCCCGCGCGAACTCGTGGCGTTCGAGCACCATCATCCCCGCGCCCTCGCCCATGACGAACCCGGACCGCTTGACGTCGAACGGGCGGGACACGGCCTCTGGGTCCACGGACCGCGTCGAAAGGGCCTTCATCTGGGCGAATGCCGCAATGGTGAAGGGGTGCAGGCATGCCTCCACCCCACCTGCGACGACCACGTCCGCCCGCCCACTGCGGATCAGATCCTGACCCAGGGCGAGGGCCTCCGCCCCGGACGCACAGGCACTCACCACAGTCCTGGCGCCCCCCTTCGCGCCCAAGTCCATGCTCACCCAAGCAGCCGGCCCGTTGGGCATCAGCATGGGGACCGCGAACGGCGACAGCCGGCGAATCCCGGCGCGTTCGAAGACGTCGTCCTGCCCCAGCGTGGTGAGGACACCACCGGTCCCCGTGCCGATGACGACAGCGAATCGTTCCGGCTCGACCTGCGGAGCACCGGCGTCCTGCCAGGCTTCGCGCGCACTGAGGACGGCGACCTGCTCACCGCGGTCCAGCTTCCTGGCCTCGGCCCTCGGAAGCAGGGAGGCGGGGTCCACCGTGAGCCCGGCCGCCACGTGCACGGGCAGGTCCGCGGCCCACTCCTCCTCCAGGAAGCGCACCCCTGACTTACCGTCCAGCAGCCCCGACCACGACGACGGCGCATCGGCTCCCAGTGGCGTCATCGCACCGACGCCCGTCACCAGCACACGACCGTTACGGGTCACACGAGCCTCCTTCAATTGTGTGAATACTACATAGTGCCCGACTTGCCCTCATGGGGATCATGCCAGCGTTCAAAGGGGGAATCAGGGCAGGAGCCGACCGATTTGAAGGCGAGAGATTGTCACATTCCAACAATTGGGTACCTCAGACAGGAGTGCACGGACGATGCGCCCCGCTGCCCGACGGTGCCGACACCGAGCAGAGGGCGCAGTGGGAGGAGCGGGAAACGACGCCGCAGTTCAAGCCGGCACCGGAGACCAAGGACACCCAACTCTTCGCCACGACCCCTGTCCTGGCACTCCTGGGAAACTGACGTCCTGCCCCGGCTCGATGGCTGACCTGGACTTGCCGTACCCGCTGCACGCGCTGCCGCTGAAGGTCGGCCATCCCGTGCTGGCCGACATCCCGCTGGACTGGGTCACCGGCCGGGCCTTGGTCGCCACAGGCCCAGGCCCAGGCCCGGGGCCGGGGCCGGGGCAGGCGCAGGGGCAGGACCGTATTACCTGCTCTTGATTTGTACCCGCTTGATGTTCACCGGCAGCCTAGGAAAGCCGTCTCCCGGCCCGTTCTGGTCGTCCTCGCCGCCCGCCGCGATCTTCTGGAGCACGTCGAGGCCCGCGGTGACTTTGCCGAACGGCGTGTAGGCGGGCGAGAGTTTGGTGTCCTTCCAGACGAAGAAGAACTGGCTGCCGTTGGTGTTGGGTCCGGCGTTGGCCATCGCCACCGTCCCGGCAGGATAGGTCGCCCCGGTCAGGTTCTCGTCGGGGAAGGAGTAACCGGGTCCGCCGCTCCCGGTGCCGGTCGGGTCGCCGCACTGGAGCACGTAGATGTGCGCGGTGGTGAGCCGGTGGCAGTGCGAGCGGCCGAAGTAGTCGCGCTGGGCGAGGAACTTGAAGGAGTACGTGGTGCAGGGAGCCTTGTCGGTCAGCGCCCGGAAGGTGATCGCGCCCTGGCCGGTGCGCAGCGTCGCGCTGTACGGCTTGGCGGCCTTCACCGGGTCGAAGACCGGTATCCCCTTGAAGTTGTCAGCGGGAACGGCCGGTGTGTAGGTGCAGGCGGCCGGCTGAGGGGCAGGGGGCGGGGCGTCGGCCGCAGCCTGCGTCGCGGTGCCGAGGAGGAGCAGGGGGAAGGCGGCGAGCAGGGCGCTGGGCTTACGGAGCACGAGACGGTTCCCTTCAGGTCAGCACCGCATGGGCATGTCATGGCCGCCTCATCCTGCCCGCTACGTCGTCCGGGGGAAACCCCTGCCCCGCCGCGCCGACCGGAAGCCCGTGGGATCGGCATCGTGGCGGGCATCTCCGTGCCGGACCACAGAAGGAAACGCATGCTCGGCACCGACTTCCGTACCGGATCGCCCAACTGGATGCACTGCGGCAGCCCGACACGACCGCAGCCGTCTTCGACTGGGCCTGCGCCTCCGCCGGACCCGAGGCTGGCGTGTATGGGCTCTCCCGGCTGGCCGGCCGGACCGTCGGCGCGCTCGGGCCGCCGACCGAGGAGAGCACCAACCCGGGCTTGTCAAGTTACTGATGGATTAGGCACGTTGAGGTAGGCAGTGGTGCTGTGGCGCCTGGCTCAGGCGGCCTTGGCCACGGGAGTGGTACCGGTAATCGTCCGCCAGATGGGGCCCCTCCTCGGGGCGGGGTTTCTGCTAGCGGCTGCCGCGAGGTCTCGCGCTCGGGCTGTTACCGGTGGATCGCTGGCGCGAAAGCCCGCGCCGAGAGACAGGCGGCCGAGGACGCGCTCGTCGCGGAGATCCGCGAGGTTCACACCGCGCGCAAGGGAACATACGGGTTCCGCCGCGTCCATGCCGAGCTGCGGGGCTTCGGGCACGCCGTCAACCGCATGCGGGTCGAGCGCCTGATGCGCCAGCACCGCATCGAGGGTCGGCACCTGTTGCGCCGCAAGCGAACCACGGTCCCCGACCGGCTTGCACCACCGGCCCCGGATCTTTCCAACATCGATTCCCTGCTGGACAGTTGGACGAGAAGTGGTGCCGCGACATCACCTACGCTCAGGTCGGCGGGGCGTGGCTGCTTCCAGTCTGTGTCCGGGGCATCTGTTCACGCAGGGTGCTCGGCTGGCCGATGGCCACACACATGCGCACGGAACTGGTCATCGACGCCCTGAAGATGGTGGTGGCGGCCCACGGCGGCTCGCCGTCCGACCACCAGCGGTGCCCGGACCTGTGCGGTCCGGGCACCGCTGGTGGTTCCATGCCTGCGCGGATCGGCCGTCAGTAGCGGATGACGCCCGGCCGTTCGGCGGGTGCGTGCGGCGCACGGGCAGCGCCGCTCGGCGTCATGGAGAAGGAGCCGCCGGACAGCGGTCCCGGCGCGTAGCCGCCGCTGGTGAACGACTGCGGATTCGTCGCGTCGAACGACTGGCCGTCCACCGTCACACCGGAGAAGTCCAGTTCGCTGAAGGACGGATAGCTCTGGGTGGGGGACTCGATGACCGCTTCGGCGCTGGCGTTGTTCGCGCCGAGGTTCTGGTCGATGTGTTCGGTCCAGCCCTGGGTGTTGTCGGTGAGCGTCAGCGTGTAGCTGCCTCCGCCGTTGGAGACCACTGAGGCCGTGATGCTGTCGCCTTCGGAGACCGGGTCGTTCCAGTACACCGGCGCAGCAGGGTACATCTCGTACCAGGCGGAGAGGACCGGCGACCCGCTGGAGCAGTCGGTCTGCACACCGGTCTGTTCCACCGTCTGCGAACCGTAGCCGTCCAGGCCGACCCAGGGGGCGAACAGGTCGTTACTGCTGTTGCAGGTGACATGCGGTTCGGTCCAGGAGCCACTGATGGTGCCGAAGCTTCCGGTGGCGACGTATCCGCCCCAGTTGCTGTCCTGGAATCGCCCCGTGTGCGGGCCGAAGCCCGTACTGGCGGCGACCGCCGACGTTCCGGCACACGCCGGGACGAGAGCGACGGCGGTGAGCAGCAGACCCGCGGCTGCCGCTCGGCCGGTGAAACGATTGCGTCTGGTTCCTGTATTCGTGCCCATGTACCGGTCTCCTGTGGGGGATGGAGTCGATGTTCGGGGCCTGTCAGACCGGGGTTCATCGTGGGTGCGGTTTGCGTGAACCCTCAAGAGTCAGGCGGCAGCAGGAACCCGTCATGGCGAGAACATGACACAATGGCCTGCCGGCGGGTACCGCTCGTCCAGCTCCGCCCGCCCGGAGCCGAAGGACGGTCAGGGTGTTCCCAGCCGGTTTTCACACTGCGTCAGGCGCAGTCCAGCCGCCGGTGCCCATGCGCGCGGCCTCGGGTGGTCTGCTCGAAGGCCTAGGAATTCCTGAAGCGGAACAGAACGCCTATCTACGCGTCCTCGCCTCTACGCGCTGTACGGCAGCCGGTCTCGCCATGGAGTTGGGCATCACGACCGACCGTACCGAGCGGCTGCTCACCGCGCTCGCCCGACAGGGTCTGGTCACCCGGCACGATGGTGTTCCGGTCCACTGGTCAGCCGCGGCGCCCGACGTCGCCGTCGAGGCGCTGCTGCTACGCCGGGAGGCGGAACTGCTGCGCACCCGCGGCCGGATGGGCCAGTTGATGCGGACCTACCGGCGGGCCCAGCAACCGCAGACGGCCGACCTGATGGAGGTGGTCACCGGACAGGCCGCCATCGCGGAGCGCTGGCGGCAGATGCAAGACGGCGCACGGCGGCATCTCATGCTGTTCGACAAGCCCCCGCACATCTCGCCCACTGACACCGAACTTGAGCGCTCCCTGCTGGCCCGTGGAGTGCGCATCCGAGCCGTGTACGAGGCAGGTTCGGTCAGCGCCCCCGGCCGGCTGGCCGAGATCCGCGAGGTGGTCGCGGCCGGAGAGGAGGCGAGGCTACTACCCCAACTTCCCTGCAAGCTGGCCATGGTGGACGACCGCTGGGCCATGCTGCCGGTGGCCACCGGCTCCGAGTTGCAGGCCGCGGTACTGGTCCGCGCCTCCTCCCTGCTGGACGCGCTCACCGGGATGTTCGAGGCGTACTGGCATCGGGCGGTACGGGTGCCGGACGCGAGCGGCCCGACGCTCGGCACGGGGAACCGCCGGGGCGAACTGCTGACGCTGCTGTCGGCCGGGTTCACCGATGACAGCATCGCCCGCCAGTTGGGCGTTTCACCGCGCACCGTCCAACGCTGGGTGCACGAGGTGATGGACGACCTAGGCGCGCGGACCCGCTTCCAGGCGGGCATCCAGGCGGCCCGGGCCGGTCTGCTCTAGGTATAAAACTGCCGGAAAGATCAGCTGGCGTTGGGGTCCCGGCCGATCAGCCGGGTCAGCAGCTCAATGATCTGAGCCTGATTGCGGTCGATCCTCTCGCCGAGCCCGCGGACCTCGTCAGCGAGGTCATCCACTTTCTCGTCCAGGTTGCCCATCTGAAGCACAGCGCCGGCAGATCGCTCTTGACGATCCCGAACGATGAGGTCCTCAGGCACTCGGACGGATCCGATGGCAGCCTTACGGATAGCTGTGATAGCCATGGGGTCCCCGTTCCTTGTTCTCTGATCAGAAGCGGTCATCGTGCAAGCGCGACAGTCACGGCCACAAAGATGCCGAGGCCGGACGCCATCGGGCGTCAACGTCATTCGCTTCGCCGACTGCGCCGCTGCTGGGCTTTTCCGCCTTGTCGACGGACGTTCTTCCAGTGTGCTGAGATGCGCTGGAGAAGTCGTGAGCACAGAGTCCACAGCTCGGTTGGCAATGAGTCCGCTACAGACGGGCCGAGCCGGGGGCCAACGCCGATACGGTGAGAAGGCGTCGCTGGGGAGTCCGCTTCCGGCTGCCTGCGTAGACGCCTGATCTCCGCGATGAGCCGGGGGACAGCTTCCCAGGCGGCGGCGTTGAACTGCACGTTCTCGTCCCAGCACTCGTCAGCGGTGTCGGCGTAGCGGGGGCGCTGGATCAGAGTCGTGGCCACGGTCTTGCGATGGCCGAGCTTC
Source organism: Streptomyces sp. IMTB 2501 (assembly GCF_001953885.1). Classification (GTDB taxonomy): domain Bacteria; phylum Actinomycetota; class Actinomycetes; order Streptomycetales; family Streptomycetaceae; genus Streptomyces. Next base: position 11,539 of record NZ_MQUS01000063.1, on the reverse strand, counting down.
CGGAGGGGCCGTGTCCGTCATGCCCCCGCAGCGGGTCATCAGCACCTTGAGTGCCTCGTTGAGATATGCGCGGAACTCCCCGCCCTCCTCCGGGGGCAGCATCGAGGGCACCGCGTGGCCGAGTTGGGCGTGGCCCAGATAGACGGTATACGCGAGCAGTCCGTGGCGGCGGGCTTCCGGACGGCCCTCCGCCGCAGCTGCCCACGGCCGGGCCAACTCCTCAACCTGCGAAGCCAGATGCATTGTCGATATGCTCGTGAACAGTCACAGGGAAACCCGCCGACCTGGAGGCCTGCTCCTTCGCCCCGGACGGCGCAGACGGCATCTATGTCAACGCATCCGACGTCCACGCGGGGTACATCCTCCACCACCCGGTGGACGCCGAGAAGTTGCCGTGCGCGCTGCCTTCGGGACATGAACAAGATCGAGGCGTCCGTCTGGAACGTCCGGTCCGCCATGACGGCCGTCAACAACCTCAATGGACCGTAAGAGGACGAGCCGGGGGGTCGTAGGGCGGACGGCGCCGGTGATCGGCTTTTCGGCTGCCTACCTGCTCGACCCGTAGGTGCAGTCACGGCCGACAGGGATGTGTTCGAGGCAGACCGATACGAAGTCCCCGATCGCCGGCCCTCCCAGCTCAGTTGGGCGATGACGCAAGTACATCCCCTCGTCTGTCCCGGCAGATCGACAACACTGAAGAGCAGGCGCGGTCGGGCCAGGCCGGAGTGCACGAACCTCCGTCTCCCCGGCCTGCGGCCTCATCTGCTGGAGACGCCTCAAGAAAACCCGACCATGATCGCGTTACGAGCTCTTAGGGATTATCCCTGTTGAGGAAGCAACGAAGAAATCTGCTGAGAAATCGCGGATATAACGCGGGGTGCATGATTGTTCAGGTAGAAGTGTCCGCCCGGATAGACATGCATCTCGAACTCGCTCTCCGTGTGCTCGCCCCATGCGCGCGCCTCGTCGAGGGTCGCCTTCGGGTCGTCGGTGCCCACGTGCACGTGAATGGGGGCGGCGAGGCGGGCGCGAGCCGTGTGCCGGTAGGTCTCAGCCGCCTTGTAGTCGCTGCGGATCGCGGGCAGCACCATGCGCAGCAGCTCCTCGTCGCCGAACACCCGGGCGTCGGTGCCGCTGAGCGCGCGCAGCTCGGCGACCAATCCGGCGTCGTCGCGCAGGTGGACAGTCTCGTCCCGGTGCCGAGATGGCGCACGCCGACCGGAGGCGAACACCACCAGCGGCACCGTCCCCCGCCGCTCCAGGCGCAGGGCGAGCTCGAACGCGAGCGAGGCTCCCATGCTGTGCCCGAAGAGCGCGAGCGGCCGGTCGGTCCACGGCAGGACCTGCTCGATCAGCGCATCGGCGAGTTCGGGGAGAGACTCGATGCACGGCTCGGTGTGGCGGTCCTGACGGCCTGGGTACTGTACAGCGAGCACGTCGAGGCCGGGCGAGAGTGCCTGCGAGACGGGAAAGTAGAACGGCGCGGAGCCTCCCGCGTGCGGCAGGCACAGGAGCCTCGCCGGCGCGCCCTGGGCCGGGTGGAATCGGCGGATCCACAGGCTGGTGTCTGTCAGGTTCGCGGTCACCCAATGTCCTTTCGTGCTGCCGGTCGAGGAGGGCGGTCGCGCCTGCCCGCACGGCGAGTGGGATACGCGAACCACCCTGCCGGGCCGCGGCGAACGGGCACAACCCCTGAGTTCTACGGGGTGTTGGAGAGGTTGCTCAATTCGGCATAGGGGTGGTCGTGAAAACGCGGTCGGGCGTTGGTGGGTGTATCTGGCAACTACAGTTGTCGATTGCGATCCGGTGTGACGGCTGGCGCGTCGTCTACGAGGAGAAGGCCATCGCCTGGACCGAGGCTCCCGCTTCCCTCGGCGCCCTGCGGCGGCAGCGTTACCGCTGGTGCTACGGGACCCTGCAGGCGATGTGGAAGCACCGCGGCGCCGTCCGCCAGAGCGGAGCGACCGGCAGGTTCGGCCGTCGCGGGCTGATCTTCCTCGACCCCGTCCACGTACTGCTGCTGTGGTGCCGCCTGCGCTGGCAGCGCATGGAGCGCTACGGCTCCCGCCAGGAACCACCGCTGTCACCGGCAACGGGGGCCCGGGGCTGACGGCAGGGGCCCCGGATTGGCGAATTCCCCGGGCCCCTGCCGTCGAGCGGCGTCAGCCACACTGACGGGGGTTGCCCTGCTGACGCCCGCAGCCGCAACCGCAGCCGCACGCACCGAACAGCGGAAGGGGAGCCCGGAGTGCGGCTGCGCTTCTACCTGAACCGCACCAGCCACTCGGCACTGCCCGGATGTGCCGCATAGCACGTACCGTCACCCCCAGGACCACTCCAGCAGCCCAGGAGTCTGGAGATCACTGCGGCACCAACTCGTCGTACATGGACTGCAGGCCGCTGCGGTGCTTTATCCCCAGCTTGCGATAGATGCGGGTCAGATGCTGCTCAACGGTGCTGACGGTGATGAACAGCTTGCCGGCTATCTCGCTGTTCGTGTGGCCCCGGCCGGCCAGCAGGGCAACCCGTTGCTCCGCCTTGCTCAGATCCTCGATCCCCACTGGTTCACTGCTGTCTCGGACCGCTTCCTGTGGGGACTCGTCAGCGAGGTACAGCATGTTCGACAGTCCTTCGGCGTTGCATTCCTTCGCCATCTCCCTGGCCTGTCGCATGAGCCTCTTGGCGGTGCCGTGGTCACCGTACGAGTAATGCGTACGTCCGAGGTAGCCGAGCAGCCTGGACTCCTCGACGCGGTCCGGGTCGTCCCTGATGGCCTTCAGGGCCTCGTTCAGCAGCGGCATGCGGCGCTCCGCCGCGGACGCTTCGGCTATGACACGCAGCGTCAGTCCGCGCGTACGGCCCTGTGCTGGGCTGAGCAAGGACAGTTGCTCGTTCGCGATCTCCCTTGCCTCTTCCTCCCTGCCCAGCGCGATCAACGCCTGCGCGACGTCACTTCGCCAGGGAACGAATGAGGGCAGGTCGATCCCCCAGGACTGCATGCTCTGTCCACACGCCTGAAACTCCAGCAGGGCCGCACGCGGGCGATTGATCGCCAGGTAGTAGTGGCCGTGCGCGTGCTGGTAGTAGAGGCCTGCCGGGTGCTGCAGAGCGGCGGCATCCACCGGGTGGCTGACGAGCCGACCGGCCGCCTCCAGGTCTCCGCGTATCGTCAGCGAGAGCACCAGGCTGGCTGTCGCGTACTCGACTCCCATGCTCCAGTCCATCGCCGCGCGGGCATGGCTCTCCGCCGCCTCAAGATCTCCGCTTCGCAACGCGGCCTGTGCCATGATCGCCCCGAAGACCGCCACCCAGCTGCGTACCCCTCGTTCACTCGATTCCTTCAGCAGCTCTGTCCCCCATGCCAGTGCCGCACCGTGCCGATCGGCGTAGACGAGGGCGCACAGCACCATCGCCAACGGATCGAAGGTCTCATCGGACAGCTGCAGTGCGCGCAGGCGCTCGTGGCCGGCATCGATGTCGGGCTGCGACAGTTCGCCCCGTAGGACGCCGTTGAGCAGCCCGGCGGACTGGAGCTGCGGGTCTGTCGTGTACTGCGGCGGCGTGGGCTTGTGCCCTGCCTCCTCCAGCACGTCCGCCGCGTTCCGTGCCACCAGCGGGTAGGTGCACCCCAGCCAGAGCCTGAAGGCTTCCCAGTCGCTCGACTCGGTGGCGCTCATGTCCCGCACAGTGCCGCCAATGTGGCGCAAAGCGTCTTCCGCCTGTTCGACCTGCCGATACAGCAACAGGTACTTGATCAGCAAGATGGCCTGTCCCACCTGCAGACGGCCCTCGTACAACGCCTCCGCCAGCGCGCCGAAGCGCCGTCCCGCCGCGACCGGGTTCACTCGCCCGTCGATGTGGGCGAGTATCAGTGTCACCGCCGCGCGCTGGTCCGGGCTGACCGCGCCGCTGTGGGCCAGTCGCGTGTACTCGGCGGCCAGCTCCATCCGGTCCTCGTGCAGTGCGTGCTCCGCCGCCTCCAGCAGCAGCGGTACCGCCCATGCGTCCCCCGCGTGGTCCGCCGCCAAAAGGTGCTTGGCCACCTCGGCCGCCGGTACGCCCTCGCGGAACAACAGGCGTGCCGCACGTAGATGAAGCGCGGAACGCCGGCTCGGGTCGAGACTGCCGAGCACCGCGGCACTCGTCTCGGGGTGGCGGAACCCCCGGTGATCCAGGAGGCCGATACGACGGAGAACGTACTTGCACCGCTGGACCGCATCGCTTTCCAGGGAAAACAGTCGACCGACCAGATGAGTTGCCTGCGACATTTCGAGCACCGCGAGGCCATGAGCCACGTCTGCGGTCAGCTCATCACTGCGTTGCACGCACACCGCCACCGCCTGACGGTATGCCTGCGTGGTGTTCGGCATAACCGGGCAGTTCATCGCCTCGGCATCACCGAGCCGATCTTCCAGTAACGCGTTGACAAGTAGCGGATTCCCGCCGCTCAGTTCTTCGTACCTAGGAAGCAGCCGTTCTGCCTCCGCCCGCTTCATATGACTCGTCAGAATCTGAGCGATTCCGCAGGACGAGAGCGGTTCGAGGTGGATTCGATTGGCGTTGGGCTGGCGGAGGATCTCCGCCTGGAAGAGCGGATAGGCCGGGGCGGCCCCGGAAAGCATGTTGAAGACGAGTAGAACGCGCCTGTTCGTTATACGCCGGGCGAGATAACGAAGGAAATGCAGCGACATCCTGTCGGCATGATGGAGATCATCGATCGTGACCAGCAGGGGCCCTTTGCTCGACAAGCGCATCATCGCGGCGTGCAGCTTGGCGAGAACTCGTGCGTGATCAGGGCGGACGAGCTCGGGATCGACCGTCGTGACACCCTCCAGGAGGATGCTGTCCTGGATTATCTCCTGGATTTCCATGACGTCACCAGACGGCAGTGACACGTTATGCGACAGTTGATCGGCGACACCAAACGGAATTTCGCATTCCGCATGTGACGCTACGGCGGAGAGGACGGTGACACCAGCGACTGATGCACGTTGCACGAAGGCATTGAGGAGTTCGGTCTTCCCGCTCGCCACCGGCCCGCTGATTAGGGCAACACCCCCTCTGCCGCTCGACCCCTCAGTTAGCAGATCGTCAAGCAGCGCGAGTTCCCGGTCGCGTTCCACCAAACACATGACAGCCACCCCCGTTGTGGACTAGTACAGTGCCCACTGGAGGATAGCAACTACGTGCGACGAGACCAAAGATCTATCCGGTGGCTCACACTAAACTTTCGAACGTGACAAGCCAGAGGCCAAAGGACCGGCGACCAGACTCGTGAAGATTTCGCCGAGCACGCAACCATAACCACCACCATTGCGTCGTAGCGGGACGTCGGCGCTTCAGGGCCCGCTCGACACGGGCCCTGAAGCACAATCAGCCCACCGAAACGACGTCGTGCGACTCGCCGGAGCCCGTCGCGGCGGCTTGCCTCGGGACCTCCGGCAGGAACAGCAGCGTGCACACCAGTCCCGCCAGAGCGAAGCCGGACGAGACCACCAGTGAGACATCGAGGCCGTGCACGAAGGAGTCCCGTACCGAAGCGAGCAGCGAGGACGAGCCGGTCTCCCTCGCGACGGAGATCCCCCCGAAGACACCGGAGCGCGTCGCATGAACGGCGGCCGGCGGCAGACTCGGCAGCGTCAGGTGCGACTGGTACGCGGTCAGCAGCACACTGCCGAGGATCGCGGAACCAAACGGCGCACCAACCTTGTTCACCGCCTGCAGCACGGCCGCCCCCACCCCGCTACGCTCCTCTGGCACCTGGGACAGCACCACCGATGTCGCCGTGGCCATGGAAAGCCCCATTCCGAAGCCGGACAGCGCCATCCACGCTCCGGAGAACCCGTCACCGGAACTCGAACCAGTGGTGGCGCCGAGGAAAAGCCCCCCGGCCATCACGGCGAACCCGGCGGCGACGGTGATCTTGGCACCCAGCAGCCGTGCGAACCGGTCCGCGGGCACGGCGCCCACCACCAGGCCGCCGATCAGCGGCAGCAGACGCAGTCCCGAGCCCATCGCGTCGGTGTCCCGCACGGCCTGGAAATACTGGGGCATGATGAAGATGACACCAATGTTGGACAGTGCCACGAAGCCGATGAGGATGACACCCCAGGTGTAGGACTTCGCCCGGAAGAGGGCCGGGTCGAGCATGGGCCGCCGGCCTGGGCGCGCACTGACACGGCTCTCGTACTGGTAGAACGCAATCAGCAGGATCAGGCCGCCGCACATCAGCGCCCAGGCGAGGGCATCGCCCCAACCGCGTTCGCCCACCTTGATCAGACCGAAGGTCACCCCGACCAGCCCGAGCGTGGACAAGCCGGCGCCGATCAGATCCAGCTGCGGACGCGCCTCGGCGCGCGACTCGGGCACCAGCGTCAGGACAACGGCCGCGCCCAGCAAGGCGATCGGCACGTTGATCAGGAAGACCCAGCCCCACCAGGCGTGCGTCAGCAGCCAGCCACCCACCAGCGGCCCCAGTGGCAGCGCCAGGAAGTTGGCCGCCGACCAGACGCCCACCGCCTTCGGCCGCTCCTCCGCGGTGAACAGCACAGTCAGCGCGGACAGGGCCATCACGATGATCCCCGCGCCGGCCACACCGAGGACGCAGCGCGCCACGATGAACTGCCAGGGATGGTGCGCATAGGCACACGCACCGGACGAGGCGGCGAACAGCACCAGCGCTCCGATCAGCACCTTCTTGCGCCCATAGCGGTCACCGAGCAGGCCGACCGGAAGCATTGAGGCCGCGAGGAAGAGCAGATAGGACGAGGAGAACCACTGCAGGTCGGTCTCGGTCGACTGAAGGGCATGCGCGAGCTGCGGCAGCGCCACGCTCAGGATCGTGCCATCCAGGCCGACGGCCAGCATCGACAAGCTCAGCGCTCCCAGCGCCCACCACTTGTGGCGCCCTGACGTCGACATGGCAACCCCATTTCAATTTGGATGTGTACCTTCTTTTGAAGAGTACCTCTCTTTTGGGAGTGGCGCTACCACATTTTCTCATGGGTAGGGTTCGGCGGCGGCCAGAGCGTGCACGGCTTCCGGCAGGCGCCTGGCGCGGAGCGGGCAGGAGAGTTGGCCACCCCTGCTGTCCGTGGCGGATGGGGCGGCGGGATCCGGGGCAAAGACAGCTGGGATCGGCCAGGCGAGCGGGGTGATCAGATCGAGACGCCGAATCCCAGGTCGCCGGCCACCGCGGGAGCCGTTACGCTCAGCCGGCTCAACTGGCAGCAACGTCCCGGCGATCCGGTGGACAGCCTCGGCGGTCGTCGGGGCGAGGGGCATGATCCCGCGCGTAAGCAGCTCGGCGAGCCGCCCCTGCGCGGGAAGGCGCACCAGGCGCACACGCGACTCGCTGGAAGGATGAAACGCCCGGGCCCAAGGGCTGTCCGCGCCAAGGGCCGTCGCAATGGCCCCGGAATCCCTTCGCCTCCCGCGATCTCCCGGGTCACGCACCAAGGCCCGGGGCCCTCACCGGGCCCCTAAGCCCCCAACTGACGTTCCGCAGTCCCGTGGTTCCGGTTCATCGACCGGTCTCGCCGCTCAAGGATCACCTGGACATCGTGATGGTCGCGGTCGAGCAGGATACGCATCGGCGCTGCCGACGAGTCGCCGACGATCAGGGAATAGATGCCCAAGGGAACGGTGCAGAAGCTGAACTGGCCGGCACCATCGGTGGTCTCCCGCAATTCGGAACCCGAGCCATCGGCCAGCTTGACCGGCACACACGCGAACGGCTTGCCATCGAAGTCGCGGACAACTCCCTTGAACCGCAGCGACCTACGAGTCAACTCCACGTCCACCAGGGCGGGTTCCACTCCGGTAGCGACGACGCGGAGCGCCCGGGGCTGGTGCTGGCGGTGGACCACGACAAGCCCGTAGCTCCCGGGCTGCAGTCCTCTGAATTGATATCTGCCCTCAGCGGAGGACATGGTGGAACCGATCACGAGGCCCATCGCGTCCACGAACATCACCAGCGCATCGGACACCGGCATGCGAAAGCAGTCTTCCGTGATCGTCCCCCAGACCATCGTGGTCTCGGGTAACCACAACGTGGCCTGTGTGCTCTCGGGAGACTCGATGACGACCTCGGCCGCCTGCGGCACATGGCCCTGCGCCCCGGCGAGAAGCACGTACTGACCGCTCTCCGGTACAGACAGGCGACACGAACCGTCCGGACCCGCTGTGCCGTCACCCAGCTTCCGGCCGGCGTAGTCGACGATGGTGAGGCAAGCACCGGGAACCGGGAACCCTCCCGTGTTCAGCACCCACCCCTGGACACCTCCAAGGGTGTCATGACGACTGCTCACCGATGCCCCCTCCCCTGCCAGTAACCACCCATGAAGCGATCGGGCAGGCGAAGGCCCGACCGACGGCCGCGCTAGGAACGGCCTTCGTCCGGGTCCCTCGCCATCAGGCGGTTGAACTGGTCGTTGTCCAGGAAGGCCAGCACCTGGTCGAGTTCTGCCGCGATGTCCTGGGCTGGATCCTGCGCCCACCGCAGCATCGCGTCCAGGATGATGCCGAAGACGGTTCCGCTCAGCGCGCGGACCGCGGCGTCGTCGGTATCGCGCCCCGAGCGTTCGGCCACCAGCTCGGTGATGGTCCGCCTGGCCTGGGTGACGTTCCCCAGGCTGGCCGCCCACAGCTCGGGCACGGTGAACATCAGGACGTCACGGTCCCGCTGCGCCCCAAGTTCCGTCGGCGACAGCCCCTCCAGGGTGCTTCGAATGGCATGGCGGAGCGCCCGGACCAAGGGCAGGTCATCGGGCTGCGCGCGCCATGCCTGGATGAAGAACGCCTCCTGCTCGTCGGAGACGGCCAGTTCTTCCTTTGTCGAGAAGTACCGGAAGACCGTGCTCGTCGACACCTCGGCCGCCTCGGCGATCTGCTCCATCGTGGTGGCGTCGTAGCCCTGGTCACGGAAGAGGCGCAGGGCATGCTGCTGGATCGTGCTGCGTGTCTTGGCCTTCTTGCGCTCACGCAGGCCGGCGACTCGCTCGCCCTTCTCCGGCATTGCTCGCTGGTTCACCTTCGCAGGGCTCATGTCGGGCGTCTCCGAGTCTCACTCATCCAAGTGCTCCCAGGGGGCTCGGCCTGGAGCCGCGTGAACACCCTGGTCTGCTCTCCGTACGGTTCGCTACAAGAATACAGCTCGCCACCAACTGATAGTAGACTAGCAAAAGAGGTCGGGCTTGCATCTTCTGGTGACAGATGGCCGTCCGCGTTCCAGGACGCGGGGCCGACGACGACACCGAGCGCCGCCGACCGCATCGGTCCCGGCTGTGGTGCGGCGTTGCACCGCCCAGTGCGACCGTGCTCAGTTCGCGCCGATCTCCCTGTCGAGCAGGTCGAAGATCTCGTCATCCGTGGCCGTGTCCAGATCGGCCCCGGACCCCGCGAACTCCGTCTGCTGCCTGCTCCTCATCGCCTCCTGCCAGTTCCACAGCACCGTCTCCAACCTTCCCGTGATCTCGTCCCGGAGGCTTTCGTCGTCCGGGACCGATGCCAGGGCCTGCTCCAGCCGGCGGATCTCGGCGAGTGCGGTGACCGGTGGCTCTCCCTCCTCACCGCCCTGGAGACGCTCCAGCAGGTGGTCGGCGAGCTCCGCCGCGGTCGGGTGGTCGTAGAGCAGGGTGCCCGCGAGATCCAGCCCCGTCGCCGCGGCCAGGCGCGACTTGAGTTCCAAGCCGGTGAGCGAGTCGAAGCCCAACTTCAGGAAGGGCAGGTCCTGATCGAGGTCCATCGCGCCCGTATGGCCGAGAACAGAGGCCACTTCGAGGCCGAGCACTTCGAGGAGTGCGGACCGACGCTGCGCGGCAGGCACCTGCCGAAGCCGCTCGGCCAGCGAAGGCCGACCCCCCTGGGACTCGTCCGGCGCCGTGGTGTCCCCGTCCGACGGTTCGAGGTCCTTCAGCAGCGGACGCGGACGGGCGGCGTTGAACACCTCGGCGAAACGCGGCCAGTCCATGTCGGACACGGCCACGAAGGCCTCGTCGTGCTGCACGACCGCATCCAGCGCCGCGATCGCCTGGCCCGGGGCCATGGTGCGCATGCCGGTCTTGTTCAGCCAGGCCACATACTCTCCGTCCCGCGCCATTCCGTCGCCGGCCCAGGCGCCCCACGCCACCGCGGTGGCCCGGAGCCCCTCCGCGCGACGATGCTCGGCAAGGGCGTCGAGGTAGGCATTGGCCGCGGCGTACCCCGCCTGCCCGGCGCTGCCCCATACCCCGGCGACCGACGAGAAGAGCACGAACACCTCTGGTGAGGCGTCACGGAGCAGATCGTGCAGGTGTGCAGCGCCCGCCGCCTTCGCCGCCAGGCGCTCGGAGACATCCGCCAGATCCATGTCCAGCAACTGTTTGGCGTCTCCGACCACCCCGGCCGCGTGGAAGACGGCGGTGAGCGGCTGCTCGTCGGGGATGTCGGCCAGGACACCGGCGAGGGCGTCCTTGTCCGCGGTGTCGCAGGCGGTGACGGTGACGGAGCCGGCCCCCAATTCGATGAGTTCGTCACGCAGTTCTTCCACGCCGGGCGCGCCAGGGCCCTTGCGGCTGAGCAACTGGATGCGGGGAGCGCCGTTGCGGGCGAGCCAGCGGGCGACGTGACCGCCCAGGGCGCCGGTGCCCCCGGTGATCAGGGCCGTTCCGGTGGGGCGCCAGCCAGTGGCCGGTGGGGCATCGGGGAGCGGAGCGCGGACGAGTCGCCGGACCAGCACGCCGGTGTCCCGCAGGGCCAGCTGGTCCTCGTCCCCGATACCGGCCAATGCGGCGCACAAGTACGGTGCGATGGCGGCGTCAAAGGTGTCGGGCAAGTCGATCAGCCCTCCCCAGCCACCGGGATTCTCCAGGCCGGCGACGCGGCCGAGGCCCCAGATGAGGGCCTGGAGGGGGTGGGTGAGCGGCTCGCCCGGTACGGCGGCCACCGCACCTGTCGTAGCCGACCACAACCGGGCGTCGATCTGCGCGTCGGCGTGCGCCTGCGCCAGTACGACGGTGGCCGCAGCGCCCGCCGGGACTCCCGGGTACCGCGGATGGGCGGTCTCGCAAACTCCGAGCAGGGACAGTACGCCACGCACATCGAGGCCCTCGGCGGCGGTACGCAGCGTCTCGGCCAGCGTGTGCCGGTCTGCGCCGGCGGCGTCCACTTCCAGCAGCCGGGTATCGCCGCCGTACTCCTGCAGAGCACGCACGCACACGGCGACGGGATCCGTGCCGACGGTGCCCGTGGGCACCACGATCAGCCAGGTACCGTGCATCGTCGGCGCCTGAACATCCGTCAGCGGCCGCCAGTCGACCCGGTATCGCCAGGAGTCGAACGACCAGGCCCCCTGCTGGTCGCGGCGCCATGCGGCGAGGCTCGGCACCACCATGTCGAGCGACGCTCGCGCCTCCGCGGTCTCGATGCCGACCAACGTGGCGACTCCCGGCGCGTCGTGGCGTTCGACGGCTTCCCAGAAGCGGTGTTCCGCCGGGTTGGTGGTCTCGGGCCGGGTGCGGTCGAGCCAGTAGCGGGTGTGGTCGAAGGCGTAGGTCGGCAG
>NZ_MQUS01000062.1 GCF_001953885.1 Streptomyces sp. IMTB 2501 | reverse complement strand
ACCCACCTCCCCCCGGCGTTTCCCCCACCCCCGAACGGGTGAGAGGTCCGCGTCCGCCCGTGGCGCGCTCACCGGCGGCGCCGGAGCGGGCGGGCGGACCGCCACGGGTCGGCAGGCCATCGGTGCACCGCCGTGAACGGTGCCAGACCGTACCGGGGCCGACTGGACAGTCGCGTCCCGGCGGGCAGCCGACCCGGCGACTTCGTTTCCCCTCCCTCGGGCGGACCCGTCTCTGCGGCGTGGTGACGTGCATCGCGGTGACGACATACGACACCGACGTTGCGCACCGGATGCATTCAGTGTGGGGCACCGTGACCCCGGTGCGGCTCGCCAGGATGTCGGCGCGGCATGCTGCTCGTCCTGGCGGTGCGCATCACCGGCCTGCCACACACTCGGTGCACCGCCAGCAGCCTGTTGCACTCGCCAGCTGGCGTGCACGCGCAGCGTGGCGAATCGCTGCCTGGCGCGGTCGAGGTACACCAACTGCGCGGGAGTCAGCTTCAGCACCTCCAGTGGGTGCGCAGGGCCACGAGGTCGAGGCCAGGCCCGGCCGCAGTGGGCTGTCGCTTTGGGTAAACAGGAGCAGTTGCCCGGGCAGTGCGGCCTACTGGTGCTCGGCCGTGCCGTACAGGGGGTAGCCGGTGCGACGCGCGGTGCGCAGCCGGGCAGTCAGGGCGCAGGCTGCGATGACGCCCCGGTCGTAGCGCAACAGGGCGCGCGGGATGCCCCGCGCCCGACTCAAGGGGCGGGAGGGCACGGCCAGCTGCACTGGGCCGACGAAGGCCTCCAGGGCCAGCACGATTTCACCGGACCCGAGGCCTAGCCCGGCCTGACAGCCGCCGACACTCCTACACCCGCACCCCGCTGCCCACCATCGGCGGCGGCCGGCAGGTCATGGTCGGTGCCTTGCCCCGGAGGACTGCGACGACTACCTCGCCCGCCGGCTCTCCCGCGACTAACAGCCCCTCATCACCTACGACCTGTGCGCCGTGGTAACCCACCGTAGCCACGGCCTGCCGCTCTACCTCGACCTGTCAGCGATGCGTTTTCTCGAGATCCGCCGCACCGGACGCATCCCCACACCCGGGGACTTTGACCACGACTTCCCCGCTCAGATCTCCCGGACCCTCGCCGATCTGGCACCGGATGAGCGCCACGTCCTGCGTTGGGTCAGCCTCCTGGACGCCTTCGCCTTCCCCCTGGCCACCCGGGCCGCAGGCCCTCGCCCACGAGGCGCCAGCCATACGGCTGATCGTGCGCGCCTTCGTACGTGAAAACGCCTTCGGTCTGGCCGCTCCACCATCCGCGACGCCGACGACCAGGCCGACGACCGCTGGAGCCGCGCTGACTGGCAGCGCACCGCCGAACAGGCCTTCGCCGCTCTCGGTCAGCAGTGGCACGACGGCTGTGATCGCGACCGGCTCCTCATGGTCGGCTGCCTGCGCCAAGGTCTGCGTTTGGCCGGCGCCCACCGTTTGGGCCTCGGCTGGCTCACCGGCGCGGCCTGGGTTTACGTCAGGGACTCCGTCTGGGAGCCGATCGCCCCCACCCGGCACCAGCGACCGTCTGGACACGGCCGCCGACACCCTGGTCGAACTCCTCTGGACCCTCACCCGCCGCCAGTACGAACACCGCGCCCGCACGGTCGCCCGGCTGACCACCGTGCTCGACACTCGCCTCCTGTCCGCCGAACTCGAGGAGATGGCCCTTTACTACCGGGCCGAGACCTTCCGCGACACCGTACACAGCCAGGAATTGCGCCGCGGATAGCAGCAGGTCACCGACGGCTGGTATGGGATGCCCGTGTACGCCAAGGACGGCAAGGTCGTCTGCTTCTTCCAGTGCTCCGCGAAGTTCAAGGCCCCTGAGGCAGCATCCGGTAGCAGAACGCCACGAACTCACCCCGGTACAGTTCGAAGTCCAAAGGATCACCATGCTGCACCGGTCTTACGCCCCGCCCCCGAGAGGGGGCTTCAGCGGGATCCGCCAGTCTTCGGACAGTTACCACGCGGCGTCCTCCCAGGCCGATGACTACCTGTGCCCATTCGCGGCCACTTGACTCCCCCGTACATGGCCGCGGGCGGGGAAAGGAAGGGCTCTGTCGCGAGTTTGGTGAGAGACGTAAAGTCGACCTTGGCAGGGCGTGGATATCAGGTCAGGGCGGGGTTGCCGCAGCATTTCTTGTATTTGCGGGATGAGCCGCACCAGCAGGGGCTGTTACGGGGTGGGGGCCATGCCTGGGCCCGGCCCCGGGAGGCCAGGTCGGCGGCGTATTCGGCCCGGGTGTCGCCGTCCCGCGGGGAGAGGCCCTCTTCATCGGTGAACGCCTCGAAGTCGGCCACGCTGCCCTGGGCGATGCCCAGATGCGGCTCGCCTTCCTGGGACAGGTTGCGCAGGGTCTCTTCGACACGGCGGATGTGATCGTGGTGGTCGGTGCCGTAGTCCTCGGCGAATGCGGGCCAGCGGGTGAGGAGTTGGCTGAACTCGATCTCGGACCAGAACAGAGCGCAGGTCATGCGGGGGCGAGCCAGGGCCGCTCGCCGTGCAGCAACCTCCACGGCGAGTTTCTCGAACTCGGCTTGCAGGGCTTCCGCATCGCCGCTCTCGGCGGCCCGCAGGCGGTCCGGGTCGTGCAGGTCGTCCAGTGTGCCGGGACCGCGAAGCAGTGTCGGCCGGTGTTCGTGCAGCTTGTCGGCGAGGTTGTCGAGGTCGTCGTGTGGTTCGCCGAGGCGGCGCCTGACCCGGTGGCGGCCGATGACGAGCATCTCGATGCCGCTGGGGTCGGTGCTGTTGTCGACAGCGCTGCGGGTGAGGGGGGTAATGGCGCCGAAGAGACGAGTGAGGCCGGCGGTGAACCAGTCCGCGGCGTCGTGGAGTTCACCGGCTGTCTCAAGGGCTTCGGCGACGAAGTTCCAGGCCCCTGGGTCGGCGGGGTGCTGGCGGCGTAGAAGGCCGGCCGCCTGGCGGGCCTCGTCAGCGCGTCCGGCGTCCCACAGGGTGCTGATCCGGTATGCCTCGATCAGGTGCGGTTCCTCGCAGCCGGTGTCCAGCAGTTGCTGGTAGAGCGCGAGCGCACGGTCGTACTCCTCGGCATCATTCCAGCTGCCCGCAGCCTCGACGAGGATCTCCTCGCGGTCTTCCGGATACTCCCGAGCCAGCGCCTCCAGCTCTTCTGCCTGTGTGGCGTATGTCCGCTCGGCGGGGGCGTGTCGTTGCGGCGTTCGGCGGCGCTTGCGGGACATACGACCACACTACCGGCGCGGGGCCGCCGGTTTCGGGCGGCGGGGGAAGGATGGTCAGAACGGGTGGGGCTCGGCGGGGGCCGGGGCCGGGGGCGACTGCGCCCGATCCGGCGCGCTCCCGCCCTGGGCCAGCGTGCCTGCACGGTAGGTCTTGGTGACAGCGGCGCACGCGTAGGCGAGGGAGACGGCGACGTCCTCGGCGTCGATCTCCATGGTGGCGCGGCGCCGGCCTTCCTTGTCGTCGAAGGTGCGCTGCCTCAGCTTGCCGGTGACGGTGATCCTCATGCCGCGGGTGAGCGGCTGTGCGGCATTTTCGCCAGCCGGTCGCCACAGCGAGCAGCGCAGGAACAGCGGTTCCCCGCCCACGAACTCAATGCGGTCGCGGTCGAACATCCTGGGCAAGAGGCGACGGTGAATCCGGCCATGCTCGACGGCGGCCTGGAGGCGGCCGACGCGACGCGCGCCGCGCAGGAGGCTGGGCTCGAGATCCCAGACAAGCAGCCGGACGGCCGGGGAGCTCGTGGCTTCCGGCCCGGCTGGGAGCCTGGCTGGCCCGCCGCAACGGCCCGCCGCGACGGCCCGCCGCTGGAACAACACCCAATGCTGAGCCCGCGCCAACGACGGCGCCGTCGAGCTGTAGTTCCGCCCCGGGACAGCCGCTCTGCTTGCCGGCTTCGTCGGCTGCCCCGGGCGCCAGCGGTGCCTCAAGCGAGCCATCTGCCGCTAGCTTTTCAAGATCCTTGAACGCCCTAGCCAAGGCAGCGGGACGAATCTCGAGGATCTTCATGCGGCAGCTTGACTCGATATAGCAGCCTCGAAGGGCGCGGACGCTCGCTCTCGTGCCCCAATGAGCCGACGCTGATGACCGGTGCGGGTGATCCGGATGACAGGGCGCGCCCGACATGCCGGACCGTGTGTTACCTATGCCCGATGGCACGGTCGGCCGGTTCACAGCGGGCGCCGAGACCAGGCTCTTGGAGGCGCATGGCGGTACACGACCTGACACACTGCTGCCTTGTCGTTGAGCAGCTCGACGGGGAGAAGACCCTGATCGGGGTGACCTCCAACGAGGGCGACAAGCTGGAAGGTAGCGCGCCCCTCGCGAAGGTGGCCACGCCCAGCGCCCCTGGATGGGTGAACCATACCAAGGGTTCACCGCCTCCCGCAGAACAGCGTAGGGAAGTTGGTCGGAGGCAGTGCCTCTGACCTGGGACGACTGGGTTGGCTGTCAAACAGGCCATCTCGGTATGTGCAGGGTGAGGCAGCGCGGTGCTCATCCGACACCAGTTACGAGGTAGTGACAATCGGGAGCCAACTTCTCAGCGAGCCAACTGCTCTTCTTCGGTGAAAGTACGTCAATTAGGTGGCATTGAGCCCTAGTTGGCGAAATCAGGACGAAGAAATCCAAGGAGACCCGAGCATGAAGCTTGGTATGAAGAGGCTCGCGGTAGTCGCCGCACTGGGTGTGACCTCAGCGGCGCTGGCGGTATCCCCGGCGTTCGCGAAAAGCGACATCTCGATTCAGGCCACCCCCCACACCGCGCATGCCGGCCACGTGGTGAAGGTACGGGGTCAGGGTGGCGACGACGCCGAGCAGTACACCATGCTCGTCATACAGGAGCGGTCCGGCAAACCCGGCCACTGGGGCCACTGGCACGCCGTCACGCGGAGCTTCAACGGCGCTGCGCGCGCAAACGTCAAGGTCACGCACACAGGCGAGCTGCAGTTCCGTTCAGTGCTGTACTCGACCGATAAGCACCACCATCACCCGAAGACGGACCGCACCTCCACGCCAGTGGCCGTCCACGTCGTCCGCTAGCCGACGCAAGAGCACCGCACGCTCATCGACCGCCTTCCCAGGAACTACACGGCCGTTCCGGGGAAGGCGGCACCGCTACCCGCCCGTCTACGCCGTCCTCACTGGCTCGGTGAAGAGCATCCGCGTACCGGCCTGCTAGGCCTCGTTCACGAGTTCCTTGACCAGCTCACGCAACGGCCCTCGGCGTCTGTGGGCGCCGCGACGCTCCAGGGTCTCCAGGAGCTTTCGTGCACGCCCGGCTCCCTTCGCGGCGCGTTCGCATTCTTGCGTGGCCCGACGCGCAGCTGCCGCGCCCTGCTGCTGCTTCGCGTAAGCCGTCAGCAGAGCCAGCCCGCACCAGAACGTGTCGCGCTGGTGGCGGCTGAAGGGATCCAGCTCGATCGCTTCCAGCGGCAGCATCAGCGGCTCCTTCGAGTCCGCGCCGCCCAGGACCGACGTCTGAATCTGCTGCCTGTCACCACGCATGTAACCCCACCTTTCGTCCCAACGCATCGTGCCGCTCCCGGCGTTGGTCTCACAGACGATCGACGTGCTCAAGCCGTCGTGCGCAGCGGGACAGGCTCGGCAGCAACAGCCGACGTGTCGGCCTGTCGAGCGGCACGCTCTGCCCGGGCCCGCCGCAGCGCCAGAGTCCGGGTAGCCTCGGATTCGCGGCGACGCTGGACGCGGGCCACCTCCATCGGGGCTGGCTGGTCGCCCGAGGACGCATCCGGCTCCGGGGACGCCCGCCGGGCAGCGCTGAGGCACGGGAGTCGGGTGGGAGCAGCTGGTCTGCTACCCGACACTCGGTTCCGGGGATCCCGCTACGCCTCTCCCCCTATGCGGGTGAATTGGCCTGGAATCGTGCAACTGGCCGGGCGCGTGGACGGTCTAGGCGGACACAGCCTCTTCTGCCCCGCTCGAAACTGCCCCGCTCGAAACTCGAAGGGACACCGCTCATGTCCTCCAGCCGTCGTCTGCTCAGCGTCCTCGTATCTGCTGCCGCTCTCCTCGCCACCGCGGCCGTGCCCGCTGCCGCCTCCGGCGCCGCCCCCTCACGCGCCGCCGTCGGTCCCGCTGCGCGCAGGACTCCGGTCCTGGTCGACTGCCTGCGCCACGACCGGGTCACGCCACACGAGTACATGCTGGCGTGCGGAGACGGCAACAACGGTCTGCGCGGGCTGCGTTGGGCTGACTGGACCGCTCATGTCGCACACGGCGTGGGCAGGCAGATCGCCAACGACTGCGTACCGGACTGCGCCCAGGGCCACTTCCACACGTTCTGGGTGGGTGTGGAGGTGTACCGGCCGGTGCACCGGGCCGGAAAGGCGCCGTACTTCTCCCGGCTGAAGGTCGTTTACCTCGACCGACGCCCGGCCGGCTCCGGCCCGTCGCAGACCTACCCACTGGGCTAACGCGGAGCGTACCCCGACGCCGTCCGCCAAGCACGCTACTGCGGCAACCGCCCGTACCTGGGGGCCAGCAGTGGTAAGGGTCGGAGACGTGCCGCAGGACCGGCTCATGACTGACCATGACGCGGCCACGCCAGGAGGCGTGGCGCGCGTCTCATCTGATGCACAGCAGCCGACTGCCACACAGCGTCATCGGCGGCGCCCTGTGAGAGCCTTAAAGTCCTTATGACGGTCGTAGCCGTCGTTGTTGACGAAGTAGGCGAAGTCTGTGGTGGCGTGCCGGGCGGTGACGGTCCAAGTGAAGTCGTAGGTCTGTCCGCCGATGAGCTTGGTGGCGGGCCACTGCCCGCCCCGTGGGACATCGAGCTGCGCGAACCGGCTGCTCCCGCCACTGCATATGGCGCCGTCCGACGGCCCCGCCTCCCGGAACGCCTTCGGCCCTTCCACGCTCTGCGGTTCGTACTGGACGTCCCCGCAGTCACTCACGGCCCCTTCGGCCACACAGTGCCTGCCGACTGGGCGGCTGACTGCTGTACCCATGCCTGCTCGCACTACCGGTAGCCAGCACGGAGGCTCCAAGCACACCAAGTCCGGCAATCACCCCACCGCGCTTTCCGCGCACGGCGCAACTCCTTTGAAAGACGTAGGGGGTCAGGGGTGGCGTGAGCGCCCAGCGATTGGCCCGGACCAATACGCACGATGGGTCTGACGGGCGGTCATGTTCATAGGGGTTCTCTTCCCGGGCCCGCCATCCGACAATGTGCATGCCAAAAACCGGAAACACTCCGGTACGGAGAGGATCCCCCCACATGAACAGACCTTCTCTCATCGCCGCTTTGTCGGCAGGATGTCTCGCCGTCGTCACGCTGTTCGGCGTGACCGCCGCACCGGCCGTGGCCGCGGCAAAGCCCGCGGACGCACAGGTCAGCTTCGCCGGGACCGTGGCGTTGGACGACTGCTCCGGGTCCGTCATACGGACCCCCGCCGCGACCGATGACGACCCGGCGATGGTCATGACCAACGGTCACTGCCTGGAGAGCGGAATGCCCACCGCAGGACAGGTCATCACCGACCAGCCGTCCAGCCGGACGTTCACGCTGCTGGACGCAGGCGGCAACCAGGCCGGCACGCTACAGGCCACCAAGGTGCTGTACGCGACGATGACCGACACCGACGTCACGCTGTACCAACTGAGCAGCACCTACGCCCAGATCCGCCAGCAGTACCAGATCGACGCGCTGCCGCTGGCCACCACGCACCCGGTGCAAGGGGACAACATCGAGGTGGTCTCCGGGTACTGGCAGTCCACCTACTCCTGCGCGATAGACGGCTTCGCCTACGAGGTGAGGGAGGCCGACTGGACCTGGAAGGACTCCGTCCGTTACACCCCGGACTGCCATGTGATCGGCGGTACTTCGGGCTCACCGGTCATAGACACCTCGACCGGCCAGGTGGTGGCAGTCAACAACACCACCAACGAGAACGGCGAGCAGTGCACCCTGGACAACCCCTGTGAGGTGGACCAGAACGGCAACGTCACCATCCACCAGGGCATCGGCTACGCCGAGGAGACGTACCTGATCGCCCCCTGCGTGTCCTCTGGCAACCAGATAGACCTCACCCTGCCGAACTGTGCCCTCCCGAAGCCGTGAACGTGCGCGGAACGCCCTGGTGCCGCGGCGCCAGGGCGTTCCCTTCAACGTAGGCCCTCGGAGGAGATATCTGAGAGACGGGACGTCGTAACCAACGGCATGGAGAACGACCAGCAACTCGGCTCCGCCGGCCTGGTGGTGACGAGACATAGCCAGGAAGCCGCAGACTACGACGCTGTCACCGACTGTTAACGCCGCGGACGCAGACTGAGTCGATCACGGAACGTGACCAGTACACTTCGCCTCAGTCGGACAGCACGACCGGGGACCATATGCCGAACCACTGCTCGGCACCACCCCACCAACAGCACGGAGCACGACACCCCCACCACAGCCACCCGACACCGATGCCCCCGCATCCTTCCCAAGGAGAGCCAGCACTGGGTATCGGGCACGCATCTCGCCCACCACCTGTCCGGTTCTCCCACCATCCGCGAGCCCGACAAATGCGACGCCATCGGGTGGTTCGACCTGGACGGGCTCCCCGAACCGCTCTCTGAGATCACCCGCCTCAACCTGGAGGCCTACGAACGCATTGGACCTGACGGCCACCGATGACGCGCGTCGGTGCCTTCCCAGGTGGCTCAGCCATCCGGATGCCGGGGCAAGGCGGGCCGTCGCCCACTCCATGACCGGCGACAACCAGCCGGCCCTGGTCCCTGGCGAGCGCTCCCAGCCCAACCGCAAGCCGTCCACCAACTGCTGCTCACCGAGGACTGGCTCACAGCAGTGCGCTCCGCCGCGTACGCGACCATCGCCAAGCGGGCCTCGGCTCTCCTACCGGTCCGCCTTTCCAGCGGCGGCGAGCTCCACCACGAGGCTCGCTCCGCCGGCATCACGAACGCCTTACACGGCGCCGTCCCGGGCATCGTGGCAGCGCCCTGCACCACCTGCGGCCACTGCTGCCCGGCCTCACCGACGAGTAACGGGCGCGGGGCGACGCTCGCCGACAGCTCCGCCCGGTAGGCGCTGTCGTCGTCGAACGCGTCGTACACGTCCAGGAGCGCGGGCCGGTGGCCTCAAGGGCGCCGAAGGTGTGAGCCGGGCGTCGAGGGCGCCGTCCCGCAGCTTCCCCGAGGCTCTTGTCCTCGGCTGTGGACCCGGCCCCAAAAGGACGGGGCCGCAGCCGAGAGGTGATCAGGTTCCGCCGGTGCCCGAGCGCACTGTCTTGGGTCACGACGTCGCGGCTTGGCCAATGCCGACAGTCCGTCGCCCGCGGATCCGCTGGGAGATTCGCGACGGCATCCACCAAGCCTTCCTCACCCTGGGATGTGCACTCATCTGCTGGCGACACCTGCGCTCACGCTGTTGACCCGTTTATCTCACGAGTAGGAGGAGCCTGCGGGGCGGAAGTGCTCGCTGCTTCCTGGGCAGCCATAACCTCATCGCCGTGCTCGAAGGCCCATGCACCAACGGCGTCGATGGGCGCCAGCAAGGTCCGGCCCAGAGCGGTGAGTTGGTATTCGATCCGCGATGGTGCGTCGGGGTGTGCCTGCCGGTCGATCAGTCCGTTGAACTGCAGCCGCCGCAGAGTCTCGGTGAGGACCTTCGAGCTGATGCCCCCGATCCGCTCCCGTAGTTCGACCGGGCGCCTGGGGCCGTCGCGCAGCGCCCAGAGCACCACGGCGTTCCAGGTGTTGGAGAGCAGGTCAAAGGCGAGGCGGGCGCGGCAGTCAGCGAGGAAGGCGTCGGTCGTCACTTACCAAATGGTGCCCGAACCACCTTCTAGCGTCGATGTGAACGGTCGAAGCAGGCACGGAGAGGGAACGCGTGATGAGAATCGGCATACTGGGAACGGGCAACATGGCCGACGCGCTCGCCACCCACTGGGTGCGGGCCGGGCACGAGGTGATCATCGGAGGACGGGACGCACCCAAGGCGGAGCAGCTCGCGACGCGCATCGGAGGCAGCGCGAAGCCTGCCAGTCTGCGCGCGGCGGCCGAGTCCGGTCAGGAGGTGGTGCTGGCCGCGCTGCCCTTCGGGGCAGGAGTAGACGTGGCACGGGACCTGCACGCGGCCTTGGTGGGCAAGGTGCTGCTCGACTGCTCGAACCCGGTCGGGCCGGGCTTCCGGCTGCTGACAGAGGGGGGTCCCTCAGCCGCGCAGCAACTTGCCGCGGCGGCACCGGGAGCCCACGTGGTCAAGGCTTTCAACCTCTGCCACGAGGACGTGTGGCGCATGCGGCCGCCCGTCTTCAACGGGCGGCCACTGGCCGTGCCCATCTGCGGGGACGACGAGACGGCCGTCGCGCGTGTACGCGAGTTGGTGCAGGACGTGGGCTGTGAACCCGTGGCTGGCGGCGGTCTCGAACGTGCGGGACTTCTGGAGGCGACCGCCGCGCTGTTCATCGCTCTGTGGGTCGGCGAGGGAGCAGATGCACAAGCAATCGCACCTCCGCTGGCCTACGCGGCCGGGCCGAGCCATCAGGACACGGAAGGCAGCACGGAGGCTTTTCGTTACTGAGCTCTTCGACCGCCCCTACCCCGTCCCGTACGAGCAGGAGTGGGCCATCGCTCCCGCCGAGCCCGTGCCCGGGTCGCCGTATGTGATCCACGTCTCCCACAAGATCCTTTCAGGCAACGGCCACGCCTGGCGTGCGTCACGCCGCGGGGCGCAAACTGAAATCGTGCCACCGAAGCCGGAGTTCGAGCAGACGTGGACCCTGGAGTACATCCGCCCCATGGACGCGGAGTAGCACGCGGTCAGGGTGAGCGGCCTGGGCGGACAGCCCCGGTCGCCCATCCGACAGATCAAGCGCAGAGGCTGCGCCCAGATCCAACGACCTACTGACCATTTCAGAATGAGGATCTGAATCCTCTCAAGCAGACGAGCTGCAGGCGAGTTGGATCAGACCCGAGATGGAGGTCGGCGCGTATCTCGTAGTGGGCTATTAGTCGTTCTAACTGATGGAGCCGGGCGAAGGTCGGCTCGACCGCCCAGCAGGTCTTGGAGCCGTGCGGAGCACGTCGTCACGCATGTTCGGCACGCAGGCGCAGCGGTCCCGCACTACGTTGGCAACAGGCGACAATGTGGCTCGATCCGCCCCTGGCGATCTCAGCAGTTCGCGCTGTAGCGGATGCATCCGGGTGGAGGGGTGTGGCTGTGGTCCCACTCGTGCTGCGCGGCCATCAGCGATCCGCCTGCCAGGAGGGCCACCAGCAGGTGTGCGGTCACCGTCCAGCGGGCACGGAAGACTGCCGCGAGAACTGCCAGGATGAGTACGGTGACCAGCAGCATCCGTACCCGCCCGATGTGCGCGAGGCTGGCCGCGTCGATCTGTGCCTGTTCACCTTGCGCGGCCCATACCTCCAGGCCGTAGCCGTACATCCAGTCCAGCACGAGCCACGCGGTCTCCAACAGGAACAGCGGGATCGCGAGGGCGAGGTCCACGCCCAGGCGTGTTCGGCGCGACCAGGGGCGCCGGCGTTCCGGGGCTGGAAGGGTGTCGGTCATGGGGGCAGGGTGCCGCGGCTGGTGGTGATGCGCATGAGTACCCGTACTCACTCTGGTCCGGCGGAGCGGCAGGTGGTGAGGGGCTTTCGTCAACTGATCGTCTCAGAACGAGATCCGTTGACGGCCTTGGCGGTTGGGCCGCATGGCAGCACAGTCTTGTGGGGGCCAGATGATCTTGTACCTGATGACCTGTGGGAGCGAGTGGCCCCGTTGCCCTGCCCCGTCCGCCGCGTCGTCGCTGTCCCGGCCGTCTGCCAGTGGAACTTTCCCTGATGCATTTCCCCAGACCAGGGAGGGTTCTGGGGCGCCGGGCACGGACACAGCGAGGGGCCTGCAGCTGTTGAGCAGCTGGACTGCGCGGGAGTTCGCCGCACCCGACGCTCCGCCCACGCGCTGAAGCCGCTTCGTGCCGCCTCGGCCTCGAAGGGCCGCAGCTACTCGCCGGACCCCTTGCCGACGCGCCTGACCGGACCCGCTCGGTACATCCAGGACACGACGAAATTCGTACAACTTCCTGCCGGGGCACTCCCCCGGCACAGCCGCCGAAACCAAGGGCCCGGCAGCGCTCTGAGTGGTGCCGCCGACCCCTGCCTGGGCCGCTCCACCCGCACGAGCAGCGCCACCGGTCAGCACGCTCGGGGGGCCACCTCGGTTCCTGGCCAGGTGGCGCGCCACGCATCCTTGCGGGGACCTGCCGGCCTCCGATCTGGTGAAGGCCCGTCCACGGTGTATCGGAGGGCCTATGACCGAGTCGGTAATCGAAACATCCTCGCCCGGCGTGGCAGCGCGCCTGCCCCGCCGAGCGCTGGTGTGCGTACGGGACCCGGAAGCGGCGGAGCTATGGGGTCCGGTCTTCGGGGACCAAGACGTCGACGCGCTCGACGCAGACCTCACCCGGCAGTACCCGGGCCGGCCGCACGGCGAGTGCATCACCGTCGCCGGACGCGTCACTGACCGACAGGGGATCCCGGTACGCCGGCAGCTGGTGGAAATCTGGCAAGCCAACGCCTCCGGCCGATACGCCCACCAAGCCGACCACGGCCCAGGCCCCCTGGACCCACACTTCACCGGTGTGGGCCGCTGCCTGACGGACGACCAGGGACAATACCGGTTCACCACGGTCAAGCCCGGCGCCTATCCCTGGCGTAAGGACTTCAACGCTTGGCGGCCTGCGCACATCCACTTCTCGCTGTTCGGCACCGCCTTCACCCAACGCGCGGTGACGCAGATGTACTTCCCCGGTGATCCGCTGCTGGCGCACGACCCGTTCTTCCAAGCCGTCACGGATGCCAGAGCCCGTGCGCGTCTGGTCGCCACGTACGACCACGAGCTGTCCGTGCCGGGCCGGACGCTGGGTTACCGGTGGGACATCGTCCTCGACGGCCCCGCCGCGACGCGGAGGGAGACCAACTGGTGAGCATGCCACCGCCCACACTCGTGGCCACACCTCCGCAAACCATCGGACCCTACTTCGGCCACGCCCTGCCCTTCGCCGGCGGAGCCGACATCGCGCCCGACGGCCACCCGGACACCGTCACCGTCCACGGGCACCTCTATGACGGCGAAGGCGCCCCGGTTCCCGACGGACTGCTGGAGATATGGCAGCCCGCACCCGACGGCACACGCACGGGAGCGCCCGGTTCACGGCGACGAGGACCCGCCGCTGGTCATAGTGGATTCACCGGCTTCGGACGGGTCGCCACCGACGCCCGGGGGCGGTGGGCGGTCCGCACCCTTCCGCCGGGCGGCGTCGGGTACCTCTCGCTGTGCCTCTTCGCCCGAGGACTGCCCAACCATCTCCGGACCCGCCTCTACGTGCCGCCGGTTCAGGACGACGGCACCGCGGATCCCCTCTTGTCCTCCCTTCCACCCGACCGCCGCCGAACCATGATCGCCGTGGCGACCGGCCCGCACAGCTGCCGCTTCGACATCCATCTCCAAGGGCCCGAAGAAACCGTCTTCCTCGAATTCGACCACCCATGAACCCGACTTCATGAACCCGACTTGAACCCCACACACCACGCTCAGCTCCGCCGACCGGCGATCTCGGCGAGCCCGCGGCTGCGTGGGAGCCATGGTCACCGACCAGGACCGCGCATACGACCCGCTGCGGAGTTCGGCAGGGAGGGGCGCCCCACGCCCTGGGGGCAGGCGTTCCCCGAGTACGGGCGAATCGCGAAGACCGAGCACCTGCTACGCGGGTCGACCCGGTCGACGACACCTACGGGCGGCAGAGCGCGGGTATGCGCGTCGGTGGGAGCGAGTCTATGTCGGGCATGCGCGCTGGCAACTGGACGCGGACCCCGACCAGCCGCTGGAGCATAGCGTGTCCGCCAAGTGCGGGAAGAACCGGCGCGTACGGAACAGCCGTAACTGATCTCCACCCTGCAGCGGGCGGTCCGGATTTCGATCCGGGCTGCCCGCTTGCATGCGGAATCGACTTGATGAACGTTGGTTTCGCAAGTAGTCAATTGATCGACGAGTAGTCAACTGGTAGACGGGACGCTCGCTAGTGGCGCGGTGTCTGCCGGGGATGGAGTACAGGAGCGGCGAATTTCGGTTGCCGTGGGACCGGTGAGCCCGGTGAGGTATGTGCATGGGCGGTGCCGCGGAGCAGGAGCAACGGGCGAGGCCGGGAACAGGCCGCGCGAGTGCCGGGCAACCGGTTCCATGGCGCAGGCTGGCGGTGCTCCTGGCGCTGATGCTGGCCGCCCTCACCTTCAACACGGCGGAGAACCTGCCGATCGGCCTGTTGGGGCTCATATCCGTGAGCCTTCGGGTGTCCCTGCCAGCGGTGGGTCTCCTGGTCACCGGTTACGGCGTGACGGTGGCCGTCGCGTCCGTGCCGCTCGCCCACTCGGTGCGGGCCGTACCCCGGCGTCATGTGCTGATGGGCCTGCTCGCCGCGCTCGTGGTGTCCAGTCTGCTCGCGGCGCTGGCGACCTCCTACTGGCTCCTCCTCGCCACACGGCTGCTGACCGCGCTCGCCCAGGCATTGTTCTGGGCCGTGATGGGGCCGGTCGCGGTGGGCCTGTTCCCGCCCGAGGCCCGCGGACGCGTGGTCGGGGCGCTGTCCGTCGCCGGTTCCCTCGCCCTTGTACTCGGTGTTCCCGCCGGGACCTGGCTGGGCCGGCAGAGCGACTGGCGGGTGCCCGTCGCCCTGCTGGCAGTTCTGGGGCTCATGTCCTTCGTGACGATCGCCGTTCTACTGCCGGCCTCGCGTCCGGAAGGAGAGCCCGCCGCGTACGGCATCTGTCCTGACGCCCGCCGGTTCGCCACCGTACTGGCGGCCGGGACCCTGTCGGCCACGGGGGCGTTTGCGGGCTACACCTACCTCGTGAAGTTCCTGGGCGACGTGAGCGGATTCTCTCCGGGCGCCGTCAACGCCCTGTTCGTGGCATTCGGTGTCGCGTGTCTGGCCGGAGTGAGCATCACCGGGGCGCTGCTGGACCGCTGCCCGCGCGCCGCGCTGACCACTGCCGTAGCCACCCAAGGGGTGGGCATGCTCGGCCTGTACACCACCGGCGCCAACCGCGTGGCGGCGGTGCTGTTCCTGGTGCTGATGGGTGGTGCGCTCGGTCCGGTGTTCATGACCACCCAGAACGAGATGCTGCACTGCGCACCGGGCCGTACGGACATCGCACTCGCGGCGAACTCCGGCACATACAACGCCGGTATCGCGGCGGGCGCCGCGCTCGGGGGATTGGTTCTGGCGCTCGCCGGGGTGCGCGGCACGTTCCTCGCCGGAGGGCTGATGACCGTCGGTGCCTGCGCCGTGCTTCTCGGCGGGCGACTGCTGCCTGGGAGCATCGCCACAAAGCGACGCCCACGGTAGAGGCGTGGTGTGGGGCCTGCAGCGGCAGCGCAAGGACGGCCCTGCCCGTGCGGTCCCCGGGTGAGCGGTTCGTCGCCCGGCTCAAGCAGCCGCGGAGCTTCAGCGCCAGGCGAGGAGCCCGGCCGCGAGTTCACGCCAGTCAGGCTCCTGTCGGCGGGCTGGGAACATGTACCCCAGATGATTGCCGCCAGGCGGGGCGCGGTGTTGGTGAAGGGATCGCGTCCCCGGGTCCACCTTGGGCCTCCGCCCGACGGCACGGTGAGTGGTGCCGGTCTGACCTGAGCGATCACAGTCCCGCAGGGGCGGCAGGCTTCCACGTCACACGGCAGGCGCGTGCACTGACGTGCTCGGGCTCAGCGCTGGGCTATCAGATCCACCTGGTGAGTGACGGCGGATGCCGCCCGCTGTCCATACTGATCGCTCCCGGACAGTGGTGAGATGCGCCGCAGTCGATCCCCGTCCTGGACCGTATCCGTGTCCCACGTCCAGCGGGCGGGCACCCGCGAACCCGCCCTGACCATCTGTGCGGCGACCCGACCCGATGGTTCACGAAGGTGCGCGGGCACACCTGCTCCTCGGGCCTACGTGGTCGTGCCGGAGGTGTTGCCCATGAAGGGCCGGTAGCCGCCTTCGCCGTCGGACACGCGATTGCCGACCCTGATGAGCCTTCGCTGAGCCGAGCCAGTCAACGAGTCAGTGCAGTCAACTGACCAGGCACGGCAGGCTCGCTGACCCATCGGACACCCCCTAGTCGATGCAGAACTCGTTGCCCTCGATGTCCAGCATCGGGATGCACGAATCATTGCCGTCATACAGCGTCCGCACGTGTACCGCCCCGAGCGGGACCAGCCGTGCGCACTCGGCCTCAAGCGCGGCGAGGCGCTCTTCACCCACGAGTCCGGTGCCGACCCGCACGTCAAGATGCAGCCGGTTCTTGACGGCCTTCCCTTCGGGGACGCGCTGGAAATACAGTCGCGGACCCACGCCTGAAGGGTCAACGCAGGCAAACCATGCGTCCTGCTGCTCAGGTGGCTGCGAGCGCTTGAAATCGTCCCACGTGGCAAACCCCTCGGGTGGCGGCGGTACGACATACCCCAACACCTCGCACCAGAAGCGGGCGAGGCGCTCAGGTTCCGCGCAGTCGAAGGTGACTTGGAACTTCTTGATCGACATCACCGAGCCACCGTATTGGCGCATGCTCTTCAGCGAAACCCCATGGTGCCATCGCCGCGCAGGGCGGCGCCTTTCGTCAGTCGTCTTCCTGACGGGGCGCGACAGTTACACCACCACACGGGACATGACCGGGCTGCGACGAGTGACTTCGCTGAGAAGCTGCTTCTGAACCCAAATGGTCAGGTCAGCGCTGGGAGCCGCCCTGGGCCTGCACGACGTGCCCGCACGGCCGCAGGTAGCGTCATCATGCGCTCCCGGAGAGGCCGGCAAAGTGGCGCGGCACTTCGCTTGGCTCGGCCAGGTTGAGGGCGCGTAGTGCGAGCCACTGGTCATGGACGGCGCTGGGAGACCGTAGAAGCGAGCGTCTGAGCAGTGCTTCGCTACGTGTCAGGCGCTTGCGCACGGCGGATGTCGAGATGGACAGCGCCGTCGCGGTGGGGCCGATGCGTGCGTCGAGGCGCAGCCAGGTGGTGAGGGTCTCCGCGATGCATGCCGGGACGTCGGGCTCAGTGACAGGACGGAACTGTTGTTGGGCCCACACCCCGACGCGGGGCAGCAACAGGAGCTCGTCCAAGTTGGGCAACGGCTCCCCCGCCCCTGCGGCATCGCCCTCTGGTGGGGGCGGGAACCCCGCGGCGATGGTGCGCAGAGCGAGTGCCAGTGCGGCTTGGCCGGCGAGCCGATGCAGGTCCAAGCCGAGCAGTTCTTGTATGCATGTCAGGCGCGCGCTCAGGGTGTTGCGGTGAATATTCAGGTGGGACGTCGCACGGGAGGAGAAGCTGAGCCATGACGCGGCGGTGGCCAGCAGTTCCGCGCTGTCGGGGTCCTGCGCCCGCCTGGTTCGGTGGGTACGGATCGGTAAGAGGAAGGCCTCGGCCCAGGCCGCCGCAGCAGGCCCGATGGTCAGTGCCAGGTCGGGGCTGGCCGCGAACGAGGCCTGCCGTTCGGGGCGGCCACGTGCGGCGGCGAGGGCGTGGAAGGCCTGGGCGTAGCCGGTGGCGGTCTCCCGCAGGGGCACGGCGCTGCTCTCTCCGATCACGCAGGCGGCCGCCAGCTCGGGTGGCCAGACCGGTGCCGGGGCGTCGTCACCGGGCGCAAGCATGAAAAGGTGGTCGGCGTACACCGGGCACGGCACGATCCACGCGCCGTCGGCCACATCGTTCAGTTCCCTGACCAGTTGGCCGCGAACTCTCGGCGGACCCTCGATGACGTACACCCGCACCATCGATGGCAGAGCCGGGCGCAGCGCCCCCGCGATCTGGCGCGCCGCGGACGTATGGCCGTTCAGCAGCAAATGCAGGACTGCTTCGCGCGTCCCGGCTTCGGCGATCCTCAGCCGACGCTGCTTCCGCCGGGTGTGTTCCGCCAGCCAGCTCAGACTCAGCACGGATGTGGCATCCGCAAGCAGGAGCGGCAGTTCAGGTGGTGCCGGCCGGGACACAACGGCAGCGAGAAGGGGCGCGGCGGCACCCCGCGATCCGTCGAGGGGAAGGACGATGCAGGTGAGCCCGTCCTGGTCGATGGCAACGGACCCCAGCCGCCGCTCAGCTAACTCTCGCGCACCGCGCAGCGCGAGACCACGCTCGGCGTCGCCGAGGGCAGCGTGGGGAGGGTGGGCCGGAGTACCCGCAGAGTTCATCAGAAAGACGGTGGCGCTGGTGCGGCCCGCCAGCCAGCGAAGCACCGGCTTGGTGCCGCCCTTGCGGGCGGCACGCTGCATATCCAGCACGTCGTCGGCCCGTCGAATCCGTCCGACAGCCGCCGTGTTCGCACGCAGATCACCGTGCATGTCGCCCCCGAGAGACTCACAAGTCGGTTCGGTCGCAGAGTAGGCAGGTGCTGGCAGGGGCACAACAAGGCTCGCTGTGCAGACCGACACCGGAGGGACCGCTTCACAGTGCAAACAGGTCCTTCGCGCCGCCCGCAGCCGTCATAGATTCCGGTCTGCCCGACACCGGGGAGGCACCCCGGAGGCACCCCACCGCGGCGGCCCGAGCCGAGATCCTCGCGTTCCGGACCGAACGACTGAGCCTTCCCGGCACCCAGAAACACTGGACCGGCCGCTGAGGAGAGAACGCCCACTCCGCGCGCCTCACACCACACATGCATACACACCACCACGGGGGCCATGTTGAAGTTGAAATTGAACGCGTCCGGGCGGCGCTTCGCCGTCGCCGCTGGTGCTGCGATAACGGCAGGCCTCGCCGTCCTCGGCGTCCTGGCCGCTCCGGCATCCGCGTCGGCTTCCGCCGTCTCGCCTGCCCGGGCATCCGAGCAGCTTCTCGCCTCGTCCAACGCCGTCAAGGTCGTCGGGGTGAAGGCCGCCGCGCAAGGGCTGCGCCTGGCGTTCGAGCACCGCAACCGGGACGGATCGGTCACCTCACGCTGGACCGCCAAGAACGGCGCCGGGTTCACCTACGCGGGGACACCCGGTGTCACCGTGCACCTGCACAACGGGAACACCGCCCACGGTGGCTACGGGGCCATGACCGTCACGTTCCCCAAGACCGACAAGAAGGCCGGCTCTGGGGCCGACCTCATTCGCGCCTACCGGGCCGCAGGCCGGTCCACCTACACCGACGCACTCAACGCGGGCATCCCCCAGGCATCCGCCAACGCACAACTGGGCAAGTACCGGACCGTCAAGGGTGTCGTCCCCCACGACATCAGCGGCAGCTACTACCAGTCCGGCTGCCTGCAGCCGTCCCGCCTCTACTACGTATACGGGGTGTGGGGTTGCTTCACCCGCAAGCTGATCCAGACCAACGGCAGCGATTGGTACGTCGGGGACGACCTCGTCGCCACTGAAAACCCCGGGGTCTTCTATCCCAACACGCTCTACATCCTCATGTGGTACGGGTCCGGCAACACCGTCGTCAACTACACCCCCGCGCCGGGGTCGACCGGATGCCACGACGCCACCTGGAGTGGCAGCCTCAGCTACAGGGGCGCCAGCCTCGGCTACAGCGAAACCAACAAGGTGTGCAGCGGCAGCACCGCCGTCATCCACGACAGCTCCCACTGGGGCCTTGACTGGATCGACAACGCTCCGTACTGGTCAGCACCGCCGCAGGAGTCGATCGAGGAGATCGGCGTCGTTCACAGTCCCCCATGGGCGAGCATCGGCAACAGCGACCTCGAACTCGCCTGGGGCCCCGGAGGCAGCCAGTCGGTGGCCTGCCACACCCCCAACTGCTAACCACCCGTCGCTGACGTCAGCCCCGCACCCGGCCACTCGTGGGTGCGGGGGCCGCCCGTTGAATC
Source organism: Streptomyces sp. IMTB 2501 (assembly GCF_001953885.1). GTDB lineage: Bacteria > Actinomycetota > Actinomycetes > Streptomycetales > Streptomycetaceae > Streptomyces. The sequence continues at coordinate 3,086 of NZ_MQUS01000062.1, read as the reverse complement.
CGGCTCAGAAGACGTCTTTGAACCTCCCGCAAGACCGTGTCGTCAGCGTCGGAGGGCCTTGACGACACGGTCCCTCCCCAGGATGGGTGCGTCCTCGCATCCATTGGGCGTGACGAGGTAGGTACCGGCCCACTTGCGGGTTTAGCCCGTCGGGTCGTCCTGGCCGGGGTAGGTGCGGCGGTGCGGCCGTACGACGGCCGGGGCAGGGGTCGCCAGGGTACCCGGCGCAACCTCGCACGGACAGCCGCTGCCCCTGCGCGAGCCCCTTCCGTGCGTGACGCGGGCCGCCAGATCAAGGGTCTGGCCGCCCAGCCGGAGTGAAGTCCATGGCCTCGGCTATGGGAGGAGCACCGACGGGCGGCCGGTGAATTGAGGAGTCCCAGAGGTGTTCCGGCGGCCGCTCTTGCTTCGTACGGTGGCGCACATGGGAGGGGGACGGGGTGCCCCGGCTGCGGCTGGTCGTGACCGCGGAGCAGGACGCCGGGCCGCGGTTGTGTCGGAGGTGCGGTGGTCCGCTGATGCCGTCGGTGGAGTCGACGGCGGTGTTGTGCTCTTCGGTCTGTCGTGCGCGGCACTGGTACCGGCTGCGGCGGACGCGGGCTCAGACCGAGGCGGTGAAGGCGGCCCGCACGGCGAACTGCCTGGAGTGCGGCATGGGTTGGACGGTCAGGGTGGAACATCCCGCCTCGACACGGTACCGCTCTCCCCGTTGTCGCAACCGAGCCTGTCACCGGCGGCGCACGCAGCCGGGCGGGGTGTAAGACCGCGCGCCCCGATACTGCAGGGCCGTTTAACGCGCCGAGCCCGTGAGCCCTGGCCCTGGACCCATTCCAGGGCCGCCGGATGGTGCCAAGTAACTGGGTATCAGCGACGAGTTGACGGTATGAAGGGTGCCGCGCCGGGCCCGTGGGGTGGATGCAGATGTCCGCGATGGTCGGCAGTGTGACCCGGGACCGCTACGACGAGCTGGTCAAGCTAGAGCGGGACTGGGTCTTGACGATGAGCAGCGTCCAGTGGCGCCTCGGCGACGCGGCCATGGAGATCGAGCCGATGCGTTCGTATGGGGGTGTGAATCCGTCCGGGAAGGACGACCTGTTCACGGTCAGCGAGGCCATTCGGATGTTCGCCGAAGACGTCGGCCTGGCCCATACGACGCCTGCCCCAGAACATGATCAGGCAGCAGACTCATCCTCATGGCCTTCGTCGTGGTCATGTGTGCACCTTGGTCGGAGCACATGATCGGACGAAGGCCGCCTCAGCACCCGGAGAATACCCAGGTGAGCGGCCTGGTTCGAGGCCGATTTCGACACCGGACCCTCCACGGTGCCGACAGCCGGGCCTGAGGTCAGCCGGTAAACCGGCCGAAACCCTATGCGCCCACCGTGCCTTGCACGAATCGCCGAAGGTGCGCACGCACGGCGTCGGGCTGCTCCAACCAGGGTTCGTGCCCGGCGCCCTCGATCCGCGTCAGCGGAAGATCGAGCCGGAGCGCTAGTGATTCAAGAGCCCACACAGGGCGGGGATCGTCGGCCCCACCGAGTAGCTCCGTTCGCGCGGGCAGGCACGCGCGCAGCTCGGCGAGATGCTCATCGAGCGGGTCCGCGCGTCTTTCCCTGCCAAGTTCAGCGTTCATAGCCCAGTTGACAGGGCGACGCCGCCGGGCGCCCTGCGCGGCCCAGTGCCATCCGCGTTCGGGGTCAGCGTGGTCGGTGAACCAGGTCAGCGTGAGCAACTCGACTTCCTCTTCCTCCGTGCGGTCCGGCACCTCCTCCAATGCGTGGAGCCGCTCCTGCTGTGCTGTGGACATGCGGCGACCACGCTCCGCTCGGTCCCCGGAACGCCAATCACCGACGAACGGCCCGCACATCAGCAGCATCGCGGCAACTCGGCCAGGGTGCGTCAGGCAGAACCGGCTCGCCAGGTCGGTTCCATAGGAATGCCCAATCAGCACGGCCTTGGGCACGTCCCATGCGTCGAGCAGCTCGGCGAGATCGTCGACATGCCGGGCAAGGGAATGGCACCCCCACCACGGCGATCGGCCCGTGCCGCGCTGGTCGTACCGGTACACGGGCGCAAGATCCGCGACCATGGCGGCGACATCGCCCAGGTAGTCCGGCAGACCCGGACCGCCATGGAGCATGACCACGGCCGGCAGCCCGGTCCTGTCTCCCAGCGCCATCCAGCGCAACTGGGCCTCGTCCGTCATCGACACGAGGCCCTGCGTCTCCATCGAGGTCACCGCGGAGAACCTACCGGTCTCACTGAGGCGCTGCCAAAGGTTATGGAACAAGCTGAGCAGCTGTTCCCCCACCCCCACACCGCGCTACTCCGCGGGCCCGGGCGCACAGGCGCGCGCCTCCCCACACGGGCGGGTTTCCGCAAGAGCCGCATCAGGTCCCGGCTGAGCCTGGCCGAGGCCGACCGCCGGCTCGGCCCCGGTTCGGTGCGCCCCTTTCGCCAGAACTCGGCCCGGGTCACTGAGGCCGACGGCCCTGGGTGGCGGACATGGCACAGGACGTGGCCAGGAAGCCGCAGTGAGCCATGACCCGCCGGACGGCCTGAAGATCCGCTTCGGTCAGGCCGGCCACCAGGAAGCGCTCGCGCCGGCGCCGGGTGTTGTGGACCTGGAGCGCGGTGCCCGGGGAGCCATGGCGCCACCGATGGGGTCTCCGGCGTGATGCCCGATGTCCGTCAGCCCACACCGCGCCCTGGCCGAGGCCGCGTGCCGATCCCAGACCAGGTCGACGCCGACACACTCAAGAACGCGCAGTCTCTCCGTCAGATCCGCACGTAGCAGACGTCAACGGCACGCTGCCACCCTCGATTGACTGAACGACACCGGTCGCGAGCCCATCCAACCAACCGGCAAAAACCCCGCGGCTCGGTGCCAGGCCCGGCCGCCGCGTGCCTGCGGTCGACCAGCACTTTCCGCCACTCTGCGATCTCCTGCCAGGCCGTCTTCGGCAGGGCCGGTCGATTAACACAGTCAACTCATGGATTTCGCAGCGACACGCGGTCGGCATGGGGTGAGCGAGCGTCAGTAGATCATCCGGACGGACTAATAGTCATTCAATACGCCTTTTTCT